>CANMPD010000003.1 GCA_947499635.1 uncultured Paracoccaceae bacterium | reverse complement strand
GGCGCGGTTGACGGGGCTCGAACCCGCGACCCCCGGCGTGACAGGCCGGTACTCTAACCAGCTGAGCTACAACCGCGATTTTCACACCAGATACTCTGGCAGTTCCCTCCGGGACGGTCCCTATCGTGTCAACAACACCACGGGAAGAGGTGTTGCTTGCAGTGATGGCGCGGTTGACGGGGCTCGAACCCGCGACCCCCGGCGTGACAGGCCGGTACTCTAACCAGCTGAGCTACAACCGCCCACTGCTGCGTCCAGATCCAAAGTGATCTTCCGATCTGAGCGTTGGGGTGTAATATTCTCAGCCCCTCCCACCGTCAAGCACAGAAAACACATTTTCTCGCCTTTTCTGATAAAAACTTTTGTTCTCTCTCGATAGGCGGGAAAATTCCGGTCAAAACCTTGGGTTATTCAACCTCAGGCCGTGATCGTTCGGCCCCAAAAACACCATCTTTCCAGCTGAGGTTCGGATCAAACTCTCCATAACTCAGATAATGTGCCACCTGTGCAATAACCGTCGGATTATTCATCATATAAGTATGTGTCACCGGTAGAATAATCTGCGCGGTCATCCCTTCGACTCGCGTACTGTCCACAGACACTTTGCCATCATCACGCCCGGGGAGCAGATGCGAGAACAACGGATTGAGCGACCGCGTGCCTGCAATCACCCCCACGGGGTAATCCACAGGCGGAAGCGCATTGGGCGTGGCCTGTTCTCCCGTACCCAACTCCTGACCGGCGGGGCCATGGATCAGATCAAATACCGTCCAATCGCCCAGAACATCGACCAAGGCACTGCCGTGATTGGGCGGAGCCAGCATCACCACATGCCCTAAATCCGCAGGCCGCGTTTGCGCTAGATAGCTGCGCAGTAAAATCGCCCCCATTGAATGGGTCACCACATGTGTACGTTGCCCTTGGCACTGCGCAAAGGCGGGCGGTAACACGCCCTGCGCCAAGGTCGCCACTTGTGCCTGTGTCGAGGGATAGCCCGGCCGCACCACTTTATATCCACGCCCCTGCAAAGCTTGGTCCATCAGCAGAAACGACGCAGGCGTCCGGGCCAACCCGTGCAACAGGATCACACACTCTCCAGATGCAGCTTCAGCTGCAGCCGGTCCCGCCCAAAGTGCAAAGCAAACAGATAAAATACGTGTCTTCATCTCTGACGATTTAGGCACATAAACGTATATTAAAAGATCACCGCGCCGGTTTTGCCAGAATAACCAGCGCAATTCCGCCCAACACCACCACAGAGCCAAACAGCAGACGCAGGCCAATCGCCTCGCCCAAAATGACACTGCCCGCAAGAATCGCAATCACCGGCACACTCAGTTGTACCGTTGCGGCCACAGGGCCTGACAGCTGCGGGATGATGCGATACCACGCTGCATAACCCACCGCCGATGTCACCGCGCCGGAGATCACGGCAAGGACCACGCCCTGCCAGCTGACCGGCGCGCCCGCGTCCCATGTCAGCAGGACAACCGGAACCATCACAAGAGCTGCCAAGGTAAAACTCAATGTGGTCGCCCCCAAGGCATCCGCACTGCGACGACCAACCAAGCTGTAAACGCCCCAACCAACGCCACCTAGCATCATCAAGACCACCGCCCATAACGGCGCACTAACCTCATTGCTGGGCCACACCACATAAGCCAGCCCAGCCAAAGCGACCCCAGCGCCGCTCAGTTGCACGCTCGTGGTTTTATCGCCGCTATACAGCCCCCAGGCAAACATCGTAATTTGCACCGTGCCAAACATCACCAAAGCGCCCAACCCAGCGTCCAACGCGGCATAAGCAACGGAAAATCCCAATATATACACTAACAGAGACGCGCCACCCAACAGGCTGTTCAGCCGTGTTTCAGATGGGCGCACCCCCTGCAAACCACATAAGATCCATAACATCACGGCACCAGAAGCCAGGCGCAGCAAGCCAAATGGTTCCGCTCTCATATAGCCGCCACCGATGCCCCAACGCCCCAAAACGGAATTGGCTGCAAAAGCGACCATGATGATGGTTGTAATCAGAATCAGTCGCATCAGCTTGGGCTTTCTCAGGGGAGGATGTTCAGCGCATCTCTCGGGACATGTCTCGCCAGACTGAGCCCTGTCGGCACCTGCAAGTCAAGTGGACCCGTGCCCCGCCCATAACTCTTCACAATCCTTTGAACGCGCAAGCCCCCGCTGCAACAAAGACCGCACCACAAGTATCTTGCCGCACCCTGTTTGGTCAGCAAGATCGGACACTTGAACCAATGTCCTACGCGGCAATTGCACTGGCAATCCGCCTCCGATCACCGCAACAGGATCCAAGCCACCCGTCAAGAGAACCAACTCATGCTGCACCACCCTGCGCAGCGCATCCCCCAAGCTGCCGCCGCGCGCCAAAACGCGCAACATCGTACGTTCCTGCTCCGTCAGGGGGATGACCAGTCGACATCTGGGGTCTTTGCGGCTCATGGTTTGGCAGGCTTTCTCTGCTGCGCGGACATATCAGCCGCATATGCATAAACGCCTGGCTCACAAAAGCCTGTCTCACAAAAGAAAGGGCCACCCAAAGGCAGCCCATCTTTTGATTGTAGTGCTTTAGACTGGCAACGAACCGGCTCATTACAAGCCAATTCACTGAGCGCATCAGCAGATTTCCCGAAGGAAATCACTGATTACATCATGCCGCCCATGCCGCCCATGTCAGGCATGCCGCCTGCTGGAGCCGCGCCTTCTTTGGCAGGCTTATCTGCAACCATTGCTTCTGTTGTGATCAACAGGCCAGCAATTGACGCTGCATCTTCCAGAGCAGTACGCGTTACTTTCGCTGGGTCAATCACACCAAAGCCGAACATGTCGCCATATTCTTCGGTTTGTGCGTTAAAGCCAAACGATGTGTCGTCGCTTTCACGGATCTTGCCAGCAACAACTGCACCGTCAACACCTGCGTTTTCAGCGATCTGGCGCAGAGGCGCTTCGATTGCTTTAGACACGATTTTGATACCTGCGTTCTGGTCAGGGTTTGCGCCTTCCAGACCGGCCAGAGCTTTACCAGCTTGAACCAGAGCAACACCACCACCAACGATAACACCTTCTTGAACGGCCGCGCGGGTCGCGTTCAGGGCATCGTCAACGCGATCTTTGCGCTCTTTAACTTCAACTTCGGTCATGCCACCGACGCGGATAACAGCAACGCCGCCTGCCAGTTTGGCAACACGTTCTTGCAGCTTTTCACGGTCGTAGTCAGATGTGGTTTCTTCGATTTGCGCGCGGATTTGAGTTACGCGTGCTTCGATTTCTGCCTTTTCACCAGCGCCGTCCACAACAGTGGTTTCGTCTTTGGTGATCTGAACTTTCTTCGCAGTGCCCAGCATGTCCATTGTGACATTCTCAAGCTTCATGCCCAGATCTTCTGAGATCACTTGACCACCGGTCAGGATCGCGATGTCTTGCAGCATGGCTTTACGGCGATCGCCGAAACCAGGTGCTTTAACAGCTGCGATTTTCAGACCGCCGCGCAGTTTGTTTACAACCAAAGTTGCCAGCGCTTCGCCTTCAACATCTTCTGCGATGATCAGCAGAGGCTTTTGAGACTGGATCACTGATTCCAACAAAGGAACCATGGACTGCAGTGAAGACAGTTTCTTTTCGTGCAGCAAGATCATGCAGTCATCAAGCTCTGCAGTCATCTTGTCTGGGTTTGTCACAAAGTAAGGGGACAGGTAACCACGGTCAAACTGCATGCCTTCAACAACAGTTGTCTCTGTTTCCAGACCTTTGTTTTCTTCGACGGTGATAACACCTTCGTTGCCAACCTTCTGCATTGCGTCTGCGATTTGCTGACCGATTTCAGCTTCGCCGTTTGCAGAAATTGTACCAACCTGAGCAACTTCAGCAGAATCTGCAACTTCACGTGCAGAAGCTTTGATGCCTTCGACAACTTTTGCAGTCGCCAGATCGATGCCGCGCTTCAGGTCCATTGGGTTCAGGCCAGCTGCAACCTGCTTCAGGCCTTCTTTGACGATGGCTTGTGCCAGAACAGTCGCGGTTGTTGTACCGTCGCCTGCTTCGTCATTGGTGCGAGAAGCAACTTCTTTCACCATTTGTGCGCCCATGTTTTCGAACTTGTCTTCCAGTTCGATCTCTTTGGCAACGGAAACACCATCTTTCGTGATGCGTGGTGCACCAAAAGATTTGTCCAGAACAACGTTGCGACCTTTGGGGCCCAAAGTTACTTTAACAGCATCTGCCAGAATGTTGACGCCACGCAGCATTGCATTACGGGCATCGGTGTCGAATTTCACGTCCTTAGCGGCCATGTTTATCTCCTAAGAGTAAGTGTCGGGGGAATAACGATCAGGGTTTATCAAGCAGCGCAGTGGCTTACTCGATGATACCCATGATGTCGCTTTCCTTCATCATCAGCAGCTCTTCGCCGTCAACAGTCACTTCTGTTCCGGACCATTTGCCGAACAAAATGGTGTCGCCAGCTTTTACGGCCATCGCGATCAGCTCGCCTGAGTCCTTGCGCGCGCCTTCGCCGCATGCGACGACGAGACCCTCGGAGGGCTTTTCTTTTGCGGAATCAGGGATGATCAGACCACCAGAGGTTTTTTCTTCGCTCTCGGTACGACGTACCAACACGCGGTCATGAAGCGGTTTTAATGCCATCTTTGCAGCTCCTTAAGCTCAAAGTTATTTATCCAATCTTCTTCCTCCGCCCTAGCTTTAAGCGACGGAGGCGGAAGGTTAGCACTCAAATCATCTGACTGCTAACGATGAGATAGGTAGGCATACGGGTCAAATCTGTCAACATGATCATGCAACAAAATTCATTGTATTTTGTCACGCTGTATTTTGTCGCACTGCCTTGTATCACACAGCATTGCATCACACTGTGCGCAACCGCGCCGATGGCATCGCGTGTCTAAGGTTACATATGCACGAAATCCCCAATGCCATCGTCCCATAACCGTGAATACACGAATATAGTTCAAATTTTCATGTAATTTTATCGGTTTCGAACATGCCGCCGAAAACGGCTATAAGCGTGCCGCGTTTACCAAAATCCAATGTCTGTGCAGTACATTGCAAACAGACATGCGCAGCCCGGTTATGCGCTGCCCAAGCGGTGTAAGGACGTATCGAATTTGCAGACAGCCAATATAAGCAACCTTCTGGCGCAAGCGATGCGTCATGAAACAAACCGCGACTTTGAAGCGGCATGTAAGGTCATGCTAACCGCAAATATCCATCGGCCTCAAAACGCCTTTATTCTAGGGAAATTGATCCGCTATCAAAGTACCATCAAAAAGATGATACATCTCCAAAAACTGGTCAAAACCGGAGAACTGGCGATTGTTCCAATTGGGTTCAGGTGCTTTACAAAAGCCACGCTTGAGGCGGCGTTGTCCTTTCGTCAGCCTTCCCTCCCCTTTGATGTTGGCTTTTTCCCACCTCAATCGCTGGTGTCCATTCTAAAATCTGGCGATATGCGTTTTCCAGCCTCTTCATCTGGCCAGTTACTGCACGAAGTTTGTCGCAAGTTTGACAACCATACCTGTCCCGCAAACGGCGTGGGTATCCACTTCGAAACCTCAACGTACCAAGAGGTAAATAGCCAAGTTGCCAAAGCGCCCCCCAACCCTGACATCGGTCAATGGCTGGACGACACCAGGGCATATTACACCTTAAATACGAAGCATGGTTATATCCTCGCCCATTACAATTGGCACGAGTCTGCACCCGCGTTTGCCAACAGCGATATGCCTGATCACTTAACACAGATGCAGTTGATCAATGACATCTTCACACGGCGCATGGAGCGTTTCTTGCAGGCTTGTCACAATGCGAAGCTTATCATTTTTGTCTACGGAGAAACCCAGGGGCATAACTATATGTCGATCGACGACACTGCATTTGACCTCACGGATATATCAGACCTTAGCTCTGTAACACAGGAGCGTTTTCAAACACCTTCGACAACAGTCAAACTGTTAGATGTTGCCAACTGGGGTAAAGTTCTTGATATCGCTGAGCGCGTCTGTCCAGATATTTTGGTAGATGCCGGACAAGAAAACCGTGTTGCCTAGTTTGTTTCGCCCGACTTAAACTTGGCTACTCTGTGCTTTGTAAAGCACTTGGCCTGCACCCCCAGGTTTGCAACCCCGCGTGTCCAGCCTCGCTGATCTGATAGACGCCGGTCGTGACCTTTTCAAACCAACCATAGTGATTGTCGCGCATCAATGTTGTGGCCTTATCCACTCCCGTCGCCTTGGCGACAACAGCCCCGCGGCTTGGACCATGAGTTTGCAGGTATGTTGCGCATTTCATCGCGTCGTCACGATAGCCTGTCACCAGACCACCACGCGGACTACCACCTAAATTCGGGTCCCCTGACAGGCGTTGAAATTCACGAAGCAAGCGTTGCGTCTTGGGCTTAGACTTACGCGGTGCATAAGGCCCCGGATCGCATTGAACTTCGGCCCGCCCGTCTGCGCGCACAGTGATCAAACCTAACCCCAGACGCCGGCATAGAACCAGATTATCCCGCAGCATCCGGCGCGCCTGCTTACCGGTTGGTTTGGGCACCGCCAGATAAACCAGATCCGTTACGGCCAAGCGCGCGACGGCTTGGTGAAACAACGCCAGTGAAAATCGCAGCTTTAATTCGACCACAACCGGCTCTTCCTCCGACCGGCAGGCCACCACATCAGCGGCGCCGACCTCGCCTTTGACCTCATACCCCTGCGCTTCAAGCAGCGCCTTAACCGGAGCGTATAGCTCTTGTTCTTTATTCATATAATGCCTGCGCCCCAAACCAGGTTCGTGCATCCCATGCTTGCCCGTCCCGCCCGGGAATGACAAGGTAGCCTAAGTTCCCCAGCCATCGGAAATTATACATGTTCCCCCCTCTTCATACCTTGACGCAGACCGTTTTGTCTAAGTTGCCTCTGTTGCGCCCGCGCGTCGCGCATCGCAGCTTGCCACGCAGCTCCAAAGTTTGGACCTTTGGCAAAGGTCGGCGTCTAGGATTGGGGTTAGGACTGGGATTAAAGCTGGGATTAGGGCTGGTCTTGCAAACCCTGCCGGCGACAGCGCAATCTAATCTCGACTCCTGTACAGGCGCCAACCTGCTCGCATCTGCCACACCCGCCGATATAGAAACCCTGAACCAGACATTGGTCGACATCCCTTATGCGACAGGCCTGTATTGGCAAGCCACGCGGGAGGATCGTGTGATTGACCTGATTGGCACCTTGCATCTCAATGACCCGCGCTTCGCGCCCTGGATGCCAACCCTCACCCGTGATCTACAAACGGCACAACTGTTGTTGGTCGAAGCCAATCCAGAAGATCTCTCCACCTTGCAGCGCTCCCTCAGCACAGATCCCAGCCTTATTTTCATCCAGTCAGGACCAAGCTTGATTGATCGCCTCTCGCCTGCGCAATGGAAGCAAGTCAAAGACGCGGTACAAAAAGCTGGGCTTTCTCCGCTTATCGCGGCAAAAATGAAACCTTGGTTTCTCGCCATTTCACTCGCAGTCCCGCCCTGTCTCAGAAATGCACCTCAGGCCACGCACGGTCTGGATATGCGCCTCATGGACAGTGCCGAAACCGCGGGTATCCCCATACACTCTCTTGAAGATCCAATGAGCGTCTACACCATGCTGGATGCAGAGCCTTTGGACAAACAGGTCGCGGATCTCAGTACATACCTGCATCTTTTGTCTTCGAATTTAGATGACCTACACACATTGAAAGATGGATATTTTGCCCAAAACGTCCAGCGTGTGGTTACGTTTCAAGAACAACAGTTCTTCGCGAGTTTGGATGCATCACAGGCGCGCACGGCGGCTGAGGATCTTACAGATCTCAACACTCAACTGATTACCGGGCGCAACCGTGCCTGGATGGATGTCATTCAAGACGCACAGGCCGACCACCTGATGATTGCAGTCGGCGCGGCCCACTTACCCGGCGAGACCGGATTGTTATCACTGCTAGAGGAGCAAGGGTATACTCTGCGTCGCAAAACCTTGCCATGACGCCGTCGCGTGCGGTGTTTAGAATTTATTGGCACTTGTCTCATAGGCTTGTGGCTATGTGTTTGGTTTATCGAGTGTTTGCGTGTTTTATCGCTCTGGTGCTGCCTCTTGTGGCGCAAGCCCGCTGTGGGGGTGTTGATTTACGGCAAAGCCTGTCTCCCTCGGCACGTGCCGCCCTGCAAGCAGAGCTCGCTACAATTCCATTTGCAAATGGGCTTTTCTGGCACGCACACAAAAACGGACGCGACATCTATATCGTAGGAACTCAACATTCCGGCGACCCTCGGATGCGACAGATTATGCGACAGATTGGCCCGACACTGCGCAAGGCAGATCTTGTGCTTTTGGAGGTCACAACAGCCCAAATTCGCGCAGGCCTCCCCCCTGAACAGGAAAAGGCGCTTGTGACGTTGCCTCCAAACACGTCACTGGCAAAACTATTGGGGCCCAAAGACTGGGCCACGCTGTCACAACAGTTGGCGCACCGACAGATCTCAGCGCAAGCCGTACAAACATTACAACCATGGGCCGCGTCTGATTTACTGGCCAGTCATCGAAACTGTGCTCAACGTTCCTGGCGCGCGTGGGGCAGGCAGCGCGGACTGGATGATCGCATTGAGCGCCATGCTATGCGACGGAGTATTCCTGTCGCGGGCCTCGAAAAGACAGAGGCAGGGCTGGTTGCGCTCAACAGCTTACCGCTGCGCGATCAAATCCAATTGCTGCGGATGGAATTGCACAGCCAAACAACCGAGGCCAACCTGACGACAACACTCAGCGCTGCTTATTTTGAAGGTCAATTTAGCGAAGGTCGCATTGTGTCCAATTGGGCAATCTACCGCGATCTAGACACCCCCCGCAGTGAGGTCAGCCGCTTGCTGTCGGCCCAAAATGAGCGTTTGTTGGACCAGCGCACTCAAGCTTGGATAGGCCAAATCCAGCATTACGATGTACCACACCTCTTCATTGCCGTGGGCGCAGCGCATTTACCAGGACGAAACGGCTTACTGACCTTGCTGCAACAGGGTGGCTGGTCTGTCTCTGAAATGCCAAAATAAACACGCTCAACAAACACAGGGAGGCTGCAAACCCGCATGCGCTCCCGCCCCCACCGCAGTGCCTTGGCTGCCGCGCCGTGCCCTGTGGGCACGGCGCCACCCCCAACGGGCGTTGGGCTTTTTCAAAGCTCAACAAACCGGCGGGAGGGCTTGCGAGATGATGCGCTGCGATGTGATACTGCGTGAATGCATATCCCTCATGCATCACAGTCATTTCCCCGAGGGGTGACAAAGCAGTTACGGCTGCTATAAGACCCGCAAAACACACATTAGATGCATAGGATCGCGCGTATGACCACTCTCGTTTTCGGCCATAAATCCCCTGACACCGATTCAACGGGCTCCCCGCTTATTTGGGCTTGGTATCTGAATGAAATCAAAGGTCAGCCTGCCGAAGCTGTTTTACTGGGTGCTCCCAATACCGAAGCTGCCTTTGTTGTTGAAAAATGGGGCGTAGACACCCCTGCCATTAAAACAGATTTTGCTGACGGCACCCCTGTCATCATCGTCGACACCAACAACCCAGCCGAGCTGCCCGATAACATCAACGCGCTGGATATCACCGCCATCATCGACCACCATAAATTGGTCGGCGGACTGGAAACCAAAGGCCCTATCGACATCACCATCCGTCCATTGGCCTGCACCGCCACCATCATGTATGATCTGATGGGCGAAGATGCTGCAAAAATGCCCGACCAGATCAAAGGTCTGGTGCTGTCTTGTATCCTGTCCGACACATTGGAATTCCGTTCCCCAACCACGACGGATCATGACAAAGCGCTGGCGCAAAAGTTGGCTGGTGAACTAAACCTCGACCTTACAGCCTATGCCGCCGAGATGTTTGCAGCAAAATCAGACGTCTCTGCTTTTTCTGATGCGGAACTGATCCGTATGGACTCAAAAGAATACGCTGTTGACGGCACCAAATTCCGTGTTTCTGTTCTGGAAACCACTGCGCCAAACATCCCTCTGGATCGCAAAGCGTCCCTCATGGAAACCTTTGCGACTGTTCAATCCGAAGATGGCGTAGACCAAGTCCTGCTGTTCGTCGTCGACATTTTGCGCGAAGAAGCAACACTTTTGGTCCCCAACGATCTGGTCAAAACCGTTGCCGAGAAAAGCTTTGGCGCGACAGTCACCGGCGACACCGTTGTGCTGCCAGGCGTGATGTCTCGCAAGAAGCAGATCATCCCAAACCTAAAGGTTTGATCTCACGGTCTCTCATCTAGGCGATTTTACGCGCTGATATGAACTTTGAAACGCGCCCTCAATTTGGGGCGCGTTTTTTTGGTCATCGTTTTCGTCTGTGATCTCTGCCTTAATGTGCGCTTGGCCTTAATGTGCTCTGGGCGTGCAGGCAGCTTTTTTGATATCTGCAATCATCTCCATATCAACGGCATATTTCGCCTCAACTTCGGCTCTCAGCCTGTCGAAATTGACTTTACTATACGCCCCCAATGCACGGATTTGGTCAGCTGGGATCGCACTGAGATCTCGAGGTTCAGCCTTTAAGACTGCGTTTTGGGATCTCCAGTTGCTCGCGTTGGCGGGTTGAGAAAAATATGGTGCTAAAGAAGGTAATGCTGCGCCCATGACTTGGCTTAGCATATGCATATCAATGGCATGCGTATACGTTTTGTCAGATAGATGCGACTTTTGCGGCCAAACATGGCAATCTAGCGCGCCAAATGGGCCATCAATATAGGCCACAAAATCCTCAAACGTCGCAGTCTCAGGCGATTTACCCGTGCGTGCCGCGAAATTCGTAAAGATGTCGCCATTGTCGCGCGCTTCGACGAATTTATTTACAAAAGCGGAGACGCATCGGTCGAACGGATGGCGATAGACAAACATTCGCATATCACAACGACCCTGCCACCACTTGGGGTGAAATTCACGCAACGCACCTAGCCCGCGGGATTTTGCGTATTCCAAGCCATGTTTTCGTGTTAGCTGCGCATGCGCCAAGAACAAAGCCTTAAAGCTGCTACAGGCGTTTTTGCGGATATACGTATAGACCACATGCTTGCCGTCCCCATTTGGCACACGATAATGCCGCGCTTTGCAGCGAAAACAATCGGGAGCAAAATACGGGCGATATCCTGCAATTGGCACCTCTGGTTTTGTGCGGGTTCTCGTGCCCCATTTACGTGTCATACACGTGGGTGTTGCGCTTGCCATAAATCGTCCGCTCCGCTGTCGTGGTTCAGTCAAACCTCAACGCAGAGCATCCAGCAGTCCGTCGTACCAAGAGCAGACATCGGCACGTTTTGGCACATATCAGCAAATATCGGCAAAACCTCGCGCAACGCCGTAAATGCATACCAGAGTTGCGTATTTTCCAACGCAAAGCGCTATACATCTTCGATCAAATCCGTTAGATACGGCGCTTCGTCTCAGACTCGTCTTACATTTGCCTCGGATAGGATATGGCAAGAATGGTCGAATCTGACCTCTGGCGCAGCACGCGCCTCACTTGCTATATGATCGGAAATTCTGCTTTGAAAACCTCCTTGAAACAGGCGCTTGATGCGCGTGGCTATACCTCTTTAACCCCAGTCCAAGAAGCCTGTTCTGACCCTGAACTGTCCGGCAAAGATTTGTTGGTCTCAGCACAAACCGGCTCGGGTAAAACTGTGGGATTTGGCATTGCCATCGCACCAACCATTCTGGGCGAGGCTGATGGTTTTGAACGCGCGAGTGCCCCTTTGGCCTTGATCATCGCACCAACGCGCGAGCTGGCCCTGCAGGTAAAGCGCGAGCTGGATTGGCTGTACGGTGTCGCTGGCGCCAAGATCGCCTCATGTGTGGGTGGCATGGACATGCGCGACGAACGTCGTACATTAGAGCGCGGCGCGCATATCGTTGTCGCCACACCGGGCCGTTTGCGCGACCATATCAGTCGTGGGTCGATTAACCTCTCACAACTGCGTGCTGTGGTGCTGGACGAAGCTGACGAAATGTTGGATCTGGGTTTCCGCGAAGACCTAGAATTCATTCTTGGCGAAAGCCCAGATGATCGCCAAACCCTGTTGTTCTCGGCCACGGTATCTGCTCCGATTGCCAAACTGGCGAAAAGCTACCAGCGCGATGCGCAGCGGATTTCGACCATCAATAAGGCAGAGCAGCACAGCGACATCACTTACTTTGCGCATACGGTTGCCCCCCATGATGCGGAAAACGCTATCATTAACGTGCTGCGCTACCACGAGGCCCCCAATGCCATCGTATTCGCCAACACGCGTGCGGCTGTGAATCGCCTGATTACGCGCCTGTCTAACCGCGGCTTTTCCGCTGTTGCCCTCTCTGGTGAGCTAAGCCAAGCTGAGCGTTCTCACGCCCTGCAAGCGATGCGTGATGGGCGGGCCCGTGTCTGTGTCGCCACCGATGTTGCCGCACGCGGGATCGATCTGCCGAACCTTGATCTGGTTGTGCATGCGGACCTGCCTTCTAGCAGCGAAACTTTGTTGCACAGATCTGGCCGAACCGGTCGCGCCGGACGCAAAGGCGCAAGTACGCTGATCGTCCCACCAAAGGCACAGCGCAAAGCCGAACGCCTGCTACGTGAGGCCAAACTATCGGCCGAATGGGTCAACGCGCCCAGTGCAGACGCGGTTCGCGCCCGCGATATGGAACGCATGGTCGCGGATCCTGCCTGGAGCGAAGAGCTGCCCGAAAGCCAAGCTGATGCTCTGGCACAATTGGTTGAGAAATTTGACGCCAAAACTCTGGCAGCCGGATATTTACGTCTTTGGTCTGCTGTGCGGACTGCACCAGAGGAACTATCCGCTCCCTCCGAGCGTAAACCCCGCGAAGAGCGCGCCCCCTTCGGCCCGTCTGTCTGGTTCTCAATCGCCGGCGGCCGTGACAATGGCGCGGATCCACGCCGCCTGTTGCCACAGCTGTGCAAAGCTGGCGGCCTGACCAAATCCGACATCGGTGCGATCCGCATTCAAAAAGATGTGTCTTATGCGGAAATTCTGGAAAGCAAACTCAGCAGTTTCCTTGAAACGCTCGGCTCTGATATGGTTCTGGACGATGGCGAAGCCGTAACCCGGCTGGCAAATCCACCAAAGCTCGACGATCGCGGCAAACCGCCGTTTAAAAAAGGCGGCGGCGGGTTCAAAAAGGACGGCCCACGCGGTGGCGGACGCCCGCACCGGGGTCAATCTGACCGTCCACGTGGACGCGACGACAATAGCGGAAAACCCGAATTTGCAGGCAAGCCTGCCAAACCACGCGGCGCATCTGGCGGAAAACCCGGTGGGAAACCCTTTGGCAAGCCAGCAGGGAAATTCGCAGGCAAGCCCGGCGACAAACCCAAAGGTCCACCGCCACCAAAGAGCAAAGCAAACTCTAAAAAGAACAAGGCCCGTGCCGCAAATAGCTCTGGCTCATAATCAGTAGGCAACGCTTACCACCCAGAGCCCCAGATCCTTCTGCCTTGGCAGGGGGATCCGCGCGACAACGACGGCCCCAGCGGGGCTTGAGTGGTCGCGCCCCTGCCTTGCACCTAGCCAAATACCTAGCCAAACACCGCAGGCTCTGCCATAGCTTGGCCAAACTTCTCCAAGCTCTGAGGCGCAGATGGTTCAACTTATTTCTTCCCTGTCCGATATTTCACATAACTACAAAGCCCTGTTTGTTGATCTTTGGGGCTGTGTTCACAATGGCATCACAGCCTATCCCGCCGCAGTGGCTGCACTGCAAAAGTACCGTGCGCAGGGCGGGGTTGTGGTACTCGTCACCAACTCCCCGCGCCCACGCAAAGGTGTCATTGGACAATTGGCGGATTTTGGTGTCCCTGCGGATGCCTATGATACCATTGCCACTTCTGGTGATTCTGCTCGGGCCGCCCTGTTTACCGGCGCGATCGGCAGCAAGGTGTATTTCATGGGCGACCCTCAACGCGATGCGGGTTTCTTTGAGCCACTCAACGTTATCCAAACACCATTAGACATCACGCGCGTCCCACTGGCGCAAGCCGAAGGCATCGTCTGCTGCGGCCCCTTTGATCCAATGGCTGATCTTGATGTCAACAAAGCGGATTTGCTGCTCGCCAAAACCAATGGTCTCAAATTGCTATGCGCCAACCCCGATATCATCGTTGATCGCGGCGAAGAGCGGGAGTGGTGCGCAGGCGCAATTGCAAAAATGTATACGGATATGGGGGGCGAAAGCTTGTATTTTGGCAAGCCTCATCCGCCAATTTATGATCTGGCCCGGCGCCGTCTCGCCGAGATTGGGCATCATTTCGACGATGCCGATATTCTGGCAATTGGTGACGGGCCGCATACAGATATTTCCGGTGCGATGGGCGAAGGGTTAGAGTCTCTGTTTATCAGCGGAGGTTTAGCCGCAACTGAGACAAAAACAGCCCAAGATCCTGCCTCGCAACCTGATCCCGCCGCCTTAGAGAGCTATCTGGCACAGGAAACAGTTACCGCAACCTATGGCATCGGCTTTTTGCGCTAAGCGCAGCACAATGCGCCCTGAACCGGTGGAACAGGGATAAAAGTAAAAGTGATGGCCTGCGCAACATGTCCGCGGGCCTCTCAAGAAAGAACATTCGCGTTTAAAATCTGTCGTAAGATGACGCTCTGGCGGCGCCGCCGGTGTCGGAGAGTGGCACCCGCTCGTGAGCGGGGTGTTAAATGCACATAAAACAGCCTCCGTTTTGTTGACGTCTTGGGCTCTTGCCCAATCGTCACCGGAGCCGGTCTCTTTTCATGGACACAGCCCACCCACAGTTAGGCTACATCTCTGGCGTCTTGATCGATCTCGTCAACTGTCGCACAAGAAACTTACCATTTGGCGGGTATGGCGTGCGCAAACCCTCACTCCAACGCAACGCTTTGGCCCGACAGGTGCTGTGTTTGGGCTAGCGATCACCTCGCAACCGCCCCAGAGGGCAGAACCATCTCTGACGTCCCAAGAGGAAATACCGTCTACGCCGATGGTCCATCAAGAGAGACCCGTTATCCGTGTAAATAGACGAGGCAAATGTCGCATCCTTAAATCTTAATATCGCAAGGGCTCCCGCCCCTTTTCCACGCGGCCAAAGCCGCATGATAAAGCCTTGGGCCGCGCAGCCTGCTCACGCAGGCTGCGCGGCCCCTGCCCGAGGTCTTTTACGCCCTGTTACACGGCAGTGACATCTTGCAAGCGATCGCACACAGCGCTAGGCAGACGGCATGCGTATTATCCGTGACTATCAATTTAACGACGACCAGACCCGCGGAGCCACCGTGGCGATTGGTAATTTCGACGGGGTTCATCGCGGGCATCGCGCTGTGATCGAACTGGCGCGCCAAGCCGCCCCTGACGCGCCTCTAGGTGTGCTCACGTTTGAGCCTCACCCCCGAGCGTTTTTCAACCCCGATGCACCGCCGTTTCGATTGATGTCCGCCGAAGCACGGGCTTCGCGCCTTGAGAAAATCGGCGTCGATACCCTGTATCAGCTAAACTTTAATCATGCGCTCTCCTCCTTATCGCCACGAGATTTTACGCAACGGGTGATTTGCGACGGGCTGGGGTTGGCACATGTTGTGGTTGGGGCTGACTTTTGTTTTGGGAAAGGGCGGACTGGTACGGTCGAAGACCTGCGCCAGTTTGGCGCTGAGATGGGATTTGGCGTCACAGTGGCGCCTCTGATTGAGTATAGCGCAGATACAGTGTCTTCTACGGCGATCCGCACCGCTCTCCGTGACGGCCGCCCGCGAGACGCCGCTGCGATGTTGGGGCATTGGCATCGCATCGAGAGTGAGGTGATTGGCGGCGAGCAACGCGGACGGGAGCTGGGTTTTCCCACTGCGAACCAATCGCTTGACGGCCTACATATGCCTGCGTTTGGTGTCTATGCCGTTTTGGTCGATGTATTGGACGGTCCGCATGCAGGCCAGTATCGCGGAGCCGCCTCAATCGGGATCAGGCCAATGTTTGACGGCGGACATCCAAACCTGGAAACCTACCTCTTTGATTTTACGGGCAATCTATATGGCGCGACTTTGTCGGTTGGGCTGGTAGATTATTTGCGCCCTGAAATGACATTTGACAGTTTGGATGCCTTCATTGCGCAGATGCATGCGGATTGTGACACGACTCGCACCATACTGGACGCTTTATGACCACAACACGCCCCGCCAACAATATTAAACGCCACGGCTTGTCTGATCGGTTTTGGGAAAAGAAACCACTGGCCCAGCTGTCTCAAACCGAATGGGAAGCCCTATGTGATGGGTGTGGCAAATGCTGCCTGAACAAATTGGAAGACGAAGACACCGGGGATGTTGCCCTGACCCGTGTCGCTTGTCGTTTGCTCGATGACGATACATGCCAGTGCGCGCATTATCAGACGCGCCATAGTTTCATCCCTGAATGTATCGTGCTCAAGCCAGAAAACCTCGACACCCATGCATATTGGATGCCGCAAACCTGTGCTTACCGCTTGCTGTGGCAGAAGCAACCTCTCCCCGCTTGGCATCCGCTGCTAACCGGGGATCCGGCCAGCGTTCATGCCGCCGGCGTGACGTTGCGGGGGCAAACCGTATCGGAATTCGACACGCCGATAGAGGACTGGGAAGAGTATATAATAGAAGAGCCCACCTAAGACACGGTGGGCTCTTTCAGCGTTAGCGCTTGATCAAAGCGATCACCCTTTTGACAGGTACCAATCCAGATCATCGACGCGATCTTGGCCCCAGAATTTCGCACCATCTGCAGTTACGTAGAACGGCGCACCAAAGACACCTGCCTTCACCGCATCCTCGAGGTTTTGCGCATAGACCTCCGCGCCGGTCAACAATCCGCTCTCAGCCAGCGCAGCGTCGAAACCGGCGCTTTCCAGCGTTTGGCGGACAACATCGTCTTCGGCGATGTTTTTGTCTTCTGACCAAATTGCACGCAGGAAACCTTGGGTCAGAGCACCAAGATCACCACCACCGGCCGCTTGGGCTGCGATGATCGCATAAGACGACGGTGCTGCGTTGGTTGGCCAGAATGCAGGTTTCATTTGCATTGGCAGGCCTGTGCGTGCGGCTTGGCGTTCCATTTCAACCATACGGTATTCTTGGCGTGAAACGTGACGGTCTTTTGGGGCTGTACCGCCTGTACGGCCAAACAGCGCCATAATGTCGAGAGGTTTGTAAACGATCGTCGCGCCATGTTTGGCTGCAACCTCTTCAAGGCGCCCACCAGCCAAATATGTGAATGGTGACAACGTTGAGAAGTAATAGTCGATTTGTGTCATATTAAGAATCCTTACCCTTAGAACTTTGCACGCACACTAGCCCATGCTAAGCGGAGAGCAAGTTACGAATCTGTCACATTGCTGCCGGGGATTACAGCCAATGCCGACCTTGCACGAACCCAAGCTTATTTCTGGGAACGCCAACCGTCCACTCGCCAAGTCTATTGCCCGCCGTATGAGCCTTCATAGAGGTGCCGACCAAAATCTGGTCGATGCCCGTGTTGAACGCTTTAACGACGGGGAGATCTTTGTTGAGGTTTTCGAAAATGTTCGGGGGGAAGATATGTTTATCATCCAACCGACGTCGAACCCAGCAAACGACAACCTAATGGAGTTGCTCATCATAGCAGACGCCCTACGCCGGTCATCTGCACAGCGCATCACAGCCGTGATTCCGTATTTCGGCTATGCCCGCCAGGATCGCCGCACCAAAGCGCGGACACCGATCTCGGCCAAATTGGTCGCGAATATGCTGGTCGAAGCGGGTGTTGAGCGTATTTTGACCATGGATTTGCACGCCGCGCAGATCCAAGGTTTTTTCGACATTCCAGTGGATAACCTTTATGCCAGCCCGATCTTTGCATTGGATGTAAAAGATCAGTTCCATGACCGTATGGACGAATTGATGGTGGTTTCACCCGACGTGGGCGGCGTGGCCCGCGCCCGTGAACTGGCCAAGCGGATCAATGCACCGTTGTCCATCGTGGACAAGCGCCGTGAAAAGCCCGGTGAAATTGCTGAAATGACCGTTATTGGGGATGTCACTGACAAAATCTGTCTGATCGTCGATGACATGTGCGACACTGCCGGCACGTTGTGCAAAGCCGCTGAAGTACTGCTCGATAACGGTGCCAAAGAGGTGCATGCCTATATCAGCCACGGTGTCATGTCCGGCCCTGCGGTTGAACGTGTCACCAATTCAGTGATGAAATCTTTGGTCATCACCGACTCAATCCAGCCCACCAAAGCGATTTTGGCAACGCCCAATATCCGCGTTGTGCCCACCTCGCCGCTGTTCACACAGGCCATCCTGAACATCTGGCACGGTACATCTGTGTCATCTTTGTTCGAAGATAAAACACTCGGCCCGATTTACGAGTCCCTGTACTCCTCCGGTAGCATTGAACATCCCACCGGATAATTGACCCTTAATGCTAATGCCCTGCCCGTTCCAAACAGGCGGGGCATTTAGCTGCTGAATGATGGCATCCATCGTTTATGTAAAACGGTGTGACATCTCTTTCAGAGCCGCCAAATTTTGTCGGATGACTGCAGCAGTTTCTTGCCTTTGCGACAAAATCCGCATCCCAACATATTGCGTCACCAAGAGCTGCGCCAAAGCAGGCCGCATCTGTGCGGGCACCTTGGTTTTAAGCGCTGTTTCAAAGGCCTGCCCTAACCTGTCGAGCGAACGTTCTGCGACCGCTCTAATTTCGGGGTCATATGTTGCGGGACCTGCGATAGCAGAACACAGCAGACATCCCCGATGTTCGCCAGCCTCAACCGCTTGTGCAATGGTTTCAAATAAGCTCAAAACCGGCGCCCAGCCTGTTTCGTCTGGATCACTCAGCAGCGCGACAGCCTTGCCGACATGATGTGTATCGTAACGCGCGAGTACCTTTAGGAACAACGTCTTCTTGTCCGTGAACGCCTTATAGAGACTGCCACGCGTTAAATTCATCCCCTCCAACAGGTCTGGCAAGGTGGCATCGCTATAGCCATGCTCCCAAAACACTGTCATCGCCTGCGCGAGAGCTGTATCCGTATTAAATTCGCGAGGTCTGGCCATAAAACAACACTTATCAGCTTTTTGCGCGGTTCGGAACCGGTTAGTTTACAATCACGGCTTTGTGTTTTGGAACTAAGCGGTTCCCAATGTAGGGTGACGTTATCAACCAGCGACCAGTCAAGGTCGTTCTAATCTGATCGGATACCTTATGAAAAACATTTTCACTAAATCTCTCGGCCTTGTCGCTGCAGCTGCACTCACTTTCGCGCCGTTGACTGCATCAGCAGACAGTGCAGAACCTCATGGGTCGTTCACTGGTGCAAGCAACCATGTCACCACCGGTGGTGTTAAAATCGTGAAAACCGCTGACGGCGGTGCGCTGGTTATCCTTGATACAGATTTCAGCCTGGACGGTGGCCCTGATCCACGCGTGGGCTTTGGCACAGACGGGACATTCGCGGAATCGACAGATCTTGGCGAGTTGCAAAACCTGACCGGCCTGCAAATTTATGTAGTTCCAGCAAGTGTAAACGTGGACGATTTCAACGAAGTCTACATCTGGTGCAAAGAGTTCTCAGTGCCATTGGGCGTTGCTGACCTGCACTAATCTCTCCTCCTCCTATTCCCTAAACCGCGCGCTCAATCTGCGCGGTTTAGGGGGCCTTGTTCACCTAGAGACTAGGTGCGGCGGCGGCGACGCAGAGCGCTTAGACCGCCAAGACCTGCAATCAGCAGCGGCAGAGACGCTGGCAATGGCACAGGTGCCGGGCTTTCATAACCGATCACGGATCTTGCACGGATCGGGAATTCGCCATTGTCGACCAAGCTCAACCAAATTGTTGTCTCGCCTTCATCAAAGAAGTCGCCATCACCGTTCAGATCAACGAGGTGAAACACGTTGTCCTCTTCAGGTGCGCCTGATCCGCCATTCGACGTGATGAAGATCCCTGAATCGTCCACCGTAATCGAGAACCCTGCCCCGGCTTCAAAGCCTTCTGGCAAAAAGGACGTGTTCCAAATCTCGCTTGCTTCACTCGCACTGTCGATCGTGCCGCTAAAGTCGAGATCTTCGAGCGCAAAGAGGCGGTTGGGATCAAATTCAAAGATCCCTAGGTTAAACGCGCCCAAGAGGTCATAGACAAAAACCTGCCCGTCGTTGGTATCCAAGGCAAAGTCAAAGGTCACACCCAAGGCGTTGTCTTCGTCGATAAAGCTATTCACTTCAGAACTGTCGATCGTGCCGTTGCCGTCGGTATCCTGCGCCCGGTAGATCACATCGCTGTCGGTTCCGACGGTATCGATGATATAGGCCGTATCCCCATCAAAGCGAATTTCAAACGGCGAGGAAGAGCTGTTCAATTCGGTCAGATCCAACCAAACGCTTGACTCCCCTGCGTCATTGGCATCGCCATCCCCGTTCAGGTCTTCGGTACGGTACACAACGTCGCCAGTCGGCGATCCGCTGGTATCCGCTTGGACAACATAGATAGCCCCGTCTGCCCCAACTGAAATACCGTTAGGTGTCAACAAGGAGTGACCTTCGGCGTTATCGGCCGAAAACCAAACCGCGGCCTCGCCTGCATCCATCGCGTCATTGTCGCCATTGGTGTCAAGCAATCTGTAGACCGTATCCGTGCTGCCATCGCCAATGTAGACGTCACCACTGTCAGCTTGGCTCATGCTAAACACATTGCCAGCCGGTGTCGTCAGCGCGCTGTCATTGCCTTCGCCAAAGAAAAGAGATGTCTCGCCGATATCATTTGCGTCACCATCGTCATTTGCATCCGACGAGAAATAAATACCGTCAAGTGTCTGATCCGAAAGCAATGTCGCCGCAAATGCAGGGCCAGACAGGATAAGCCCCAAGGCTACGGACGACACGAATGATCGGACAAGTAGATTGCTATACATGCAGCAACTCCAAAATACGGCTCTGGAGTCGATAGCCACCAGAGCAAATTATTATTTATGCTGGCGGCGGCTTGCTTGATGCATATTCAAAATTATTAACAATTAGTCAATAATTGTTGATAGTAATTGTAATATTATTTTCTATGCATAAATGGGTGTTATTTCTCAAAATTAATACGCAAGGGAATGCAGCACCTTTTACGGTGGCTTTCACAGCGACATTAACGGCGGCATGACCTCTTCTAAGCATCATTTAATAGAAATATAGCGAGGGCGAACTGGCGATTTAACCTAATTCACGTCCCAATCATCCGAAAATGGGATCTCGCCAACAGCCATCCAGGCTGCGCGTACACGGGCGACGCGACTGTCTGACCATGTTCGAAACACCACATCAAAGGATGTTTCCGTGATGCTTTCGGCAACCAATTCCGCACGATAGGCGCCTTGGTTGTTCATATCCATTAAAGAGGGGGATACGAAAACGGCAGGTGGTGTCGAAAATTTATTCTCAAAAAAGACAGTCGCACGCCGTTCGCGCCCGCCCTCTCCGGTCCACATCTCACCGCCGTCTTCGAACTCAGAGAAAACCTCAACGTCGCCCTGAGCAATGCTGGTGCGCGGTCCGCTTAAGCGCATCATCATCTGCCTGTATCCTTATCGCACTGCACGTTTTGTGTTGTTATTTTTGTATTATGTCGCGTGATTTCAGATTAAAAAATAATGGTTAACAAAGTAAGAACGCGCTGAAGTATCGCGGATATTTGCGAAAATTTATTTCAATTCATTTCCTTCTGACCGCTGTATTCCCATAAGACAGCTGCCAACCCTATAAGCGGCCTGTGGTAAGAATATTTACTTTTTCCCGAAATACAGGCCCAGCACGATAGTACGTCGCAAAGACGGTGACATCCCCCGTTGCGACATTTTGCCCCTTGATCAAAGAGGCATGCATAGATCCGATAAGTAATTGTATTCATTAATATATTAAAACAGCATCAGACGGAAAATACATATCTGAACTTGGCAATTGAGCTTAGTTTCAAGAGCGCCTGCCTTGCAAAGATGTTTGTGACAACACGGTTTGGTTGATAACAAACAATCAAAGAGGATTTCATTTTGTCGATTCTATCCCATTACAACAGGCGCTTATTTGCCGGGGTTTGGCCTCGTAAGTTGCCCGTTGCGCTATGGAAGACGACAATATTTCATACGCTTTTTCTTGCGTTATTCCTTTCAGGAACCATCCCCCAAGGGTTTATGCGCAGCGCAGGTGATGACGGTATGTCGCTTGTGCTTTGCACGACCGAAGGTCCAAAACAGGTCTGGCTTTCAACGGATGGGGATATTCAAGAAAATGCCCCGACTGAGCATGAGCCGGCCGAGATGTCGGACTGCCTTGCCATCACGTTATCGCTGGTTTTGATCCAGTCATGGCTTGGTGCTTTAGCACACCCAAGCGAATTTACGCCGCATCGACTGGTCTTTGTGGATCAACGCCGTGCGCGTGCTCCGGCGTACACCCCTCTTCAGCCGCGCGCGCCGCCTGCTTTAGTCTGATCAAGCGGAGCCCTTCGTGTCGAATTTAGGCACGTGATATGATCGGTCACAGTCTGACTGACACCACCGCCTGTGTGGGTCGTAAGTGCGTGTCATCTTCTGATCGGCGCTCCGAATATTAACACATATCGATAAAAACCTCATTGGAAACGAACATGAAAACTATCGGAACCGCAATTGCGGCACTTGTTGCATTAACCAATACAGCCTTTGCTCATGTCACTTTAGAAACACCCACTGCCCCTCAGGGATCTACCTATATTGGTGTCTTGAACGTCGGCCACGGCTGCGAAGGCGAGCCAACATTGCGTGTGCGCGTTCAAATCCCCGAAGGTATGATTGCTGTAAAGCCCGTGCCAAAGCCAGGGTGGGACTTGGAAATCATCACAGGTGATTACGCGACAACCTATGATTATTATGGAACAGAGATGAAAGAAGGCCCACGCGAACTCATTTGGACCGGTTCACTTGACGACGCGCATTTTGATCAATTTGCATTTCGCGGCAAGCTGACGGACAGCTTGAAAGCAGATACAACTGTTTACTTTCCCGTCATCCAAGACTGCACCCATGGCGCGCATAATTGGGTAAACATTCCGGCAGAAGGCCAAAATAGCCACGATATTGACGAACCTGCTCCGGGTTTACACATCACCAATACGCATGATCACACACACCATTAACGTCGGATCATGAGCTGTTAAAGCAATGAGCATTGTCGCCAACGGCACAAAGCTCACAGTATATTAAAACAAGAAAGGGCACCACTCAGGCGCCCTTTCTCCGTTGGAGAGATCCCAAGATCCTCCGATAAAATGGCACAATCACACAGAAACGCAGGAGTTAAACGTCTGAACCTGCGCAGCAGTCGCACCGCTGATGCTCGTTATTCCTGATGCTTCAGCCGGCGTAATGAACTTATACAGGTCACCCGCTAGTTCGGCTTGTCGCCAGCAAGTTTCGATTTTCTGTTTGAACTCGGATCCATTGCCGATGGATGCCGCAGAGAAGTTATCGGATTTGCTAACACAAGCTGACAGAAGAACAGCGCTGAGAACCGTTACGTATTTAAAAGACATCTAAATGAATTCCTAATGGGGTAGAATGCGTTGCTATAGTCGATATTCTATTTAGATCAACATATAATATCACGACATATCAACAAGCTAACACCCAGCATCCGTGACATCCAAGCACCGGATGATATACCGCACACCCCAGTTGAGCTGTAATAATACGGTGCCTGCTTCGATCAGCAGGGTCATAAACAAAACGGGCCCGTGTCATACACAGGCCCGTTTGAATTTCATCCGATATTTGCGGAACAATCACAGAGACATATGTGTCCCAAGTGCTTCCATATCGGCGAGCATTTTAGCAGCATCTTCTACCAAGCCATGCGGACCGTCAGCCTTTTGCGCAGTTTCGTATGTCGCGCGGGCTTCCTCGATGAGCTCATCCAGATGCTCACGTGTGAACTCATCCATTGGGATCGCCTTTTCTGCGAGGACCGACAGGCCCTCGGCAGAGATTTGTGCGAACCCGCCTGTGACGAGAAACTCGGTTGTGCCTTCGGGCGCGTCAACTTTTAGCACGCCTGGGCGCAACGTCGTAAGTGTTGGCGCATGCATTGGCATTGCTGTCATGTCGCCTTCGGCACCAGGGATCTGAACCGCTGTGGCCTGGAGCGAAGCAAGGCTACGCTCTGGGCTCACGAGATCGAATTGCATCGTATCAGCCATAAGGACCCTCCTTAGGCCGCGTCAGCAGCCATTTTTGCGGCTTTTTCTTTCACGTCTTCGATGCCACCAACCATGTAGAACGCACCTTCTGGAAGGTCGTCATACTCGCCGGCAACAACTGCTTTGAAGGACGAAACCGTGTCTTCCAGAGCAACCTGAACACCGTCAGAACCGGTAAAGACCTTCGCAACGTCAAACGGCTGTGACAGGAAGCGCTGAACTTTACGTGCACGTGCAACAGTCAGTTTGTCTTCCTCGGACAGTTCGTCCATGCCCAAGATCGCGATGATGTCTTGCAGCGATTTGTAACGCTGAAGGATCTGCTGAACGTCAGACGCCACTTTGTAGTGCTCTTCGCCAACGATCTGTGGGTCCATCAAACGAGAGGATGAATCCAGCGGGTCAACCGCAGGATAGATGCCCAACTCAGAGATAGAGCGGTTCAAAACGGTGGTTGCATCAAGGTGCGCAAAGGTGGTCGCAGGCGCAGGGTCGGTCAAGTCATCCGCAGGAACATAAACCGCTTGGATCGAGGTGATCGAACCGTTTTTGGTTGATGTAATGCGTTCTTGCATCGCGCCCATGTCGGTTGCCAGTGTTGGCTGGTAGCCAACCGCAGATGGGATACGACCCAACAGCGCAGACACCTCGGAACCCGCTTGTGTAAAGCGGAAGATGTTGTCGACAAAGAACAAAACGTCTGCACCGGATGCATCGCGGAACTGTTCTGCCAGTGTCAGACCGGTCAGAGCAATACGCGCACGCGCACCTGGAGGTTCGTTCATCTGGCCGTAAACCAGTGCAATTTTAGAATCTGGCAGGTTGTCTGGTGTCAGAACGCCGGATTCGATCATTTCGTAGTACAGATCGTTCCCTTCACGAGTACGCTCGCCCACGCCCGCGAATACGGACAGACCTGAGTGTACTTTCGCGATGTTGTTGATCAGCTCTTGGATCAGAACTGTTTTACCAACACCCGCACCACCGAACAGACCAATTTTACCACCCTTCGCATAAGGCGCGAGAAGGTCGATAACTTTGATACCTGTTACGAGGATCTCGGCTTCGGTTGCTTGCTCTGAGAACTCAGGCGCTTCGCGGTGAATCGCGCGGGTCTCGGTTGCTTCAACGGGGCCTTTTTCATCAATCGGCTCGCCGGTGACGTTCAGGATGCGGCCCAGAGTGGCGGTGCCAACTGGGATGGTGATCGCGTCACCTGTGTCCAGAACTTCTTGGCCGCGAACCAAACCTTCGGTCGCATCCATCGCAATGGTGCGAACAGTGTTCTCGCCAAGGTGCTGAGCAACCTCGAGAACCAGTTTCTTGCCGTTGTTTTCAGTGGTGAGGGCGTTCAGAATCGCCGGCAGCTCGCCGTCGAACTGGACGTCTACAACGGCGCCAATCACCTCGGTGACCTTGCCTTTTGCTTGTGCCATGTTGTCGTCTCCGGTTGTCTCTTAGAGCGCCTCAGCGCCCGAAATAATTTCAATCAGCTCGCTGGTGATGACGGCCTGACGGGAGCGGTTGTACTCGATTGTCAGTTTGTCGATCATGTCGCCCGCGTTGCGGGTCGCATTGTCCATTGCGCTCATTCGTGCACCCTGTTCGGATGCGGCGTTTTCCAACAATCCTGCAAAGATCTGAGTTGCCACACCACGTGGCAGCAGATCCGCGAGGATTGCCTCTTCACTTGGCTCATATTCCACCACAGAAGAAACCGCTTCGGCCGCGTCCGTATCGAACTTGGCTGGAATGATCTGCTGTGCAGTTGGGATTTGGGTCACAACGTTTTGGAACTTTGCGTAGAACAAAGTCGCGACGTCAAATTCACCCATATCAAAACGGCCAAGCACGTCTTTGGCGATATCCTGGGCATTTACATAGCCCAGACGTTTCACCTCAGACAAATCCACGTGGCCGACAAAGTATTCACCAAGGTCGCGCTTGATTGAATCGCGCCCTTTTTTGCCGACGGTCAGGATTTTGACCGTTTTGCCCTGCGCCAGAAGCTCTGTTGTCTTTTGGCGCGCAAGCTTTGCGATATTGGAGTTGAAGCCGCCGCACAGACCACGTTCCGCGGTCATAACGATCAACAACTGCACGTCATCCTTGCCTGTACCGGCAAGGAGTTTCGGTGCTGTTGCACTGTCGCCAACAGAGGCCGCCAGCCCAGCCATCACGGCGTTAAACCGTTCTGTATAGGGGCGTGCATCCTGGGCAGCTTCTTGGGCGCGGCGAAGTTTCGCCGCGGCCACCATTTGCATGGCTTTCGTGATCTTCCGGGTGTTTTTCACACTCGAGATCCGGTTTTTAAGGTCCTTGAGAGAAGGCATGTCCTACTCTCTCCCTATGCGAAATCTGCGGCGAATTCGTCCAGAGCGGCCTTCATCTTCTCAACCGGCTCGCCCTTTTTGAATTTCGGGTCGGTGTCGGTGATCCACTGAAGGAAGTCTGCTTTTTTGGTGCGCAGGAAGGTGAGCAGCTCTTGCTCGTAACGGCCGACTTCTTTGACGTCGACGTTATCGAGATAGCCGTTTGTGCCTGCGAAGATAACGCAGACGATTTCAGAGTTGGTCAGCGGTGCGTACTGAGGCTGTTTCATCAGCTCGGTCAAACGCGCACCACGCGCCAGCAACTGCTGGGTTGCGGCATCAAGATCAGAACCAAACTGAGCAAAGGCCGCCATTTCGCGGTATTGCGCCAGAGACAGTTTCACCGGACCCGCAACAGAAGACATGGAGTCTGTTTGCGCAGAAGAGCCAACACGTGAAACGGACAGACCGGTGTTCACAGCAGGACGGATACCTTGGTAGAACAGTTCTGTTTCTAAGAAGATCTGACCGTCAGTGATCGAAATCACGTTGGTCGGAATAAACGCAGAAACGTCGCCACCTTGGGTTTCAATGATCGGCAGCGCGGTCAGCGAGCCTGCACCGAAATCTTCGTTCAGCTTTGCAGAACGCTCAAGCAAACGGGAGTGAAGGTAGAAAACGTCACCTGGATACGCTTCGCGGCCTGGTGGGCGACGCAGCAGCAAGGACATTTGACGATATGCAACCGCTTGTTTGGACAGATCATCATAGATGATCAGCGCGTGCTTGCCATTGTCGCGGAAAAATTCCGCCATAGATGTCGCGGCATAAGGCGCAAGGAACTGCATAGGCGCCGGATCGGACGCGGTTGCAGCCACAACGATGGAATATGCCATCGCGCCGCTTTCTTCGAGCTTTTTAACCAGCTGCGCAACAGTTGAACGCTTTTGGCCGATCGCAACATAGACACAGAAAACTTTTTTGCTTTCGTCGTCCCCAGCTGCGTCGTTGTAAGATTTTTGGTTCAGGATCGCATCCAGAGCAACAGCTGTTTTGCCGGTCTGACGGTCACCAATAACCAATTCACGCTGGCCGCGGCCGATTGGGATCATCGCGTCGATAGACTTGAGACCTGTTGGCATTGGCTCGTGAACAGATTTACGTGGGATAATGCCAGGCGCTTTAACGTCCGCAACTTTACGTTCGTCGGTCACAATCGGACCTTTGCCATCCAGCGGGTTACCCAGACCGTCAACGACACGCCCCAAAAGGCCGTTTCCTACGGGCACATCAACGATAGAGTTGGTGCGCTTGACGGTATCGCCTTCTTTAATATCACGGTCGGTGCCGAAGATAACAACACCAACGTTGTCAGCTTCGAGGTTCAGGGCCATGCCCATGATGCCACCGGGGAATTCGACCATTTCGCCCGCTTGGACGTTGTCGAGGCCGTGGACACGCGCAATACCATCACCGACGGAGAGTACGCGACCAATTTCCGCCACTTCGGCGTCTTGACCAAAATTTTTGATTTGGTCTTTAAGGATCGCAGAAATTTCTGCTGCTTGGATACCCATTTATCCGACCTCTTTCATTGCATTCTGTAGGGAGTTGAGCTTGGAGCGGATCGAGCTGTCGATCATCTTTGAGCCCACTTTGACAACAAGACCACCGATGATGCTGGCATCAACGGTCGCATTGATCGTAACTGTTTTACCCACGCGTTCCGCCAGAGTTTTGGCCAGCTTTTCGCTTTGGGTTTTGGTGAGAGCCTTGGCAGAGATCACCTCAGCGGTGATTTCGCCACGTTCTTCGGCAATGCGCGCACGCAGGGCCTCGATCAGAGCTGGCACAACAAACAAGCGGCGTTTGGACGCCATCAATGCCAAAGCATTGCTCAGGGTCTCGTCGAGACCCATCTTTGCGGCAACGGCTTTGATGCCTACAGACTGCTCTTCGCGCGACAAAAGCGGGGAAGAGATCAGCTCTTGCAGGTCTGCACTATCCGCCAAAGCGGTCGCCAGATCTGTCATGCTGGATTCAAGAGACTCGAGGGCTTTACCCTCGGTCGCGATCTCGAAGATCGCAGTGGCATAGCGGTCAGCAATGCCTGCGGAAATCGAAGCTGGTTCGGACACGTCCACCCTTCCGATATTATTTTGGCCCCGGTTGCTATGTATCCGTCCTTGGATACATCCGGGGGTGTGAGCATAGCCCGGGTTTCCCCGAACGCTGAAATCGCAGTTGATCTAGCAGAGCTAGCGTAACCTCGCAACTGTCTGTGTTAACGAGATAGAAAATCTTATTTAGTTACTTATCAAATAGTTAGCGCTAAATTGCTATTTTTTAGCGATGTCGCTGGGTAAAAAAACTTCATTTTGACGCTGAAATTCGCAGTATTCGAGCCCGCCCGATCCCTCGAGCATGCACAACGATGAATAAATGCGCGCCCAAATTTACAGATATTTACCAATCACAGCCCCGTTACAACGCCGCATGCCAGACGGGATTCGCCACAGCTTTGACGCGAAAAGTCAGACACCGTTGCGCAGCCGTTCTTACGTCCGAGATTGCTGTCCTGACCCGACTGCGGGTTCGGGCAACGGATTAGACAGCCCTTCGAGCACGCGGATAGGATTACGAGCTTGCGTCTTGATCATATGACCGCGCTGCGGGGTGGTTTGTTTGGACACTTCAACCAAAAATACACCCGCTGCCAGCATGGCAGGTAACTTGTGCCCCAGACGCTCAATCACCCTGCCGGATTTCAGGGCAAAACGCCGCTTGGATGGCAAACGATATAGCGCTGGCGCGTGACGTTCGATCACAAAATGATGGCTGCGCAGCTGGCTTTCAACCTGCATCAATGTATAGGGGCGCCCATATCCAAACGGCGTGATATCCGAACGCGCCCAGAGCCCTGCCCGATTGGGAACAATAAAGACGGCCCGCCCGCCCGGCCCAAGGCACCGCCAGCATTCCTCTAGCAATTGCGAGGGCCGTTCAGAGGTTTCCAATCCGTGCAGCACCACCAGCTTGTCCAGCCGTCCGGTTTCCACCGGCCAGCGCGTTTCATGGCACAGGACTGAGACATTGGGCAGGCCAGCAGGCCATTGCATCACCCCCTGAGGCCCCGGCATAAGAGCGATCACACGACGTGCGTCCCGCAAATAGGGGCGCATCAATGGCACCGCAAAACCAAAGCCGCCAACAGTCTCGCCCGTTGCATCCGGCCAAATCTGCTGCAATTGCGAGCGGACCGAAGCCTGCGCCGCACGGCCAAGCTGGCTGCGGTAATAGAAATTTCTCAAGTCCTGCACATCAAGATGCATTGCGGTTGCCTGTGCCTTAGATCATCTTATGGTAAATGTACCGGTGGTGTGCCGGTCTTTAGCGGCCACTGTATCACTATATGTATCACTATAAAGCGAAATGATCATGCCCGATAAGACTCTGTTCGAGATCATCACTGTCCCCTGCCTCAGTGACAACTATGCCTATATCGTCAAAAGCCCCGATGGCGTCGCCATTATAGATGCCCCCGAAGCCGCCCCGATCATCGCAGCCCTCGATGCGCGCGGCTGGGAGGCTGACACGCTTTTAATCACGCATCACCACCATGATCACCATGGCGGCACACGGGCTTTGCGCGACCGTTACAAGCTAAAAGTATTTGGCCCCAGAGCCGAAGCTGATCGCTTGCCAGACTTGGATGTGGCCGTAGATCCGGGATTCGAGAGCGGCTCTGGCGTAGGGCGCTATCAGGTGTTGCATGTCCCTGGTCACACATTGGGGCACATCGCTTATTATTACCCCGAAGCTTCTGCCTTGTTTAGCGCCGACAGTTTGATGGTCATGGGCTGTGGACGCTTGTTCGAAGGCACAGCGGCGCAGATGTGGAACACTCTGGACATGCTGCTGAACTTACCCGACGAAACGCAGATCTATTCCGGTCATGAATACACCGCGTCGAATATGCGCTTTGCGCTCAGTGTGGACCCTGACAATACCACGCTGCAAACCCGCGCAGCCGAGGTCGAGGCCCTGCGCGCCAAAGGTCAGCCAACCGTCCCTGCCCGTCTGGATTTAGAAAAGAAAACCAACCCGTTTTTACGCGCGTCTCTTGCTGAAATGAAACGCGCATTAGGGATGGTAGACGCCACGGACGCTCAGGTTTTTGCAGAATTGCGTCGGCGTAAGGATACGTTTTGACACCTTACCCATTATAATACCCCACAAAAACCTATCCGAAACAATGTAAACTCTGCTAAAGCGTGGCTTTCTACTCAATCCTGTTAAAAATCGACACGTTCTCATGACAAATACGAAAAAAATACTTGAAGCTTGCGCGTTATCAACCAAACTCTAACAGTATGAGGACATTGTTGTCGGGAGAGGCATAGCGGCGTTCGCTGCGTTTCTCGCACATCACAAGACAGAAGGAGCACCCCCGTGCCTTCATTCTCGAGCACATTAGAACAAGCCATCCACGCGGCCCTTGGCCTTGCCAATGATCGGCGTCACGAATTTGCAACGCTGGAGCACCTGCTGCTGGCGTTGTTGGACGAAGACGATGCTGCGCGTGTCATGCGCGCCTGTAGTGTCAACATGGACACATTGCGCACAACATTGCTGCAATTTGTCGATGAAGATTTAGCAAATCTCGTTACCGATATTGACGGCTCCGAAGCCGTGCCAACGGCAGCCTTCCAGCGCGTGATCCAGCGCGCAGCAATACACGTACAAAGCTCTGGCCGTACCGAGGTCACAGGTGCCAACGTATTGGTTGCCATCTTTGCCGAACGCGAAAGCGACGCGGCTTTCTTCCTGCAAGATCAGGATATGACCCGCTATGATGCGGTGAATTTCATCGCCCACGGTGTGGCCAAAGACCCCGCCTTTGGCGAAAGCCGCCCTTTGACTGGTGCGGATGACGAACAAGAAGACATGACGAACCCTCTCGGCGGCAGCGATGCGCCTGGGGATGAAAAGAAAGAAAGCGCGCTTGCCAAGTATACTGTCGATCTGAACGCAAAATCGCGCGAAGGCGACATTGACCCGCTGATCGGGCGTGCACATGAGGTCGAACGCTGCATTCAAGTGCTATGCCGCCGCCGCAAGAACAACCCATTACTGGTTGGTGATCCCGGTGTTGGCAAGACCGCCATTGCTGAAGGTCTGGCCCGTAAAATCGTACAAGGCGAAGTGCCTGACGTCCTGTCCGAGACCACGATCTTCTCGCTCGACATGGGCGCATTGCTCGCCGGAACACGGTATCGTGGTGATTTCGAAGAGCGTCTTAAGGCGGTCGTGACCGAACTAGAAGACCACCCTGATGGCGTCTTGTTCATCGACGAAATTCACACCGTGATTGGTGCTGGTGCCACATCTGGTGGTGCGATGGATGCGTCAAACCTGCTGAAACCTGCGTTGCAGGGCGGCAAACTGCGCACGATGGGCTCAACAACATATAAAGAGTTCCGCCAACATTTCGAAAAAGACCGTGCTTTGGCGCGTCGTTTCCAGAAAATCGATGTCAATGAACCCTCGGTTGAAGATGCCGTGGCAATTCTTAAGGGGCTCAAACCTTATTTCGAAGAACATCATGCGATCAAATTCACCTCCGATGCGGTGAAAACTGCGGTTGAGCTTGCGGCACGCTATATCAACGATCGCAAATTGCCGGATAAAGCGATTGACGTCATCGACGAGGCCGGCGCGGCACAGCGTCTGGTGTCTGAAAGCAAACGTCGCAAGACCATTGGTGTCAAAGAAATCGAGGCCGTCGTTGCCAAGATCGCACGCATTCCCCCCAAGAGCGTGTCCAAGGATGATGCCGAGGTTCTGAAGGATCTGGAAACCAGCCTCAAACGCGTGGTATTCGGCCAAGATGACGCGATCGAAGCTCTCTCGAGTGCGATTAAACTGTCCCGTGCAGGTCTACGCGAGCCAGAAAAACCCATCGGCAACTACCTGTTCGCGGGCCCAACCGGTGTGGGGAAAACAGAAGTCGCAAATCAATTGGCGGACCAGCTCGGCGTAGAATTGCTGCGGTTTGACATGTCGGAATACATGGAAAAACACGCGATTTCACGTCTGATCGGCGCGCCTCCCGGCTATGTCGGTTTTGATCAAGGCGGGTTGCTGACCGACGGCGTTGACCAACATCCACATTGTGTGTTGTTGCTGGACGAAATCGAAAAGGCCCATCCGGATGTGTTTAACATCCTGTTGCAGGTGATGGATAACGGCCAGCTCACCGACCACAATGGTCGCACGGTTAACTTCCGCAATGTGATCTTGATCATGACATCAAATGCTGGTGCGTCAGATATGGCCAAAGCGGCAATCGGCTTTGGCCGTGATCGTCGCGAAGGCGAGGACACCGCCGCGATTGAGCGGACATTTACACCGGAATTCCGCAACCGCTTGGATGCCGTAATCTCCTTTGGTGCATTGCCTAAAGAAGTTATTATGCAGGTGGTCGAGAAGTTCGTGCTGCAGCTTGAGGCACAGTTGATGGATCGCAATGTATCCATTGAACTGACCCGTAAGGCCGCTGAATGGCTGGCGGATAAAGGGTATGATGAAACCATGGGGGCACGTCCACTGGGGCGCGTGATTCAGGAGCACATCAAGAAACCGCTCGCCGAAGAGTTGCTATTTGGCAAACTGTCCAAAGGTGGTTTGGTGCAAGTCGGTATCAAAGATGGCAACCTGGAACTGCGGATCGAAGGTCCACGAAAGGCGCGAATCTCAGGCGACAAGCAACCCCCACTCCTTACGGCTGAATAAATGCGCTTCATCGCATTTGCAGTATTATCGCTCGCCTCTGTTGCAGAGGCGGGCGATCTTCGTCTGGACTGGCCAGTTGACTGCACTTTGGGGCAAGACTGTCATATCCAACAATACGTCGACCACGATCCAGGAAAAGGCTCGAGAGATTTTACCTGCAATGGGCTGAGCTATGACGGGCATAAAGGGACCGATATCGCCCTGCCCTCATTACGCGCGATGCAAGCCGGGGTTGACGTTTACGCGGCCGCCTCTGGTGTTGTCATCGCACGCCGCGACGGGATGGCGGATCAATACCTGACGGAGAAAAACCGAAACAGCATTAAAGGCCGCGAATGCGGTAACGCGGTCACGCTGCGCCATGATGACGGGTGGCAAACGCAATACTGCCACCTCAAACGCGGTTCAGTCGCGGTCCGCAAAGGTGATAAAGTGCGTCCTGGTCACATATTGGGAAAGATTGGCCTCTCTGGATCGACCCAATTCCCGCATTTACATGTGTCAGTGCGGCATAACGAAAAGGTCGTTGACCCATTTGCGCCAAAGACTGCTAGAGCCTGCACCCAAAACAAAAATGCTCAGCTATGGCGCAAGCCAGTCGAATACGAGGCTGGTGGGTTAATCGCCATCGGTTTTGCACCTGAGGTGCCCAGTTACGACGCGGTTAAAACAGGCGATGCAGGGCGTGCGCCGCTGACGCAAAGCGCGGAGGCGATTGTAACATGGGTTTATGCCTTTGGCAGCCGTGCAGGCGATCAACTGCGCGTGCGAATTTCTGGCCCCGGTGGTGCAAAAGTTTTCGAAAACACCCAAACCCTTGAGAAACCGCAAGCGCAATATTTTCGTGCTGCAGGTAGCAGACTACCAAACGGCTTACCTCGTGGCACCTATGTGACCACAGCGGAACTGTTTCGCAAAGGCCGAAAGATGGATCAAATGACACATCAAATGCAGGTGCGCTAAATATTACCGTTCGGTCAGCTTCAATTCGATCCGGCGATTTTGTGCACGTGCTTCGGGGGTATCAGCCGGATTGATGGGTTGATATTCTCCAAAACCATTGGCTGCGAGGCGTTCAGGGGCAATACCTAAATTCTCGACCATAAAGCGCACCACGGACAAGGCGCGCCCCTGTGACAACTCCCAATTGTCGGCATATTTCCCCAAACCAACAAACGCTTGATTATCCGTGTGCCCATCCACCCGAATAATCCAATTCAATTCCGACGGGATTTCCGATGCGATCGTTGTCAGGATTTCTGCAACTTTGGTGATTTCGATTTCACCTGCGGGCGCAAGGTCGGCGCTGCCCAAATCAAACAACACCTCGGATGCAAACACGAAACGGTCACCTTCGATGCGAATTCCGTCTTGGTCCCCCAAAACCTCGCGCAAGCGACCGAAGAACTCTGAACGATATTGTTCCAAATCCTTGGCTTGGTTCGCGAACGCGTTGCGTTCTTGCTCAAGACGTTTGCGTTCCTCTTCTTCCAGCAGGCGGCGGCGGCGCTCTTCGGATGCGGCACGTGCCAGAGCGGAATTCAGATCTTGCCCCAGGTTTTGCAACTGAACCGATTGCGCCGCATCCCGGTCTTTGAAGTCATCAAGCAGAGCCTGCAAACCACCAAGCTGATTACGCAACTCTGCAACCTGTTGATTTAAAAGAGCGGTCTCACGCTGGGCATCAATGGAATTGTCTTGTTCTTCGCTCAACGCTGCACGGGCTTGCGCCAAGAGATCCGCATTACGTTGGGCTTGCGTGCGCTGGTCCGCAACCTCGGTTTCGGCTTGTTCTTGGGCTGTCAACGCGGCCAGCAGACGGTTTTGCAACACATCATGGTCACTGGCTGCGGCTTGGGCAATTTCAAGCTGGTCCAATGCGGCCAACAACCGTTCCTCGACAGATGCGCGGGTTTCTGCCCCATTTGCGAGTGCGGCCTGCGCAGCCGCAAGATCTGTTTCCAAGGTTTGAATACGTGATTGGGCGTCGCTCTCACTGGTATTGATCTGCGCGAGGGCGCGCGCCAGACGTTCAGAAAGCGCATCGCGATCACTGACCTGAGCCTGCGCCACATTAAGCTCATCCAAGGTCTGAGAGAGTTGAGCATCAAGTTGTTCCTTGGCTGCATCTGCGGCGGCCAGCAAGGTAAGCGTATCTTCGGCCTCTTGACGTTGCTGTTCAAGCGAAAGGGTCAATGCAGTGAGTTCCGCATCCGCGTTCTCAAGACGGTCTCGCAAGATTTCCGCAGCGGCAGCTTCGGCCAATTGTGCGGCTTCGGCATCTGAAAGCGCCGTTTCCAAATCAGTCAGACGGCGGGTCTGCGTGGCGTCTTGGTCTTTGAGTTGCGCCACCAATGCCTCAAGTGCTTGGCGTTGGCTGGCAGCCAATTGCGCGGCTTCGGCCTGTGCATCAAGCTGGGCTTGCCGTTCGGTCAGTAAAGTTTCTTGCGCGTCGCGTTGAGACAATAATGTAGCGACTTGAGATTCAAAATCGGTGATCTGGTCCTGCGCAGTTCGAAGCGCCGCAGCCGTATCGTCACGCTGCGTTGTAAGGCGGGCAATTAATGCGGATTGCTCGGACAATTGATTTTGAGCACTGGATAAATCCGCACGTGCAATATTTAACGAAGCATTCAGCGCCCCAAGACGGGCGTCCAATTGACGTGCTTCGCGTTCTTTAACACCCAAGGCCGCTGCAAGGGCCTGCACCTCGACCGAGAGGGCATCAAGCTCGTGTTCCTGACCAGAGATTGTCTCGCGAAGGACAGATTGCACCACCATAAAGATCGTTAAGACAAACATCAAAACCAGCAGGAGGCCGGTCATCGCATCGACAAATCCCGGCCAAATCGACCCTTGAAACCGTTGCCCTGTGCGTCGCGACAGCGCCATGGTCTAGACCTCACCATCGTGACGGCGCGTACGCGGGGGGGCAAATGCTCTGACCAGAAGGTCGATATCTTTGCGCAGTTCAGCCAAGCTTTCTTGACGACCTGCAGAAAGTTCTTCGAGGATGCGCAACATCTGTACATCGATCGAGCGCAAACGCATGCGGCTTTCGGCATCAATGCCAACATCCCCATGGGCTCGCATCAATTCGGTTAGGGATTCTTGCCCCACAGCAACCCGTTCGAGGGCGGATGCGATCGTGGCGGTGTCATCTTGGCGGCGGTTCATTGCGTCGATGCTGTCCGCAAGGCGGCTTATTTTATCTTCAACCGTCGCGCGGCTTTGCGAGCTTTCCACGAACATGGCCTGCAAAGCATCCATCTGTTCGATCATCGTATCGAGCACTTGGCTCACTGCGCCGCCCTCGCTGCCAGTGTCATCACCGGACGACAGGCCGACGCGTGTGAAGGAGGTCAACCATTCTTCAAGTTGGCGGTAAAACCGGTTTTGCCCATGACTTGCAAACAGCTCGAGCAGGCCAACGATCAAAGACCCCGCCAAGCCCAACAGCGACGAGGCAAAGGCCACGCCCATGCCTGACAATTGCCCCTCAAGGCCGCTCATTAAGCGGTTGAACATTGTTGTGCCTGTTTCCCCCTCTTGCGGAGCAAGAGAGCGAATGGTGTCGACAAGGGCAGGAACCGTCGTCGCCAAACCATAAAAGGTCCCCAAAAGGCCCAAAAAGATCAGAAGGTTGACAATGTATCTTGTGATTTCACGTTCTTCGTCAATACGTTCAGCGACAGAATCCAAAATGGAGCGGGTTGACGAAGACCCCAATTGCATCCGCGCCCCTCGCGAGCGCAGCAATGACGCCAACGGTGCGAGCATTGATGGTGGGCGCTTGCCATCCGATGTCTGCCCGCTGGCAAAGCCTTCGATCCAGCGAATGGAATTGACCAGCTGCAGCACCTGTCCAAAGGTTGCCAAAACACCAATCGAGAACACAAAGGCAATAAAACCGTTCAAATAGGGATTGGCTAAAAACACCGGCAAGACGCGCGGCAAGGCCATGAAAATACCCGTACCAGCCAGGCCCAAGGCCACCAGCATCAGCATCACCTGCCGGACAGGTTGTGAGAATTGTGGCCTTGTGTCGCTGTGGTCCTGCGCCATTGTTTTGGAGCTCCTGACGGGTTTCATCCTATCCACAGACTAGCCGGATTAGGAAAACTTCGCCAAGGTTTATTGGGGGTTAGGCTAAAATTGCACGGACACGTGTAGCGAGCCATGTCAAATCTGCATCAGCTAGGCCGATTTGTGCCAGATGGTCGGCGGTATTAAACAGATACGCGCTGTTCGCACCACGTTTGCCGTGAGATCTGGCAATAATTTGCGCCTGCTCTTCAAGATCAAGATGGCAATATTGATCGTGATTTGGATCAATAATATACGTCACGGTGGTTATCCGCTCACCGGACGCCAGCTCAACCTCTAAATGACGTTCAAGATAAGCCGAAGATATCAATTCGCGCTCACGCAGCGCCTGTAGCGTTTCCGTTTCGTGACCTGGTTCAACCATCAAGGCCAGACCGCTGCAATCGTGTCCCGGCACTTTATCCAGCGCCAAAACCAGACCAGGTTCCTCGACACTGCCGCGATGGTGGATTGAACGCATACAAAACGAACGTGCGTAATCACGCAGCAATGCCACTTCTCGGCGCGCAACGGGGAACTCGGGGTTCCAAAGCAGCGATCCATATCCAAACACCCACATTGTCATCGTGCTGGTCCTTTCTGTGTCGCCTCTGTAAACAGCAATTTACATAGAAACAAAAGGGATAAGCGGCATGAAAGGTCTGTTGCGTGTGGTTATGGGCGGCGCTGTTCTATGGTCTGCCTATTGGGGTGCCACAGCGTGGGGCATTAACTCCGCTTTGGAGCACTGGTTCACAGAACAAGAACAGCGCGGTTGGCAAGTGGCCCGAGGTGACACGACCCTGTCGGGGTATCCATTACGCCACATTAGTCATATCCCACTTCCTGCGTTGGCTGATCCTGAAACCGGGATCATCTGGAGCGCTGATTGGTTAGAATTTGACAGCCCCGCCATTTGGCCCGGGCACCAAACCCTGCGGATCGCCCCCGGCGAGCAACGCTTATCCTATTATGATCAAAGCCTCTCTCTTGAGACCCATGGCATGTCCGCGAACCTTCATTTGGCACCGGGGTTGTCACTGGAGTTAGAGCGCCTCGCTTTAACAGCACAAAATTGGAGCCTGAACGGCGGGGATACTCTCTCTGCGGACAGTTTAACTCTGTCCATGGTGCAAACAGACACGCCAGAGCATTATCAAATCACGGGTAATATCGCAGGTCTGCGCCCGGGCGTACAGCTGCGTAGGGTGTTAAACGCACAGGCGGCCCTGCCTGCGTTGTTGGACACCTTGCAAGTCGATATGGCTGTAGAGTTTGACACCCCTTGGGACCGTCGCGCAGTTGAGCAGAGCCGCCCACAACCCCGCCGCATTGATCTGACATCAGCCGAAGCCCAATGGGGCGCCATGCGGCTCAAAGCCCGCGGCGCACTTACAATCGATCAGGATGGGGTCCCCACTGGCGAAATCGCATTTCAAGCCCAAGCCTGGCAGGAGTTTCTTAATCTCGCACAGCGAAGCGGAGCCATCACACCCCAAGCCCACGACGGGGCCACGCGCCTTTTGGGGTTTATGGCACGCAGCAGCGGCAATCAGCAAGATTTGGACATAACACTGGGGTTTCGTGATGGCTATGTAACGTTGGGGCCGGTTCCTTTGGGGCCTGCGCCGCGTATTTTTTTACGGTAAAGGCCTTTCTAGCGGCAATAAGATCCACCACGATGCTGCGCTGTATCGAGGTGGAAATGGTCCTGATGATACCGATCCGCGTTCGGGCCAAGCACGGTACCAAACGGTCCACAAGCGCCCTTCCACATAGACTGCAATGCTTTTTTGGTCTTGCGGTCCCGCCACCCATTCAGAACTGTCACAGTTTCACCGTTTTCCAGTACAAAGCCGGAGATATCAATCGCGCGCCCCTTGCTGTGTTCTGAGAGTTTCGTACCGGGGCGATTGTTGCGCGTGCGACAGGCATAATGGGCCGCGACGCGTAGTTGTGTCACCTGCTGGCGGCGCCCAAAGGCCGTTTGCACATCGTCTTCGACCCATTCGCGCAAAGATTTAGCCGTCTCACAGGTCATTGTTGCAGCTTGGGACAGGCTGACCCCTGCAACTGAGGTGACTTTTACCGCATCTGTTATACCACAGCCAGAAATGCGGCCCGGCACGTGGCCAACAACACTGCCTTGGATTTCAGGATCACGGCAGACCATGCCTTTGCGTTTTTCTGCCCGCTTTTTCGCGCGTCCGAACAGAACCTTCTCAAGTGTCTCGGTCGAGCGCAAACGAGGGCGCGGTGCTGCAGTCAAATCAACGGTCAGATCAGCGGGTACCGCCGCGCTGGCCAAAACCACGGAGGTCGCAGGACGCAAGCGTGGCCGAGGTTCTTGGGCGAAAGCCGTACTGCCAATCCCGACCGCCACACATAACACCCCCAGCCGCTTCATCACGCTTTTGATCCAACTTTGGAACCACGCCCGAAATCCGGTGCGTCGGTATCTTGGCCCGCATCAATGATGCCACGCCGAATTGCCCGAGTGCGCGTGAAGTAGTCATGCAACGTATCACCATCACCGGTGCGAATAGCCCGTTGCAAAGCAAAGAGCTCTTCGGTGAAGCGCCCCAAAATCTCCAACGTCGCCTCTTTGTTCGACAGGAACACATCACGCCACATGGTCGGATCAGAGGCCGCAATACGAGTAAAATCGCGAAATCCGGCCGCCGAGTATTTGATAACTTCGGAATCTGTAACGCGTCGCAGATCATCGGCAACACCGACCATCGTATAGGCAATCAAATGCGGAGTGTGCGATGTGACGGCCAGCACCAAATCATGATGACCTGCATCCATCACACTGACATTTGCGCCCATGCCTTCCCATAGGTGTTGCAACTGTGCGACGGCAGTCTCATCACTGCCTTCGGTTGGGACAATCAAGCTCCAACGGTTGTCAAACAGCTCGGCGAACCCCGCCGCAGGACCAGAGTGTTCCGTCCCCGCAATCGGATGTGCTGGAATAAAATGCACGTTTTCAGGGATATGTGGCGTAACCGCGTCGATCACAGCTTGTTTGACGGATCCGACATCCGACACCGTTGCCCCCGCTTTCAAGGCAGGCGCCATGGCCGCCGCCACCTCTCCCATTGCGCCAACGGGCACACATAGCACCACAAGGTCAGCCTCTTGAACAGCGCTGTGCAAGCTGTCTGAGATCTCGTCACACAAACCAATTTCGCGGGCAGTCTCGCATACATCTGCATCACGATCATAGCCCACAACTCGCCCAGCAAGCCCTGCGCGTTTGATCGCCAAAGCCATAGAGGACGCGATCAGACCGAGGCCGATCAGGGTAATACGGTCATAAATTTGCGTGCTCATGCAGGGCCTGTGAGGTGTTGAGTAAGGGCAGCCAGGACACGGGTATTGTCCTCGGGGCGTCCAACCGTGATACGGAGACAGTTGGGCAATTTGTAACTTTTGGGATGGCGGACAATGATACCCTGAGCTTTCAAGTATGTATCGGCATCCTCGGCGGCGGCTTGGTCTGCAAAGCGTGCAAGCACAAAGTTCGCAGCGCTGTCATCGCAGCCAAGCCCAAGCTGGCGCAGTCCCCCCGTAAGTCGGACACGTTCCTGCGCATTGATACGCAGGCACTGCGCCACCCAGTCGGTGTCCGCCAATGCAGCCTGTGCCCCAGCGATGGCTGGTCCAGACAGGTTAAACGGGCCGCGGATACGATTAAGCACATCAATGATTGCGCGCGGGCCATACCCCCACCCCACACGCAGCCCCCCCAGACCGTAAAGTTTCGAAAAGGTTCGCGTGACAAAAACGTTCTCGCGTGTTTCAGCCAAGGTCTGCCCGCCGTCGTAACCTTCAGAGAATTCGACATAGGCGCCATCAAGAACCAAAATACAGCTCTTGGGAAGACCATCAGCCAAGCGGGTGATCTCAGCCGTTGGCAAAAGCGTCGCAGTCGGGTTGGCCGGATTGGCGATAAACACCAGACGCGTGGCATCGGTCACCGCTGCCAAGATCGCATCGACATCAACATAGCGATCACGCTCGGCCACTTCGACGGGTGTCGCGCCTGCCGCGAGGGTTGAGATACGGTACATGGCAAAACCATGTTCGGTATGGATCACCTCATCTCCCGGTCCTGCATAGGCCTGACATAGAAAGTGAATGATCTCGTCCGAACCCACACCGCAGATCACATTGTCCGCCTGCACACCGTGAGCCTCGGCAATACTGGTGCGCAGATCCCTGTGATCGGTGCTGGGGTAACGATGCATCATCGCCATTTCAGCTGCCGCCGCCGCGATCGCCTTGGGGCTGGGCCCAAAGGGATTTTCATTAGAGCTGAGTTTTAATGGCTCCGCATGGCCGTCAATTTGGCTTTGGCCCCCTTGATACAGGGCGATGTCCAAAATACCGGGCTGCGGTGTGATCTGCGTCATGGCGAGGCTCCTTCGTGCCTCTCTCTCATAACCATGTTAGCCACGATGGAAAAGCCCGCAAGTCACCACAAACATCGGCCTTAGTGACCAAAAGCCGTATCTGGCATCCATGTGGGGCGGTCCGTATTCAAACCTGCCCGCATATGCAAACAGGCGGTATTGAGACGTTGGAAATACAAGGCATGCAGCGGGTACCACCCGGCCTTGGGCACTTCGACCTCAACCGCAAAGGTTTCTTCGCAAGACTGCCGCCCATCGAATTCGCCAACAACCTGACCACCAACCGTTGCGCGCAGCCCGTCGTTGGTGAGGAAATCTATTGTGTAAACGCCCGGCGCATCAAACCGGACATAGCCAGTAATATCCGCGGCAACCTGAGTATCCCGCCGCGATGTCATGACCTTTTCGCCAATCAGCGTATCGCGATGATCAAGCCCCGCCAAGGGCGTGCCAACTTCGGATTTACGCGCCAACGCTTTTTCTGCGGATCGCAAATTCTTGACCTCATGCGGATAAGCATATCGCACAGCCAAACCAGGTTTGAGGTCTTTTGGCTGAGGATCAGAGGGGACCAACATTAAAGGATCTGCAAAGACCGCATTGGTGAGACTGAAAAAAACAGCTGCAACTGTGGCGGTACGAACGATAGACATGCAGGTCCCCTTTTGACGCAATCAATAAGCCACCGATACGTGACAAGCTCCCCAGTCCCAAAACTTTTTCGTAAAAAACCGTCATTTAGATGCAAAAAGGGCTGCCATATAGGCAGCCCTTCCGAAATTCTGTGAAGTTCGGCGAAGATTAGTTCTTCGCGTAGAATTCAACAACCAGATTTGGTTCCATGATAACTGGGTATGGCACGTCGGCCAGACCAGGTGCGCGAACGAAAGTTGCAGTCATTTTGGAGTGATCTGCTTCGATGTAATCAGGAACGTCACGCTCAGCCAATTGAACCGCTTCCAGAAGGACAGCAATTTGCTTGGACTTTTCACGAACTTCGATCACGTCGCCTTCTTTAACACGGTAAGACGGAATGTTGACGCGCTTGCCGTTCACCAGAACGTGGCCGTGGTTTACGAACTGACGTGCAGCAAAAACAGTCGCAACGAATTTCGCACGGTACACAACCGCGTCGAGACGGCGCTCCAGCAGACCGATCAAGTTTTCACCTGTATCGCCTTTTACACGCTCAGCTTCGCCGTAGATGCGGCGGAATTGCTTTTCAGTCAGGTCGCCGTAGTAACCTTTAAGCTTTTGCTTCGCACGCAGCTGAATACCGAAATCAGACAGTTTACCCTTACGGCGCTGACCGTGCTGGCCGGGGCCATATTCGCGACGGTTCAATGGGGATTTAGGACGGCCCCAGATGTTTTCGCCCATGCGGCGGTCAATTTTATACTTGGCAGCTGTACGTTTAGTCACGCGCTGATCTCCTTTTAGTGGCTCCGCAGCTTATGCCAAACTGGTTCCCACTATTCAGGCATCATCCAAAATGAATGACACCTTAAATCAGCCAGAACGCAGCCGGATCAGCGGCGGCTATAAAGGGCGTTGTCCTCTTGAGGTAAGATCTGCGATCCATCCCCATGACAGGCATCCCCTTGCGGGGGCCACCAACACCAATGAAGTGGCGCTTTTAGACGAGTTTGGGGCAGAGTCAACTGCGCATTTACAGATGTTTGCACATTCTCTCACGCAGCAGGTCCTGTATATATTCCACACGAGCCATATGCGCACCTGCGAGAGGCCCCTGTGCAGCTCATTCATCAACTCATCCCTCAACCTTGTTTTGACCTAAAAGGCCCACCGCAAACGTAGCGATCCGACAACTTGCCCCTCGTCTTGCGCTTCGAACTCGGGGCTAAGATAGGTCAGCCCAAAAAACAATGCGCTGCGATCTGTGGTCCAGTGTAAACCACCACGCAGACGGTGGCGGCGCGATTTAAATCCACGGGGCCCTTGCGACGGTAGATATACGCTGTCCTCAACATATGCCACATCCCCGCCAAAGACGACACTGACACCGCGACTGTTATACATCGTGCGATAACGCTGGCCAGTTACAGGGTCACGCACCAAAAGCTCTCGACGACCCAAGGTCCCCAGTGTGATATCCGCCCCCGCGCGAACGAATGTCTCGTCCCCTGCACGCAATTGCACAAACGGGCGCAGCACACCGAGGTTAGCAACCGCGTAATTGCGGCCAAGTTCGCCAATAAACGTTGGTCGGATTTGGTTGTCAATCTGCGCGTCCTCAACCTCATCAGAGACACCTTGCACCCCAACCAGATCATGGATCGCCTCTTGCACATCATCCAAGCGAGTTTGCGATCCAATCAGTTCCAGACTGGCCCCAAGGCTAATTTCAGTCTGACCTTTTTGAAAATGCGTGTGCAGACCTGCAGAAAGATTACCAACAAAATTTCGATCATCCTCCGCTTGTTCTTGCAAGTTTTCGGGGCTGATCACCTGCCCCATTAAACGCAACTCCAGCAGCTCTCCAAACCGATCTGGGCGATGTCCGTCCCATGTGCGCGCGTAAATCCGAGACGACACAATCGATCCCGTCCGCCAGCGATCATCGCCGTCGCCAAACAGGTCGTTGTCAATCAAACGACCATATCCGATACGTTGCCAATTGCCCGTCACGACAGGCTCAGACCCCTCGCCCCCAGAGATCTGCGTGCCCTGTGTCTGCTCTTGTGCTTGTATGGAGGTTGTCATTGACAAAATAAGCGCTGATAAAAGCGCTGGAAATGAGATCAACTCACGTATCATATTAATGTGCCCGCCGAATCCGCGTGTTCCGTTCTAGATTGATCAACACCTACCATAGCTCACATTGAAGTGAGGCACCGAAACAGCGACTTTGACAGATATCGGTTATTTTTTATGCAGTTGTTCCCTGTCCTGCAAAACTATCGCCGCAGACCCTTTACTTACTCCTAACTGAGATGGCCTACCTGCATTCATGTCACGCCCACTGTCCATCATTCTGGTCGAACCTGATCCAGACCGTGCCGAACAAGTGCACGAGAGCCTGCGCAGCGCGGGGGAATTTGAAATACATGTCATTGCTGATGCCAATCGGCTTGCCCGGCAAATTCAGGCGCTCAATCCGGATGTCGTATTGATTGACCTTGAAAGCCCGTCCCGAGACATGTTGGAAGAGCTGACACTGGCCTCTGGCCCGCTAGAGCGCCCGGTTGCGATGTTTGTGGACCGCTCCGACGAAGGTATGTCCACCGCAGCGATTGAGGCCGGAGTATCAGCCTATGTGGTTGATGGGATGCAACCCACCCGCATGAAACCCATTTTAGATGCAGCCATTGCACGCTTTGCAATGTTTCAACGCATGCGCACTGAGCTGGCAGAGACCAAACGTGCTCTTGAGGAACGCAAAGTAATTGACCGCGCCAAGGGCCTGCTGATGAAGGCACGTGGCATCGGCGAAGAGCAGGCCTATTCCCTTATGCGTAAGACCGCGATGAACAAAAACCAACGGTTGGTCGATGTGGCGGAATCGCTGGTCACCGCAGCAGAGCTGATGTCATGAGAGGCGCGACACTGGCGGTGGGCTATATCCCACTGGTGGACGCTGCTCCGCTGATTGTGGCACAGGAAATGGGCTTTGCTGCCGAAGAAGGCTTGGATCTGGATCTACGGCGGGCACCATCGTGGTCATCCCTGCGGGATATGTTGGCCTTTGGCCGTGTAGATGCCGCGCATATGCTGGCGCCTGTGCCCGTGGCTTCGGCGTTGGGGTTGGGCAACACTGGCACCGCGCTCAGTGCGATTTCTGTCCTATCCGTCAATGGCAACGTAATCGGCGTCAGCGCCGAGATGGCGCAACGGCTGCGCGAGATTGGACATGATTTTGGATTTAACGACGCCTATGCCGCCGGCCATGCGCTGATCAAAGCTGCGCCGCAACGCCTGCGCATCGCCGTGCCGTTTCCCTTTTCTATGCATGCGGAGCTGTTGTATTACTGGTTAAGCGCGCTTGGCTTCCCCGCCCCCCAAAGTATCGACATCCGCACAGTGCCGCCGCCTTTGATGGCAGATGCAATGCGGGCCGGTGATGTGGATGCATTTTGTGTCGGCGAACCTTGGGGCACATTTGTCGTCGAAGAGGCTTTGGGCGCACTCTTGCTACCCAGTTCTGCAATTTGGTCATTTGCCCCAGAAAAAGTTTTGGCTGTCCGCAGCGATTGGGCCGCAAGCGAAGTTGCGCTCTCCGGCCGCTTGATCCGTGCGGTTTGGCGTGCGGGGCGTTGGCTCTCTGATCCGAACAGCCGTGTGTTGGCTGCGGAACTTTTGTCCCGAGAGCCCTATTTAAACATGCCACCAGAGATGATTGATCGCGCCTTATCCGGCAAACTGACGGTCACACCACAAGGATTACAACGTACAGTGCCGGGCTTTTTGCGTTTTCACCGCGACCAAGCCACCTTTCCTTGGGACAGTCAGGCACAGTGGATTGCCCATCAATTGGCCTCCCGAATGGGTCTAGATCGCCACGCCGCAATGGCAACTGCCACACAAGTGTTTCGCGGCGATCTGTATCGCGCAGCATTAAAAGGGTTGGATACCGGCATCCCGACACAGAACTGCCGTATCGAGGGGCATGGCACATCTCACCAAAACGATTCTCAAATTCTGACATCGCCTCGTAATAACGACGCAAATACGCCGTCTGATAGCCCAGAAACGGCAGGTTCACCCCAGCAAAACGGTGTAAATCGATTTTTTGATGGCAAAATATTTGATCCAAACAAATAGTCGTGATGAAAAATTAAGCGACTTAATGGACCCAACCGTAAAATTTACCCCAATTTAAGGTTAACATTACGTTTAGATATTGTGAAAAACGCTGTGGCTGTCAGTCTTGAGTTAAGGCAAGCAAGGACGCTAGCCAAAGAATTCTCCCAGTGATTTGGGAACCATATATTTGAGCAAGGTCGCTCAACCTTTATTCGCCATCTCCTCTCGGCGGATTTTGGTTGAGCGACCTTTTTTTCGTTTGATGGCTGCCTTCTCATCGTCATCAAGCGTCAACCAACAGGGGGACTGACCCGATGAAAAAACTGATTGCCGCAATGGCAACGACCACCGCACTGTGCAGCCCGGCCTTTGCTGAGCTGGAACTGGAAAAAGACGTATTAACCTTTGGTTTCATCAAGTTGACCGACATGGCGCCGCTTGCGATTGCCTATGAGCAAGGCTTTTTTGATGATGAAGGTTTGTTTGTCACACTCGAAGCGCAAGCCAATTGGAAGGTTCTTTTGGACGGCGTAATCGACGGAACATTGGACGGCGCGCATATGCTAGCAGGCCAACCTTTGGCCGCGACAATCGGATATGGAACCGAAGCGCATATCATCACGCCTTTCTCGATGGATCTAAACGGCAACGGCATCACACTGTCCAACGAAGTTTGGGACATGATGAAGCCGAACCTGCCGACCGATGCGGATGGCAAAATATCTCACCCAATCTCGGCGTCTCACCTAAAGCCCGTGATCGAAGATTTCAATTCTAAGGGTAAGCCCTTTAACATGGGCATGGTGTTCCCAGTCTCCACGCACAACTATGAACTGCGTTACTGGTTGGCAGCGGGTGGTATCCAGCCTGGTTACTACTCACCAGAAAACGTAACCGGTCAAATCGGTGCAGAAGCCTTTTTGTCTGTCACCCCTCCGCCTCAGATGCCGGCAACCCTCGAGGCAGGCACGATCTCTGGCTATAGCGTAGGTGAGCCGTGGAACCAGCAAGCTGTTTTCAAAGGCATCGGTGTTCCTGTGATCACAGACTATGAGCTGTGGAAGAACAACCCCGAAAAAGTCTTTGGGATCACAGCAGAGTTTGCCGAAGAAAACCCAAACACAACCAAAGCTGTCGTCAAAGCGCTGATCCGCGCAGCAATGTGGCTGGACGAAAATAACAATGCCAACCGCGAAGAAGCCGTGGAAATCTTGTCTCGTCCAGATTACGTGGGCGCCGATTATGATGTGATTGCTGCATCGATGACCGGTACCTTTGAATATGAAAAAGGCGACAAGCGTGACGTTCCTGATTTCAACGTCTTCTTCCGCTATAATGCGACTTACCCATTTTATTCAGACGCGGTTTGGTATCTCACTCAGATGCGCCGTTGGGGTCAGGTTGCTGATGCCAAGCCTGATAGCTGGTACGATGAGGTCGCAAAGTCCGTTTACAAACCTGAAATCTATCTCGAAGCAGCCAAACTGCTGGTAGACGAAGGTCTGGCAAGCGCAGAAGACTTTCCTTGGGACAGCGATGGCTACAAGGCACCGACGCCTGCAGCGGATATCATTGACGGCATTCCGTTCGATGGCAAAGCACCCAACGCCTATATTGACAGCCTTCCAATCGGCCTGAAGGGCGACCAGACTGTCGTTGGCACCGAAGTACAAGGTTAATTCAACCTCCTAAGCCTTCTGATCCGCGGGCAGTTTGTTCGCGGATCAGGTTTACCACCACTCACATCCATCCCCTCCCTTTCTTTTGCCCCGCGCGAATATTGGACTCTTGATATTGGGTATTTTCCAATAGTCCCAGCACGCGCATCCGACCGAGGATCTGACCTATGACGACCGTTGACCCTGATACGCTGAGCCCCGAGGCCCGCCGGGAGCGGCTCTTTACCCGGATTAACAAACTGGACGCCTGGTTTCAGGTGTTTGGCCTTGCCTGGATCACGCCTGTTTTAAAGGTGGTTGCAGGTGATAATCCCAAGGCGCAAATCAAAGAAATCTGGCGCCTATTGGTCGTTCCATTAATCGCGATCCTCGCCTTTTTGGTGCTTTGGGGCATTTTGGCCCCCAAAGTGCAAACCTCACTGGGGGCGATCCCTGGTCCGGCGGCCGTCTGGACTGAAACCGTCAATCTACACAAAGATGCACAAGCCAAAGCCCTAAAAGAGGCAACGCATTACGAAAAAGTCGAGGCGCGCAACCAGCGTTTCATCGACCGTGGCCAGCCGGAAAAAGTAAAAGATATCCCCTATACCGGTTCGCCCTCGTATTACACGCAGATCTGGACGTCGATCAAAACCGTCTTCTTTGGCTTTTTGATTGCGGCGGTCATTGCCATCCCGCTAGGCATCATGGCCGGTCTATCCCCTATTGCCAACGCTGCGATTAACCCTTTGGTGCAGATCTTTAAGCCCGTGTCACCGCTGGCATGGTTGCCGATTGTAACCATGGTTGTCTCGGCGCTTTATGCGACCAATGACGGGCTGTTTTCAAAATCCTTCTTGGTCTCCGCGATCACCGTGACCCTCTGTTCCCTATGGCCAACCTTGATCAACACAGCCTTGGGTGTGGCATCCATCGACAAGGACTTGGTGAATGTATCTAAAGTTCTGAAAATGAACACATATACCAAAATCACCAAACTGGTTTTGCCATCGTCTTTACCGCTGATCTTTACCGGTTTACGTCTGTCATTGGGCGTCGGCTGGATGGTTCTGATCGCCGCCGAAATGCTGGCGCAGAACCCCGGTTTGGGCAAGTTTGTTTGGGATGAATTCCAAAACGGATCGTCCCAGTCGCTCGCAAAAATCATCGTTGCAGTTTTGACCATCGGCATCATCGGCTTTCTGTTGGACCGTGTCATGTTCGCCCTGCAATCGCTGTTTACCTTTAGCAATAACCGGTGATCTGAGATGAGCGTTCTTGAGTTTAAAAATGTCTCCAAAAGCTTTGGTCACGGCACCGCCCGCACCGATGTTCTGAACGGCATTAACCTTAGCGTCCAAGAGGGAGAGTTCCTTGTTCTTCTTGGGTTTTCAGGGTCGGGTAAAACGACCTTGATCAACCTAATGGCAGGTCTTGAGACCCCGACCAAAGGCAGCGTCACCTACAGAGGTGACGAAATCACCAGCCCGGGCCCAGAACGTGGCGTGATTTTCCAAAGCTACTCTCTAATGCCGTGGTTGACCGTTGGCGGCAACGTCGCTCTTGCCATCGACACTGTTTTCCCGGGCATGTCCAAAGCAGACAAAGACGCCAAGGTCGCGCATTACATTAATATGGTGGGCCTAAGCCACGCCATCCACCGCCGCCCCGCCGAGCTGTCTGGCGGAATGCGCCAACGGGTCAATGTGGCGCGTGCATTGGCAATGGACCCCGAGGTTTTGTTACTCGACGAACCTCTGTCGGCACTGGATGCCTTAACACGTGCAAACCTCGCGGATGAGATCGAGGCGATTTGGGATGCAGATAAAAAGACCTGCGTCTTGATCACCAATGACGTCGACGAGGCGATTTTACTGGCCGACCGCATCATTGCGCTAAACCCAGACGGAACATTGGGCGAAGAATTCTCGGTCACTATTCCCCGTCCACGGGATCGCACTGCAATGAACAACGACGAAGGCTTTAAACGTCTGCGTGCAGATGTGACCACCTATCTGATGGATGTTGGCATCCAAGCCAAAATCGAAGGTGTAAAAACCTTGCCAAATGTAACACCTATTCACGGTGTACCAACGGCGCTTGCAGATGCAGGAAAAACCTTAACCGAAGAACGGTTCTTGGACTTTTCACAACTGCACAAGGTCTATCCAACACCCAAGGGTCCGTTGACTGTCGTCGAAGATTTCAACCTCAAGATCAACAAAGGTGAATTTATCTCACTCATCGGGCACTCGGGGTGTGGGAAGTCAACCGTATTGACCATGGCAGCTGGTTTGAACCCAATCTCCAAAGGGGCGATCAAACTGGACAAAAAACACGTCGAAGGCGCGGATCCAGAGCGCGCTGTTGTGTTCCAATCGCCCAACCTATTCCCGTGGTTGTCTGCCCGTGAAAACTGCGCGATTGGCGTAGACAAGGTCTATCCCAAGGCCAGCCAAGCAGAACGCCAGGATGTTGTTGAATACTACCTTGAACGCGTGGGCCTTGCGGATGCGATGGACAAACCGGCAAGCTCTATGTCCAACGGGATGCAACAACGCGTCGGCATCGCGCGCGCGTTTGCCTTGTCACCAAAACTGTTGTTGTTGGATGAACCTTTTGGCATGCTCGACAGCCTCACTCGTTGGGAGTTGCAAGAGGTGTTGATGGAGGTTTGGTCCCGGACCAAGGTCACCGCGATCTGTGTGACACACGACGTAGACGAGGCAATCCTTTTGGCCGATCGCGTTGTCATGATGACCAATGGGCCACAAGCAACAATCGGCAAAATCACCAATGTCGACCTGCCGCGCCCTCGCACGCGTAAGGCGCTTCTTGAGCATCCAGATTACTATGCCTACCGCCAAGAAGTCCTTGATTTCCTTGAAGAGTATGAACACGGGGCCAAACCTAAGCCCAAAACATCTGAAGCCAAAGCTGATATCGCAGCGGAGTAACAAACATGCAAGACACCCAGATCACACTGGTCCAGGAAAGCTTTGCCAAAGTTGTGCCAATTTCTGACCAGGCCGGAATGATCTTTTATGATCGCCTGTTTGAAATCGCCCCTGAGGTTCGTCCTTATTTTAAGGGCGATATGGTTGAGCAAGGCAAAAAGCTCATGTCCACCCTCGGCATGATCGTCAACGGCTTGCGCAACCTCGAAAAGGTTGTACCCGCAGCACAGGCTATGGCCATCAAACATGTCGAATACGGCGTCAAAGCTGAAGACTATGCAAAAGTTGGGGCTGCGCTGCTGTTCACCCTCGATAAAGGATTGGGTGAAGCTTTTGATCCTGAAACCGAAGCCGCTTGGATCACCGCTTATACCACGCTGTCAAACCTCATGATCGAGACTGCCTATCCGGCAGCGACGGAGTAAACTATGAAACAGAACCTTATTGTCATTGGGGCCGGCATGGCTTCGGGCCGGGCGTTAGAGCAGTTATTTGCCGCAGCCCCTGATGCCTATGACGTCACGTTGTTCAATGCAGAGCCACGTGGCAACTATGACCGCATCATGTTGTCGCCAGTTCTGGCGGGCGACAAAACCTATGAAGACATCATAATTCACGACTCGCAATGGTATGCTGACAACAATGTCACCTGCCGTTTCGGAGAAAAAATCGTCGCGATTGACCGTGTGGTCAAGACTGTGACAGCAGACAATGGCGATGTTTTACCCTATGATAAACTGGTCTTTGGCACAGGGTCTAATCCGTTCATCATCCCCCTACCCGGTCATGATCTCGACGGTGTGATCGCCTATCGCGATCTTGAAGACACGCAACTGATGATGGCCAAAGGCAAAGGCGACAAAGTTGTTGTTATCGGCGGCGGTCTACTGGGTCTTGAAGCGGCGGCTGGCATGGCTGCGCATGGCGTTGATGTGACGGTTGTGCATATCATGGGCCACCTCATGGAACGTCAACTGGACGAGGCCGCAGGGTATCTGCTGAAAAAATCGCTTGAGGAAAAAGGCATCACCGTTTTGTGCGGCGCCAATTCCAAAGAGATCAAAGGCACTGACGGAAAAGTTAGCGCATTGATGTTGGATGATGGGACAGAACTGCCCTGTGACCTGCTTGTTATGGCTGTCGGCATTCGCCCCAATATTGCCTTGGCAACCGAGGCAGGTTTGGCGACAGGCCGCGGTATCCATGTTGATGATCAAATGCTTACCTCGGACGAAAACATCTTAGGTGTTGGTGAATGTGTAGAACACGACGGGGCAGTCTTTGGCCTTGTTGCTCCGCTTTATGACCAAGCAAAAGTCGTTGCCAAAACCTTGTTGGGGGAAGAAGCGAAGTTCACCCAAAAAACCCTTTCAACAAAACTCAAAGTCACCGGATGTGATCTGTTCAGCGCCGGTGATTTCGCCGAAGGCCCAGGTCGTGAAGACATCGTCTTTCGCGATCCCGCACGCGGCGTTTACAAACGTCTGGTCATCGAAGGCGATAAAATCATCGGTGCCGTAATGTACGGCGATACCGCAGACGGCAGCTGGTTCTTCCAGATGATCAAAGATGGCACCGAAATTTCCGACATGCGCGAAACGCTGATCTTTGGCCCCTCGTATCAGGGAGGGTCCACTGTGGACCCGTTGTCAGCCGTTGCAGCATTGCCGCTTGATGCGGAAATTTGTGGCTGCAACGGCATTTGCAAAGGAACGATTGTAGAGGCAATCAATGACGGCGCAGGTGATCTGGCTGCCGTTCGCGCAAGCACCAAGGCCTCTGCCTCTTGTGGCACATGTACCGGTCTGGTCGAGCAGGTGCTGCAAGTCACACTTGGTGACAGCTTTCAGATGCCACAGGCCCAACCTGTATGTGGCTGCTGTGAATTGACCCACGAAGACGTACGCCGTCTTATCAAGGCTAAGGAACTCAAAAGCCAAGCCGCCGTTTGGCAGGAACTGGGCTGGAAAACAGTCAACGGCTGTCACGTCTGCCGTCCGGCAATCAACTATTATCTGCTGGCAGATTGGCCGATTGAATACCAAGATGATCCCCAGTCACGTTTTGTCAACGAACGCAAACACGCCAACATCCAGAAAGACGGCACTTATTCAGTTGTGCCACGGATGTGGGGCGGGATCACCACGCCGGACGAACTGCGGGCCATTGCCGATGCTGCGGACAAATACAACGTGCCCACGGTAAAAGTGACCGGCGGCCAGCGTATCGATTTGCTGGGCGTCAAGGGCGCGGATCTGCCGTCCATGTGGTATGATCTCAACCAAGCGGGTCTGGTCTCGGGGCACGCCTATTCCAAGGGCCTGCGCACCGTAAAAACCTGTGTTGGCACGGACCATTGCCGCTTTGGCACGCAGGACTCTACCGGTCTGGGTATCAAACTGGAAAAACATCTGTGGGGCTCTTGGACACCACATAAACTGAAACTCGCTGTTTCAGGCTGTCCACGTAATTGCGCCGAAGCGACCTGTAAAGACATTGGCGTGATCTGCGTCGACAGCGGTTATGAAATCCATGTGGGTGGTGCTGCTGGTATGGAAATCATCGGCACCGTGGTTCTGTGCAAGGTCGAAACCGAAGATCAAGCGATGGAGATGATCTCTGCCATCACACAGATCTATCGCGAGAACGCCAAGTACCTCGACCGTGTTCACAAATGGATCAACAAAGTTGGCCTTGAATGGCTCAAGGAGCAGGTCGTTGACGACGCTGAACAACGCAAGGCGCTGGCGGACCGGTTTGAGCTGTCACAAACCATCTATCGCAAAGATCCATGGGCTGAGCATGCCAAAGAGAAGTCCGATATCTATCAACCTCTTGCAGATTTGACGACGGAGGCCGCAGAATGAGCTGGATTGATGTAGGCGCAATCGACGACATCCCGCTGCGTGGCGCACGTATCGTCAAAACACCACTTGGCTGTATCGCCCTGTTTCGTACGGATGAGGCCGAAGTTTTTGCAACCTCGGATCGCTGCCCCCACAAGGGCGGCCCCCTCTCCGAAGGTATCGTTCATGGAAAGTCCGTCACCTGCCCTCTGCATAACTGGGTTTTCTCATTGGAAAGTGGCGAAGCTCAAGGGGCCGACGACGGGCAAATTGATACCTTTTCTGTACGCGTAAAAGACGGGCGCATCCTGATGAACCCTGCAGAACTTGGGGCACGGAGCGCCGCATGAACACCACCGTGATCCGCAATGCAATTGGTCGTGAAAGCGATGATCTGACCAGCTGGACTCGCACCACCTGCGCCTATTGTGGAGTGGGCTGTGGCATTCTAGCGCAACCTCAACAGGATGGATCTGTCACAATCAAAGGCGACCCAGAGCACCCGGCAAATTTTGGACGATTGTGTTCAAAAGGATCCGCTTTGGGTGAAACCGTTGGCCTGTCAGAGCGTCTGCTCGCGCCGCAGGTCAACGGTCAGACCGTTAACTGGGACGGTGCGCTGGATTTGGTTGCTGAGAAATTCTCCAAAACCATTGCGGAACACGGGCCTGATAGCGTGGCCTTTTATGTCTCGGGACAGCTGCTGACCGAGGACTACTATGTCGCCAACAAGTTGATGAAAGGCTATATTGGCAGCGCAAATATCGACACGAATTCGCGCCTTTGTATGGCCTCGTCTGTGGCGGGTCACAAACGCGCCTTTGGGACCGATACGGTACCCGGCACCTATGAGGATATCGAGGCCGCAGATCTGGTGGTCTTGGTAGGATCGAACCTTGCTTGGTGCCATCCTGTATTACATCAACGCTTGCTGGCGGCGCGTCAAACCCGTGGCACCAAGATCATCGTGATCGACCCGCGCCGCACGGCCAGCGTCGAGTCTGCTGATCTACATTTGCCGCTGGCGATTGGATCAGATGTGGCGCTGTTCAATCACCTGCTAAGCGAGATCGATGCCCGTGGCATGCTGAACCAGGATTTTCTGCCCCATGTCGAAGGATTAGAGGCCGCTTTGGAGGCCGCACGTGCGGATACGCTTGCGCCCACGGGACTCGATGACGACCTGATAAGGCAGTTCTGCGATATGTGGATTGGCACCGAACGTGTGGTGACGATTTATAGCCAAGGCGTAAACCAATCCTCTGCTGGCGCGGACAAGGTCAATGCCATCTTAAATTGCCATCTGGCCACCGGCCGGATTGGTTTACCGGGCTCTGGACCATTCTCGGTCACCGGACAACCCAATGCCATGGGCGGACGCGAAGTTGGCGGTTTGGCGAATATGCTGGCTTGTCATTTGGATATAGAGAACGCCGATCACCGCGATGCCGTACAGGCCCATTGGGCTGCCCCTACAATGGCGCAACACCAAGGTCTCAAGGCCGTTGATATGTTTGAGGCCGTTTACCAAGGAAAAATCAAAGCTCTTTGGATCATTCACACAAACCCCGCCGTATCGATGCCAGATGCAGATCGCGTGCGTGAAGCAATCAAACGATGCGATTTCACGGTAGTCAGCGACATCACTGCACAAACAGATACCGCACGTCTGGCTGATGTTGTCTTACCGGCAACCGGCTGGGGCGAGAAATCTGGTACCGTGACAAATTCGGATCGCACAATCAGCCGCCAGCGTGCCTTTTTGCCAGTGCCTGGTCAGGCTCGACCTGATTGGGTTATTCTGGCAGATGTTGCCTGCCGTATGGGCTGGAAAGATGGTTTTAACTACAGCACCGAAGCGGAGATTTTTCGCGAATATGCCGCTCTGTCAGGCATCGCCAAAGATTTTGGGCGTGACTTTGACATAAGCGGCCTCAAAACTCTTTCCGATGCACAGTACGACGGTATCGCCCCCTTGCGCTGGCCACATCCCCAAACAAACCCACCTCAGACATCCAACGGACGCTTCTTTGCCGACGGACAGTTTTATCACATCAATGGCAAAGCTAAAATGCTCCCTCTCCGTCACCGCGCCCCTGCAGCGAAACAAGCCAGAAAATATCCGTATTATCTGAACACGGGCCGACTACGCGACCAGTGGCATACAATGACCCGCACTGGCCTGTCCCCACGTCTGTCGAGCCATTTGGCAGAGCCTTTTGTTGATATCCATCCGCAAGACGCCAAGGAATTAGGGATACAAGCGGCAGATTTGGTACGCCTACGCAGCCCACAAGGACAGTCGATTTTACGGGCCCGCATCACCTGCGACGTACGCCCCGGGGATATGTTCACACCAATCCATTGGACAGGTGAAACCGCCCCCTCTGCCTGTGTGGATACTCTCGTGGCACCGGTCGTCGATCCCGTTTCAGGCCAACCTGAAAGCAAAGCCAGCGTCGTCGCAGCACAGCGGTTTGAAGCACAATGGTATGGGTTTGCCATCAGCTGTAATGCTGTCCATCCTCAAGCGGATTACTGGGCGCGGGCCCGCACCCAGCGGGGCTGGCGGTTAGAGCTCGCAAGTTCGCAATCCCCCCAAGACTGGGAAGCCGAAGCTCGCAGGCTGTTCGATCTACCTGATGCTTGTGTTCAGCGCCTTGAAGATAAGGGACGTGGCAGCGCCCGAATTGCACTGTATGACAACGGAGTGCTCTTGGCCGCGCTGTTTGTCGCGCGCGAGCCGGTTGCGGTGATGCGAGATTATCTGGCAACCCTCCCCGGTGATCAGGCACAGGACACGGTGTTATCTGGCCGCGCGCCACAGGATCGACCTGACCCTGGCCCCATCCTGTGTTCCTGTTTCTCGGTTGGGGTGAATACCATTCTTAACGCGGTTGAGACCCAAGGCTTGATGACTGTTGAGGCCATTGGCGAAGCCCTACAGGCAGGAACAAATTGCGGATCTTGCCGTCCCGAAATCGGTGATCTATTGGCCAAAATTCAACTGAAGGACGCCGCCGAATGATCCGCCCCCTTCCCTCTCTGCCCGCTTGGGGAGTGCTTGAACGTATAAGCCGCCGTCTTGGCGCATCTCTGTCACATGTTCAGCGCAGAGAAGCCGCGCGTAGAGCCATGCCTGATACGGGTCAAATCGGAGGCAAACAGGCACATATCGCATTGGTTGGCGTTGGCCCCGGCGCAGCGGATTTGTTGACACTGCGTGCAATGCGCATGATCGCAGCCGCCGACGTGGTCTTGTATGATCGGCTGGTAGAACCGGAAGTCGTGGCATTATCCTCTCGGAACGCGCATAAAATCTATGTCGGCAAAGAGGTCGGCGCCCACGCTTGGCCCCAAGATCGCATTGACGCCAAAATCATTGAAGAGGCCCGCAAAGGTCAGCGGGTCGTGAGACTCAAATCGGGCGACCCGAGTATTTTTGGACGTGTCACCGAAGAGTTGATCGCAGCGCGCGCTGCAGGGATTGAGGTCGAGATCGTCCCCGGTGTCACCGCAGCCTGTGCCGCAGCAGCGCACCGGCAGGTTTCACTGACAGAGCGCGGCGTGGCAGATACGCTCATTTTGACCACAGGCACGTGCCGCGAAGGCGATCCACTGCCCGAAAGCGCCCTACATGCCCGTCCAGGGACAACGACTGTCTTTTATATGTCCGTTCGCCAAGCCACGCGTATTCGCGACGGTCTTATTATGCGCGGAGTTCCGAATGGGGTTCAAATTCAAATTGCCGCAGATGTGGCTAAGCCCAGCGAACAGCACCTCAGTTGCGCATTGCGAGACCTGCCCGAGTGTTTGCAAGAGGCAAATATTAACGGCTGTGCCATTCTTATACTAACATGGCCAAAAGAGATAAAAATGCAGGCCAAGCAGTACGATTTTGTAGGTGCTGCGCTGTAGATCAACCAAAGCAGGTCAGACATTTTCATCCGTTGCACGCGCCCTCGCGCACATAGAGACGGCATTCATTGAGATGGGGTTCATTGCTCTAAACGTCGGGGCTTTCGCCCCGACATCATATGGATAATGGCTTTAAGTTTTGCGATCCGCACGGTTCCCGAGTTCAACCGTAAAGTCCAACTTATCACCCGCCCGAAGAATGTTCAGTGTCGTCTCATTCCCTGGCTGCATTGTCGCAATACTGCGGGTCAGCTCGCGCGGAGAGTTGACCGTGGCTCCATCCACACCAAGGACAATGTCACCTCTTTGAAGACCTGCTTTCTCGGCTGCCGAGCCCGCGCTGACCTCAACAATCATCACGCCATCTGCATCTTCATCCAATCCCAAGGCCGTAATAACATCATTGCTTAGCGGTTTAATGGCGACTCCTAAAAACCCACGGTCAACTTTGCCGTCCTTTTGAAGATCTGCAACCACGTCTTGAGCAATATCACTTGGCACTGCGAAACCAAGCCCTACAGATCCACCCGTAGGAGAGAAAATCGCGGTGTTGATCCCAACAACTTGCCCCTCTTCGTTCAATAACGGCCCGCCAGAATTGCCACGGTTGATGGCTGCATCTGTCTGAATAAAGCTGTCAAACGGACCAGACTTAATATCCCGTCCCAAGGCTGAGACGATCCCGCTGGTCACGGTTTGACCTAGGCCAAACGGGTTCCCCACGGCCACAACAAGCGCGCCGACCAAAAGTGCGTCAGAGTCTCCGAACTCAAGACTAGGTAAACCTGTTGCGTCCACTTTTAAGACAGCCAAATCTGTCGCATCGTCGCGCCCCAGAACTTCGGCATCAAGTTTACGGCCATCTTTCAGGGTAACCGTGACTTTATCCGCACGCCTTACCACATGTGCGTTGGTGACAATGATACCGTCTGAGTCAACGATAAACCCGCTACCGGCGCCGCGCGCATGTTCATGCCGTTCGTTACGATCCTTATTTTGAGGTTTCCGTTCGCCGTGGAAACGGTCTGGGACCGCGTCCCCTTGACCAAAGCGGCGGGCATAATCGTCAAAGGGCGATGCGCCCTTTCGGCCCATTTTCTCGCGTTTTCCATCGCGGTTCATTTCGACTTCAATGGACACCACTGCGGGGCTGACCTGTTGAACGAGGTCAATATATCCACCCGCAGGTACGGCCGCGACAGCCGGAGACATCGTTGTGGTGATCGCACCTGCTGTCACAGCTGCTGCCAGCGAAAGAGCAAGAGCCGTCTTACCCAAGAGAGAGTTTGAAGTACGCATGTTCGTCTCCTTATGCGATACAAGAACTGACCCATGAGGGCCTAGATCCGATCGGTGGCGATCATTATTCGCCGTACCCATCGTTGAGACTAAGATTGGATTGGTGAGGTTACAGGACCAACCCATATAAGATTGCAAATTTGTAACCTAACCGAGCCTTGCGGTAAAAGGTCCGAACCCGATAGGGGTAGACTGGAACAACGCAACCTCACAGACAAAGGTTACACTGTGCAAATTCTTGTGGTTGAAGACGATCAGACAACAGCGGATTTCTTGTGCAAAGGTTTGCGCCAAGAAGGACATGCGGTTGACCATCTCGCAGACGGGCGGGATGCCTTGAGTGATGCGATGCGTGGCACCTATGATATCTTGATCGTTGATCGGATGTTGCCGGGCCTGGATGGTCTATCCCTGATCAAAGCCCTGCGCGCGGCGCATGTGAAAACACCTGCGATTTTTCTAACTGCAATGGATGGATTAGAAGACCGTATTCAGGGGCTCCGTGCAGGCGGCGATGATTATCTGGTCAAACCTTTTGCCTTTGGCGAGTTATCTGCACGGGTTGATGCACTGGCGAGACGTCCGACAATTCAGGAACACGAGACCGTTTTACGTATTGCCGACGCAGAGATCGACCTTCTGCGCCGTCGCGTCACCCGAGGCGGGCAAGACATTGATCTCCTTCCGCGCGAATTTTCGTTGTTAGAACAATTGTTTCAGGCCAAAGGACGTGTTTTGACACGCACGATGCTATTGGAAACCGTTTGGGGATTAAGTTTTGACCCGCAAACCAATGTCGTCGAAGCACACATGAGCCGACTGCGTGCGAAATTCGACAAACCTTTTGAGCGACATCTGATCGCAACAGTGCGCGGCGCGGGATATCGTCTGGATGGCTAAACGTTTGAGCATAACCCGCTTGTTACGGTCTACGCCTTTACGGCAAGCCTTTGTACTGACTGCAATCTTTGCCCTAATGTATACGATCGCTTTGGGCGGTAGCTATGTAAAAATGCGCCAGGATTTGCGGCTTAGTTTGCGGTCTCAAATGACACAGCAATTGGATGAATTAGACGTCAGCGCGACGCCGCGGGCGATGGCCGCCATTGTCGCCGCCAAAGCAGAGGCGATGAACCCGCGAGAAACAGCAATTGTGTTTCTCGGCAAAGATGGCACGCAAGTCGGCAATGCCCGCGCGCGTCCAATCCATGGCCAATTGGTTTTGCATCCACGTGGCCGGCGACGACTGGCCGGCGGCTACATGCAAGAAACCCGCCGAATTTCGGGTGGGGTTGTTCTTGTTGCCATGGCGCTCACCCCGTTAGAGGATTTGCGCAGGACGTTTGGCGAATTGCTATGGCTCACTTTATTGCCCACCGCTGGTTTATCTCTGTCAGTCGCCGCATGGCTCGCGCGCCGCGCGGCCCATCGTGTTGATGCCATTGAGGCGACTTTAGGAAAACTCGCCGACAGTCAGTATCAAGCCCGCGTTGAAAACGACGGGCCGCGCGACGACGATCTGGGGCGCATTGCGCAGCGGCTAAACCATATGGCCTCCCGACACCAAGAAACTCTGGCTGCATTGCGCCAAGTCAGCACCGATATTGCCCACGATTTGCGCACCCCTTTGCAACGGTTATCGGTTCATCTTGAACAACTATCAGACACCCTGCCCGATGATGGCCCAGCCGCAACATTGGTTCAGGCAGCCCGCGACGAGGCGGATAGATCTGTCGCCATTTTCCGTGGTTTGTTACAAATCGCACGTATCGAAGGGGGTGAGGTGGAGCTGGAGCGCTCAGAGGTGGATTTGCGCGACATTGCAACACAAGTTTTTGAGCTCTACCAAGCCGTCGCAGAGGACAGTGGTCACGATCTGCACTACAGCCCCCCAACTGCCCCTTGCCCCGTTCATGGCAACCGGGATTTGTTGACGCAGGCCATCGTGAACTTGGTTGAGAACGCCCTACGTCACACACCGACAGGCAGTACATTACACCTTATGGTCGCGCCAAACTGTATAGGTCTGCGCGACAATGGGCCCGGAATACCTGAGGCGCAACGTTCTTTGGTCACCCGCAGACTTTACCGGCTTGAGGCAAGCCGCTCCACGGCTGGGCATGGTTTGGGATTAGCGCTGGTTGAAGCCATCGTACAAGCACATGGTGCGGATCTGTGTTTAGCGGCAAGCGATCAGATCAAGAATCTTGGATTGGACGTGCAGATCCGCTTCCCTCAGATCTCGACGATATCACACACAGCCCCCTCTACTGCGCCCGTTTAAACACTGCTGTCGCGACACCCATCGCAACCAATGCGCCCCCGCCCACACGTGCAAACCACGCCAAGATGGCCGGTCGTGCAATCTTGGAACGCAAACGATCCGCTAAAAGTGCGTAGATCAGCGCATTCACCGCAGCCAAACCGACAAAAGTCGCGATGAGGATCAAAAACTGAGGGATCAACACATGTTCCACCACAATGAATTGTGGAACAAAGGCGATGAAAAAGACGATTGACTTAGGGTTAAGTGCTGTAACCGCAACTGCATGCCCAAGCACCCGTGACGTGTGGATCTCCGTAGATCTGTATACCTCTCCTAATGACGCGGTCGCTGCACTGCGGAAAAGTTTCACCCCAAGGTATACAAGGTAAATTGCACCTGCCCATTTCAGGACGCTAAATAATGTTGCTGAGGCCAAAATCAAAGTGCCAAGACCGGCCAAAGACGCAGACATCGCGATCAAATCACCTAGGGCAACACCAGCGACTGTCGCAAGAGCAACTTTTTTACCGTGACTGATCGCATAACTCAAAACGAGCAAGACCGTTGGCCCCGGCACCAGTAAAAGAGCGATCGAGGTCGCAACAAATGTTAGCCATATTTGAAAATCCATGCTGCCTCTTTCTGGTTTTACCTCAGAAAGCCACAGCGCCTACAAACAGTAAAGAGGTAACGCTCAAACCAAGCGCATGTCCAAGACACAATGACACAAAGCAAAAGGCACCCCGCTAAGGATGCCTTTGAGTTCAAAATTGATTGCAACGCATGAGTTGCTTAGTGGGCTGTCGCGGCGGCATCGCCCTGACGTGACGCCAAAGCTGCTGCAGCGGCGGCGGCCTCTTCTGCTTCCTCATCCCATTCAACCGCCTCAGGTTGACGGATCAATGCCTGTGCAAGCACTTCTGACACATGCTCCACCGGGATAATTTCGATCCCTGCTTTTACATTATCGGGAATGTCTGGAAGATCTTTTTCATTCTCTTTCGGAATGAAAACCGTCGTGATCCCACCGCGCAACGCAGCCAGAAGTTTTTCCTTAAGACCGCCAATCGCCAATGCATTACCGCGCAGCGTCACTTCACCAGTCATCGCGATATCTTTGCGCACCGGAATTTGCGTCAACACCGACACAATAGACGTCACCATCGCCAAACCGGCCGAAGGACCATCTTTTGGCGTCGCACCTTCGGGCACGTGCACGTGGATATCAAGGCGATCAAAGCGCGGCGGCTTCACCCCGATTTGTGGCGAGATCGAGCGCACATAGCTTGACGCAGCCTCGATGCTCTCTTTCATAACATCGCCCAGCTTACCTGTGGTCTTCATCCGCCCCTTACCGGGAAGGCGCAGTGCCTCGATGGACAGCAATTCACCACCAACAGAGGTATAGGCCAGACCAGTGACCACACCAACTTGGTCTTCTTTTTCGGCCAGACCAAAGCGATATTTGGGTACACCTAGGAAATCATCCAAATTGTCCGGCGTCACAGTTACGCTGTCTGTTTCCTTTTTCACAATCGATGTCAGTGCCTTGCGGGTCACTTTAGCGATTTCACGCTTGAGGTTCCGTACACCAGCCTCGCGAGTGTAGGTGCGAATGATCGCTGTCAACGCCTCGTCGCTTAGCGTAAACTCCTTGGCTTTCAAACCATGGTTCTTGACCTCTTTAGAGATCAAATGCTGCTTAGCGATTTCGTGTTTTTCGTCTTCGGTGTAGCCAGACAGCGGGATAATTTCCATCCGATCCAGCAATGGCCCTGGCATGTTATAGCTGTTGGATGTGGTCAGGAACATCACGTTGGACAGGTCATATTCGACCTCAAGGTAGTGATCGATAAACGTGCTATTTTGCTCTGGATCCAGAACCTCAAGCATAGCAGACGCAGGATCACCACGGAAATCTTGCCCCATCTTGTCGATTTCATCGAGCAAAATAAGCGGGTTGGTTGTTTTGGCTTTTTTGAGCGCCTGAATAATTTTACCCGGCATCGAGCCAATATACGTGCGGCGGTGCCCACGGATTTCGCTTTCATCACGCACACCGCCCAATGAAATACGAATAAACTCGCGCCCTGTTGCTTTTGCCACGGATTGACCAAGCGATGTTTTACCAACACCGGGAGGGCCAACGAGGCATAAAATCGGGCCCTTCAGCTTGGAAGAGCGTTTTTGAACTGCGAGGTATTCAACGATACGCTCTTTTACTTTTTCAAGGCCATGGTGATCCGCATCAAGGATTTCTTGGGCACGTGACAGATCTTTTTTCACGCGGGATTTTGTCTCCCAAGGGATCGACAGCATCCAGTCGAGATAGTTACGCACCACAGTTGCCTCAGCGGACATCGGCGACATATTCTTCAGCTTCTTCAGCTCGGCATCCGCTTTTTCACGGGCTTCTTTGCTGAGTTTGGTCGCTGCGATTTTCTCTTCGAGTTCCGCGATTTCACCCGCGCCCTCTTCGCCATCGCCAAGCTCTTTCTGAATAGCCTTCATTTGCTCGTTCAGATAGTATTCGCGTTGGGTTTTTTCCATCTGCGTTTTCACGCGGGTCTTGATCTTTTTCTCGACCTGCAGAACCGACAGCTCACCCTGCATCAAACCATAGACTTTTTCCAACCGCTCGGACGTCGACAGAGTTTCCAACAGTTCTTGCTTGCGATCAACCTCGATGCCTAAATGCCCAGCGACCAGATCCGCCAATTTCGCAGGTTCGGTTGTTTCACCAACTGTTGATAGAGCCTCTTCGGGGATGTTTTTGCGTACTTTGGAATAACGCTCAAACTCGTCACCCACCGTGCGCAGCAGCGCCTCTGTCGCGGTCACATCGCCAGGGATTTCATTTAGATATTCTGCGCTTGCTTCGAAAAACCGATCGTTTTCCAGAAACTCTGCAATACGAACCCGTGCTTGCCCTTCGACTAGCACCTTCACAGTACCATCAGGCAATTTCAGCAATTGCAATACGCTGGCCAAAACACCTGTGCGGTAGATACCGTCCTGTTCTGGCTCATCCTCGGATGGATCAATCTGGCTGGCCAACAAAATATGTTTGTCGTCCGCCATAACCTCTTCGAGCGCGTGAACAGATTTTTCGCGCCCTACAAACAGCGGCACAATCATATGGGGGAAAACAACGATATCGCGTAACGGCAACACAGGATAGGAAGCGTTGAGAGGCTCTTGCATACTCGGTCCTTTATTTATTCTAGCAAAACGTCCGGTCCCGATCTACGGCGACGATCAGACGCTTTCTCATTCGATTTTATTATCTGGTGTGACAGTGTCCATATTTCAACTGTCACGATGGGCTTTGCATTACTGTGCCCCCATGCCCCATCGACCACAAGGGGACAATTGTAAGCAAGGTCACCAAAATCTTACAGACGTACGTTTCAAAGAAAAATCCTGCCCTAAAGACTGTAAAAAGGGCAGAATAAGTAACAAACCATATTCCAGTGGATTACAGCGCGTCGATATCACCCTGCGCGCGCCCAGCATGAAAATCTGCCTGCCAAGCCGCAAAAGATCCGGCGGCAATCGCGTCGCGCATACCTTGCATAATATCCTGAAAATACTGCAGGTTATGCCAAGTCAGCAGCATGCCTGAAATCATCTCGTTGCTGCGGAAAACATGATGCAGATAGGCACGGCTATAGTTTTGACAGGCTGGGCAACTGCAGTTTTCGTCCAATGGGCGCGGATCATCTTGGTGGCGGGCGTTTTTGATATTCACAACACCGTGACGTGTAAAGGCCTGACCCGTACGCCCCGAACGCGATGGCAGGACACAATCCATCATATCAATGCCGCGTGCGACGGCCCCGACAATATCATCAGGTTTGCCGACTCCCATCAAATAGCGCGGTTTGTCCTGTGGCAGGAAATCAGGTGTGTAATCCAGACACTCAAACATCGCCTCCTGTCCTTCACCCACTGCAAGGCCACCAACGGCATACCCCTCAAATCCGATGTCTTTCAACGCCTGTGCGCTTTCTTCGCGCAGATCCGCCTCTAGTCCGCCTTGAACAATCCCAAACAACGCATGCCCTGGACGGTCACCAAACGCATCTCGCGATCGTTGCGCCCACCGCATAGAAAGACGCATGCTTTCGGCAATACGGTCTTTATCAGCAGGCAACGCCGGGCATTCATCAAAACACATCACGATATCCGACCCTAACAGACGTTGGATCTCCATTGAGCGTTCCGGCGTAAGTTCATGTTTAGAGCCATCGATATGGCTTTTGAACGTCACGCCTTTTTCCGTCAACTTGCGCAGTCCTGCCAAGGACATCACTTGAAACCCGCCACTGTCCGTCAAAATTGGTCGTTCCCAATTCATGAACTTGTGCAAACCGCCCAAACGATCAATCCGTTCGGCACTCGGGCGCAACATCAGGTGATAGGTGTTCCCCAGCAAAATATCCGCCCCGGTTGCACGCACGCTTTCGGGCATCATCGCCTTAACCGTTGCAGCCGTCCCAACTGGCATAAAGGCCGGCGTGCGAATATCGCCACGCGGCGTCTTGATCACCCCGGTACGGGCCTTACCATCGGTGGCCTTGAGATCAAATTCAATGCGCGGCGGCGTGGGCGAATGCGTCATAACATGTCCTGAGCGATTAGGGCTGCGAAGGGTGCAGTCTGGCTGCATAAAACCTTTCCAATCAAAAGCCAAGTCCAGAGCTTCCGGGACCTGTCTCAAAACAGGTATAGGCTAAAACGCGGTCATCACGATCCATATCGTCTTTCAAACTCCAGTAATCTTTACAACGCATACTGCTTGCGCAGTCACTCCATAGATTTACTCGAGAAAGTTTCACAATGTCCCTGTCTCCTTTGCTCCTCCGTAGCTTTGTCTACGCGGCTTTCGGGCTCGCTGGCACATTCAATATCCTAAATACCCCAGCGGCTTGGGCCCATGACCCCAACAGCCCGCTGCCCACATATACAGAATATTTCCGCCCCGATGCATTGACCACCGATCCAAAGCTTGTGCACTGTACTTTGTCAGACGGATCTAACGTCGATTGCGTGCAGCTAACTCTCAAAATCGAGCCCGCTGACATGCGTATTGGCCCCTGGTGCCCTAGGAATACCTCCGACACAGCAGATCGCGCGGGCAAGTGGATCTACGAAGGTGATCTTGTTGATCTGGATGGAGAGTTCATCACATCTCTTGATAAATTGTATGGTGATTCGGACTGGAAACTATACAGCGAAGAAACCGGCGACATCCACGTTACGGAAACCCTTGAGGGCTGCATGGCGGCCGCGCGGCCCGATGTAGACGAGACTTATCAGAACTATTGCGTGGAATGCGCGTTAGCGGATATTGACCAGTCGCTAGAGTTTACATTTGTTATACCCGTCAAACCGATCCCCTCAAAAAAATCGCCAACACATTCCGACCACGACGTTGCAGGCATATCTTTCAATGGCACCCGCCTTGAGGGACCCGCGCCAGTAGACGCGATCTTGGCCGCTCATACGATTGCAGCCTTTGATGATTGCGGTGGCCACGTTAATCCGCATGTAGGGTATCATCTCCACGCGGTCGTGGACGATTGTCTCGCGTCGATGCCTGCTGATGTCACCGACCACAGCGACGTAATCGGTGTGGCAATGGATGGCTACATGATACATGCGCGCGCAGATGATGAAGGCATGGTACCCGAAGATCTCGATATGTGTGGTGGTCACGAAACGCCCAGCCTTGGATATCATTACCACGCAGGTGCACCCGGATCGAACGCGATATTGGGCTGTCATATGGGGGCAACGGGCTGCCAATTAGGCGAGGATGGCCAATGCTTGAAAGAAGGGCCTGATGGTGGCGTCTTGGGGCGTTTGATGAATTATATCCACCACTAAAACAGCCCAATATCGCATAACTTAATCAGCTGCCGCGCTTTAGGGTCCTGAGTAAACCAGCACGTCAACGCGAGAAACACACCGTTTTCCCCTTGACCAAAGGCAAGTCAGACCCGACTTATGCCTCATCCAAACCTGAGAGAGTCATCCAATGGAACAACAGATTATCGCCCTTCTCTCTAACAACCTGCCTTTGGTGCTGATTGCGGCCTTCATCGTCATTGTCGTTGTCAAAGGCGTACGTATTGTGCCGCAATCTGAAAAATTTGTTGTGGAGCGGTTTGGTCGTCTGCATGCCGTGCTTGGCCCGGGGATCAACTTCATCGTCCCGTTTCTGGATAACGTCGCCCATAAAGTTTCGATCCTAGAACGCCAATTGCCAAACGCCAGTCAGGACGCAATCACCAAGGACAACGTCCTTGTCCAAATTGATACATCGGTATTCTATCGCATCCTTGAACCCGAAAAGACCGTTTACCGGATCCGCGATGTTGACGGCGCAATTGCCACAACGGTCGCCGGGATCGTGCGTGCCGAGATCGGCAAAATGGATCTCGACGAGGTGCAATCAAACCGGTCCAGCCTGATCGGGCAAATCCAACACAGCGTCGAAAGCGCCGTGGATGATTGGGGAATCGAGGTCACCCGTGCAGAAATACTTGATGTAAACCTTGATCAAGCCACCCGTGACGCGATGTTACAACAGTTAAATGCCGAACGTGCCCGCCGCGCGCAGGTCACAGAAGCCGAAGGCCAAAAGCGTGCTGTTGAGCTTAACGCTGATGCAGAACTTTATGCGGCAGAACAAATCGCCAAAGCCCGCCGCATCCAAGCCGAAGCCGAAGCTTATGCCACCCAAGTGGTTGCCAAAGCCATCTCGGAACATGGCATTGAAGCAGCACAGTACCAAGTCGCCCTGAAACAGGTCGAAGCTCTGAATGCATTAGGGGCTGGCGAAGGAAAACAAACAGTGATTGTCCCAGCTCAGGCCCTCGAAGCCTTTGGAGATGCATTTAAAATGCTCAAAGGATTTAGCAAGTGATCGATTACATGATGCTATGGTGGGTTTGGTTTGCGATTGCAATTGGACTTGCCATAGTCGAAATTCTTGCACCTGGATTTATATTCTTAGGCTTTGCAATTGGTGCAGGTTTGACGGCATTGCTACAATATCTGATGCCGCTGACCAACTTGCCCGTTCTATTGGTTATTTTTGCTGCTTCATCTCTGGCGTCGTGGCTCGTTTTGCGCCGTATCTTTGCCCTTCCCACGGGACAGGTCAAAACTTTTGATCACGATATCAACGATTAGACCACACATTCACGCATGTGATCTGTGCTTACACTGGACCTATGCCAATAGGTTTCCTATATAAATAACCAGAAACCGTGATGAGACTTGTATGACTGACGCAACCGAACCTATGGAAGGCGCTCCGCTGATTGCGCCCTCAACTGTCAATCACCCGTTGTTTGACAGCGTGTCTGATGCTTGCCGTTCAATCTATGACCCGGAAATACCGGTGAATATCTATGAACTCGGCTTGATATACACGATTGATATTTCAGACGAAAATGATGTCAAAATCATCATGACCCTCACCGCGCCCGGCTGCCCCGTTGCAGGGGAGATGCCCGGATGGATCGTGGATGCGGTCTCGGCTGTGGCTGGGGTCAAATCGGTTGATGTGGAACTGGTCTGGGATCCACCGTGGGGCATGGAAATGATGTCCGACGAGGCCCGCCTTGAGCTAGGATTTATGTAATGTTCGCAATTCCAGGTAAACAAGCCGTAACAATAACCCCGCGTGCTGCGGGACAGATCGCCAAACTGATGCAAAGCGCGGGCCATGCTGGTCTGCGCATAGGTGTCAAAAAAGGCGGCTGTGCCGGCATGGAATATACAATGGAATATGTCGAACAGCCTGACCCCAATGATGAGGTGGTCGAGCAGGATGGCGCCAAGGTTCTCATCGCGCCTATGGCACAGATGTTCCTGTTTGGCACCGAAATTGACTATGAAACTACGTTGCTTGAATCGAGTTTCAAATTCAACAATCCCAATGTCGCAGACGCCTGCGGATGTGGTGAAAGCATTAGCTTTAAAACACCAGAATAGAGCGGGCAATCGTTTTAAGTCTATTGACCACGACACAGGCGGCTCTGACCGCCTGTTTTTGTAAAAATAGTGCAACTGTTAACGCTACCTACATCCAGCACAATTGCGACCCTTTGCCCTGACTGCTAGCAATAACCTCAAGCAAAATAGGGAAACAAACATGGCTCGTAAAATCGCTGCTGGCAATTGGAAGATGAATGGTACGGGCGCAGCCTTGGCAGAGCTGGACAGCTTGACCCAAGACCCAGTGCCAGATGGGGTAGATGTACTGATCTGCCCTCCTGCACCTTTGATTTCACGCGCAGCCGCTGTGGCTGGTGCCGTCAAAATTGGTGCTCAGGATTGTCATGCTAAAAGCTCTGGCGCGCATACCGGCGATATCTCGGCAGATATGCTGCGTGATGCAGGTGCAAGTTATGTGATTTTAGGCCACTCTGAACGCCGCAGTGATCATGCCGAAACAGATGCTCAGGTTTGCGCGAAAACCCAGGCTGCCGTTGATGCCGGTTTGATTGCAGTTGTTTGCATCGGTGAAACACTAGACGAGAGAAACGCTGGCCAGACCCTAGAAATCGTCTGTGGTCAGTTGGCAGCATCTCTGCCCGACACCGCCACCAGTGCGACCTGTGTCGTCGCTTACGAGCCGATCTGGGCGATTGGAACCGGCAAGGTGCCTACGCTAGAGCAAATCAGCGAAGTGCACGATGCCCTGCGTGCGGCACTCGTTGAACGTTTTGGGGACGATGGCCTGCAGTTTTCACTGCTATATGGCGGATCGGTCAAAGCAAGCAATGCTGTCGATATTTTTGGTGTCCCCAACGTCGACGGCGCGCTGGTGGGTGGTGCCAGTCTGAAAGCTGCAGATTTTTCCCCGATCATTGCCGCTCTCGCCGCTGCTTGAGCGGCACTCTGAAAAGTATTGCGACACGTATTGCAAAAGCGCCCCCGATTGGGGGCGCTTTTCTGTAGGGTCATGGTTTACTTGGTGATGATCTCTGGCCCCATAAAGTAATTGGGGAGAGCCGTAGACAACCAAGGAATGTAAGTCACCATAATCAAAAAGACGAAGAGAACGGCAAGGAACGGCAACGCCGCACGGACCACGGCCATCATTGGCATGCCTGCTACACCCGACGTCACAAAGAGGTTCAGACCAACCGGCGGTGTGATCATCCCAATCTCCATATTGACGACCATGATGATGCCCAAATGGATTGGGTCCACCCCCAGCTCAATCGCAATCGGGAACACCAGCGGCGCCACGATAACCAACAGGCCTGACGGCTCCATGAATTGGCCCCCGATCAACAATATGATGTTAACCACGATCAGAAACATCACCGGGCCAAAACCCGCCGACAGCATCGCATTGGCGATATGTTGTGGCACTTGCTCGTCTGTTAAAACATGTTTGAGGATCAGCGCGTTGGCAATCACGAACAACAAGGTGACAGTCAGTTTGCCCGCCTCAAACAAAGTCTTTTGCGTATCAGGATGCACAAAGGCCGTAACCAGCGCATAGGGCTTTTGGTACAGCGGCGTCTTGGGTGCATCTTCACCATTCGACAGCGGTCCCATGTCTTTGTAGACGAAACACGCAATCAAAAACGCATAAACAGCGGCTACTGCAGCGGCTTCGGTCGGTGTGAAGATACCCCCATAGATACCGCCCAGAATGATCACGATCAAGAACAGGCCCCAGCCTGCATCTTTGGCAGAGGTCAGGACTTCGCCCCACCCTTTCCACTCGCCTTGAGGGAGGTTTTTCACCTTGGCCATCACATAGATTGTGACCATCAGCATAATCCCGGCCATCAAGCCCGGAATGACACCAGCAAGGAACATCCGACCCACAGAGACTTCGACCGCGGCGGCGTAAACCACCATAACAATCGACGGTGGGATCAAGATGCCCAATGTCCCGGCGTTACAAATCACACCGGCAGCGAATTCTTTAGTGTAACCAACCTGACGCATCCCTGCGATGACAATTGTCCCAATGGCGACCACGGTTGCAGGGGATGAGCCGGACAATGCCGCAAACAGCATACAGGCAAAGACACCGGCAATGGCCAGACCGCCCGGTAAGTGCCCGACACAAGCGATGGAAAAGCGAATGATCCGCTGTGCCACACCACCGGTTGTCATAAAGGATGACGCCAAAATAAAGAACGGGATCGCCAATAGGGTAAAGTGACCCTCAAACGCCTGAAACAAGGTTCCCGCGACAGAGGCAAGCGAGCTGTCCGAGAACAGCAACAAGAACAAGGTCGACGACAGGCCCAGCGAAACCGCAATCGGCACGCCGATCAACAACAAGCCGATGACCATGGCAAAAAGTAGAACAACTTCCATTAGGTGCGGTCTCCGTGTTGGGCGCGTACCGCCTCAAGTTCTTCTTCCACTTCGTGGCTGGCAACCAAGCGGTCGGTTTTGCCCGTCACAATCTGGATCGCGGCCTGCACAAAACGTACCACCAGTAAAAGCATCGACAGCGGTAGCACGATATAAGGCACAACTTTGGGCAGTTTCTCGTAAGAGTCGCCATAGTTGATCATGTCTTCTAGAAAACGGAATGCGCCCAACATTGGAATGTCTTGCACTTCGTAAAAGCTTTGGCTGCGTGCCTTAAGGTCGAAACCAGTGGGAAACCAACGTCCTGACGTGGGTGGCAAATCCGCAAAGACAGACCAGTAATCATAGGCCCCTTTCAGCAGCAATAGCGAAAACGCAATACAGCAAGCCGCGGAAATGAGGCCCAGCAAGCGACGCCCTGCCGGAGGCAACATATTCAAGATGGCATCCACACCCAAATGCGCGTGCTTTTTCACTGCATAGGCTGCCCCTAACAAAACAAGCCATGCAAACAAAAACACGGTTGCCTCAAGCGCCCATGCAATATTGGAATTAAAAACATAACGCGCGATTACATTGGCGAATGTTAACAGTGTCATACAGCCTAGAAGCACTGCGATCAGTGTCTCTTCTAGGGCCGAAATGAACCCTGACGGTTGGGTCGTTGCCCCCGACATAGCTCAAGCCTCCGAATATTTGGAAAATTGGGGCGATACCCTCGTCTAAAGGGCGTCGCATAATGAAAAGACGTACCCTGTTTCCAGAGTACGCCTGAGATCTTGATGTTACAGACCGGCGTTAATCGCCTGTGCCGCATCAATCTTGTCTTGGCCAACATCATCAGAGAACTGCGCCCAAACCGGTTTCATCGTGGAAACCCATCCTTCGCGCTGCTCTGGTGTCAACTGACGGACAACACCACCGGCAGAGATGATGGCATCTTTGGCTTCTTGGTTCACCTTGGTGGATTCAGCGTTACGCGTTGCGCTCACTTCGTGAACGATGGTCGTGAACTGTTCCCGTACGGCAGGGTCAAGACTGTCAAGCCAGTCGATATTGGCGACAAGCAGATAGTCCAATACACCGTGGTTGGTTTCGGTCACGCCGTCCTGAACTTCAAAGAACTTCTTACCATAGATGTTCGACCATGTGTTGGATTGGCCATCTACAACACCTTGTTGCAAAGCACCGTATACCTCGGAGAACGCCATCTTCTGAGGCGACCCGCCAATGGCTTTCATTTGCGCGGCCAGTACGTCAGATGATTGCACGCGGAATTTCAGCCCATCCGCATCCGCAGGTGTCAACAGCGGCTTGTTCGCCGACATTTGTTTCATACCGTTGTGCCAATATGCCAAACCTTGCAGACCACGTCGCTGCATGCTGTTCAACAGATCTTGACCGTCTTCAGATGCCTGAAACGCGTCAACTGCTTCAATGTTCTTGAACATGAACGGCAGATCGAACAGGCGGAATTGTTTTGTGAATTTCTCAAACTTGGAAAGCGACGGCGCGGCCAGTTGCACATCTCCCTGCAACATCGCCTCAAGCACTTTATTGTCGTCATACAGGGTCGAGTTTGGATAGACGACCATGCACATTGTGCCGTTCATCTCGTCATTGACGCGCTGTTCCAACAAAGAGGCGGCAATGCCTTTGGGGTGTTTGTCAGTATTGGTGACATGGCTAAATTTTACAACAATTTCGCCATCGTCACAGGCAGCGTTTGCCACACCAGCAGTTAACGTCAGTGCCGTTGCGGCTACAGTTAAGAATTTCATCGTTTCCTCCCTCGATCCATTCTTGGTAGCGAGCCGTACAAGCCCGTTGATCGACAGAGTCTTCAAAATAGTCACACGACTCAAGAAGTGATTCTACGCGTTCGAAAAATAGATATTAATCTTTTAAAATCAGCACACTAAGATCACGAATCACAACATGAAATACATGACACTCAACAAACAGTGCGGATTTTCGCACATTGACCTCATGTAATCGTGCGGAAATCCGCACAGCTTTCAACGACGATAGTCCTCAGGGCGAATCCCATAGCGCGCCAATTTATCGTAAAACGTTTTACGTGGCAGTTTCAGTGCTTCTGCAGCTGCAGATGCTTTGCCATTTTGACGGCCCAGCGCTGAAATCAATAAAGACCGCTCCACCTGCGCCATGCGTTCACTTAAACCCAGATCATCTGCCTTGGTCACCTCATCCGGCATACCAAGCACAAAACGCATCGCAGCGGACATCAACGAACGCGCATTCCCCGGCCAATCTTCGGCCATCAAAGCAGCCAAAGTATCCGCCTTTACTTCAGGTGCAGCGATCCCCGCTTGCTCTGCAGCTTGCCTCACGTAAAGGCGAAACAAAACAGGAATATCCGTTGGGCGTTCCGCCAAGCTTGGAATGCGTACACGCATAACATCCAGCCGATAATAAAGATCGACGTTGAATGTCCCTTCCTGCGTCAACCGCGCTAAATCAGTCGTCGCCCCGAGTAAAAACCGAGGGTGGCCCTGAGTGTCTAACAGATCCAATAATGCGTATTGGGTGGGGGGCGGCAACGTCGAAATTTCGTCTAAAAACACCGTTCCTCCTTCTGCTTGTTGACACAGGCTTTGAAGCTCTTCTGGTGTCAATTCCGAGGCGGGTCGTTTCACAAAAGGCCCCTGCCCGCGCGGTGACATTAAATGAATAACTTCCGCGACTTTGGGCACGCTGCTGCCCGTTGGCCCAGAAATCAACACTTCAGCATGGTTGGCTGCGACCGCGCGCACCCGTGCACGCAAAGCATCAATCTGTGATGAAGTACCAAAGATCATGCGCGCTGCTGCATCCCCTGTTTCCAGTTGCGTTTTCAGGCGACGGTTTTCCAAGACCAACGATCGTGTCTGCAACGCGCGTTCTAAAACCGTCATCAATGCATCAGATGCACAGGGTTTTTCTAGAAAATCAAAGGCCCCTTGCGACATCGCTCGAACGGCCATGGGAATATCCCCTTCTCCGGTCAGCAAAATCACTGGCAATTCAGGATCCATACTGCGCGCGTAGTCTAGCAGATGAAACCCGTCTCGCCCTGGCATACGTATATCAGACAGGATCACACCGGTAAAATCTGCCGTAATGAGATCCTTGGCGGCAACAAACGAGCCAACTGTCAGAGCATCAACATCGTTTAACTCAAGCGTCTGACTTAAGGCGTCTCGCACTGCGGGATCGTCGTCAACCAACAGAACCCTGCGCAAATTCGTATTCTGTCCGAGTGAGATGGGTCTGCCAGACATCATATCACGTCCCTCGTCTTAAGCTCTGTCTCTGGTACGTAATGATCCAGTTCGACAGTAAACATAGCTCCTTCATCCGCGTTTTCTCCATGGATGTTGCCGCCAAAACTTTGCACCAACCCATAAGAGATCGACAAGCCCAGCCCCATGCCTTCTTGACTGGAGTGGGTACTTGTTGTTTTCGTCGAATAAAATGGGTCAAAAACCTTTTCAGGCTCATGTAAACCCGGGCCAATATCGCGAACATATACTTTAACAGTGTTACGTGTTTCGAGCGACACGGTGATCAGCCGCTCTTCTTGGTCCAACATGGCATCAATGGCATTGTTGATCAGGTTCACAAACACCTGCGTCAAACGGACTTCGCCACCGCGCACGAAAACCTTTCCTCGCGGCTGCGGCGACCACCTAAGGCGCACGTTACAGTCGTGCAGCCGCGTCTGCGTCAGCTCCAATGCATCGTCGATGACTTTAACCAAATCCACCCGGCCAGTGGGCTCACTCTCGTTGCGTGCAAAGGCACGCATATTTTTAATAATGCGCCCCATGCGCATAGCCATATCCGAGATTCTCGTTAGGTTTTCACCTGCACGATCCAAATTTTGTCGCGCCAGAAACGCGTTGCCGTTTTCAGCAAACTGCTGGATCGCCATCAAAGGCTGATTCAATTCATGGCTAATTCCCGCGGACATCCGACCAAGTGCCGAGAGTTTATCAACCCGTACCAATTCGAACTGAGCCCGTTTCAACGCGGCCTCAGCTTCTTTACGCTCGTGAATTTCGCGGGTCAGATGAACATTCGCCGTCTGCAGATCCTGCGTACGTTGTTGGACCCGCACCTCTAAATCCGCATTGACCAACGCCAAAGCCCGGCGGCGTTCTGAAGTGAAAAAAACCAAGGATGCGATGGCTAAACACAGGGCTGCAACAGCTGCAGCCTGTAAGGTCGCGAAACGCTGGGCCTGTGAGACATCCACTAAAATTTCGCCGTACATGTCCACAGATGGTAAATCCACAGCCAGATGCAACGCATTTTGCGGCAGATATGGGCTCCATCCTAATTTCCAAATCTCATGCCCTGCACGCAGTTTCACCTGCGGCGGCGCAACGGATGGGGTACCTGCAGGTGGGGTAAGTCCGGGCCCCGCCTGTAGACGCTGCCAAAACAACAGCTCTGATCGGTTGGAAATAAACACCATCCCCTCCTGCGTGGTGAAATACACCGCAGGTAAGGATCCAGGCCAGCTTTGCTCGAGGTACAGAACTTCTGCGGCAATAACCAAGACACCGCGCACATGATTGTCCGGCCCGAAATCCGGCGCTGCGAATACATAGACCCGCTTCCCATCTGCCAGAACGCGCGGTTCATGTGCCAAAACGCCCTGCATCGCACGTTTGAAATATCCTGTGGTGGCCACATCAGTCGCCACATCCCCATCCGCCGCAGCGAGCACCTGCCCAAAACGATCCGCATAAAAGATATCCAGCGCTCCGGTCTTATCCGCGTAGCTACGCAACAAGGTGGCTGCCGCTTGTTGACCTGTATCGTGACTCAACCGGCCCAACACAGGATGGTCGACAGTCAAGACAGCCAACTCGCGATAAATTTGTAATTGCGTTGTGACCCGTTCTGAAGCCAGTGTCAGATCAGCTTCGGTCCGTGTTTGCAGCGTATCCAACGCCTGATCATATGCCGAGATCCAGACAACGCCGGTCACCGCAGCAGTCAACCAAAGTCCTAACACACCCCACTGGAAACGGTGCCACATACTATGGCGCATCAAAGAACCGTCGGTTGCCACGCCCTAGCTGACCTCGATTTGGTCAAGCGGCAAAAGCGTCGTGGATTTAATCTCCTCCATCGATAACAAGGCCGTCACATTGTACACTCGAACTTCGGAAATAAGGGCCTGATAGAACGCGTCATAGGCGCGCGCATTCTTAACCCGTACTTTGAGAATGTAATCAATGTCCCCGGCAAGACGGTGGGCTTCTTGAACTTCGGGTCGCTCTTGCAAGGCCTTAAGAAACGTTTCTTGCCAGATTGCCTCGTGTTCAGAGGTCCGGATAAGAACAAAAAAGCATGCCTCAAGCCCCAGCGCCTCTGCATCTAAAACCATTGTCTGCCGTCCAACGACACCCGCATCGCGCAACTTGCGAATACGATTCCATACAGGCGTCTTGGAACTCCCAACTTGCTTGGCAATTTCATCCAAAGACTGCCCCGCGTCGCGCTGCAGCTCTGTTAAAATCTTCCTGTCGGTGGCGTCGATGCGTATGGTCATTCCAAATTCCTTCTCAGCGCGGAACTTTTCCCCTGCCCGGTTCTAAAGATCAGAACAATGATCCTTATTCTGCGCAGCGTATAGCGCTCATACGGGAATATTTCCTATATTATAATTCAAGTAAACACCGCATAGCTACAAACCTGTGCTCACACAGTACCAGCAAAGGATCGCAATGATGCCGCGCCAGACCCCGTCAGTACCTGCTTTGCCTGCCAGCTCGCACATTGAACAGCCGTGCATCGAGACAGGTAGCGTCGCATTTGCGGGTTCAGGCCCCGGCGACCCTGATTTGCTGACCCTCAAAGTCTACAAAGCGTTACAAGTTGCAGATGTCATTCTATTTGACAGACTGGTGAGCGCGGAAATTCTTGATCTGGCGCATGACGATGCCATTCTCGAAGATGTCGGCAAAGAGGGTTTTGGTCCTTCGATGTCCCAAGATGAAATTTGCGCGCGATTGGTTGCCCATGCACAAACGGGCCGCAAGGTACTGCGCTTGAAATCAGGGGATCCCACAATATTTGGCCGCCTGGACGAAGAAATCAGCGCATGCGAAGACGCCGATGTGCCTTATCACATTTTCCCCGGCATCACCTCTGCCTCGGCTGCGGTAGCAGCGCTAGGACAAAGTCTCACGCAACGCGGGCGCAATTCATCAGTGCGGTTTGTCACGGGACATGATGTCCAAGGTTTCGCGGATCAAGATTGGGCCGCTCTTGCGCGTGAAGGGCAAGTGGCCGCCATCTATATGGGTAAAAAAGCAGCGCGCTTCGTACAGGGGCGCTTGTTGATGCATGGCGCAGACCCCATGACCCCCGTGAGTGTGGTGGAAAATGCATCGCGTACGACACAGCGTATTGTTTCTACCACTCTGGCATCTTTACCAACTGACCTTGCCGCAGCCGATTTGACTGGCCCGGCGCTAACATTCATCGGGCTTGCACCGCGTCAAAGCGCGACAGCCCTCACGACACTCACCATGGAGCTTGCCTAATGGCCCGCGCATTTACCCCCAAAGTCATCACCGCCAATGACCTGCTCGACGGCGATGTGATCTACTTTACGGCAGATAACCGCTGGACACGTGATTTGTCCGAGGCCGATCTGATCACTGACCAAGAACAGGCCCCTTTGCGTTTGATCGAAGCGCAAAAAGATAACCTAATCATCGTTGGCGCCTATTTGGCAGACGCCGCAGCAGGTGAAACGGGGCCGGAACCGACCCACTTTCGCGAAGAATTCCGCCGCACCGGCCCGTCTAACTATTTCCACGGCAAGCAAGCTGAGGCCTCTGACAATGTATAAGTACAACGATTTTGATCACGCCTTTTTGGCCGAACGTAACCGCCAGTTTCGCGCACAGGTCGAGCGCCGCATTGACGGATCTCTGGAAGAAGAAGAGTTTCGCCCGCTGCGCCTGATGAACGGTCTGTATCTACAGCTACATGCCTATATGCTGCGCGTTGCGATCCCCTACGGCACGTTGGGGTCTGACCAGATGCGCCAACTGGCGCTGTTGGCAGAAAAGTGGGACAAGGGCTATGGTCACTTTACCACCCGCCAGAACATTCAATACAACTGGCCACGTCTTAAGGATGTCCCAGACATGTTGGACGCCCTGGCCGAGGTTGACATGCATGCGATCCAGACCTCGGGCAATACAATCCGCAACGTTACTGCCGATCATTTTTCCGGTGCCGCTGCGGATGAAATCGAAGACCCCCGCCCCATCGCGGAACTGATCCGTCAGTGGTCCACCGACCATCCCGAGTTCCAGTTTATGGGCCGTAAATTCAAATTCGCCGTGTCTGGTGCAACTGTGGACCGTGCGGTTCTCAAGGCGCATGATATCGGCGTAAAGATCGTCAAAAACGATGCCGGCCAAGTTGGGTATCAAATTCTGGTTGGGGGCGGTTTGGGCCGCACACCTATGTTGGGTCACGTTTTGAACGACTTTGTCGCGCAAGAAGATCTGTTGCCTTATGTCGAATCCGTTGTCTCTGTCTGGAACCAAATTGGTCGCCGCGACAACAAATATAAGGCGCGTATCAAGATCACAGTGCACGAGAACGGCATTGACGAATTCCGCCGCCTCACCGAAGAGCGCTATGCTTTGGTACGCCCAACCTTTGGTGGCGCAGATGTTGCATTGTTCAATGAAATCAAAGCACATTTTGCCCCACCTGCTTGGCGCAATGTGGATACCGCTCCTTTTCAGGCAGCCTATGACGCCGATCCGGTATTCCGCGCTTGGGCCGATACAAACCTGACGGCGCACAAGGCTGAAAACCACGCGATTGTCACAATTTCGATGAAAAAGCATGGGGCTACGCCGGGCGATGCAACCGCCGATCAAATGCGCATAATGGCCGATCTGGCGGATGAGTTCGCCTATGGTGAGCTGCGCATCAGCCACGAGCAAAACGTGATCTTGCCGCATGTGGCCAAAGCTGATCTCCCCGCGATCCACGCAAAACTCAAAGAGCATGGTCTGGCAACGGCCAACATCGGTCTGATTTCAGATATCATCGCCTGCCCTGGTATGGATTACTGCGCATTGGCAACAGCCCGTTCGATCCCTGTTGCAGAACAGATCGCAACCCGATTTGACGAGCTGAAACTCGAGCATGACATCGGCCATCTGCAAATCAAGATCTCGGGCTGCATTAACGCCTGTGGTCACCACCATATAGGTCATATCGGTATTCTCGGGTTGGACCGTGCGGGTGTGGAGAATTATCAAATCACCCTTGGTGGAGATGCGACAGAAACGGCCGCCATTGGCACGCGCACCGGTCCGGGCTTTGCCTATGACGAAATTGTGCCTGCGATTGAACGCCTTGTACACGCTTACCTCGAGGTGCGTGATAACGCCGAAGAGACCTTCCTTGAAACGTACCGCCGTGTCGGCATGGATCCGTTCAAAGCCGCGCTTTACCCACCCGTCGACAAAAAGGTAGCCTAACCCATGATCGATCTCGATCCCCGGCAAAATGATACGCTCAGCACCGCGCCTTCTTCTGACTTGGTGGAAAAGGTTGCGGGCTTGAATGCCCGCTTCAAACATCACTCAGCCACAGCTGTGATGGAAGCGACGCTGTCGGGTGTCGCTGGGGAACGCGGAAAATTTGCGCTGGTGTCCTCCTTTGGAGCAGAATCCGTGGTGCTGCTGCATCTCGCGGCTCTTGCCGATAAAATGACACCGGTGCTGTTTGTCGATACAGAGCTGTTGTTCACTGAAACTCTTGTTTATCAACAAGAGGTGACTGAACGGCTGGGTTTGCGTAATGTACAGCTTATCAAGGCCGCAGACATCGCAGAAAAAGACCCCTACGGCGCGCTGCGGTTTTCTGATACGGATGCGTGCTGTGCGTTGCGAAAAACACTGCCATTACAACATGCATTAAACGGGTATGAAGGTTGGATAACCGGGCGAAAACGGTTTCAATCTGGCACGCGTGCCGCGCTTGATTTCTTTGAAATCGAAGACGGCACTGGCCGGATCAAAGTGAACCCGCTGGCACATTGGGCCCCCGAAGATGTGCGCGCCTATATGGACGAAAACCGTCTACCGCGCCATCCATTGGTCGCAAAAGGCTATCCGTCAATCGGTTGTGCCCCCTGCACATCACCGGTTAAAGAAGGGGAAGATCCCCGCGCCGGACGTTGGCGCAATCAAAACAAAGAGGAATGCGGCATTCACGTCGTAGATGGCAAATTCCTTCGCACAGGAGCACAGCAGCAATGACTGTTATTGTAACAGACGCGGGCTTTGGCCCCGATACATGGACCGCCGGATTTGAAGGCTCAACTGTTCTGGATCTGACCTCTGATACCAACCCAACGACGCTTAAAGATCAATTGGATGGCATCGAGATGATCCGCGTGGATTTCCCATCCTTTGCGGATGGTCGTGGCTTTACTATTGCACGGCATCTGCGTCTTATAGGATACACTGGGCGTCTACGTGCCAAAGGACATGTGATTTCAGATCAATATGCCATGGCGCGTCGCGTAGGCTTTGACGAGGTTGAAATCTCGGACGAATTGGCCGAACGTCAACCCGAAGCGGAATGGAAGTTCCGTGCCAATTGGCAAAGCCATAACTATCAGGCCCGCATGCGTGGCGAAACAAACGCCGCCGCGACGCACTAAACGTCGTCCGCCAGCCAAGTAACCGATACCGCTCGTGATGTCTCTCCATGACGAGCCCAAAAGAACGAGATACTGCCGTGAGTGAGACTCCCGTGGCCGAGAAAGCCAAACCAACCCTGCCAGACGCGCAAACCATCACATCTGTCAAACACTGGACAGATAAACTGTTCTCCTTCCGCGTGTCGCGTCCGTCGACCTTGCGGTTTCGTTCGGGTGAATTTGTGATGATCGGCCTGATGGGCGACATAAACGAAAAAACCGGCAAGCCGAAACCGATCATGCGCGCCTATTCCATCGCCTCGCCCAGTTGGGATGAAGAGATGGAATTCTATTCCATCAAAGTTGATGATGGCCCGCTGACGTCGCGCCTGCAGCACATTCAACCTGGTGACCAGATCATCATGCGCCCTAAGCCTGTGGGCACATTGGTGCATGACGCTTTGTTGCCTGGCAAGCGGATCTGGTTCTTTGCCACCGGCACAGGCTTTGCCCCCTTCGCCTCACTGCTGCGTGAACCCCAGACCTACGAAGATTATGAAGAGGTCATCATCACGCACACATGCCGCACTGTAGGTGAACTGCAATACGGTAAAGAGCTGATCGAAAGCCTAAAAACCGATGAGTTGCTGAACGAGCTAATCGGTGAAGGGTTTTGGAAAAAGATCAAATATTATCCAACCACCACGCGCGAAGAGAGCCCTAAAATGGGTCGGATCACAGATCTGATGCGTACAGGCGAAGCTTTTGCAGACCTTGGTGTACCACCTCTGAATCCGGACTCCGACCGCGCAATGATCTGCGGGAACATGGCGTTTAACTTGGATCTGAAGGACCTGTTTGAAAACACTTACGGTCTGGAAGAAGGTGCAAACTCAAAGCCATTGCACTTCGTTGTCGAAAAAGCATTTTTGGACTGATTTAACAGACAGTTCTAATTCTAAAAACCGGGAGCAAGCACCTCCCGGTTTTTTGTTTCACAACAAGATATGCCCCACTGCGTTCGAATATCATCGACGTTATGGTTCGTACACTTTGTGTATTACGCATTCCGTGCGGTCTCGGTGTTCAACGGATAAATTGGACCAACCAGTGTCCCCTGCGCATCGTAATCTTGCCCCCAGACACCTTGGCTTTCCCGGATTCGGCTGCTGTTCCAAGATAATACCCGCCCAACATATGCAGGCGGATATCAGAATAATTCTCAAAACTAATGTCAGAAAAGGAAGCCATCACCGTCGAGTTCGGTTTGGAACTGTTCTTCGAAAGGTGCGAGCGCGCTCTGATCACCCAGCACACGGTCTGAAATACGCACGCCATCCGCGTCCAACTGCCAGAGGGACCAAGTGCCGTCACCAGCGCTCCACAAAACGGTGTAGCCCCCTGCATCGTTGGCCGCGATGTGCTGCGCAGACCAGTCGCCATTGTGGCTATATGTGTTTGGTCCGACCGGATTGCTGCCGAAGTAGATCTGGCTTTGATCACCGTTGCTGTTGGTAAAGACGTAGCTGTCTGTGGTGATATCGAGATAGAGCGCTTCGTCGCCGTCGTCTTCGATGAGGGTTAGAGACTGGGCGGTGTTTTCAATCACTTGCGGGTCGTCTTCATTAGTAGAAATGGTAGTCATAATTTGCACCCTGGGTTGAAAATATGGATGCACGAAACCAAAAAAAATGAACACATCTAGGACGAAACAGACGTAAACTGCATAAAATTTTAGCTAGGTTGTGTTCACTACCAAAGCCACCTCCGTGTCAACGCCCACAGAGAAGTGCACATGACGTAAAGAGCATCGTCTTGGCACAAGCATCGATGCGTGTAGCTGAAACCAAGCTTGCGGATACAGGTATTCCCATCCGCAGCTCACCCGTCATTGCCTCACAGCGATGTCTAGAGGTGGCTCAGCTAGCGCGCTAATGGTGCAGCTTAAGTTCTGCATCAGAAGGTTGGTGCAGAATTCATACAGACTGTGTGAAAACTCAGCTGATCACCCTGGCGGCGCGAGGCGTTGATCAGGCCCTTTTTATTTCGGTCTAAATGCTGGCCCTGAACAAGGGAGGAGGGCGCCACTTCGAGGTCCAGTTGAGACTATCGGTTCGGGATCAGCTACGCGGCTATCAGGCCGAGCTAAAGGCATCGGGCAAAGATCAAATCTCCCTCACCGAAGCCGATGCATGAAGATGACTTTGTCGCGCATGCAGCCATTTCGGTTTTCCGCGCGGTACTGGAGCGGCATGTCGTGAACCTGCCGCTGAATCCGGGATGTTTTCTGTCCTTCAACAACCTCCGAGGCGCACATAAGCGCGAGGCAATTGGAGACGGGGATAGGCTCATACTGCGGACCTATGCCCTGCAGGATGTCACTTACCTCAGGGAAGTGAGTAAGATTAATGGCCCGATCTTTCCAATCGGGCCGGTCTCAACTGTTCACCAGAGCTTCTGTCGCACATTTCACCACTCGGATGGGCGCATATCCTGCTCACGGGCGAGTACAGGTGAAAAAATCGGCAATGACCCGCCTTAACGTGCTATTCTGCACTCAGCCCGAACCTATGTCCATGCAAAATGCGATAGGTTCAAATACACTCGTTATAGTAGAATCGCGTCACCTCGTGAGGCCCCTTGAAATCAGGTATTGCTCTATGTCTCTGTCAGAAGACTTCAGTTCACGGGTCAAGTCCACTCCAGAGTTGGATTTAGAGACAACGTTTAACGATCTTTGCACTTTGTACGGTCTCAAGAATATTACCTACTTTTCGACGAGCATCCCTTACACAAACGGTGATGAACACACCCTAATCACCACCTATTCTCAAACTTGGGTTAAACATTATTTAAATTTTAAATATCAAGAAATTGACCCTGTCCTGCATGCTGGCTCCCGGTCATTACTTCCCGTCGATTGGGGGCACCTATCAACTACCGACGAAACGTCACGAAGTTTCTTTGGCGAGGCTAAAGAATACGGCATCGGAGAAACCGGGCAGACAATTCCCGTTCGAGGGATGTTGGGAGATGAAGCTATGATCTCCCTAAATTCCGATCTTCGTGCACGGGACTGGGAATTATTTTGTCGGGAAATGATCTCTGATTTCATTTATTTTGCGAAGCTTATCCATGACTCCGTCGCCAGGCCCCGCATTTACCAACATGAAACAGGTCGCCCGCAGTTAACTAAGAGAGAGGCTCAGGTGCTAAGGTGGGCGGCTCGCGGCAAAACTGCGTGGGAAACAGGGATAATCCTTGGATTAACAGAAAAAACGGTTTCCTTCTATTTAGGAAATGCCTGTGCAAAGCTCAAAGTCGCCACCAAGACGCAGGCCGTCGCTTTCGCAGTTAAAGAGCGGTTGATCTTAATCTAGCCTGCAATACTGGCATTTGTCTGTAGTGAGAAATGCTGTGGAATCGGCATCAGTGGAAATGATCATTGATGGAGGTTATACTAATGTTGCTCGTTGCTCACGGTTCGGAAAGTGAATCTCACAAGCATATCTTTGTACAAATGTATCGCTTGAGAGCTAAGCAGTTCTCTGTGCGTAGGGGATGGCGCGTAGAGGTGCAAGACGGACTAGAGCGCGATCACTTTGATGATCTCAATCCGCTATATATTTGTGTACTGGGACAAGATCAGCGGCTCCTTGCATCACTCAGGCTTTTGCCAACGACTGGTCCCCACATGCTTTCGGACGTGTTCCCTGAAGTTATGGGGGATTCTGGAATTGTCAGACATCCTCTTGTCTGGGAAAGTTCAAGGTTTTGCGTTGATACAGATGCAGCCCGTGATTTTGGAGCAGACGGCATCAACATAATTACTCGCCAAGTGCTTGCCGGCCTCTTCCAAACGATGCACGAAGCTGGAATCCGCAATGTCATCTCGGTCTATGATGTTTTTGTTGAGCGTATCCTGCGCAGAGCGGGTTGTTCATTTGATCGGCTCGGGCCTGTGGTCAAGTATGATGATCTGAGGACCGTTGGGGGGCTGTTCGAAGTTTCCGAAAGTGTCGTTTCTGCCTTGCTCGCCGCCCCTGCAAGTGCGGCCTAAACGGTTCCTTACTAGACCCAACAGGCCCGAAGCTGCGAAAGTGGCCAGACTTCAGAACATTTTGTTAACACATGCTCGAAGGGGTTCTTGGACGACTTCACAACCCATGTCTTTTAAAGGGCCATCTAGACCGTACCTTATGGAGTGTAGGTGACTTTTTGATGCAGTAGCACATTGCTCGTTTTACCGCAGCATTCCCGATCAATAATTCTAAATGAACACCTGAAGACCTAAACCGATTGATAATGCCACCAAAGCGTATAAAGAGACCTTCTTAAACGTCTCTTCACTGGTGCGGACATAGCCTTTGCCTCCCAGCACGACGCCCACAACCAGTACCGGAAGAAAGATGAGTGTTCGCCAAAGAATGGCACTTGTGAGCAACCCTTGTACTGCGAATAGACCAGTTCCCACGGTGTCGGTGCCCACGAAAAATGCTATGATTGATGCTCTTCCCGCTGCTAATCCAATTGGTGTCGAGAAGTAAAAAAGGATCACTGGAGGACCAACAATTCCCATACTGCCGTTTAGTATTCCGGCAATGCCACCCACTGCAAATGTCATCTTTTTACCTGGTTCATACGAAAGCTGAAATCCGGTGAGAATTAGGATAGCCGCGATCAACACAGTGGCCTAGCGGTTCACCCATCCGCTCCCTCAACTGACCCCACCATCCAATTTTATCGCGAACCAGCCCTTTGACACCGAAACCTCCGCCGATGTCGATCTCCTCAAGTTCCACCCCCTGACCAATGAGATCTGATGCGAAGTCAAGGACGGGACGTAGCGCTGCAAGAAAATGTTCATGGTTAGTGATTTGTGAACTTCAGTGGCAGTGCAAAGCGGAAACCGTTAGTCCTGCATCGATCACTTTCTCTACAGCAATGCGTGCGGCACCATCGGAGATCGGCCAACCAAACTTCGAAACAGAAATGCTGTCGGAGTGCTTCTCAAGAAAACTGGTATCGTGACTATCGAACAACGGGACACTAGGATTCACACGAACGCCTAGTCTCGGTGTCAAGGCAGGTCGTTGAGAGACAATAGTACGAATAGCGTCGATTTCTTCCAACAGATCGACGTTGATCGTAGCACCCATCTCTATGGCTTGCAGAAGTTCGGACTCGCGCTTCAGCGGGCCGTTAAACGAAAAAGGGCCTTCCGGACACATCTTTTTTGCATGTTCAAGTTCGAAACCTGAGACAAAACCTGCACCCAAGCCACGCTCATGAGCGGCCCGGCAGACCTCCGGCATGTAGTTGGTCTTGTATGACCAATATATCTTGGACTTGGCAAAGGTATTGTTCCAAACTTTGAGCATTTCGTCACAGCGTGACCTAAAAAATTTATCATCATAGACGAATAACGGTGTCGCAAAACAGTCCGCCAGATGTGCAGCATCAGTGGCGGTGATTTTGTGAAACGGGCTTTGCGTTAGAATTTCGGTCACGCTTGTTGTTCCTTTACTCAGCTGCGATCGGATCACTGCCGGAACTGACCTCAGCAGATGCGAACTCTTCGAAGGTGTCTCCATACCGGCGGTCGTTCCACGGGTTGATAGAGATTACCCAGATATCGCGAGATCCACCGTCATCTGAGTTTGCTGTAATGTCGTCAGCGCCATGGACCATATCCTCATCCCGCATGACCAGGCATTGACCGGGTTTGAGGACCTTTTTGAAAAAGGGTTCGGTTTTGCCGATTTGAAACAGCGTAGAATCGCCACCTGATACGTTCTTGCGATTCCAGACCGTGACGCTGGTTATGTGATGGCCGTCACGATGTGGCCCCTCCGGTATTGTGGCTCCTTTGTAGACGTCACTGACCCTCGTTCTCCATTGGTGCAGATTGACTTGGAACGTCTGGTTCTTGTCGAACTTCATCAGATTTGCCAGATGCGCAAACTGAGGAGTTGGGTCGACGCCGGTGATCGGATCAAAATCGCGTTTCACACCGCCAACTTTCTGATTGTAGGCCTTAGCCTGCACGAACGGACGATGTTCAAGAACACGACAGGCCCAATGATCGTTTTCGTAGAAAAGAATGTATTGGGAGAATTGTCGCCAATACCAGCTGGGTAGCTGACCGTCGCGTGCAAATGACGGCTATCCAGAGGCTGATCTTACAGCTCGAAATCAGTGTGAAAGTCCGCTAAGGGCCGGAAACGACACCATTCGCGCTTCGTTGGTGGCGTCAGCGCCACTATAGGCCGTAATAGCTAAATCGGGAAGAACCCACCGGAAGGGTCAGATGCAACCCTTACTTTAACAGTATCACCCCGTTTGTTGAACGGGCGGTACTGAGCTTGTGGCAGTAAGGAGGTATAGCTTCAGGTAGCGCATTACGCTTTGTTTGCGATCAGATGTCTCTACCCCTGAAACTTGATCAAGCCGGTCACGCAACTGCTCAAGCGTGATAACAGCCTCGCTCTGCACGTCCTCAGCACCCAAAACATCGTACCCCATGAACCAGTCTGTGAAAAACGCACTGGCTACCGGGCCTTGATTGAGCAACAAAACGCGACTGTGACGCGTATCTTGTTTTATACGGTGGAAACAGGCCTCAACCTCGTCACGTGGCCCTTCCAAAACTTGCAAAATATGCCGCTGATTATAAAGGAGGAGACCGGTAATCCCTTCGGCTGCGTTACGCCGTCGGGCCGTCGCCAAAATTTGCGAAATATCTTGATTGGACAGATCAGCAACTGCGCGACTTGTATAGATCAGGCGGAACATAACACACTCTCCCTCAAACATATCACAGGATCGACTGTATACGATGGGATGCCGTGTGCGTGTTCAATCTAAACACAAGGTTAATGCCCCTCTCTTAAACATATGAAAGAGACACCTCAGACAATGGCAATACTTGCTCGCTTGTGGCAGCGTGGCCCAAGATTATTTCTTGGGCTACTCTAGTGAAGGATCAGGTATCCTAGTTAATCGGCCTGTTTCTGGTGGTTCCGTTTTTGACGCGAGATAAGAGCATCCATCAAATAAGACATGATAAGTGTCATACCTACATGACCAACAAAAGAGGACTGCGTGTAGGTTCCGAACTCCATCATGAACGGTCGCCCAATGAACGGAGCCAACAGCCCTTGTGCAACGAACCACAGCACCAATCCAGCAACAAGACCTGCCAGGAAGACACGTCCCGGCATCAATTGCCGCCACAAGAAGACAAACACACCAAACCCCACAGACCCGATCCCAAAATGCAATACGAATGCCAGAGGATAAGGCACAGATAGCCCTGAGATCTTCGCTATGATCGCCATAACCAATTTAGAAGGCTGTAAAGAGGGGCCAAAAACTGCAGGCGACACCAACCACGCGTACAGTTCAAAAATAATCTCCCCGGCTAAACCAGCCACAAGCACCGCTATAGCAATCTGTTTAAAATCAATTTCACGGGAAAAATCAGGTGTTGTCATTACATATCCTAAACGTCGTTAAGGCAAAAAGCATCTCCCCCACATAGGAAATGTTTAAAAACAACCCAAGGCCCCATAAACCTTATAAATCCTGTCAGATATCACTTCCCTGTGTGTACCTGTAACATTTCAACCGACATAATCCTAGCAATGCGCTTTGCTAAAGGCATTTCTAACTGACGAACACACCTGCAGTATCAAGCTACGGTGTTTCAAAACGTTTCTTTCCAAGGGATTCATTCACATTCTGGACCTTAGAGGGCGCCTACACATGATAAGATTGTGCACGCGCGTGAAACATATTGGGCCCGCGCCACACCACCCGTCAAATCTGAAAAACATGCCTCATTTTAATTCAATCGCGGCACTTAACTGACACAACAGGCAATAAGACGCACAGACCTGCGCGAAAACCAATAAGATAACGCAATAGAAAGATCTTTAAGCTACCGCACGCAGAATGATGGGTTGAAAACTGATCCAAGCCTCGTCATACCCGCATTTATCTTGATTCATGTGCTCGGACCCGTTAGTTTTCCGGCACTTTCTAGGAACAATACAAAGGAACGCTGTCATAGCTCGCAGACCTCATAACGCGCCGCCGCAACGTGAAACCGGCCCGCGCATTAACGATAAAATTCGTGCCCCAGAAATTCGCCTGATCGGCGCAGATGGTGGAAATGTTGGCGTGGTACATCCAGCCAAAGCGATGCAATTAGCTGACGAAGCAGGTCTTGACCTGGTTGAAATCTCGCCAAATGCAACCCCACCTGTTTGTAAGATCATGGACTTTGGGAAGTTCAAGTATGAACAGCAAAAGCGTGAAAGCGAAGCGCGTAAAAAGCAAAAAATCATCGAGGTCAAAGAGGTCAAGTTCCGTCCCAATACGGACACGAACGATTATGACGTCAAGATGAGAAACGTTGTTAAGTTTCTTGAAAACGGTGACAAAGTTAAGGTGACCCTGCGCTTTCGCGGTCGTGAAATGGCGCACCAAAACCTTGGCCGTGAGTTGCTTGAGCGTGTGGCAAAAGACATCCAAGATCTTGGAAAAGTCGAGAATATGCCGAAAATGGAAGGTCGTCAGATGGTTATGATGATCGGCCCAGCGCCAACAAAATAATTAATGATATTTGCGATGATAAGCTAAGGGCTAACTCTTAAGCCTCGCATTTATCTTCGAAACGAATATTTAGAACCCTTCCAGATGTGGAAGGGTTTTTTTCGTTTAATCTTCATGCTGTTTCCATCCTGATAACCCTTTTGCTTTACCAAAGAGCCAACTTACATGTTTTCCCCTGTTTGCGCCCTTTTGGGCAGCTTTCAGGCCCTGTTCACGAAAGACACCTTGTTATGGACACATTGACCGCTCTTCAAAACCGGGCTTTTCTTGCCATCGGCCCAGCAAGAATAGCGGCGCTTTCGGTTCTATCTTTATTACGCAGTGAAACGTCTGCACCGGAAGGGCAGGACATCCTTGCAAAATCCAAAGCTAGAATCGAAAATGCACAGAAGATGCTGTCTGTTCAATTACCTGAGTTACTAGCAGAGTTAGAACACACGCTACCTGCAGCACTTGATGAAAAACGTATCAATTGCATTGATGAAATCACACCCGTCGAAGAGGCTATTACAGCCTATGAAGCCGACTCTCCTTTATCAGCTGAACAGCTAGATACATTATCTGACCACTGTCTGAAGTCTCTTGAACCCAACATGACGGATTTCTTGGATCAACTAACCACCAACTTGATCGACACCCACGCGCAGCGCACACAAACCCGTCAAGGCGAAATGTTGAATGCCATCACGAGCGCGGAATCTGTTGGGCGACATATTCAACTTATCGCGTTCAACGCGTCAATCGAAGCTGCTCGGATCGGGGATCTTGGTAAGGGGTTTGCCGTAATCGCCAGTGAAATTAGACAGCTCTCAGGTCAAACACAAGTTTTGTTGGATGACATAGCGGATCTATTACGCAACGCATAATACCCACGTGGTCGCGACAAATGACATTTACGATGTGACTGCAGAACTACGTTCAAGGCGGTCGTGAACACATTGAGGCTAAATGTGATGGTAACACGCGTATAGGTTGCTGCGGGACATTATGGCTTGATAATCCCTGTAATGTTCTGCGCCCAAACCCTACGCACCTACTGTACACACGGCTTTAGACCGATACCCGCTTGCCCCATTAAAGCTGCATCTTGTTCAGCTGTCGCCGCCTAGGTTGGACGGTTTTGATAGATCTACAGGTGGCCAATACGCATGCATATCCCCAAACGGATAGTATCATGCTAGGGTCACAGCGCTATCAACCAGGTACAATAGCCTTCATACGCAGAATATCTACATTTTGGTCACTGATCTCCCAGCACTGCGTAGATCAGTGACCGTGTCTCAGTGGAGCGACACACCGCTTGACGGATCACACAAGCGCAAAGCGGTCCCAAAGCTCATTTTGACGCTTACGTCAAAAACAATGGGCTGATATCCCCCAAAAGCGGCCCAACAACAATATTCCATCAAATTCGTCGATGTGATACCGCAAGCGATAGTGTTACGCTGATCATTTTAAACGCCTCAGCGATATGATACGACTGGATACGAAAGCTAAACCTCTGATGCCTGACAGCCCTCTACGTGCCACAGCCGTTTTAACCGTTCGCAACGAGGGCGCATTTTTGTTGGAATGGCTCGCGCATCATCGCGCGGTAGGGTTTAGTGACTTCCTCGTGTTTTCAAATGACTGCGATGATGGCACAGAGAAAATTCTGGATCACATGCAAGATATGGGAGTACTTACCCATATTTCTAATGACGGCCCCTATGATAAAAGCGGCATACAGTTCACCGCACTGAAAACCGCTGACAAACACAAGCTGGTGAAAAAGGCAGACTGGCTTTTATGTCTTGATATTGATGAATTTGTGAACATCCATACAGGTGACGGCACATTGGATGCGTTATTTGCCACCCTCCCCCACGCCGACGCAATTACGTTGACGTGGAGGTTATTTGGCAATGCTGACACTGTGCGTTTCAGCGACCGCCCTCTGACAGATCAGTTTCAACGCAGCGCTCCGGACGTCATCCATTGGCCATGGCGTGCCGCGATGTTCAAAACATTGTATCGCAACAACGGCCTGTACCGTAAACTTGGCGTGCATCGTCCCCGCGCCCCGCGCGACGAAGCAGATCTAGAAAGCTATCGCTGGTTTGATGGATCTGGACGCGAATTGGATGGCGATTTCAAAACCAAACGGTTGTTTTCCAATTACGGACAAAACAACTTTGCTCATGTCCAATTAAACCACTACCCATTGGGCGCGATGGAGAGTTTTATCCTCAAATCCGACCGCGGCCGCGTGAACCATGCAGATTTGCCTATCGCAATAGATTACTGGATCGAACGCAATTATAATCAAGTCGAAGACACCAGCATCAGCCGCTACCGCCATGCGCGCGACGCCTTAATGACCCAATGGCTCCAAGACGAAAAATTGGAAAAATTGCACAAGCGCGCGGTTCAATGGCGACATGAACGCTTTGCCAAATTGATGCGCCAAGACCCGTTTCGTGCTCTATTCAGCCGTTTAATGATGGCAGCCCCTTCGCGCGTTATTTCTGCAGGAACGGCGCGAACCCTGACCGGGTTTTCCATGCTTGGCCAACACGATGTAAAAACGGAAACTCGCACAAAAGAGGCAGACTAACGCAGGTCTAGGCCCACGATGCCCCTACGTATTGACGATACCCGCAACAAGATATTAACCAAACCTTAATGGCGCCAATTCGGCCAACCATTTTCCAAATTTAGCCTCATTCTATACGTAGACATCGGAGCAACGGCCCTCGCTGACATTGGGCCATACAAAGAACAGGTCACGAGCATGCAAGACGCCGCAAATATTCTGGATCAAGATCTTTCAGGCCTAAGTGCACGCGATTGGGAAGATGGCCTGGCAAAATTGGCCTCAGCACATGGCATGTATCATGCCTTGGACGATAAACATTTTGCAACCTTCGTGGATCAAGACGATACGCTTTTGGTCAGCTTCGAAAGTCTGAGCGGAATTCGCACACTGTCTCCGAAATCACTGCCTTTAGGCTTTGACCTAGCACGAACACAAGGCTGGTCACATCTGTGTCTGCTGTCCCAAGGGGACACGTGGTTTCGCTCTAATGAAGTCTATGAGCTTTTCGACCAATTGATCGACGACGAATTTTTCGAGCAATTTAAGAAAGTCGTCTTTTACGGCGCGGGTCCCTGTGCCTACGCCGCAGCAGCGTTTTCTGTCGCCGCACACGGCTCAACTGTCGTGCTGATCCAACCTCAAGCGACCCTTGATCCGCGTCTCACCAGTTGGGACGACCGTTTTGTCGAAATGCGTCACCTAGATTTCAATGACCGCTATGGCTATGCCCCTGACATGCTCGAGACCGCGGCTCAAAGCTATGTCATTTACGACCCACACGAGCATCTCGATGCCATGCATGCCAGCCTGTTTCGTAGTCCCAACGCGCAACTCCTACCAACACCTTATCTTGGTGCAGCGATCCAGACGCGCCTGATGGATATGAAGGCACTCTACCGAATTCTATCGCTAGCCGGATCCGATCGCCTGACCCGCAACGCGTTTTACAAGCTCATACGTGCACGCCGAGATCACCGCGGGTACCTCCGCGACGTCCTTGCAGAGCTTGAACGTCGCGACCGTCCAGAGCTTGCCCGCCTTTTGTGTGAAAACGTCTGCGACCGGATCAATGCACCGCATTTCCATCAACGCCTTGCTGCATTGAAAACCCGCCTGGACGGCAACACCTAGCACCCGCTGCAACCTGTCTTTTCACAGCCCTTTGGCTGTGCTAGGCGCAAGGGATGACACAGACGCTGACAATCCCCCGCCCCGACGACTGGCACCTACATCTACGCGATGGCGATATGCTGCGCGCTGTTTTGCCAGAAACTGCCCGCCATTTTGGGCGTGCGATTATTATGCCAAACTTGGTGCCACCGGTGGTGCGCAGCGATGAAGCGGCGGCATATCGTGATCGTATTCTCTCCGCTCTCCCCAAAGGGATGGCGTTTGAGCCCCTCATGACGCTCTATCTGACCGAAAACACTGACCCTGACGATGTCGCAGCCGCGCATGCCTCGGGTCTGGTCAAAGCGGTGAAGCTGTATCCCGCCGGTGCAACAACAAATTCTGCGTCTGGCGTCACTGATTTCGACAAAGTCCGCCCCGTGCTGGAAAAGATGGCCGAGATCGGCTTGCCCCTATGTACCCATGGCGAAGTCACCGACCACGACATCGACATTTTCGACCGCGAAGCCGTGTTTATCGATCGTGTCCTAGACCCCATCCGTCGTGCGACACCCGGTTTGCGCGTGGTAATGGAACATATCACCACCAAAAACGCCGCCGATTATGTGGCAAGCCAAGATAAAGATCTGGGTGCGACGATCACCACGCACCACCTGATTATCAACCGCAACCACATCTTGGTTGGTGGGATCAAACCACATTACTACTGCCTGCCCGTCGCCAAGCGCGAAGAACACCGCATTGCACTGCGTGCCGCCGCCACTTCGGGCGATCCGCGTTATTTCCTTGGCACAGATTCGGCGCCTCACACGGACGAGAATAAAATCGCACCTTGTGGCTGTGCGGGATGCTTCACCGCGCCCAATACCATGTCGCTATTGGCCCATGTCTTCGAAGAAGACGGTGCATTGGACAAACTTGCCGCCTTCGCATCCCAAAACGGTCCTGCCTTCTACGGCCTCCCTATAAGCGGCGAGACCCTGACACTGACCAAACAGGACACGGCGGTTGCCTTTCCCGAAAACATCGACACGCCTGATGGGCCCGTTACGGTGTTTGACCCGGGGTATGACGTATTCTGGAAGGTCGCCTAAGAAAGACAAAGGGAGGTTTCGGCCTCCCTTACCCATCCGTCGCGGCTTTCTTGCCGCGATTGCATGTGCTGTTCTTTGTTTGTGGTGCAAAATGAGATCACGCACCATTATATAATCCCTCAGATTACAGCATCGCCCCCTTAGACGCTGCTGCCTAATCTGCAAGCCCTCTCGACAGCTCGACAGCCCTCGGGTATGAGCGTGCAGATTTCAGATCGTCCCTCACATCATCCCAATGAAATAGGTGCTGCCATGATCCCGACCTCCTACCCCACACCCGAAGAAATTGCGCGTCTGTCGGCGCGGATGTTGTTGGAAATTGGAGCGGTGAACTTCAATACGGATGAGCCCTTTACATTGGCATCGGGGCTCCCGTCTCCCAGCTATATTGATTGTCGCAAGCTCATTTCTTATCCGCGCATCCGTTCAACCCTAATGGACTTTATGACCGTCACAGTCATGCGCAACGCAGGATTTGAAGCGTTTGACAACATTGCGGGTGGCGAAACCGCGGGCATTCCATTTGCTGCGCTGGTTGCCGAACGTATGGCGTTGCCTATGACATACGTCCGCAAAAAACCAAAAGGCTACGGCAAAAATGCCCGCATCGAGGGCGCAATGCGTGAGGGCGAACGTGTCTTGCTGGTTGAAGACCTGACAACGGACGGGGGCTCAAAACTGTCGTTTGTTGATGCGATCCGCGAAACGGGTGCGACCTGTGGTCATACAGCGGTAATTTTCTATTACGATATCTTCCCTGAGACGACAAAGACATTGGGCGACCACGGGGTTGCCTTGCATTATCTGTGCACATGGTGGGATGTCCTCGCCGAGGCGCGCGCCCAAGGCAGCTTTAGCACGCAAACCTTGGATGAAGTTGAAAAATTCCTCAACGACCCTCGCGCCTGGCAAGAGGCCAACAAAAAAGATTAACTCTGAGACGCCGTCCAACTGGGCGGCGTTTTCTTTTATATTCAAAATCTTATGCCAAGAATTTGACATTTCAGGCAATTATCCACAGCATTTTTCAGATAGCTATAACAACAACTTTCACGCTATAGTGAGCGTCTAACTCATGAGAGCCGAGATGAACGACACCCTCCCTATGGATACCCTTCCCGTCGCCAATACCCAAGGCATGCCCGTCGCCACAAATGCTATGGATCAAACGAGTGAACTGCCTCATTCGGTAGAAGCTGAACAGCAGCTTTTGGGTGCGATTCTGACCAACAACGATGTCTATGACAAAGTAGCCTCGATCATTGATGCCAGCCATTTTTACGATCCGGTTCACATGCGCATTTATGAGGTTGCTAAGGCGCGGATCTCTAAGAATGCACTGGCGTCTCCGGTGACACTTAAGGCATTTATGGAAGACGATGCCGGGCTCAAGGAACTGGGTGGCGCAGCATATCTGGTTAAACTCGCCTCAAGCTCGATCTCCGCCTTTGCGGTGCGCGATTACGCACAGATGATTTATGATCTGGCGATCCGCCGCGAATTGATTGCATTGGGAAAGTCTATCGCCGAACAAGCACGCCGTGTCGATGTGGCCTCGGAACCCAAAGAACAAATCGTTCAAGCAGAACAGGCGCTGTATCAATTGGCTGAACAGGGTCAGACCGAACAGGGCTTTAAATCGTTTCTACGCGCGGTAACCGAAGCCGTGAATGTTACGAACGAAGCCTATCAACGCGGTGGCGGGATGGCTGGTATTTCCACTGGCCTTGATGATCTGGACAGACAATTAGGGGGCTTGCACCCGTCGGATTTGCTGATTTTGGCGGGGCGGCCGTCGATGGGGAAAACATCGCTTGCCACCAACATCGCCTTTAATGTCGCCAAGGCCTATAAACGTGGGATCAAACCCGATGGCAGCGAAGGTGCACTGGATGGTGGTGTTGTCGGATTTTTTAGCCTCGAGATGTCAGCAGAACAGTTGGCAGGACGTATTTTGGCCGAAGCCTCTGAAATCTCGTCACATAAGATACGACAAGGCGACATGACAGAAGAGGAGTTTCGCCGCTTTGTACAGGCTGCAAAGGATCTGGAAAGCTGCCCGTTGTTTATTGACGACACGCCAGCCATCCCAATTTCGCAATTAGCAGCCCGAGCGCGGCGCCTGAAACGGACGCATGGCTTGGATCTGTTGGTGATCGACTATTTGCAACTGTGCCGCGGCATGGCTGAAAACCGTGTCAACGAAATTGCAGAAATCTCTATGGGGATGAAAGCCATCGCCAAAGAATTGAACATTCCTGTCGTCGCCTTATCCCAGTTATCGCGTCAGGTAGAAAACCGCGACGATAAACGTCCGCAACTGTCCGACTTGCGGGAATCGGGCTCGATTGAACAAGATGCCGATGTGGTGATGTTCGTGTTTCGCGAAGAATATTACAAAGAGCGCGAAAAGCCTGGTGATCACGAGCTGGACAAGATGGAAGAGTGGAAAACGGCGATGGAACGTCTGCACGCCAAAGCTGAGGTTATCGTGGGCAAACAACGCCACGGCCCAATTGGCACAGTGGAGCTGTCATTCGAAGCGCAGTTCACCCGCTTTGGAAACTTAGCAAAAGCATGGCAACAGCCCGAAGGGTACTAAACGCCTACACGGCTAGAGCTCTCTACTACAGCCAGCATTCGATCCAGAGACGGAGCGCTCCCGCCGATTTCGGCAGTTTTAAAAAACTGACTTATCTGTTGGGCCGCGCGCTGCACGCGCCCAAAGGGCGCGTGCAGCGCTGGTCGCTTTGGGAAACCCAAAGCGAAACCGCATTTTTCACGCTGATACGCAAATTTTGGCCGAATGACATTGCGACAATGATAGGCACAGCCATCTTCCCTCTTGACCCTCACGCTGCCCATGTCATGAACGGGATATGAGTACAGCACGTTTGAAAATCAATCTCGAAGCGCTTGCAATTAACTGGCGTAATTTGGATGCAAGAACCAATTGCGAAACTGCAGCCGTGGTCAAGGCGAACGGTTATGGGTTGGACGCAGCCCGGGTCGGCAAAACTTTGGCTGACGCAGGTGCACGCAATTTCTTTGTCGCCGCCGCAGAAGAAGGTATTGCCCTTCGGCGCGCTATCGGTCCGGGTCTCGGCATTTCGGTATTTTCCGGCCACATGCCAGGTGACACCAAGCTGCTGAAAGATTTCCAGCTCACCCCGATGCTCAACTCGCTTGATCAAATGCTACGCCATTTTGAGAGCTTGCCAGGTCATCCTTTTGGCATTCAGCTTGATACCGGTATGAACCGTCTGGGTATGGAACCGGGTGAATGGGCTGCTGTGCGCGGAATTGCATTGGCCCAAAGTCCCGTTTTGATTATGTCGCATCTGGCCTGTTCCGACTCCCCAGATCATGGCATGAACGAACATCAGCTTGAGATGTTCACCCAGATGACCGAAGGTGCAGATGTGCCGCGATCCCTTTCGGCCACTGGCGGATTGCTGCTGGGGCCCAAATACCACTTCGACCTCTGCCGTCCGGGCATTGGCCTTTATGGCGGTGCGCCTTATGACGCGGCCCTGCCCGTTATCGAACTAGAAGTGCCTGTCATCCAAACCCGCGACCTAGCCCCGGGTGAAACTGTCGGATACGGAAATGCTTGGACTGCACAGCGGCCTTCGCGGATCGCAACGCTTGCAGCCGGCTATGCAGATGGTCTTCAGCGCGCGCTGCAAAACCGCGGCATTCATGCCTATAGCGGAGCGGTTCCCTGCCCTGTGGTGGGGCGCGTTTCTATGGATTTGGTCACCGTCGACATCAGTGACTTGGATCACATCCCCGAAGCGCTAACCCTGATAAATGAGAGCCAGACCGTTGAAACCCTCGCCACAGCCGCAGGCACTATCGGTTACGAGATCTTGACCAGCCTTGGCCATCGCTACGCACGGACATATTCTTCATGACCCCATTCGCCCTATTGGCCCGTCTTGGCGCGGCAGTTCTTGGCTTGATGGCTTCCCTTGGCCGGATCACGCTTTTTACGCTATCGGCCTTCAGCCATATGGTTCGCCCTCCTTACTACGCGCGCGAAGTGCTAAATGCGCTGATTCAGGTGGGTTGGATGTCCCTTCCTGTTGTTGGACTGACAGCCATTTTCACCGGCGGCGCTTTAGCGCTACAAATTTATGCGGGCGGCGCACGTTTCAACGCCGAAGCCGTCGTGCCACAGATTGTAGCCATCGGCATGGTTCGCGAACTCGGCCCTGTGCTGGTTGGTTTGATGATCGCTGCACGTGTGACCTCGTCCATTGCTGCCGAAATCGCCACAATGAAGGTGACCGAGCAAATCGACGCATTGGTGACTCTGTCCACGCACCCGATGAAATACCTCGTAGCGCCACGTGTCCTCGCAGGGCTGCTGACCGTCCCCTTAATGGTTGGGGTCGGGGATATTATTGGCATCATGGGCGGTTATCTTGTCTCAACCAAAAGCCTTGGCTTTAATCCCGCGAGCTATATGATCAACACCGTGAATTTCCTCGCCGCACATGACATATATACATCCCTCCTCAAAGGAGCGGCTTTTGGCGTCATCGCAACCGTGATGGGCTGTTACTATGGGATGCAATCAGGTCGCGGCGCCCAGGGTGTAGGACGGGCAACAAAATCGTCAGTCGAAGCTGCAGCCGTGCTGATCTTAGCAACCAACTTTGTCCTGACAGGGGTATTTTTCTCGATATGACCCAATCTCAGACACAAACCACCGACCAAATCCCAGCTATGATCAAGCTGGAGAACGTCTCCAAATCCTTTGGGGACAACGCAGTGCTGAAAGGTGTCGATCTGCAAATCGCACGTGGGACCTCGATGGTAATTATCGGCGGTTCTGGCACCGGAAAGTCGGTGATGCTAAAATCCGTTCTGGGTTTGATCCAGCAAGATAGCGGCCGTATTTTTGTTGACGGTAACGAGACGGGCAGCGGGGACCGCGATGCATTCCTTGCGCGCTTTGGTATGTTATTCCAAGGTGCGGCGCTGTTTGACTCCCTCCCCGTCTGGCAAAACGTCGCCTTTCGCCTGCTGCGCGGGTCGCTCAAGCGGCCACGTGACGAAGCTCGCGAGATTGCGATCGATAAACTGCGCCGCGTCGGTCTCAAAGCGGATGTTGCTGATCGTCTTCCCGCCGAACTCTCCGGCGGCATGCAAAAACGCGTCGGCCTTGCCCGTGCAATTGCGGCCGACCCCGAGATCATCTTTTTTGATGAACCAACCACCGGCCTTGATCCTATCATGTCCGGCGTGATCAACGAATTGATCCGCGAAATCGTGGTCGAAATGGGCGCAACCGCGATGACCATCACTCATGATATGTCGTCGGTTCGGGTTATTTCCGACAACGTTGCCATGCTGCACGGCGGTAAAATTCGCTGGACTGGCCCCGTCAGTGACATGGATGCCAGCGGAGACCCTTATGTCGAACAATTCATCTCTGGCAGTGCCGAAGGCCCGATTGAATCAGTACGGTGATCGACACGCCACCCCACTTGAAGCAGCCCTCTGCTTTCAAAGCAGCAAACATGAACGCCTGTTGACCTCAGGTTGGCACTCTGCTGCGTCGCACTGGCTCTGCGACAGTATGTCTTCGTGTACACGCGCGTTCCACAGCTCGAATTGCATACCAGCTGGGCATTTGTGTCATGTCCGTGTTTTCACAGCTTAACGGCGCGACCATGACCCTCCGCCTCGCCACCTTCGCACTCCTGATCCTCTACCCTATCGCTTGGCTCGCGCCCTTGATGCGCGCCGGGATCTTGCCGATCTTTGGCCTCAGTGAAATCTCTGTTTTCACCGGCCTTTGGGCGCTTTGGGAGACAGACATATTCCTCGCCCTCATCGTCGCCCTCTTTGCCATCATTGCCCCTTATGCCAAACTCATCACCCTCGCCTTGATCCAATGGAAGCGCCTCAGTCCACGCCACCTGCCTCTGCTGGCGGTCCTCAGCAAATTCGCCATGGCCGACATCTTCCTCATCGCGCTTTACATCACGCTTGCCAAAGGCATTGGTCTTGCCACGATTGAAACCGCTTGGGGGCTTTACCTGTTCACTGCTTGTGTTCTCCTCTCCCTTATCCTCGGTATCGTGACCCAGCAGCGCACAGCGCTGCGCGGCCCAACAGGTGCGGATCATCAACGATGATCTTGCACTTGGCGGGAGCCCGCCCCTGCCACAAGACTGATGTAAAAGTACCTTGAACAAAACGGAAACATCTGGCACATCTGGCATATGACAAAAACAACATACTCCTGCTCCGCCTGCGCGGCGACGTTTTCAAAATGGTCTGGTCGCTGCGAAAGTTGCGGCGAATGGAATACGATGTCCGAAGACAAGGGCCTCAGCAAAGGTGGCCCCGCCAAGAAATCCCTTGGAGCCATGCGTGGTAAACGTCTCGAGCTTAGTGACCTTGCCACAAAAGAAACTCCGCCTCCGCGGACCTTATCTGGCGTTGGTGAACTCGACCGTGTCTTGGGGGGCGGATTGGTTGCCGCATCTGCCATTTTGGTTGGCGGCGACCCCGGCATTGGTAAATCAACATTGTTGCTACAAGCCGCAGCCCGCTTTGCTCGCAATGGACTTAAAACCATTTATATTTCCGGCGAAGAAGCCACGGCCCAAGTCCGCATGCGCGCGCAAAGGCTGGGATTAACAGAATCCCCTGTTATGCTGGGGGCTGAGACCAATCTGCGCGATATTTTAACGACGCTTGAGGCTGAAAAGCCCGCACTTGCCATTATAGACTCGATCCAGACCATGTGGGCTGACAATGTCGACAGCGCCCCCGGTTCGGTTTCGCAGGTGCGTGCCGCCGCGCACGAGCTGACAACATTTGCGAAAACCAACGGCATATCAATCATTATGGTCGGTCACGTCACCAAAGAAGGTCAAATCGCCGGCCCTCGCGTTGTCGAACATATGGTCGACACTGTCCTTTATTTCGAAGGCGAGCGCGGCCACCAATTCCGCGTGTTGCGCGCCGTGAAAAACCGCTTTGGTCCCGCGGACGAAATCGGCGTGTTTGAGATGACCGGCGCAGGCCTCGCCCAAGTCACCAACCCGTCGGCCTTGTTTCTATCCGAACGCGGCACGCCCTCGCCCGGATCGGTGGTCTTTGCAGGTATCGAAGGCACCCGTCCTGTGTTGGTCGAAATGCAGGCTCTTGTTGCACCCTCACCTCATTCACAACCCCGCCGCGCCGTCGTCGGGTGGGACTCATCCCGCCTAGCGATGATTCTTGCGGTACTCGAAGCACGCTGTGGAATTCCCTTTGCCGGTCTGGATGTTTATCTGAATGTCGCAGGAGGCATGAAGATTTCAGAGCCTGCGGCGGACCTAGCGGTTGCAGCGGCACTTCTTAGCGCACGCGAAGACACTGCTTTACCCGCTGATACCGTCATTTTCGGTGAAATTTCTTTGTCAGGTGCCCTACGCCCCGCCCCACAGACAGAAAACCGGTTGAAAGAAGCACAAAAACTTGGTTTCACAGCGGCAATTGCTCCAAGTGGTGGCAAATCCGTCGCTATTGATGGTTTGACCTTGCGCCAAACCGCCAATTTGGCCGGATTTGTTGGCGAATACTTTGGGGCAGGCTAAACAAGGGCTAATACAACGAGTCGCTCGATACTGGCAGCGACCCAAAGCCAGACGTAAAGGCGAGGGACATGGAAGGTTTCACCATTATCGACGGGGCGGTTGCCCTCGTTATTATCGTTTCGGCTCTATTGGCCTATTCCCGCGGATTAGTCCGCGAGGTTATGTCGATTGCGGGTTGGATTGCGGCTGCGGTCTTGGCATTTATGTTTGCGGCGCAAGCCGAGCCTTTGATGGCAGAGATCCCCGTTATTGGCGAATTTATTGCTGACAGCTGCGAGCTATCCATGATCGCCGCCTTCTTTGCTGTCTTAGCGATTGCCCTGATTGTCGTATCGTTCTTTACCCCCCTCCTGTCAGGAATGGTCCAACGCTCTGCGTTAGGCGGGCTTGATCAAGGGGCTGGTTTCTTCTTTGGCATGCTGCGCGGCGTCTTGCTGATCGCAGTTGCTTTCTTTGTATATAACGTCGTGATGACGGGTCAAAGCTTTACCATTGTTGACGACAGCCGCTCCGCTGTGATTTTCAACAAAATGATTGGCCAAATCGAAGCCCAAAACCCAGAAGCCGCACTGGGTTGGTTGACAGGAAAATACGAAGAGCTGATTGGTTCTTGCAACCGCTAACTCTGGCGAAGCAAAATGAAACAATGACAAAGGGCCCCTTGCGGGCCTTTTATTTTGTCTAAAGGCTCGTGGTTGCGACAGACATTAACCACCCCTTAACGCCTCCAAAGGGTTTGTCTGTGCAAGACACAATGTATCGCATCAATTGTTCATAAATATATATACGACGACAGCACGTGCCCGACGCTCGTGCGTATCCATAGATGCTTAATTTAAAACAACAAAATCACGTCGAATTACTCACACAGTTATCCACAGGCTCAAAATCGACGATTAACAAACTCGGGCCGCCCGTTAACATTTTGTTAATAAATAAGAATCATTCGTTAAAATGCACCTCATCCCTCAAAGATCCACAGAGATTTCCTTAACAAAAGATTACTTACCCCCAGTTGGGCCGTTAACACTTGGGGAAATCTTGTGATTTTGTCTAAAATTCTAAATCTGGGCAGCCTCAACCCATGTCTTGCCCCATTTCTGTCCCAATTCACCGGCCTATTAGGTTCAACGAAGATCGAAAATGATCTCACCAACTCTCAGAAGGGACACGGGCATGTTTTTGGAGCACACAACGGCATTCGCAGATAGCCATCCAGTCGATTTCTTATTCGACCTAAAGGCCGATACACCTGCGATCGAAAAGACCGTAAAGCGCCCCCAAAGCGGAGGCTTTTTGCCAACAACGCGCGTTGAAACCAAACAAGGTTTCAAACAAACACGTGCATTGCGCCCCGGCGACGAGATCTACACATTCGATGGCGGCCTACGTCAGGTGATCAACGTTCGCCACACCGTGCCGCGCCTGTGCGCCATGGTTCACATCCCTGCTGGTGCCCTCGGCAATGATCGTGATCTAGATCTCCCTTCAGATATGCTCGTGACTTTAGATATGGACACGGCTGACCGCCTGTTTGGAACGCCCGTCGTCGTATCCAAGTTGATCGCCCTAGTAGGTCATCAAGGCATCACCACAGCCCTTCCCCAAAGCTTGGCGCGTGTACATATTGAATTCGCCGAAGAGGAACTGGTTTGGACCGAAGGCGGTATGCTGGTCGACAGCGCCACTGCCGAAGAAGACCTGTTTTACCCGCTGCTCTCCCTTGCTGAGACCCGCCAGCTGCTGGCAAGTAACGAAGGCCGTGCTCTGGCAACTGCAGGCTACGAAGAGGATATCCCTCTGGCCTCGACGCAAGCGGCTGAGGATAAAGAGGCAAAGTGGGACATGGAATGGACCACCGATAAAATCCTCAACGCGATTTTTGGGCGTAAAGTGGCATAAGACCTCTAGCGGAACCAACATTGCTCTTTTAGGTCGCATGAAGATCCTACAACAAGATTTCATACCTCACACAGCAGATGCTGACCCAGTGCTTATCCAAAGAAGGCACCCAGCGTTCGGTGGCCCACTTGGGCTAAAATCGTAACGTGCCATCCAAAGCTGTCTGCTTGTTCAAGACCATCATTGACAACATGAAGGGCTGCTGCCGTAAGTATCCTATCGCGGCGTAAATCGCGTGATCCTTTACGCGAGGCAACAATGATCAAGTCCCCCATCATCCATCCAGAAATCTTGGCAACTCTTGCCAAAGCAGGTCACAAAGCGCAGATCTTGATTTCGGATGCAAATTATTCCTTTGTCACCAATTCAGCACCTGGCTGCGAAATTATCTATCTGAACTTCGCCCCCGACATGATCCCCAGCACCACGATTCTGCAGGGGCTGGCTGCTTTGATCAATGTCGAACAGGCCACAATGATGGCATGGCCACAGGACTTTGATAACAGTATTCATCCAGAGTATGTTGACCTGCTCGAAGACACCACGCCAATGCAGTTCGTGGATCGGGCAACTTTTTATGATATGGTCAAATCGCCGGACACCTTGTTGGTGATAGCCAGTGGAGAGACCCGTCGTTTTGCCAACCTGCTGTTGACCGTTGGCCCGGTTCTCTAATCCCCTGCCCTAAGACCGAGACTCCGCCCTTATGTCTGGTCATCTACATAAAGGCGGGTTTGTCGTTTATTGTGGCCACAACTGAGTTTGCGGGTGGAACTGAGACCATGCAAACCAAAATGCTTGGTGACTGCCGAGGTCTGCACCGTCAACACCCACAGCTTTGATCCCGCCGGCATCCAATTCCAGACGCACATTCTCGACTGTGATATCCTGCCCTTGCTTTAGCGCTGCAAAGGCACGACTGCGTTGAAATGCAACAGGTGTGCCAGATGCCGTGATAACGCCGATCACGTCTTCATGGACAGACAGACGGGGGTCGATGTCACCAACAGGAAAGATCGGCCCGTTGGCATCTCGTGTGTTGCGAAAATCAAAATCGCGCCCCAGCGCCAGATCCTCAACCAACACGGTGGTTTCGGGATGTTCACGTTTCCATGTGCCCCAATCTGTTGTGATGACCGTCGCCTGTTTCAGCTGCACGCCCTTACGCGCCAACGGACCCGTCACCGCCTTGCCAAGAAATGTATCCAACACGGAATATGTCTCCAGATCATACATCACCTTGTTTGACCGGATCAGCAGGCCGGAGGTGCGCAAGACCGGACGTTTCACACCAGCGGGAACATCATCCGTAAAATACGCCTGCGCCGCGCCGCAAAGGGTGCAATATGGAATGCCCAGATCCCGCCCGCCAAGCGTGTCATTCACCATTTCACGGACTTCCATAATCTGGCGAGGATAGGCGCGATATTCACCGTTCACCTCAATCCCAAAGACGATATCGCTGTCGTCAAGCCATGTCGCATCCTCGGCGCTGCTGACCTCGGGGTTGTCAGCGGCAGGGATACAATTACATGGATCATCGGTCTGACCAAAAGGACGGTCATCAATCGGCACCCCTCCCCAAGACACGAGAGTCCAATCGATATCGCCCTCAACAAACAACTTGTCCCATTCTGGCACGAAATTCGTGAAAATCGCACGCTTGGCTTTTAAGTAATCGGGATAGGCAGGCACGTCCCACGCAATTAGGTGATCGGTGACTTCGCCCCAAGCATTACTTGGAGACACTTCGATCCCCAACACTTGCCCAGCCGCATCCGCCAACACAGAATTCAGCTGTGCCGTTGAGACAAAGCGCATCAAATCCGCGATGACCCAAGCAAGCCGCGGATCTTTCGAGGCGGCAATTTCCTGCAACGCCGCCGATTGATCCTGCCCCCAACTGCCTTGCTCCAGACTATCCATAAAGGCCACGCGCACAGCCTGACGCAGTTCCCGAGAGAGACGCCCCTGTGGGATATGAGGCGGTTGACCAAACTGATCAACGGCATAGGCAGGCAAAGACGAACTGTCCTGTGCGGAGACCGCAGGGCCAAAACACACGGTCGCAGTCAAGACAGATGCCATAAGCAGGCTGCGAGATTTAACGCGGGGGAAATTGAACATAACGATGAAGCCTTTTCTCTGCGTGGGCACAATCAACTGAATACCATACGGGCTGGTGACGCCACGCATGTGCATTTGGACTAGGCTATGTCAGCACCCGCTCTATGACCAATCACGATAGACTCAAGATTTAGCGGGGTTTTAGTGATCATCTTTAACCAAAACCGTCGATGCCGCAGTTTTGTTAAGCATCTTTCTCAATTTTATGACGCGACTTTAGATAAGACTCTGGTAAGTTTTGTGATCCTTTGATGACATGGGCCTCAAGACGGCCTATGTGGAACCCGTCAGAGACGACGTGGGATTCGCGTTTGTTCAAACGTCCCGCTTTGATATCTGTAACGCTGCTCTCCGCGACTTTTAGTTGCCACGCCACGAAAATATTGGAGCCTAGCCATGTGCGGGATTTTAGGGATCGCAAACCGGAACGATCATGTGTTTGCGGAACTTTATGATGGTTTGCTGATGCTCCAGCACCGCGGACAAGATGCCTCGGGGGTTGTGACATACGACGATCACCAGTTTCGCGAACGCAAGAGAAACGGTTTGGTCAAAGATGTGTTTGGCCCCGAAGACGCCGAAACGTTAACCGGAACCATGGGTATGGGACATGTACGTTATCCAACAGCCGGGTCGCTTTCTGCTTCAGAAGCGCAACCGTTTTTCGTAAACGCGCCATATGGCATCTATCTGGTTCACAATGGCAACATTACCAACACCGAAGAACAACGCCAAAAAGTCACAGCCAAATATAGCCGCCACCTGCGCACGACTTCGGATTCCGAAATCCTGCTGAACGTGCTGGCCGATAAAGTCGCCGACGCCATCAAAGTGAACGGCAATGCCGACCCGATCCGCAATATTTTTGCCGGTGTCAAAATGACCATGGAACGCATGCAAGGCGCCTATTCCGTGATCTGCATGATCGCAGGCGTTGGCCTCTTGGCATTTCGTGACCCCAACGGCATTCGCCCGCTGTCTGTCGCACAACGTGATCTGGGCGATGGTACATGCGATTATTCTTTTGCCTCCGAAGATGTTGCGTTTGGTATCAACGGATTTGAAAAGCTACGCGATGTTGCCCCCGGCGAGGCGCTGTTGGTTGATCTGGACGGCACGCTGCACAGCTTTCAAGCCGTCGAAGGTAAGCTAACACCTTGTATTTTTGAATATGTCTACCTGGCCCGCCCCGACAGCATGTTGGATGGGATTTCAGTGTATAAAACCCAAATCCGCATGGGGCAGACATTGGCAAAACAAATTCAGGACTCTGGCCTGGACATCGACGCCATCATTCCCGTCCCAGACAGCGCCCGCCCTGTGGCGCTTGAGGTCTCCAACATCACTGGCATCCGCTATCGCGAAGCGCTGGTAAAGAACCGCTATGTGGGTCGCACGTTTATTATGCCCGGCCAACAAGAGCGTCAAAAATCTGTTCGCCGCAAACTAAACGCGGTTCCTCTTGAGATGAAAGACCGCAATATCCTGCTGATCGACGACAGCATCGTGCGCGGTACAACCATCAAAAAAATTGTTCAGATGTGCCGCGAAGCTGGCGCGAAAAAGGTCTATATCGCCTCTGCCTCGCCGCCAGTGAAATACCCAAATGTGTATGGCATCGACATGCCCACCAAACACGAGCTGGTCGCCAATGGTCGCAGCATCGCTGAAATTCGCGACGAGTTGGGTGCAGATGAATTGTTGTATCAAAAACTCGAAGACCTGATTTGGGCCGCGCACGAGGGCAACCCTGACATCGAAAGCTTTGACTGCTCCTGCTTTGACGGGAAATATGTCACAGGGATTTCGGACACCTATTTAACTGCGCTCGAAAACAGCTCGCGTGTCAGTAAAAAGATCGACGATATACCGACACAGGGATCCTCATGGAACAACGCCCCCGCGTCAGGTCACTAACTCCGTAGCTTTAAATCAATCCGATGTTTGTCTTTTGCAGTCAACACGCATAAAGACACGCTTCAACCTACTTAAGATTCGGCGCAGGCTTGCAAGCCCGCGCCTTTTCATTGTGACCAAGAAAGCGCACCCTTTGGACGCCCACCTCGCCCGTATGCTGAGTTCGACACGTCAGTGCCGCTGTTGTGGCGGGACGTTCGAACAGTTGCTCAGTCTAACCTGTGACCGCCCAGACATCTGCCCCGAGGAGATGACGGTACAGGACAATGTGGCGTTATTTGCCACCCATGGCGATGTCTTGACCGAAGATTACTGCCGCATCGGCGAGATGCGTTTTGTACGGGCTGTGCTGGCGATCCCTATTCAGGAATCCGGTGAACAGGAGTTCATTCTTGGCACCTGGGCCAGCTTGGGACAGGATGATTTTGACGATTTTGTTGATATGTTCGAAATGCAAGAACGCGACATATCCTTGAATACAGAATTGACGGGGACAAGCAGCCGTCCTGCTTGGCTCTCAAATGCTTTGCCGATTGGCAATTCTGGCCCCATTGCCTGTATGTTACACCCGCGCCCCGAGGGCGAATATCCCGAATTGCATGTGGCCGAACCCCTTCATGCATTGGCAATCTACCAAAACCTAGGTGCTTCGCTGGAGGATTTGCTACAAATTCTTAGCGCTTATGGCCATGACTTGGCCTCACTGGTGTTTGACAGCTAACGATATATGCGACGACATGATATGCGACGACATGGCGCTTGACCTGCACAGGCAAGCAGGCAAACATGAGGCATGACTGAAAAACTTGCTTTGATTACTGGTGCATCACGTGGCCTCGGCGCCGCCCTGGCACAGGTTTTATCCTCCAAATACCATATTCTTGCCGTGGGGCGCACAACCGGTGCACTGGAGGACTTGGATGACCGGCTGAAACAGACCGGCGGCGCGGCGACACTGGCGCCTATGGACATCACCGTACCCGAGGCTATGGCAACCCTATGTCGGGGGATTTACGATCGCTGGGGCAAAGCTGACTTATGGATCCACTGCGCGATCCACGCTGCGCCCCTGTCACCTGCGGACCATATCTCTCCAAAGGATTGGCAGAAATCAATCGATATCAATGCAACTGCTCTGTCTGTGTTAATCCCCTATGTCGCGCCGCTGCTCGGACAGTCAGGCAAAGCCGTGTTTTTTGACGACCCACAAATATCACAAAACGACGGGAAATTCTTTGGCGCTTACGGGGCCAGCAAGGCTGCACAAATGGCACTGGTGCGGAATTGGCAAAACGAAAGCTTAAACACCGGCCCGCAAGTGAAAATTCTCACCCCTCCACCAATGCCAACTGGTTTGCGTGCACGGTTTTATCCCGGCGAAGACCGCACGGTGCTCACGGCGGTTACCACTGCGGCCCAAGACCTATTGCCCGAGATTTTAGCACCCTAAAATCAAATATCCCCAGACCGAGGAGACAGAGCCACACCCGCTCTGCCCTTGTTTGCAAACCTCTTGCCCATCTTTGCACCGCCCCCTATGCAGAGGTATCACAGGCTGATCCACAAGATGAGCTTTAAACGGTACAACATTCTCTAACCACACGTGTTCAAGGGGTAAAAGATGCGCATTCTGGTCACCAATGATGACGGCATCGACGCGCCAGGACTGGCAGTGTTAGAACAGATCGCCGAACAAATTGCAGGCCCGCAGGGCGAGGTCTGGACCATTGCACCTGCATATGAACAATCTGGTGTTGGCCATTGTATCAGCTATGCCCGCCCTGCCCTGCTGAAAGAAATTGCGCCACGCCGTTTCGCAATCGAAGGGACCCCCGCGGATTGTGTTATTGCAGCACGCCACATCCTCATGGCAGACACGCTACCCGACTTGGTCCTATCAGGGATCAACAGTGGCAATAACTCTGCCGAAAATGCGCTTTACTCGGGAACGTTAGGGGGCGCGATGGAGGGGGCTTTGCAAGGTTTACGTGCCATTGCCCTGTCCCAATATTTTGGTCCCGGCAATAAAGGTCTCGAGAACCCGTTCGAAGCAGCCTTGCACCACGGCGCAACTGCGATCCGTACGATCTTAGAGACAACGCCACAACACAGCCCGACCGAATACGCCCTGTTTCACAATGTCAACTTCCCGCCTGTCGCTGCAACCGCCGTCAAGGGTCACCGCATTGTCGCCCAGGGAAAACGTGCCAACAGCGCTTTTGTCGCCCAAGCGACGCAATCACCAAACGGGCGTCGCTATATGTGGATTTCCCCTCCCGACCAATCTCGACCATCCGGCGCAGGCACGGACGGCGCAGTTAACCTTGAAGGCTATGTATCCATTACACCAATGCGTGCGGATTTAACGGCACACGACTGTCTGAGCCTGTCTGACACGGCCTCAAACGGCGGACAAAAGACCTGACATGAGCGGGCCTGACGCAGAAACCAAGATGCAGTTCCTGTTTGCCCTACGTTCAGCCGGGGTGACACAGACTGATGTGCTGCAAGCCATGGAAACCATGGATCGCGGATTATTTCTGCGCGGATTGTTTTCTCAGCGGGCCTACGAAGACGTGCCGTTGCCTATTGCTTGTGGTCAGACAATCTCGCAACCGTCAATCGTTGGATTGATGACGCAAGCCTTGCAAGTCACACCACGTGACAAGGTGCTCGAGGTTGGTACGGGCTCAGGTTATCAGGCTGCTATTTTGGCCAAGATGGCGCGCAGGGTCTATACCATCGACCGACACAGCCGGTTGGTACAAGATGCGCGGCAGATCTTTGACACGTTAAGCCTCACCAATATCACCTCGCTTGTCGGAGATGGCAGCTTTGGCCTACCAGATCAGGCACCGTTTGATCGAATCATTGTAACAGCCGCTGCCGAAGATCCGCCCGGCCCCTTACTGTCTCAACTCAAAATCGGCGGAGTGATGGTTGTCCCGGTGGGGCAATCCGATCATGTTCAGACTTTGATCCGCGTCCTTCGCACTCAGGATGGCTTTGAATATGACGAATTACGCCCCGTTCGCTTTGTTCCCCTGGTGGAAGGTCTTGGAAAAGAAACCTAAGACTACTTATATGTTATACAAAATGCTAGAATGTTAGTACTATGTTAACTGAGGCACGCAGCCCCCACCAGAAGGGGTATTCGCGAAGAGAGCTTTGAGATGAACCGTACCCCCTGTCCCTCCGCACTTCCCCTTTTGCGCCAGCGCAGTGCTACAGTGTTTGCCCTGCCAATAGTTGCCATCCTCGCGGCTTGTAACGGCCCGTTGGATTATGACTTACGTGGGCAAATCGGAGCATTTAACACCACCAATGCGGCACAAACCGCGACAGAAAACCGCCCTACACCGGATGCACGTGGCCTGATTACCTACTCTACGTATCAGGTCGCAGTTGCCCAACGCGGTGATACCGTCGCAACCGTGTCAGAGCGCATTAACCTTCCCGTCAACGAAATCGCGCGGCTAAACGGTGTGCAACCCTCTGATACCTTGAGGAAAGGTGAGGTTTTGGTCCTACCGCGGCGTGCACCTGACGCCAGTCCTACGGCAACCGTTGCAAGCACAATCCCTGCAAACCCAGGCGGCGTAGATATTGCAACCCTTGCGGGGTCAGCGATTGATCAATCATCAACCACCTCTGCGAACCCAGGCTCTGTGACCACAATTGAGCTGAAGGAAGGCCCCAAGCCCAAAGTGCGCCAGCCCGTCGTCCAAGATGGCCCAGAACCGGTACAACACCGTGTCACCCGAGGCGAGACCGCCTATACCATCGCGCGTTTGTATCAGGTCCCCGTCAAATCATTGGGACAATGGAACGGCTTAGATGCAACGCTATCGGTTCGCGAAGGTCAGCTTTTGCTGATACCGCTCAAAGAGGATACGGCAACATCAACAACACCCACAGCTGAGCTCGTCACGACGGCCCCAGGCGAAGGTTCGCCGACGCCAACACCGCCAAGTGCGACCAATCCGCTACCAGATGAAGTTGTAATCCCCACGGTTCCCGCATCGGCTCCTGTAAAAGTTGAGGAACCAACCCGAACTTCGCAAAGTGCCATGACGTACCCTGTGCAAGGCAAAATCATTCGCGCCTATTCCAAAGGCAAGTCGGATGGAATTGATATTGCGGCGACAGCAGGTGGGCCGGTCAAGGCTGCAGAATCCGGTTCAGTGGCTGCGATTACCAAAGACAGTAACGGTGTCCCATTCTTAGTGATCCGCCATGATACAGGGTTATTGACGGTGTATTCCAATGTAGATGGTATTCGCGTACGCCAAGGCGAACGTGTCGACCGCGGTCAGACCTTGGCTGTTGTACGCAAGGAAAGCAGTGGGCAAGCTTATGTGCACTTTCAAATCCGAGACGGATTAGAGAGCGTCGATCCTCTGCCCTATCTGCAATAAGTATCAGATATCCCCTGCGGGGGCGGTGTTCTCCCGCCCAGCCAATCTGCATCACAGATGCAGATTGGCAAAGTTGGGCCTGGCGCGCGCAAAGCGCGCGTCACCGTGATACAGTTATCTTAGTGCAACTCCGTGACGCCCGGCCAGATCAACAAAGAACTGCCACGCCACACGTCCCGAACGCGCCCCCCGTGTTGCTTGCCACTCAATCGCTTCGGCTCGTAAAATCTCAGAAGGAATTTCAAGACCATACGCCGTGCAGTACCCTTGAATCATCGTAAGATACGCATCTTGCTGACACGGATGAAAACCTAGCCACAGACCAAAACGATCTGAGAGCGAGACCTTTTCCTCCACCGCCTCAGCTGGATTGATCGCGGAAGAGCGTTCGTTATCGATCATATCGCGCGGCATCAGATGTCGGCGATTAGACGTCGCATAAAGCACGACATTGTCTGGTCGCCCCTCTATCCCTCCATCCAGAACCGCCTTAAGACTCTTGTAGTGCTGATCATCGTGATCAAACGACAGATCATCGCAAAACAAAATGAACTGATATGGCGCAACACGCAAATGTGCCATCAAACGGGTCACACTGGGTAAGTCCTCCCGCTGTAACTCAACCAGTTTCAAATCCGGGTAATCTGCCAGCAAAGCACCATGTATGGCTTTGACCAATGATGACTTTCCCATACCGCGTGCGCCCCATAAAAGCGCATTATTCGCCCCAAACCCTTGGGCAAACCGACGTGTGTTGTCCAACAGCGTATCGCGCGCCTGATTGATGCCAACCAGCAAATCCAAATCAACGCGTTGGATGTTCGCAATCGCTTCTAACCGCTCGGGGGCCACATGCCACACAAATCCTGTGGTGCTGTCGAAATCAGGCACTTGGCATGGGGGCGGCGCCATTCGTTCCAAGGCTTCCGCAATTCGCGTCAATGTTGCATCCGTCATATCCGCTCCTGTCTTAAATATTTGCATTTCAAATCATGATCGCAACCGCGCGACAAGAGGCCTGCAACGCGTCGGGGTGGGAGGGCGGGCGACGGGTTGCAGGCCAACAAAAAAGACGCACCCAAAGGGTGCGCCTATTCATCAAGAGACGGACAATCCTATTCACCATCTTCTTCGTTGTCATCGTAATAGCCTTCAGCGCGCAACACGGCCTCACGTTTGGCTTCTACGCGTCGGACCAAAAAGATCGAGATTTCGTACAAGCCATAAACAACCGTAAACAAAATAAGCTGCGTCACAACGTCAGGCGGGGTAACCAAGGCGGCCAACACCAAAATAGCAACCACCGCATATTTCCGCATCGCACCCAGACCCTCGGCACTGACCAAACCGGCCTTCCCCATCAAGGTTAGCAACACCGGCAACTGGAAACACAGCCCAAATGCCATGATGAATTTAAGCGTAATATCAAGGCTCTCATTCACCTTACCAAAAAAGGTAATCTTAACGCCATTACCGGTTTCTGGCACCACAGCCACATCGCTTGGCAGTCCACCAGACACTTGGGACATAAGATTAGCAAAGACCGAGGCAACATCCGCAAATCCAAGGAAAAACTGCATTGCCAATGGCGTTACAACAAACTGAGCAAAAGACGCCCCCAGCAAAAACATAAAGGGCGACGCGATCAAGAATGGTAAAAACGCACCTTGCTCGTTCTTATAAAGGCCCGGCGCCACAAAACGCCACAGCTGAAAACCAATCACAGGAAAGGATAAGGCAAAGCCAAACACCATCGAGATCCGAAACAGCGTAAACAGATATTCTTGTGGCGAGGTATATTGCAACGTGGGCGACGGATCTCCCAGGTCACGCAGCGTGGCCTCAATGGGCGTTAACAAAAACTGCAAAATTGGCTCTGCCACAACAAAGGCCAAAACCATTCCCACCAAAAACGCAATCACCGCCCGGATCAGTCGCGTGCGCAACTCAGCGAGGTGTTCGATCAAGGGTGCGGTGGAGTCTTCTACATTGTCACTTTGGCTCATGATGATTTATCAGCACCTTTCGGGCCGGTCTCCTCAGTCGTGCCTTGAGCATCAGCGTCAGTTGTTCCCACTGAGACTTGTGCAAGCTCAGCCTCGTATTGTTCTGCTTTCGCCATAGCCTCTTGCGCCTCACGTGCTTTGCGCTCTGCTGCAGCGCGCGCAGACGCCGCCTGAATTTTCTTCGTGTTTTCAGCGCGCTCGGCTGCTAATTTTCCTGTTTCGCTATCGGGATCATATGTGTGCGTCTCTGCACCCATGTCCACCTCCAGCGCGCTATTGATGTCAGCGTCCAGATCAGCAGTTGCCTTTTTAAAGCTGTCACTCATCGCACCTAATGGGTTTGACGCCATCTTGAACGCTTGCTTGGCATCTTTGACACCGGTCTGGTCAGCTGCGCTTTCCATAGCACTGGAAAACTCGCGGGCCATTGCTTTGGCCCGTCCTACAAATCGACCGACATTGCGAAACAGCACCGGCAGATCTTTTGGGCCAACCACAATCAGCGCCACAACGCCAACAACCAGCAGTTCGGTCATCCCCAGGTCAAACATACGTCTTAGACCTTATCTTTTTGCGCGTCTGTATCCATCTCAGGCGTGACATCTTTGGCTGTTTCTGCGGCTTCCTCTTCCAGCTCTTTGGTGCTGTCGTTAACACCCTTCTTAAAAGCTGTGATGCCTTTACCAACTTCGCCCATCAGGGACGAAATTTTACCGCGACCAAACAGAACCAGAACCACAACTGCGATGAGCAGAATGCCCGGAAGTCCAATATTATTCAGCATATTCTTACCTTTTTATCATGCCGGTCTTATCATGTCTGTCGCAGCCCAGCTTGCATAGCAGGAATGAAGAACTGCGATCTGACATCGTGACTGTACCGGCGGTACCGTATCGGCTGTGACATTGCACTGCGGCAGCATCGGCCGCAACAACAAGACCTTTCAAATGCCATGGGGCTTTGTTGGAAAATACAGTTTTTCAGCAGAGCCATTAGTCAACTGACAGGTTTGTGTCAGTTGAGCTTCGGTATGTCTCCCTTATTCAAACGTCAGATATAGGAAAACACCATGACATCCCCTTCCTCGACACCAGAGACCATCGTAGAAATCGTAACCTTCAAACTAAACGCAGGCGTCAGCGATCAAGACTACCTCGCGGCTTCGCAAGCCACCCAAACATTTGTCCGTGCCCTACCGGGATTTCGCAGCAGAAGCCTCTCTAAATCCAAAGACGGGACTTGGACCGACTATGTCAAATGGTCCGATATGGCCTCGGCCCAAGCCGCAACAGAGGCCTTTCCTAAGAATGAGGCCGCTATGGCACTTATCCAACTGATAGATGCCTCCACTCTCTCTATGCGCCATGATCAATGTCTTTGGTCGAGCTCATAAATTTGCACAGGTTTGGACTGCGCCTGCAGACTTGACCCCAAAGAGCACGCAGGCCAAAGATGCGGTGAGAAGGAACCCCTTTGATGCGCCGCACCGACCGTCTTTTTGAAATCATTCAAATCCTGCGCGATGGCAAATTACACCGCGCGCAGGATATCGCACAGCGTCTCGAAGTGTCCGTCAGAACGATCTATCGCGACATGGACACATTGGTTGCCTCTGGTATTCCAGTCGAAGGAGAACGTGGCGTCGGATATATTACCCGCGAAGCAATCACACTGCCGCCGCTCACATTAACAAGTGAGGAGCTCGAGGCACTGAACCTCGGCATGGCAATCGTAGCCGAAGCCGCCGATCCTGATCTTAAAGCTGCCGCGCAGTCGCTCGCGGATAAGATAGACGCGGTCCTGCCGACGCAAACCATAGCCGACGCGGATCAATGGAAATTCACCGTTTACCCATTTGCAGACGCCGCGCGTGGTTTTGCGATGATGCCTACGTTGCGCGCTGCGATCAAATCTCGCCAGAAACTCGCCCTGAGCTATCGTCGCATTGATGGAACCCTAACTCAGCGCAATATCCGCCCCCTGCATATGGAGTACTGGGGGCGTGTCTGGACACTTACCGCATGGTGTGAAGCGCGCGAGGATTTTCGTGTTTTTCGCGTCGACCTCATTCAAGAAGCAACGCCATTGCCAGAACTTTTTGTAGATGAGCCCGGTAAACGGTTGCAAGATTACGTGCCTTGCGACGCGCCTTGAACATTTTTCAGGGGGTGTTTCTCTGTAACGCGGCCACCTGCCTCAACCAAGCGGCTAGCACGCAAAAACAAAACAGCGATTGCGCGGCAAGGTAAGCCACATTGCACGCCCCACCGCCGGCAAAAACACATTCGGAACTGAGGCTTTCAACACAGATCCGTCAAAATCCATACGAAACTCAACTAAGCTCTCGTTGCCCAGAAATCGTGAACGTTGCACCGTTGCGCGCGCGGCAACCCCATCCCCCGGCGTGGGTTCCGGCCCGCGCCCAGCGCGGTCAAAATCGATGCGCACATGCTGAGGTCGAAACACGATCTCAACCTCTGTGCCGTCTGGATGCCCCGGCGCCAAAAATGCGCCAAAAGCTGTGGTGGCCAACGCGCCGTCCACGGATGCGTTGATCACGTTAATATCGCTGAAGAAAGCAACTGCCGCCTTATCAACTGGCCGCGTATAGACATTATACGGCGCCCCCTGCTGAACAATTTGCCCGTCTCGCATCAGGGCGATCTCGTCCGCCATCCGCATCGCCTCTTCGGGCTCATGGGTCACCAACAAGACGGCCGTGTTCTCTTCTTTTAAAAGGCTCAGCGTTTCGTCACGAATCCCGTCACGGAGACGGTTGTCCAGGCCCGAAAAGGGTTCATCCATCAGCATGATTTTTGGCCGGGGTGCCAAAGCACGTGCAAGAGCCACCCGTTGCTGTTCGCCGCCGGACAACTCATGTGGAAAGGCATCCATATGACGCGTGAGCGAGACGCGTTCCAAAAGTTCTGCGACACGGTTACGCTTGGCCTCGCGTGACCCTGTCAGCCCAAAAGCAACGTTGTCGCGAACACTTAGGTGCGGAAACAACGAGAAATCCTGAAACATTAGCCCGATTTCACGCCGTTCAGGTGGCACTCGGAACAAAGTGTCACAGATCAGCTTTCCATCCACCCAAATTTCACCGCTATCTTGCATCTCAACACCGGCAATCATACGCAGTGTCGTGGATTTCCCGCAGCCTGAGGGGCCCAACAGGCATGTCACCTGCCCTTTTTGCACCCGCAAAGACACGTCATTCACAACAGCCCGGCCTTCGAAAAAGCGGCTTAGGTTGCGAATTTCCAACCGAGACGATGTGTCATGAGTTTCGACATACTCCGAAATCGGAGCGGCGTTAGATGTGGTTTGCGTCATACTTGGCCCGTTACCCTACTCGAGAGTTCAACCATCTGGGCCTTACCAATTGTACACCCAAGGCGCAAGTAAACGCGGTTCATGACCTGTGTTCGCCTTTGGTTTCAAACGCGTAACACGCGGCGTCACGCCAACAACTCAAACGCAGCCGAGGCGCGGGCACGCCCATTCACGAGCACCTCCAACTGATGTGTCCCCGGCACCAAAGTGAACGTCGCAGCCCCACCTTTCAATGGATGCGTTTTAGACAGCTGTAACGCCGCGTTCCCAAGTTTGCTCTGTTTGAGTTTAAAGACTTTACGGCTGGTCTTTCCCCCGGGGCGCTGAAAGGTCATGCGATAGTCAACCAGCACAGCTGCGCCTTTAGCTCCGACAAGATCACAGGTAAACACAAGCTTCTCGTTGATCCGCACCGTGTCTGGCAGCGTCAATGCGACATCCACTTCGAGGTCAGGATCATAGCCTAACAACGCCATTGCTCCAGAATGCCCTGCTTTCACGAGACCACGCAAAGCGTGACTGGTCATCCAATCCAACTCCTTTGCCGTTTGCAGCCCCTGTGCATGCCATCGCTTTAAGGTGGTCAAGACCAAATCCGGGTCTTTCTTGGTAATATCATTCAGGTGATTGGCCACAGATCGCGTAACGTACCGCGTTTTATCCCCATGTAATTGATCCAGAATCGGCAAAGGTTCTGACAATTCCAGCCCAACTGCAGTGCCCCAAGGCAAACGCGGACGGGTTCCCTCAGATGCCAGTCGGCGCACATGGTAGTTCTCGTTTAATGCCCAAACCTGCATCCGTGCCAACGTCTCTTGCGGCCAACGGTTCAAAAAGGGACGGATTGCCCATTCCATTGAGAACCGCTGTGTAATCTCTGCCAGAAGGTCAAGTGACAGGTCACAATGATCCTCCAGACCGATATTCACCACCCACTCCCCCAAAGGCGCAAAGATAAAATCACCAAAATCATCATCACTGCGTGTCGGGTCAAGCGGTGCAGGTAAAGCCGCGCGTAAAATGGGTGCCACCTGAGGCAGCCGTCCAGGCACATGTTGTTCAAGCATCCGCGCAATCATGTGAATGCGTTCCTTTAATTCCAAATCCAGCAGCGACGCCATTACATCTGCTTCAAAGGCATGCGCATCAAACCCGACCGCATGGCCTGCGAACAGATCCGCCAAATAGCGGATTTTATCGCGGTTATACAGCTGATCCTTGAGCGAACTTCCTTGCGAAGACATAACAGCGTCCCTTCTGACTAGATCGTCGCGTTTGTTGCCCCACCATCCAGCAGGATATTCTGCCCGACCATGTATCCTGCATATTGCGAACACATGAACGCGCAGGTTGCCCCAAATTCATCACGGGTTCCATAACGACCCGCAGGGATGCCTGCCGCGCGTTGCTTGCCAGCCTCTTCAATTGAAATTCCGTCGCGTTCAGCAACGGTTGTATCAAGCGAAACCGCGCGATCTGTCGCGTGAATACCGGGAAGGAGGTTGTTGATCGTCACACCAGACGAGGCCACCTGACGCGCCGTTCCGGCCACATATCCGGTCAATCCCGTGCGTGCGGCGTTTGACAAGCCCAATACAGGAATGGGGGCTTTAACAGATTGAGAGGTAATATTGACCACGCGACCCCAACCACGATCCATCATCGCAGGCACCAGTGCCTTGATCAGCGCAATGGGGGCTAACATATTTGCGTCCAACGCCTTGATGAAATCTTCACGGTCCCAATCGCTCCACAATCCCGGAGGCGGCCCGCCAGCGTTGTTTACCAAGATATCGACGTGTTTTCCCTCTGCCAATGCCACATCCAGCAACGCTGCACGCCCATCCTCAGAGGTGACATCTGCAGCAACCGTTGTGACAGACACATCATAAGTCGTACGTATATGTGCTGCTGCTGCGTCTAATGCATCTGCCCCACGCGCGTTCATAATCAGGTCCACACCAGCCTGCGCCAAAGCTTCGGCACAGCCTAAACCGAGACCTTTGCTTGAGGCACACACCACCGCTCGTTTGCCGCGAATTCCCAAATCCATCTGCATTTCCTATTCATTTACTACGGTATTTTCCAACAGTGATGGCACGCGCTGCCCATGAATACCAGCCCTCGCCAAGCGCTCGGTACCTCCACCGGTTGTTGACTGACATAAAGGGGCATAGTGTTTTGCCTCATAAACGGTCAAACTATGCCCTATGCTGGACGGCATCTTGCCGCATTCATTACTTAAATGTAACCACTCGTATCGTACAAGTGATCTGATCAACCCAAAACGAGACCCATCCGTGCCCCACAACGCCCAAGCCATTCAATCCATCCTCGCCTATGACGCCCGCTATTTTCGCGTCGAAATTGGCGCCAATATGGGGGATGAACTTGGGATACTCGAAGATCTGATGCTGGATGACATCTATACGCTGTCAGGCCAAAGCAAACCCGCACGTCTGGCGCTTACGATTGAGCGGTCAGAGATACCACAAACACAGTTCCACATTCACAGTGACACAGAATTGGGCACATCCGGCGCGGCTGTACATCTGGATTGCGTGATCACTTTGATGCCCGAACGTGGCCCAAACATCGAAGCCCTGATTTTGGTCGAAGTCGATCCAACCCATATGATTTCTGGCCTCTATCTGGTTCCATTGGCCTCGATCAAACCTGGTGTCGAATATCGACTTGTTGGCGCCAAACGCGAAGGGATGCGTCGTAAGCTGGCGCAAATGGCCTGTGTTTCCTTTGCTCGCGGAACCCACATTACCTTGGCAACAGGCGCGCAGATCCCCATCGAAGACCTCCGCGCAGGAACTGAGGTTCTCACCCGAGACGCCGGAGTTCAACAGGTGACATGGGTTGGACAGACCACAACGCGCGCGGTGGGCGCTATGGCTCCGATCCTGATCCGCAAAGGCGCATTAAACAATTCCCGTAATCTCCTGCTCAGCCCCGATCACCGGTTAATGCTATATCAACGCAACGATCGCATGGGCGCAGGGCGGCAACAAATTCTGGTTCGAGCGCGTGATCTGGTGAATGGTCACAGCGTGGTCGTGCAAGATGGCGGGTTTGTCGATTACTTCCAAATCCTGTTCGAACGCCATCACATCATCTATGCCGAAGGCATCGCCGCCGAAAGCCTGATGCTAGACCCGCTCACCGGCCCCGCATTGCCCAATGACCTGCTCGCCCAAATCACTCATGAAACTGCCAATCACGGGCTGGAACTGGATGAGAGCTACTTAAACCACCCCAACGCAGTCGAACTGTTGCGTCAGGCGTCTTTGCGATAGGCATCTGCGGCGAGAGACCTATGTGCGAGAGGCTTTGCCAAACACAACCTCACACGTGGGCAGCTCTTCAACGGCCTCACATCTTTTCGTGTTTTAGTCCTTGCTGTTGTCTTACAGGGCTATCCCATAGCCTGTATCACGTCACCCCTACCCCGGATATTTCTCCTCCAGTTCTCGCAGCATATCGCGGGCGCGGGTTTCTATGCGCAGGATCACATTATCGCCCTCATGGGCTTCGATATGGCCGGACAGCAACGCCAGCCAGTAAATGCGTAAAATCGAATTGATCCGCGCGCCATATCCCGGCCCTAACTTTCGGAACCAGCGCACCATATCGGCATCAAGGCGAATGGTGACGCGGGTTTTCTTGCGGTCAATCCGATCCCAGGTCTCTAACCCATCCCAATCATCTGGCAGACTTTTGTCGAGCCACTCTGCGCGCAGTTTGCTTTGCAGCTTGTCCAACTCAAGTTGCATTTCCTGATCGTGATACCGCCTGCTTCGCATTGTTTGAGGCTCCTTATGAACTGCACGACAGATTATGGCATTTCCACCTTAAACCCTGGCAATCTGGGCGTGCGCGGGGGCCGCAACACCCTGTCGTTGAAACGGGGAAAAACGCAGGGAAAAACGCGGTGCATGCCGGTGTACGCCCGGTGCACAAAGGGTGCACAGATATCACCCCCTGCTTCCCCTTGCCTCGCAGCGCCTTTCTGGCTAAGCCATCCCCATGTTAGATACCGCTACAAATCGCCCCGAATTGCCGCCTGAAATCGCGCGGCGTCGCACTTTTGCGATCATCTCGCACCCGGATGCGGGTAAAACCACCTTGACTGAAAAGTTCCTGCTTTACGGTGGTGCGATCCAGATGGCCGGCCAAGTTCGCGCCAAGGGCGAAGCACGGCGTACGCGGTCTGACTTTATGCAGATGGAAAAAGACCGCGGGATTTCGGTCTCGGCCTCTGCCATGTCTTTTGACTTTGGCAACTTCCGCTTTAATCTTGTGGATACGCCCGGCCACTCGGACTTTTCAGAAGACACCTATCGCACACTCACCGCCGTGGATGCAGCCGTGATGGTGATTGATGGTGCTAAGGGTGTGGAAAGCCAGACGCAAAAACTGTTCGAAGTTTGCCGCCTGCGGGATCTGCCCATTTTGACCTTTTGTAACAAAATGGACCGCGAAAGCCGCGATACATTTGAGATCATCGACGAAATCCAAGAGATGTTGGCCATTGATGTCACCCCCGCCTCTTGGCCCATTGGTGTGGGGCGTGAATTCGTCGGGTGTTACGACCTGCTTCGAGACCGTCTCGAGTTGATGGATCGCGCAGACCGTAACAAGGTCGCTGAAACCATCGAAATCAATGGCTTGGATGATCCCAAGCTTGCAGAACATGTGCCAGAACATCTGCTAGAGAAATTCCTAGAAGAGGTCGAAATGGCGCGTGAGCTCATGCCAAAGCTTGACCCACAATCCGTGCTCGAAGGACATATGACGCCAATATGGTTCGGTTCCGCGATCAATTCCTTTGGTGTCAAAGAACTGATGGACGGGATCAGCGCCTATGGCCCTGAACCACAGACCCAAAAAGCGCAACCGCGCGAAATCGCTCCCGAAGAAAAGAAGGTCAGCGGCTTTGTCTTTAAGGTACAGGCCAATATGGACCCGAAACACCGCGACCGCGTCGCCTTTGTGCGCATGGCCTCTGGGCATTTCAAACGCGGCATGAAGCTGACCCATGTGCGCACCAAAAAGCCGATGGCTATTTCCAACCCCGTCTTGTTCCTCGCGTCAGATCGTGAACTGGCCGAGGAAGCTTGGGCAGGGGATATCATTGGTATTCCCAACCATGGCCAGCTTCGTATCGGCGACACTTTGACAGAAGGCGAAGCCCTGCGCGTGTCAGGCATCCCGTCCTTTGCTCCTGAACTGCTGCAAAGCTGTCGTGCAGGCGATCCGATGAAAGCCAAGCATCTTGAGAAGGCCCTGATGCAATTCGCCGAAGAAGGCGCGGCCAAGGTGTTCAAGCCCTCAATCGGCTCCGGCTTTATTGTCGGCGTGGTTGGCGCGTTGCAATTTGAGGTTCTGGCCAGCCGAATCGAGATGGAATACGGGTTACCTGTGCGGTTTGAAGCCTCGCAATTCACCTCCGCTCGTTGGGTCACCGGTGAGAAACAAGCCGTTGATAAATTCATCAACGCCAATAAACAGCACATCGGATTCGATAATGATGGTGACATTGTCTACCTGACGCGCTTGCAGTGGGATATTGATCGGGTGACCAGAGATTATCCGGATATCACGCTCTCGGCGACCAAGGAGATGATGGTCTAGGCTTAAGTGCCTAGGTTTTACTGTCCTTTGATGCCGTCAATGACGGCATCAACATCAGTATAATTTCCTATCTTAAGACCTCTCTCAAGACACTATGCACTCGGAAATCAGACACATATGATGGGCTTTTCTCCAATACCATAGATGTTGAATACGTTACTCAAAGAGACGGTACATCAAGACTAAGAGTTACAGCTTGATGCGTCGCATGAAACAAATTTGAAACTCTCAGCAAGCTTCAAAAAGCACTGCCCGTTCTTTGGTTAAATTGCCGCAGTTTTTGACGATGTCACAACAAATCGAGCGAAATTTCGCAATTATTTGACGATGCGCTGCATTTTTGTTATGTGCCCACCCAAGATGGTACGCACGGTGCTGCCGACTTACATCAACCGGATTTCATCCGGTCAATCGTGAACCCGGCGGGCCAAGGTCAAGTGTCCGCAACAATGGACGCATATGACAAAATTCACCGATCTAAACCTGAACCCCAAGGTCCTCAAAGCTATTGAAGAAGCTGGTTACGAATCGCCGACACCTATTCAGGCAGGCGCGATTCCAGCGGCACTTGAAGGACGGGATGTTCTAGGCATTGCACAGACCGGCACCGGTAAAACTGCTTCTTTCACTCTCCCGATGATTACACGTCTGGCTCGTGGCCGCGCCCGTGCGCGCATGCCACGCAGTCTGGTTCTATGCCCGACGCGGGAACTCGCTGCGCAAGTGGCTGAGAATTTTGACACCTATGCCCAACATGTCAAACTGACAAAAGCTCTGTTGATTGGTGGTGTCTCGTTTAAAGAACAAGATGCAGCAATTGACCGTGGTGTAGATGTGTTAATCGCAACACCAGGTCGCCTGTTGGACCATTTCGAACGTGGCAAACTGTTGCTGACGGGCATCGAGATCATGGTGGTAGACGAAGCTGACCGTATGCTGGATATGGGTTTTATCCCTGATATCGAACGCATTTTCTCTCTGACACCATTCACACGACAAACGTTGTTTTTCTCGGCAACAATGGCAACCGAGATTGAACGGATCACAAATACATTCCTGTCCGCGCCCGAACGTGTAGAAATCGCACGTCAAGCGACCACCTCCGAGAACATCGAGCAGGCTGTGGTAAAGTTCAAAGCCAGCCGCAAAGATCGCGAAGGCAGTGAAAAGCGTAAAGTTCTGCGTGCTTTGATCGAGCAAGAAGGAGATGCAGTCCAAAACGCGATCATCTTCTGCAATCGAAAATCAGATGTGGATATCGTTGCAAAATCTCTGAAAAAATACGGTGTTGATGCTGCGCCTATCCATGGTGATTTAGATCAAAACCAGCGAACAAAAACGCTTGAAGGTTTCCGTGATGGTCACTTGAAGGTTCTGGTGGCCTCTGATGTGGCTGCACGTGGTCTTGATGTGCCGTCTGTGAGCCATGTGTTCAACTTTGACGTCCCAGGTCACGCCGAAGATTATGTCCACCGTATTGGACGCACAGGTCGGGCTGGCCGGTCAGGCAAAGCGATTACGCTGTGCTCACCCCGTGATGAAAAAGCGTTAGAAGCGGTCGAGAGCCTGGTTCAAAAGGAAATCACTCGCCTAGAAAACCCGGTCAAGGTCACACCTCGGAAGCCTCGAAAAGAAGCACCGGCGGCTAAGGATGCACCTGTTGCGACAGAGGCTGTCAAGGAAGAGACATCCGTTTCTGACACCCAACAGCCGACGCAAGCTTCTGCTGATAATGACAGCCAGAAACCCCGTGGACGCGGTAAAGGCGGTCGATTCGGTCGGGATCATCGCCGCGATGATAGAAATGTGGTGGGCATGGGCGACCATATGCCAAGCTTTATCGCGATGAGCTTTGCTGAACGTCGCGCCGACGACGAACAACGTCGCGCCGGCTAATTCGGCCCTTAAATTTAAGAACCTATAAAGGTTTAAGGCATCCACAAATGTGGATGCCTTTTTTTTAGGCACCCCCTTATTAAGATACGGTAAATTCGTCTGCACTCAGCGCATAGCTGAAATGAACGATTAGGGAGATCACATTCCTATAAAACCAAGCTAGTTTATCGCTAACAGATGAAACTGAAGGTGAACAACATGCAAGATTTAGCACCTCTGAGCCTGACGGATCATAAAGCAATCGACGCACGTGCAAACGCAATGCGTGCAACATACCTGCTGTCTTTGTTTTCCCGTATCGCACGCGCATTCAAATCTAATGCCGCGACTTCAGGCCAAACAGCTTAATACTTCAAGATCAGCACTATGATCACGTAGCCAAATACATGGCTACATATGCAAAAACGCCCCGACCTCGCGGTCCGGGCGTTTTCTCGTTTTCGTATCATAGAAATTTATGTCGTGCGAAGAAGAAAGAAAAAGCTCTCTCCTCTCCTGTTTATATTAGCGCATACGGCTCACAATCACCGAGACTTCTGGTTTTTTACCAATTTCTCTGCGCACAGTTTGACGCGCCACACGACGCAACTCATCTTCAAGCTTATCGTCATCTTTGAGCGTCTTTTTACCAGCCCGCATCAGGAATTGGTTTAGGTCGTGTTCCATTACATCGGTCAACGACGCATCAGACACCCCAGTTTCCGCAAGCCCCTTAAGATCGACCCAAGGCTCTCCTAACGGCTCGTCCTGCTCATCAAGAATCGCAGTTATGACAACATGCCCATTCAGTGCCATACGAATACGATCCCGGATCACACCGTCCATCGCCCCGACTTTGACCGAACCATCTAAGTAAGTGCGGCCTGTATCAATGTATTCGGCAACTTTGGGCGCATCGCCGGTGATATCAATCATCATACCGTTCACAGCAATGGTTGATGGAATTCCCTTTTTCTCACCCAAACGCGCATGTTGGCGCAGGTGACGATGCTCGCCGTGCATAGGAATCAGCATCTTGGGCTTAACGATGGCGTGCATACGTTCAAGATCAGGTCCGTTGGCATGACCTGACACGTGGTACATACCACCCTGGTCATCCACGACATCAACACCTTTTTGCGAGAACTGGTTCATAATCCAGATCACACCCTTTTCGTTCCCCGGAATAGTTTTGGAGGAGAACAAGAACAAGTCACCTTCCTTCAGCTCCATTCCACGGTACTTACCCCGCGCAAGTTGCGCTGTCGCGGCACGACGTTCGCCTTGGCTACCTGTGGTGATCAGCATTAGGTTCTCGCGAGGGACTTCAGACGCGTCTTCGATTTGAATAACCGAAGGGAAATCCGTCAACACGCCTGTTTCCAGCGAAGCTTCAACCATGCGACGCATGGCGCGCCCCAACAAAACAATAGACCGCCCTGCCCGCGCACCCGCATCAGCAAGGGTTTTCACCCGAGCGACGTTAGAGGCAAAGGTCGTGGCCGCAACCATGCCTGTCGCTTCGGAAATGAGCTTAGTGATGTTATCCCCCAGCTCACTCTCGGATCGACCTGGATTTGGCGAGAACACATTCGTCGAATCGCAGATCATCGCCTGCACACCGTCTTTGGACACTTCGGCCCAAAGCTCCGGATCGAATGCTTCGCCAACGATGGGGTTTTCGTCGATCTTAAAATCACCCGTGTGGATCACACGCCCTGCAGGCGTATCGATTGCCAAACCTGCACTTTCAGGAATTGAGTGTGAAATCGGTACGGCCCCAACCGTGAATGGTCCAAGCGTTGTGACTGCTGGCCAAGGGGAGATGATTTTCACAGCATCCGCATCACGTCCGTGTTCTTCCATCTTACGACGCGCAAGATTTGCCGTGAAGGGACGGCAATAGATCGGCACATTCAATCTATTGTACAGATGTGCAACTGCGCCAATATGGTCTTCGTGCCCGTGGGTGATAAAAATCCCCTCAAGCTGATCCACACGGTCCGCAAGCCATGTGATGTCTGGCATAATCAGATCAACGCCGGGCGTTGTGTCCATATCCGGGAAAGATACCCCCAGATCCACAAGAATCAGGCGCTCTTTTCCAGGTTCGCCATAGCCATATACATAGGCATTCATGCCTATTTCACCTGCCCCACCCAGAGGCAGATAGATCAATCGTTCGGTGCTCATACGTTGGTACCGTTATCCTTATTATATGTGTGTATAATCCTGAGTCCGTCTACGGTCAGGTCGTCTTCGTAGGCATCAAATAACTCTGCCGCCTGCTGGAAAAGAGGCGCCAGCCCGCCTGTTGATATGACCTGCATCACTTGGCCGTGTTCAGCCCTGATCCGGTCGCAAATTTCACGCACCAATCCCACATACCCCCAAAACACGCCAGATTGCATGCAGGCCACGGTATTGGTGCCAATTACATTTTGTGGTTTCGAAATATCCACATGTGGCAGCGCTGCCGCCGCGTGGTGTAATGCCTCGAGACTAAGGTTCACCCCCGGCGCAATAACCCCGCCAACATAAGCCCCATCAGCAGCCACAACATCAAAGGTTGTCGCCGTGCCAAAATCGACCACGATCAAGTTGCCGCCAAACTTCGCATGACCAGCCACGGTATTAACCAAACGATCAGGCCCCACGGTCGTTCCTTGATCCACGCGGACATCGACAGGCAATAAACAATCTGGTTTCCCAACCACCAAGGGACGCGTGTTGAAATAACGATCCGCTAACACACGCAGATTGAAGACAACCCTCGGTACAGTCGACGAGATAATCATATCAGAAACCTGGGCTTCGATCCCTTGGAGACGCATCAGCGTCGACAGCCATACATAATACTGATCTGCCGTACGCTGCCATTCGGTTGACGTACGCCATTGACCAATGACATGATCTCCATCCCACAGCGCAAAAACCGTATTGGTATTGCCACAATCCACGGCCAGCAACATACCATTCTCACCGGTCAAAAGAAGATATCCGCAGCTGAAATGGTTGTCCGACCTTGCGCAGTTTTAAGCACAAGATTTCCGGCCTCATCAATAGTCTCAAAAGTCCCAACCGTCTCTGTTTTCTGCGTACGTGCTGTAATGACCTCTCCCAATTTTGCCGCACGGGCCAACCATTCCTTGCGAATAGGATCAAACCCATCCGATACAAATTGATTTTCCCAGCGTGCAAAAGTGGACGCAAGCGCGTTCAAAAAACTCTCTGGATCAATTTGAATGCCATGTTCTGCCATAAGTGATACTGGCCACACAGCGTCAGGAGCCAACCATTCCTTCATCGGTGCTTCCCGCAAGTTCACCCCGATTCCGATAGATAAATACGGATGTAAACCGCCACCTGACTCAAGTAAAATGCCAGCCAGCTTTCCGCCATTGAGAAGCACATCGTTTGGCCATTTTAACGCGAGGCCCGTGCGGCGGCCGGTCGTCATTTCAACCGCATCAAACAGTGCAAGCGCGGCCACGAAGCTGCGCAAAGCCAACTCGGGCGGTGTTCCTTTGGGTCGATATATCAAGGTTGCAGCGAAATTGCCCTTAGGGTCACGCCATTCACGCCCCAATCTACCGCGTCCTTTGGTTTGTTGTAGGCCAAGTATCCACTCTGGCTTGCTCAAATCAGGTGCAAGCCTTGCCGCTTCGTCTAGCGTACTATCCACCTGTGTCAAAACACGGCGCCCATATTCGATTGGCCAATCAGTCATACAGCCTCCTTTAACAGCAGGCGTAGGGAAAGGCAAAAGGCCTGATCACATAGATCAGGCCTTTTGCATCAGCAAATTTTAACATGATCACTGCAACAGAACTGAAGCGGCGTTGGCAGCAGCGGTTTCGAGCCCCAATGTGGTCACCATTCCCAACACCATCGCACCTGCACCAAAAACGAAACAGACGAGCAGCACGGGCGAATGGTTGGTTTCAATCCCGTCAGTTTCCTCTCCAAAGTACATATAGTACACAATCCGCAGGTAATAAAATGCCCCGATGACTGAGGCGATTACCCCTGCCACCGCCAACCATGTTAACCCCGCCTCAAGCGCGGCACGTAACACAAAGAATTTCCCGAAAAATCCCAACATCGGCGGCACACCTGCCAATGAGAACAACAAAACCAACATCCCAAGTGCGCGCCCTGGTTCACGTTTAGCGTATTGGTTCAACGCGGCGATATCTGTGACGGGTTTACCATCATGTTCCAACATCAAAATAAACGCGAAGGTTCCGATATTCATTGCAACGTAAATCGACATGTAGACCAGCAAAGCCTGAACGCCCAGCTCGTTACCTGCCGCCAACCCCATCAAAGCATATCCCATATGCGCGATCGAAGAGTAAGCCATCATACGTTTGATATTCGTTTGCCCAATGGCTGCGACCGATCCCAGGAACATCGAGAGCAAAGAAATCAATGCGATAATCTGGCTCCAATCGGCAACGGCCAGACCAAAGGCATCATGCATCACACGCGCAAACAATCCTATCGCAGCCACCTTGGGGGCTGATGCAAAAAAGGCCGTTACCGGAGTAGGTGCCCCCTCGTAGACGTCAGGGGTCCACATATGAAAGGGTACTGCCGATACTTTAAACGCGAGGCCCGAGATCAAGAAGACAAGACCAAACAGCAGACCAACGGTGACTTCACCGTGTTGTGCAACCGTAATAATACCTGCAAACTGGGTCGTTCCGGCAAAACCGTACACAAGTGACGCGCCATAAAGTAACAGACCGGAAGACAACGCACCAAGGACGAAATACTTTAATCCAGCCTCAGTGGACTTGACGCTGTCACGTCGCAGTGCAGCCACGACATAAAGTGCCAATGATTGAAGTTCGAGCCCCATATACAGCGCCATCAGATCGCCGGCCGAAACCATAACCATCATGCCAACAACAGATAAGGTTACCAACAACGGGTATTCAAAACGCAGCATACCGCGGCGCGACATATATTCCTGCCCCATAACCAATACAGCCGCCGCCGACAGCAAAATCAAAACTTTGGAAAACCGAGCAAAGGCATCATCGACGAACATACCGCCAAACGCCACGTGGGTCACTGGCCCTTGGGACGCAATCCAAATCCCCAGTAGGGTCATAATGCCTGCGGTTAACCACACCAACATTGGAGCCAATTTGTCTTTTTGAGTGTACACCGCCAGAAGCAACACAGCCATCACATAAAGGGATAACAGTATCTCGGGCAGGATAACGGAGAGATCAGCTTGCATCCGAGCGGCTCCTTAATGAGTTGCGGCAAGTGTTACATCCGCAGACGCAACAGCAGCGTTAAAACTATCCACCAACGCGGTGGTCGAAGGGCTAATCGTGTCAGTCACCACCACCGGATATATTCCCAGCAAAAGTGTCATTACAACCAAAGGCGCAAAGATCCATTTTTCACGCACTGTCATATCTTGGATGGTTTTGAGGCTACCTTTGATGAGATCTCCAAAGACCACGCGGCGATACAACCACAGCGCATAGGCTGCAGAAAATATCACGCCGGACGTTGCGACAAAAGCCACCCAGGTATTTACTTGGAAAGTGCCCATAAGCGTCAAGAACTCTCCTACAAACCCAGATGTCCCCGGCAAACCAACATTACCCATTGTAAAGAACATAAACACAAGCGCATAGGCGGGCATATTGACCACAAGCCCACCATAGGCTGTGATTTCCCGGGTATGCATACGATCATAAATCACGCCCACACATAGGAATAACGCAGCCGAGATAAAACCGTGGCTCAGCATTTGGAAAATCGCGCCGTCAATGCCTTGTTGGTTGGCCGCAAAGATCCCCATGGTGACAAACCCCATATGCGCAACAGATGAATACGCAATCAGCTTTTTCATGTCTTCTTGGACCAATGCGACAAGCGACGTGTACACAATTGCGATCGCAGACATCCATAGAACAAGGTCTGACATAACCGCAGAGCCAACGGGGAACATCGGCAAACTAAAGCGTAAAAAGCCGTACCCACCCATTTTCAACAAAATCGCCGCCAACACAACCGATCCAGCCGTAGGCGCCTGCACGTGTGCGTCTGGCAGCCACGTATGGACAGGCCACATGGGCATCTTGACAGCAAAAGACGCAAAAAACGCAAGGAACAAAAGCGTCTGAACGCCTCCGACGACATGAATGCCCAGAACGTTAAAGCTGTCAAATGCGAACTCATGATCCAGCAAGATCACAATGTCGGTGGTTTGCGCGTCCATATACATGAACAACATAGCCACCAGCATCAATACGGATCCAAAGAACGTATAGAGGAAAAACTTGAACGAAGCGTAGATCCGGTTTGCCCCTCCCCAGATCCCAATGATCAAGAACATAGGGATCAAGCCTGCTTCGAAGAAGAAATAAAACAGCACCAGATCTAACGCCATAAAGACGCCCAGCATCAAAGTCTCCAGCAGCAAAAACGCGATCATATATTCTTTGACCCTCGTTTTAACATCCCAGCTGGCAAGAATTGTCAGCGGCATCACAAATGTAGTGAGCATAACAAACAAGACCGAAATACCATCGACACCCATTTTGTACCGCAACCCAAAGATCCAGTCTTTGTCTTCGACAAATTGGAATCCTGTATCGGCAGGGTCGAACTGAAAATAGATCAGCAAGCTCACCAAAAAAGTAATGGAGGTCGCAAAGAGCGTTAGATATTTCGCGTTCTTTTGTACGTCCTCATTTTCCCCACGCATGAATACCGCCATGATGGCCGCCGCTAACGCAGGTATAAAAGTAACGATGGAAAGAAGATTGTCCATCAGTGCGTTCCTCCGCCAATCGACATCCAGGTGACAAGAGCAGCGATGCCCATCACCATCCAGAAAGCATAGGTGAAAATGAAACCTGATTGCGCACGACCTGCGAGGCGGGTCAGGAATGGAATGATCCCCAAAGCAAGACCGTTCAAAAAGCCGTCAATGGTTTTTCCGTCGCCTTTTTTCCACAAGAACCGTCCAATCGACAGCGCTGGTTTGACAAAAACTTTGTCGTACAGCTCATCAAAGTACCATTTATTCTTAAGAAACAGGTATAGAGGCTCCTGCTGCTTGGCGAGGCGTTTGGGCAAATCCGGTTTCGCAATGTAGAACAAATAGGCCAAACCAAACCCAAGAAGCATCGCAATAAAGGGCGATACTTTGACCCAGAAATTAACCGCATGTGCGTCTTCAAGGACGTGGTTATCGGGCGCCATATACAACGCACCTTCTCCCGGTTGGCCAGCAAACGCATAATGGTGCTCTCCACCGTGCTCAGCATTTTCTTCGTCATGATCTGTGTCACCATGATGTGCCGATGCTTCCGCAACAGGGATGCCATAGAATTTGCCGACTTGATCCGCGTGGCCAAAAAAGCTGCCGTACCACACCATACCCGAGAACACGGCCCCTAAGGCCAGAACACCAAGTGGGATCAACATAACCATTGGGCTCTCGTGTGCATGTTCGTGCGTGTGTTTATCTCCGCGGCGTTTTCCATAAAACGTCAAGAACATCAAACGCCATGAATAAAACGACGTCATCGCTGCGGCGATCACAAGCATCCAGAATCCGTATATAGAACCCCCTGCGTAAGCGCTTTCGATGATCGCATCCTTAGAAATAAAACCCGCAAAGCCGATACCTGTAAACGGAATTCCAACGCCGGTAATCGCCAAAGTCCCAATCATCATCGCCCAGAATGTCAGAGGGATTTTATCGCGCAACCCGCCATAGTTTGTCATATCTTGCTCGTGGTGCATCGCATGGATCACAGACCCTGCCCCCAAGAAAAGCATCGCTTTGAAAAACGCATGGGTCAACAGATGGAACATCGCTGCTGAATACATGCCAACACCGGCTGCAACGAACATATACCCCAGCTGAGAACATGTTGAATATGCGATCACCCGTTTGATATCAGTCTGCACTAAACCAATGGTCGCTGCGAAAAAGGCGGTTGTTGCCCCAATTACGGTAATAAACGCGGTTGCTTCGGGTGCAACCTCCATCAAAGGAGACATACGACAGACTAAAAAGACACCAGCAGTCACCATAGTTGCTGCGTGGATCAGCGCGGATACCGGGGTTGGACCTTCCATAGCATCCGGTAGCCAGGTGTGCAGAAGAAGCTGTGCCGATTTCCCCATCGCACCAATAAACAACAAGAATGCAAGTACATTCGCCGCATTCCATTCACGCCACAAGAAAGCCAACTGTGTATCTGCCAAGCTCGTGACTTCGGAAAAGATGTCAGAAAAATTAATGCTTCCCGTCAAAAAGAATAGACCGAAGATCCCGAGTGCAAAGCCAAAGTCGCCAACTCGGTTGACCACAAAAGCTTTCATCGCAGCAGCACCTGCCGAAGGTTTGCGATAGTAAAATCCGATCAAGAGATAGGACGCGACACCGACACCTTCCCAACCAAAGAACATCTGTACCAGATTGTCCGAGGTGACCAACATGAGCATGGCAAACGTAAAGAACGAAAGATAAGCAAAGAACCGTGGTTTATAGCTTTCGCCTTCTTTCCATTGTGGATCTTTGTCCATGTAACCGAAGGAGTAAAGATGCACCAACGACGACACGGTCGTGATGACGATCAACATAATCGTCGTCAGTCTATCGACGCGAAATTGCCATGACGTATCCAACGTACCCGATTGGATCCATGTCAAAATCGTCTTCGTGTAATAACCACCCTCATGCATCGCAGGATCAAATGTCGCAAAGACAATCCAGGACAATAGGGATGTCAGAAACAAAAGCGACGTTGCCGTAACTGTGGCTGCTTTTTCGCCGATGTATTTATGGCCAAAGCCGCAAATCACGGCTCCCACCATTGGGGTAAAGAGGAGGATCGTTTCCATTCGCGCTTAACCCTTCATAACGTTGATATCTTCGACCGCGATGGTGCCGCGGTTTCGGAAGAAACAAACCAAAATCGCCAAACCAATCGCAGCCTCAGCCGCTGCCACGGTTAAGACAAACAGTGTAAATACCTGTCCTGTCAGATCACCGAGATAGCTGGAAAAGGCCACAAGATTGATGTTCACTGCCAAAAGCATCAATTCAATGCTCATCAACAGGATGATGACGTTTTTTCGATTCAGAAATAGGCCAAAGATGCCAATCACAAACAGCATCGCCGCCACGGTAAGATAATGAGTCAGTCCGATCATTGCTTGCCCTCATCTTTGGATTTTTTCGACTTTAGACCGCCGTACACAGCCGCCGCGATAGCGATGGCAATCGCAACCCAACTCGCGAAATCCATCACAACCCCTGCCCTGGTTTGATATCCTTCAGCTCCATCGCTTTGGCAGGATCACGATACATCTGAGCCAAAATATTCTGGCGTTTGACATCCGTACGGTGCCGTAATGTCAGGACGATCGCACCGATCATTGCCACCAAAAGAATGAGACCTGCAAGCTGGAACAAAAGGAAATACTGATCATATAGAATAAGGCTCAGCGCCTCAGTGTTATGAATGTCCGTTGGCGTTGGATTCAACAGATTGTCGACAGCCCCAGCGGCACTTTCCCACGCGCCATAGGCTATGACGAATTGCATCAACAAAACGAGGCCAATCAACAGCGCCAGCGGCATGTATCTCGCCATTTCGGCCTTTAGCTCGGCGAAATCGACATCGAGCATCATCACCACGAAAAGGAATAGAACCGCTACAGCTCCGACATAGACGATGATCAGCAACATCGCGACAAACTCTGCGCCCAGCAGAACAAACAAACCTGCGGATGACAGAAAAGCTAGGATCAACCATAAAACCGAATGAACAGGTTGCCGGCTTATCACCGTAAACAACCCGCCGCAGACGGCACTGATGGCAAAGAGGTAGAAGGCAAATACGATCATGTCTCGTTTTCCTCAGTATTATCCATAACCTCTTGTGCAATTTCTAGCGCGCGGGTCATGGCAGGAATGCCGGCAAAAGCTGCCATCAATCCAATCGTTTCAACGATCTCTTGTTTCTTAGCGCCCGCCTCAACAGCGTGTCGCACAGTTTGACGCACAGCACTGTCGGCCTGCGCGCCTTGCATCGTCAGTCCTGCTAAGGTCAACAATAGGCGTGTTTTGGCATCCAACCCTTCTTTGTTAAGGGCGTTCCCGAACATCATCTCCATAATGTCCTTAGGGAGCGTCGGCCAAAGCGCTTCAAACCCTTTAGGCGAAAAACTCTCGAGGGCCGGGTTCATAGCCTTGGCCATCTCCTGTGCCTGAGCAAGCATAGCTTCAAATGGGTTCGGCGTGTCCGTCATCTGTAAGGTGCATCCAACTCAAGGTTACGCGCGATTTCAGCTTCCCAACGTTCGCCATTTGAAAGAAGTTTGTCCTTATCGTAGAACAGTTCTTCTCTGGTTTCGGTGGCGAATTCAAAATTTGGCCCCTCCACAATCGCATCCACCGGACATGCTTCTTGGCAAAAGCCACAGTAAATGCACTTGGTCATATCTATGTCATAGCGTGTGGTGCGGCGGCTCCCATCTTCGCGTGGTTCAGCATCAATAGTGATTGCTTGGGCCGGGCATACCGCTTCGCAAAGCTTACACGCGATGCAGCGCTCTTCGCCGTTGGGGTATCGGCGCAGGGCGTGTTCCCCTCGAAAACGCGGACTTAGCGGCCCCTTTTCATGTGGGTAGTTTAACGTCGCCTTGGGCGCAAAAAAGTATTTGAGCCCCAATTTAAAACCAACCCAGACATCCTGTAACAGGAAATATTTGGCGGCGCGGGTATAATCGATTTGGGTCATATCAGCCTCCTGTGCTCCAGCGGGCGAATGCCCCCCAGAACCAATCGAAACGTGCAGCAAAGGCCACGAAAACCACCCAAATCAACGACATTGGCAGAAAAACTTTCCAACCTAGGCGCATCAATTGATCATAACGGTAGCGTGGCGTGATGGCTTTAACCATCGCGAAAAGGAAGAAGAAGAACGCCATTTTGGCGACCATCCATAGAGGACTGTCCGGCAAGAATGGAACTGGCGATAACCAACCTCCAAAGAACAGCAAGCTTGTAAGTGCACACATCAAGAAAATTGCGATGTATTCGCCAGCCATGAACAACAAGAATGGTGTGGAAGAGTACTCAACCTGATAACCAGCAACCAGTTCAGACTCTGCTTCGGGCAGGTCAAATGGCGGGCGGTTGGTTTCCGCTAGGCACGAAATAAAGAATAAAAACACCATCGGGAAATGCGGCAACCAGTACCAGTTGAACAAACCCGCATGACCATCTTGTGCGCGAACGACATCCCCAAAGTTCATCGACCCTGTCGATAAGATCACACCAATGATGATCAGACCGATCGACACCTCATAAGAGATCATTTGTGCCGCAGAACGTAGCGATCCGAGGAATGGGTATTTTGAGTTTGATGCCCATCCCCCCATGATAACGCCATAAACCTCAAGCGAGGACACCGCGAAAACATAAAGGATCGCGACGTTAATATCGCTCAGGACCCAAGTATCGCTGAACGGAATGACCGCCCAAGCGATCATTGCCAACACAAAGGATGTGATTGGCGCGAGAATGAACACTGCCTTGTCAGAGCCTGCAGGGATCACAACCTCTTTGACGATATACTTAAGTGCATCCGCCACGGTTTGCAGCAGGCCAAAAATACCAACCACGTTGGGGCCGCGCCGCATTTGTACGGCGGCCCAGATTTTACGGTCGCCGTAAACAAGAAATAACAACGAGATCATCACAAAAGCGACGACAGCCAAAACTTGAGCTAAGATGATCAGCGCGATGCCGCCTGGGGTGTTAAAGAAGTCAGCCATAGGTCCTCACACCGTGGGTATTGCATTAGCTTTGCAATTTGCGACCACGACCTCAGCGTCGATGGTGCGCAAACCGCGCGGCAGCGAAGGTGAAATCGTGTAAACCGCATCTGCGGTTGACGTATCACCATTTTGTTTCAAATTCGTGCGTACGTGACGGGCAAATCCATAGCCCCGGATCAATGCGTATTGCGCCGCCGCACAATCCGCATAGGCGTCCAATTGATCTGGCAATGCCGCGCCACCAATCGAAACCTCGAATTGGACCAGATCACCATCAAGCAACCGCGTATCTACGCCAAGGTAATCCGGCGTAGCGGCACGCTGTACAGCTGCTGCATCATTGCACCCTGCAAGGGCAACACAGGATATGAGTGCGGCGCGGATCACTCGGCCGCCATCTGTGTTTGGCCGCGTGACTTGGCCTGCGCGGAAAGCTCTGCCATCAATTGCGACGCCCGTGCGATTGGGTTGGTCAGATAGAAGTCTTTGATTGCGGGCAAGAAGTCAGCCTTGCCTAAAGGCTCCGCAACAACGTTATCGCCTGTCGCTTCAGGTCTTGTATTTTCGACCACTTGATCGATTTTACCCAGGTGCGGTACAGCTTTGACAAGCGCCTGACGTAATTGTGCAAGGCTGTCATAGGGCAAAGTCGCCTCTAACTCTGCAGAAAGCGCACGTAAGATCGCCCAGTTTTCCTTGGCCTCACCCGGTGCAAACCCCGCGCGCATCGCCAGTTGAGGGCGGCCCTCGGTATTCACGAAAAGCCCATTTTCTTCGGTGTAAGCCGCAGCTGGCAAGATCACATCCGCGCGATGCGCGCCACGATCCCCGTGGCTGCCTTGATAAATAACAAAAGCACCGGCATCGATGTCGACCTCATCTGCGCCGAGGTTATAGATCACATCGGCTCCGTCGATTGCAACCGCCATACCTCCGTTTGTCACGGCCCCAACATCCATCGCCCCAACCCGGGCAGCAGCCGTGTGTAGAACCATTAATTTGCTCTGGGTCTGTGTCGCCAGTTTTTGTGCTGCGGCCAAGACAGCCAAACCATCCGCTTCGCGCAGCGCAGCCTGACCCACAACAATCACCGATGGGACATCAAACACCGCTTCATGTTTCTTCTTTAACAGTTCATCAAGCGCGGCCCGGTCAGAGCCAGAGTATGTATATTCATATGTCAAATCAACGGACTGACCAATCAGGTCAACTTCAGCACCGTTCAGCCATGCTTTGCGAATACGTGCATTCAGCACCGGAGCCTCATCACGTGGGTTCGTGCCGATTAATTGAATGAACTTGGCGCCATCGATGTCATCAATCGTTGCAGTGCCAACATAGCCTGCACGATCACCGATGGGTAAACGCGCATTATCAGTCCGACATTCAACATTGCCCCCCTGCCCCTCTATGAGATGCTTGAGCGCAAATGCCGCTTCGACTGAGACAAGGTCGCCAATCAAACCGCAGACTTTCTTATCCTTCATAACGTCTGCAACTTTGGTCAAAGCTTCGGGCCAGGATGCGGGACGTAGTTTGCCATTTTCACGCAGATAAGGACGATCTAGACGTTGGCGCCGCAGGCCATCCCAGACAAAACGCGTCTTATCCGAAATCCATTCCTCGTTCACGCCGTCATGGTTGCGCGGCAAGATGCGCATGACTTCGCGCCCCTTGGTGTCAACTCGAATGTTTGAGCCAAGCGCGTCCATCACATCGATGGTTTCCGTTTTGCTCAGCTCCCATGGGCGGGCCGTAAAAGCGTAGGGTTTCGACGTTAATGCGCCTACTGGGCAGAGATCAATGATGTTGCCCTGCAGGTTGCTGTCCAGTGTCTCATTCAAATAAGACGTGATTTCCGCATCTTCACCTCGCCCCGTCTGGCCCATCTGGGAAATGCCCGCAACCTCGGTGGTGAAACGCACACAACGCGTGCAACTGATACAACGGGTCATTGTTGTCGCGACCAATGGCCCCAAGTTCAGATCATCAACCGCGCGTTTGTTTTCTTTAAACCGAGACCCTGCAACACCATAGGCCATGGCCTGGTCTTGCAAATCACATTCGCCACCTTGATCACAGATCGGGCAGTCAAGCGGATGGTTGATGAGCAGAAACTCCATCACACCTTCACGCGCTTTTTTAACCATCGGCGAGTTGGTTTTTACATTCGGAGCTTGACCTTCCGGGCCCGGACGTAAATCGCGGACCTGCATCGCGCAAGATGCTGTTGGTTTTGGTGGGCCGCCGACGACCTCGACCAGACACATGCGACAATTGCCTGCGATAGACAAACGTTCGTGGTAGCAAAACCGCGGGATTTCGACCCCTGCTTCCTCACAGGCTTGGATCAGGGTCATTGCCCCATCCACTTCGATCTCGTTTCCGTCGATGTTGATCTTGCGGAGGTCAGACATGGTCTATTTCACCCTCAATAACACGCCGATCGCGCTGTTTTTCTGGATTTCCGCACGGCCATACGCGCAGAAGCTATCTGGAGATTGTAGGTCAACGCCATTCTGGCGTAGAAGCGTTTCGCCTTTTTTACGCATCCGCGCTTTTTCAGAATCGGATCCGATATAGGCGCGAATTTCCGTGTCCGAATATCCCAACTGGTTTGCTTTCGTTCGCAACGCGTATAGCTGGCTTAGCCCCTTTATCGTGCGCGCCGCCAAAGTGTCGCAAACGTCGGCAACCTCTTTGGCCACTGCAATGGCAAAAAGTGGATTCTCGATTTGAGTGACATCCCGTAATGGCAGTTTCGTATCCCGCGCAGCCGCACATATGGTCGCACTAAGTGTGAAGACCGCGGCGCAGATGCCACATGCCAAAGGATATGCACCAATCGTTATCACGTCGCGCAGGTCCCCAAGAACACCGCATTGCCACGATCATAGGTTAAAACGGGTGAACCATCCGCGTCGGTAGATAGATTACTCCATTCAAAAGAAGAGGTGCCGTATTTTTCAATACAATATCTGGTTGCAGCATGCTGCGCGGCCTCATACGCCCCTGTGGGAGATCGTTTCGCCTGAGCAACTTTCACCCTAAAATCAGCCAACGTCACTTTTTTATGTACAGGCTTCACTTTGGCATGAAACGGCACACCATCGTAAACTGGGAAACGGCTTTTGTTCACCTTACTGCAAGCCACGCCACCAAAGGCCAGCACTGCCAGTAAAACACCTATGAAAGTTCGCGTCGTCATTATTTTATAAGTACCTTATTCTGCTGCCATCGCACCAAGGCGGCCAGTTTTCTGCGCCTTAATACGATCTTCTATTTCTTCACGGAAATTACGGATGAGACCTTGGATCGGCCAAGCAGCCGCATCCCCAAGGGCGCAAATCGTATGTCCTTCGACTTGCTTGGTCACATCCCAAAGCATGTCAATTTCTTCTAGTTCGGCCTCACCTTTAACCAAACGATCCATCACGCGCATCATCCACCCTGTACCTTCACGGCACGGCGTGCATTGGCCACAACTTTCGTGTTTGTAAAATTTCGACAGACGCCAGATCGCTTTGATAATATCCGTTTGCTTGTCCATCACGATCACCGCAGCCGTACCAAGACCTGACCCCAGTTCACCGCGCAAGTAGTCAAAATCCATCACAGCGTCGCGCATTTTTTCACCGCGCACGCAAGGCACCGAAGATCCCCCGGGAATAACGGCCAAAAGATTATCCCACCCTCCGCGGATCCCACCGCAGTGTTTCTCGATCAGCTCTTCAAAAGAGATCGACATCGCCTCTTCGACAACACAAGGGTTTTGCACGTGGCCTGAGATGGCAAACAGTTTGGTTCCTGCGTTATTAGGGCGACCAAAACCGGCAAACCATTCTGCACCGCGTCGTAGAATGGTTGGCACGACCGCAATAGATTCAACGTTGTTCACGGTGGTTGGGCAACCATAAAGACCTGCGCCCGCTGGAAACGGAGGCTTCATACGCGGCATGCCTTTTTTGCCCTCAAGGCTCTCGATCAAAGCCGTTTCTTCGCCACAGATATAAGCGCCAGCTCCGTGGTGCAGGAAAACATCAAAATCCCATCCAGATCCGGCGGCATTCTTTCCAAGCAATCCCTGGTCATAAGCTTCGTCGATCGCGGTTTGTAATGCCTCGCGCTCGCGGATGTATTCGCCGCGCAGATAGATATAACACGTATGAGCATTCATGGCGAAAGACGCAATAAGTGCACCCTCGATCAGCGTATGCGGATCATGGCGCATGATTTCACGATCTTTACAGGTGCCGGGTTCAGATTCATCCGCGTTGATAACCAGATATGCAGGGCGGCCGTCACTCTCTTTTGGCATGAAAGACCATTTAAGACCTGTCGGGAATCCTGCGCCGCCACGGCCACGTAGACCGCTGTCTTTCATGGTTTGAATGACCCAATCACGACCCTTTTCAATCAGCCCCGCGGTACCATCCCAATGCCCACGCTGTTTGGCCCCAGCCAAAGTTCGCTCGTGCATGCCATAGAGGTTGGTAAAGATCCGGTCTTGGTCCTTCAACATAAGTGCCTACCTTTGGTTCTTTGATTTGGTGACTGGCATATCAATACCTGCCCCAATTTGGCGCAGCCGCCAAAGTTGATAAATATTGACCATAGCCCAGATAAATGCAGCTAAAGACGCAAAATAGATCAGTATCTCAAACCGCACGGGCCAGCCCATCATATGCACCAACCACGGCGCAAGCATCGCGGAGATACCGGCGACGGCAATCACACTTGCGGTGATCCGGCCCTTACGGGCAAATATCATGTCGCGTTCTGCGGTCATGTGATCCTGTTCAGTTGCGTTGCGCCACAATACGTGGCCGCCTATATTGGTGATCTTAAACCATGATCTGTTCTAGTCTTCGTAAAGCCCGTCTTTTTTCGCCCGTTTTGCAAACTCAGTCTCTTCGCCGGCGGCGAGCGTTTTTGCTTGCTCAACCCAACCATCACGAAGAATTCGGCCCTTAAATTTCAAACGACTATCGACCCAAGCCACCTCTGCATCGCCCCAATTGGCAACCTGATCGAAGTGGTAGAATCCCAGCTCGTTCAGCTTCTGCTCAAGTTTAGGACCAACACCTTTCAAAAGCTTTAGGTCATCTGCAACTCCACCGCGTGGCTTTGAAAGCGTTTCCGGTTCGACTTCTGCGCTGGCTTCAATCGATGGCGTATCTTTCGACTTGCTCTTTTTAGGTTTCTCGCTGCTTTTGACCTCAGCTTTGGAAGCCTCAGCCGCTTGTTTTGCCGCGGGCTTAGGCGCATCAGGTGCTTTGGGAGGGGCATTCACAGCAGCGCGCCCGGCGACAACACCATCCTTACCGATCCACGGTGTCAATAAAGGCACCTCATCCCCTTGAATACGTTTGACACTATCGCCAATCGCCGTCGCCAGTTCTGCGGATGCATTGTACTGGGGTTTGTCTGCTTCATACGCCGTAAGCGAGGTTAAACCGCCTTTAGGTTCTGCCGCAAAACGTCCGTTTTGAGGTCCGGGCACCACCGGTTTTCCCGCAGCAAGATCATCCAACATCTGACTAAAGCCCTTGGCGGTCAAATCTTCGAAATAATCTTTGCCGATCTGCGCCATCGGCGCGTTGGTGCAAGACCCCAGGCACTCGACCTCTTCCCAAGTAAACTTACCGTCCTCGGACAGAGTAAAAGGTTTCTTCGCAATCTTGTCCTGACAGACTGCGACTAAGTCCTCTGCCCCACAAATCATACAAGACGTCGTCCCACAGATTTGCACGTGTGCAACGGATCCTGTCGGTTGCATTTGGAACATAAAGTAGAACGACGTGACTTCGAGTACGCGCATATATGCCATATCAAGCATATTGGCGATATATTCGATAGCGGGCTTTGACACCCAGCCTTCTTGTTCTTGCGCACGCCATAACAGCGGGATCACCGCCGAAGCTTGACGCCCTTCGGGGTATTTTGTCATCTGTGCTTCTGCCCAGGCTTGATTGGCGGGGGTAAAAGCAAAGCTTTCAGGTTGTTCAGAATGCAGACGGCGAAGCATTAGCGGTCAATCTCCCCAAAAACGACGTCCATTGTGCCGATAATCGCGGCAACATCGGCAAGCTGGTGACCCTTGGTGATATGGTCCATTGCCTGCAAATGTGGAAATCCTGGCGCGCGCAGCTTGGCGCGGTAAGGTTTATTCGTCCCATCTGCCACCAGATAGACACCGAACTCTCCTTTAGGAGCCTCGACAGCCGCATAGACCTCTCCGGCCGGAACATGAAAACCTTCGGTATATAGTTTGAAATGGTGGATCAAACTCTCCATCGAAGTCTTCATTTCACCACGTTTCGGAGGCGTCAACTTACCACGTGCAAGAACATCACCGGTCGCGACGCGCAACTTTACGATAGCTTGGCGAATGATCGACAACGACTGGCGCATTTCTTCCATTCGGCACAGATATCGGTCATAACAGTCGCCGTTTTTCCCAACTGGAACTTGGAAATCGAATTCGTCATAACACTCATACGGTTGCGCACGACGCAGATCCCAAGCAAGCCCAGAACCACGAACCATGACGCCGGAGAAGCTATACTTCAAAATGTCATCTTCGGTCACAACGCCAATATCGCAGTTACGTTGTTTAAAGATGCGGTTTTCTGTCAAAAGACCATCGATATCACTCAGCACGTCCGGAAATTGAAGCGCCCACAGTTCGATGTCATCAAGTAGATCATCAGGCAAGTCTTGGTGTACGCCACCGGGGCGAAAATACGCTGCGTGCAGACGTGCACCGCAAGCGCGCTCATAAAAGATCATGAGCTTTTCACGCTCTTCAAAGCCCCAAAGCGGCGGTGTTAAGGCCCCGACATCCATTGCCTGCGTCGTTACATTCAGCAAATGGTTCAGAATACGCCCAATTTCAGAGTATAAGACACGGATCAGCTGCGCACGGCGCGGCACCTCGGTCTGTGTCAGTTTCTCAATTGCCAAGCACCAAGCATGCTCCTGATTCATCGGCGCCACATAATCAAGGCGATCGAAATAGGGCAAGTTTTGCAGATAGGTCCGGCTTTCCATCAACTTTTCAGTACCACGGTGCAGCAAGCCGATGTGTGGATCACAGCGCTCAACAATTTCACCGTCAAGTTCTAGTACCAGACGCAACACCCCGTGTGCTGCGGGGTGTTGAGGCCCAAAATTGATATTGAAATTACGGATTTTTTGTTCGCCCGTTTGAGCGTCATCAAATTTAGAGCCGTCCATCATTTCGCGCCCTCTTTCTCATCACCAGGCAAAATGTAATCGGCGCCTTCCCAAGGGCTCATAAAGTCAAATTGGCGATATTCTTGCACCAAATTCACAGGCTCATACACCACCCGCTTTTCGACTTCGTCGTACCGAACTTCGGTATAACCTGTTGTTGGGAAATCCTTGCGCAGCGGATGACCCCGGAAACCATAGTCCGTCAATAAGCGCCGCAAATCAGGGTGGCCTGAGAACAAAATTCCAAACATATCAAAGATTTCACGTTCAAACCAATTTGCGCTTGGATGGATATCTGTAATCGATGATACCATTTCATCTTCACGAACCGAAACCCGCAACCGAATGCGTTGATTGGTGTACATGGACAAAAAGTGATACACGACGTCGAAACGTTTGGCGCGTTCGGGATAATCCACGCCAGTGATATCAATCAAAGTCGAGAAACGACAATTGCTATCACTCAGTAGATACTTAACAAAACCAACGATATTTGCCGGAGCCACGTCTACATTAAGCTCTCCATGGGAAATATCCCATGACAGCACACAATCGGGTCGTTTCAGTTCGATCAATCCGCCCAACTCGGCCAGCGCGGCATCCTTGGTGGGTTCGCTTTCAGGAGTCTCGGTCATTCTTGTCGTTCTCCCTTACAATCAGCGAACCAGCGTACCAGTACGGCGAATTTTACGTTGCAGCTGCATTAAGCCATACAGCAAGGCTTCGGCAGTGGGAGGGCACCCAGGGACGTAGATATCCACAGGAACAATCCGGTCACATCCACGCACAACAGAGTAAGAATAGTGGTAATACCCACCACCATTTGCACAAGACCCCATGGAGATGACGTAGCGTGGCTCTGGCATTTGGTCGTAGACTTTACGCAGAGCCGGAGCCATCTTATTGGTCAGCGTACCTGCAACGATCATCACATCCGATTGACGCGGAGAGGCGCGCGGCGCGATACCAAAACGTTCCGCATCATAACGCGGCATCGAAGTGTGCATCATTTCAACCGCACAGCAGGCCAACCCAAAAGTCATCCAGTGCAAGGATCCAGTACGGGCCCAATTGATGATGTCTTCGGCTGAGGTGAGCAAAAACCCCTTATCCTGCAACTCTGTGTTCAGGGCCTGCGTAACCATCTCTTTGTCGACACCTGCGACGTTGGTTCCGGTTGCTACTCCCATTCCAGCGCTCCCTTTTTCCACTCGTAAGCAAATCCGATCGTGAGAACGCTCAAGAATACAATCATAGACCAGAACCCTGCATCGCTGATGTCTTTAAAACCAACAGCCCACGGGAACAAAAACGCAATTTCAAGATCGAAAATAATGAACAGAATGGAGACCAGGTAAAACCTGACATCAAACTTCATTCTTGCATCATCGAATGCATTAAACCCGCATTCATAGGCGCTAACTTTTTCTGGATCAGGGTTCCTGACGGCGACAACCAGCGCGGCAACAACCAAAACCAAGCCTAGACCAATGGCCACAGCTAAAAACATAAGGATAGGGAGATACTCCCGCAACATCTCTTCCAAGAGTGGCTCCTTTCCGTACACGCCACGCGTTCTGCGCGGGTGCCGTCAATTGGCGAGTTGACTTGACTAACTACTTAGCCCCCTGCCTGACATGCGTCAACTAAAGCAAGGTTAACGCGCCGCGCTTTTCTCGGGATAAACTCTTGCAAAATACGCACGCAAAATTCCTGACTTATTCAGTCGAAATTGCCCTCACTCTACATCACAAATAGGGTTGAGATAGAAAAAGCCCTTAAGAAAAAGGCCAATACGTAGCAAACGACATATCACACAGAGGTGGTGCTGCCTGTTTAACGGCGAAGGCCCGACCTTTTCCTCATGTAATTTACGTAAAATTCAAATTGTTACTTTCCTCATCCGTTCACGAAACTGTGCCCGAAGTATATCAAAATTACCACATCATCGCGAAAGACAGCCCCCTAAAATGCACACAACCAGCGCAGCTGCACCGGTTGCTTTCCCCTTCAAAGACTCAGATATTCAGGCTTTCTGGAAAACGACACTGACCTCTTCGCGAATAATACGTGCAATCAGCTTGCAATCGTCCAAGCTAAACGTCAAAGGCACCCGCATGTCGACCACACCAGCAAGAATGCGGTCGCTTTGAGGAAGGCTCTGAGGCTCAGCATAACGCCAACTGTCGTAGCGCGAGGTAAAGGCTACGGGTTCTGGGACACCAAACCACTTTAAGTCAACACCGCGCGCCCCACATCGGGTCAAGACCTCGTCAACCTTCTCAGCGGACCAATCCAGCAACAGGAACTGAATGGATGACCCCACGATACTTTCCTGAGCGGGCCGTTCCGTCAAAGTTAAACCTGGAACATTGCGCAGACCCGCTTCGAGGGTGTGGTAACGCGCATTCCAACGCTCCACCTGCGTCTGCAGATCTTGTAGTTGAGGACGCAGGATTGCCGCACGCAAGTTGTCCATACGACCTGAGATATTAGGCGTTTCATATTTGATTTGGGCGTAAACTTCTGCATCTGGGCCAGCAAGATGGCGTTCAAACAACATATAAGACCCAGATAACATCGTAGCACGCGCTGCGATTTCAGGATCGTCGGTTACCAGCAAACCGCCCTCGCCGGAATTGATATGCTTATAAGTCTGGCATGAATAGCAACCCACAACACCCCAGCGACCAGAGGCAACTCCGTTCCAAGCGGCCCCCATTGTATGGGCGCAGTCTTCGACCACTTTGACATTGGCAGCGTTACAAATCTCGATCAGACGCTCCATGTCACACAGATGACCGCGCATGTGGCTAAGCAGCAAAACATCTGCTTGATCGACCTTCGCAGCCAGATCATCCAAATCAATGGTTAACGCTTCGGTGACATCTACGTAGACCGGACGCCCCCCCACAGCAGCAATTGCACCGGGCACAGGGGCCAGAGTGAACGCGTTTGTGAGCACTTTGTCGCCAGACTTCACCCCAAGTGCACGCAATGCAGTCGTAATAGCATAACCACCAGATGCAACCGCAAGACAATATTTGGCACCAACCTGAGACGCAAATTCCTGTTCAAGCAGTGCCACTTCACCCGCCTCGCCGTCTATGACGTTATAGCGGTGCAATCGTCCGTGACGTAAAACGGCAACCGCCGCTTCGATTGCGGCTTCGGGAATGGGATCTTGCTGGGTAAAACTACCGGTAAATATCTCTGTCATAACGCGTGTTTGCGCCCGAGTTCTCGATGCGTCAAGTGCGGAATCTGTCACGGCCGAGAAACAAACGACACTTCGTATCGACGTCGCTTTGCCGCTCACCTTGCTTAACCTCAGGCGCGACCTCTATCAGTTACGGCCGATCAGGGCCTCAACAATTTCCACGAGATCCGCATAATCATCCAACAAGGCATCCGGCTTGAGTGCGGCCATGTCCTCTCCTGCGGGGCCAAAGGTTACCAAAATCGACGGCACCCCGGCATTTTGCGCAGTTTTACGATCCGTAATCGTGTCACCAATCAAAACGCATTGCTCAGGCGTGCCCCCTGCCCGGCGTGCGGCCTCAAGCAACGGAGCTGGATCTGGTTTGCGCAGCGGCAAGGTATCGGCCCCGACGAGACAGGCAAAGTCATTCCGCACGCCTAGCCGTGTTAACAAAAGTTCAGCTAGACCTTCAGGTTTGTTGGTGCAAATTCCCACACCATATCCCGCCTCTTTAAGGGCTGCGACAGCCTCCATTGCGCCAGGGTACATCACGGTATGAGTATCAATTTCGGCGCGGTAAGCCTCAAGCAGTACAGGATAATACGCCTCGATCGTCGCTTCATCCAAGCGCCCTGCGCGTTCCAATCCAAGGGTCAACATTGCACGCCCCCCGCGCAAAGCCGTGCCTGCATCTTGTGGGTGGTGCAACATATCACCCAGCCCCATCTGGCGAAAACAGTGATTGGCCGCCGCCAACAAATCCCCTGAAGTGTCCGCAAGCGTTCCATCTAGGTCAAAAATTACCGTTCGCATACTGCTGTCCTCACTCAATATCGTTCTGGATAGGTCAATGTTGTCGTTCGTTGCTGTGCCTTGATGGCATATGTTGCAAGTCGCAATCGAAGTTTATGGGACAAAGCCTTGCGCCCCTGTGCTTAGCGGATAAAACGGAGGGAATGAAAACACAAAGAGAAACCGTCATGAGCACAGCCTTGATCATCCTTGCAGCAGGCAAAGGCACACGGATGAATTCGGACCTCCCCAAGGTTCTGCACCCGATCGCACATGCGCCCATGCTAGAGCATGCCATGGCATCAGGGCGCAGTCTCGCACCTGATCATTGCGTGGTGGTGGCCGGGCACGAGGCGGATCAGGTCCGTGCGGCCGTAACCGAGATCGACGAAGACGCGATTGTTGTCGTGCAAGAGGAACAACTGGGCACCGGCCACGCTGTCTTGCAAGCGCGCGCTGCGCTAAGCGAGTTCACGGGCGATGTCGTTATCCTATATGGCGACACGCCTTTTGTGTCCGAAGACACAATCCAACGCATGATCGCTGCACGCTCGCGCGCTGATCTGGTTGTTCTGGGTTTTGATGCGAAAGACCCTGCCCGCTATGGGCGTTTGGTACTGCAGGGTGATGCCCTAGAGCGCATCGTCGAATACAAAGATGCCACCGAGGCCGAGCGCGCGATTACCCTATGCAACTCTGGCTTGATGGCCGGGAATGCGCAGCAAATATTTGACCTGCTGGATAAGGTTGGGAACGAAAACGCATCCGGTGAATATTATCTGACTGATCTGGTCGAGCTGGCCCGCGGCGCAGGCCATGCAGTCGCGGCCGTGACCTGTGACGAGGCTGAAACGCTTGGCGTCAACTCACGCGCGGACCTCGCTGCTGCTGATGCAGTATTTCAATCTCGCGCCCGCGCCGAATTGCTGGATCTTGGCGTCACGTTAATGGCCCCTGACACGGTTTACCTCGCCTATGATACGATTATTGGCCGCGACACTGTCATTGAACCCAATGTGGTCTTTGGCCCCGGCGTCACCGTAGAAAGCGGCGCCTTGATCCGTGCGTTTTCGCACCTTGAGGGGTGTCATGTCTCACGTGGGTCCAAAGTCGGCCCCTATGCGCGCCTGCGTCCTGGCGCTGAACTCGCAGAAGACACACACATAGGCAACTTTGTCGAAATCAAAAATGCGCAAATCGCCGAGGGCGCCAAGGTCAATCACCTGAGCTATATTGGTGATGCAAGCGTGGGCAAAGAAACCAACATTGGCGCGGGTACCATCACATGTAACTATGATGGCGTGATGAAACACCGTACCGAAATCGGCGCGCGTGCCTTTATCGGTTCAAACACCCTACTCGTCGCCCCTGTCAAAATCGGCCGCGAGGCCATGACCGGCAGTGGCACCGTTGTCACCAAAGATGTCGACGACGGCGATCTTGCACTGGCGCGCAGCGCACAAATCAACAAACCTGGCCTCGCCTATAAGCTCATGGATATGCTGCGCGCGAAAAAAGCCAAACAGACCAAAGGATAACATCATGTGCGGCATCATAGGCGTTTTGGGCAATCATGAAGCGGCTCCGATCTTGGTCGAGGCCTTAAAGAGATTGGAATATCGCGGCTATGACTCCGCCGGTATCGCCACCGTAAATCGAGGCGCGCTGGCACGCCGCAGGGCTGTTGGTAAACTCGCCAATTTATCTGATCTGTTGGTTCATGAGCCTCTGGCGGGTAAATCCGGTATCGGGCACACCCGCTGGGCCACGCACGGCGCGCCAACTGTTGGCAATGCACATCCCCACAAGGCGGGATCGGTTGCAGTTGTCCACAATGGGATCATCGAGAACTTTAAAGAACTGCGCGAAGAACTGAGCCACAAGGACATCCGTTTTTCAACGGACACCGACACTGAAACAGTGGCCTTGCTTTGCGGATACCATATGTCGCAAGGCCTTGATCCCGTGGACGCAGCCCGTACAACCATGCGCGCGCTTGAAGGTGCCTTTGCACTGGCGTTTTTATTTGAAGGTCACGAAGACCTGATGATTGCGACCCGCAAAGGGTCTCCTCTGGCGATTGGTCACGGCGATGGAGAAATGTTTGTTGGCTCTGACGCCATCGCGCTCGCGCCCTTTACAGATCAGATCACCTATCTAGAAGAAGATGACTTTGCCGTTCTAACGCGCAGCAGCCTGACGATCTGGGATAAACACGACATGTTAGCCAATCGCGACATGCGCCAGATCGTGCTCGAAAGCGCCCGCGTCGACAAAGACGGTCACAAGCATTTCATGGCCAAAGAAATCGCAGAACAACCTGTGGCATTAGATCGTGCTCTCAACGCTTACACAAACACTTCTGGCGATATCACCCTCCCTGAAGAATTAGATTTCACCAAAATTGAACGCCTCACAATGGTGGCCTGTGGCACTGCTTATTATGCCTGTATGGTGGCAAAATACTGGTTCGAAACCATCGCACGACTACCGGTCGAGGTCGATGTTGCCTCTGAGTTCCGTTACCGTGAGCCTCCGGTGCCGGCAGGAACATTGGCACTGTTTGTTTCGCAATCAGGCGAAACTGCAGATACGCTTGCTGCCCTGCGTTATATGGAAGGCAAGGCCCATCAGATCGCCGGTCTGGTCAATGTGGCCGAAAGTTCAATCGCACGCGGGAGCGATGTAGTCCTGCCTCTGCACGCAGGCCCCGAAATCTCGGTCGCGTCAACAAAGGCTTTCACTTGCCAGCTGACGGTTTTACTGATGCTCGCCATCCGTGCCGCCCAGCAGCGCGGCATGGCACTGCCAGAGGGTATGCCCGCTGATTTGCGTTCCCTACCCGGTTTGATCCACCAAGCTTTGGCCACCGAACAACAGGTCAAGTCCTCGTCCCGGGATCTGGCCAAAGCCCAAGACATTATTTTTCTTGGACGTGGTCAACTGTACCCCCTCGCCCTAGAGGGAGCGTTAAAGCTCAAGGAGCTCAGCTATATTCACGCCGAAGGCTATGCCAGTGGAGAACTGAAGCACGGACCTATCGCACTCATAGATGAAAAGGTGCCGGTTGTGGTGTTGGCTCCTCGTGACGCCCTGTTTGAAAAAACCGTCTCCAACATGCAGGAAGTCATGGCCCGCGGCGGCAAAGTTATCCTTGTCACAGATGCCGAGGGCGCACGTCTCGCTGGCGAAGGCACGCATGAGGTCATCGTCATGCCGCAGGTTCCAAACACACTTGCCCCGATCCTCTATGCGATCCCCGCCCAGCAAATCGCCTATTTCACCGCGATTGCCAAAGGCACTGACGTGGACCAGCCAAGAAATCTCGCCAAATCCGTAACCGTGGAGTAATCCGCTCTGCGTTTGGCGTGCAGAAATATCGTATCGTAAGAATATCCTCAGGCCCAACCTCATCACCTGTTCAATGAGCGTTGTGAGGCGGCTTGGGGAAGATAGTGCGATATGAATTCACGGTGATATCCCGCGTCATGGCGCGCGCATTAAGTCGTCTAATTTCCTTTCGCCTTAGCTGTAAATATGAAATACAAAAGGGGAACAAAAGGGAAGTGCGCTCATGGCTCGATTAAGAATTAATAATTCGACTGCGCGTGCTTTGTGGCTTGCCTCTCATGGTCTTGCGCAGCCACCCACCGGCCCTGTGGATGCTCTTGGATTGATTGAACAGCTGGGATTTGTACAGCTCGATACCATCCAAGTTATTTCCCGTGCCCATCACCATATCTTATGGAGCCGGAACCAGAACTATCGCGAACACATGCTCGACCCGTTATTGCGTACCAAACGACAGGTATTTGAACATTTCACCCATGACGCATCAGTCTTGCCGATGTCATTCCTTCCGATGTGGCAACGTCAATTTCGCCGCAAAAAAGATCAAGTTAGCCGCTCAAGCTGGTTCGGAAAACATCTGGACGCTGACCTTATCTCGCACGTCAAACAGCGCATCGCCCAAGAAGGGTCCCTTTCTACGCAAAGTTTTGATACACAAGTAAAGGGTAAAAAGGCCATGTGGCAGCGCCCGCCACATAAAATGGTTTTGGATTATCTGTGGTATTCGGGCGAGCTGGCGACCTCGCATCGTGAGGGCTTCACCAAGTTTTATGATCTGGCTGAACGTGTCTTTCCGCAAGATTTACCCTCTCTCACGGATGATGAACAGATCACGCACCTCTGCCAGACGGCGCTTTCTCGGATCGGCTTTGGCACATTAGGTGAAATTCGCAAATTCTGGGAGGCCTGCGACGTAAGCGAGGTTAAAGCCTGGGCAGAAGCTGAGGCAAAAAACCTAGTAGACGTCGATATTCAAGGCGCGGACGGGACATGGACCAGTGCGCTGGCCTGCGCGGATATCGAAGAACGGATCGACATGCTCAAACCTCCAACCACGCGGCTGCGCATATTGAATCCCTTTGATCCAGCCATTCGGGATCGCACACGCCTCGCACGGTTGTTCGGGTTTGATTATACGGTTGAAATGTTCGTCCCCGCAGCCAAACGCAAATGGGGGTATTACATCTACCCACTGCTGGAAGGAAACCGTTTTGTCGGTCGGATCGAAGCCAAAGGCGACCGCTCACAATCTACCCTAACCTTATCCAAATTTTGGACTGAAGCAGACCGTTTACACACCCCTAAAAGAACTGCCAAACTCGAAGCGGAAATGACGCGTTTAGCCAAGCTTGCTGATTTAAAAACAGTGGTGTGGTCTTTGACATAATGCGCCCCCCCTCTTGGTAATTTTACCCCAGATACTGCGGGCACCGCATGCTATACTGGTGTTTAAACAGTGAAATATGTCGGTCATATCTGATAGGTTGGTGCCAATCCAGAACTAGACACATGACGCAGTTTGATGAACCGCTACGGTACGTGACCAACATCAACAAAAGGGCTCATCTGCTTTTTTAAATGCTGAATTGACGCTCGCGAAGGCTAGCTTTGGCAGCCCAGCCCGTATAGGCGATCATTCATATCGCGACGACTTCACACCAAAACGACGAGCGTAGACCATGAACACATCGAATGCCCCAACCAATGGCACAATAGACGCCCCCGATAATACGGTGGATACGGCAGCGACACCTGCGATCGACACTCCTGTCGACCCAATCGCGGGGGAGACAACAAACACGCTCTCGACCCAAGCCCCCGAAGACGTTCAAGACATCCCGGTCCACGGCCCCACCGCTGACGCACTTGCTGCGCTTGCCCAACACGCAAATCCCGAACGCGCGATCCAAATGGCCAAATACCATAAACAAAAGCGCACGGTGCTGGGCGTAAGCAACGAAATCCTCAACACCTTGTGCAAGCCGTGGCGTTTGGAACTTGATTTAAGCGACCGCATCGCATTGGCACAAGGTCTGTGGCAAAGTGACGTCTTTGAAGCACAGATCTTGGCGGCGAAATTACTCACACAGGCTCGGATCAAGGACGATGGGCCCGTTTGGGATCTTATGTCAGGCTGGGTCGCTGAGATTGATAGCTGGGCGATTGCAGAACATGCTTGTAGCGCGATTTCAAAACGGCTGATCGCCAACCCCGATCGATTAGAGCAAGTCCAAGACTGGACCACCTCTGATCACATGTGGACACGTCTTACTGCATTGATGGCGACCTTGCCTTGGGCCAAGCTGCCCAACCCAAAGCCACATGAACTTGAAGCCCGCGACCGTATCTTGGGTTGGGCAGCCGGCTATGTCACCGATAAAAATTTGTTTATGCAGAAAGCCATCGCCACATGGGTACGTGACCTGTCAAAACATGACACAGAACGCGCGACTGCTTTTATGATAGAACATGGAGCGACGTTAAAACCCGTTGCCCGCAAAGAGGCCCTACGCCACCTGCCCCACGTTCACATCACAGTTCCAACCCCACCTCTTGCGCCCACACAAGAAACCGAAGCCGATATGGACAGCACACCAGAGACAGATGCGCAGAGCAATCCAGAGACTGAATAAAGCCTAAACGGGACCTACCGTAACCTTGACCAATTCGGTCAAGGGAAGGCCAAGCGCCCGCATAGCACCGATGGACAATCGACTGCCCGCACCTTGATCCCCAGACATGGGCTCAAGTGTGACAATAACCGATTGTCCGTTCGGCGCCGTAATCCGAGCATTTCGTTGTGAAGACACCAAAGGCGTTTCCATCCACAACCCAGCACGGCCAGGATCACCCAGACCTGCAACAGTCGTTGCTCCGCCACTAAACGACGGAGCCGAGGCTGTTGGCGCGGTCAAAGCCGCTGTCTGGCTTGTCACGGTTTGCGCTGCGGCAGCGCGTTGTTCCGTCACTGTATCCAAAGCCGTGGTTTGAATAGCGCTTGCACTTTCAATCGCCGCCACCCCGGTTGACGATTGCGAAGATATTGTATTGCTCTGTGTACTGCGTGATGACGACGACGGCGTAAAGCCAGCACTGCGCCCATCCAACACGTCTGAGTTCAAATGAACACCCTGCCACGTGGTGTCGCAAGCGGCTAAACCACCGACCATCAGGCCAGCCATAACAATAAATTTAATACGTATTTGTGTCATAGCTTAATCTTACATCTAAGTCTTGTGCATGACCACAGAGAATTATTGATTAACTATTGATGTGCATGATTTCGCGCCTTACGTATAAAGGCATGAAACTCATCGACCCATTTGCCCGCGCGATTACATATTTGCGAGTCTCCGTAACGGATCGCTGCGATTTTCGTTGTGTTTATTGCATGTCCGAAAACATGACCTTTTTGCCCAAACGTGAGCTACTCACATTGGAAGAATTGGAACGCATGTGTACAACCTTCGTAGGCCTCGGTGTTGAAAAACTGCGTATCACTGGTGGTGAGCCTTTGGTGCGCCGAGACATCATGACATTTTTCCAATCTATGAGCCGCCATTTGGACAGTGGAGCACTCAAGGAACTAACCTTGACCACCAACGGCTCTCAGTTGGAAAAATACGCTCAAACCTTGTACGATGCAGGCGTGCGACGCGTAAATGTGTCGCTGGATACCTTAGACGAAAAGAAATTTGCAGATGTCACGCGCTGGGGCCGACTGCCCCAGGTCTTACGTGGTATTGATGCAGCCCAAGCAGCCGGGCTGCGCGTCAAAATCAATGCGGTCGCCCTAAAGGGATTTAACGAGGACGAACTCGCCAGCATCACAAGCTGGTGCGCCAGTCGCGACATTGATTTAACCTGGATCGAAGTCATGCCTATGGGCGACATTGGCAATGAAAACCGTATCGGTCAGTACTGGTCGCTCAAAGATGTACGCAAGGCCTACGAAGACCATTACCAAGTCACCGACCTAGCCGAACGCAGCGGTGGCCCCGCGCGCTATGTCCGCCTTGAGGAAACAGGCCAAAAAATTGGCTTTATTACACCTCTATCCCATAATTTCTGCGAAAGCTGTAACCGCGTGCGTCTGACGTGCACGGGTGAGCTCTATCTCTGTCTCGGGCAAGAAGATATGGCTGATCTACGCACGCCATTGCGAGACCATCCAGACAGCAACGCCCCGCTTGAGGATGCAATTCACCGCGCCATTGGCCTGAAACCTAAAGGCCATGACTTTGATTACTCTCGTCAAGGTATCGACGGCCAGATGCCACGCCACATGAGCCACACCGGCGGGTAATCATGCGCCCCTCTGCGACACTTCTGTTTCACGCCTATTCCTTGGCGAGCCGATTGCTTGCTCTCGTTGCTTACCGAAAGGTCAAAGCACGTCTAACACAAGCAGGTATTGCCCCGTCACGCAGCCGAGAACGTTTAGGTTATGCGACAGAGCAACGCCCTAACGGCTCGTTGGTTTGGTTTCATGCAGCCTCGGTCGGAGAGAGCCTCGCCGCTATTTCCGTGATGGACGAAATGTTGAAACATCACACAGATCTGCGATTTTTATTAACCTCCGGCACTGCCACCTCGGCCGAAGTGGCACAAAAGCGAATGCCTCCTCAGTGCCAACACCAATTCGCACCCCTTGATGCGCCCGCGCCTGTAAAACGTTTTTTAAAACATTGGCATCCAAATGTTGGCTTTTTTGTCGAAAGCGAGTTGTGGCCAAACATGATTGTGCAGACAGCGGACACAGGTTGTACCCTTGGATTGCTAAACGCCCGCCTGTCAACGAAATCGGTGGCCAAATGGCGCAAACATCTGACGACAGCAAAATTTATACTGTCGCATTTCTCCGTACTGATCACCCAGAACCAAACGACAGCAGACAACCTGCGCAGCATAGGTGCCCCTCAAGAGCACCTGCACGCAGGAAGTAATCTCAAAGCACTTGCCCCTGCACCTCCCGTTGACATGGCCGTCTTGGACGCGACAAAATCGTTGCTGTCCAACCGCCCGGTCTGGATCGCCTCTTCGACCCATGACGGCGAGGAACACTCTGTCTTAGCCGCACATCAAATCCTGTTACGCACATACCCTGACTTGTGTTTGATCCTGATCCCCCGTCACCCGGAACGCGGCGACATCGTTGAACAGTTGATCCAAGATGCAAATCTAACCTGTGCTCGCCGCTCCCGTACAGATCTGCCCCAGCCGACGACCCAAGTCTATCTGGCGGACACATTAGGCGAAACGGGCACTTGGTATGCCCTCAGCCCGCTGGTGTTTCTGGGTGGTTCACTCAAAGAAATCGGAGGCCACAACCCCTTTGAGCCCGCGCACCACGGCTGCGCAATTGTCACTGGGCCAGAGTATTTCAACTTCGCCGAAACCTATGCTGAGATGATTGATCACGAGATCGCCGTGCAAATACACGACAGTGCAGAGCTTGCGGAACAAATTGATCATTGGCTTAACACCCCTGATGCACTTGCCGCGACCCGAAACAAATCCCGTGCTTTCATTTCTCGCCAGTCTGGCCTAATGACACAAACAATCGAGCTGATGCTCGCACAACTGCCTCAAGATCGGAAAACGTGCGAATGACTTCCCCTACATTGCGCGATATCGACGTGATCGCCCCCAGTTTCAAGAAACGTTACTCTGGAGTAACCTCCACCGTGATACGACTGGTCCCGCTTCAGGCGCAGGATATTTCGATCACCGCCACTTCGCCACAATTGCCGCCGGAGGTGCCCAACGTGCCTCCTAAAGCTCTCTTCACCATGTCACGTTCCGGCCCCTCCGGCCCACGTGTCTGGCACGCGCGCCGAAACATTGAGATGATTGCCGGACTGGCGTTGAAATACGTAATGGGCAAGCGCCTACGGCTGTTGTTTACCTCTGCAGCTCAGCGACGCCACACAGGTTTTACCCGTTGGCTGATCCGCCGCATGGACCATATTATCGCAACGTCGGGCAAGTCGGCCAGCTACTTGGAGCGCGAAGCAACTGTAATTCGCCATGGCGTCGATTGTGATCTGTTTCAACCCGCACAGGACAAAGCAGCCCTTCGTGCAGACCTAAACTTGCCGGTAGATGGGCTTTTGGTGGGGTGTTTTGGTCGTATTCGTCCGCAAAAAGGCAATGATCTGTTTGTAAAAGCGATGATTGACGTCTGTCTCAAACGGCCGGATGTACGTGCTCTTATGATGGGTCGCGCGACAGCGGATAATGCCGACTTCCTACAAACGCTTAAAGATCAGGTCGCAGCCGCAGGGTTACAGGATCAAATTCTATTTCGCGACGAAGTCCCGGTCGAAGACGTTCCACGCCATTTTCAAGCACTCGATCTCTATGTGGCTCCACAACGTTGGGAAGGCTTTGGTCTCACACCACTTGAAGCCATGGCCTGCGGCGTACCCGCAGTTGCAACCAAAGTTGGGGCTTTTGAGGAGCTGATCAAACCCGGCGAAACTGGTACGCTTTGCGAGATCGAGGATCTGGAAAAAATCACATCCGGCGTCATGCAGTGCCTCGCGACACCGGAACATCTAGAACACCTATCACAGAACTGCCGCCAGCATGTTCTCGATAATTTTCGTATCGAAGGTGAAGCTGCCAAGATCATTGCCGTCTATCGCAGCCTTCTAACTGGTGCCTGATCAGGTACTCATAGAATATCAATAGCTTTCACGCGCGTAAGCGTGTTGAGCAACAGCAGGCGGGGGAAATCCCCCGCCCTTTTTATAAAGATTAAGCTGCAGGCATGCGCTGTTCGACGATTTCCGCCCACCAGCTGCATCCCGCAGGAATAGCGTCATCACTAAAATTATACTTAGGATGATGCACCGCCGCAGTATCCCCATTGCCGACAAGGATATAGGCCCCAGGGCGTTCCTCTAGCATAAAGGCAAAATCTTCACCGCCCATCACAAGGGGTGCTTCTGCACAATCCCCAGACACGTCCCGCGCCACTTTCGCCGCAAAATCGGTTTGTTCCGAATGGTTTACCATCACTGGGTATCCACGATGGTACGTCACCTCTGCTGTACCGCCAAAGGTCGCCGCTATTCCGTTACAGATCTCACTCACGCGTTTTTCTGCCAAATCGCGGACTGCGCCATCCATCGTCCGAACAGTGCCGCGCATCTGTACCCGTTCTGGTATAACGTTGAACGCCTTTGAGGAGGTCTCAAAAGATGTTACGGACACGACAACCTGATGCACAGGATCAGCATTACGGGCCGCAATTGTCTGCAACGCCAGTACGGCCTGCGCAGCCATCACGGTGGTATCAATGGTTTCATGCGGCTTCGCAGCGTGACCGCCTTGGCCTGTAAAGGTGACTTCGAACTGATCTGTCGCCGCAAAAAATGATCCCGGACGAATTGCGAACTGACCAACTGGTATGCCCGGCCAATTGTGCATGCCATAGACCTCTTGGATATTCCAACGGGCCATCATGTCATCATCACACATTTCCTTGGCACCCGCGCCGCCTTCTTCTGCCGGCTGGAAAATCACCACAGTCGTACCGTCGAAATTCCGCGTCTCTGCCAAATACTTCGCTGCACCCAATAGCATTGCCGTGTGACCATCGTGGCCGCAGGCATGCATCGCATTCGCAGTCTTTGATGCGTATTCTAGTCCTGTTTCCTCATGAATGGGCAGCGCGTCCATATCCGCACGCAGGCCAACCACTTTTCCAGCCGTATCCACTTTGCCTTTGATCACGCCAATAACGCCTGTCCGACCGATGCCTTCGACAACTTCGTCACAACCAAATTCCCGAAGCTTTTCCGCAACCAAAGCGCTGGTGCGATGGGTTTCGTACAAAATTTCGGGGTTTTCGTGAATATCACGTCGCCAAGCTGTTATATCGGCCTGTAATTCTGCAAAGCGGTTTTTTACCGGCATATTGTTCTCCTAAGAATAATGTTCGACGCTTAATATCGTCGGGATGTATTTTGAAGCTTTCCCATGATGTAATATCTCTCTCGTTAATATCCACTGTCTGTGGTCAATACAAAATGACCCGGCTCAACTTCTAGATACTCGGAAGGGGCCGGATTGTATCCAATAGGATGGATCGGTGATGGGATTGGCTTAAAGTTCAGATCTTTCTCGCTTTTACGGCGATTTGGATCCGCAATTGGCACCGCACGCATCAAGGCTTGGGTATAAGCATGCGATGGGTTCTCGAACACCCGATCGCGTGGGCCAATTTCAACCAGACGTCCAAGATACATTACGCCCACCTGATGAGAAACCCGTTCAACCACAGCCATATCATGGCTGATAAACAAAAACGACAAGCCCAAATCAGCCTGCAATTCCATCATCAAATTCAGAACCTGCGCTTGTACGGATACATCCAATGCCGACACGGCCTCATCCGCCACAATAAGTTTGGGATTTAAAGCCAGCGCGCGTGCAATCGCAATCCGTTGGCGTTGCCCACCGGACATCTCATGTGGAAAACGGGTCATAAAGCTGCGTGGCAATTGCACACGATCAAACAGGCTTGCCACACGGTCTTGCACCTCAGACCCTGATGCGATGCGGTAATTCAACAAAGGCTCTGCGACCTGATCCATCAACTGCATCTGAGGGTTCAGCGACGCATAAGGATCTTGAAAGATCATCTGCATATCTTGGCGTTGCTTATGCATCTCACTGGGGGACAAACCCAATATATCTTGGCCCTCAAAATTCACACGCCCTGACGTTGGATCAACAAGACGCAGGATAGAGCGGCCGCAGGTGGACTTCCCACATCCGGATTCGCCCACCAGACTAAGAGTCTGACCTTTGAACACTTTAAAGGATACATCCTCGACCGCATGTACAAGCGAGACAGTGCGACGCAGCAATCCCCCTTTCACTGCAAAGCGCGTGGTTAGGTTCTCCACATTTAACAACACTTCATCCGTGCCTTTGATGGGCTTAGGATCAGAAACCGTGTCGCCCATTAATCTCATGGGTTCGGGATAGGCCTTGCCCGTCATCTCACCAAGTTTGGGAACCGCCGCCAGCAAAGATTTAGTGTAGTCATGTTGGGGGTTGTCGAAAATTTCAGAAACGCTGCCCTCTTCGACCTTATTGCCGCGGAACATCACAACGACTCGGTCCGCCATCTGTGCAACAACAGCCATATCATGGGTGATAAACATCACGGCCGTGCCTGTTTCGCGTTTAAGACGATCCATCAACGCCAAAATTTCAGCTTGGATCGTCACATCCAAGGCCGTTGTAGGTTCGTCAGCGATCAACAACCGCGGTTCGCATGCTAGCGCCATGGCAATCACGACTCGCTGGCGCATACCACCTGACAACTCATGCGGATATTGTTTCATCCGACGCTCAGCTTCAGGAATACGGACCTGTTTCAGCAATTCGATTGCCCGGTCATCTGCCTCTTTTTTAGTCAATCCCTTGTGCAAACGTAGGCCTTCGGTCAACTGGCGGCCTATTGTGAACACCGGATTGAGAGCTGTCATCGGTTCTTGGAAGATCATCCCGATCTCGTTGCCACGAATCTGACGCATCAAATCCGCTTCGGCATTTGCCAAATCCTGTGTCTCACCGGTGGCACGATTGAACAGTAATTCTCCACCTGCAATCGTCCCGCCGCCGAATTCAATCAAGCGCATCAATGACAGGGACGAAACCGATTTCCCTGACCCTGACTCCCCAACGATACATAGGGTTTCACCGGCTTGAACATCAAAAGAGACATCCTTCACACCAACAACGGGCCCGTCTTTGGTGGTAAATTCCACCCGCAGACCTTTGACTTGTGCAATTGGCTGATCCAGCATCGAACGCCCTTTCGTTTTAATACTTGTGTGCGCAAAACACGCATATACTTTCGCAGAGTAAACCATATGGTCAAAAAAAAATCACATGCAAAATTAGAATGGCCTCATTTGAATTCAGCATTTGATTTTTGCCCCAAAGTGGTTTTCGATTGGCTACATCACGTTTGCGCAATCTAAGGCGCTTTTCACTTGCTGAAACGTAAGCCGCTGACGTGCAATAATAATCTAGGCTAAGAAAACGCCTGACACCCCCACAGATTCAGTCTGTGGTCGACAACGGAGAGATCTATGACGTTTAAGTCCCTATTGCTCGGTGCTGTTGCATCTGCAGCATTGGCCCCTTCAGCTTTTGCAGAGCGTGGTGCCGATGGTCAGGTTAACCTTATTTACTGGCAAGCCCCGTCCATCATGAACCCGTTCTTGAGCGGTGGCACAAAAGACACCGAAGCATCGTCCCTCGTGCTAGAACCACTGGCGCGTTATGATGCATCCGGTGCCATTGTCCCTTGGCTCGCAAGCGAAGTGCCAACAGTCGACAATGGCGGCATCAGCGAAGACCTGACGACCATCACTTGGAAGATCACACCCGGCTTGAAATGGTCTGACGGGAGTGCTGTTACATCCGCTGATGTGAAATTCACCTATGACTATTGCACTGACCCAGAAGGTGGTTGTGCGCAACTTTCCAAATTCGATGGCGTTGCTTCGGTTGATACACCAGATGATTTGACCGTTGTAATTACATTCGAAGGCCCAACTCCCGCGCCTTACGGTCCGTTTGTTGGTGTCGAAAGTCCCATTATCCAAAAAGCACAATTTGAAAACTGCACCGGCGCCAAAGCGCCTGAATGCACCGAGGCGAACTTTAACCCGATCGGCACAGGTCCTTTCGTCGTCGAAGAGTTCAAACCAAACGACGTAATCACATTGACTGCCAACGACATGTATCGTGATCCGGCGAAACCTGCCTTTGGTCGCGTGTTACTCAAAGGTGGCGGTGACGCAACTGCTGCAGGTCGTGCGGTTATGGAAACCGGCGAATATGACTATGCATGGAACCTCCAGCTTGCGCCCGACGTGATCGCGCAAATGGAAGCCGGCGGAAAAGGTAAAGCCGTCGCAGGCTTTGGTCCTTTGCTTGAGCGCATCATGCTCAACAACACCAATCCCGATCCGGCCCTTGGCCCAGACGAGCGCTCTGTTGTACGCCCTCACCCGTTCTTGTCTGACCCAGCGGTCTACAAAGCAATGTCCATGGCTATCGACCGCGAATTGCTGGTTGAAATCGGTTATGGCAAAGCGGGCAAGGTCACCTGCTCTTGGGTTCCCGCCCCTGAAGTCTATGCTATCAGCCCTGAAGGCTGTGACGTACAAGACATCGCAGGCGCCAATGCGATGCTTGATGCAGCAGGTATCGTCGACACCGACGGCGACGGCGTTCGCGAAAAAGACGGTGTGCCGCTTAGCATGCTGTACCAGACCTCCACAAATGCTGTTCGCCAAGATTTCCAAGCCCTGATCAAACAGTGGTGGAGCGAAATTGGTATTGAAACAGAATTACGCAACGTCAATGGCTCTGTCTTCTTTGGTGGTGACCCAGGTTCTCCTGACACTTTCCAGAAATTCTATGCCGATGTAGAAATGTACGCCAACACCTTTAACGGCACTGACCCTCAAGCCTACTTTGGCAAAGGTGTCTGCGCCCAAGCTCCAAGCCCTGACAACCAGTGGCAAGGTGAAAACATCGCGCGTTTCTGCGATGAGGAGTTTGAAACCGTCTATGCAGAACTCAAGAACACCATTGAGATGAGCAAGCGCATCGAGCTGGGTCAGCAACTCAACACTATCATCTTTGAAAAAGGCGGCATGATCCCACTGGTTCACCGTGGTCGTTTATCTGGTGTGTCTAACACATTGGGCGGCGTTGATCTGAACGTTTGGGATACCGAATTGTGGAACATCGCAGATTGGTACCGTATTAAGTAACGGTAACAAAAACACGCAGGCTCCGTTTTTTTCGGGGCCTGCTTTCGTGTCACTGCAAATTCAGTCAACAGCCTATTCTTTCAGGCTGTGACACAAATATTCCAATCTAAAGGCGTCCGCACTATGCTGACTTTTACCATACGCAGGTTGATAGTGGCGGTCCCTACGCTGCTGTTTATCAGCCTCGTAATCTTTATGTTGCTGGAGCTCGCGCCAAGCGACCCCATGGCACAGGTGCCCCTAACCGTCCCCGCCGAAGTCCGTGAAAAAATGCGTATCGCCTTGGGCTTGGGCGAGCCGACACATATCCGATTTTGGAAATGGCTGGTGCAATTCTTCTGGGTCGAACCTCAGGTTTTAATTGACCACATCTTTGGCACATCTTTTTCTGATGGCAAATTGCGTGTGTTGTCCTGGCAAACGCGCTCGCCGGTTATGGACGTCGTTGTACAACGCATTCCGCAAACACTGACAGTGGTTGGCACAGCATATGTTGTCGCAATCCTGATTGCCCTTCCGATCGGTATCTATTCCGCCTACCGTCAGTACAGTTGGTTTGATCAACTCGGCACCTTTGTGTCCATGGTCGGCTTTTCCGTACCTCCGTTTTTCTCGGGCGTTTTGGTGATCGTGATCTTTTCCGTGCAACTGGGCTGGTTCCCATCAATCTACGATACCACGCTCAAAGTCACTGATTGGGACAGCTTCGTGAAACAGCTGCAACAGATGGTCATGCCTGTGATGGTTTTGGCTTTGCAGATCACAGCCCAGCTCAGCAGGTTCATGCGGGCTTCAATGCTGGACAACCTGAACCAGGACTATGTGCGTACAGCACGGGCCAAAGGTCTGGGTGAATACGTCGTGGTCATGGCCCATGTATTACGCAATTCTATGATTCCGGTTGTCACAGTTATCGCTCTTGGCATTCCGTCGATTTTTGGCGGCGCAATCATCACCGAACAAGTGTTCAAAGTGAATGGAATTGGCCAACTATTGATCACCGCCATCGAAGCTAATGATCTGCCAATGGTGCAGACCCTCACTTTTATATTTGCTGTGTTGATCGTTCTGTTCAACCTGATCGCAGATGTCCTGTATGGCGTCCTCGATCCAAGGATTCGTTATGACTGAAACCACCCAAACCGAAACTCCAGATCTCTCCACTGCGCGCAGCCAGTGGCAGGATGTGTGGCAGCAGTTCAAATCCCATCGAGGCGCATTGATAGGTGGGCTATTTTTCCTGATCATCCTCTTTGGGGTCGTTGTCGGGCCATGGATCTATTGGAACAACGCAACGTTTGTCCCCACTGGTCGAGATTTTATCAAATTACGCGATATGCGCCCGATTTATCACGGACTTTGGGACCCCTCTGCAAAGGTGAACTGGGCCTATCCTTTGGGCACCGATAATCTGGGCCGCGATATGCTGGCACGTCTGATGTTTGGCGGCCGTGTGTCGCTCGCAGTTGGCATGACAGCTATGATCCTTGCATTGGTACTGGGGACATTCATTGGCGTTATCGCAGGCTACTTTAAACGCCTCGATGGCCTCTTGATGCGTCTATGTGATCTGTTCCTCGCCCTGCCCTTGCTGCCGATGATCTTGGTTGCAGCTGTATTGTTCCGCGAAAGCCTGTCTTTGAGTATCGGCCCAGAAGCTGGGGTCTTTGTTCTCATCGTCTGCCTTATCGGGATCACGTCTTGGATGCCCACAGCGCGTATCGTGCGTGGTGATGTCCTCGCCGTCAAAGAACGTGAATTTATTCTCGCCGCCCGCTCAATCGGAACGAAGTCTGGTAAGATTATTAATCGTCACATCCTTCCCAACGTGCTGTCACCGATCATGGTCTCGGCCACCTTAGGAATTGCCACAGCGATTATCACAGAATCTGCTTTGTCATTCCTTGGATTTGGCTTTCCACCAGATTTCCCAACGTGGGGACGGTTGCTGAACGATTCCGTCGACCGTATGACACTCTATCCCGAGCGTGTGATTTGGCCGGGCGTAATGATCTCGCTCAGTGTGCTGTCAGTGAATTATCTGGGCGATGGATTGCGCGACGCCTTAGATCCTCGTATTCGAGGCCGTTAAAGATAGCTCTTACTGATAATAAAAAGGCCACCCTTTAGGTGGCCTTTTTTACGTACATAGTGTTCTCAGTGCTATGTGATCATCTACCCTAGCTTATAGACCCAAACGACCAGATCCACACAGGAAGGACACCAGAGCAAATTTGCCGCCTTAGGCAAAGTATGCAGACCGGATATTAAAGAGCCTTTTCTTGGGCAAAGGAAATCAGACGTTTGGAGTTTTCATCCCATAGATGCAGTCGCGCATTATGGAAACTTTCACGGATCGTCATACGATTACATTCTGCTAGTTCCGTATGGTTTCGCAATACCTCAGGCAGCCGGTAGAATGGAATGCGGCTATAAAGGTGATGCACATGGTGTATGCCGATATTGGCGCTCACCCACTGCAATACCGGCGGCAAGACGTAGTGCGAGCTCCCCTTTAATGCAGCTTCGTGTAGTTGCCAATCTTCCTCAGAATCCCAATGTGTGGTCTCAAATTGATGCTGCACATAAAACAACCAAACCCCTGCGGTTCCCGCAAGGAGAGTAGAGGGCAGGAAAATCAATAGTATAGGCGCCAAGCCACCAAAGTACAAAACAATGGCAAGCCATAAAAACAGCGCAGCATTCGTGCTCATTGCGCTGATCCAATAGGTTAGCTTGTCCATCAACCCCAGTGGCAATCTGTTTTGTAAAAGAAACAGATAACTCGGTCCTAAACCAAACAAGACAACGGGATTACGGTACAGTCTGTAGACCAAGCGGTTATATGGTGTCAGCTCACGATATTCTTGAACCGTTTTAGTATGAATGTCGCCCATGCCACGACGTCCTAAATTCCCAGACGAGCTGTGGTGAATAGAATGCGAACGTCGCCACACATCATACGGTGTCAAGGTCAAGACGCCGATCGCACGCCCGACCCAATCACTCACCGTCCGGTTTTGATAAAAGGATCCATGCCCGCAATCGTGCTGAATACAAAACAAACGTAACAAGAAGGCTGCATTGATAAGAGAAATCAAGAACGTCAGCCAATAACTTATCGACATGGTCCACCAAGCCAAGCCCCATAAAACCACAAATGGGCCCAAAGTAATGGCAAGCTCGTATGAACTTCGTTTCGTATCTGACTCACGATAATCAGCGAGAATTCTAATCCATTCCTTTGCAGGGCGGGCGGTGTCGTGCTGAGAAACAGCTTCACTTTGAACTGGCATGGCCTACTTTTCAATATTTTGCACCAACTTGGTACAAGATCGAATGGGTTTCGCAAAGGTAGCTTTTCAAAGCAATCGCAAAATGACCGCCACGGATCGAATTTTCGTGAGATACTACCACGTAAAGTTGATCCAAGTGACCTGAAAACAGTCATGTGCTTCAACAACTCGGATTTAGAATCCTGCCCCACTGCTACCACACAGGTCTAGGCCGTGAGTTTGGACGTGAGACATATCCTGAAACGGTCACACAGCTTCCGCATATACCAAGATCTTAGCGATGGTTGAAATTCAACAAAGGACGATACTACCTTGGGTAGATGCAGTCATGCAACTTATAAAGCATGATACAAAAAAACCCCACTCACAGGAGTGGGGTTTTCCATTGATATACACCGATTTTAGTCAATCAATTTTAGCAGCGTATCCAAGGACGCTTTCGCGTCACCATAGAACATGCGTGTGTTTTCTTTGTAGAACAAAGGGTTTTCAATCCCTGAATACCCCGTTCCCTGCCCACGCTTAGAGACAAACACCTGCTTGGCCTTCCAGCACTCAAGAACAGGCATACCTGCGATTGGAGAGTTCGGATCTTCTTGTGCGGCGGGATTCACGATGTCATTGGAACCGATGACGATTGCTACGTCCGTTTCAGGGAAGTCGTCATTGATTTCGTCCATTTCCATCACGATGTCATAAGGCACCTTGGCTTCGGCAAGCAGGACATTCATGTGCCCCGGCAAACGCCCGGCAACAGGGTGGATAGCAAAACGAACCTCTTTGCCTTTGGCGCGTAAACGGCGGGTCAGTTCAGCGACGTTTTGCTGTGCCTGCGCGACTGCCATACCATAGCCCGGGATGATCACAACACTATCAGCTTCGTTCAAAGCGGTTGCCACGCCATCAGAATCGATTGCGATTTGTTCGCCTTCGACTTCCATCGCAGGGCCAGTGCTGCCACCAAATCCGCCTAGGATCACGCTGATAAACGAGCGGTTCATCGCCTTACACATGATGTAGGATAGGATCGCACCAGAAGAGCCAACCAGCGCACCAACCACGATCAAAAGATCATTTCCAAGGCTAAAACCAATCGCCGCAGCTGCCCAGCCCGAATAGCTGTTGAGCATCGAAACAACAACTGGCATATCCGCGCCACCGATGCCCATAATCAGATGGAAACCAATAAACAGCGCCGCCAATGTCATGACTGCCAATGGTAAAAAGCCACCAGTATTGCAGTACCAGAACAAGGCAATGACCGAGATGGCTGCCGCAGCAATATTCAGTCCATGCCCCCCAGGCAGTTTAAATGCCTTTGACGACAGTTTTCCTGCAAGTTTCCCATAGGCAACCCATGAACCGGTAAAGGTCACGGCACCGATAAAGACACCTAAGAACAGTTCGACCCGCAGGATGCCGATCTCAACCCCAGACTTTTTAGCCAAGAGAGCGGCAAACCCGTCTAGCGCGTGTTTGGCCTCTGCATCCATTGCTTGTACATGACCCAACTCGATATGGGCGTTAAGGCCAACAAACACCGCTGCAAGCCCAACCAATGCATGCATACCCGCAACCAATTCTGGCATTTGAGTCATTTCGACTTTCGACGCCAAGAGATAGCCAATAATGCCACCACACCCGATCAAGATCAGCGAAACAATCCAAAGGCCTGCACCCGGGCCGACCAAGGTGGCAACGACAGCCAGTGCCATGCCAACAATTCCATACCAAACCGCACGTTTGGCACTTTCTTGACCGCTTAATCCTCCAAGCGAGAGGATCATTAAGACAGCCGCGACCACATAAGCCGCTGTGGTAAAACCAAAATCCATCTGTTTACCCTCCCCTTAAGATTTCTGGAACATGGCGAGCATGCGCCGCGTCACAAGGAAGCCACCAAAGATGTTAATGCCTGCCATAAAGATCGCCAAGCCTGCCAGCAGGATCACCAGAGCAGAGCCAGAACCAACCTGCATGACCGCGCCCAGAATAATAATAGACGAAATCGCATTGGTCACCGCCATCAAAGGCGTGTGTAGACTGTGGCTGACATTCCAAATGACTTGGAAACCGATAAATACCGACAAAACAAACACGATAAAGTGCTGCATAAAGCTGGCCGGTGCAACCAAGCCAACCCCCAACAACAGCAGGCCACCAATCGTCAGCAAGGTAACTTGCGTCTTGGTTTGTGCCTTGAAGGCTGCGGTCTCTTGGGCACGTAACTCCTCAGGAGTGAGTTCCTTGACCTCTGGTTTTTTCTGCGCCGCAATGGCTTTGATTTTGGGAGGCGGTGGTGGAAATGTGATCTCGCCCGCGTGAGTTACGGTTGCACCACGGATCACGTCGTCTTCCATATCATGTACGACTTGACCATCTTTTTCAGGGGTCAGATCTGTCATCATATGACGAATGTTGGTGGCATAAAGGCTAGAGGCCTGTGACGCCATGCGGGACGGGAAATCGGTATACCCAATGATCGTCACCCCGTTGTCGGTGACAATTTTTTCGTCCGGAACAGTCCCTTCTGCATTGCCACCACGTTCTGCTGCGAGGTCAACAATAACCGAACCAGGCTTCATTGCGGCAACCATATCCGCGAGCCACAGCTTGGGGGCTGGGCGATTAGGGATCAGCGCGGTGGTGATAACAATATCGATATCAGGGGCGATTTCGCGGAATTTCGCAAGCTGAGCATTGCGGAATTCTTCGGACTGCACAGAAGCATAGCCACCGGTTGCAGCCCCATCTGTAGCTTCGTCTTCAAAGTCGAGATAAACGAACTCTGCGCCCATGCTTTCGACCTGTTCAGCGACTTCTGGACGTACATCAAAGGCGTAAGTGACGGCTCCAAGGCTGGTCGATGTTCCAATCGCGGCCAGTCCAGCAACGCCTGCGCCAACGACCAAAACTTTAGCCGGGGGAACCTTGCCTGCAGCTGTAATTTGTCCGGTAAAAAAGCGACCAAAATTGTTACCCGCTTCGATCACCGCACGGTAGCCTGCGATATTGGCCATGGATGACAAAGCATCCATTTTCTGCGCACGGGAAATCCGTGGAACCATTTCCATAGCAACCACAGTTGCACCTGCGGACTTGGCTTGTTCCATCCCCTCAGCATTCCCGCCAGGGTTAAAGAATGAGATTAATGTCTTATCAGCTGTTAAATACTGTAGTTCCGCGTCATCAGGTTGGCGAACTTTGGCGATTATGTCTGCCGCACCCCATAGATCGGCAGCTGTTTCAACAACGCTCACCCCAGCAGTCTGGTAGCTTGCGTCAGAAAATCCCGCCAATGTACCAGCACCACTTTCGATGATGCAATCGTATCCTAGTTTCTGTAATTGAAGTGCAGAGTCAGGTGTCATCGCGACCCTGGCTTCACCATTAAAGACCTCTTTCGGTGTCCCTATCTTCACAATATTTCCCCCATCTTATTCTCGATGTCCCCGCTTTTGCGAGATCAACACCTCATACAGTGCTGATTTGACATTTTACCTTTAACCCTTAATCGCTGCGCCCTATGTCAGCGCGGCGAGATGTTTTAACTCTGCACACTTCGCCCCATTGATATGTTATAATTGAATGTGCCGCCCTCACTGTCTCCTACGCACACACTGCGGATTATCAGGCAAAAGAAAAGGGCCACATGACAAAAACTCATGCAAAGCGGCACAAAACATCATCCCCTTAATCGTATATTTGCCTGTGACACAAAATACCTGTCCTAGCTTTCCTAGCACAAACTCAAGCCTGCCAAGCCCGAACCGCATCCCCGAAAGCTTGAAACAACGGGCGCGAGACAGGATCAAGGTCTGCTTGATATTCAGGATGCCATTGCACAGACATGGTAAACCCTGGTGCATCTTTAACCACCAACGCTTCTGGCGTACCATCCGGTGCGCGTCCCTCGATGGTAATTCGGTCACCGGGTTTATTAACCGCCTGCCCATGTAACGTATTGGTTGGGATCGATGTTTTTCCTAAGAGGCGATGAAACACGCCGCCCTCTTGTAATGTCACGTCATGACGGTGGGCAAAAATTTCTTCGATTGTCCCTTCGGGGGGCATACGGTGGTTCATCCGCCCCGGCAAATCACGAACTTCCGGGTACAAGGACCCTCCCATCGCAACATTGACCTCTTGAAAACCACGACACACGCCAAAGAATGGCTGCCCGCGCTCTACACAAGCCCGGATAAGGGGGAGTGTAATTGCATCACGTGCCTCATCCATGATGCCGTGAGCCTCAGTCAACTCTTCGCCGTATTCCTTAGGATGTACATTGGCACGTGCACCGGTCAGCAGAAATCCATCGAAAGCTTCGAGCAGCTCTTCCACACTGACCAGATCAGGATCACATGGTACAACCAACGGCAAACAATCCGAAACTCGGTTCACGGCTTCGCAATTCAACACGCCTCCAGCTTGGACATTATAAGTGTTATATACAGTATGAGGGTTGCCAATAATGCCGACTTTGGGGCGCACAAGAATTCTCCAGTTATTCAAAACTCTAAACGAGTAGCCTTAGCTCTATCATAGAGATCACATATCTTTATGTGCAATTCGATGCCTCAGCGCAAAGCTATGTTCAATTTCGCACAGAAATTAGACACCCCAATTCAGCTGAACACATGAAACCTTACACAGATGCTTTCTTTTCTAAGCGACGTGCATGCAGCACAGGTTCAGTATAGCCTGATGGCTGTACGCGCCCTTTAAACACCAAATCGCACGCTGCTTGAAAAGCCAATCCATCAAAACCGGGGGACATCGGCACATAAGCCGCATCACTTGCGTTTTGATCATCAACCACTGCCGCCATTTTTTGCATCGCAGCCATCACATCGGTTTCTTGAACGACACAGTGATGAAGCCAATTCGCCAGTGCTTGTGACGAAATTCGACATGTTGCGCGATCTTCCATCAAGCCGATATCATGAATATCTGGCACTTTAGAGCAGCCGATACCCTGATCGATCCAGCGCACCACGTAACCCAAAATTCCTTGAGCATTGTTTTCTACTTCTGCCATGATGTCGGCGGCATCCAAAGGCTGGCCTGTTAACAATGGAAGAGTCAGCAACTCGCCCAGCGTCGCCCGAGCGCCCTTGGCACGCAGGCCCTCTTGGACTGCCCAGACGTCAACCTGATGGTAATGCGTCGCATGCAGAACTGCTGCCGTGGGCGACGGCACCCAAGCACAGCTTGCCCCTGCCTGAGGGTGCGTCACCTTGGCGGTAAGCATTTCGCCCATACGGTCCGGCATTGCCCACATACCTTTGCCGATTTGCGCACGCCCTGACAGACCACAAGCCAGCCCGATATCAACGTTGCGCGCCTCGTAAGCGTTAATCCATGGCGTCGACTTCATATCGCCCTTGCGCAACATCGGACCTGCTTCCATGGCAGTGTGAATTTCATCACCGGTGCGATCTAAAAATCCTGTATTAATAAAGGCCACACGGGACTTCGCAGCATGAATACAAGCCGCAAGGTTCACCGATGTGCGACGCTCTTCGTCCATGATACCGATTTTCACGGTGTTGCGCGGCAAGCCCAATACATCCTCAACGTGGTCAAAGATCTGCGCCGCAAAAGCAACCTCATCCGGACCATGCATCTTAGGTTTAACGACATAAACGGAGCCATGCACCGAATTGCCGCCCTCCACTTGGAGGTCATGCATTGCGATTAAGACCGTGATCATTGCATCGAGCAAACCTTCGCCTGCCTCGCGCCCTTCGCTATCCAGAACCGCCGGATTTGTCATGAGGTGGCCAACATTGCGCACCAACAAAAGTGAGCGTCCTTTTAGAACGGCACTCTCGCCAGCTGCGGTTGTGTACGCCAGATCGTCATTCAAAACCCGCGTGAAGGATCCGCCGTCCTTAGCCACCTCGGCGCTCAGATTGCCCTGCATCAGGCCCAACCAATTGGAATAGGCCAAAACCTTGTCAGCGGCATCGACAGTTGCGACGGAATCTTCGCAGTCCATAATCGTCGACAAAGCAGCCTCGAGCGTGATGTCATTGATACCAGCAGCGTCACCACTGCCAATGTCGCCCTGTGCATCAATCTCAAGGATCACGTGCAGGCCATTATTCTTGAGCACCACCCGTGACGGCTGTTCGGCCGTGCCTACATAGCCCGCAAACTGCGTCGCCTCAGCGAGTGCCGGAACCAAGGCGCCGTCAACGATAGAAAGACCTGTGACGTCTTCCCAAGATCCCTCGGTGAGAGCAAATGTTTCATCCAAAAAGACCCGACCCCAAGCGATCACGCGATCCCCGCGCGCCTGATCGAAACTGCGGGTGCGCGGCAGGTCACCGATAGCATCTGTCCCATAGAGCGCATCATATAAGCTGCCCCAGCGCGCATTGGCCGCATTCAGAGCAAAACGCGCATTGGTGATCGGCACCACCAATTGCGGTCCGGCCAAATTCGCAATTTCGGGATCAACATTTGTCGTCTCTATTTCGAACGACGGGCTTTCGGCTGCAATATAACCAATTTCACGCAGAAATGCCTCGTATGCGACCGCATCATGCGGCTGTCCTTGCCGAGATTGATGCCATCCGTCGATCTTATCCTGCAACTCCGTCCGTTTTGCCAAGAGTGCCCGATTTTGTGGCCCCATGCCATTAACCAAACCGCCCAAGCCAGTCCAAAACGTCTGCGGGCTGATGCCGGTCCCTGGCAAAGCCTTATCTTCGATAAAGGTGACAAGTTCCGGTGCAATCTGCATCCCATAGATTTCTAGCATATCCGGTTCCCTCCGTCTGGTCAGTTATCTAACCTGTTATGGCAAAACGCGCTTTGCAACAAGAGATCTGCGAAACGCTCTTTCATACACAGGTCACAACGACAGCGCCTGTTTCATAGGCAAGACTTGGACAAGATTCTACCTGACCTCTTGCCCCGGGTTTTGTTCACTTCTACCAATAGGCAAACGCGGTGCAATACCATCGCCCAGTGCAAGAGCAGGACAATCACATGAATATCGCAACCGCGCCTGAAACCATCTATCTCAAAGACTACACGCCTTTTGGCTTTGACGTAGACAGTGTCGAGCTCACCTTTCGTCTTGCTCCCACCCAGACAAGGGTGATTTCAAAGATCACGTTCACCCCCAAAGAAGCTGCTGCCGACCCAACGTTTTTCCTACATGGTGAAATGCTCAAACTGATCTCGGCCAAAATCGACGGCATGACCGTAACGCCAGAATTGGTCGACGGAGGCTTGCGCTGTGATGTGCCGGACCAAACTTTCATCTGGGAAGCCGAAGTCGAGATTGACCCTGCTGGCAACACCGCCCTTGAGGGGCTTTATATGTCAAACGGCATGTACTGTACCCAATGCGAGGCCGAAGGGTTTCGCAAAATCACCTATTACCCCGACCGTCCTGATGTGATGTCAGTCTTTACGGTGCGTATCGAAAGTGATGAACCCGTCATGCTGTCCAACGGCAATAAGGGCGAACAAGGGTCCGGCTTTGCCCAATGGCATGATCCGTGGCCAAAACCTGCCTATTTATTCGCACTGGTTGCCGGTGATCTGATCAATCACCCGGATCGCTTTACCACCATGTCTGGACGTGATGTTGAGTTGAATATTTGGGTGCGCCCCGGTGATGAAACCAAATGCGCCTTTGGGATGGAAGCCCTGAAAAAATCAATGAAATGGGACGAAGACGTTTATGGTCGCGAATACGACCTAGAGCTGTTTAACATTGTCGCAGTTGATGACTTCAACATGGGGGCTATGGAAAACAAAGGCTTGAACATTTTCAACTCTTCTTGTGTTTTATCCAGCCCTGAAACCTCTACAGATGCAAATTTCGAACGTATCGAGGCCATTATTGCTCATGAGTATTTTCACAACTGGACCGGGAATCGTATTACCTGTCGTGACTGGTTTCAACTGTGTCTCAAAGAAGGTTTAACCGTCTACCGCGACGCACAGTTCACTGCTGATATGCGTTCTGAACCTGTAAAACGGATCAGCGATGTCATTGACCTGCGTGGCCGTCAATTTCCCGAAGACAATGGTCCACTGGCGCACCCGCCGCGCCCAGATGCCTTCCAAGAGATCAATAATTTCTATACTGCAACCGTCTATGAAAAAGGTGCCGAAGTCATCGGCATGCTGAAACGTTTGGTTGGGGACGTCGCCTACTACAAGGCATTGGATCTCTATTTCACACGTCACGACGGACAGGCTTGCACGATCGAAGATTGGCTCAAAGTCTTTGAAGACGCCACAGGCCGTGACATGTCACAATTTAAACATTGGTACAGCAACGCGGGCACTCCGCGTTTGAGTGTCAAAGAACAGTTTAACGACGGCACATATACGCTCACCTTTGAGCAAACCACACCACCAACCCCTGGCCAAGAAACAAAGCCTCCACGAGTAATACCAATTGCCGTTGGTTTGCTTGCCCCCGATGGATCAGAGGTTGTCCCCACACGGGTTTTAGAGATGACCGAGGCTAGCCAGAGCTTTGACTTTACCGGCTTGGCTGCGAGACCCGTGCCCTCGATTCTGCGAGAGTTCTCTGCCCCTGTTATCTTGTCACGTGACAGCAGCGCAGAAGAACGGGCATTCTTACTGGCTCACGACACCGATCCTTTTAACCGCTGGGAGGCCGGTCGCACCCTTGCCCGCGAAGCCCGCATAGATATGATCACCCAAGGTGTCGCCCCCGATGCCCAGTATATGCAGGCACTCACCAGCCTCATACGCGACGATAACCTGGATCCGGCATTTCGCGCCTTGGTGATGTCTGCGCCGTCACAATCGGAAATCGCCCAGACATTAAGCGAACGCGATATCGTTCCTGATCCAGCCGCAATTTATGACGCTGCAGAAACCTTTGCACAGGGTTTGGCGCAGAGCCTATCGGATAGCTTACCCAGATTATATGCAGCAACCGCTGTTGATGGTCCATACAGCCCCGACGCAGAAAGTGCGGGCAAGCGTAGCCTTAACGGCAGTATCCTTAGCCTCATGACACGCCTTGACGGAGGTGACACCGCAGCTGCGCAATATAGTGCCGCTGACAATATGACCGTACAACTGACGGCCTTGGCTTGTTTGTTAAATGCTCAAAACGGCACAACACAAAGCCAAGCGTTTTTTGATCAATGGAAAGACGACCGGCTGGTGATGGACAAGTGGTTCGCTCTTCAGGTGAGCACAGCCAAGCCCGAAGTTGCCGCCGACACGGCCCAACGCCTCACGCAACATGCATTGTTTGACATGAAGAACCCCAATCGGTTCCGTGCCGTCATGGGCGCGTTGGCTGGCAATCATGCAGGGTTCCACCACGTTGATGGGCGCGCGTATACGCTTTTAGCCAATAAATTGATTGCGCTTGATCCGCTCAACCCACAAACAACCGCGCGCATGTGCACCGCATTCCAAAGCTGGACGCGCTATGATAATGCGCGACAAACACAGATGAAGGCTGCATTGTCCAGTTTCCTCGCAAGTCCAAACCTTAGCCGCGACACATCTGAAATGGTCAATCGTATTTTGAATGCCTAAAACAGAGGCTTCTGCGTCCACAGCATCCGTGTTCTATTTTGAACGCAATGCGCGCTCGACAACAGCCATGCTGGCGATTTCGGCATGGCTGGTTGGCCTCGCCGTGCTCACGGTGGTCGCGCAAATTAAACTGTGGCTGATGACCGCCCTCGCTTTACCGCTTGCCCCCGCCCTCTGGGAGCTCTGGCAAAACCCGCGCAGCTGGGTCCGGCTGGATGACCAGCAGTTCATCTGGAACAGCCCACACGCGTCTGGAGAGATCGCATTAGCACAGATTGCCCATGTTGATATGATCACCCGTTGGGATTTATCTATTCGCATGATCCTACACACCCAGCGTGGCACAGATCATACCCTACCGCCGGACGTTACTCCGCCTCGTAAAATGATGGAAGCAGCACTAGCTGCACGTAACATCGCGACAAAACAACACCATTTTACTGTTTTCTAAATCGCATCAGTAAAGGGTTTACGATCAAATTAACTTCTTTTCGCGCAATAATCGATTATTTTCAAAGCGATAAACCGAAGGTATCCAGCAAAATTCGCTGAACTGCCATGTTTGCGCCCTAAAGTTTTCCGACTCTATTTCTAAGGTAACGACAGCCATAGTTTGGAAAATTATATGTCCCGCATTACCGATGAAACAGAGGCAAACACGGCAAAGTACCATGCCTTACATGCCCTACGTCCCCTTGTATCGAAATTTGACAAACTGCCTTTATTCACCAAAATTACGCACCCCGAGGCTATTATACAAAAGGTCCTCAAGCGCCCCTTCAATCTCACAAACCTCTGGGCACGTCGTAGCACACTAGCGCCAGAAGCAATGCTTTCGTCTCAATTGCAAATACAAATTGCTGAAACGATCGACGAAGGCGCAGACATCGAAACCGCAATGGCGCGAGGGCAGTTCCTTGCTCGGCAAGACAAGTGGGATATCTTGCTTCGAGAACTAAGTGAAGCAGATCGAACGCACAGCAAAACATCCACGCGGACACCCGTGGCTGATCTGTTGGCCTTTGGCGCACGCGCCGATGTGATCAATACCGCAGAACATGCCTTGCACGACGATTTGGACCCAAATCACGCAATTGTTTTAGATGGGATTATGGCACTTGAACGCATTCGTATCGAGCTAAAGCGCCCAGAGCTTATGACAACATTGGTTGCTTTGGCGCATATTGACTTGGCTTGGAATTGTCGCGATGCGGCGGTCAGTAGCACAAAGTATAAAACCGCTTATAAAAAGCGCGGCATCGCCCATTTTGAGCGCGCTCAAGCTTTGCTAAAAGAACTTAAGACTGCAATTCCTGCAGAAGGTTCAGAAAAACCTCTGGCGCAAGAAAGCCCGCTAACGCTTGCTGCACAATGCGCCCTTTTTGCAGGAATAAATCACCCTATTGAACAGATCGTAACGCACTATGGTCGCCTAATTGATCTAGCACCATGTAACCCACGACACATGCGCGCTTTGGGCAATCAGCTGTTGCCGCAAAACGGCGGATCCTATGAAGAGCTGGAAGTGCAAGCGTTGCGTGCCGCCGCTCGGACTCAAACGCATTGGGGCGCGGGAGGATATACGTGGGTTTATTTTGATGCCTTAGCCAATGATCCAACAGCAAGTGCACATGTAAATATGCGCGCATTCCTTGATGGTTTGATCGATATTGTAGAGCATTCCAAAGATCAAGAAATGGTCAATTTGCTTACGGCCTACTGTCTGGTTACCTTAAAAGACACATTTTGCGGAACCCGCGCACATCTTGATACAGAAACACAAGCGGCTCATAGCGAATTTCGTGAAAGCACACGCTGGCTTGTACACAATCACCTGCACGTGCTTCATCCGATAATTTGGGCTCATGCCGCAAGCGGATTTGCAAATAACACGCCGATTTCATGTCGCCAGCGTTTGATCGATTCCGGGCGCAAGCATGCCTTGACCGCCTTAGAGGCCCTGTTTCAACGGGAAATCGCAGCCGGCCATACTGTGCAGTTTACGCCCAATGGCCCCCAACTCTCCGTCCATTGATGTCTAGGACCTATCTCTCTCGGGCCGCTCTTACACATCCCAATTATCTCTTATTAAACGCATCCCTCAGTGCTGCGCCCAGCGCACCTGCGGTTTGTTGTTTCGGCGCACTCTTGCGGTGATCTGTGGCGTCTGTTTGCCTTGAAGAACCGCGCGCGTCCCTACTTGTGCGTGCCTTATTTTCCGACGTCGATTTTCTACCGGATCCTTTCGCAGGCCCGCGTGCGTTTCGTTCTTCCTTGGCTGACGCACCACCGTCTTTTTTCATCGTAAGACCAATACGTTTTCGAGCAACATCAACCTCAACGACTGTAACCTTCACCACCTGCCCTGTTTTCACTACGTCATGAGGGTCTTTAACAAATCGATCTGCCAATTGGCTGACATGAACCAACCCGTCTTGATGCACGCCAACATCCACAAAAGCTCCAAAGGCCGCGACATTGGTCACAGTCCCCTCAAGCACCTGCCCCGGTTTGAGATCATTTATTGTCTCAACACCATCGGCAAACGAAGCGGTCACGAAACTTGGGCGAGGATCCCGCCCCGGCTTTTTCATCTCGGTTAAAATATCGCGCACGGTTGGCAGGCCAAAACTTTCGTCGACAAAATCCTCGGCCCGTAACGTTGCAACAGCGTTTTCATCTCCCATAATTTGACGGATATCGCGCCCACAAGCCGAAACAATTTTACGTGCCACACCATAGGCCTCTGGGTGTACCGACGAAGCATCCAGTGGTTCTTTGCCATCTCGAATACGTAAGAACCCTGCACATTGCTCAAAGGCCTTAGGTCCCAGACGCGCAACCTTTAGCAACTGCTTGCGTGTCGCAAAGGCACCGTTGGCATCACGATGCGCGACAATCGCTTCGGCCAAACCGGGCCCAAGACCAGAGACATGCGCCAACAGCGGAGCAGACGCCATATTTAGATCCACACCCACGGCATTCACCACATCCTCGATCACCGCTTCAAGGGATTTGGACAATTTATGCTGATCCACATCATGTTGATATTGCCCGACCCCAATAGATTTCGGTTCAATTTTGACCAGTTCCGCCAAAGGATCTTGCAGACGGCGCGCAATAGAAACCGCCCCACGTAGACTGACATCCAAATCGGGAAATTCGCGCGCGGCCAACTCGGATGCGGAATAGACCGAGGCTCCGGCTTCCGATACCACGACCTTTGTGGGCGCTTTGATCGAAGCCGGTAAATGCGTCAAAACCTCCGCCACCATACGATCCGTTTCGCGGCTGGCGGTGCCGTTGCCAATCGCAATCAGCTCGATCCCGTGATCCGCGATTAATTTGGCAATAATCGTCTGAGCTCCACGCAGGTCATTCTTGGGCTGAAATGGGTATAACGTTGCTGTAGCACGCAATTTCCCGGTTGCATCAACCACTGCCGCCTTAACGCCGGTGCGAATGCCCGGATCCAACCCAAGGGTCGGTCGCGCACCGGCTGGCGCTGCAAAGAGCAGATCTTTCAGATTGCGCGCAAACACGGAAATCGCTTCACCTTGCGCACGTGTACGCAGCTCCCCCATCAGCTCAGTCATCATCGACACTGACAATTTTACCCGCCACGCCCAACCGGCGACTTTACGCAACCAGTTGTCTGCAGCACTTTGACTGCGCACATTCAATATAGCGGCGACCATAGTCTCTGCACGTGCGACACCAGCGTCATCTACAGGCGCGATGTTCACCGTCAAGACACCTTCACTCGCCCCCCGCAACACGGCCAGAGCACGGTGCGAAGGCATATCTTTCCAACGCTCAACATGGTCGAAATAGTCTGCGAACTTCGCACCTTGGCCCTCTTGCCCAGCAACGACTTTGGCCGTTACAACAGCTTCGGCTTTTAGATACTGCCGCACACGCCCCAACAGTTCAGCCGTCTCACACAGACGTTCTGTCAAAATGTCCCGGGCGCCATTCAGTGCGTCTTTGACACTGCCCACTTCGGTGTTCAAATAGGCTTGGGCCGCATGTTCAGGATCCACACGTCGATCCTTTAAAATCTGTTCAAGCAGAGGCTCCAGCCCGTTTTCACGCGCGATCATCGCCTTCGTGCGCCTTTTTGTCTTAAAGGGCAAATACAGGTCTTCTAGCTGTGCTTTGGTTTGCGCCTTGGCCAAGGCGGCTGACAAGCTGTCGGTCAATTTTCCTTGGCCTTTGATTGCCTCAAGCACAGCAGCGCGGCGGGTCTCTAATTCGCGTAAATAAGATAGGCGTTCAGATAAACTACGCAATTGCGTGTCATCCAAACCGCCAGTGGCCTCTTTACGATAGCGCGCAACGAACGGTACAGTTGCACCCTCATCCAGCAACTGAATGGCTGCGTTCACTTGCGTGACGGATGCTGCGATTTCACTTGCAATCGTTTCGGTAATCCGTTGCGTCATGCCAAAGGCCTTTCCTATTCGTCTTTAGTCTCTGCGTTCCAGCCGACACTGCACCGCATGAACCAGAAGCCTGCTGTAACCGGTTCCTTGACCAGAGCCAAGCAACGACCTTGTGTTTAAGCTACAGAATCCCTGGCCCTTAAAGCCACCGCCAAGAATGACGAGTGTTGAGTGACGCATGATATACCTTGGGTTATCTCGTACTTCGTACACGAAAATCATCCGCTACCAACGCCGGCTGTCGCCATTGCCCCTTGCCCCCGCCGCCGTCCAAGCCTAAAACACATAAGACATTTGGATTAACAAGAGACGGCTCAAAATGCTCGACCTGACACATGAACTCCCTAAGCCTAAGGTAATTTCCGGTGCAAAACACGACTGGGAACTGGTTATCGGTATGGAAGTCCACGCTCAGGTCAGTTCCAATTCGAAGCTGTTCTCGGGCGCTTCCACACAATTTGGCGCCGAGCCGAACTCGAACGTGGCCTTTGTTGACGCCGCCATGCCCGGTATGCTGCCTGTCATCAATGAGTTCTGTGTTGAGCAAACCGTGCGTACAGGCTTGGGCCTTAAGGCCGAGATCAACCTATGGTCAGCTTTTGATCGCAAAAATTATTTCTATCCAGATTTGCCACAAGGCTATCAAATCTCTCAGTTATATCACCCCATCGTGGGCGAAGGTGAAGTTCTGGTCGAGCTGGGCGATGGCACGGCTCGCATGGTACGCATCGAACGCATCCACATGGAGCAAGATGCCGGAAAATCAATCCATGACATGGACCCAACCATGTCCTTTGTTGACCTAAACCGGACAGGCGTCTGCCTGATGGAAATCGTCTCGCGCCCAGACATTCGCGGCCCTGAAGAGGCCGCGGCCTATATCGTCAAACTGCGTCAGATCCTGCAGTATCTGGGCACATGCGATGGGAACATGCAAAACGGCAACCTGCGTGCGGATGTTAACGTGTCTATCTGCCTTCCTGGACAATACGAAAAGTTCCAAGAAACCGGCGATTTTGATCACTTGGGTACTCGCTGTGAAATTAAGAACATGAACTCCATGCGCTTTATTCAGCAAGCAATCGACGTTGAGGCCCGTCGCCAGATCCAGATTTTGGAGTCCGGTGGAACTGTCGATCAAGAAACCCGCCTCTATGACCCCGACAAGGGTGAAACACGCTCCATGCGCTCAAAAGAAGAGGCGCATGATTACCGATATTTCCCCGACCCTGATCTATTGCCGCTTGAGATAGAACAGGCGTGGGTGGATGATATTCAAGCCTCTCTACCTGAGCTGCCAGACGAAAAAAAAGGGCGCTTTATCAAAGACTTTGGCCTGACGGATTATGATGCATCTGTGCTGACCGCCGAGGTTGAAGCCGCACAGTACTTTGAAGCTGTCGCCAACGGGCGTTCCGGCAAACTCGCCGCAAACTGGGTCATTAACGAGCTGTTTGGCCGTTTGAAAAAAGACGACAGCGATATCAGCAACAGCCCCGTCACGCCCGCACAATTGGGTGGCATTATCGATTTGATCGCCTCGGACGCGATTTCAGGCAAGATTGCGAAAGATCTATTTGAGATCGTCTACACCGAAGGCGGCGACCCTGCAGATATCGTTGAGAAACGCGGTATGAAACAGGTCACCGACACCGGCGCCATCGAGGCCGCACTGGACGAGATCATTGCTGCAAATCCAGCACAAGTTGAAAAAGCCAAGCAAAACCCGAAATTGGCAGGGTGGTTTGTCGGCCAAGTGATGAAAGCCACCGGCGGAAAAGCCAATCCAAAAGCCGTGAACGAGCTGGTTGCCAAGAAACTCGCTTAATACATCGAGCTGACACACGGATCTGAAACGAATACAAGCGGGCGCCTCATTGGGGCGTCCGTTTTGTATGACCTATCATATGTCACAGCACTAAGCCGCCAAAGAGTATATCAGCCTCTCACGTCATTGCCGCTAGCCGTTGCATGATGAATAAAACCGTGATCGCCAGTATCCTCAAAGACCACCATGTCGGCAAATCTCCGCCTGCATTACAATAACTGTACCTTGTGTGTTATCATTGGCAAGGCAACAGAGCCCTGATTTGCTTGACCTTATCCCTGCAATGACTAAATCTTGCCCCAAGCGCAGGAGAGCCAGATGCAAAGCTTTGAATACAAAGTCGTCCCCGCCCCGAACAGAGGCAAAAAGGCCAAAGGGACAAAGACCCCAGAGGCACGATTTGCGCTTGGGGTTGAGACTGTTTTAAACGAGATGGCAGCCGCGGGTTGGGAATATGTACGCGCCGATATGTTGCCTTCGGAAGAGCGATCAGGATTGACCGGTTCAAAGACCAACTGGCGCAATCTATTGGTGTTTCGCCGCGCCGTTGTGAACGAAGTGCCCGCCATGCAGGCTCCGGCCGTCGAGACATCTAACCCTAATCTCGCCGCCGCCGCCCCTGTTGTTGCCCCTGCATCACCAACACAATCAGCCCAGAGCACTCTCGCCGTACCAATATCCCCGCCAACACCAGAAGAACCGGTGTTAACGGCCACCGCAGGCGACCCGATGGCGCCACCTGAGGCCAAACCCGTACCTGGCTTGGGCGCACGCCAGATGATTTCAGATGATGGCGTCGAAGAGGTCAGCCCAGTTTTAGGCATAACCGCCGCCTTGAAGGCCCGCGCGCGCAAAGGCAATTCAGACTAAACACTCTCTGTATCGGCGGGCGCAGATCATTATATCCGCGCCCTCAGCCCATTATATACCGATGTCCAGCGCCAGTGCATGAACCCGGGGGACGATGTCACCCAGTGCCTTATGCACTGCCCGATGTCGTGCCACCCGGGTCATATTCTCAAAGACGGCGGCACGGATCAGAATATTAAAATGACTTTCACCTTGGCCGTCGTGTCCAGCATGACCAATATGTGAATCACTGTCGTCCACAACCTCTAACCGGCTTGGGTTAAACGCATTTTCAAGTGCCGTTTGCATTTCGTCTCGCAGACTCATTGAGAATTTCTCCAACTGATTTGCATAAAACTTATCATGCCCCCTTTCATCTTGCGACGGTTAGATTAAACTCTGGCATCCGAGTCGAACAGCGCGTCTAGAAGGTGCCCCGCATGAGCAAATCCGATCCCTTTGGCTTTGATATGTCCGTCAGTACTGCCAAGAAAAAAAATCCCCGTGGAAGACGTAGTACGACCGGTGCGTCCGAAACCTCCGTGCGCGAGTGCTCTCACGAGGGATGTGACAAGCCCGGCCAGTTCCGCGCCCCACGTGCGCCAGATGTGCTGGACGACTATCTTTGGTTTTGTCAGGAACACATTCGTGAATACAACCAAAAGTGGAACTTCTTTGAGGGCACCACTGAGGCAGAGCTGAACGCGCAGCAGTCTAAGGACAAAGTGTGGGAACGTGAAACCAAGCCGCTTGGAGATCCCGAAGCTCGTGCATGGGCACGTCTGGGCATCGAAGACCCCCACCAAGTTTTGGGTGGGAATGCTACACAAAACCCGGGTAAAAACGCGCCAACTGGGCGCCGCCTACCTGCCCCAGAGCGCCGCGCATTAGAAGTGCTGGAGGCCAAGGACGATTGGACCAAGGCTGACATCCGAAAAGCTTATAAAAAACTGATCAAAGTCCTACACCCAGATATGAACGGTGGCGATCGCAGCCAAGAAGAACAGCTGCAAGAGGTCATGTGGGCTTGGGATCAAATCAAGGACAGCCGTAGCTTTAAGTAATCTGCCCCGCATTTTGGTGTGCCACCAGATGCAGCCGCAGTTAATAAGAACACGCACAACACGTCCCAAATAAGCGTTAGTGAAATAACGGCTACACCAACAACATAAGTTATTGGTGTAACCCATACCCAAGCAGAGACGCCGTCAACTTTGCTTGGGCGACATCCATATTGACCAACACTGTGGAAAGAACTGCTGCATGTGCTTCCTGCGACACATCTAACCTATGCACGCGTTCATCTAAAATAAGCTCATCGTTGACACGAGTTTATCACACCTCAAGACATCAGGATTGGCAACACTTCCCTTTTGAGAAGCCGTACGGCAATGCTGTGATAGACGAATGGTCTTCAAAGACATTATTGGTCTCTGCTTAGATTTAACTCAATTCTTTAGTCTCCGATGTCAAATACTGAGCCCATCAACGTATCAACACAAAAGCCCCTCTTGCCCTCGCCCAGGATATCAGGCACCAATTCGGCGAACTTTTCACTCGCGATTTGACCGCCCTCGTGTAGCGGCGGTAAAGACAAGGATTGACGGCAATGATCGACGGCCAGCTGGATATGAACGCAAAACCCACCGAGAGCATTTCGGTGCGCGATGTCTTTGGCATCGATAGCGATATGGTCGTAAAAGGTTTTGCCGAGGGTTCGGACCGTGTCCCAGCACTGGACCCAACTTATAAATTTGACCGCGACACGACGCTGGCCATTCTTGCGGGCTTTAGCCACAATCGCCGCGTGATGATCCAAGGCTATCACGGCACGGGGAAATCTACGCATATCGAACAAGTCGCCGCACGCCTGAACTGGCCATCTGTGCGTGTCAATCTCGACAGCCACATCAGCCGGATCGACTTGATCGGTAAGGACGCAATCAAACTGCGCGACGGCAAACAGGTGACTGAATTCCACGAAGGCATCCTGCCTTGGGCCCTGCGCAATCCTGTCGCAATTGTATTTGATGAATATGATGCAGGTCGTGCTGATGTTATGTTTGTTATTCAACGTGTACTGGAACATGACGGCAAGCTGACGCTACTGGATCAAAACGAGATCATCACGCCTAATCCGTTCTTCCGCCTATTTGCGACCGCGAACACTGTGGGTCTTGGCGATACGACTGGCCTGTACCACGGCACGCAGCAAATCAACCAAGCTCAGATGGACCGCTGGTCGCTTGTGTCAACGCTGAACTACCTAAACCACGACGCAGAAGCTGCGATCATTCTATCAAAAGCTCCGCATTATAATACTGCCGAAGGCCGTAAAACGATCAGCCAGATGGTAACGGTGGCAGATCTGACCCGCACTGCGTTTATGAACGGCGATCTGTCGACAGTTATGTCTCCGCGAACCGTAATTAACTGGTCTCAAAACGCCGAAATTTTCCGCGATGTCGGCTATGCCTTCCGCCTCTCGTTCCTCAATAAGTGTGACGAGCTGGAACGCCAGACTGTAGCTGAGTTCTACCAGCGCTGCTTTGACGAAGAGCTTCCCGAGAGCGCAGCAAACGTCAGCCTAGGATAAGACGACGGTGTCCGGCAGCCCTGTTGTCGGACCCGCACAGCACCCTAGCTGAGCAGAGATCAAACTTTGTAATACTCTAGACAGATGTGCGCAAAGCTCCGACACTTGAAGAATATAGACTTGCACCCAAGGAGCAAGGGCAGATGAGTAAGCCAAACGACAATCCGGCCGATCCGTTTAAAAAAGCCTTGGCCGAGGCCACCAAAGTGATGGCCAATAACGCAGATCTTGCCGTCAATTTTACGGTAGATCCTGCTGGCATGTCAGGCGACAGCATGCGCCTGCCGCAAGTTTCGCGTCGTATGACCCGCGACGAGGTTCTTATGGCGCGCGGCACGGCAGATGCATTGGCATTGCGTCAAAGGTTCCACAACGCATCAACACATGCCCGCTACGCGCCCCCCGGCGACATGGCCCGCGAGCTATATTCCGCAATGGAGAACGCCCGATGCGAGGCCATGGGTGCCCGCGTCATGCCCGGGACGGCGTCCAATATCGATGTTAAACTTCAAGCCGAAGCACTGCGTCGTGGATATGATCAGGTGACTTCGACAGCGGATGCGCCTCTGGCTGTCGCGGCGGGTTACCTCATCCGTCATATGGCGACCGGTCGCCCTCTGCCCTCGGCAGCGGACAATGTCATGTCTTTGTGGCGCGGCTTTATCGAAGAACAAGCCAGCGGCACGTTAGAACGCCTTGATGATATCCTCGACGATCAAGCTGCTTTTGCTAAACTTGCCCGTCAGGTCATTTCCGATCTCGGATATGGCGACCAATTGGGCGATGATCCGGACCAACTTGACGACGAAGCCGAGCCCCCAGAAGAAGGTTCGGAGGAAGACGATCAAGAACAAGACAGCGCGGGCGACGACAACGACGAAGATGATGACGCAGACGCGTCCCCCGAGCAGGCCCAAGAACAGCAACAAGACCCTTCTCAGGCGCAGGTATCCAGCGATGATATGGCCGAAGAAGAAGTCACCGACGAAAGTGAACTTCCCGAAGGCGAGGCTCCGACAGAACCTCCAACCGCGCCACCGGCCTCGGACGCTGATCCAGATTACCAAGTCTTTGACAGCACCAACGACGAGGAAATCAGCGCGGAGGATCTGGCAGAACCTGCCGAGCTGGAACGCTTGCGTGCCTATCTCGACCAACAACTTGAGCCGCTTAAAGGGGCTGTCAGCCGTCTAGCCAACAAATTGCAACGGCGTCTGCAAGCCCAGCAAAACCGTTCATGGGAATTCGATCTCGAAGAAGGCACGCTAGATGCAGGCCGTCTGGCACGTGTCGTGGCCAATCCCACGACACCTTTGTCGTTCAAGACAGAAAAAGACACCGAATTTCGCGACACTGTGGTGACGCTGTTACTCGACAATTCCGGATCTATGCGCGGGCGCCCGATTTCGATTGCCGCGATTTGTGCAGACGTTCTGGCCCGCACCCTTGAGCGCTGCAATGTTAAAGTTGAGATTCTCGGCTTTACCACCCGCGCCTGGAAAGGCGGGCTAGCGCGTGAAGAATGGCTCAACCAAGGTCGCCCGCAAATGCCGGGCCGCCTCAACGATCTGCGCCATATCATCTATAAAAATGCCGATGCACCTTGGCGACGTGTACGCCCGAATTTGGGTTTGATGATGAAAGAAGGACTACTTAAAGAGAACATCGACGGCGAAGCCTTGGAATGGGCACATCGCCGAATGCTTGGCCGGCCAGAGGTTCGTAAAATCTTGATGGTGATTTCAGATGGGGCCCCTGTGGACGATTCCACTTTATCCGTGAATCCGGCCAACTATTTGGAAAAACACCTACGCGATGTGATTGCGATGGTCGAAAAGCGCAAACAGGTTGAGCTATTGGCGATTGGCATCGGCCATGATGTAACCCGTTATTACGACCGCGCCGTCACGATCACGGATGTTGAACAATTGGCTGGTGCCATGACAGAACAACTCGCTGCCTTATTTGACAGTGATCCGCGTGCGCGTGCCAAAGTTATGGGTCGACGATAGGATACTGTACCGATTTGCTAAGTTGGTTCTCTCAATTTGCAAATTCCAACCACATACACAACGGCGCTGCGTCAAAGATGCGGCGATCCGCTGATTAGGTCATTTATCTCTATCCACCCACCGTCGCACTTGAATGCGAAACAGTGGCATGGAACATACCTCTGCAAGCCCGCCACACATATATACGACCTTTGCTGCCCCCCATATCGACGGAGACCACAATGTATCAGTCCTTTTCCGTGACCTCCCGGCCAGAACAAGGCTCTGCGCGCCTTGCCTCTTTGCGTGATGTTCTCACCCAAGAAGGTTTCGACGGATTTCTAGTTCCCCGCGCTGATGTGCACCAAGGAGAATATGTCGCCCCCTGCGATGAGCGCCTATCTTGGCTCACCGGATTCACCGGCTCTGCTGGGTTCTGTGCCGCTTTACAAGACATTGCAGGGGTCTTTATCGACGGCCGCTATCGAACGCAGGTGAAACGTCAAGTTGCCAGCGACTTCACCCCTGTGCCGTGGCCCGAAGTGAACCTGGCAGACTGGCTCATTGAACAGCTTCCCAATGGGGGTGTTATTGGCTTTGACCCATGGTTACATGCTCAGCGCGAGATCGCGAGCCTGACGAAAACACTCACAGCTGCTGGCATCACCTTGATGCCCACCGCGAATCTCGTAGATCGTATTTGGAGCGATCAACCCGCCGCACCGATGTATCCAGTTACCCAACATCCCCAAGCCTATGCAGGGGAAACTGCCATCGATAAATGTGCACGTCTGGCCAAGGGCCTCGCCGCGCTCAACCATTCTGCTGCTTTGATTACCCAACCAGACAGCATCATGTGGCTGTTAAATTTGCGGGGCCGGGATATTGCACGCAACCCGGTTGCACATGGGTTTGCGATTTTACATTCAGATGCACGTGTCGACCTTTTTATGGCGGCCGAAAAGTTGACAGATATAACCCTCCCTGTTGGTGTTACGCGTTGCGATCCACAGCACTTAGAGCAAGCAGTTTCTGCCTTGACGGGTGCGGTTACAGTCGATGCAGGTAGCCTGCCCTATGCACTGGGTGAGATTTTAGGCGAACGCCTGCAGGATGGCGGAGACCCTTGTGCCTTGCCAAAAGCCTGTAAAAACCCTGCCGAGATCTCTGGTGCCGCAGCAGCCCACCTACGCGATGGAGCCGCGGTGGTGGAAACTCTGGCATGGCTTGCCACACAACCTGTGGGTACGGTTTATGAGATCGACGTTGTCACTCATCTTGAGGCTCAGCGCCGCCGCGATCCTGCCTTGCGTGATATCAGCTTTGAAACCATTTCCGGCACAGGCCCCAACGGCGCCGTGATGCATTACCGTGTCAGCGAAGAAAGCAACACGTTGCTAAAAGATGGGCACCTCTTGGTACTGGACAGTGGCGGGCAGTATCTAGACGGGACGACAGATATCACGCGCACGCTTGCAATTGGTACGCCCGGTGATGCAGAGCGCGCGGCCTTTACCCGTGTATTACAAGGAATGATCGCAATGTCTCGCTTGCGATGGCCTCGCGGCTTGGCTGGGCGTGACATCGAAGCAATTGGCCGCGCACCTCTTTGGTATGCAGGACAGGATTTCAACCACGGGCTTGGCCACGGTGTGGGGGCCTATCTCAGCGTTCATGAAGGACCTCAGCGTCTTAGTCGTGCAAGTCATGTGCCTCTACAAGAAGGCATGATCCTCTCAAATGAACCGGGATATTATCGCGAGGGTGCTTTTGGCATTCGCATCGAAAACCTTATCGTTGTTGAAAAAGCGCCTGAACTGGCCGGTGCTGACCCAGAACGCGATATGTTAAGTTGGCGCACCTTGACCTATGTACCGATTGACAGACGCGTGATTGAAGTAGATAGTCTGAGCTCCGCAGAAAGGGCGTGGCTCGACGCGTATCACAGCGATGTTTACCGCCTTATTTCACCTTTGGTCAGTGATGATGCGGCAACGTGGCTCAGCCTTGCTTGTGCACCACTTTGATACTTGTGTGTTACATTTCGCAAGCACACTCAATACCAGAAAAATAGGGACGTAGCATGACAGATATTACCATTCGCAAAGCAGAAGGCACATGGGTTGTCCGCTCCGGCGGTGCCGTTTTAGGAGAAAGCACTGGTGCGCTTGAACTTCTCGAAGGCAACCTTTCCCCGGTCATTTACTTTCCTCGCAGCGATATTGCGATGGCTTTTCTCGACAGTTCCGAGAAAACGACGTATTGCCCCGCAAAAGGCACCGCGAGCTACTATTCCATCGTTAACCGCTCATCCGTAACCGAGAATGCCGTTTGGAGTTACGAAGATCCAATTCCTGCAGTGTCCGAGATCAAAGGATATCTTGCCTTTGTTGCAGACGATACCGTCAAGGTTGAAAAAGTTTAATCGCGACATAACGAAAGAACCAACCAAACGAACAAAACCGGGCTAAGGCCCGGCTTTTTGTTAGCGCTCACATTTAAAATGTCACCGTAAATTATAGCATAATATAATTGGACGAGATATTTTTGAACGGGTAAGTATGTGTTCGCAACTCAACCGATTTCAGGGTATAATACCTCAGCCAACGATTTACGTAAAGTCTCTGCCTGATTAAGTGCTGTATGCCCTGCGTCACCAATTCCAGCCACGTAACTGATTAACGCTTCAAGCGCCGCACGTTCGTTCTCTCCGGTATCATGTCGACCCGATGCCCGTAGAACTGCGATGTTTTCTTGTCTCGCCTGCATGTTCCGCTCAACCCAAATAAAGTATCTGTTAGTACTTTGTTAGCAAACGTTACCAAATTGTGAATACTTATCAACAGGCTTAAATCTAATTTAATCCGCTTTTAATGTTTTGTGCAGAATTACCACACAAACATAGTCAAAAAATCGTTATCTGTGTTCTTCGGCCACAACAGCGACAAGTGCGCGGTTATAGGATTTCAGGCAAGCAAGGTGTGAAATACTTCCGATAATACAGTTGTCCTCAGTATCAGGGTCAACCACCGGAATCACCTCAAGGTTGTGTCTCTCAAAGATAGGCAGAACAGATTCAAGGTATGCGTTGCTTAATGCGTAAACCCCATCTCTTTGTAGCTGCGCCAATATATGCTGTTCATCTTCAGATATCTTTGCAAAGGGGCGCATCACATTCCGAACTGGCAAGTATCCCAGAAGATATGCCTGAGGCCCTGCTGCACAGCGGATATTGCGATTTTCCAATTGAGTGAGGAAAAAAGATCGGTCCACCAACCGCGAGGCCAACGCGGTGGAGGTAGAGACTGCAACCATAACCGCAATACCGATTTGCCAATCTCCGGTTAGTTCGAACACAATCAAAGTCGTTGAAATCGGCGCTCCCAGCACAGCTGCAGCCACCGCCCCCATACCTGCAAAAGCATAAAGCGTTTCCGTACCGGAAACCTCCGGAAACAGCGACGTCGCGATAATACCAAAGGCCAAGCCAGTCATTGCACCAATCATCAAGGCTGGCGAAAACACCCCCCCGCCCATACGGCCACCCATGGTTATGGCAACTGCTATCACCTTGATTATCACAAAGATCACAAGCTCAGAGAAGCCGATCTGACCACTCAGTACACGTACGGTTGTTTCATATCCAACGCCGATAATATGAGGGAACCAAACCGCGATCAGCCCCAACAGTAAACCAGCAATGCCCGGGCGCAACCAGCGGGGCAGGCCCAACCGGTTTTGCATCCGTGTTCCCATGTTATCCGTCCAAAAAATGGTTCGCATAAGCACAACGGCAACGATCCCGCAGACCACACCCATGATCAAAAAAGCAGGCAGCTCTACATAAAATTGCAAGGCACCCGGTGTCGAGAGCTTAAATTCTGTCACGTCTCCAAATTCGAGACGATTGATCACCGTTCCTGCCACCGAAGCAATGACAATCGGCGCAAAAGCATTTACCGCAAAGTGGCGCAACACCACCTCCATTGCGAACAAAGCTCCGGCTATCGGTGCGTTAAAACTGGCTGACACTGCGGCTGCGACAGCACACCCCAATAAATCGCGCGACGTTACCGCATCGGTTTTAAATCGATCGTTTACCCAGGTTGAAATCACTCCGGCTAAATGCACCACCGGCCCTTCACGCCCAGAGGAGCCACCTGTGGAAAGTGTCAAGAAAGAAGCACAAGCCGATGCCAGACCTTCGCGAATTTCAACCCGCCCTTCGCGTAAAGCCGAACCTTCGATCACGTCAGAGACCGAGCGCACCCGCGCATCAGGCGTAAAATTGTGTAAAATCACCCCAACGGTGAGCCCGCCAAGCAAGGGAATAAGCACCAACATATACCATGGCAAAGTGGCTGCAAAGCTGTGCAGATAATGAATATCCTCAGCACCATAAATCCAAGCCTGCAGTGCTGTGATGCCTTTACGAAACCCCACAGCAGTAAAACCGGCTAGGCTGCCAATAACAAGTGCCATCAACCAATAGAAAAACTGGCCTCGCCCTTGTTGCCATAGCAACAGTCCTGCGTCCCGCGTCGACGCACCCACATGATTAAGACGCGTCGTAAGAGAGAGTTTAAATTGCGACGGCATTGTAACTTGGTTCCGGTTTCATCACGTCAGGCAAAACACCTGACAGACAGACTACAGCAGAGGCATTGACCGAGAATGAACAGTCTCATTAGATCTTGCCAGTAGTCTTGCCATTACTCGGCGTCAAGTAGTGCTGAGGCCGCAGCACGTGCTTCCACGGTAATGTGGTCTCCAGACACCATTCTTGCGATTTCATCCACGCGTTCGCAGTCTGACAATGGAATAACCTGTGACAACGTCGTGCCATCAACAACCGATTTCGCAACCTGCCAATGATGTGCACCCTGCGCTGCGACCTGCGGTGAGTGAGTGACAACCAAAACTTGGCTATTCTGGGCAAGTGCTTTCAATCGCCGCCCAACGGCATCCGCAGTTGCCCCACCAACACCACGATCAATCTCATCGAAGATTAGCGTTTTAGATGTCTCTTCACCACGCAAGCAAACTTTGAGCGCTAAGAGAAACCGACTTAATTCGCCGCCGGATGCGATTTTATTTAACGGCCCAGCCGGCGCTCCGGGATTGGTTGCAACGGTAAAGGACACCGTGTCAATACCATCAGGCCCTGCCTCCGCAGTCTCAATCAGTGTTGTGAACACCGCACGTTCCATTTTGAGCGGCGCAAGTTCGCCCATCACCGCCGCATCCAACGTTGCGGCACTGTCACGGCGTGCAGTACTCAGCTGCTGTGCTGCCGTATTATAAGTATTTTGCGCCTGTTCTAACGCAGCCTCAAGGTCAGAAAGGTTTTGATCCCCTGCATCCAAAGCCGCAAGACGGTTACGCAGCGTATCTGCGTAATCGGCCAATTCATCTGGCAAAACATCATGCTTGCGTGCGAGGCCACGAATAGCAAATAAACGCTCCTCGCAGGCCTCAAGGTCCGATGGGTTAAAATCTAATCCTGTGAGAAATCGTTCAACCCCATCTTGCGCGTCGCTCAGTTCAACCATCGCACGTGATAACGCAGCCATCGGCGCCTCAAGCCCACCATTGTCAACCGCATCAGAAGCTACACTTTCAACACCTTCGAGCCAACGCAGAGCCTCGGCCATGGTTTGTTCAGCTCCTTCAGCCAACAATGCATGAGCTCGCGAGATGTCGCCGCGAATACGTTCAGCGGTTTGCATCTGGCGACGACTGATATCCAGTGCCTCATCTTCGCCGGCTTCGGGCGCCAGTTTGTCGAGCTCCTCAACCGCATGACGTAGGAAATCTTCTTCGCTGCGGATAGCCTCAAGTGCTGCTTTTGCAGTAACAACAGCCTTACGACAGCCCGCAACATTTGCCCATGCACTGCGTACTTTCGATTGCAACGTTTCGTTGCGTGCAAAGGTATCCAACATCCCGCGGTGGCCTTTGGGATTTAACAGGCCACGATCATCGTGCTGGCCATGCAGCTCAAGTAATGTCTCAGATAAACGGCGTAAAACCTCGCCGGAACAACGCCGGTCATTCACCCACGCTGTTTTGCGCCCGTCCGCGGAATTCACACGGCGCAAAATAAGGCTATCCCCTTCAGGCAAACCTGCATCGGCCAAGATCGCATGTGCAGCGTGATCTGCCGCGAGATCAAATTCCGCCACCACCTCGCCTTGTGCAGCACCTTGGCGCACCAATTCAGCGCGCCCACGCCAGCCTAAAACGAAGCCGAGCGAATCCAACAATATCGATTTCCCGGCCCCCGTCTCACCCGTCAGGACGTTTAAGCCGGGCTGAAAGTTAAGCTCCAGATGATCAATGATCAACATATCGCGAATATCAAGCGCGCGCAGCATGTACCTGACCTTTATTGTCCAGCTGTTCAAACATCAACGCAGCCGTTACAACCATTCGCCTTTGACCGATTGGCGATAAATAGAGCTCAGCCAATTGTTACCAAGATCCCGCGGAGAAAGCCCGTTGTTGCTGAGGAGTTTGAAACTGTCCTCATACCAATCGCTAGACCGATAGTTGTATCCCAAAATCGCACCTGCGGTCTGGGCTTCTTCCAACAAACCTAACGACAAATATGCCTCGACCAAACGATGCAAGGCTTCTGGTGTATGGCTCGTGGTTTGAAAATCCTCGACAACAACACGGAAACGGCTAATCGCAGCACCGTAATGTTGACCCTTTAGGTAAAAGCGACCGATTTCCATTTCTTTGCTGGCAAGATGGTCAAAGGCCAAGTCAAATTTCAGGATCGCCGATGAGGTATATTCACTGTCGGGATAGACTTCGATCACTGTACGCAAAGCTTGCAAGGCTTGAAACGTTAAACCTTGGTCCCGGCCAATTTCATCAATCTGGTCATAATAACTCAGCGCCAGCAAGTACTGGGCATAAGCGGCATCTTCTTCCGTCGGGTAAAAATCGATATAACGCTGGGCCGCCGCGCGACTGCTGTCGTAATCTCGACTTTGATGGGCCGCAAAAGCCTGCATAATCAGCGCTTGTTTGGCAAATTCCGAATAGGGGTAAAGGCGTTCAATTTCAGAAAAGAAATAGACTGCATCCGAATTACGGTTGCGCGCAATTTCAAATTCTCCGCGTTCAAAAATCTGAGCAGGTCCAAATCCCTCGAGATTCTCGCCTTTGGAACGCGCATCACCATCAGCGCCACAGGCAGCTAGGGCCGCTACGAAGCAGGTTGCCCCGATACCATTGATCGCTCTTTTTATGCCGATCATTCGTGCCTCATCTTAATTTCCCGACCACACTCATGTAATCTCCCCTGGATCAACCAAGGCTTTCGCAGGGTGTAGCATATTCATTTGGTCTGCAAAACCATTTCCGTAGCAAAATCGATGTTCAATCAACATAGATAAATTTACACACTCACAGGATGAAAACGAAAGAGTTAACATCGCGGCACCCATCTTGGCTGCTTTAACTTAGGGCAATAATGCGCCTGTGCACAGGAACACAACCTGCAAAACCCGTCACAATTCCCCACGTAAATATGATGGCATGATCTTGCTCATAACGGATTTATTCATCCCAGCAGAACCGACTTGCCCATCGAGACAAGACGATTCAAAATTTAGTTATCTGGGCATATTATGCAGCGCGGCGTACCTGCTTGGGAATTTCTGACCAAACAAGCCCCTGACCCGGCAGACGTGCAGTCATGATTGGGTCACATGCGACAAGACGAACCGCGTCTTTCTCGGCAAAAAGCGCACGCAGCAATGTGTTTGTCAAAGAGTGACCCGCCTTGTCACCAATATAATGACCAAAGATCGGCGCACCCGCCAAAGCCAAATCCCCCAAAGCATCCAGCATCTTATGACGAACAGGTTCATCAGTATGACGTAAACCGCCATCACCCGCTTGAACATTTGGCCCGTCGAATACAATTGCATTCCCGCCAGGCACACCGCCCAAGGCCAAACCATTGGATTGCATGGCCTCCACGTCGACACGACGGCAAAAGGTACGGCTGTCACATAATTCGCGCGCAAAAGCACCATTACGCAAGTTCATTTTGCGGCTTTGCTGACCGATACCCTGCTCTGCAAAATCGATGTTAAATTCAATAGTAAAATGATCGCTGGGCAGTAATGTTGCACGTGCCCCGTCAACTTCAACCGTCACAGGTTTTAACACCTGCAATGCTTGCACAGGCGCACCCAGCCGCTGCAAACCAGTTCGCATGATTTCACGAACAAAATGCGCAGAAGACCCATCCATTATGGGAACTTCAGGGCCGTCGATTTCGACCACAGCATTATGAACACCACAGCCTGCCAGTGCCGCCATAAGATGTTCAACCGTCGAAACCGACACGCTCGCTTCATTTACGAGACGCGTACACAAGGCAGTCCGCTCAACTTGATCCCAGCGCGCCGGGATCACTGTGTTACCCAACGCAATATCAACACGTTTAAAGCAAATCCCACTGTTTGCTGCAGCCGGACGCAAAACCAATTTGGCAGGCGCACCAGAATGCAAACCTACACCTTCAAAGGACACGGATGCTTTAAGTGTGTTTTGCAAGGGAAGCTCCCATTCGATTAGGTCATATTATCGTCTTCGTGTTGACCCAATACTTAAGAGCTGAACAACAAACCTACAATTCAATCTTTGCAACGGTTTGAAACATGAATGTAACAGGATGGCAAAGCTTTGCCACCCCTGACATAAGCTCTTAATTTAAAACAAAAAAAGCCACTCGAAAGTGGCTTTTTCATTAGCTTATCCTAAACATCAATTTGCTTGACGTCGCAAAAATGCTGGAATTTCGATACGTTCTTGATCTTCGTCATAGGCTTGATGCGAAGGTTGCGCCTGTGCGGACTGAACAGGTTGCATCGCAGGCTGCGCCCGTGGACGCGCCGGTGATTGCTGCGCAGCCTCACCCGGTTGGTTCGTCATCCGGTTGATCAGTGAGTTCAAACCAAAGCGACGTTGCTCGGACGCATTCTGAGGTGCTTGCGCTTGCGCAGGTTGCTGCGCTTGCGGCTGAATGCGTTGTGTAGCGCTTGGTGCAGGCGCGACAGCTTGCGCAGGCTGATGACGCTGCGCGGCCTGTTGCAGACGCGCAATTGCCTCGGGAGAGGGTGTCCCAGGCGCAGGTGCGCGCGGTGCTACGAACACTTCTTCCGCAGAAACAGGTTCTGCAGGTTGCTGATGAGCTGCTGGTTGATAAGCCGGTGCCACAGGAGCGTCATTTTTGCGCGCAATAGGTTGCTCAGCCACCTCAGGCATCGGAGCATTTTCCGTGCCAGAGAACAAGGATGGCTCTTCGGCAACAGGCGCTGCCGCCGGAGCTTGGGCAACCTGCTGTGTGAGCTCAAGTGGTTCAGCCGCAGGCGCCTGAGCGGCAGGTGTAGGCGCCAAAGGTGCAGACATCGAACGACGTGGGACAGGCATATCAGTGGTTGGTACCGCATCAATACCAGTTGCAACGACAGAAACACGGATTTTGCCTTCCATCGCCGTATCCAATGTGGATCCGACGATAATGTTGGCGTCTGGATCAACCTCTTCGCGAATACGGTTGGCCGCTTCATCCAGTTCAAACAACGTCAAATCATGGCTTCCGGTGATGTTAATCAGAACACCACGCGCGCCTTTCAGGCTGATTTCGTCCAGAAGTGGGTTTGCGATGGCTTTTTCAGCAGCTTGGATCGCGCGATCTTCGCCGTCCGCCTCACCTGTGCCCATCATCGCTTTGCCCATCTCGTCCATCACGGCGCGAACATCTGCAAAGTCGAGGTTGATCAAACCAGGGCAAACCATCAGATCTGTCACACCTTTGACGCCTTGGTACAGGACATCATCCGCCAGCGAGAATGCCTCGGTAAAGGTGGTTTTTTCATTCGCCAGACGGAACAGATTCTGGTTTGGGATAATAATGAGCGTATCGACAACCTTTTGAAGGGCTTCGACACCCTCCTCTGCTTGGCGCATCCGCTTGTTGCCTTCGAACTGGAACGGCTTGGTGACAACACCAACTGTTAGAACGCCCAGTTCCCGCGCCGCTTGCGCGATAATTGGTGCGGCACCAGTACCAGTGCCACCGCCCATACCGGCAGTGATAAAGCACATATGCGCGCCTGCCAAATGGTCAACAATTTGCTCAATGCTTTCCTCAGCTGCCGCTGAGCCAACAGAAGGACGTGCACCTGCACCCAAACCTTCGGTCGCTTTAACACCTAACTGCACACGGCTCTTAGCCGCGTTTTGCTGCAAAGCTTGCGCGTCGGTGTTGGCGACAACGAACTCAACCCCTTCAAGCTGTTTCGCAATCATATTGTTAACAGCGTTACCACCTGCACCGCCGACACCGAAAACGGTGATTTTTGGTTTCAGTTCATCTGAATCGGGCATCGAAAGGTTCAAAGCCATGCTCTTTCCGCCTGTGTTACGGCCCTCCCGCAAGGGCGATCATTGTCAATTTACTGCCACAATCCTAACTCGAAGTGCGGCATTCGTCATCCCCAAAAGCGCAAACAGCCACAAAATATGCCCGTATGATTGCTATATACACGCCCCATGTCGCCGTATCGGCAAAATATAGCGCATAGCTTATGCATTCCGCATAACGCAACATTTCGCTCTCGTCCGAATAAGAACAAGGGAGCGCCTTTTTGGTTAATAATTCGTGAACAACTGCTCGAACACGTTATTCATCAGCTGAATTTTCTACACAGCCTTTTTATGGTGCCTGTTTACGATCCTTAACACAGCTTGTCACGAGACCTCTGTGCATTTTGTGGAAATCTCTGTGGATATCTCATCTAATGCTTACCAGTTGTCCTTAAACCACCGCACAGCACGACGGAACGATGTCGCGGTATGACGATCTACCGGTGCATCAAAGTCCCACCACTCATCCTGTGGATTCGCCGCGAATAAACTCAATCCTACGGCAGACGCAAATCCTGGCCCTGTGACCGCCTGTGGCAAACCGTGGACCCGCATCGGGCGACCAAGGCGAACCTGCTGCCCCAGAATACGTGCGGCAAGACCGTCCAACCCCATGATCTGACTCGTGCCCCCAGTCAGAACAATCTGTTGACTGGGCAGATGATCAAAGCCTGCCGCGTCCAAACGAACACGGACCTCCTCCAAGATCTCTTCAACACGCGGGCGCATAATTCCGATAAGCTCTGCACGAGACACACCACGACGATCATGTTCCCAATCTCCAGTGTCCCCGCCAATATCGATAATATCACGATCATCCGCACCAGTTGCTTGCACGCCGCCCGACATAGTTTTGATCCGCTCGGCTGTTGCTGCAGATACTCCCAAGCCCATCGAGATATCCGAGGTGATATGATCCCCGCCCATCCGCACAGTGTCGGCATAGATCATGTGCTTTTTCATAAAAATTGAAATAGAGGTCGTACCGCCGCCCATGTCGATACATGCGGCCCCAAGCTCTTGCTCGTCTTCAACCAATGCGGAAATACCAGATGTATAGGCCGAGGATGCAATTCCGGCCAATTCAAGATCACATCGCTGGATGCAACGCACAAGGTTCTGAACCGCCGAAGCTTCAACTGTAAGCATGTGCAAATCAACGGCCAGAGACTGCCCCAACTGGCCACGCGGATCACCCAGACCCGACCGATTGTCGAGCGCAAAATTCACCGGCTGCGCATGCATCACTTCACGGCCTGCGCCATATTCAGGCACTTCGCAAGCCGCCAAAACGCGGGCAATTTCATTTTCCGTGACCTCATGACCTTCCAAATCAACGGTCGCATCCAAACCATAGGATCGCGGTGTGGCCCCAGCAAAACAGGCAATCACGTGGTCAACACGGACCTCAGCCATCTTCTGCGCGGCCTGAACCACCGTACGAATGGCACGTTCGGTTTCCTGCATCGCGCTAATTTCACCGAACTGCACACCACGTGAACGTGTTGTCGCCGCACCAATGACGCGAAAACCAGACTGACCCGCCAAGGACCCGATCGAATTGTCCTCACTCAGGCGTGCAGAGCCATCAAAACGCAGGACCAAGCAAGAAATCTTTGAGGACCCAAGGTCCAGAATGGCCACTACACCACGTTGTAAGGCTTGCCTGCGCATTTGACGCATGGCGCGCTGGGATTGATAAAAATCCGTCATATCAATTACCACTACTGTTTAATTGTTTTATCCGCCAACGGTCTTCTACCGCAGCGTCTGTCATTCGAACGGTCAAACGCGCCGCGATACGCATATCCACCGCAGCCACATCCCGATTCAATAAGTCTTGTGCTTCACTGACTGCAAGCGCGCGCTCCAACGCAATCACGGGGTTTTCCGCGGGTAACAAAATCCGTTGGTTACGATCCAGAACCACATCCCAACGCCGCCCACCTTGGCGAACCAGTCCCCGCAATCGGCTTCCCAAAGGATGCGCAGTGCGAATGAGACGCAGCGCTTCGGGCACGGCATCCTGCGCACCCTCCCCAACAACCAATGGCAAAGACGGATGCAGGCCTCGTTGACCCAGTTCCGCGACGAACGCACCGGTTTCGTCCAGCAAAGCCAACCCTTCGCGATTGCGCCAAACAACTGCAGGGCTGCGCTCAATAACATCCACTTGCAAAATGCCACCCGGGCGAATGCGCACAGATGCGGTTTTTACCGGATCAAGTTCCATAACCCGCGCCCGCACGGCTTCTAGATCCAGATCAAATGAACTCACCGGGAAATCAAGCGATAGAACCTCGCGAACATCCCGAGAGACGTCCATGCTCGCGCCATCCACGGCCATTACATTCACAAGGAACTCAGGGCGTTGTTCAAAGGACGCACGCAGATCTTGAAAGGTATCAACCACCGCCTGCCGTCGCGATTCATCAGAAAAATAACCGCCAACAGCAAGGGTAACAGCCAGTGCTGGCACTCCGTAACGTAGACAGCTGCGCACACCGGGCGTAAGCATCCAGCGTTGCAAACGGTATCTTAAGCGTGACGGTGCCGGATCAAAGCGTTGCGCGCCTTCAGTCCGTGACCCCGTGTCTGACCTTAACGCCCGCATGATGCATCCTCGACCAGCCAGGCGCACAAGGACCCAAAATCAATCCCACAGTGCTCTGCCTGTTCAGGCACCAAGGAGGTAGGTGTCATGCCCGGCTGCGTATTGGTTTCCAGCAAAATTAGACCCGCTGCACCGCGGCTCTCGTCCCAGCGGAAATCAGTGCGTGACACCCCACGACACCCTAACGCCGCATGCGCCCTCAGCGCGTAATCCATGCACAACTCAGTAATTTCCTGCGGGATTTGCGCTGGAATTTCATGACGCGACCCGCCTTGAGCATATTTCGCATCATAGTCGTACCAGCCATCCGTAATAATGTCGGTCACACACAGGGCGCGATCCCCCATCACCGTTGTCGTCAGCTCCCGCCCTGGCGCATATGTTTCGACCATAACTGTATCAGGCATCTGCGCCGACAGCTGTGGCGGCGTGTTTGCGCCCGCGTTCACTATATATATACCAACCGAAGACCCTTCGTTATTGGGCTTCACAACATAGGGCGGCGCCATGACATGCGTTGCCATCACCTCAGCCTTATCCGCTAGGATACTCTCGACAACCGGCAACCCCGCTGCAGCAAAGGCTGCTTTCGCACGCGCCTTATCCATAGCCAGCGCAGAGGATAGCACACCAGAATGCGTATAGGGCAGTCCCAACCATTCCAGAAGCCCCTGCACACAACCATCCTCGCCCCAGCGACCATGCAGCGCGTTAAACACCACGTCCGGCGCGATAGATTGCAGGTTGGCGACCAAATCAGGCCCAGCGTCCAGCTCGACGACCTCATACCCCTGCCCGCGCAAAGCTTCCGCGCAGCCTTTACCGGACGACAGCGAAACCTCGCGTTCGGCCGATGGACCACCCATCAACACCAATACTTTTGGGAGTGCTTTACTCATGCCACTCGCCTTCGTCGCCTCAGGTCGCGTGCTGCCACGCGATGTTTCTTATCTGGGGTCTTTGCGCCCCTGTTCTGTGTGACATTTGCCTGTTGTCACAACGCATCAAAGATCTATTCAGCGAAGGATTCCCCCTGCTTGCCTCTCACACACATGAGATAATAAACGGGGATTTTTATATTAGTTCGCCGACGCAACACCGATGCGCATTATCTCCCACTCTAGCCGTATGCCGGAGTCCGCGTAAACCTTTTTTCGCACCTCTTCACCAAGGTTCTCAAGATCGGCGGCTGTTGCATCACCTGTATTGATCATAAAGTTGGAATGTTTCTCGCTCATCTGCGCACCACCAAGGCGTGCACCGCGCAGGCCAGCGTTGTCGATGACCTTCCATGCCTTAAGATCCATGACGTCATCCGCCTGCCCTGTTGACGAAAACCCCGCCGGATTGCGAAAGGTTGATCCGGCCGAGCGCTCTTTGGTCGGCTGGCTTGCGTCGCGTTTAGCAAGCTGATCCGCCATGCGCGCGTGCAGCACCTCGGGGTCACCCTTGGGGCCGCGCAATGTCGCCGAAACCAGCACTGCACCCTTGGGTAGAGTGGTTTGGCGGTAGGCAAACTGCAGATCATCCGCGTTGAGGTTGCGCAATTCACCTTCGCGCGTGACAATAGTGGCGGAAACAAAAACATCCGCGACGTAGCTGCCATAACAGCCCGCGTTCATACGAACACCGCCGCCAATGGATCCTGGTATGGTACGCAGAAACGTCAGGTCCACCCCTGCATCCGCCGCTTTACGCGCCACCTGCGCATCCAAGGCCGCCGCGCCGACAGTGACCGTGTCACCACCGATCTCAATATCGTTAAACCCACGCCCCAAACGGATCACCACGCCGGATAACCCGCCATCGCGCACGATCAAGTTTGAGCCCACCCCCATGGGGAACACAGGCACATCAGCGGGCAATTCGCGTAGGAAATCTTGTAAATCCGCAATATCCGCAGGCTGAAAAAACACCTCAGCCGGCCCACCGACACGCAACCACGTCAGCGCAGACAAATCTCGCCTCTGCGTCAACTTACCCCGCACTTGTGGCAGTTCAACCATGGAAAACACCTCTGCTAGTTTGCAAAGGGTTTAGGCGAAGCGAGTAAAAGAGAAAAGTGCAATTCACCCGTGGCACCAGCCACAGGCCCACACTCATCCTAATCAAATGCGTATCGCTTTGGGGGCGAATATCCCCTGCTTTTTTTACGAGGCGATACACATAGAGGCAACTGCACCGAATGACGGTACCTCCAACAATCGGTTCGTGGTAATTGTTGCATCCCAACCCCCTCCTTTTATATCCGCGTTTTTTCCAGAGTAATTCGTAGACTGCATATTATAAAGGCCGCCAATATCAAGCGCCTCTCGCGCCTGTCAATCCATTGCTCTTAACCATACCTTAACATCTTACACTTCCTAATCTCTGCAATTTCAATCATGCACAAGGAAGATGGATCAGCGTGGATAAAAAATATCGCAAGTCTACATTTTTGATTAGATTCACCTCAAATAGCAAATCCTTAACTGAAATACTTCAGACTGACGTTAGAAAATTTTGACACTCTCATTGTGCGGCCACCCGCACTTGTCAAGAAAAGGTACGCATGAATGACCCAAGAAATTGAAATCTTAATCGTCGGCACGGGACGTTGCGGAACCGGCTTTATGAGCGAAGCCCTTAGCTCATCCGGCATCACATGCGGTCATGAAGGCGTTTTTATGCATTGGGACCCACGTGTTGTTCAAAGTTTTTTATCAAATAACACTAAGCGCGCAGAAGCTGCGTGGCCTGCTGCCGCCTTCATTGGCACAGATTTCATTGGCCCACGAACAAAGATCGTTCATCTAACACGCGCACCAATGAAGGTAATTAAATCGTTTTATGATCTGAATTTCTTTTCAGCAGAGCGACGCTTTACCATACCTCTTAACCAACTAGTGTATATGCACACTGCAATACACCCTATGACGCAAGACCGTTTATTTTCCGCAGTACAGCATTACTATGAATGGAACAGCTTCATTCAATCACGCTTAGAGATGAGCAAATATCCTTACATGAGAGTAAAGCTAGAGGATCTCATATCAGGTTCGACGCCAGAGCGTGAGGCGTTAGAAGGATTCCTCGAGATATCATTTCATAACGAGTATCACCCCGTTAATAAGAAATCTGAGCTGAAAAAAAGTAATGCAATGCATTTTGACACACAAAAAGCTATAGGCGCAGCTCAACGGTTTTCTAAAATCTTCGGTGACTTCGATTATGAACTTCCCGAACTTTCCGTTGCGGCTTAGGTTATTCAGCCCAATCTAGGCCCTTCAAGGGCGGAAAAACCATTGCCATAACAACATCAACGGCCAACGCAGCATAGACATACCCGCGAGCAGCAGGCCCAGCCCCCACCATGGGCCGTTCTCGTAGGTGACATAGCCCAGCAGTGGAATGCCGAGGCCGATCAGCCAATAGGCCCGCGTCCAGTGGCGGTCGCGGGTGGGCAGCATCGCCAGCACATTGGCCGTGATCACCCAAAGGCAGGCAAGGATCAGTGACAGTGGCACGGGTTAGCCTTGCAACCGCGCAGGCAATGCGTTGGCCCATGCGGAAATCGTACCAGCCCCGAGGCAGACAACCATGTCGCCCGGACGGGCCTGTTCGCGGACAAGCCGTTCGAGGTCTTCCTCGGACAGGATCGCGCGGGCATGGCGGTGGCCGTGGCGGATGAGACCTGCAACCAGATCATCACGGCCTGCGCCGTCGATCGGATCTTCGCCTGCGGCAAAGACCTCGGCGATTGCGACGACATCGGCCTCGTTAAAACAGGCGCAGAAATCATCGAACAGAGTTGACAGGCGCGAGTAGCGGTGGGGTTGGTGGACCGCGATCACGCGGCCTTCGCTGGCTTGACGGGCGGCTTTGAGAACGGCTGAAATCTCAACCGGATGGTGGCCGTAATCGTCGATAATCGTGACACCGTCGACCTCGCCCACCTTGGTAAAGCGGCGGTTGACCCCCCCGAATGCGGCCAGAGCCTCGCGGATTTCGATGCTTTTCATGCCGAGATGACAGGCCACAGCCACAGCCGACAACGCATTTGACACGTTGTGATCACCGGGCATCGGCAAGGTGCAGCCTTCGATCACGCGATCTTCGGCTTGTAGGTGAACGTCAAAATGGGCGACCCCGCCTTTGTAGGTCAAGTTGGTCGCGCGCACATCCGCCTGCGCGTTAAAGCCATAGGTCACGACACGACGATCAGAGATGCGGCCCACCAGTGCTTGGACTTCGGGGTGGTCGGTACAGCAGACGGCAATTCCGTAAAACGGGATATTTGAGACGAAATCGTAAAACCCTTGGCGCAGGTTTTCGATGCTGCCCCAGTGTTCCATATGTTCTGGGTCGATGTTGGTGACAATGGCAATGGTCGCTGGCAGGCGGTTGAATGTGCCGTCGGACTCGTCGGCCTCAACCACCATCCATTCACCCTGCCCCATTCGCGCATTCGAGCCATAGGCATGAATGATCCCCCCGTTGACCACGGTGGGGTCGAATTTACCGTGAACCATCAGTTCAGCCATCATAGTGGTGGTCGTGGTTTTCCCATGCGTGCCAGCGATGGCGATATTGGATTTAAGGCGCATCAGTTCAGCCAGCATCTCGGCGCGGCGTACAACAGGCAGCCCACGCAGGCGGGCTTCGTCCAGCTCGGGGTTGCCGGTTTTGATTGCAGACGAGATCACAACAACAGCAGCGTTTTCGAGATTTTCGGCGCGCTGGCCTTCAAAAATCGTGGCACCATGTTTTTCGAGACGCTTAGTGATTTTAGACGCCTTAAGATCAGAGCCCTGCACCACGTATCCCAAATTCAGCAAAACCTCGGCGATACCGGACATGCCAATGCCGCCGATGCCCACAAAGTGGATCGGACCTACGTCACCGGGGAGTTTTGTCGCTGGGGTCATTTTAGTGTCCTTCCTGTGCCAACTGCGTGACCTGTTCAACCAGACGCGCGGTGGCGTCGGGGATACCGGTGCTAAGGGCAGCTTGGGCCATTTGTGTTGCGCCCTGTGGATTTGACAAGACCATATGGATTTGCGCTGACAACGTGGTTGCGTCAAGCGCACTTTCGGGGATCAAAATCGCACCACCTGCATCGACAAGCGCACGTGCATTGGCGGTTTGATGATCCCCGGTAGCCGCCGCAAAAGGGATCAAGATCGCGGGCCGCCCGATCACAGAAATATCCGCAACCGAAGACGCGCCCGAGCGTGAAATAACCAACTGCGCCTCTGACGCACGTGAAGGGACGTCATCAAAGAAAGGCTGAACCTCGGCATTGATACCGTGTTCCTCATAAAAGTCCCGTACGCGACCTTCGTCCTCGCCACGGGCCTGATGCGCGATCCGTAAATTGTTACGTATCTCTACAGGCAGGGCGGCAATCGCAGCAGGGACCATATCCGACAAGATACGCGCGCCTTGACTACCACCGATCACAAGGATCGACATCGGGTAATCCCCGGGCGCAATGTAAGGCGCTCCGGCACGTTCCAACACAGCAGCACGCACAGGGTTGCCGATATGAACACCAGTCGCCCCCTCGGGTAATGGCGTGGGCCAAACCCCACAAGCAACCTGCCCCACACGTTTGGCAAAAATCTGGTTCACACGCCCCAAGACGCCATTTTGTTCATGGATCATTCGCGGCAAGCCCAACACAGTCGCCGCGCCAAGGGCGGGGATGGAAGGATAACCGCCAAAGCCAATCACGACATCAGGGCGTTCACGGCGCATTTGCAACGCCATAGAGACGACACCGCCCAAAATTTTGGGGCCCACCATCGCCTTGGCTGCAATGCCGCCACGCGCGAATGTCGCAGAAGAAACCTGAGATATTTCAGTCGAATGTGGGAAGCCGCCCGTATAACGCGCACCGCGTGCATCCGTCGACAGCTTGACCCGCCATCCTTTGCGCAACATGGCCTCTGCCAAAGCTTGTGCAGGGAACATATGCCCACCGGTTCCACCCGCCGCCATCAGGAGTATTTTCTGTCTCATGGGTGGTTTACGCCCTCGTCACATTTCGAAAACAAAAGGCTTAACCGCGTCCGCGGCCACGCAGGTAATCCGCAATTTCACCCTGAGGCCGTGAACGGGTAAAGGCCAATACCATGCCCAGCGCAATACCACCCGCAATAAGGGATGAGCCGCCATAACTGATGAATGGCAGCGTCATGCCTTTGGCGGGTAACAAACGGACAGCAACGCCCATATTAATCATTGCCTGCACACCAAAAATACAAACCAATCCCGTGCCTGCCAGACGTACAAATGTGTCACGTTCTTTCATCAGGCGGAACAGACTACGGACGACAATGGCCATATAAAGGGACAGGATAATACAGACCAGAATAAGACCATATTCCTCGGCTGCGACTGCGATAATAAAATCAGTATGCGCATCAGGCAGCGACCATTTCACTTGGCCTTCCCCCACACCAACGCCGAACAGCCCGCCTTCGCGGATGGCATTGGTGGCATAGCCAAGCTGTGTCGTCGGATCCAAGTCTGGACTAAGGAACCCATCGATACGGCGCGCAAAGTGTTCAGAGCTCGAGTAAGCAAATGCGCCGCCAAGAACCACAGCACTGGCCATTCCAACCAGCAACAGCATAGGTGCGCCAGCAACGAAATACATCACGCCCCAGCCAAACAAAATCAAACAGGACTGACCAAAATCAGGCTGAAGCACCAAAAAGCATACGATCACAATACAAAGCCCAAAGGACAACACTGTACCCGGCGGGCCATAAATCTGTTGACTGCCAGCAATCATCCACGCTGCCACAACAATAAATCCAGGCTTGAGAAATTCGGACGGCTGCAAAGAAGCAAACCCCAAACTGTACCATCGCACCGCACCTTTTCCGAAGTCAGTGCCAAAAACCGGTAACAGCATCAAAGCGACAAAAGCTAAGATAAATCCAATGGTTGCAAGACGGCGTACCATCGTCGGCGACATCATCGACGTAATCAACATCGCAATTAGCGCCGCGCCACCAAAGATAGCTTGTTTTTCAACGTAGTGGAAATTGTCAAATCCATTACGAGCCGCCAGCGGCACCGAGGCTGCAAGCCCCAATAGCAAACCGATCAAAAACAGTCCGAATATAAAGGCCATCGTCCACTTATCAAGTGTGCGCCACCATTTCGGGAGGATAGGCTCCCCCTGCTGCGCGGGGAGCGCGCCATAGACCATTTCAGTCATGGTAATACTGCCATTTCTGCTTTGTATTTGCCTGAATGTGATGCCATATTTTACAGCACCTGCCCGTTTTCGGACTTAATTAAGCCAAGTTTAACTCGAATTTGAGTTTCTGGCCAGCCTCTTGTCGACCAAATAAGCAGGTTTTCGCAAACACTTGCACAGGCACGCAAATAATGGTCCGTGCAGGTTATGGAAAAAACGATTCTGGATACAGTTATTCTAGGCGCTGGCGCTGCTGGGCTCATGTGCGCACCCTATGCTGCAGCTGGCGGCAAGACGCTGGTATTGGACCATGCCAAAGCCGCTGGTGAAAAAATTCGTATTTCTGGTGGCGGACGTTGTAACTTTACCAACCTATATGCCAGTCCCGAAAACTATCTGTCGCAAAATCCGCATTTCTGCAAATCGGCACTTGCACGCTACACACAGTGGGATTTCATTGAGCTGGTGGGTCACCACGGCATTGCTTGGCACGAGAAAACGTTAGGTCAACTGTTTTGCGATGGATCTGCCAAACAGATCGTCGCCATGTTAATCGCCGAACTGGAGCAGGCAGGCGCGCAGATGTGGTTACAAGCATCAATCACCGCTGTCACACGTACCAGCCATGGATTTGATCTGTGCGTGCACCACAATGGCGCTGACAAGCAGATCAGTTGTAAAAACCTCGTCTTAGCGACAGGAGGCAAATCCATTCCCAAGATGGGTGCAACCGGGTTTGCTTATGACATCGCGCAACAGTTCGAGCTACCGTTGATTGAGACCCGTCCGGGCCTCGTGCCTTTTACGTTTTCCGAAGAGCGTTTCAAACCTCTCGCGGGTATCGCGCTGCCTGCGCGTCTGTCAAACAAGGATGCACAGTTTGATGAAGCACTGCTCTTTACTCACCGCGGATTGTCAGGTCCTGCAGTTTTACAGATCTCCAACTATTGGCGTGAAGGTCAAGAGGTCAATGTAAACCTAATCCCCGACGATACACTTTTTAACGCGTTGCGCGCGCAACGACAAGAAGCTGGTCGCAAGGCGCTCACCACGGAGTTGGCGAAACATTTTCCCGGTAGGCTGGTCGAGTACCTTGCAGGAATCTGGGATCTATCCGGACGCCTTGCAGATCAATCAGATGCTGCGTTGGAAGCGTTGTGCCAAAAGCTAAAACATTGGCCTCTGACCCCCTCCGGGAGCGAAGGCTATCGTACGGCAGAGGTCACATTAGGTGGCATTGATACAAATGCCTTATCATCCAAAACCATGGAGGCAAAAACCTGCCCCGGCCTGTTTGTGATAGGAGAAGCCATGGATGTGACAGGTTGGCTTGGCGGGTATAACTTTCAGTGGGCCTGGTCCTCAGCTGTGGCGGCCGGGCGCGCTATCGCTACCAAAGGCAGTTAGGCTCCTTGATAAGCCCTCTGAATTAAATGTTCAGATCTTTGTGCAAGCTTGAACCTGTGCAATGAAATCATCACCGCGCTTTTCAAAACTATCGTATTGATCAAAGCTTGCGGCGGCTGGGGCCAAAAGAATGGTATCTCCTGCCTGTGCGTCACGAACCGCCATAGCAACAGCCGCTTCCATCGTTGTACAAACTTCTGCATCAACGCTTAACTGCATAGAAAATTCCGCGGCTTCGCGCCCAATCACATAGGCCTTGGATACGGAACTCGCCACAGCGTTCAACGGTTCCAGCCCACCTTCTTTTTGCAAGCCTCCGCAAATCCAACGAATATTCTTAAATGCACCCAACGCCTTGACGGCGCTATCAACATTTGTCGCTTTGCTGTCGTTCACAAAGGTGATGTTGTTCATCGTTGCCACAACTTGACTACGATGCGGCAAACCTGGGTAGCTCGCCAACGCGTCTTCAATCAAGCGCGGCGCAAGCCCCAAAGCCCGCGCTGCCGCATATGCCGCGCACGCGTTTTGATGATTATGTGCCCCCGGCAGGCCCTTGATTGGGCGCAAATCGATAGACCCTGCCTGACGGCCTTTACGATACTCGGCCAAAAAGCCCTTCTTCGCAAAGACATTCCACCCTGAATCCGCAAGCTTGTGCTGGGTTGAAATGCGGATCACCCGGTCGTCACCGATGCCCTCACTCATTTGGCCAGCAAGAAATAACCCTTCGGCTTCATCAATCCCTACGATCGCCCGATCAGGGCCGCCTTCGGCAAACAAGCGGCGCTTGGCTGCGAAATAGCCCCCCATCCCGCCGTGACGATCCAGATGATCTGGCGATAAATTGGTGAACACCGCAATATCCGGCGTCAATGCGCGTGCAAGCTCGGTTTGATAAGACGACAGCTCAAGCACCACAATGCCGCCATCGCCCGGTGGGTCTATGTCCAACACGCCGCGGCCAATATTGCCCGCAAGTTGGCTGTCGCGCCCAGCTTCCTGTAAGATATGATGCAACAAGGCGACTGTGGTGGATTTTCCATTTGACCCGGTCACCGCAACGATACGGGGCATATGTTCAAAATTATCCCACGCCGGCGTAGCAACCGACCGAAAGAACAAACCAATATCGTTGTCGACAGGAACTCCTGCCCGCAGTGCAGCCGCGACCACAGGGTTCGGCTTGGGGTACAAATGGGCGATCCCAGGCGACACGATGAGTGTGTAAATGCCGTCAAAAGCACCAGCGCGGCTTAAGTCACGACACTGGAAGCCTTCACCTTCGGCAATATCACGCGCGGCAGGGTTGTCATCCCAACAAACAGGCACAGCACCACCGGCAGCGAGTGCGCGCGCGGTTGCCAAACCGGATCGTCCTAGTCCCAAAACCGCAACCTGTGCGCCTTTATAACCTGTGACAGGGATCATTGCTCACCTCATCCAAATCTACGTTGTTATCGCGACATTGCACAGAGCTGTGTTCAAAGATCAAGATCGCACGAAACATATGTTTCGGAGCGGGATCGCGCGCCGCAAGGCGCGCGCTAGGCCCAAGGCTTGTACCGGCCGGGCTTTGCTCGGCCGGTAAGGCGCGGGAGCCCCTCGTTCCCTGTTACCGCACTTTCAAAGTCGCAAGGCCAATCATCGCAAGGATCAACGAGATGATCCAAAACCGGATCACAATTGTTGGCTCTGCCCAGCCTTTTTTCTCGTAGTGATGATGGATCGGCGCCATTAAAAACACCCGACGCCCCGTTCTCTTGAAATAAAGCACCTGAATGATCACTGACAGGGCCTCAACCACAAACAAGCCGCCCACGATGGCCAAAACCAATTCGTGCTTTGTCGCCACAGCAATGGCCCCAAGCGCACCACCTAATGCCAAGGAACCGGTATCGCCCATGAACACCGCTGCCGGAGGCGCATTGTACCACAAAAAGCCCAGCCCGCCCCCAAACAGCGCAGCACAGAATATCAGGATTTCCCCTGTTCCCGGTACATAATGCACGTCCAGATATTCGGTAAAATCCACACGCCCAACCGCATAGGCGATAATCCCCAAAGTGCCCGAGGCAATCATCACTGGCATAATCGCCAGACCATCCAAACCATCTGTCAAATTCACTGCATTGGCTGCGCCAACAATAACGATAATCGAGAACGGCACGTAGAACACACCAAGGTTCAGCAAAACATCTTTAAAGATCGGTAGCGCCAGCCGGTTTTGCAAGGCTTCGGGATGGTGCCATGACGCCCAAATTGCTGCGGCAATAGCAATTGCAACCCCCAAGCCCAACCGGACTTTACCAGGTACGCCAGCGGTATTCTGCTTAGACACCTTTGCGTAGTCATCCACGAACCCAATGACCGCAAAGGCCAAGGTCACGAACATGACCATCCAGACAAACGGATTATCCCATCGCGCCCACAACAATGTTGCCGTAAGGACCGCGCCAACAATCAGCAATCCCCCCATCGTGGGCGTGCCCGCTTTGACAAAATGCCCCTCAGGTCCATCATCACGAATTGGCTGCCCTTTGCCTTGCTTGCGACGCAGCACGTTGATCAGCGGCTTGCCAAACACAAAACCAAAAATCAGTGCCGTCATAAAGGCTCCACCTGCGCGGAAGGTGATATACCGGAAGAGATTAAAGAAATCCCCGCCATCTGAAAGTGTGGCTAACCAATAGAGCATTGCTGAACAGGTCCTGTGGCATGTGTTTCTATAACCCCGAGATCACACATCTCTTGTGTGGTATGAAATCGAAGTGGAGGGTCGAGGTCTTATATTGAGGCGCCGACTTGGCCGATTTCCCGCAGCGCGTCAACAACCTTAACCATTTTCATGTAAAGCGATCCCTTCACCAGTAGCGTGTCGCCCCCTGCAACATCTGCCTCAATCACAGCAGCCGCTTGATCAGATGTTTCAAACCATCCGCCCTGCTTTTCAGCGGGCAGTGCATCATAAAGCGCGCGCATTAGGGGCCCTACACAGTAAAGGCGGTCGATGTTGGCAAGCGAACGATCCTTGGCCAGACTGGCATGCAGAGACATGCTTTCGGATCCTAATTCGCCCATATCTCCAAGACAGGCCAGACGTTTCCCTGCACTTTGAGTAGCCCCTAATACCGCCAGCGCAGCCCTGACTGAGGTCGGGTTCGCATTATAACTGTCGTCCAATACCGTTATCGCACCATCGGGATGGACAAGGCTAAGCGTCTGCCCGCGCCCTTTAACCGGCGACCATTTTCTCAGACTTGCAATAGCACGCTCCAGATCTCCGCCCGCAGCCTGCACAGCCACCAGCGCACCAAGAGCGTTCATTGCAAAATGCACCCCCAATGATTGGATCACAAGTTTATGTGACGTGTCATCGATCTGAACTGTCGCGCAAATACCATCAGCGCTCGCCTCAACATGTAAGAGCTTTGCCCAATCTGCGGTTTTGCCGAACCACTGTGCTTTGGCGCCCAGACGCTCGGCCTCCGCTTTTAAGATCGGGCTTTCAGACACGTCAGCATTCAAAACCGCCAGACCATCCGGCGTGAGCCCCTCCATGATCGCAGCTTTTTCCACTGCGATGGCAGCAACGTCTTCAAATGCTTCGAGATGGACTGCGGCAACTGTTGTTATCATCGCGACATTTGGACAAGCTTGGCGCGCAAGCGGCGCAATCTCACCAGGATGGTTCATACCAATTTCAATCACCGCGAATTCGGTATCTACGGGCATCCGCGCCAAGGTCAAAGGCACGCCCCAGTGATTGTTAAAACTCGCCACCGCTGCATGGGTATGCCCTTGATCTGCCAACATGACAGCCAGCATTTCTTTGGTTGACGTCTTTCCAACCGATCCAGTAACAGCAATCACCTTGGCAGATGTACGCGCCCGCGCTGCGCGGCCCAGAGCCTCCAAGGCGGCCTGAACATCTTTAACCATCAACAAAGGTGCATTATCTGGCAGTCCGTCCGGCACATACGAGACCAACGCCGCGCTTGCACCCTGCTCCAAGGCTTGCGCAACAAAGTCATGCCCATCACGTGCGGCCTTTAGTGCCACGAAAAGATCCCCTGATTGCAGACTGCGCGTATCAATAGAGATCCCCTGAACCTCTTGCCAATTCCCCATGACTCTGCCGTCTGTTGCAGCAGCAGCCTCCGTCGCAGTCCAAAGTGCCATCACACACCCTTCCCATCTAACACGGCCACCGCCATGCTCGCTTGTTCGACATCGTTAAACGGCACCACAAGGTCACCAATGGTTTGACCTGTCTCGTGCCCTTTCCCGCAAATCAGCAAGGCATCGCCGGCTTCGAGCATATTCACGCCGCGCAAAATAGCTTCTGCACGGTCGCCGATTTCGTGTGCAGCGGACGCACCAGCCTTAACCGCTGCACGAATCGCCGCCGGATCTTCGCTGCGCGGATTGTCATCAGTGACAATCACCACATCCGCATGTTCTTGCGCCGCCTGCCCCATCAAGGGACGCTTACCGGCATCGCGATCACCGCCTGCGCCGATAATCGTCACCAGCTTACCCAAAACATGCGGTCGCAAGGCTTTGATCGCTGTCGCAACCGCATCCGGGGTATGTGCAAAATCGACAAATACTGTTGCCCCAGAGCCGCGTGTCGCCGCCAATTCCATTCGACCTTTGACAGATGTCAAATGCGACAAGGTTTCAAACACACGTTCGGGCACGTCACCGCAAGCAATGGCCAAGGCCGCTGCCATCAGGATATTCTCGGCTTGGAAACCACCAATCAACTCGATCCGCGCCACAAAAGGGCGGTCATGCCAAGTGAACCGGATCTCTTGCCCACTGGCATCTACCCGCAAAGCTGTAAGGCTCAGATCACCCAAGCCTCGCCCCAAAGTGATGACCTCTTGGCCGCGTGCGGTCGCTATCGCGCGCATCTCTGCGCCACGCGGATCATCCATGTTAATCACCGCGACGCCTTCGTCGGGTAAAACACGGCGAAACAATCCAGCCTTAGCCGCAAAATATGCCTCGAAGGTTTCGTGATAATCCAAATGGTCTTGGGTGAAGTTTGTAAATCCCGCTGCACCAAGTTGAACCGCATCAAGACGACGTTGATCCAACCCATGAGAAGAGGCCTCCATCGCCGCGTGGGTGACGCCAGCCTGTGCTGCCGCCGCAAGAGCGCGATGTAATGTTATCGGTTCCGGCGTTGTGTGGGCAAGCGGATGAGTCCACGCCCCTTCCACGCCAGTTGTCCCAAGGTTTACCGCACTGTGGCCAAGTTCGCTCCAGATTTGGCGCAAGAAAGTTGTAACAGATGTTTTCCCATTGGTTCCTGTCACAGCTGCCATCACCGCAGGTTGCGCCCCAAACCATAGTGCTGCAGCACCGGAAAGCGCTTGGCGTGGGTCTTCGACTACAATCAACGCAACATTCGCCGCCACAATTGCGGCCCCAGCCAAATCAGCCCCTTGCGCATCGGTCAAAACCGCCACGGCCTCGCTGTCGATCACTTGATCCACATAACTGGCCCCATGTATTTTTAACCCAGGCAATGCAGCAAACAAAGCGCCCTGTCGCACCATACGGCTGTCGACACATATGTCACGAATGATAGGATCAACGCCACCACGCGCGGTCAGGCCAAGTTCACTAAGCGGAAGCGCACGCGACGGCATATCAGGCTGTGTTGTCATAAGATCCTCGGAGCCTCGTTATTCGTTCGAGGTGAGCGTTACATCACTAAGCAGCTTAGGTTCAATCTCTGGGCGCAATCCCAGCAATGGCGCCAACCTGCCGATCATTTCAGCGGCAACCGGGGCCGCAGTCCAACCCGCAGTGCGGCGCGGTTCTCCGTAGGCGACGACCTCGGGTTCATCCAAAGTGACAATCAACACATAACGGGGATTGTTGACAGGAAACACACTGGCAAAGGTCGCGATGACTTTGTCTTCGTAATATCCGCCGCGAGGCTTGGGCTTATCTGCGGTACCCGTTTTGCCGCCCACCGCGTAACCTTCGACCTCAGCAAAAGAGGCCGTACCCTCAGACACAACTTTGCGTAACATTTTCAGAGATTCATGGGCAACATCCGAACTGACAACCCGCAGGCCATATTTCGGACCGTCTTGCTTTAAAATGGTGGGCGTGACGTAACGCCCCCCATTTGCCAGCGTTGCGTAACCAGATGCCAAATGCATCGCGGTCGTCGATAAACCATGACCATAGGAAATTGTCATGGCTGACAGTTCAGACCAATGTTTGGGCAACAGGGGTTGACCGCCTTTTGCTTCGACGATCTCAACCGGTGTTGGATCCAGCATGCCCAAACGGCGCAAGAAATCCTGTTGGCGCTCAACACCAATTTCCTGAGCCAGACGCGCTGTGCCAATATTAGATGATTTAACAATGATCTTGGTCACAGACATCTCATTGCCGTAATTGCGAAAATCGCGAATACGGAATTTGCCCCAACGCAAAGGGCCCCGTGTGTCGATCACCGTATCAGGACCTGCAATCCCAAGCTCCATCGCCTGCGCAGCTGTAAAAATCTTAAAGGTCGAACCAAGTTCATACACACCCTGCACAGCACGGTTGAACAATGGGCTTTGTGACGGATCAAACCCTGACGTGGGGGGACGCGGGCGGTCATTGGGATCAAAATCCGGCAGCGAGACAACCGACAGAACTTCACCGGTGTGGACATCCATCAAGATGGAACTTGCCCCTTTGGCGTTCATCAATTTCATTCCGCCATAAAGAACCTGCTCCGAGGCATCTTGCACGGTCATATCCAACGACAGTTCCAACGGTTTCCCAGCATTGGCAGGATCGCGCAAATAATCATCAAACTGCTTTTCAACACCCGCAACACCGATGACTTCAGCGGCATTGACCCCCTCTTTCCCAAAAGAGGCTCCGCCAAGGATATGGGCAGCAAGCTTTCCATTCGGGTAGAGACGCATCTCACGCGGGCCAAACAATAACCCCGGATCCCCAATATCGTGAACAGCTTGCATCTGTTCTGGTGAAATTTTCTTTTTCACCCAGAGGAACTTACGCTTTCCGGTGAAATCTTTGACAAGGCGCTCCCGGTCCAAATCCGAAAAAATCGCCACTAATTTATCGGCAGCTTCGATTGGATCCACCATCTGCGGCGGTTGCGCATACAACGAGTGTGTTTCGAAATTCGTCGCCAAAATACGACCATGACGGTCCACGATATCTGCACGTTGATTTGCAATCACACTACCGCGTGCAGAGGCGGTCGGTTCTTGCACCTCGGCTGTCGCCATCGTCGACATACGCACACCAATCGTCGCATAAGCACACACAAAAAACGCCGCGAGAACCAGCAATCGCCCCTCAGCTCGCGAGCGTGATTGCGTCTCCATATCACTATGACGTTGAGCAATGTTTTCCCGCTCAATCAAGTCGGGGTTTTCCCCGCGTGCGCGTGCCTGTAAAACGCGCGCCAAAGGGCGTAACGGCTTACGTATCATTGAGCGTCTCCCTGTTCAGGCTCTACGCCAAGAGACGACACAAGCACACCGTCTTCAAGGAGAATGTCCTGTTCAACCACTGGGTAAGCAACCTCATCCACGCGACCAAAATGCTGTGGACGCAAAGGCAGCAGGCCAAGACGTTCAAAATTGATTTCCGCCAGATCTCGTAACCGGTCCGGGCGATTTAGATACGCCCACTCCGCGCGAAGCACGCTGAGCTTAACCTGAGAACTTGCAATTTCAGATCGTAATTTACGCGTTTCTTTTAGGACTTGCTGTGTCGCGTAGTTTTCCTGATATGCCCAAAATGCCAAGCCAAAAACAGACAAAACAGTACATATATAAAGGAGTGTCCGCATCAACGCGCCTCTTTTAGTTGTGGCATACCAAGCTCTTTAGCAGAAATATCGACCGGCGAAGCCTCAGTGCGGCGCCCGACACGCAACAATGCAGAGCGCGAACGCGGGTTTTGCGCCAGTTCGTCTTCATCAGCACCAACGGGTTTACGCGTGACCAGCTCAAACTGCGATGGCAGTTCTTCGACTTCTGGCGCCCAACGGTTCGCACGACCTGTTTTTCCTGCACGGTGCTGGAAAAATCGCTTTACCATACGGTCTTCGACCGAATGAAATGTCACGACAGCCAGCAGGCCACCCGGCTTCAATGCGCGTTCTGCGGCCAAAAGCCCCGAGTAAAGCTCTTCATATTCAGTATTCACCGCAATACGTAACGCTTGAAAACTGCGGGTCGCAGGATGCGATTGACCCGGCTTTGGTCGCGGCAAACACCCCTCGACCAACGAAGCCAGTTGCAATGTCGTGGTGATTGCGGCCTCTGTGCGTGCTTTGACGATTGCTTTCGCAATCCGCCGGCTCGCGCGTTCTTCACCAAAGTGGAACAGGATATCTGCGAGTTGCACTTCGCTCAACTCCGCAACCAAATCCGCAGCGGATGGTCCATTTTGCGACATGCGCATATCTAATGGACCGTCTCTCATAAAAGAAAAACCGCGTTCGGCCAGATCTAATTGCATCGAGGACACGCCCAGGTCCAGCACGACACCGTCCAGATCCTGCGCGTATTCATCCATACGGGAAAACACACCTTGCTGCAGTGTGATACGACCCTTGAAATCCTCTAGCCATGGCTTGGCCAACTCAAATGCCAACGGATCACGATCCACGCCGACGACATGATCGGCCCCGGCAGCCAACAACCCCTTCGTATAACCACCAGCGCCAAACGTACCATCCAACCATCGGCCCGACACCGGGGCAACAGCCGCCAAAAGCGGGTTAAGCAAGACAGGAACATGCGGACCGGAGGAAGCAGCAGTACGGTCCATCATAACCTAAAGCCCTCCATCCAACAGCGCCAACGGATCCATACCTTCGGGCAATTCATCCATGAGCTTAGCAGCTTCCATCTCTTGAACATCGTCAAAAGTCTCAGGCTTCCATATTTGAAACGTATCCCCCGCAGCAATAAAGAAAGCCTCGCCCTTGAGACCAATCTTGTTGCGCAACTTTGCAGGCAGAACCAAACGACCGGTCTCGTCTACCGTCGTTGGCAAGGATTGACCATTGAACATCCGCTCAAGCGCTTTTCGCGCGAGGGATCCACGAGGCAAAGCCGCGATTTTCGCATCAACTTCTTCGATGGCTTCCATAGTGTAACATTCCAGATAATTGCGACGGGCGTCACCGTAGACAATCACCAATTCAGGGGCATCACCGGACTGCCAATTAGGATCAGATGCTTCCAACACACGCCGAAAAGAGGCTGGGATAGACACCCGCCCCTTACCATCGACTTTGTGCTGGCTCTCGCCTCTAAACCTGCGGCCCACTGTGCCGTCCCTTCTCTACCGTCCCGTGCGGCCCATTTCAGAGCCTAAAATCAAAAGGGGCGAATTGATCCGCTGCCACTGATCAACCCGCCACCTTGGCCCGCTAAGCGGGGTGTCCGACTGCGCGCGCCACCTGGGGGGATGTCTGCTCGCCCGCGCGCCGGATCTCTTCATTGATGAAATCGAAGGCCTGTATGAAACCTGCTTATTATTATGGTCGGGGTCTTTTTAACGCCCCAGCTCTCCGTTCTCATCCGATGAGTAAGGGATACTATGGGAAATAATGGTATAGCAAGGAATATTTAACCACACAGGATTCGACCTGAGGCACGAGCATGGTCAGTGAAGTGAATAAAAATCAACATATCGGTGATATATAGAAAAATATATCCAGTTAATACGATATATAGACATTCAAAAGCATCACAGAACCGACCCACAATTTCCCATACTTTGAAATGAACTGAACAATTCCGCCTATACTTCCAATACATCCACGGTCTTCAAGCAATTCTCTCGATCAAAATACAGTTCAACAACTGAGATTTTGTAAGAAATACGTCCTACAGTGATTCGAATTTTCTTGAGACCCTGAAATAGACCATGCTTTCCCATATGACCCATGTTTTCCCATGAGTGTGGTTACAGTGTGACAGATTTGTAGGGTTTGTAGCGTTACAGACTTTATTGCTGTAGCGTGACAGACTTTATTGCAGAGAATTACAGACTTTTTTACAGCAACGCGTTTTTGGCCTGTTGGGTTTGAAAGGGGTATTTAAGCCCCCCTTCAAAGGGGCGTTTAATATTCCAGCCCCGCAAGTGCTGCGACTTCGGGTGCGGTGAGCGCGCGGTCTAGGGTCAGCACAGACTGCATGTCACCGGTGAACGCGTTGGCCCCCACCAAATCCCCAGCCCCGATTGCGATTTCCCCCGACGGTGTCGGCGCAGCGGGGGCCGAGGCCAGCGCGACCGCATCACGATAAAGCATCATGGTCGTGCCATCAAAGGTAAGCGTCAGCTGATAGATCTGCCCCGCAACCAAATCACCCGCGACCTCTATTTCCTGCGGCGTGCTGTGACCGCAACGGATGTTGCCGGATGAATGAAGGAAAAAGCGGTGTTCAATACCAACATTCATGCAGAGGCCTGCGGTTGCCGTCACACTGTCCAGTCGTAAGCGCAGCGATATGGTGTATTGCGCAGCAAGCCCCCCGAACTTGAGCACCCGCCCTGTGCCAGCGGGACGAACATGCGCTGTTGTGCCAAAGCCCGCGTCGTGACGCAGCAAGACCGCGAGGCCGATGGCGGTCAGATCATCCTCAGCCCTCGTGATCCAATTGCGCAATGAGCCACTGCGGTAATCATAGAGGCGCGCAATCTCATTGTAGAACGGCAAACTGGTGAAGGGTGCGCGTGGATCATCATTCGCAATCGCCCTATCCAGCGCCGCATAGAGCAAGCGCCCTTTGGTCAATTCACCTGCGCGGTCGGCATGGAACAAGTCAAACCGGTTGATCGGCAGGTTATCCGCCTCCCCGTCCCCACGATCATAGATGACAGATATGCTGTGCGCATGTGCCACGCGGTGCTGGATTGATGTTCCCATAGCAGAGGCCGCTGCGAATAACGCTCTACTTCCGATCTGCCCTTCGGTCATTGCATTGGACACAAGAACCGGAAATGTCGCATCCACGCCGTCCAGATGTGACCGGACGTAGTCAACATATGCGTCTTGCGCGTTGGTATAGGCGAACATCGTCGCAATGCTGGGATCAGCACTTTCGCCAATAAGGCTCGCGTCAGGATTGGCATTGAGAAAGATTGCACAAAGCGGATGGACTGTGTTGCCACCGGCTACCAGCGCAGCATACGCCGCGTTCCAGCGCTCCACTGCCCCCGTTAGCCGGTTCGGATGATCCGCGGGATCAGGAGACCACACGCCGTCGCTGAACCCCGTTGCGCCCATGCCATCTGGCACAAAGCAGATCCCGCCGTACTTGCCAGACGCCATCACCGCTTCGGCAAAAGACACCATCGGGCTAAAATGTGTGCTCTCGTAATTGCCGCTGGTGTCATTCACATCCAGAACCGCGCCACTGATGGCCTCATGAGTTGCCGCCTGCGTCCACTGCGTCGCACCCTCCACAAAGGCATCGCCCACCTCAGCATTCGCGCGGCCAATGCCGTGACTGTTGGAATTGATCAACACCAAGGCAATTGGCAAGCTACTGTTGGGGACAACAAAAGACAGATACCCCACCGGATCGATCCGAATATTATCCCCCGGTGCGGTCGGTAAAATCGCTTCGCCATTGATCGCGGCCAAAACGTCAGACCACGTCGCTCCGCCATCTGTTGAATACCGGACTGCAACAAGATCTGTATGATACACCCGCGTCGTACCATCGGCCTGCGCCGTGATCGATATCGCAGCCCCAGACAATCCAACACTGACATTTTGAAAAAACGGATTACGCATGATCGACCAAAACCTCTTGATTTGTGTTGGTCAGGCTGCGGCCCCATAAACGGTTGCCGCTTATGTCAGAACTCACATCCGCAAGCGTGCCGCGAAAGCCGAACTTGGTAGAATAGGGCCAGCCTCGGCTATCTTGGCTCGGGGCTGTGGGCCCGCCGCGTCGCACCTCAATCGCGCCATCCAAAGGCACAAAGGCCAATGCGCCAAAGACATCCCCATTGGACAACTCAATGTAGCTGTCAGACGGTACCGTTATGATTTCCTGATATCGAGACATGTTTAAATCCTATTTGAAGAGTGGTTGTTGGAAGACTTCATCGCTCTCTCACCCCAACATCAGCAGGCAAGGCACGGTGTAAGATCCGTCTGCATATGTGCTGCAAGGAATAGCACTGGTGACTTTGGCGACGGTGGATGACCGCACGAGGTCGTCCGCTTGAGCGCGCCCGGTTCCGTCCCCTGCACTTTCGATCAGATCGCCACGCGCGACAGTGGCCCCAGCCTGAATACGAATGATGAAATCGCCGCTCATTGCCACGACAACATCCCCGTATTCGTCACTGTCATCTATTCGCTCGAACACACCTGTCACAGCCTTATCGCCAGCCACTTCAGACATGGCGACGCGCGTGAGCTGTTCGTTATCCTCTGTGCCGACACTTGCTGTGTAGGTGTTTAGAACCACGACATCATCAACGGTTTCCACAACCGATATATCAATCTCGGTCCCGTCGTCGGCATCGCCAAAATATTCTATACGCTGCGGGCCGGTGGGAGTTTCATAAGACAGAAATCGCCAACGTGACATCTCATCCAAGGATGACAAAATGCTGCCACGTAAAATGCCGCTATCGCTCGTTTGTGCCCAACGCGACAAATGCCCGCCGTTATAACTCACCGTAGATCCAGAAACCGAGATCGTTCCTTGCGTGGTACCCGCGCTTTGAAGGCCAATTATGCCGCCATCATTTCCGGTGCGATTAATCCAAACAGGAGTCGCGTTTTGGCGGGCGATATTAAGAGATTTGCCAACGCCATCATAGAACACCCCTCCTGTATGGTTACTCTTACTATACGGAGACGATTGCGTACCAATCCCAAGATCACCCGCCGCCGTCACACTTACAGTCAGACGGCCGCCAGTGTAGAGCAACATGCCGCCATCTGTGCCGTCGCCGCCATCCGTGCCAAGCGCATCAATGACTGCATTATTCCCCGTCACTCCAAAAATTGCCGAAACACCATCGCGTGTAACCCGCAGACGACCGCTGGCCACATCATCGCCAGAGATGTGCAACGCCGCCAAGGCTTCACTTGAAGGCAGGCCAATCCCTATGCGCTCAAAACCGTTCGCTCCAAAAATGATGGATCGCTTACCACCTGCCACACCGGTCATTTGATTTGTACCAGAACGCATAAACCCCGTGTCAGGGTCCTCTTCAAAGCCAATACCGGGCGCTGTTGTCGACCCTGATGGAAACACCCCCTTAAAGATCGTCTCCTTTACACCACTGATCGAAGACAGCACCGCAAGCACGGCCTCCTTCAACGTGACCGCAACGCCAACTGTTGGCTGGACAGAATAGGACACGCCCGAGGCTGTGATACCGGCGTAGCCGTTGGCCAGCTCAAGTTCTGTGTTGCTCACAACTGTAGCGATTTCACCAACGGCAATGCCGTCGACCCACAGAACATCGCCACTGTTGACACCACTGTTAAAACGCGTGCCGCTGCCTGTGACGGTAACACTGCCACTTTCCAAGGCTATCGTGCCGCTCTTGTACCAGCTCATATTAAGCCCTCATGTTGGTTGAAAGACGATCCATCTGATGGTCGGATTGTTTAGGAAAATGTCGCCATCCAAATACAGTTGAATTCTCAACATGATCCGTTGACTGCCTCCCGTCTCGCCCGGCAGATTCACCAATGTGGTCGGGTCGCGGGTCACAGGATCATTGGGTTCGGCCGTGCCGGGGAACCCGGTCCAGCGCCAGCCCCACAAAACCTGACAGTTAAAATACGCCCACGCTTCATTTCCGGTGAAGTTACTACCGCTAGAATTCGCGGCGCTGCCCAAAGACGCAAATGCAATCAACGGGGCCTGTGTCAGGTTCCACGAGGCATTGTTGTCAATGCGGATACCCGTGTTGACACGGTTCCAAACCCAATCATCTGAGACAGTGCCTGAATGCGTAAAGCTTCCCTGCGCAAGAATGAGACTGCGAGACATAACAACATCCGAAAACCAAGCTTTGCCCGACGCCAGATCAATTTTTGCACCCGAAACTGCAACCCCGCCCTCTTCTTCAAAATTAGAGCTTTTAATCACACCCGTCTGGATTTCGCCCAGGTACCCCGCACCCACATAGATGTTTTCCATGTAAACACCGGGCGGATAGACAATGCCGTTAATCGTACGCTCACGGGTATAGACCGCAAATGGCGTCACGCTGGCATCACCAGACGAAATTGAAAACGCATCCGCCGCAAAAGCGACAGAGGTCACGGTTGCGTTTGCGTCACCTGCATCCGCCGCGATTACCATCCCAGCGACTTCACCACCCGCCGAGACGCGCAACACATATTCCGCTTGCAACCCGTTCACCGCAGTCATTGCCTCAGCAACCTGCGCCGTATTGCCCGCCACCGTCGTTTCGACACTGGCTATACTCTCTGAAAGCGCCTCAACACTCCCCTCGACAGACGTGACGCGCGAAATCACCCCAGACAAGCTGCTGGCTGTCGCCGCAAGGCCAGTGTCTGTGTCTTCAAGACTTGCCTGAAGCGCGGACGCCACCGCAGCACTCGCCTCATCTGCCGTCGCACGCGCTGTAGCCTCTTGCTGGATCAGTGCAACCGCATCATCGAACTGCACACCGATTTTTACTGTAAGGCCCGCAACCGCCTCAACGCCATCATCCACGCGTGCGTGTAAATCCTGCGTGGCATAAGCCAAACGCCGCGACACGCCATCAACCAAATCCTGCGCGATCAAATCGCCCTCAAGGCTATCAAGGCTGGCAAGCTCTAAGTCACGCGCGATATGGCCAAGCCCGGCATCAATTTCGCCTGTGATATCATCAAACAACGGGGCAACAGCCGCTGCACCAGTATCCGCAATAGCCTCCCACACCTCATCACTGAGGACATCAGGAGAAAGCCTAACGTCGGGTGTTGTTACAGTGAGCCAAACACTCCAAACTGTGTTTCGCTCTGGCGTAATCGTTCGCGCGCGCACCTCATACGTCTGCGCCGCTTGCACCGGTTGATAGAGATAACTGCCCGCCGCGACATCTGATGTGCTGACCGTTGCCGATGCCTCTTGACCCTGCAACCGCACCTCAATTGAGACCCCCACGCGCGTCTCAGAAAGATCACTATCCCAAACGACACGGATCGCGGGCGCAACCGCCCTGCCCGCCCCGTTCGTTAAAGTTTCCCCCGCAATCGCAAACCCTGTGACACCCGCATCAGATCCCACAACCGGCCCCGTCACGCGCGGTGTTTCAGGCAATTCCAAAGTCAGATCAGGTTCAAAATCAGACGGGTCCATTTCGCGCAAAGACACGGACACATTCAGCGTTTGCAGATCATAGGCGACCTCAGTCACCCGGAATGCTTTCTGTGAATACCCGTAATCTGCCAGTGTCAGAAAGATATTTTGCAGCGGGCGCAGATGGGCATATTCCCCCGGCAGCGGCAGTTCATGCGTTCTAAAGCGCCGGTTCTCAGACAGCAGGGCTTGCGCCAGTTGCCGCCCCTGCGCCGCGTCATACGTCATAGGCAAGGTCAGCTCGTAAAGCTTTTGCCGCCCGTCCGCCGCAACCCAATCCTCCATGATAATAGTCTCAAGCGTTGAGGCCTCCCACAAAGAAGACGGGCTGGAATAGCTAACCGTTACCGCATTAAACGTATCTTCAAGACCGGGAAACGGCGCATATTTCCACCCTTCGGAAACCAGAACATCGTCATCAAAAACCTGCGCTGAGACACTACTTTCAACCCCAACCACTGGATACCAATAGCCACCCGTTTCCACGACCTGTGCATTGGCCGTCGCCAGCAACTCATCCAGAAAATCCGCAGGGATTTCGTCAAAACCAACCTCAAAACCCGCTGTAAATTGGCTGCGTGTCCCTGTCTCGGACGCCACCGGCACATCACAGGCATTCATCGCAGCCGCCCATTGCGTATAAGGCAAGGCCTCCTGCTCAAAACCACCGCCCCAAACACTGCCATCCGGCAACCTAAGGCCCAGCAATACATTATAGGCGATCACCAACGGATTGGCGCTGTGTGCCCATGTGGAACTGTCATCAAGACGCTGAGACCCTAAACCGCCAGCGGTGCCATCACGGCGCGGGTCATAAAGCGGCGGACCATCCAATTCGAATGTGTAGCTGGGAACCCCTGCCGAATATATCTCGTCAGAGCGACGAAACGACAACACCGCGTAACATGTGCCCGACAGAATATGATCCGCTGTCCAAGGGTAGCCCTCGTCTTCTCCAAACTTATCTACCAAATAAGAAGACGCCGATGTTTGTCGGCCATCGAAAAACGAGATATAGCCATACACCGTATCACCATCGGTTTTTGTGGACATAGGTCGACCTTCAAACCCGTTGTCCTCGCCCAGATCGGTATATTCCCCATCAATAATCAGGCGGCGCAGGGATGCACCGGGTATGTCCCCCATCTCAATCACATGCACCAGCCACCGGTTATTCTTGCCATGGCTGTTGTGATAAACAAGGTGCCCTTTGGTTGCGAAACGGCCCAAAACCGTGGCCTGCGGCTGCGTTCCACCACTGGTCGTTTGGTTGGATTGCACCCCTGCCTGCGGCTGATCTTTCCGGCGTAACTTGGCAATTAAAAGCGAGACACCAACCCGCACAATGTTTTGCAGCACCGTAGCCGTAAAGGCGGCAAAAGCTGCGCTACCACCGAAAAAGGTCGTGATCGTCGCCGCAATCGCAGTAATCGGATCGGCCTGCACAGGCACGGCACTGGTAATCACGACACTGACAACAAAGAATAGGGTTCTAAACAATGTGCGGATCATGGTCTAAACCCCCGCCGCGCATATGACGCAGAGATCGCACCCAGCCCGTTCAACGTCAACACATGCACCTGCGACCCGCTCAAGATGCCAAGTGCCAGATCGCCATCCACCTCGACCAAAGCAATATCGCCCAACACAGCATCCGCCACCGCAATCTCAGGCATAACACTGGCGGCAAGATCACCAAGGCAGGCAAACCCGCGCTGTGCAAGCAGCCTTTTGCCCTCGCCAAGGCTGCTATATTCAAAGCTCAGACGCGCCCGAACATCCGCCCCACCAAGGGTCAAAAACCAGCCATGCGCAAAGTTTGCACAGTCCATTTGTCCTGGCGCAAACCCCGTCCACCGCACCCGCACATCGCGCAAATACGCAAGCAACAATGGGCCACGCATCGCAGCTAATTCCGTGCCTGTATTCAGGCCAGTCCCCATGCTTAACCCCATGTCACTGCCCACTGCGCTGTTGTGTCGATATATTCACGGCCACGGTCATTGGCGTTGCGCCGCTGCAGCTCCGCATTGCTACGCTTAAGGGGCAGCGTGAACGTCAAGACACGTGCCGACGACACCATCACCAATTCGGTATAGGCGCTGCCTCTCTTGCCTTGGCGCTCTTCGGGGGCTTGATTTAAGAACCCTTTAAAGCGCCTTAAAGGCTGGCCCAAAGGTGCACCGGTATCGATATCCAGAGGGCAGGAATGAAGTTCCACTTCGGCCAAACGCGGCTCATACGTTTGCAAAAGTGTCTTCACCTCATCTGTGAAGGGCGGCAGCTTGACCCGTAAATTGCGCACAGAAAACCCCGGCGATACAATCAGCGGAGCCACGCTGATCACATTGCCCGCGCCAAAATAGGTGCGAACCTCCCCATCAATCAGAAACTCCTGATGATCATCCCCCGACCAAAATCCAATGACCTCCATGCCACCGGTCTCGCGGTTTTTGGCCCGCACCCAAAGCAGAATACGCGCATCCGTGCCGCGCCGTTCTTCTAGTTGCGCCTGTGTGACTGCATCATATGCCATGGCTACCTCAGTGTTTGGGTCCAGTTAAAAGACCCCCCCTCGCTCAAAGTGGATGTACTAGCGCCATATTCGGCACTGGGAATGCGTGCCTTAAGAACCGGAATTCCAAGGGTCACAACCGCGCCAACGAACGCGCCGGGGCGGATATAAGGGATCACTTCAATGTCGCTCAATTCACCCGCGATGTTGGCCCTGCCCCCCGTCACAACACGGTGATAGGCATAGCGCACCGGGTCACTGCCATAGGTAAAGCCAAGCAAATCCCCTATTGAAAGCTGGTAATGCGCGGGCAAGCCATCCAGATCAAATTCGCGATTGTTCGCAGACAGACCCGCAATCTGTGGCGTGGCCGTTCCCAAGACCGACAAGTCAGGATCTAAAATCGTGCCCTGCACCCGCGTGTCATACAAAAGCAGCGATGCGCCCGGCTGCTCCAACAATGCAAGCCGCGCCTCAACCCCCGCCCAATAGGCATGGCTTTCTTTATCGAGAACAATTTGCCCCTGCCACAAACGCGTGCCGGTGCCATGAGCAATCAACTCCCCACCGCCGGTTTCTGATGTGGTTTCCGACCGACCCAAAAAACAGGTGATTTTCTTGACCGGCAAACCGGCAAAGAAATCATCAACAGAAAGAGGAAAGGATAATGCCATCAACCAACACTCCGAGGATCATTTACATTGCGATCAATCGACGCGCCCAAATGCTGCTGGTCATAAGATTTGACCACTTCAACAGCCATATCCTGCGACACCTCAATCATGCGCACTTTGAACATGTCACTTGGCTCAATGCGCAAAGTGTTCATGCTATTGGCGCCACCCGTTGCAGAAGCAGACGCAACCGGCGCAACCGATCCAGACAAAGACCCGCCATCGGCAAAGGCAGGCACCGCCCCCGCATTGATTGCTTCCAACAAGTGACGGTGTTTGCGCGTAGCTTTGGCATTGACGAAGAATTCGCCGGGACTTGCCAGGACAATCTCTTGATCGCTGCGGTCGCCGCCCATACCCGTAATGATCCCACCATCCGCGCGGGCTTGCGTTGGGAACAAAGCACTTAAAAATCCACCATCGCTTGAGCCACCAAACAGCCCCGTCAAAGGCCCTTCCCCAAGCAAAGCCGCCTGTAGCACCGCCTCAGCAATCGAAGCCGCAACATTGCGCCACGCGTCCGCCGCGCCATCTCCGCCTGCGATCAATGCGCCCGCAACATCGCCCATCGTGTCTTTGAGAAACTCTGACTTTTCGGCCGTTTGATCGAGGGCAGATTGTTCATTGATACGTTCTCGAATGAGTGCTTCAAGCGCGGAACGCTGCGTGTCTGTGGCACTTGCTAAAACGTTCCTGTGCCCCAACATCTCCTGCAAAACAGGATCGGTTTCGCGCAAAACTTCAAGTTGCAAGCGCTGGCTTTGCAACAGATCCTCAATCGCCTCTTTCTCGCGTTTAAGCTCAGACACACCTCTAGCTGATCCGCTCGTTGACCGGTTCGTGGGGTTCGGCGGCAAAGTCACTGGGGGCAAACTTTGATCCTGATATGTAAAATCAGTCCTGCCAGCCCCTTGGCTTTCGCCACGCGGGTCGTAGAAACCAGGGTTTGCGTCGATCCGCTCTACAAGCGCCGCCCCTTTGGCCTGCAATAGATTTTGTTTCAGGCGATGCGCCTCATCCGCCGCCAAGGAGATATTACCGTGGATATCAACACTCGCCACACCATTAGCCGCATCCCACGCAGCCACCATTTCCTTTTTGAACAGCTCAGTGATTTCCAACTCTTCAACGCGCTGCTGAAAGACCCGACGTTCGCCCTCAAGCCGCAAAGCCGCAACCTCAACGCTTTCCTCGCCATGCTGTTTGATCGCGTCGTAGATTTCAGCTTCAAGCTCAAGTTGCGCAATCGTTGCCCGTGCCGATGCATCAATCTCAAGGCGATCTTGCAGATACTCTTGCAAGTGTGCGCTGGTCTCAGTCCAAAATTCGTTCGCCGTCTTTTTCAGATCATCCCAAGGTTCGCGAATGCGCGCGCCAAACACTTCAAGTTGGCTGATCAGCTTGGCAAGCCCAAAGTAGAACTCTTCTTGTTGTGTATTGAGGTTGTCCAGTCCTCCTGCCGCGTCCAATAAAGTCTCACGGATATCAACCGCAATCCGCAGTTTCTCCGCAGGGTCTTGCGACTTTTCAAGAAGCTCTAAATTATTTGCAAATTCTGCACCCGCTTGTCGCGCAGATCGGCTAATTGAACTTAAACCTAGAAAATCCTGCGCCGCCGATTGTGATGTACGATCATCAAAAAATGACAGCTCAAGTACAAGATCACGCACACTTGCAGCAATGCCATCGATCTCTTTTTGCGCATCACGTTTGGCGAATAATGCGAGATCAGCAAGCACCGACCGCAAAGCTGGTGATGCAGAGCCAAACTGCTCAATCAAATTCTCTGAACTTTGAAACGCTTCTTTCTGTTTCTGGCCAAACACCTCAACGGCGTTGCTCATCGATTCAAGACGTTCTTCGAAGCTGCGCCCATCCTCCTCAGAGCTACTCAACCATTGCACCGCCGCTGCGCCTGCCGCAATCGAACCGATGGTAATCAAGTTCAGCGGAGAAAGCATACTCACCAAAGCTTGCCGCGTGGCACCTAAAGCCGCAGCCACCCCTCGGTTTCCATAGACTTGAGCTATCTGCGTCCCTTGTTGCAAAGCGATCTGGCGAGGGTCTTGTCCAGCCGCGATCGTCACCGCCACATCGTTAAATTGAGCTGCAAGGTTGGCAACGCTACCGCCTGCAAGCGTTTGACTTTCATCGATCTGCTTCATGCCTCCAATCCAGTTGGACACACTGCTGCGCGTAGAGGCCAGACGCGTGCGCACCCCTGTCACCCCGCGTTGCCACGCGGTCGTGGATTTGTTCACACCGTCAACGGATTGAACCAGTTTGGCGTTTTCGGCGCGCAAAGACGTAATCGCAGATTTGGCATCAGAGCCATCCACCAAGATTTCACCATTCACGATAAACGTCATTTTTATCTCTCGTTCAATGCGGCACGCGCCGCCTGTTCAATCATCTGAACCCCAAACCAGTCGTCCGGTGTGAGGCACATCCCAGCCAGCCGCAAAGCTGGTTCAACGCCGCCGTAATCCAAGCCAACCCAGAACCGGCTCCCGTCAGCTTGTGCCAGCGCGCGCCACTGTGTTTGAACTGTCAGAAAAGCCCGCATTGCAGCTTCATTGCAGGGCCAAACTCCCAAATGATCTGGCCGGTTGAGCGCGAGAGGACTGAGGTGCAACCCAAACAAAGCTGCATCTTCAACAACCTCATCTTCAACGCGCACATCTTGGGTTAATGTGCCAGCCACCCACGCGCGACCGGCCCATGTCAGTTTCCCAAGCGTTCCACCACGACGCCCTCAAAATACGCTTTCAAAAGCGCAATACGCACATAAGGAAGACTTAAAACCTGCTCGAGAACCGACTCGCTATAAGCAACGGTCTCGCCTTGCGCATTAGCAAGATCATCAAGTCTCACCACCATCGCACGCAGCGCCGTTTTGACACGAACTGTCTCGTGTAGTGCAACACCTTCAACCGCGTCATCAGCCAAGACATTAAACGTCGCCTTTAAGGTCTGCTCCACATAGCTATCCCCTGACGGAACAAAGACCGTAACTGTGCGTGTGAATACGGGGCTTGCATCAATATCAAACATCGAAGTCTCGCTTTATGTCAGTGTGAGGGTAAATTCGTCGCTGCCGGTGATCGGCAAAGGCACCATGCGCAATGGCCATTCCTTGATGTTTTGCGCATTCGACAAACCTTGCGGTCGCTGCATTTGCGCAGACACCATTTCAAGCGTGGCCGTCTTGCCAGCTTCGGTTCCATGCACAAGGGTCAAGGCCGTCGCGCTTTGATCCAAGGCGCGTTGAAACGGATCAAACTGCGTCAACGGCAAGGCCTCGACCGTGGTTTCAACACTGCTTTGACGGTCACCAATGATGATCTGCTCCTTGCCAACCAAGAACCGACCTTCAAGTTGATTGCCAAGCGCCAGCTTAAACGACCGCATCACCAGATCCGCCCCGTCGATTTGGAACGTTGGTGTGTTGGCATGGCTGACAATCTGCGGATTGGTCCACGCAGTCAGATCGGCAGACGGCTGCACTTGATCACTCGGCTTGACGAACAAGCCCTTGAACATGAACCGCAGCTTTGGAACCGCCTGCGCTTGCGTATCCAAGGTCAGCTCACCGCGCGCGCCGGTCATCGCGTAGCGCGTTCCATCAATAAACAAATGGATCGTGGCACTTTCCGGGTCGCTGGTAATCGGATTGTAAATCACCGATGTGCCTGCACTCACGGTTTCTGCCAGACCACAGGCCCGCAACAGGTTTCCCCAAGCAGGCGCAAGACCCGCTGTGCCCGATGGTGCAAGTTCGACATCAAAGGTGATTTCGCTCATCAACTCGGTTGGGATCGTGGCATCCGCCCCAAAATACGGCCGCTCAAGATCGCGAGACACATCCGTGCCTTCCATCGGTTTAAGCTGCACATCCTGGGCAAGAACTGCGTTTGCAATTCCTGTCGGCACCGCATCAATGCCATATGTGGTTTCGGTTTTGACCATCAAAACCTTTTGTTTCCAATTCAGGGACATCTAGGCCTCCTTTGGGGCAGGTTTCACCGCTGGCTTGCGGGTGTTTTCAGTTCTGGCGATCCGTTCCAGATCGCCGCTATCGTCGGCCACATAGCTGCCGCCAGATGACGGCAAGACAGGCTTCGAAGGGGCATTTTTCGTTGGTTTGGATTTGGTCATTGCACCGTGATCCTCAGTTGGTCGTTTATGGAAAATTCAAGCATGAACAGCAGCGCCCCGCCGGACATTCCGGCAATGTCGCCGCGCCGCAGCTCGAACACCCCAAACTCCGTTCCCGGCGACCAACCACCCAACGCGTTCATCACCTGCAAGATGACCGGCCACAGCGCATCAAGCGCCTTTGATCCGGTCTGATCATGCGACCGTGCCACCAGCAAAACACCGACAGTCACCGCATATTCTTGCGTGAATACTCCGGTCGCATCCCCCGCACGTTTGCCCTGCAATCCAAGAGGCACAACAAAAGCGGTTGAGGTTTGCGGTAAGCCGCGATCCTTCAGCAGACGCGTTAGATCCACCGCCGTCTCAATGCGCCCCGCATCCGGCACAAAAGTTTCAAGGCGTGCTTTGACCTCATCCAACATCAGATGAACCCTTTGAGGCTTTGCGCCGTCATGGGGCGGTCGCGATCTGTGGTCAGCACACCTTGCGTGTCGCTGGTATCCGGCTCGACGCCCGCGACATCGAGAGTGATCACCCCCTGTGCAATCTCTTTGAGCTGGCGGAGGGCTTTTTCATAATCGGCGGTAATCTTTTCTGGCGCGTCATAGATATGCAGATTGTAGAGGCTGATCGCGCGGCTCAGGCTGGATACAAGCGCTGGAACGTCAGCCAAAGGCAGTACGTAACGGCCCTTTAAATAGCCATCAATCATCGCGTCAGTATCGGCAATCGCCTGCTCCACCGCCTCTGCATCGATTGCGCCAGTCGGCGCGTCGCCTCGATCTGTCAAAGAAATCAGGAGCCCTTCGCCATAGCGGGATTTAAGCTGATCAAGGCTGGTGTAAGCCATCGCAAGGCCCTCCAAAGATAAGACATGGAACGAAACATGGGAAAAGAACCCGGCGACAGAGCAGACGCCGCCGGGCCAAGGAAACAGCCTGCCATGGCAACAGCGCTGTTTATTCGGGAAGACTGATCCGCTGTGTGATCAGACGGGGTTCGCGTTCCAGCAAAGCCAGCTCATCCGCACTCAGATCCGCAATCGCGATATCAACCGCTTTGGCACCAAAGGCGCGACCGGCACGGCGGAACCCTTTGGCAGGACCAACCACGCGTAAAACCTCATAAGAGACCTGCGCAACTGGCGTAGACTGCTCGGCCTTTGCGATCAAATCGGCCAAGTGATCGTTCGACGCGTTGCCGGGGTATTCAAGCCCCAGCTCATTCGCGCGAGCCTTCAAATCATCTCTCTTTGTCACGGTCCGCCCCCCTATAGCCAAGGTGTCACGAGCAGGCGGGCAGTGCCTTTCCACTCATTGGTTTCACCACCAGCGGCCATTTCATTGTTGAGGATCTTCAGAGCCGCGCTTTCATTGCTTGCGCCCACCACCAACAACTTAGGGCGGATACCAAGCGGGCGACCATGATCGCCTTTCATACCCATCAGGTTCGCACGCGCCTTAGCGTAGTTCGCGGCCGTCAAAGGCTGCTTTGATCCCCACGACATCTGCCAAAATCCAAAGCCAGCATTGAACCGGGCATCTGCACCGTAAATGAATTCGTTGTTCATAAAGACATTCTGATCCGTCAGCTTATCCATATGAGTGAACACAAAATCCTTGCGACGCTGCAAAATGATCGGCTTGAGCGCGCGGGTGTCATCAATCAAGAACCATGGGGCTTCGGTGCCACCATCCGTGTTCGCAACAGACGTAATTTTGCCACTCGCATCCAGAACCGGGTGATCCGTGTCAAAGAAGGGCTGCTCATCGTAACACGGCAGATCAAAGCCCTTAGTGAGCGTATCGGTGAAGACCAGCGTGTCTTTCTTAGCCCCTGTAGATGCGCCCATCTCTTGGAACATCGGAGCATAAATGCCCAAATTATCCGTTTCAATATCATCGCGATCCACACCAATGGTCAGTTCCCACGGCTTTTCTGAAATCGAATAATCATGCTGCGACAGATTTTGAATGGCCCGTGGCCCAATCCATTCGCGCACATTCGGCAGCTTACCAAGCCAACCATATTTCTGTTCTTTGGTCATCGCTGGAATTTCGGTTGCGACATTCTTCCAATCGGATGAGGCTTGGCCCAAACCGTTTTGAAAATGCTTTTTGAAACCGACGCGAAGTGCATCAAGATTTGCTGCGTTAACGAGCATAATCAGTCCTTTCAGGAAATATTGATCAAGGCTTCATCGAAACGTACCCAGACACCATCGGCGTCCAGACCGTCCACAAAACCCGCAGGTGAACGCGCGCCTGTACCATTGGTTTTTGCAACCGTTTGATCGTCCACCAAATAAGCTTTTTGGCCGATATCAGCGCTCGTAATTTCATCGCCACCGGCTGAGTTCGCGTAACGATAAATGCCTGAACGATAGCTCAATTGCTTGTCACCATCGACGCCACCGCGATTGTCAACGCGCTCCTGAGCGCAGCCAACACCAACCAGACCTGCCCCCTCCTGGCCTTCGCGCAGAAAACCATCCGCACCGCGAACAACAATAGCACCGGCATGGATGAGCGCATCTGCAGCAACATCACCTTCACGCATATCGCCAGCCAATCGTGGCGTATTGCGATCTTGAGTTAATACCGGCATTTACACGTCTCCCTGTAAATTTTGCTCTTCCTTGCGAACGGCCTGCATATCCTCGGCGGTTAAACCAAGCAGACGCGCCGCCTGAGTGTCCTCGGCCTGCATCGCCACGCTGCCATCCCCAGACGATGCAGACGGTGGTGTCAGATGGGCCACGCCAGCGCTGTTCAACATGGGCATCGCGGAAATCTCTTTTTCAACGCGCGCAGCGTCTTCCTGATGCATGGTGATGTAATGATCACGCAGTGCCGCAGGGATCACTCGGCCTTTCTTGATTTCACCATCAATAAAAGTCGCAGCCGCAGTCTTGGATTGCGTGCCCGTCAGCGTGTTGATGGTTTCGCTTTGCTGGGCCACAAGCCCTTGCAGCTCGGCCACCGCTTGCTGCATCGCAACCACACCAGCCGCGCCGCCTGAACGTGTCTTCGCAGCCGCAACCACATCGCCACCGGCATCAATGCCAAGAACGGTTGCAACCTCATTAAGCTGAGACTGCGCGGCGATGGCCGTATCCGACCCGCCTTTCATCTTCTTTATCGCAGCCATAATCTGGTCCTCAGACGCATCCGCGCCGAGACCCAAATAGGCCGCGAGTTTTCCAAGAAAACCCATTGGTTCCTCCTGTTCATGATTAAGCGCAGTCAAGCCGCGCAGGTTTTGACGGTTCACAAGTGAAGCATTGAGAATGGCCGTCACGATGGGTTTGTCGGGGGATGCAACCTGAAACACCGGGGAAATTCGGCGATAAGCGCGATCCGCAACAAGCTTTTCGCCAACGGCTGTCCAGCGCACACGCCCCCAAATCCCGTCATCGCGTGATTGCATTTCCGTAATCCAGCCACGCGCAGGCGCTTCGCCACCAGTCTTGGCGGCAGTGAAGCTTGCATGGTTGACATCAATTTCGATTTCACCGCGCGCCGCAAAGCTGGCTTCAATCACCGCCTGCGGATCTTGGATTTCATAAGGACCACGCCCATCGAAGGTCTCAATGGCTCCTTTGGGCGCAAGATGTATCCATTCAGGAACATGCCCCGCGTCACTTGCCTCGGGCAAATCCTGCGCGACCATCATGGCGGTATATGCTGTTGTTTTGCTCATGCGACCACTATCGCAGAGCCACAAAATGCAAAACGCCCCAAACGATGTGGGGGCGTTTTACAGGGATGTTAAAGAGAGTTTGAGCAAGCTTTAAACGCTCGTCAATCTATACCACTTAGCCAATCCTCAATTTCTTCAACAATAGCGCTGCGATCTGCATCTGAGACACCCAGAAACGGACGCGCTGGAATGTTGCCCCACGGGGTTGAGAGTGTCGTCTTGCTGCCACCAAATCCTTTGCCCTCATAGCTGCCAAATGCGCCTTTTTCAGCGCCAAACTGCATCACCGCCGCTTGAATAGCGTTACTGCCCCACGTGACCCCACGCGCGGAAGCGTCATAATGGAGTTGCTGGCGCATTTCTCCACTCTTGTTCAACGGTTGCGCCCCGTACCGAAACCCCCGCGCTGCATAGACTTGCAGCGTGGTCGGTGATCGCGGCGCGAATTTCTGCCCGTCTGGCTGCTCACCCTTCAACATTCGATCTTGGGTAGACTGCACCAAAATCTCGCCAATACCAGCCATAACCGGCGACAGATCATCCAATTGGCTATCAAGCTGCTTGAGGCGCAGATCAATTCCGTCTTCATTGAAATTCAGCCTATACATGGCTATACTCCACCTACAGGCGTGACGCGGTGATATTCTCCCGGCCGTAGCACGGTCTTTTGGATCGGAGCGCTATGTGGGGTTGCCAGCTTGACTGGATCGGGAGGCCCCACCGCCTGTTTTTTGCACATGAAACGATCACTCCACATAGTTTGTAATGAACAGCTCGTTTGCATCTTTTGACCCCGTCTTGGAGACGGAATATTTCAAGCTGACTTCTTCAAAATTAAAGGCGACAAACAGCTCTCGGATTTCAGGTCGGTCGTTAATCGATAAGATGAACTTGCCTTTTATTGATCCGAGTAAGTCAGCCATTGTTGCAAACTGGTCCCGACCAAACATGCCTTTGCCGTAATCGCTCTCGCCACCCCAATAAGGGGGATCAAGATAAAAGAGCGTCGAGCGCCCATCATAGCGACGAATAAGATCCGCCCAGTCCAAATTCTCCAGAACCACATTTCCCAAGCGTTCATGCGCCGCCTCCAAAAGTGGTTCTAATCGCGCAAGGCTGAACCTCGGTGCTCGATCACTAGAGACGCCAAAAGTACCATCCGGCTTTCCACCAAAGGTTTGTCGTTGCAGGTATAGGAACCGCGCGGCACGCTCCAAATCCGTTAACGTGTCAGGATCAACTTTGCGCAGTCGCTCAAATTCGCGGCGCGAGCCGATACCAAACCGCATGACATCCATCAGTTGCGGATAATGGCGCTGCAAAATCCGAAACAGATTTGTAACGTCACCACTCAGATCATTGGCAACCTCAAGCGTCGGTTTCCAACTGCGTCGCAAGAATACGCCGCCCATCCCCACAAATGGTTCCGCGTAGGTTTTATGGTCTACGCCTTCGATTTTCGCGATGATTTTCTTGCTCAACACTCTCTTGCCTCCAACCCATGGCGCAACAGGTGCTGCCGCAGCGATTTTCTCCATTGAATTCATTTCTGATTCCCGAATATGCACCGCTTGCTCTGCAGAGCCGGGCGGCACGAAACTTGGCTGTGTCGGTGCGGCGTGGTCGCCAAACTTTGCCGCATGGTGATGGGTGTTCGTTCACCCATTACCCCCGTCAGGAGGCACATTGCCCTTTTTGAGCAATCTCTGGAGCTCAAGGTCACGTTTCACTGCGTCCCGGCTCAAACGTCTAAAGCTGGTGACAAACAGCCCCTGCCCCGTGCGCGTGGCTTTCACCACCAGCACATGGCCAGCGGTGCTCGGATCGGCGCGAACAAAAATCAGACTGGTGTCACCATCTTGAATACGGTCTGTGGCAAGGTTGATCGTCGCCTGCGCCTGCGCATAATCCTCAAAGGTCAATTCAGGATGCTGACGGCGTTGTTTCTCCATGGTTTCAGCAGAAAGCTCAGCCACGCGGCGCTGTGATCCAATGCGCTGCGCATCTGCATCACTGAGACGCGCCAACGGCCACGCACCGCGCGGGTTTTCGAACCAGTCTTTAAAAGGGCCTTCAAGCCAGTCTTGAATAACTGTTTGTGATGACGCATCGCTCAACTTTTCCAGTTTGTCGCGATAGGCCAGCACCGTGTCTGCAACACTGGCACCGGGCGCATAATCCCACCCCTTGTCGATACCCACAGGCGCACCTGTGCGTGGATCTGGTCGATCCCATCCTGACGGCAATTTGACATTTGAATTGCCGCCGCGCCGGATTGCGCCCCGCAGCGTATGTGCGCCAAACACCCGACAAGAACAGCCCCAGCCATTGGGCGGAAACCAAATCGCCCAGAACGGATGATCCGAAGGTAGAATAAGGCCATCCAAGGCCAGATGTTCCGGGCGTGGGTCATGCGATCCACCATGACGATAAACCCAATACTTAAACCCACCCTCGCGAAGCTGCGCAAAACGCCCCGCTTGATAAGACACTCGCATGTTGGTGCGATAGATCACACGCATCCGCCACGCCTCACCCCCCGGCGTTCCCTCACCAGTCCAGCCGTGCCATCCCTGTTTGGTCACAATCTCGCGGAAATCTTTTTTGAACGCCTCAAAGCCGGTGCCTTCCTCAACCGCTTTACGCACCGCCTCGCCTAAGTCATCCAGCAGTTCTGCTTTCACGGCACCCGCTACCATGAAAGAGCGATCATGGCCGCTTTTCTGGATATCATCCCACCGCGCAGTTGCCACTTTATCAGAAAGTCGCAACCGAAACGCCGCGACCTGTTCTTTGAACGGTTTTCGAAACGTTGCCGCCAGTTCAGTCATTGGCTTCATCATCCACCATGGCACGACCACCCGCACCAGCCGCAATCATGGCTTGGGCAAGCAGGTCTTCCAGCCCACTGGCATCAATATCCGCACCCCCTGCCAACAGCATTTCCCGGAACTCTTCAAAGCTGCCAGCGGCGTTTAACTTGGCCTCAATCGTCTCAAGTATGCGCCCCATCTCGTCGCCTGCCGTCGTTCCCAATTTCTCAGCCAAAACCGCCTCTGGCGAAAGAGGCGCGGAGAGGCCCGTAGCAGGCCCTTCTTGCTGCACGGCCACATTGCCCTGTAAAGAGCCGAGATGGGCATTCAAACGGTATTCAATTTTGCTCTCAGGTGCATTGGTGGCAACTGCGTCATCATTTTCCTGCACTGGCGGCGGCGTTTGAGGTGTTTTGGTCAGGTTTCCGCCAATCACCGCATCCCCAGCTTTAGGTTCCGACAATCCAAACTTGGCCAAAACCTCAGACTGCTTCACCTGCAACCCTGCCCCCAGCATCGGCGACAGTGCTTTTGAAAACTCCGCCAGATCGTCTTCTTCAGGACGTCCGATTTTCAGACGCGGTACGGGCACATCAGGACCATACTCAAGCTGCACAAAAGGTTTGATTAGATCGCGCGTAATAATCGCGCCAAGCTGCTTGGCATCTGCGCGTTCAATATCCTCTTGCACCTGCCGGTGCTCCTTGCCAGATCCCAAACCGCCCGTTTCCGCATCCGTAGTCCCGGTTTGCCCCAACACCAGTTTTGAAGTTTGTTTATCGTGCCAGTCACTGCGACGCTCATACAGATCTACGGATGCGCTGACATTGCCCGCCTGCTGAAACTCGATTTGCATACTCTCGGGAATGATCGCAGCACAATCACCCGCAATATTCGCCACCGCCTGAAACAAGGTCTTGCGATCTTTCTCTGACGTGCCCGGCCCATATTTGCCAAGCCGCAACGGCTGACCGTAAGTCTGCGTGAATATCGCCCAATCCCGCTGCGTAAACGCTTTGAATAACCACGGCCACATCGCAACACGCGCCAAACCAGATCGCAACGGCAAGCCTGATTTGGCTTTCATCGGCGCATAGATATACTGAAACGGCGGCAATATTTCCTCGGCACCGGTTTCAGGATTTAACATGCGCGGTGTTTTCAGGTCGCGACTGTCAAACCGGAACCAACGCGGATCACAATATTCCAAGCTCCCCGGCTCATATTGACCCTCTGACGTATCCCACTTGATCTGTGTGAACGAAAACCCCTTGCCCAAAGCATCTAGGATATCAAACAGCTCATCAGTCAATTCATCGCGTTTGAGCCAATTACGCACACGCGCCGCGATTTCTTCCCCTTGCGGCGTCTCGTCACCGGGCTCTACAGTAATATCAAGCTGCGCCACAGAACGGCGACGCGTTCCTAAAACCCCCATATAATGCGGATCACGCTCTTCGATAGCTTCGGCCAGTTCCAGATACCGAATGGGGTCCCCTGCATCCGCCTCGCGTAAAATTGCCCCCAAACGATCAGGGTTTAACCCGTCACCGGGATACCCTGTTAAGGGGCTGCGTACGCCGCCTACGTGCGAAGCTTTGTCTTCATCAAGACGCAGCTCAGATCGTTCAACCGTATTGCCCCAACGGTCGGTGAGGATAAGCTTCTTTGTCATGTTTGGTCCTCAAATGCCGCCACGCAGATCCGTGCCCAGTGGAGAATTCCACCAAGATCGGTCCATTGCGCCGATTTCGTCCGCCTCTTGTGCTGTTTCGCCCATGTGCCCATGCGCGCGTGGATCAAGGCGCGTATCGGGCACGGGCGTGTAGTCGATTTCCACCCACCGCATGCGCGACGCAAAATGTGCCAACGCCAATGCAATCGCGTAGTCGCCGTGGCGCCTCTTTCCTTTGGCATCCGCCTCGCGCACCTCAGGTACACGCGGAATACCCCGCACTTTTTTGACCGAACGCAGATCGCCCATATGTGCATCCCACCGGCCAATAGAGATCGTTGCCTCTTCAAAAGCGGTTTTCAAAGGCGGCATATGCAGGCGGTACCAGTCCTGGCTAAACTTGATTGCCCAAACCAAACCGGGGCTGTCATCACCTTCGCGTAAGCCAAATTTGCGCCCGATATCCTCAGCAACGGTCCAGCCCATGCCCACAGCATCAAAAGCCGCGCCCACACAGCGCGTGCGGATCTTTTCCATCACCATCGCAACAATAAGCTTTTGCTCATTTCCGGGCACATTGCGCATCTCAATTGAAAGCGCCTCACGCCGGTGCATGTTCTTTTCAATCGCCAAGAGCGCCAGAACCGATAGATCCGCCACGCGCGCGAAATCAAACCCAAGCGCATAAAGCACATCCAGCGGCAAGCTGCTTAGCACCTCTTCTAATTGTTCAAGAAACGGACGCATAAGCGCCTTCTGATCCAACCCAGAACGCTGCAAATAATCCGCAGGCAATTCCAGTTCGAGACATGGTACGCCGTCCCGCATCCGGCTCTCAATAAGCGGCGCTGACAACCACGCGCCGGTGCCCGCCTTGGGGATACAGTGCAATTCTTCGTCGGCATCATCGCCATAAACAGCGTGCGTGCTATCAATCCATTTTTGCCGCCCCATCGGCTCACGACCTTGAGCCTTTTGGATCATCGCAATGCGTTCATAAAGACCTGCATCAACCGCATCATTAAAGGTCACGCGGAGCACTTTGGCCGTGTCGCCTTTTTCGCCTTCATTAACTTGACGCACCAGAATGTTGAACGCATTGGCGTCGCCGTCATGCGTGGAGATCACCAAGACCTTGCCGCCCCACATAAGCAGCGCATTGGCCGCCTTGAGCATTTCGTCCAGCTCATCATGGAATGCCGCCTCGTCAAAGATCACATAGCCTTGACGCCCCCGCAACGAGCGCGGTTTCGACGACAATGCGACAATCTCAAAACCCGAAGCGAAACGAATACGAAACGCCTGAATGTCGCGATCCTCTTTGCCCTCATCCTGATCTTTAAACAGGAATTCTTGCACCGATGACGCGGCGGGCATGAACGACTTGGCCCACATTGCGCATGTGTCGATAAATTCGCGCGCCATATCGAGATTAAACCCGATATAAAGCGTGTCCATGCCGCCCTCGGAACGCGCAAGGCCAGACGTGAGAACAGCATCAGCGCCAACCGCCCAAGTCATCCCAATCCGGCGCGACTTTTCGCAGACGACAAATTGATAGACTGCGGTCGTCTTTAAAAGGTGCTGTTGATACGATAACAACACATGCGGCAAATCAAGGCGATCCTCTAGGATATCCGGTAAGCTCTGGCGATCAGCAGCCCGCTGCTCCTCCCATTGCGCGTCGGAAATCATGCATCCACTCCCAAGATATCAGCTTTGATGATCTGAACCGTGTCGCGCGTCATGCCGAGTTGATGGGCCTTTTGTTCGATTTCACCCGCAAGGCGTTCTCGCTCTTTGCGTGCAACTCGCCGTTCTTCCTCTTCGCGCAAACGCTCACGCATGCCAGCCGATTGCATAAGGTCTTTGAGCATGCGCGACAAATGCGCCAGACTTTTCGGATCCCAATCGCCGCCCTGCTCTGAAACTGCATTCATCATCTGAAACGCAGCCGTCGCAATCATCTGCATCAGCACCTTATGCATAGTGCTTTCCTGCTCAATATTCAGATCACCTAAAAGCGTTTCAGCCATGGAAAAGGCCTCGCGCTGATCTTTGAGCAACTTGGAATATGCGCCAACAGCAGACTTGCCGATCCGCAGCTCTAAACCCGCGTCGTCCAGCCAGAAATTCAGCTCTTCCGTGACATCAATGATATCCGCAAAGCCGCGCTCTTGCAGCAGGCTGGCAAGGCGCTGTTTAAACTCAAGCGGGATGAGGTCCAGTTTCTTTGGAGGTGGCATGCTTACGCCCCCGGACGTGGGCGCTGGATCTCAGGGTGAACGGCAATACCATCCGCGATTTCAACGCCGCGCTGAGTGGCCTCAACCACAATAAAATCAGCATGGATTTCAAGCGTAACAAACCCCTGATCACGCAGCCAATGCACCTCGGTCGAAACCTGATCACGGGTGTAATTGATCCCGACAAGCGGCAACTGCGTCGACAGCATCGACGCATTAGAGGTGTATTTTGGCGCGTCTTTCAGGAAGCGTAAAACAGCAATACGCGCATGTTTGCGCAATTCATCAGCGTAGCTCATGACAATCCTACTTGTTCAAAAGGTGATCTTCGTGACGCACAACAACGGTTTCGAGGCGTCCCATGATTTTCTGGTTGCCCTCAAGCACCGCCTCCATGCGGCCCATTGCGCCATTTAAGCGGGCCAACCCCAATTCGATCTGGTGCATGTCTTCTTTGGTCGGCAGAGCTTTGACAGATTGTTCCAGACTGTTGATCCGGGTTTCGTGTCGGTCCATGCGATCAGACCCAGCTTTAAAACGCTCTTCAACATTGGTGCGCCGTGTTGCAATCCACGCGTAAACCACAGCGCCAACAGAAAACAAAAAGGATACCGCAGAAATAGTGCCATTAATCGTTATGGTCGGGTCAAAGATCATTTCACTCCGCCCGTGGCCTTGAGGCGCTCAATCATGCTGTCTTTGTTTTTGGACCCGACAGAGCTTCCAAAATAGAAGTTCAGCACTTGGCCGGGGAAAGATGCCACAGCACCGATCAGCAGCATAATCACCTCGCCCCCGTTTTCCGGCAGACCGTAAAGGATCACATAAGCCAACACCGCAAAGAATCCGATCAGAACAACCGCAGCCAAAACTGCCGGAGCCTTGTCTTGGGTCTCAACCTGTCGATTGCGGGCACTGGCGCGATCCGTCGCCGCAATCTGCTCAAGGCTGATATTGGCATCGGCCAGCACCCGTTCCAGCTCAATCTCAGCCGCTTGGATTTTTTGCAGATCCGCAGGTACAGCACCTCGAATTGCAGCCTCAACCTGCTCTACGGTTGCATCTGTCGTACCAAGTAATTGTGCCGCCAAAGCCTTGGTTGCGACGCCCGCCAATGGTCCGCCCAAAGCTGTCGCAATTGTGGGCGCAATGCTGCCCAATACATTTATAATTTGTTTGCTGCTCATAATTGGACCTCTGGTACACCCATTGCAAACCCCGCCGCATTCTCCTCAACCGGGTCAGCATATGCCGCGACAATCCAGCCCTCCTGCCCGCCGTAGACCACAAGCAACCAATCGCGATGCCCGAAGCGCCCCCGGCGCAGAACAGGCAAAATGGTTTCATCTGGGATCTTGCCGACAACGTTAGGGTTAAAGCTTGGCCAGCGGCGCATATTCAGGGTGTCGCCATGGGTATTGATAACGACCGTTTCTCCGGGGCTGACCTCGTCGCTTAATGCGTCAGCCATGTCATCGGGATCATCTCGGCCAAGGATCAAGCTGCGAATATGGCTCAATGGGAACAAGGGGTTTGTATCGATCTTACGCCCCGGCGAGATATACCAATGCGTGCGAATATCCTTGAGAGACGGAACCTGCGCGAACAAAGTTTGCAGCAATTCAATCAACGCCGCAATTTGCGCAGACGGATATTGCATCCAACGTCCTGCCCCGTGCTCTTGGGTCTCAGCATCAATCAAGCCACTTGCAGCCGGGAACCGCTCACCCCACCACGCAACCCCCTGATCGCTATTGCCGTAGGCCTGCAGCTTCCCCGGATTTACCAGCTCAATCCCAATGCTAAAATGATTGCAGCCGGAACGCCCATGATAATGGGATTTTCCCGCATGGTTCGCCCGCCGATCCACCGGAACCTGCTGTTCAATCGTGCCATCCATTTCAATAACGAAATGAACTGAAACCTTTGCGGCATTGTCGCGCAAATAATCCGCAGCTTTGCCGTTTTCAATACGACTGGCCGTGTCATGAACCACCACGAGTTCAGGCACGATACGCTCACCAATGTGCCGCGCCTCGCGAAACGTTACGTCGTTCAATATACCATTTTTGATCGCCATAGGACGCGCCTTTCATCAAACCCCCGTTGCTTGAGTTCAAAATGCCAGAGCGCCAAAAACAAAAACGCCCCCAAGGATGTGGGGGCGTTATCTGAATAGATCTGGTTGCTGTGGGTCCGGTGGCGGAGCAATATCTTTTAACCATCGTCGAACACTGGTCTCGCTGGACTTAAGCTTGCGCGCTATCGCAGCTTTTGACAATCCCAGTGACGCATAGACCTGCGCACGCCATGGCTTAGCAAGTGGTACCCGCCGAGGCAATTCGTGTGCGATTGATGCCAGCGCCTTTGCTTTGGGATAGCCCACAACATCCGCAACAGATGAACGTGATTTCGGGTCAATTGCTATGTAGATTTCTGCGCCACCAAAGGCGTCCAGAAACACCAACGTATCCTCAAGCCCAAGAGCGTTATAATAACGCTGTACCTGTGCCGTGGGTTTGGGGTGAGACAACGGCAGCTTGGCACCGCTATTGTGTCCAATCATCGCTGATGCTCCCACCAAGCAAAGTCGATATCCGCCCGCTGCCCCCACGCTTTCAGTGCTTGGATCACCGCGTCAATTTGACGGTGATCCCTTAGTATATCAACATCCGCCGGAACCGATCCCCAAACCCCTTCGAACTGCGCCCGAATAAATGTGTTCAACCCCTTGCGACTTTTATCCTTGAGTTGGTCAGCTTTACCAAGCTCGCTCCAAAGCTTATGGACAAGACGCAGATCCGCGCGCGGCGCAGGCTTAAAGCCGGATCGCTTGGGCGCTGTCTTAAAGCCATCGTTTTGAAGGCGCTTTAAAACGGCTTTCAAATCCCCTTCATTCATGTCTTTCATGGACGCCTTACCGGTCACCACAAGCTGCAATTCACGGCGTTGTTCCGCGTCCAAACCCAAGCTGCGACACCCAATATGGATTTTCTGTTGCAGCGCGCGGATCATGACGTCTCTCCTGATTGATCACAGCGTCCTAACGCCGATGGTGATCCAATCACCTGAAAGCAGGTCTCCATATCCAACCCAGAACGCAGCGCTTGCGACAGCAGCGTATTTAACGCATCCGTCCACTTGTCGCCCTCAGTGTTTAACCCATCCACGACAACCGCTGCGCGCTTTGCAAACACGGGTGCGGTCAGGATTTCATTGTCTCGCGATGCCGCAGCGTCCAAAAACACAACCGGCTGCAATGAGGTCGCATCTCTGGCAATCCTCGACAGCGCAACATCTGCCTCCGCGCGCACGATTTGATCGAATTCACCCTCAGACAAACGCGCCAGTTTCGCTTGTTTGCCCAGCACCGCCAAAGCGTTCGACAATACCAGTTCAGAACGGCGTTTTTTGGTCGCATAAGTCGACATGACACGCGACATCTCATGTTGGATTTCTGCCTTAGTCATTGCCATTGGATGCTCTCCGATCTTTAGAAATCAGATATTTCACGTAGCCATCTAACGCTCGTGCGCGGCGTTCAACGATCCCCACTGGAATGTCATAATGTTGGGAAATTTCCCGGATTCGCTCGGGTGACGCCCCCATCAAATCCGCGTCGATATTCAGGCCAGCAAGTTGCGCCGCATAACCCCGACCCAAGACCTTTTGCACCCCACCAGAAATCGGCGCGTCATCGCGGTCCACATAAGTCGGCATTTGGCGATCTAGGATCATAACCATGCTGCACCTACACCTTCGCTAAATCGATCTGGACGTGCTCCCATTTGCTTTCGATGCAATCGCGGCGATAACAACGCACATAGGTTGAGGTACCGATGACACGCATCGCATCCTTGATCGCTTCCATCGCGCGCAACCAACGCGCGTCGCCAATTTCCAGACGCAACAGGCGATAAATCTCGGCGCGATTGATCTGACCTTGTTTGTCAGTATTAAAGGCGCGGGTGACAATTGACCGGATTTCAGGACGCGCATCCGCTGCCCATTCATTCAAGCATTCATCCGTCAGGTCTTTGGCAACTTGCAGCTCTGGCCCAAAGTCAAACTGATCCGCGACCTGCACTGTAATTTTGAACAGCCCATCAAAGCTCATCAACGTCTTGTTGCCTTTTGCACCACCAAGCTTTGCATCATAGTGTTCAGCTAAAATTGCTTCAAAGGCGCTGATGTCATCAAAAGTATGTACTTTAAAGCGACGCACCTGACCGCTCAGATCAATAGCGTACCCAAGGATTTTGCGCACAACATCGTCTTGCAGCTTGTCTTGTGGCCGAACCAGCTCAACCGGCGTCAGGCTCCCTCGCCCATCGCGCATGTAGTCTTTACCGCCTATGGTCTCCACCCCATCGGGCACCGTCGGCATACTGCCCTCAGCATTCATATCTGCTTTAATCATTTTTGATTTCCTTCTTCCTTGCCAAAACTTGCTCTTGAAAGTTCAACGCTGTCGCGATCTGCACCGCCGTCGCCTCAGCCGCCCAAATATCCACCTCAACCGTGGCTAATTTGATGCCCTCTGCTGAATTGGGATGTTTGATGCCCGCATCGAAAATCATGCCGAACACCGACCGCCCCTTGGAGTAATAACGCTCGTGGTAATCGTTCATTTCACCCCTCGAAAATGCGGGCATTTGGGACAACTGCGAAACATGCGGACATGCAGGCTGTTCACGCCCACAAAGTTTTCAACCCGCCCCTGCCATTTGCCGCAGTCTTCCATCGGCAATTCACCTAGCACCGGACATGTCACCACCTCGGCCATGACGGTCGCGCGTACGGCGCGTTCGATGCCATCCATCGATGCGTTGTATTTATTTGCGAGGACCGAATTGATCGCCCCAGCGGAGTAACCCACCAAACGGGCAACTCGCGATTGGCTGGTGTCATCACATGCCAATGCCAACGCCATCACCCATTCAGGAGCCTCATCTCCCCAAGCCGCCGCGATCTTGCCTTGCGCCATCAGCCCCTCGGTCACAGGGACACCTCGCGATCAATCGAGACGAACTCATCCGTGTTGGCATCATGAATGCCCTTCACCGTGCGCGATTTTGGAGCGACAGGGCCGGTATAATTCACCATCATATAAGTGGCTGCACGCTGTCCTCTGATACGGCTGGCGCGTACTTTTAGGTGGCCGGATTTGACCAAAACCTTGCAGTAAACTGTTGCCTTTTGTTCGCTGACCGTGACGTCATCCGTATTCGCATGCGCCGCAATATCGGTCGCTGAAAAGCTTTTCAGCATCCGCATTGCGCGCCACATATTTCCCTCTGGCGAGCTGTCATAAACAGGTGCGGCAGGTTCTTCGAGCGGCGCATCCGTCCAACGAAACACTTTACGACCATCATCTGTATCTATGCGTGCCAACACCCCTTGCTGTTCCCAGCGCTGTACAAATTTCTTGGCTGTGGACGCGGCCACGTCAAATTGTAAAAGGTCTGACCAATGAACACGCGTCAGCCTTTGCGCCAATTTCCAGACGCCACGTTCCATAGGAGACCGGAATTCAGGCATTACGCCGCCCCTCCAATCTTAGAGATCTTTGCAAGCGCTGGCTTGGTTTTGAGTTGAACCGGCTTACGCACGGCAGGCGCTTCGCCTGTTACGAAAGGCCGTTCGCCCCAAACCCCAAGATCTGCATCAGTGCGGCCAGATGTTTTGGCCAATTCACGGGCCGTATCGATATTTGTCGCAACACGGCGGATCGACCCAGAAGACGCCTCAACGATTGCGACCAACAAGTCCCGCGCAATCTTCACATCCGGGCTGTAGATTTCGGCAAGTTTTTCCGCATCCTTAATATTGCACGGTAGCGCTGGCTTGTGTTCAAGGGCGCGATTGTGAATGTTTTCCCACTTGGTCAGCGTTTGCGGCAACTGCTCTTCACCCACCAAAATCACTGGTGAATGGCTGGTCTCGTGAATGTCGCGCACAAGCTGGATCATTTTGCGCTGTTCTAAATACTGCGCGTCATCAATGATGAGCGGGCGGTCGGTGATTGCGAGCTGCGTACCTACGGCATGCACCATACCCGGCACGCCACCTTTGACCTTTTTCAAACCAATCTCATCCATGATCGCTTGCAAAAAGAATGTCGGTGTCCAACACGATTTGACCTGCACGCAATGGGCTTGGTATTGGTTCATCGCAACGGTTGTGGCGGTGGTTTTGCCCCAACCTGACGGGCCATAAAACACCGCCAGTCCGGGCAAGCCTTGACTGCGATGTTGCACGCGATCAATTAATGCCAACAACTGAGCGACGTTGCGTAATGGGGCGATACTCGGGATCATGTCTGCTCCTTTCCCTAGTCGTCACTGCCGCCGAGCGCTTTTTGCATCTGCAAATAACCCTGATACTCGGCTGATTTTGGGTATTCGCGCATGAACCTGCGCTGTTCTTGGGTTAGCGGGTCGCCATTGGCATCCATCGCTTCCAACTCCCGCAGACGGTCGAACCGCTCTTCGGGATCATCTTCAATCTCCGCGCTGCGGTGATTGGCGAGAATAGTAATTTTCGCTTCGAGCTCTTCCTCAGTCGCAGCATCCGGCCCCGCAATTTGCGGCCGCTTTACCTGATCTGGCTTCGGTGCATTTTTATGCAGTGGCACCAGTTCAACGATGTCCGCGTCAGGCAAATTCTCAGTATCCATGCCAGTCGCGCGCAGCTGTGCCGCCAATTCACTAGCGGAAAGCTCGCGCTGTGCCCGTGCTTGTTCTTTGATTGTGCGCATGAATTGACGTTTCTTGCGAGCGAGCTCGTTCGCATCGCCAACGCCCAAGAAATCACCCTTTTTAACGCAGGGCATGTGGCCCACATATTGACCGTCCAATTCATAAACATGCAGGCCAGCATGTAGATTATCCGGGTCAAAGCGACCCACAACCTTTTGCCCGGCAATACGATGCCCCCATTCCGCCCAATACCGTGATCCCAGCACGCTGAGTTCACCGTTTTTCGCGCTGGCGGTCAGCCCCTCAGCGCTCATGAGCCACAGGCGGCGCTGTTCCTCGGTCGCTTTACGAATACGCGCGGTTTTATACGAAGCTTCAAAGACCTGATTAAACGAGCGGCCATAGGCGATCTCGCTACGGCGACCTTCGCGGGCATTGTGATCTGCAATTTCTTCGGTCAGGACCGCAATGAAGTCCTCAAGAGGCACCGCGCTATTGCCATAATTCTCAGGCTTGGCATCGGGTTTATTCCCCGTATAGGCTCCCTCAAACGCCGGATGTTTGGCGACACGATCACACAGATCGCGAAAGGCACGTTCAATCGGCTTTGACTGCCCTGAATACGGCGTCGCCCAATGGATATTGACGCCCAACATCGGGAACAGGCCCGGAATGTCGTCATCTTTGATCGTATAGCGGAACCGCGTTTTCGCGCCGCCCGTCAGCACCTTGGCTGCGAACTCGCGACCGTTATCAAGCAACACTGCTTTTGGGATACCATACCGTTCGATCAGATCGCCAACACACAACAAAACCGTGTGGCTATTTGCGGTCAGGGATAAGCGCCAAGACAAGATCTTGCCGGAATAAATATCAGAGAAAAACACGCCTTGAACACGCACCGGCTGCTCTTCACCCGGCCAGCGCACAAACACGTCAAATTTGTGGTAATCTCCGCAAATACATTCCAAAGCACTCAGAGCGCTCTTGTCGCGCTCCTGATGCGGATAATACTGCCGCAACGCCTGCGCACCTTTGCGCATGAATACCTCAGTCGGCTTGGACACCAGCTCTTTGTAACGGCGGCGCAACTGGTGCAGAGGCGCAACCTCAATTCCCTCTTTCGCAGCAATCCGCTTTGCCCGATCATAGCAAGACGTCATAGACGGTTGCTCAAGACGCAAATAATCGTCGCGCACCAAAGCAAAGAACGCAGGATCAACGGGCTTGGCCCTACCCCGCGCACCTGTTGGTCGAGGGGCGACATAGGCCAGCCAGTCCTCAGCTGAGACTCCAACCACCATGGTCAACCAGTTCCAAATTGATTTTTGCGAAACGCCGACTTTCATCGACACAGCCGCCACCGCAGCAGAACGTGGCATGCCAGCCCCCACACATTCAAAGACGTGTTGAACCGCCTTTAAATGGATCTCGGCCTTCGATTTCCCTGTTGCTGTCAGGCGGTCGTAATCTGCCCATGCCTGTTCGCGGCTGCGTTTGGCTGTCACCTCTTTAGGGGGCTCAATCAGCTTGAGCCGCGCCCGAACCGGCAACAAAGAATAATGATATTCCAATCCGCCACCTCTGCCTTTGCGGCGGCGGATTTTATCTGGCTGGCGGTCCCAGCCCTCAGCTTTGGCCCGCTCATTCACCTTGCGTTTAGTGGTCGGCATATCCGGCAACCGCGCATCGGCGATATCCGCAGCACTCCACCAGATTTGAGCAGGCTCAATCATCAGTCGTCGCCCCGCATCTCATTCAAAAACGCCTGAACTTCATCACCGCGTTCCTCAAAAAATATGCGCCGCGCCGCTTTGGGCGCGCGATCCCACGCATCCAGCAAACGGGTCCAAGTCTTTTCGGTGTTGTTCATCGGGGGCATCACGCCGCGATTGTTCTCGCTGGCGTAAGTACGGCGCGCATCCTTGGCGCTTTTGACTTTGCCCTCAGCAAGCAGATCCACAACGCGCGACCGCTCGTCGTGTTCGCCGATCTTGGCGAGTTCGGTTAGATCATTCAGCGTGATCGGACGGTCCGAGGCACGCAGACGTTGCGCATCAATGCTTTGTAACATCTCGCCTGCGCTGACCATCCGTCGTACATGGCGCTCAGATACGCCGAATTTTTCTGCGGTCGAACTTGCAAAAGACCAAACGGACATCGTGTCCGTTTGAAACTTCTCGCTTTTGCGATCACCACCCTGCTTCGCCTCAGGATGCAGTTTTTCATAAACCCGCTTACGCTCTGCCAGAAACACCGCTGTATCCAGTGGCGTCAAATCTGCCCCGGCAAGATTATCGTCACATTCCATCAAGCTGGCAAAGTCGTTAGAACACTCCCAACAGACCACTGCGATGGTTTCCCAACCCAGTTCACGCGCTGCGGTCAGGCGATGACCGCCTGCGATCAGAACGAAGTCTCCGGTTTTCTTGAGCTTGCGAACATGAATCGCGTCCTTCATCACGCCGAGTTCCTGAATGGACGCTTTGATCGCCGCAACCCCTGCCTCAGAAACAGGCCGCAAGCGATTGCCGAAACCTATGGCCTCTACCGCCAATTCAGTAATGGATTGAATGATCGTTGCTGACATGGGCAACTCCCCTTAAAATACCTGTGATTAATGCCATTCTCAACTATTGCGCGCATTACGGCACGAAGCGAGGGAAGCAATGTCTAGGCAGGTCCTTTTATCGAATGCCAACCCTGACAATTTCGATATGCCCATGAGGCTATTTTGGCGCAGCGAAGTGTATGACGAACTGTGCAGGTTAGAGGACATGCTTTTCCCAGAAGAATTGAAGCGAACACCGCGTGATTTCAAAGATGATGATGTGGGAAAATGGCTCCAATTCATGGATGACTTCCTTGACCACATTCCCGCTGAGGTCGCCGTTGTCTCCGAGTGGAGTGATCAGCCTGCAATGACATCAGCTTTCGCACCATCACTTCGTCGTAGAATACGACAGGCGCAATCCGTGCTCGGACCTCTTTCCAATCTGGCGGCAGATCACCTTCCTCCAGAACCAGTTTTGCCAACACATGCAGTTCTTCTGCCGTGGCACTTAAAACAAAGGCTCGAATATCTTTTGGATTATCAAACTCTACCCATGGTCTGGATTCGCACGATGGGAACTGGTTCTGAAAAAGTGACTGCGAAACGCCCGCCGGGTCCCGATCTGTGACTGCGAAACACTCATTTGCAGATGACATTTATTTTCTCCTAAACATCCGCGGCGAAGCAACCCTCAGCTCGGCTGCTGCGCCCTCAACAATTCAATGTGGGTCCAGATCAAACCCTCCGCCGGGGTTCTGCTCGCGTGATCTGGACCCTTTGCCGTTCCTCTACAGTTCCGTGAGCTGGTGACTGCGGGTTGAGGAACGGAACCTTGTGCTATTGCGTTGCTGCTGCGCGCCCTGACACGCGGTCGGCTTCGGCGACCACACGCTTGGCGTATCCAGCCGCAACCAGATCCTCGCCCGCCGATTCAATAATGCGCCGCAGCAGCGACCCACCACGCACTCCGCCAGATTGGCCATAGGTCGCCTGCCTCGCAGTGCTGGGGTGAACGTCATTTTCCTTACACCAAGCCTCAAAGCTGGTGCCCGCAGACCGAAACGCCCCCACAATCACTTCGTGCAAGATTGCTCCGGGCTGGTACGTCTTTGTTTTTTTTGGCATGGTAACCTCGCGATGCCGCCTTGCGTCGTGTCCTTACAATATTAACTTAGCTACATTATCCAGTTATGACAACTGATTTTAGCTAAAAAAGATAGATGAGTTGATTAATGACTGATTTTAAAGAAAAAATAGGTCAAGTTCGCGAACGAGAAGGGCTTTCAAGGCGTGCTTTTGGAGAACTTTTGGGGGTCGCTGAAAGTAAAATACAGAAAATAGAGATAGGCGCACAGCGAGCCGATCACGAGTTTCTATCTATATTATCCCAATCTCTGGCCATTGATATGAATTGGCTACTCGGTGAGACAAGCAAACCGCCCTCGAATGCGGACACAACTAACGAATTCATAAACGTGCCGCGCCTCGCAGTCGAAGCATCCGCTGGAAATGGCACTGCGGTCGAAAGCGAAAGTGAAACCCAAAGCTACGCGTTTAGCCGCAAATGGCTCACAAAACGCGGCCTTGCTCCAAATCACCTGTCGGTCATCTCTGTGCGCGGTGACAGCATGGAACCTGATCTCAACGATGGCGATCTAATTTTGATTGATCGCGCGGACACAACACTTGCAGACGGCAAGATCTACGCCGTACAGTACTCAAACAACCTATTCGTGAAACTCATACAGTATATTCCCGGAGATACCGTCAGACTCGTCAGCAGCAACGCGCTATATTCACCGATTGAAATAACCACGCCAGAAGCCGATGGCGTCCATGTTGTCGGCCGCGTGGTCGCGTCAATGCACGAGTGGTAGCGTTTGCTGACTCTCCGGTAAGGAGATTAGAATGCTCGAAGAATTAATTAAAAATATCGAGATCAGCATTGCCAAATGGGCAGCTCCCAACCTGCCACAAGAACCTGATATAATGTTGGCCCTTACCGCACTCGCTACTTTGCAATTCCTCACGCTTCTGGTTAGGCGTACACAGTACAAACTATTAAAAAAAGATTATTTGGATGACAAACAGACTTTCAATGAGAAAATCCGAGACCTCAAGAAAGAACACGTGGATGCAATCGAGCAGCTAACACGTGATCATGAAAAGGTGCTAGCTCCTTACAAGCCTATACAAGACATTGATCAAAAAATCACCCAAGGCGAAAATGAACTTACTGAAATCACAGACAAAGTTTCCCAAACTCGCGCATCATACCGCGAAAAAAAGAAACTTTTAGACAAGTTAAAAAAAGAGGTCGCGATCTACGACAGTCGCCTCGCACTTGCCGAGCTGGGTGTATACGAACCACATTTCGACTTTGCGGATAGTGATGCCTATAAAGCCGCTATTACGGAAATTCGAAATGATCAAAAAGCACTCGTCAAAGGCGAAAGTGCGGTCCTTTGCGCACAAAACTGGACGGTCGACGGGAGCGCTGCCAAAGGGAAAACCATGGCGAACCGCGCCATCAAACTTACCTTGCGCGCATTCAACAACGAGTGTGATGCCGCTATTGCATCTGTAAAATGGAACAATGTGGTTGCGATTGAAAAACGCATCGAACGCGCCCGATCAGCCGTCGACAATCTGAACAAGAGCATACTGGTTTCTATTACAGATAAATACTTTAAGGCAAAGTTGAAGGAACTCCGCCTCACACATGAATATCGTGAGCGGCTAAAAACCGAAAGAGATGAGCGCGCTGAAATCGCTCGCCAAGAACGAGATGAAAAGCGCTTGCAAAAAGAGGCCGTGGCCGCGTTGAAAGAGGAAGAACGCTATGAGGCCATGCTCGCACAGGCACGAGCCGAAGTTGGGGCCGATGACCCAGAGACACACCGCGCCAAGATCGAAGAACTAGAAACGCAACTCGCACAAGCACACAGTCGTACTGAGCGCGCTCAAGCCTTAGCAGAGAAAACCAAAACAGGTTTCGTTTATGTTATTTCCAACATTGGCTCTTTTGGTGAGGACATCGTTAAAATTGGCATGACGCGGCGACTAGACCCAATGGACCGTGTAAAAGAACTGGGCGATGCGTCAGTACCGTTTCTCTTCGACACCCACGCAATGATCTACTCCGATGATGCCCCTGCTCTGGAAAGCGCCCTTCACAAAGAGTTCGAAGATCGGCGTGTTAACGCAGCCAATATGCGCAAAGAATTTTTCTCGGCTTCTGTTTCAGAAGTTGAAGACGCTGTGAGAAGGCTTGCCCCAAATGCTGATTTTCACACTGATATCGAAGCTCAAGAGTTCTTTGAAACCCTCGCAAAACGCAAAGAGCTTCAAAGTAGGTTACAGCGGGCTGAGGTTGTTTTCGCCGATGACATTTGACCTGGATAGTTTGCGCCACATGCAGAATCCAATCCGATAGTGGTTGATTTAAATCTAACTTTTCAACTACGGTCCATAGCTGCCGTTCGGCGACTGGACAGATTCTGGTTTCAGCTTCATCGAACCAGCCATTCGACACGTTGTGCAACATTTTAGTTGTCCGGAGGGCATGCGAAACGTGTCAATCGAACGCTTGTAGCCCAAAGCAGCGGCCCTAATTGGTATTTTCCTTTCCGCAAAACGTCGGCCCTTCTGGTATATCAAATTCCATCGAATATTATTTATCCTGAGTTGGATTCTGACATGAATTCCCCCAACGACCCTACATCCGTCTACATAGACCAAAACATCCTTAGCCACCTACGCGAAGGTAAGAGCGCCAAAGAAGAACTGGTTGGAGTGCTGAGTAAGCTGCAAGAGAGGAACGCTGTCTTTGTATTCTCCATGACACACGTCGATGAATGCCGTGCCTCCTCCCAGCCGGAACAGTTTGTTGCGGTCATGGAGGAGTTGCCTGTGTATTTGATGGAGTTCGAGAATGCCGGCGATCAGCAATCCACCCTGTCACTGGGGAGGGCGCGGGAGTTGTTGTTGGAACCGGAGGACACGACCCATCACGCAAAACGGTCGATAGAGAATTTGCTCCACGTAGTGCATTTCGCCAGCGGATGGTTGGGTAAGACCGAGGCACAAAAGCTGAAAGCTGAGATGGCGGCCGCGATGGCGAACTTCTGGGAAACCATTCAACGTGATGTCGATTGGGATGTCCTTGGGTCGGAACTGGGAGGACAAGCGAAACATGCACTGTCAGCAGCTGAGGGCGAGATGGGCACACTCATAGAGAGCATGTCTTTCGAGCAGTTCCGCGACGAATGGGAAACTGCTTGGATTAAATTGAAGGAACGCCTTCCCGCAAACTACGCGCAATTGGATGAAGTTCCAGACGAAAAGGCTGTTTCCTTCGTGCTCTCCTGCCTTGAGGATCGAGATAGGGAAGCCGTTCAGAGCCAGTATCCGCAAGGTTTCTGGAGTAACCCAGAGAGACGCAAGACTGGCGAAATTGCCGGGTTGGCATTCATGCTATTTATGTGTGGGCTGGTTAGAGACCGGCGCGTTAAGAAAGGCAATACCGAAAGCCGGATGCAGTATTTTCGAGGGCAGTTCCGTGACGGGGTTCACATCGAGAACGCCGCACGCTGCCCAGTTTTTATTACTTGTGACAAAGGAGCAGCGCGGTTGGCGCGATCACTTTACGCCTACACCGGCATTAAAACGAAGGTGGTCGAATTGCAGATAAGAGACGCCGCCGCGCGATAACCTCGTTCCGGTTACGCCCTAGGGGGCCACTATCTGCGCATGGCAGACATTTGTGTAAAGTGCCGCGCAAATCAGCAATCCGCACCCCAGCATCTCGCCCGATCAAGTTGATTTCCCAAGCTCATGGAGAACACGCTGGAGCGAGTGCCATGAGGATGTTAAATAACCCTAAGATTTCTAAGGCGGATTTCCATCGCTTTACTGGATACAGCAAAAGTGCCCGCCATCCGAGTTATGAAGGTTTCCCTTGATAAACCAATCTTGCCGTTTGAATTACGGTGTTCACCAGCAAGCTCACTAGCATGATGCCGTATTAAATGACTTGGCATAAGAAGTTGTGCGGCAAACTTGTTCGCCTCGGTCTCAACAGAAGATGCCGTTCCGTCACGATTAAACTGGATAGGTTTGTCGCTAAATCCCTCGGCCCATTCTGCATCTTCATAATCTGGGAGCATGTGCCGAAACAAATGGCCGAGTTCGTGGCTTAGCGTGAAACGTTGTCGATTTTCACCGTCCATTGGGTTGATCCAAATTTCTGCAGTATCACGAGCCTTTGTCCAGGAGATTCTTCCGGAGTAGCCCATCCTGTCAAAATCGAAGTCGTATGATACTTCAACGTCAAGTATGCGTACCAACTCAGTAAGGTTGATCGGGGCCATGTCGAGACCGGTCAAACTAAGTAGTTCGCTCGCGTTGCGAACGTGAGCATATTGTTTAAGTGTTTCCCTCATCTTAGCTCCCTCCTATTGTCCTTCCTCGTCGAAATTCAGTGGTCCCATGTTACCTTTAGGCTGCTCGTTTTCGGCCAACCCGCGGCACTTACTTTCAACTGCTTTGTCGATAAGCTCTCCTAGCTTATCGCGAAACGAATCATCTTGCATTACAAATGATATATTATCAACGGCATCCTGATATAATTCATTTTGGACCGAATTTTTTATTTCTTCAATGATACTGTTTTGTCCATTTTTTCCGTTTGACTTCAGCTTTATCACGAGCTGCTGGGCTGTTCGATTGACAATATTCTGTGTCATGCGCCATGTTGCAATGGAAGCTGTCAAAGCCAAAATCGTTACCAATATAGCTGAAATTTCTAGGTACAATTGAGAGCTTGAAATTGCCGCCTCTGCGGCTTGGAGAGTAGTATTGGCTGCATTTAGGTTCATATCGGCGACGGCAAGAACATTCGAAATATCCATCAACGACGCCGACAGTTCTCGCTTGATGGCCTCTACGTCAACTTTCAAAGCATCTAATCGTGCAACGTCGAGTTCAAGTTGTCGAAATTCCGTCCGAACTTTGCCTAGATCCTGACTAAGTAGCTCAACAGCGTTCTCGGTTAACCTAACACGGTTTTCCAAACGCGGCAGCTCGGCGTCCTCATCTAACGTAGTTTGGCCAAACACGGCAAACGTCAGAGATAGATTGAGAACGACGCACATTAATATTTTTTTCAAGACGTATACCTTTCGACTAAAAGGCGAGAATAAATTTCGCTTCATATTTTATCAGCTGGTACCCGGCATCAGCACCCTATCCAATAGGAGAAAGTGCATGAAAATCCCTTTCCCGCAAAACTAGCTGTCATTCGGCTCTGTCTCAGCATGGTCACTCTGGGCTCGCAGCTGATTGGCGGCACTCCGGAGAAGGAGTAATATGCAGCGTTACTTGAAGTCAGCTCCCGAAGTTTCGCAATATCTGTCTCGCGCCAGCAGCGAATGTCCAGAATCCGCCCTTCGTATAGTAATAACTTCGCACGAGACCTCAATCGCCAAAACAAAAGTATAAAAACTAGGTCCCAGTTAAAAAACACATCCCGCAAACAAAAAACCGCTAAGTAAATGATAATAAAAAAGGAACCACTATCTGGGACTTAAACATCGAACTAAACGGCCTTGGTCCCAGTTCCGAAACAAAAAACAGCTTTAAATTTGGCACTCACAAGCGGTAAAATATGTGTTTGAAGCCTATTTTAAAAGAGGTTTTAGTGCATCCGGGGCCAAACGGCCTGTAAGCCCCACACTTACGTTAAATAGCTCAGAATAAGCTGTTTAACGGCGTTACTGCAAAACATAACATAAGCTGCATTATTGGCCTCTTCCAGTCGCCCAACCCCCTTATTTTATTAACGTTCCGAAATCTTCCAGCAACTTTAGGTACCTTCCGGCATAACTGTAAATAAGTTTGTTTCCCTACAATTGCAGTGAATTACAGACTTTTTTACAGCAACGCGTTTTTAGCCTGTTGGGTTTGAAAGGGGTATTTAAGCCCCCCTTCAAAGGGGCGTTTAATATTCCAGCCCCGCAAGTGCTGCGACTTCGGGTGCGGTGAGCGCGCGATCTAGAGTGAGCACAGACTGCATGTCACCGGTGAACGCGTTGGCCCCCACCAAATCTCCGGCCCCGATTGCGATTTCCCCCGACGGTGTCGGCGCGGCGGGAGCTGAGGCCAACGCGACCGCGTCACGGTAGAGCGTCATCGTCGTGCCATCAAAGGTAAGCGTCAGCTGATAGATCTGCCCCGCAACCAAATCACCCGCGACCTCTATTTCCTGCGGCGTGCTGTGACCGCAACGGATGTTGCCAGATGAGTGAAGGAAAAAGCGGTGTTCAATACCAACATTCATGCAAAGGCCTGCGGTTTTCGTCACACTGTCCAGTCGTAAGCGCAGCGATATGGTGTATTGCGCAGCAAGCCCCCCGAACTTGAGCACCCGCCCTGTGCCAGCGGGACGAACATGCGCTGTTGTGCCAAAGCCCTCATCGTGACGCAGCAGGACAGCTTTTTGGATGGCGGTCAGATCATCCTCAGCCCTCGTGATCCAATTGCGCAGGGAGCCGCTGCGGTAATCATAGAGGCGCGCAATATCATCATAAAACGGCAAACTGGTGAAGGGTGCGCGTGGATCATCATTCGCAATTGCCCGATCCAGCGCCGCATAGAGCAAGCGCCCTTTGGTCAATTCACCTGCGTGGTCGGCATGGAACGAGTCAAATCGAGTGATCGGCAGGTTCTCCGCTTCCCCGTCCCCACGATCATAGATGACAGATATGCTGTGCGCATGCGCCACGCGGTGCTGGATTGATGTTCCCATAGCAGAGGCCGCTTCGAATAACGCGCTACTGCCGATCTGCCCTTCGGTCATTGCATTGGACACAAGAACCGGAAATGTCGCATCCACGCCGTCCAGATGTGACCGGACATAGTCAACATATGCATCTTGCGCGTTGGTATAGGCGAACATCGTCGCAATGCTGGGATCAGCACTTTCGCCAATAAGGCTCGCGTCAGGATTGGCATTGAGAAAGATTGCACAAAGCGGATGGACTGTGTTGCCATCGGCCACCAGCGCAGCATACGCCGCGTTCCAGCGCTCCACTGCCCCCGTTAGCCGGTTCGGATGATCCGCGGGATCAGGAGACCACACACCGTCGCTGAACCCCGTTGCGCCCATGCCATCTGGCACAAAGCAGATCCCGCCATACTTGCCAGATGCCATCACCGCTTCGGCAAAAGACACCATCGGGCTAAAATGTGTGCTCTCGTAATTGCCGCTGGTGTCATTCACATCCAGCACCGCGCCACTGATGGCCTCATGAGTTGCCGCCTGCGTCCACTGTGTCGCGCCCTCCACAAAGGCATCGCCCACCTCAGCATCCACGCGGCCAATGCCGTGACTGTTGGAATTGATCAACACCAAGGCAATTGGCAATGTGCTGTTGGGGACAACAAAAGACAGATACCCCACCGGATCGATCCGAATATTATCCCCCGGTGCGGTCGGTAAAATCGCTTCGCCATTGATCGCGGCCAAAGCGTCAGACCACGTCGCTCCGCCATCTGTTGAATACCGGACTGCAACAAGATCTGTATGATACACCCGCGTCGTACCATCGGCCTGCGCCGTGATCGATATCGCAGCCCCAGACAATCCAACACTGACATTTTGAAAAAACGGATTACGCATGATCGACCAAAACCTCTTGATTTGTGTTGGTCAGGCTGCGGCCCCATAAACGGTTGCCGCTTATGTCAGAACTCACATCCGCAAGCGTGCCGCGAAAGCCGAACTTGGTAGAATAGGGCCAGCCTCGGCTATCTTGGCTCGGGGCTGTGGACCCGCCGCGCCGCACCTCAATCGCACCATCCAAAGGCACAAAGGCCAATGCGCCAAAGACATCCCCATTAGACAACTCAATGTAGCTGTCAGACGGTACCGTTATGATTTCCTGATATCGAGACATGTTTAAATCCTATTTGAAGAGTGGTTGTTGGAAGACTTCATCGCTCTCTCACCCCAACATCAGCAGGCAAGGCACGGTGTAAGATCCGTCTGCATATGTGCTGCAAGGAATAGCACTGGTGACTTTGGCGACGGTGGATGACCGCACGAGGTCGTCCGCTTGAGCACGCCCGGTTCCGTCCCCTGCACTTTCGATCAGATCGCCACGCGCTACAGTGGCCCCAGCCTGAATACGAATGATGAAATCGCCGCTCATTGCCACGACAACATCTCCGTATTCATCACTGTCATCTATTCGCTCGAACACGCCTGTCACAGCCTTATCGCCAGCCATTTCAGACATGGCGACGCGCGTGAGCTGTTCGTTATCCTCTGTGCCGACACTTGCTGTGTAGCTGTTTAGAACCACGACACCATCAACGGTTTCCACAACCGATATATCAATCTCGGTCCCGTCGTCGGCATCGACAAAATATTCTATACGCTGCGGGCCGGTGGGAGTTTCATAAGACAGAAATCGCCAACGTGACATCTCATCCAGAGATGACAGGATGCTCCCGCGCAAGATACCCGTGTCGCTGGTTTGTCCCCAGCGTGACAGGTGTCCGCCGTTGTAGCTCACCGTAGATCCAGAAACCCAGATCGTTCCTTGCGTGGTACCTGCACTTTGCAGGCCAATTATGCCGCCATCATTTCCGGTGCGATTAATCCAAACAGGAGTCGCGTTTTGGCGGGCGATGTTAAGAGATTTGCCAACGCCATCATAGAATACCCCTCCTGTATGGTTACTCTTGTTATACGGAGACGATTGCGTACCAATCCCAAGATCACCCGCCGCAGTCACACTTACAGTCAGACGGCCGCCAGTGTAGAGCAACATGCCGCCATCATCGCCGTCGCCGTCATCCGTGCCAAGCGCATCAATGACTGCATTATTCCCCGTCACTCCAAAAATTGCCGAAACACCATCGCGTGTAACCCGCAGACGACCGCTGGCCACATCATCGCCAGAGATGTGCAACGCCGCCAAGGCTTCACTGGAAGGCAGGCCAATCCCTATGCGCTCAAAACCGTTCGCTCCAAAAATGATAGATCGCTTACCACCTGCCACACCGGTAATTTGATTTGTACCAGAACGCATAAACCCCGTGTCGGGATCCTCTTCAAAGCCAATACCCGGCGCTGTTGTCGACCCTGATGGAAACACCCCCTTAAAGATCGTCTCCTTTACACCACTGATCGAAGACAGTACCGCAGCGGTTAGGCGCAGGTTTGCGACCTGCACGCTGTCCTCGCCGTATTTGAGAACAGCCTGTCGAATATCGCCTTCAGACTGCAATTGCGCCAGCATCGACTTTGAGGTTTCAAGGTCTTTCAAATGTGTTTGATAGGCTTCAACCGCTGCATCGGCCTGATCGCGTTGCGCCCCCAACTGCTCTCGAATTGTTTCGCCGGTTGCCTCAATAGTCGCGCGCACTTCAAAGAGCTTGTCCAAGAGCAATACGGTTTGGGAATATGCTGCCTTTTGGTCCAGATCCATCTCGCCACCGGATAGGTCGGTGAGATGCGCCTGCAACTCTTGCACGGCTCTAATTTGTGCGTCGACGCCCTCCGCATCGCCAATTTCCTTCAACGCCGTTGAAATACTCTCAAACACGGGATCAAAGCCATGATCACGCACACGCTGCCATTCCGACGAAAACGCCCTTAAGACCGAACCATTATCCAAGCTTTCGGCCAATTCGTCGCCAGCGTTCCCAGCATCGCGCAAGAGCGCATCCAGCTCTAACGCTTTCAGCTCATCATAGACCTTACGCACTTCTGGCGTCAGTTCTCCCCAGCGCTTGACCATATCCGCCGTGCTTAATTCGGATAGGGACCGAACGCGCTCAACCTGATTGCCCACACCTTCAAGCACATCCTCATAGTTCTCGGCTTCGTCCGAACTACGTGAAAACCACTGCACCGCTGCCGCACCTGCTGCAATCGACCCAATAGTGATCAAATTCAGCGGCGACACCATACTGACAAGAGCTTGCCGCATTCCGCCCAGAGCCGCAGTCGCGCCGCGATTGCCGAACACTTGCGTGATTTGCGTACCTTGCTGAATCGCCAACTGCAGTGGGTTTTGCCCCGCAGCCAACATCACACCAATGTCGTTGAATTGAGCCGTGAGGTTAGCAACGCTACCGCCCGCAAGCGCTTGACTTTCATCCACCTGTTTTATGCCTGCAACCCAATTGGTCACACTGCTGCGCGCGGAGGCCAGACGCGTGCGCACCTCTGTCACCCCGCGTTGCCACGCGGTCGTGGATTTGTTCACACCGTCAACGGATTGAACCAGTTTGGCGTTTTCGGCGCGCAAAGACGTAATCGCAGATTTGGCATCAGAGCCATCCACCAAGATTTCACCATTCACGATAAACGTCATTTTTATCTCTCGTTCAATGCGGCACGCGCCGCCTGTTCAATCATCTGAACCCCAAACCAGTCGTCCGGTGTGAGGCACATCCCAGCCAGCCGCAAAGCTGGTTCAACGCCGCCGTAATCCAAGCCAACCCAGAACCGGCTACCGTCAGCTTGTGCCAGCGCGCGCCACTGTGTTTGAACTGTCAGAAAAGCCCGCATTGCAGCTTCATTTCAGAGCCAAACTCCCAAATGATCTGGCCGGTTGAGCGCGAGAGGACTGAGGTGCAACCCAAACAAAGCTGCATCTTCAACAACCTCATCTTCAACGCGCACATCTTGGGTTAAACCAAGCAGACGCGCCGCCTGAGTGTCCTCGGCCTGCATCGCCACGCTGCCATCCCCAAACGATGCAGACGGTGGTGTCAGATGGGCCACGCCAGCGCTGTTCAACATGGGCATCGCGGAAATCTCTTTTTCAACGCGCGCAGCGTCTTCCTGATGCATGGTGATGTAATGGTCACGCAATGCCGCAGGGATCACTCGGCCTTTCTTGATTTCACCATCAATAAAAGTCGCAGCCGCAGTCTTGGATTGCGTGCCCGTCAGCGTGTTGATGGTTTCGCTTTGCTGGGCCACAAGCCCTTGCAGCTCGGCCACCGCTTGCTGCATCGCAACCACACCAGCCGCGCCGCCTGAATGTGTCTTCGCAGCCGCAACCACATCGCCACCGGCATCAATGCCAAGAACGGTTGCAACCTCATTAAGCTGAGACTGCGCGGCAATGGCCGTATCCGACCCGCCTTTCATCTTCTTTATCGCAGCCATAATCTGGTCCTCAGACGCATCCGCGCCGAGACCCAAATAGGCCACGAGTTTTCCAAGAAAACCCATTGGTTCCTCCTGTTCATGATTAAGCGCAGTCAAGCCGCGCAGGTTTTGACGGTTCACAAGTGAAGCATTGAGAATGGCCGTCACGATGGGTTTGTCGGGGGATGCAACCTGAAACACCGGGGAAATTCGGCGATAAGCGCGATCCGCAACAAGCTTTTCGCCAACGGCTGTCCAGCGCACACGCCCCCAAATCCCGTCATCGCGTGATTGCATTTCCGTAATCCAGCCACGCGCAGGCGCTTCGCCACCAGCCTTGGCGGCAGTGAAGCTTGCATGGTTGACATCAATTTCGATTTCACCGCGCGCCGCAAAGCTGGCTTCAATCACCGCCTGCGGATCTTGGATTTCATAAGGACCACGCCCATCGAAGGTCTCAATGGCTCCTTTGGGCGCAAGATGTATCCATTCAGGAACATGCCCCGCGTCACTTGCCTCGGGCAAATCCTGCGCGACCATCATGGCGGTATATGCTGTTGTTTTGCTCATGCGACCACTATCGCAGAGCCACAAAATGCAAAACGCCCCAAACGATGTGGGGGCGTTTTACAGGGATGTTAAAGAGAGTTTGAGCAAGCTTTAAACGCTCGTCAATCTATACCACTTAGCCAATCCTCAATTTCTTCAACAATAGCGCTGTGATCTGCATCTGAGACACCCAGAAACGGACGCGCTGGAATGTTGCCCCAGCCTCCTCACATTCAAAGACGTGTTGAACCGCCTTTAAATGGATCTCAGCTTTGGATTTCCCTGTTGCTGTCAGGCGGTCGTAATCTGCCCATGCCTGCTCACGGCTGCGTTTGGCTTTCATCTCTTTTGGCGGTTCAATCAGCTTTAGGCGCGCCCGAACCGGCAACCGCGCATCGGCGATATCCGCAGCACTCCACCAGATTTGAGCAGGCTCAATCATCAGTCGTCGCCCCGCATCTCATTCAAAACCGCCTGAACCTCATCACCGCGTTCCTCTAAAAACGTGCGGCGTGCCGCTTTGGGCGTGCGATTCCAAGCATCCAGCAAACGGGTCCAAGTCTTTTCGGTGTTGTTCATCGGGGGCATCACACCGCGATTGTTCTCGCTGGCGTAGGTACGGCGCGCATCCTTGGCGCTTTTGACTTTGCCCTCAGCAAGCAAATCCACAACGCGCGACCGCTCGTCGCGTTCGCCAATCTTGGCGAGTTCGGTTAGGTCATTCAGCGTGATGGGACGGTCCGAGGCACGCAGACGTTGCGCATCAATGCTTTGTAACATCTCGCCTGCGCTGACCATCCGGCGCACATGGCGCTCAGATACGCCGAATTTTTCGGCTGTCGCGTGGCAAAAGGACATCGTGTCCGTTTGCCACGCGCCTGTATGCTGATTACCTCGTGCACCACCCTGCTTCGCCTCAGGATGCAGTTTTTCATAAACCCGCTTACGCTCTGCCAGAAACACCGCTGTATCCAGTGGCGTCAAATCTGCCCCGGCAAGATTATCGTCACATTGCCAAGGACCGCCATTTCGCAAGCAAGTAAAGAAATAATAGGTAGTCGCTGTGGAGCGAACTACCCTAACCCCGCCAAAAAATCTCAGCAGAAAGCTTAAATATTATGTGCAGCTTTTATGAAGTTGCTGTGTTTCAAGTTCTTGAATCTGTCCCTTGTTTACAGCAATTTGTGTTTCTTGATCTCCACCCATTATAGTAGAAACCGGTAACCCTAAAAGTAACACCCCAATCGTGTCGCCTGTTGCAGCTTTACGTTGTTGCGTTGCAGCATTTTCGAGTTCTTGTGAAACTTTCAATTTTTCCGCTGCCAGCTGTGAACACGAAAGCCTAGAATATGGATCTCCTGAAACGGAAACGGCCTCAATCTTGTCTGGATTTTGAGCGCATGCACTTACGATAGATACGAACGTAAGTACTGGAATTAATTTCTTCATGATATACCCCAAAATTTATCAAGCGCCGAATTATCAACTTAAGGATGAATGTCAATAACTGCGCGCAATATTTTCCACGACTTTTCTAGGTATTTTTCACGCCCTTCACAAAGAGTTCGAGAATCGCCGTTTCATCGAATGTTCCAGATTGTGGTCGCGCAAGAACGCAGCCCATTCTCTGCTTGTGAATTGTGCGCCTTGATCAGAA
>CANMPD010000002.1 GCA_947499635.1 uncultured Paracoccaceae bacterium | reverse complement strand
CCTCTGGTTTGAAGTCGCTAAACTTGTCGCATCTAGACAGTCATTCGTCGATGCCGCAGCATCCGGTAGAATGGGCTGATTTTGTTGAAAAACTCTTTGGTTTGAGCGTCTTTCTTCAAGCTATCGGTTTGATTTCTTTTAGATGTCGAGGATCTGCCCGGTTTTTCATCTTGAAGCGGGCACCATTGGCCTGAGTTTTGCGAGATTCCGGAGGTTCTGGGCGGTGGCGGCGAGGGTAAATTCATCTTGGTCCCCGTAATCGGAGGCGGCCCAGTCCGAGGATGCGTTTGAGATGGGCGAAGAACATTTCGACCTTCTTGCGTCGCGCTTGGGCTTTGGGATTGAACTCCGATGCGGTGCATTGGCGGGCAAAATCTCTGACGATCTCATGTTTGTCGCGATGGACTGAACGCGTGTCAGCGTTGGGCAACACTTTGCCTTCAACTCGCATCCTGTGCAGTCTGATTTCAGTGCGCGATAGTTTCTGGATTTCCAAGCCGAGGCATTCCGTTTTAGATCAGAATAGGTCCGCCATGTATGTCGCATCTCTTTGCCGCCCGGGCAGACGTACCGGTCGTTCTCGTCATCCCATTTGAAGTCGGATCGCGAGAAGGTTCCATCGGTCCGTTCGCCTTTGTCAAAGACGGGAATGAAGGGGAGGATCTGACGCTTTAGAGCCAGCCAGACCAGATTGTCGGATGATCCGTAGGCCGTATCTGCGGCGATCCAATCAGGCGTCACACCAAAGCGCTCTTCCGTGCGGTCGATCATCTTACGCATTGCACCAACTTCGGCGGTCTTGTTCGATCGGCTTGCGTCTACATCCATGATAACGCCGTGGTCCGTGTCGATCAGATAGTTGTCGGAATATGCAAAGAAAGCGGGACCTTTGCGCGCCGCAGTCCATTGGCTGGCGGGGTCAGCATGCGCTGTAAACTTGGGCTTTGCGCTGGTCGCCGCGCCGAAGGCTTCGTCGTCCAACGTATCGAGATATTCGCGCACTGCACGAGGTGCATCAGCGGGATCAATCTCGCGAGCGGTCCAATCCTCGGGATTGCTGGAGTTTTGTTCTTGAACATCGGCGCTGATCAAACTGGCGTCGACCGCAAAGCCATGGCCTCCGATCAACCTTTCCTTCATGCAACGCGCAACCCTCGTCTCGAACACATGGCGCAACAAGTCGCTCTCGCGAAAGCGGCCATGGCGGTTCTTTGAAAAGGTCGAATGGTCCGGGATGCGATCTGTCAGGTCGAGGCGGCAAAACCAGCGGTATGCCAGATTGAGGCGCACTTCTTCACAGAGCCGTCGCTCCGACCGGATGCCGAAACAATACCCAACCAATAGCATCCGGATCAACAATTCAGGATCGACTGATGGGCGACCCGTGTGGCGGTAGAAATCCGCAAGGTGTCCCCGGATGCTGCTTAGATCGACGAAACGATCAATCGACCGAAGCAGGTGATCCTGCCGAACATGTTCCTCCAGCGAGAACTCGTAAAACAAGGCCGCCTGCGCTTCCTGCTTCGGTCCCATCATCGCAAACCCTCCCGCTCGTCGGGAGAATTGAAACAGCAGTTACCGGCCCGATCAAGAAAGAGTTTTTCAACGGAATCGGCCCGAATCGGACCTTAGCTGCGCGATGCTCAAACTTCCGTTGCGCGGACGAAATGAGCTTTCGCTGCGACTGCGCCAATGGCAATTTCAGCGATCCGTTCAACAAATGGTCGTTTTGGGCAGGTTTGAATGAGCATAAATTCACTACGTTCCTGACAGGCACCTTGAACAATATTTTAAGGGATGGAATGTTCACTCTCGGTAGTGAGTCGAAAGAAGCGATTGTGAAATTATCTATGGGTTCCATCACCTATAAACTAGTTTTGGCTTTCGGTATGATTTCGGCGTCTTCCGTGGTCGCTCAGATGGATGATAAACACGAGGGCGATGGGTTGGCCGTCCAGCAGGAGCTGAGCGCACCCGGCCCTGAAGGCTCTCTCGCGGGAATCCTGACCTTGCCAGCTGGCGACAGCGTAATTCCCGATGGAACGCCTGTCGTATTGATTGTGCCTGGATCGGGACCGACTGACCGCGACGGCAATTCACCCCTCGGCATCTCGGCGACGCCCTATGCTTTGCTTGCGGAGGCATTGGCCGAGAGCGGGATCCCTTCGTTGCGCATCGACAAGCGTGGCATGTTTGGCTCGGCGGACGCGGTCCCCGACCCCAATGATGTAACAATCACGGCCTATGGCGATGATATACTCGCTTGGGCGCGGGCCATCAGGAAGCAATTGCCAACGGCTGGCGGCGGCACCCGTTGCGTCGTGCCGCTAGGGCACAGTGAGGGCGGTCTGGTCGCGCTTGCGGCCATAGCGCGCCTACCTAAACCGTGCGGCCTGATCTTGGTGAGCACTCCAGGCCGTCCGCTTGGAACTGTGTTGCGCGACCAGTTGCACGCCAATCCAGCCAACGCCCCGATCCTGAATGAAGCAGATGAAGCGATCATGACCTTGGAGCGCGGTGAACAGGTAGATACAAACGCGTTGAACCCTGCCTTACAAGCTTTGTTCGCACCGGAAGTGCAGGGCTTTCTAATCGACGCATTCTCCTACGATCCTGCCATACTGGTGATGGAAACCCGTGTTCCCATCCTTGTCATTCAGGGTATGCGTGACCTTCAGGTGGGCGAGGCGGATGCTCGCAGGCTCGCGGATTCCGCGCCAGATGCTACCCTTTCTCTACTCCCGGACGTTAACCACGTATTGAAGGCTGTTTCATCCGATGACACAGCCGCCAACCTCGCTACCTATGCGGATCCAGGCTTGCCAATCGCTCAGGATGCCGTGGAGGCGGTCTCACAGTTCCTCAAACAGATTGACGAATAGAAACCATTTAAGAGTACACCGTAGGTCCTCAGTTTTGGAACATGCTCAAACCACCACGATTGACGCTGTCAAAAACCTCGTTCAGATCTAAAGCAGTTGTTGAAGGTTTTTGGTCGTTCTCTCTAGAACGGACATTCGTGCTAAGCGCAGCATTCGGCAAATTGGGGCGCACAGCAGCAGTTCTCCGCTTTGCAGCATCGCGTTGAGGCAACACAAACTAGTTGGTCGCTCACGGCCCTTGGCCACCGTTGGTCATCAAAGCAGGATTCTGCACTTTGCCCGCTTAGCAGTCATTCGCCGCCGCGGAAACAATGGGAGGCCCGATGACTACATCGCGGACGAAGCCGCCGCCTGTTTGAACGTATCAGATGTTAGGCTTGTAGGTTGCCAGCTTCGCGCCGAACCCGATAAAAACAACGCCAGTAGTGCCCTTAAGCCACCGCTGAAAATTACCGCTTCTGGCGATTGAAGTCAGGCGAGACATCAAAAGGACCATCGCCCCGAACCAAATCGCATTGATCATCGAATGGATGAAGACCAGCATGAATGATGCGGTCGCGGTCGTCTCGCCTAACGTGATAAATTGCGGGAATGCAGCCAGGTAAAACATCGAAACCTTCGGATTAAGCGCATTGGTCAGTAAGCCTTCAATATATGCCTTGGACAACGTCCGCCTTCTGTCGGCAGGTTTCACTTCGCCAGTGGTTTCAATGCCTTGCCAAGCGGATATCAGTGCTTTGACACCGATCCAACACAGATAGGCCGCGCCAAGATACTTCACGATGGCAAATGCGGTTGCCGACTGGACCAGTATGATCGAGAGGCCAAGTATTGCCATCGCTCCGTGAAGGTAGAAGCCAGTGACGAACCCTGCAACATTGGCAAACCCTGCCGCCCGCCCGGATGTCGGCACCGTCTTAGCAATCAAAACCCCATTCGGTCCGGGTGACATCACGAGCAGACTTGCGACAAATGCAAATGCGACGATTTCCGACAACTCCATGAGCATGTCTCCTTAATTTTCTCGTTAAGGATGACCGAATTTCTCCAGTCGCACAATACGTTAAAATGGGCTCAAAGCTGACATTTACGCAACATGCAGAATTCGTCACTTTGGGCTCTGTCCCGCCCTTCTCTGCGCGATCCACCAAGGTCTGCTGTGGCTTCCAAGATGTGGCTAACCCATTGATGGCCCGGCGTGTGATCGTGTTTGCCCTTGTTGGTAGTGCCGATGCTTTTGATCCGCTGCCCAAGTCGGTCGGTCGCGATTGTTGATGACGAGGCGCATGTCGTCGCGATGCCGTGTCATGGCGACGTAGGCCAAATGCCGATCCATGGAACGGGAGGCAAGCACGTAGGATTGGTCGACTGTCGCGCCTTGGGATTTGTGGATGGTGACGGCGTAGCCGTGAACGAAGGCTTTGAACGCGCGTGGGTCGAAGCGGACAAGTCGATCTGTGTCGCCGTCGAGCGCGACGGCAATCTCACCATCCTGTGCCGTTACGACCGTGCCCAGCATGCCGTTCTTCACACCGATGTCCTTGTCGTTACGGGTGAAGACAATGCGGTCGTCGGCTGCAAAAGCGCGTTTGCCAGTGTCTGTGGTGAACATCGTTTCAGGTGGTGCGTCCGGGTCTGACCGCAATGCGGATCGAATGGCTTGATTGAGCGCGTGCACGTCTTTGCGTTTGTGTGCAAAAGCGAGGCGGGATTTTGTTCTGCCGTTGACGGCGATATCCATGGCGTAGGTTTCGACCAGAACATCTATGGCGCCGCCGCGATGATCGACCTCGGTGACCGCATCGCGTTTGCGGTACTGATCCACAGATTTCGACATGTCACCCGCCGCGAGATCCCTCGACGCCTGTTTCTGCCACTCTGACTTTTGCCGGTGGATTTCGGTGAGGCGTGCCGCACTGTGGGTCTTGACGACCTGACGGAACGGTGTGCCTGCTTCGATAGGTTGTAACTGGTCCGGATCGTCCACCAGAACCAGTTTCGCGCCGATCTCGTTCATCTTGCTGGTAACGCGCGACAATTGTCGCGTCCCGATCATACCCGCTTCGTCGATGACAAGGACATCGCCATTTGCGATGGGCTCGTAGCCGTTCTTCCATGACAACTCCAAGGATGCGAGTGTGCGGCTTGCGATTCCCGATGCGCTTTGCAGTTCCTCGGCGGCTTTTCCCGCCAGAGCCGCGCGCACAGTGAAGCCCTGTTTAACCCAGGCCTCCTGCGCGGTGGCAAGCAAGGTGCTTTTACCCGCGCCCGCAAGACCAACCACGGAAGAAAGTTGTTTGTCGCCCAAAACATGATGCAAAGCGTCTTGCTGTTCGGCGCTCAACTTGCCGCTAAAGGCCCGGCGCATTTTGGCGTTTTGTTCTTTGATCACGTCCGTGGTGTTCACGGATGCGACGCCAAATCCACCCGTACGCGTCATAGATCGCGCAGCACCATCCAAATCCCGTTCGGCGTTTTGATAGTCCGTTGTCGTGAAGACAGGCGTGCTGCTGTCATCCGTCAGACGCACCAGTTGCGATGTCGTCATCGCCGTGTCCGCTGCCTTCTGCAATGCCAGTGGATCGTCGATCTTCCGCAATACATCGACCCGTTTGAATGAGGTCTTGGTCTGCGAGATATGATCCAGCACCAGCTCCGGCGACTTGGTCAGTTGCGCTGCGGAATGGGGAAGTTCGTCATCGCGCAGAACCAGTGCTTGATTTGGATCCGTTTGCGCCTTGGTATGGAAAGCAGTGGACAGACCCTGATTTTGGCCGTCACGCGTGAGCGCTTGTCGTTTCGCGAGATGTTTGATCACCAGTGTTTGCTGCGCTGCGCGGTCGCGGTGTTCTGCGGCCGTGGCATCGGTTTCGATTTTTTGGAGTTTCGCCTGATATTGCCCCGTCGCGCGAGACAAGAGACCGCGCAAACCCCTAGGCAGGCTGGCTTGCCGCGCTTTGATCTCTGCGATGCGCAGCTCTTCTTGCCGCTTGAGAAACGTCGCGCGTTCCTTGCGCTGCGTTTCAATCAGTTTTGCCCGTCGCACTTCGAAAGCTTTATTGCGCGCATCAATCGGTTGCACGGGAAGATCGTGCAACTGATCCGCGACATCCTGCGCGGAGGGTAGATCCATCTCGGCCCCCAGTCGCGCGCGCATCTCTTGCCGCGTGTAGTTCAGCGGGTCGCGCTTTTCCGCGTCCACAAAGCCTTGTGGCATCTCCCAATCATGGCTGCGGTAAAGCTCGCGAGCGAGCCCCCCAAGCTTTCGCTTGTAGTGCGGCAGGTTGATGGCCTTCAGTTCCTGCCCATCAATGCGGGACCAGACCGCATGCGCATGCCGCCGTCCGTTCTTTTCATGAAAGACAATGGCGCGAGGCTGGCCAGTGAGACCAAGGCGCTTCTCGGCCGCAACAATAGTCTCTTCAAAGTCGTCTACAGAGACTTCCGCATCCTGTGGCGGGTTCAGCGACAGTGAGAACAAATACTTGTCGCCTCCTGCACATCTTCCAACAACCTCTCTAATTCGATGCGTTGGTCTTCCAGCGTATGCATTTTATCTTTTATCGGGGCGACAGGTGCGCCCTCGGCGATGGCATCGACCATCTGGCCTAGTTTTTTGCGCGTCGAGGTCAACACGCAACGGTAGTGATCCGTCGCCGCATCGTGTTCGCGCCGAAGCTTGTTCATGTGCTTTGTGAAATCATCGAGAAACCCACCGCCACAGCACCCGCATTTGGAAAGGCCATACAACAAGTACCGGGATGTTGTTTGGTCCAGAACGATTTGCCTGTCTTATCCAGGGTCTTCTGACGGGTTTTGGCTGTTTCCCAAAGCTTGGCGTCAATGATCCGGAGCACAAGGAGGTCATGTGTGATCCAGCAGTCTTCCGGGTTGAGCTATGAGACGCGCTTGCCAGTCACTGGATTGGCCCTTTCGCGGAATTGTTCCACTCCTTTGACTTGGTATTTTGCCACAAAGGAGATCGGATACGATTCTGAGATATAAGGATTGGAGGCACCTAGAGAGTAGCTCCGTTAGTTTATTCTCCTAACGCGATACCTTCTCGACGTGGGTCAGCTCCTCCGAGTAGCTTGTCACCAATTGAAATTGCATGCAGGCCAGAGTTTAAGCCGCGTGGGTTTACCTCAAAGCCGAATGCAGAGAGCGGTTCGATCAGAGCTTCGGCGCGTGTCCCCTGTTCCACATCATATGTGCCAAAACGATTGACCAAATGCGGCATTGAAACGGCTTGTTGTACATCCATCCCCCAATCTAAATGAGCGATAATTGCCTGAGCTACATACCCGATTATACGGCTACCGCCTGGACTGCCAATCACCAGTACAGGGGCACCATCTTGCATCACAATTGTCGGCGCCATTGAGGATCTGGGCCGCTTGCCCGGCTCAATTCGGTTCGCTATAGGTGCGCCATCAACATGTGTTCGGAAGCTGAAATCGGTCAGTTCATTGTTTAATAGAAATCCGCGCACAAAGAGACGACTGCCAAAACCATTTTCGATTGTGGTCGTCATCGAAAGCGCGTTGCCGTAACTGTCAACGATTGAGATATGGCTGGTTGAAGGGAACTCAATCGACTGGTCATCGGAGAGTAACATCGCGTGGTCCCAAGCCGGCTGGCCTGGTTCGATTGTTTCAAGCACCTTATCTGTTGCTTGGATTTGGTGTGCACGATTTTGGAGATACAAAGGGTCAAGCAACCCTTTGGTTGGCATCGGCACAAAGTCGCTATCGGCCATATAGCGACCGCGGTCGGCAAAGGCGAGACGAGAGGCATCGCCAATAATACGCCAACTGTCGGGGTGTTCGGTGCCCAGATCCGTTAGATTGAACTCTCCTGCAATACCGAGGATTTGCCCAACCGTTAAAGCGCCCGAAGATGGCGGCCCCATGCCACAAACCTCAGACTTGTGATACGTAACACAGACCGCAGGCCTTTCAATTACACGATATTTTTCGAGATCTTCCATAGCCAAAAGACCTGGGTTCCCATCAGCTGATTGCACGGCGCGCACGATATCCGCTGCAATTGGTCCCGTGTAGATGGCGTCGGCCCCTTTAAACGCGACCTGTCGTAAAACATCTGCGTAGTCCTGATTTGTGAGTATCGTTCCAGTGGCAAGGGGGGTGCCATCCGGTATAAAATAATCTGCGGTCGAGGCAAATCGCCCTAAACGGTCGGCATCCGCTGCGATGGATGATGCCATTCGTTCCGATACAGAGAACCCTTCTTCCGCGAGATGAATTGCCGACTGGAACAGATCCCCCCAGTTGGCGCGCCCCCAACGGCGATGTGCTTCTTCCATCAGACGTGGTGTCCCGGGCGTTCCAACCGAAAGTCCCCCCACGACCGCGTCGAAAAATTTGAGAGGTTCACCATTGTCATCTTGAAAAACAGTTGGTGTCACAGCCATTGGCGCGGTTTCACGGCCGTCTAATGTTGTTAACGCGTGGCTTTCAGCATCATACCACACCAAGAATGCACCACCACCAAGGCCTGAAGACTGTGGCTCGACCAGACCAAGAACAGACTGCACCGCGACCATTGCATCTGCAGCGGTGCCTCCGTTTCGTAAAATATCGGCCCCGGCTTCGACCGCCAAAGGATTTGCTGCAGCGATCATCCAGTCATCAGCCACGACAGGGGTGCCGGCATTTTTCGCGGCCAAAGCGGCTTGTGCTGCTGGGCTGATATCCGAGAATGTCGTTGTCAGAGAGGTCTCGGCTTCAGGTGCAACCGCGTCTGCAGCGGTTTGGGCGGTAGAGGGCGTCGATATCATCGCTGCAATACCAGCAATTATGAGACTGTTTCGTTGAAACATGATGTTCTCCTGAATATGAGGTCGTATCGAATTTTAAGCTCGCTCAGAGACTTACTCTGAGCATTTTCTGAAATAAATTTTATCTTAGGCGTTTAGAGTATCCTTACCCAACATATACCTTACGTAAACGCTATTAGGACGCATGCGCTAAGTCCAGAACGATACGTAAAGGCGGATAAGGCTGGACATCAACAGATGCAAAATCAGGCGTAAATACGTTATGCATCAAGAGCGATATGTGGATGATGACGAAACATAGGCTTTGGCTTAGTTACTCTGATAAAAGAACTGGTTTTCAAAGCTTGGACACGCAGTACTGGGCTCGTTATCGCGATGATATTTCCCTCAGGTGTTGGTTTTTACCTACCCCTTGGGCCTTGGATCACCGTAACCATAACAGTCATCCCCAAAACGCGGTGTGTTTGCTTTTGGTGCTATGCTTAAGACAGATAAGCTTGGCTTTGTTCCACCTATGGCTTTAGGCGAAGGGTTATTCCTTCGTCGGGCGTTTCAAAAGAATGGAAACGTTCATTCCTGCAGGTGTCAAAGGGCGGCTTCGAGTACGAATAACGGGGGTGTTATGAGACCGCCCACCTTTTGCCTCGCGGATAACGATCATAACGCCGCTTGCAATGATGATCGCGGCTCCCAGGAGCGTCATCTGGTCGACGCTTTCACCAAAAATTAATGCGCCAAATAAAGTTGCCCAAATGATTTGTGAATATTGCATAGGTGCGACAACAGGCGCTTCGCCGACAGTATAGGCCTGCACGAGACACAGCATTGCGCAAAAGCCAAGCAAAGCGATAATAGCGACGCCGCCGAATTCTGCTGAGCTCATGGGAACATAAACAAATGGCATTATTGCGCCCATAATCATCACGGTGGCCAACATGGGGAACAGCATTAAAACGCTGCGCCGCTCATCTGCGCTTATCTTGCGTAAAATGACAGATTGGGTTGCACCTCCAAAGGCTGAAACCAGGGCCGCTGCATGGCCAAGGCCCAATTCGGTTGAACCGGGGCGCAGAACGACCATCACACCGATAAAGCCGATCAAAACGGCTGTCATACGCGGCAAACCCACCTTTTCACCGAGAATTGGAATAGACAACAAAGTCACCAACAAGGGCGTCGCAAACAACAATGCGTAAACCTGCGCCATGGGTAGCACTGAAAACGCATAAAATGCGCAGGCAGGAATGATTGCAACAACGACAGAACGAAGCGCAGTCCAACGTGGGTGTTTTGGACGCAGATTTCCCAGCGTCGTATCGCGTACGAGCATGAGCGTGAGTAGGGGAAAGGACAAAAGCGCACTGAAGAATACGATTTGGAACGCGGTCAAATTAACACTGACAAATTTGACCACAACATCATGGGTCGAAAATAAACCATAGGCCAAGAGAGCCATGAGCACTGCCTTAATGTTCATATCATTCCCTCGCTTTTGTGCGCTGAACCTTCTGTTGGCTAAGAGATGCCTCTCTAGCGCTAACGCTGCTTTGGGGGCAGGGGCAAGCAGGATATCTTCAGAAATTACATTCTCATATGAAAGAGGTATGAATTGTGACGTATTGGCATGAGATTATAGCATCTGAGAGTAAAAAAGCCTCAGCGCGAAGCTGAGGCTTTTGATGCATATATTATATCTGGTCGCCTTAAGTGGCCAGGCTTGCGTCCAGTGCCGCAATAACGGCATCGCCCATTTGCGATGTTGAAACGGGGCTCTTGCCTTCTTCACCCAATAGGTCGGCAGTGCGCACACCATCGGCAAGAATTTTTTCAACAGCAGCCTCTAGAAGGTCAGCCTCAGATCCCAGATCAAAGCTGTAACGCAGCGCCATTGCAAAGCTAAGGATACAGGCGATCGGGTTTGCCTTGCCTTGACCTGCAATGTCTGGTGCAGAGCCATGTACCGGTTCGTACAGCGCTTTGGGGCGACCATTCTCCATAGGGGCTCCCAGACTCGCAGAAGGCAACATGCCCAGTGAGCCAGTCAGCATCGCGGCCGCATCAGATAGCAGATCGCCAAACAAGTTATCCGTCACGATGACGTCGAATTGCTTTGGCCAACGGCACAGTTGCATTGCGCCTGCATCGGCGTACATATGCGAGAGTTCAACCTCGGGATAGTCTTTAGCAACCTCAGTTACGACTTCTCTCCACAGGATACCACTTTCCATGACGTTGGCTTTTTCCATCGAGCACAGTTTTTTGTCACGACGCATTGCCAGTTCAAATGCCGACCGTGCGACACGGTTAATCTCGCTTTCGGTATAGCGCTGGGTGTTTACACCAACCCGTTCATTGCCTTCTGTAAAGATGCCGCGCGGCTCGCCAAAATAGATACCTGATGTGAGCTCGCGAACGATCATTATGTCCAGCCCGGCAACCACATCTTTTTTCAAAGATGAGAAATCTGCGAGCGCATCAAAGCATTGTGCTGGGCGTAGGTTGGAAAACAAATCCATTTCTTTACGTAAACGTAGAAGACCACGTTCAGGTTTTACTGAAAAGTCCAAGACATCGTACTTTGGCCCCCCAACAGCACCCAGCAGGACTGCGTCGACTTCTTGGGCTTTAGCCATTGTGTCGTCATGCAAGGGGGTTCCATGTGCGTCATAAGCTGCGCCACCCACGAGATCTTCACTCACGTCAAAGGCGATGTCACGTTTGTCACCAAACCAGCTGATGACCTTGCGGACTTCGGCCATGACTTCTGGGCCGATACCGTCGCCGGGAAGGATGAGAATCGATGGGTTGGTCATGCGTAAGCTCCTCAAAAGTGTTGCGCATGGGCGTAGCGGCCAAGCTGCAGAGCGTCAATAACTGCCGGTGGATTTAAGGCTAAACCTCGCACAGGAATACAGGTTAAGGCATGATATCCACCCAAACAAGGCTGTGGCGGCTGCCCGTGTCGCGCAGCAGGCCTGCGCCAATCACTGACAAACTGCGCGCAGGTAGGACATAATCAACCCGCATCGGGCCGGTTTGTGGCCACTCGACCGTGTGCGTTTGGTTTTGTGTGTCGCTTGGCGTGGGGTCTTGTAGGCGCGGATCTGCGAGCAATTGGGTGATGGCTTCGTGCTGTCCGTCGCCACGATGAGGGTCTAAATTCGCAGCCCCTGTAAGGACAAATGGCGCAGGGTATACTTTGTCAATCAGGCGTTGGGCGAGGCGGAGTTCGTCAGCATTGCGCCGACCATTGCGATCTTCGGGCCCGTCAAAGACGGGTGGGGTTGCATGGAAAGCGATAATCCACAGCGGAGAGTCTGCGCCAATATTGATAGGAACAGCCCAATGGTTGGTCGACGACAAGGGTTGTACATATTGCACAGCCTCGGAAGGAAAAGGCAGGCCGTTATCATAGCGGGGCATTTGATGTGCAGGTAAATCTCGCCATAACATTGGGGTAAGGTCTATCACCTGTGGCGTAATAATCGGGTGTTGAGACAGAATTAACAATCCATTTTGGCCACTGAATTGGCCCCATCCTAGGCTGTCACCCGCTCGCCCAATTTGACCATCGCCATCCATGTCTAATCCACTGGGCTGGCCTGCGTTGGGTTTTGAGGTAAAGTGAAACGGGTATCGTTGCGCCAACTGCGCCTTAAGGGCTCGTGCGGTGCGTTGCTCAAAATCCCAGTCCACCCCTTGCAGGGTAATAATATCCGCATCCGATGCTAATATTGTTGCAATGACGGCTTTTATATCGGGTTCTGTACTGCGGGTCAGATCGCGCAGTAACATTCCTGGGCCATCACGAGATAAGTCGGTATGAAAATTTGCAATACGCAAAGTTTCTGCTTTCAGCGCCGTAACACCACCTAGGGTTAGATAAGCCAGTACACAGAGCAGCCCTGTGATCCAGCGTGTTGTCATACTGTCTGAAAGTCTTGTGCTTGCGCAAAGCTGCGACGTTTTTGCGTAATTAATTCCGCCACTCGCAACCGTGTAATTGCGCGCATGACCATCATTGCGGGTATCATGGCCCAGCCCGTAGTGACCCATGCCAAAAGTTGCGGGGTCTCCAACATATGTAGAATAATGACGTTATGGCTGGCTTGCAGCAAAAAGATTGGCAACAGGAAAGGCAAAGTGAAACCACAGAGAAAGTGTAGTCGCGCATCTCGGCGTAGACGAGCTACAACATCGCCGCCCGCGGTTGGATCAAACAAGGGTAAGTTGACCCAGACATTGAACGGACCCTTGTGCAATGGCCACTGGGTTGCACGCAATATAAGGGCATAGAACACTATCGCACCAAGTGAGATGAAATAAGCGACTGAACAGACGCTGCGGATCAAGTTCACATGTGTCGTTGTAACTGCCGGAGGTAACAACTTTTGGATCAAACGCACAGGCGATAGTGGAAAGTCCAGAAGATTTCCAAGCATGAGTCCCCCATGATACATCAGCGTATTTAAGGGTGTCGTATGAGTGTGAAATTGTAATGTGATCGCAACCAGTAAAACGCACAGCAGTAAACAGCTAAAACGAATGCGATTTACAGGTGCAGCGTCGCGAAATTCAATACAGGACGGCGATGCGGCATAGTATTCCATAAAGGTGAACCCACCACATAGCAGGGTTGCAAGCACAACCAGCTCGGCAGATTGCCAAGTCGACGATGGCAGGATGAGCGACGGTAACGCCACTAGTCCAACAACCATTATTCCACGCAAAGCTGCGCCACCCATGCCTGCAAGCACGTCAAATCCCTTCACCTAAAGGTCAGCGCTTATAATGCGCGGTACCAATATGGAGTGTCCTCTAAATGAGAACAGATTGCCTCAATTTTGCCCCATTGTTGCAGAATTCGAGTAGATGTCTCAAGCGAGCCGAGTGTTTTATTTTGATTTTTACGCGTGCAAAGTTGAGAATGGTGCACGCTTGCATCAATCCTGCTTGAAATTTCAGAGTGTTAGGTTCGTTTGCGACCAGACATGACACAGGAGAGGACGTATTTTAGAATCTATATTCACCTAGGGTGAATGTGGCAGAAATGAGGGCGGGCGATTTGCAAAAGGTGTGGTCATAAAAAACCGCCCTTTTTGAAGGGGCGGTTTTCTCGCATAGGTTTCGCCTTGTTAATGGTCTGTTAGACCCATGGGCGAGACTGCGCTGCGTTTTCTTCAAAACTCTTAATTGCGCCGGACTTTTCTAGTGTTAGACCGATGTCATCCAGCCCATTCAGCAGACAGTGCTTTTTGAAACTATCGACGTTGAATTTGATCACGTCGCCATCAGATGTTGTGATCTCTTGGGCTTCAAGGTCCACGGTCATCCGCGCGTTTTCGCCTTTTTCAGCATCTTGCATAAGCAGGTCGATTTGCTCCTGAGGTAGAACAATCGGCAGCATACCATTCTTAAAGCAGTTGTTGAAAAAGATATCGGCAAAAGATGTTGAGAGTACCACTTTGATGCCGAAATCGGCTAACGCCCAAGGGGCGTGTTCACGTGATGAGCCACAGCCAAAGTTATCGCCGGCAACGATAATCTCACTTTTGCGGTATGCGGGTTTGTTCAGAACAAAATCAGGAATTTCGTTGCCTTGACGGTCAAAACGCATCTCATCAAAAGCATGCACACCCAAGCCAGAACGCTTGATGGTTTTCAGAAAGATTTTGGGGATAATCATGTCTGTGTCGATGTTCACAAGCGGCATAGGGGCTGCGACACCGGTAAAAGTTTCGAATTTTTTCATGTCACTCTCCTCTAGGAGCGGAAAATTTGCAGGCAATAAGCTGAAAGCCGAGTAGGGCAAAGCCCCGCCCGATACTTTTATGCAAGCTCACGCACGTCGGTCAGTCTTCCAGTCAAAGCAGCGGCTGCTGCCATTGCGGGGGAAACCAAGTGGGTGCGGCCTTTGTAGCCTTGGCGACCTTCAAAGTTCCGGTTCGATGTCGCGGCACAGCGTTCACCTTCGGACAGTTGGTCCGGGTTCATCGCCAAACACATCGAACATCCTGCGAGGCGCCACTCGAATCCAGCTTCGGCAAAAATTGCTGCTAGGCCTTCTTCTTCTGCCTGAGCCCGCACGAGACCAGAGCCAGGCACGATCATGGCACGCATGCCATCTTTGATCTTTTTGCCTTTCACGACATCTGCGACGGCACGCAAATCTTCGATGCGACCATTGGTGCAGGAACCAATAAAGACCGTATCGATTTCAATATCGGTCAATTTCTGCCCCGGAGTCAGGCCCATATATTCAATCGCGCGCTTGGCAGCTTCGATTTTGCCGCCCTCAAAGTCATCGGGGTGCGGTACAACAGCAGTGATTGGTAATACATCTTCGGGCGATGTGCCCCAAGTCACGACGGGTTGGATGTCTTCGCCCTTGAGGGTGACAACCTTATCGAAATATGCGTCATCGTCGGTATAAAGTGTTTTCCACCAGTTCAGCGCCGCTTCCCATTGCGCGCCTTTAGGCGCATGTGTGCGACCTTTGACGTAGTTAAAAGTCGTCTCGTCTGGGGCCACTAACCCTGCACGGGCGCCGCCTTCGATCGCCATGTTACAGACGGTCATACGGCCCTCCATTGACATGTCGCGGAATACCTGGCCGCAATATTCAATAACATAGCCTGTCCCACCGCCGGTGCCTGTCTCGCCAATGATGGCCAAGACCACATCTTTAGGCGTAACACCTGGCGCAAGTTTGCCAGTTACTTCGACTTTCATGTTTTTGGATTTCTTTTGGATCAACGTTTGCGTTGCCAAAACATGTTCAACCTCAGATGTGCCGATACCATGAGCCAAGGATCCAAAGGCACCATGGGTGGCGGTGTGGCTGTCGCCGCACACAACGGTCATGCCGGGGAGGGTCCAACCGTTTTCGGGTCCAACGATATGCACGATCCCCTGACGGATGTCCGATACAGGATAATAGTGCACACCGAATTCGCGGGCATTTTTGTCCAATGCGTCGACCTGGATGCGGCTGTCTTGGGTCATGGTTTCAGGATTGGCGCGATCCAACGTGGTTGGAACATTGTGATCTGGCACGGCAATCGTTTTGTCTGGGGCATGCACCTTACGACCTGCCATGCGCAAACCTTCAAAGGCTTGCGGGGAGGTCACTTCGTGAACCAAGTGGCGATCAATGTATAACAGGCAGGTGCCGTCTTCGGCCTCATGCGCAACATGCGCATCCCAGATTTTATCATAGAGTGTCTTCGGGGCGGTCATTTCGCTCTCCCGTGGATGTCAAAAAATATAGGTAGCTTAGCAATATGCATGTAGGCATAGCAAAAGCATGCGCCACAGCAACGAACCCCGCTTATAGGCGGGCGAGTACCGAGCGCGAGGCTCCGTGAAAACGCCAGGGCAACCAAGCCCGGTCTGCGATGTCAAAGATACGTTCCATTCGCTTCCATTACAGGACAAGGCGATCTCTCGCAAGATAGCTATTGGATTCATTTTAGGCGATATATGGAAAGGTCTTGTATCAAGAGCGAAACAGGTCTAGTGGCAACTGCTTGTTTGACTGTGCAACAGTTGCGTCAAATTTGACCTTCTCGGGCCCGGTTTCATTGAAATGAGAGACTGGCGTTGTTATTATTCATCTGACCCCAGCGTCGGGGGACAGACGACGCTAAATAAGGAGGACAATGTCCTGTCAGCCCAACCTCAAGCGGCAGTTGCCGCCCCTGCCAGAGCAGCTGTGATGGCCGTTGCTGCGCTTCCCCAGCCCACCAGTGAAGAGCTGTTGGCACGTATCATGTCTTCTCTTGATGAAGACAAAGCCGAAGATATCACGCAGATCGATTTGCGCGGTAAGACGGCTATTGGCGATTATATGATCGTAGCGACAGGTCGTTCGACCCGTCAGGTCGCGGCGATGTCTGAAAAGTTGATGGAAAAACTCAAGCACGACTATGGTTTGATTTGTAAAGTCGAAGGCAAAGACACAGGCGATTGGGTGCTGATTGATACGGGTGATGTGATTGTACATTTGTTCCGTCCAGAAGTTCGTGAGTTCTACCAAATCGAAAAGATGTGGCTGCCAAACGCAGGCAACAGCTAAGATCAGCTGCGCATACGCGTGATTAGGTTTACGAGGCGCTGGGCTTATGTCCGGTGAGATAAATATATGCGTGTGCATATCTGTGCGGTAGGGCGGTTGCGCGCCGGACCGGAAAAGACATTAATTGATGACTATATCAGCCGTTTTAACAAGGTTGGACGTGGTCTGAGTCTTGGGCCGATCAGTGTCACCGAAGTTGAAGACAAGAAAAACGCTGGCATGAAAGCTGAGGCGGATTTGTTGCGTAAAGCTTTGCCCAAAGGTGCTGTGATATGTACTTTGGACGAGCGTGGACAGGTTTTGTCTTCTCCTGATTTTTCCAAAAAAATATCTGGCTGGCGGGACAACGGACGCCAGGATTTGGCGTTGATCATTGGCGGTGCTGACGGGATCGATCCTAGCCTGCGTGCAGAAGCGGACTTTTCAATATCATTCGGGAAAATGGTCTGGCCCCATATGATGGTGCGTTTGATGCTGGCTGAACAGGTCTATCGGGCTGCGACGATTTTGTCCGGGAGCCCGTATCACAGGGCGTGATTAACTCTTCCTTTAGACCTGTGGCGTGCGCAATATGAAACTGTCGCCACATGGTCTCATTTTAGCCTGATCCACTGGTATGTTAGGACGCAGCGGGAACCTATCCCGACGACACAGCGTCCAGAACGGAAGAGCACCATGACACTGACCAAACAAGAACTCGCCATGCGTCGGCAGAAATTGTTTCACATCGTACGACAAACGCCAGACTTTATGCGGCCTCATGATCAAAAACTCTCGGGAAGCCGCGGCCTATTAGATCGCGCGCGGTTCGCTTTGTCGTTTTGGCGGTAAATATGTGCAGGCTAATTCGGCAACATAACTTTTGCTGTGTGCTCGGCCCAGCCTTCGGTACTGCTACGGGCTTGGATCAACACATGCCCTATACCTTCTGGGATGGCGACATCGTGTAGCGAACGGGTAAATGGTTGTTCATTTACATGTGGGTGGTACAACACGCGCACGGCAATTTCGCTGCCGTCGGGTGCCAAGACACGCCAACCGTCGGCATAGTCACTCCAACCCGTATCTGAGTGCGACATGGTAACTGAAATACTCCATGTCTCGCCACTTTTGTGGAAATGAACCGCTTCGATAACCGGTTCATCCGCTTGTGCAACCTGTGTTGACAGGCCTAAAGCCAAACCCATAGTTAAATAAATTTCTTTTCTCATACGAACCACGCACTATCTTATAATATTTATACCCATAATATCTATGGGTTCGCTTATGTATCTTTAATCACTGTCGAAAGCAAAATTTTCCGAGAGGTGGACGCAAATTCTCTGCGATATAGCACGCCTGTTGTGACCATCGTTGCAAAAATCATAGGCAGAGGGCCTGCAAGCCATGTTAACCCAGCCAATGCGAAGTAGGTGGATCGCAATCCGCGATTAAAACTGCGTGCGGCGGTTATGTTGATTTCTCCGGCTTGGCGTGCACGTGCGTGGGCTCCGGGCTCGTCCGGACTGTTGGGCACAGCGGCCATTAAAACGGAACAATAACCAAAGAGCCTATGTGACCAAACAAAAACTAAGAAGGCATTGGTCAGCATTAGTAATGTCGCGATGAGTTTGATTTCCCAAACCACGTGAGGTGGACGTTCCAGAGCAAGATCTTTTGCGACATTGGCGAGCTGGTCTGTATTGCCGACCAGGGCAATGCCGCCGCCTAGGGCAAGCATGCTGGCTGATGTAAAAAATGCAGTAGCCTGACGCAAAGATCCGATGATTTGCGAATCTGCAACCCGAGGCGTTCGGTATAGCATTTGAGTCATCCATTCACGACGGTGGTCCGCCATCAACAAAGAAACGGAAGGCTTAGATTTTGGGGGATGTTCTATACGCCAGCCAATCCACAACCAAGACAGAACGAAAAATGCCAGTGCAAGAAAGTCTAATGTCGAGAATAAATGAATTCGATCGCTGACTGTCATGATTGAGACATCCCCTAATTGTTGCCGTATGGCTGCGTTGGAACGCGCGCAAACACTCACGCTGCAAGTCTCATTTGCTAACCACAGCTTGTTTTGTCCGTGCTGGGCGTGCATGTACATTAAATTATTGAGAATAACTTAAATTTTGTTGAAAACCTTCAATAATATTCTTCGAAAACGAAAAGGGTGAGTATGCTAAGGATTGCGCGAGCGATATTTACCGTTGGGTTCATGTTTCTTTACAGCTCAACCTTTGATTTGGCTGTTGCAGAGGATTCGCAAGGTAGCACGTTGCGCCAATTGAATTCGCTTCAGTCTGGGCGACAGTGGGACAGCGTTGGGCGCTTGTATCGTCAAGAAGCCGCGTTTTGCACGGGGGCCTTAATTGCACCTGACCTCGTGTTAACTGCGGCGCATTGCTTGTTTAATCGTAGAACCAACACACAGATCGACGCATCCTCCATCGAGTTTCAAGCCGGATGGCGAAACGGGCGCGCCTCTGCCTACCGGCAGGTAAAACATGCAGTTGTGCATCCTGCTTATGTATTTGATGGCATCGTGTCGGCTGAACGTGTTCGATACGATCTGGCGTTACTGCAACTGCAACGCCCTATTCGTACGCCGTCATTAACAGCATTTGCGACCGGGCGCCGTATCTTGAAAGGGGCAGATGTTACGGTGGTTTCTTACGCATATGACCGCAAGGACGCCCCCTCATTACAAGACGCCTGTACAGTGCTCTCCCGCCAAGGAGGCGCTTTGGTGTTGTCGTGCGAGGTGGATTATGGGTCTTCAGGTGCTCCGGTGTTTGCTATGAATAATGGTATCCCCGAGATCGTTTCCGTGATTTCAGCCTCTGCGCGATCTAAGTCCAAAGATGTTTCACTGGGTGTTCCCGTTTCGGATGCTTTGCCTATGTTACAGGCCGCGCTGGCTTCTCAGTCCAAGGGGGGCGTGCGATTGCCATCAGGCGTTGGCCGCGTGCAGGTTGGACAACCGCGTGGTCAAACAGGTGCCAAATTCATCCGTAACTGACTCTCTTGAAATGAGAGAGCAACGTCCCATGTGTATATTGTTGGGTCGCCGCTAAGCGGGGCTTGATATTAAGCTGCCTGTCCTGATGGGAAGGTAACATTTCACAATTGCTCATGAATGAGGATGACTATGCGTACTTTTGATTTTACACCGCTGCACCGTGCCACCATTGGGTTTGACCAGATCGCAGATCTGTTGGATCGCACTTTGTCTGCAGATACGCCACAATCAAGCTACCCACCGTATAACATTGAGAAAATTGATGCAGACAGCTATCGTATCTCGATTGCCGTTGCAGGGTTTTCCGCGGATGATTTGAATGTAGAACTAAAGGAAAACGCTCTGGTTGTTGTGGGACAAAAGGTGAATTCTGCCTCAGATACGCCACAACGCAGCTATCTGCATCGAGGTATTGCAACACGTGCATTTGAGCGTCGTTTTACTTTAGCAGACCATGTTCGTGTAACGGGTGCGTCGCATGAGAACGGGATGCTACATATTGATTTGCAGCGTGAAATACCTGAAGCGCTCAAACCTCGCCGGATCGAGATTTCGACGGCATCACAGTCTGTGTCAGCTGGTGTATCGCGAGCGATTGACGCAGAGCGGGTCTTGAAACAGACGAATTAGCGTAAGTTGCGATAATTTATCGCAAAAACCTCCTTGGAGCTGATCCAAGGGGGTATTTGGTGCTGAATTCACCACTCGGTAGGGGGTTTTGCTCTATACTGACCTTTATGGTTAATTGGGCAGTTAAAGATTGTCTGCAAAGTAAAGGTTGAGAACGTTGGATATTCAATCAGATACGCGTGAACGCTTTTTGATAGCGGCAACGCGGCTTTTTGCTGCACGTGGATACTATGGTGCAAGTATCGCAAATATCGCCGATGAGCTTGAGCTAAGCAAACAAGCGTTGTTGCATCACTTTGGCAGTAAAGACCGTATTTATTTGGCTGCAGTCTCTTCTCTGGTTGCCGAAGTTCAAGCGCTTTTGGTGGCTGCAACAGAGCAGGGCGGCTCTGCAGAAGAGCAGCTTGAAGCCTTTTGGATCAGCTTGTGTGGTTACGGCTTGGAGGATCCTGATCGGCTGCAGTTGATTATACGGGAGGCCATGGATTGCAAATTGTCTCAGGGCGACAGTGGGCTTCAGCATTTATTTGAAGCATTAGTTGTTCAAACACAAGCGACGCGACGTTGGCAGGATTGTTCCGCTGCTGAAGCCATGACAGTTGTATGCCAGTGCCTTGGTGCAACACAGTTTTTTCTATCAACCGAGATTTGTCAAATGACAGTTTTTGGTGAAACCACTTATGAGGCCGCACGAGATGTGCATTATACGTCTCTGCCACCTTTGGTCTCGTCCTTGTTGTACGGTTAGGCCCTCAGGTAAGTTTCATATCGGAAGTAACCGCAGTTGATGGACAAGTACGAAGACGGGTAATGTCGTAAAAAATTATTTGAGTTAACGCTTTGTTAATGAATTTGATTGGCATGCGAATCGGTAAGTGATATTTTGGTGACCAGATAAATCGAGTTTGGGAAATTAATAAATGAATACATCTGTTACCGGTGCCGTCCCATTGACGCGTGTAGAGAACCGCGTAGAAGCGAAGACCGTTGAGGTTCATAAAAGCTCAGAGCGCCAGGTGCGATATGACAAACGCGAAGCGATCTTATTAGATGTAGCGCGCTTGGTTTGGAAACACGACGTGACGATTGCAGACCTCTATAACATGTTGGGTGGAGATCTGGAGGCAGGTAAGCTGGAATGTGACCAAGAAGTTGCAATGCTTGCTGGTATTTTGACAGGCTGGAAGCACCGCCCCGAGGGATAAATAGGCTTCACGCCCTAATTAAAACACTTCGGGTGGCTGCTCTATAGGGCAGCCATTTCATTTTCAGGTGTGTCTGTGATCTCTAGCTCTTGACCATAGCGGCTGCAGACCCCATCCATCAATAAGAGTACAAATGCGAGAGTATGGTTGCCTTTGCGCGCCGGAGAGGTCCTTGGGATGGTATATGTGAAATGGGTGGTTGTGTTGACGTTTTGGCTCTGCGTCGGTGCAATGTTAAATTATAGCTTGCCACAATATGACACCGTTCGCATTGTGAACACCTATGAAGAACGTCAGGATCTAGGGGATTGGACACGCATTTTTTGGTCACGCCCTGATCAGCAGAGCGAAAACCTGGCATCGCGGGATGTGCAATTTGTGCAAGGTGTGCGACCCGACGGTGAATCTATTGTTTATCGTAACGAAGATACCGGATGGAGCTGGCCGCCGTATTTTAAATTTGACACAGCAGATTTATACACACAGGCAAACGACGCTATCTCAACCAAAGATGCACCCGAATGGGTTCTGGTCAAACATTATGGTTGGCGTATTCCGGTTTTATCGGTGTTCCCAAATGCGATCGCAATTCGCCCGACATCCAATGTTGATGATCAACCTATCAATTGGGTGAGCATTGCAATTTTGACAGCCTTGGCTGCTGTGTTTTGGGCTATCTATGTGCGTTGGCTGCGATTCCGTCGTCGCCGGATTGATCCATTGGTCGAGACAGTCGAGGATGGGTTTTATTCGTTTGGCGATGAAATTAGTGAACGTGTCAGAAAAATAGGCCGTTGGTTTAAAAAATAGCTGTTCATAAGGCTCATTTTTTCTCTGCCGCAACGCTGAGGATGGTGTCAGTCCGTAAATAAATACGGTGTGCGCGCGATTTCATGTGCAACATCAGTAGACACGTCAAGGAACGCTGCAATTGCTGCGGCGTTCTCGGTTTCATTTGCTGTTTCGTAAATGGCACTGTGTACGTCGAGTTTGATGTCTTTGAGTAAATCGATTTCGTTATGGAAATCGTTGCGAATAGTGGGAAGAAGGTTTTGCATCGTCGTCTCGGATGAGCTTTCACTCATTAATCCAACACGTTTGGCGTGGCCCGAGAGATAGTCATCACTGAATTCGCAATCAATACGCAGCAAGCGTGTGTGATTGTTGTCTGCGGCGAAATCTTGGACGAGATCAATTGATGAAGGATCAAGGCAAAAGATCATTTGATCGCGTTCATAATAGTCAAACAGCAAGCGTAACAAAGCACGCCGATGCCGAGTGCGCTTTGTCAGCGTGTTTTGCAGCCCTCCTAGGTCGGGGAGGGGGGTATCTTCTTCGTGAAAGACATATTCAATTGCAGGGCAATCCGTTTGCGCGCGGATTTGTTCCACCAAACGCTTTGCCACATGCCATTTTTTACAAGAAATGATCAGAAGTTTCCGTTCTCGCCCTAAAGTGGCCTCAGTCTCCCAAAACCTCTGAGTAAAACGGCGCCCGTAGCGGCCACGTTGGGTCAGAAAACTAAATAGGCTCCGCCCTTCATTTGATATTTGAAAATCGATCCCTGTCGCTGCGTATAAAGCACCAAGACGGGATTTTAAGGCCTTTGCATCAGGGCTGATCTTTCGGGCAAATAAAAAATCTTGGTTGAGCAAAAGATCATAATGGTCATTGTGAAAAATCACCGGCATGCCGTAATCACTAAACATCAAAAATGTTAACGTGCGGCAGTTGATTTCCGTTTTGGGAATGAGATGGCGGACAAGAGTTTGAAAGAACGTCTCGTCAGGTATCCAGGTTGTCGCGAAGAACCGCATGACATCACGGCGTTTCTTGGTAAAGTCCAAGATTGCCTCAATTGTCTGACGGCGCAAACACCACCACTGGCTGCCGATTTGGACCTGAATGTCGTGAGGAACATCGCGAGTTAAGCCAAATTTTTGTTGTAATTCCAGACTTTTGTAAAACAGTGTCGACTGAGTGCGTTCGTTAAAGAAATGGCGGTAGATCAGGCGGTCTTCTTTCATACCTGTTTTGATCCAATTGCTTTCGAAGAAATCATAACTTTCGATGAAGTCGCAATCATGTGTATCAAGGTACTGGCTGGCGTATTCGGCTGTCTTGATGGCCATGCAATCACCGGACAGCATGTAAAAATGCGTAGCACGTGGAAAGGCTTCAATTGCCGTTTCCACGGCATTGAGAGTTGCACGGACCAAAGACCATTCACCCCAACCACATTTAATGCGTTTATGCGCAAAGGCGACATTTGGATTGTCACCTAATTCTGTGTGTAAAGCTGCGTAATCGCTGGCTTTGGCGCTTTTGTCGAAATGAATTGTTATACAGTCGCCAGTCGCAGTCAGTTGTCTGGCTTGTGCGATAATCGCTGCAGGGTCTTTGTGGCAAAGCAATATGTAGGCGATTTTTGCCATTGTTTGGGAACACCGCGCTGTTTTTCAAATTGTTGCCTTGATAAAGCCGTTTAAGGTCTGAATAAACCAGATTGTTTGATAAACACGCGAAAACTGACATTATGTTCAGGGTATGCACAACGAGAGGCAAGCGGATATGGGTTTCCCAGGAACATGGATGACAGAGAGCGAAAGCGTAGTGTATCGTGTTGTGCCAAAGTGCGCGTGTTCGACCATCGGTCAAATTATGTACTATTCAGACCACGGTCGGTTTTTTGACGGTGATATCCATGATGCAAAAGATGGTATGCATAAATGGGCACACGAAGCGAGTAAGCCCGTTATTGAAAACAATGTCGCCGGACAACAGTCATACGCCTTTACCTGTGTGAGAAATCCTTACACGCGCATTCTCAGCTCATTTTTCGACAAGATTTGTGGTATCCAGCGTAACGGTAATCGCTACCGAGGCAACTTAGTACCTAAACTGATGTATGAATATGGTATCGAAGTTGGCGGGGACGACGGGAAGCAAGAGTTCGACCAAATCAAGAGCTTTCGCCGTTTTCTATTATTTGCTCGTGACACCATTCGCTATCGTCGCCCGATGGACCCGGACATTCACTGGTCCGCAACATCAGGGCATGTATCGACATTTATTTGTAATGGTGGGCGTTACAATAAAATTATCTGGACTGAAAAGTTTAACGAAGGGATGCAAGGTGTATTGGATGCGGTGGAAACTCCGCATGCCGTCGATCTAAACAGCATCCCGCGGTTTAATGAAAGCGAAGGGCACGGCCCTAAGCGGGCACATCCAGTCGAAGACTACTTTGACGATTTATCGATGCATTTGGTATATGAAATCTACAAGAGAGATTTTGAAGTTTTCAAATATGATTTTGAAAACCCAGCCAATAAGTTGCCAATTGCAGAGATCGATCTCGCTGAAGTGCATGCCAAGCTAGGTGAATAAAGCCTGATCACGACTTGGAGAATGCGCCGGGCTGTTGCCCGGCGGCTAGCGTTTCATAATATGGCGGGTGCCACAGACTCAATCTTCGTCCGGTAATTGGCGGACTGCGCCTTTGGCGGCAGAGGTTGCCAGCATCGCATAGGCTTTGAGCGCAGTAGATACTTTGCGCTTGCGGGGGGCTGCAGGCTTCCAACCCTTTTCGTCCTGAATTTTGCGCCGCTCAGCGAGGATTTCATCCGAAACGGCAAGGTGGATGGATCGGTTGGGGATATCGATTTCGATTTTGTCACCCATCTCAACCAATCCAATTGTTCCGCCTTCTGCGGCTTCGGGCGAAGCATGGCCGATCGATAAGCCAGAAGTCCCACCCGAGAAACGGCCATCGGTCAGCAAGGCACAGTCTTTGCCCAAACCTTTGGATTTCAAATATGACGTTGGATAGAGCATTTCTTGCATGCCAGGACCACCGCGCGGGCCTTCATAGCGGATGACAACCACATCACCAGCTTTGACCTTACCTGTCAGAACATCACTGACCGCTTGGTCTTGGCTTTCACAAACATAGGCGTTGCCTGTGAATTGTAGGATCGATGCGTCAACACCCGCAGTTTTGACGATACAGCCGTCGAGTGCGATATTGCCAAATAGGACAGCCAACCCGCCATCTTGGCTAAAGGCATGTTCTTTGGAGCGGATTATGCCGCCTTTGCGATCTGTATCCAGTTCTTTGTAGCGGTTTTCGGTTGAGAATGCTTCGGTTGTACGCACGCCACCTGGAGCGGCCTTGAACAGGGATTCTGCTTCGGGATTATTTGCGACCGTAACGTCCCATTTGGCAATGGCTTCGCCCATGGTGTTAGAGTGTACGGTGGGCAGTTCTGTATGCAACAGGCCTGCGCGGCTGAGTTCCCCGAGGATCGAGAAAATGCCGCCCGCGCGGTGAACATCTTCCATATGAACATTTTCGGTATTTGGCGCGACTTTACATAGGCAGGGTACTTTGCGGCTGAGCCGGTCAATATCCTGCATGGTGAAGTTCACCTTACCTTCATAAGCAATTGCAAGCAGGTGCAGAACAGTGTTGGTTGAGCCTCCCATCGCGATATCAAGGCTCATCGCGTTTTCAAATGCTTCAAATGTAGCGATCTGGCGCGGCAAAAGACCTTTTTCATTTTGCTCATAGTGGCGTTTGGTGATTTCGACGATTTTGCGACCGGCCTCTAGGAACAGATGCTTACGGTCTGCGTGCGTCGCCAGTGTTGAACCATTTCCGGGCAGGGCAAGACCAAGTGCCTCGGCGAGGCAATTCATCGAGTTGGCTGTGAACATACCAGAACAGGAACCACAGGTCGGGCACGCGTTTTCTTCGATGTGTTGTACTTGCTCGTCGGTAAATTTGTCATTTGCCGCTGCAACCATTGCATCGACGAGATCGATCTTGGTCATATCCAAGTCGGCGATGTCGATTTTACCTGCTTCCATGGGGCCGCCGGAAACAAAGATCACTGGAATGTTCAGGCGCATAGCGGCCATCATCATTCCAGGAGTGATCTTATCACAGTTGGAGATACAGACCATTGCATCGGCGCAATGTGCGTTGACCATATATTCAACACTGTCAGCGATGACCTCGCGTGAGGGAAGGGAATAAAGCATGCCATCATGGCCCATCGCAATCCCATCGTCTACGGCGATTGTGTTGAATTCCTTGGCAACACCGCCTGCAGCTTCGACTTCGCGCGCGACCATCTGCCCGAGATCCTTAAGATGGACGTGGCCAGGAACGAACTGGGTAAACGAGTTCACGATGGCAATGATCGGCTTTCCGAAATCGCTATCGGTCATGCCGGTGGCACGCCATAGCCCTCGGGCACCGGCCATGTTGCGGCCATGGGTAGATGTTCTGGATCGGTACATTGGCATTTGGCTATTTCCCTTATTTTGCCTTCAGGGACATGATTCTTGCGTGAAAGGCAAGATCTGTGCGGTGTTGTGATGTGATATTAGCAGCGTTTTATAAGGGCAAGATGTGCAATCACACCGAGTATGAGCCCCCAAAATGCGGCCCCAATCCCAAAAAAGCTGAGACCGGAGACGGTTGTTAAAAAGGTAATCAACGCAGGATCTCGGGCCTGTGGCTCTGATAGGGCCTGCGAGAGAGAATTCCCAATGGTGGGTAAGAGTGCGAGCCCTGCAATCGTTGCAATTAATGCGGGTGGGGCTAGTGCCAAGAAACCGAGAAGTGCAGCGCCAGCAAGTCCGACGAGACAGTAAATCCCCCCAGCGAGCGCGCTAGCTATATAGCGGGTGTTAGGGTCGTGGTCGGCGTCTGGATTGGCGCAAATGGCGGCAGTAATGGCTGCGAAATTAAAGGCGTACCCACCAAAGGGAGCGAGAATTAGACCGGTTAAGCCTGTGACCGTGATGCCAGCGGAGACCGGAGGTGCATACCCTGCTGCCCGTAACGTGAGAACGCCGGGGACATTTTGTGAACACATCGTCACAATATAAAGGGGCAAACCTAATCCTATCAGAGCAGATAAGGAATATTCTGGCGTAATTATGACCAGAGAAGGGACCGAGAATGAGGGCATTGGTAACCCAGAAAATGTGCCGGTAAATCCTGTCCAGATTATTCCCACAACCAACGTGGCAGGGACAGTATATCGGACAAACCAAAGTCGCCCGGCGAGATAGGTCAGGGCCATAATCGTAACGAGTGCGGTATCCTGACCTAATGCGGTAAAGGTTGCGAGGCCGAACTGAAAGAGAATCCCGGCCAAAAGAGCATTGGCTATAGTGTTGGGAATAAACGCAGAAAGTCGCTCGAACCAGCCAGAAAGACCGGTGAGTGTTAGCAGTGCTGCACAAAATAAGAAGGCGCCGATGGCTTGGGGCAGGGTGACAATCTCTGCACTTGTAGCAATCAACGCAGCGCCGGGCGTGGACCAGGCCGTCAGGATGGGCATACGATACCACAGTGATAATGCCAAACTGCTGATACCCATCCCAATACCAAGTGCAATCAGCCAGCTTGTGGCTTGCAAAGTTGTTGCACCAAGGGCTTCTATGGCTTGCAAAATGATCGCTACGGAGCTGGTGTAGCCAACCAAAACTGCAACGAGTGCAGCAGTCACATGCGAGAGCTTTAACTTGGTACGTATCATTGATAACGCCTGATGAGAGGGTGTGTGTTTCGTGCGTTATAACATCCGCACTGGTGCTGTATGGCACCGTGCGTTATAACGTACAAGCTCAATTTCGACGGAAAGATATGCTAAGATGAATGCACAGCGTGATGATTGGCAACAGATGCGGGATGATGTTGCGAGGAATTTGCGAGATTGCCGTGCAAAGGCGGAAGTGAGCCTATCGCGTGCAGCACAGATGACGGGGGTGTCCAAGGCAATGCTTGGACAGATCGAACGTGGTGATTCCAGTCCAACTATTGCAACGCTTTGGAAGATTGCAAAAGGCTTTCACTTGCCATTGAGCGCGTTAATCCGAGAACGTGAACCACAACAACATGCGGACCGCGGTGGCACTGTACAGTTTCCAGGTAGTATCGCAGTTCAAATTGTGTTTGCCTTTGACGCACAGATTGGCGCGGAAACATTTCAGATTAAGTTACAGCCAAATCAAACTCATGAATCGCAACCGCACGAAGGTGGCATGATCGAAGAGGTCTTTGTTCTGGAGGGAGAGATGGAGGTGTTGCATCAGGGAAGTTGGACGCCATTGTTGATTGGTCAAGGAATGAGGTTTGCTGCGGATCAGCCGCATGGGTATCGCAGCGGTGTTAACGGGGCTCGATTTCTGAACATGCACCATTATGCAAAAACGGATAGGTTCATGTTTGCAACATAAGCTGCATGCGCGCGCGCAACGCTTGCTTTGATGGCACTGTTAGACCGCGCGCGCTGGGCTTGATGCATTTCCCGGCAACTGTTGTATGGATCTCGTGCGGATCAGTCTTGCACCTTTTCGAGTGGACGCGTACATCTGCGGCCCATGGCCCAGCAGAAGACAGACCCGAATTACAAGATTATTGCAGAGAACCGTCGTGCACGGTTTGATTATGCGATTGATGATGACATCGAATGTGGTGTCATGCTGGAAGGGTCTGAAGTGAAAGCCCTGCGTGGCGGTGGCACCAATATTGCAGATTCATATGCTTCTGTCGAAGATGGAGAGCTATGGTTGGTCAATTCGTATATTGCCCCCTATGAGCAAGCCAAGACCTTCAAACATATTGAACGCCGTCGCCGGAAACTCTTGGTTTCTCGTAAAGAGTTGGCAGATCTGTGGAACGCGACACAGCGTAAGGGGATGACCCTTGTTCCGCTTGTGATGTACTTTAACCATCGTGGACGCGCCAAGATAAAGCTGGGCATTGCCAAGGGGAAGAAAAATCATGACAAGCGCGCAACTGAAGCGCAGCGTGATTGGTCACGCCAAAAGCAGCGTTTGTTAAAGGAAAATCGCTGAGCTTTCTTTTATCGTCAGTCAAACGATACATCTGAGGATAATGAGGCAGGGGTAACAGACCAACATTTGTTATATCTTTGTTGGTCTGCTTGGTCGAATTAGCTGGCTTCTTTGACCGCCGCGATCATAGCGTCGATATCGCCGCCATTTCTGTCAATGATCGCTCCGATTTCAGTACGTTCGGTCAGCAACAGATTAACGCCTTCGATAAACATATTGAAGAACAGATTTTTACCCGAGCGGTCAGAGACAAGAAACGTGACTTCAAACGGAGATTCGTTGCGTAAGTAGGCAACGGTTGAAACTTCGTACCAGCGCTTTACTTTTTTGACGTCTGTAACTTCGAGACGACCTCCGATGAATTCACGAAAACGGCTGCCATACTTGCGGGCGATATAGCTGGCAAAGGCATCAGAGAATGCCTTTTTTTGCGCATTTGTTGCGCGGCGCGCGTCTGCGCCCATCGCATAAGCCGCAATGTAAGATGTGTCACTATAACGTCCAAAAATACGTCCGAACTCGCGATACATTGCCGACTGACCTTTGTTGCTGGCAATGACCTTGTTGATGTCGGCGACCAGCCCATCGATCAGCTTAGTAGCGGATGCTTCGTCTAAGGCTGCCATAAGCGGTGTTGCAGTCAAACCTAGTGCGGCAGTGCTTAGGGATGAGGTGATGAAAGTACGGCGTTGCATGATTAAAAGCCTCCGGTGTCCAGCTCGAATGGATCGATTTGAGAGTTTGCACCCTCGGAGCCCAATTCAAAGCGGCGGTTTTGCAAATAGATAAGGCGCGCTTGCGCATAGCTGTCGGCGCTGTCGTAAAGAATGGCATCCACGGTATCTGAATAGGTCCCGCGATCCCCAAGTCGGTCTACGAATTCAGCATAAATATCAATATTCTCAACAGGGTTATTGTCTAGGTACCCAATAGGGTTGGTGAAGAAATCAACCAGTGTCCCGGTCGCATCGCGCGCGTTAGAAGGCCCCAAAAGAGGAAGCTCGACATAACTGCCTTCACCTACTCCCCAAGTATGTAGGGTTTCGCCAAAATCAGTTTCTGACTCCGCGACACCAAAATCGCTTGCAGGGTCACCAAAACCCCCGATGCCAAATACCGTATTTACAGCAAATCGAAGTGTCGCATTTCCTGCACCTCGTAAATCGCCTTGTAATAGGTAATTGACCGTGTTCGCAGGCATCGACAGGTTATTCGCGAAGTTTGAAAACGCTTGTACGATGTCGGGCGGAACAATGGCTACATAGCCTTTGGACGCTGGGCGAAACGCATATCTATCGACGGCCAAATTGAATTTATGTACTGCGCGGTTGCGTTTTTCGTTTGGGTCAAAGACCTCACCATTGGCAGCATCAAACGGTGTTTGTTTTGCGCAGGCTGATGTAAGAGCAGCTACGCTTATTAACATAACAGGTAAGGTTGTTTTTAAAGTGGCTGTCATATTGTAATATCCAAGGCAGTCAGAGCAATGTTGTTTACGTCGGCGTTTGAGTGTTTCAGTGAGTATCGGCATTCACTTAACAACCTCAGAAGTGGTTCCCAGTCCATCTAACGCATTGGCAGAATTATGTAGCAGATTTGAAACAGGTAACTACCCCTCTTTAAAACATATCAGGTAGCTTTATAAGGGTACTGTTCCTCTGAATTACTAGGCTGAAAATGAAAAAAGACCTATATCATCACGGTCGCGAAGAGCTTCTGGTCGCACGACGTAAAAACAGACATTGGTTTTGGTTTGTTGGACTTTTTAGTGTTTTTGTGAATTTTTTAATGCTTACTGGGCCTTTGTATATGATGCAGGTCTATGATCGCGTACTGGGCAGTCGATCAGAAGCGACGCTGGTGGCATTATCACTTTTAGTTGTTTTCTTATATGGCATGATGGGCCTGTTGGATGCGGTTCGTGGGCGTATCTTGCGCCGCGCAGCTGCACGTTTCCAGTCTGATTTGGATGAACGTGTTTTTGACGCAATGATTCGCCGATCAGCTTTGAAAAACGATTCGATCTCTCAAACAGGACTGAGTGATCTGGAATCCGTACAGAGGCTGATGGGATCTCCTGTTGCCATGGCGATTTATGATTTACCATTTACGCCAGTTTTTATTGCTGGGATTGCCTTATTCCATCCATGGATGGGATTGTTGGCCGTCGTTGGCGGTGCCGTACTGGTTGCGCTGGCTTTGTTGAACCAGGTTTTTAGCCAAAAACCACAGCAGCGCGCGAATGCCGCGACACACCAAAGCCAGATTATGTCCGAAGAAATTCGCACCGAGGCTGAAATGATCCAAGCTATGGGGATGCGAAAAGCAGCATTCTGGCGTTGGAACAGTATCCGATCTTCTGCTCTTGAAAGCAGTGTTGCAGCAGCAGACACAGGGAGCGGTTTTACCATCGCGACCAAAACATTACGGTTATTTTTGCAATCAGCGATGCTGGGCTTGGGTGCTTATCTGGTTTTACACCAAAGCGTCTCAGCTGGTGCAATTATCGCGGGATCTATTTTAATGGGGCGGGCATTGGCTCCGATCGAATTGACACTTGGGCAATGGCCCAGCGTACAACGTGCGCGCAAGGGGTGGCAAAACCTCGCTGAGCTTTTGAGCGAAACTCCCGTTGAGGACGAACGGACACCGTTACCGGCGCCGTCTTCTAAGCTCGATGTTCAAGCCCTTGCTGTTCGTGCACCTGGAGACAGCACGGCATTGCTGCGTAATGTGACGTTTCATGTCCGGCCAGGGCAAGCCGTTGGTGTGATTGGACCTTCAGGGTCCGGTAAGTCGACTTTGGCTAAGGCGTTGACAGGGGCCTGGAGTTGCGCCGCAGGCTCTATCCGTTTGGATGGAGCATCGTTGAGTCAATATGCTCCAGATGTGTTGGGGCGGCATATTGGCTATTTGCCCCAGCGGGTGCAGTTGTTTGAAGGGACGATTGCACAAAATATCGCACGTCTGTCGGAAAACCCGGATGCGGCCAAGGTTGTCGAAGCGGCAAAGAAAGCGGCTGCCCACGATATGATCGTTAGTTTGCCACAAGGGTACGATACACATATGGGGGCTAAAGGTGGCGCGTTGTCAGGTGGGCAAATGCAACGTATCGGTTTGGCACGAGCTTTGTATGGTGATCCGGTGATTTTGATTTTGGATGAGCCAAATTCTAACTTGGATAATGATGGATCAACTGCGTTGAACATTGCTATTCGTCAAATGAAAGCAGACGGAAAATCAGTATTGATTATGGCGCATCGACCTGCCGCGATCCAGGAATGTGATACGCTTTTGGTGATTGATAAAGGGGCGATGACGGCTTTTGGCCCGAAAAATCAAGTTCTTAAGGAAATGGTCAGCAATCACGAACAACTTGGCAAGGGGGCTCGCAAAGGTGCTGCAGGCGCAGTGAAATCCGTCAGACCGACCCCAATTCCCCAAAAGCCTCAAGGAGGTAAATCATGAGTGGGCCGTCGCAATCACAACCCTCAGGGCAAAATTGGTCGGCACGGGGTGCAGTCATTGTTGGTTTACTAGGACTGTTGGTCCTTGTTGGTGGATTTGGGTCTTGGGCAATTCTCTCCAATATTGCTGGGGCTGTTGTCGCAAGCGGCAAGTTCGAGGTGGATCGGAACCGGCAGGTTGTTCAACATATTGACGGTGGTGTGGTCGATGAAATTTTAATAGACGAGGGCGACACCGTTGTTGCGGGTCAGACTTTGATCAAACTGGATGCCTCTGAACTCGTGTCACAACTGGTCATCACGGAAGGTCAATTGTTTGAGCTGATGGCGCGTCGCGGTCGGTTAGAGGCCGAGCGTGATACGCTCAATACGATCGACTTCGCGCCCGAGTTATCAGATCTAGCGCCTCGCCGCCCTGAGGTTGCTGATTTGATTGCGGGGCAAGAACGTTTGTTTTTGGCACGTAAGGCATCGCAGAGTCGCGAGATTGAACAGTTGCAAAAACGGGCGCTCCAAATCCAAGAGCAGATTATTGGGATCAAAGCACAGCAGGCTTCGATGCGTGCACAGCTTGAGCTGATTGACCAAGAATTGGTGGGCCAGCAATCCCTACTTGATCGGGGTCTTGCGCAGGCGTCTACGGTGCTGACATTGCGTCGCACAAAGGCCAATCTACAAGGGTCACTGGGCGAATTGATCGCATCAGAGGCTGAATCAAACGAACGCATCACTGAACTAGATATTGAAACGTTGAAACTTGGAACCTCGCAACGAGAAGAAGCGATTACCCAACTGCGTGATTTGCGTTATCAGGAACTAGAGCTCAGCGAGACCCGTAGAAGCCTGCGCGAGAGATTAGAGCGTCTTGATATCCGAGCACCCGTTTCGGGGATCGTATACGGTTTATCGGTTCAAACGCCGCGTTCGGTGATCCGGCCTGCCGACCCTGTGTTGTATCTTGTGCCTCAGGATCGACCGCTTGTGATTGCGGCACAAGTCGAGATTACCGATGTCAATCATCTCTATATTGGGCAGGATGTTGCGGTTCGGCTTCCGGCTTTGGATCAGGTCACCACGCCTGAATTGGTTGGAACGGTTTCTTTGGTGTCTGCGGATGCATTTCAAGACGAACAAAGCGGTGCCGCTTTTTACCGTGTTGAAATTACACTCAATCCAGGAGAGCAAAGCCGGTTGCCGTCAGATGTGATCTTGTTGCCAGGGATGCCTGTCGAAAGCTTTATTCGCACGGCCGACCGTTCACCGCTTTCGTATTTGGTTCAACCTTTGATGGCTTACTTCGTGCGGGCGTTTCGAGAAAGTTAGACTGATGGTCATATAGGGCTTAATTGTGTCGGCTTTGTACTTTTAGATGCGCGCGTGCGAAGATAAAGTCGCACCGAATTCAAAAGAAACGGAATCTATATTATGAGTGTTGAAGACAAACTCGCCGAAATGGGCCTGACCCTCCCTGAACAAGCTGCGCCAGCAGCAAATTACGTTTCTTACGTAATCAGCGGGAATATGCTGTACGTGTCCGGGCAAGTCGCAGCGAATGCTGACGGTTTTGTGGTCGGGACATTGGGCGATGATATGGATGTCGAAGCAGGTCAAGCGGCTGCGCGTTTGTGTGCTCTTTCTCTCTTGGCACAGGTTAAGTCTGCTTGCGGCGGGGATTTCTCTAAACTGGTTCGTGTTGTAAAACTGGGCGCTTTTGTAAATTCCACCTCTGACTTTCTTCAACAGCCCCAAGTTGTGAATGGTGCGTCCGATTTGTTCGTCGAAGTCCTGGGCGATAAAGGTCGTCATGCACGCTCTGCAGTCTCATCTCCATCATTGCCATTCGGCGTCGCAGTCGAAATCGACGGCGTGTTTGAAATCAAAGACTAAATTCCTATGCTACCTGACGTTTTTTGCCGCATTCCGATTGCACACCGCGCGTTACATGATGTGACAGCGGGTCGTCCTGAAAACAGCCTTGCTGCAATCAAAGCGGCAATAGACGCTGGGTATGGTGTGGAAATTGATCTACAATTGTCCTCTGACGGCGAGGCTATGGTTTTCCATGATTATGACCTCGCGCGTTTGACCAAGGAAACGGGCGCCGTACAACAACGCACCAGCTCTGAATTACAGCAAATTAGTTTGACCGGGGCACAGGGCGAGACGATCCCAACGCTGACGCAGGTGTTGACCTTTGTAGCGGGTCGTATTCCTCTGTTAATTGAGCTCAAAGATCAAGATGGGGCGATGGGACCGGATATTGGCACTCTTGAGGCGGCCACGGTTAAGGCCTTGCGCGGATATAACGGCCCGGTTGCCGTCATGTCATTTAACCCACATAGTGTTGCATTGCTTGCAGATCTGGCTCCGGATGTGCCGCGTGGCTTAACAACCGCTGCATATGCAACGCAGTATTGGGACATATTGCCACCAGAGCGTCGAAAAGCATTGCGCGAGCTTTCCGATTTCGAAGCGAGTTCTGCTAATTTTATCAGTCACGAGAGCCTAGATGTGACCTATCCACGTGTGCAGGAATTACGAGCGCGCGGTGTTCCGGTACTGACATGGACAATTAAGTCGCTGGATCAAGAAGCAAAAGTACGCCCATATGTCGATAACGTGACCTTTGAAGGGTATCTCAGTACGCTTCCTGCTTGATCTATATGATTGTTCTCCCAGATAATGAGACATAAGCGGAGGGACACGGATGGATCAAGCCACTGTTGAAATTGAGGTTCTTCCGTCTTTGACGCAGATCCGGGCAGAAGATTGGGACAGCTGCGCCTGTCCCGAAGCTGCAGACGGCACGCGCCCATTTGATCCTTTTACCACGCATCGGTTTTTATTGGCGCTTGAACAAAGTGGATCAATCGGGCCGGGGACAGGTTGGGGTGCGTATTATCTGACCTGTTATCAAGATGGGCAACTGATTGCCTGCGCGCCGCTATATGCCAAGGGGCATAGTCAGGGCGAATATATTTTTGACCATAACTGGGCACATGCTTACGAGCAGGCCGGCGGTCATTATTACCCTAAATTACAAATGGCTGTTCCTTTTACACCGGCCACAGGCCGACGTTTTTTGGTGCGTCCAGGGTTTGAGAACACAGGACATTCGGCCTTGGTGCAAGGGGCGGTGCAATTGGCGAGCGATAATAATATGTCGTCGCTTCATGTAACGTTTTGCACCGAGGGTGAGACGGAAATTGGCAGACAAATGGGCCTGATGTCCCGAGTCAGTCAGCAATTTCACTGGTTGAATGAGGGGTATGAAAGCTTTGACAGCTTTCTAAATGCGCTGTCGTCGCGTAAACGCAAAAATATGCGTAAAGAGCGTCGGCAGGCCCAAGAGTTTGGAGGAGACATCCGGACCTATAGAGGGGCGGACTTGCGTCCGGAGCATTGGGATGTGTTCTGGGAATTTTATCAGGATACAGGCGCCCGTAAGTGGGGGAGCCCTTATCTCACCAGAGAATTTTTTAATATCCTACACGAGACTATGGCCGATGATGTGGCTTTGGTTTTGGCGGAACGTGACGGACAGGCGATTGCGGGAGCTCTAAATTTTATAGGGCGCGAGACGTTATTTGGACGATACTGGGGCTGCTCGGAACACCATCCCTGTTTGCATTTTGAGTTGTGTTACTATCAGGCTATTGATCTGGCCATTGGCATGGGATTGAGCCGCGTTGAAGCCGGTGCGCAGGGCGAACATAAACTCGCTCGTGGATACCTTCCAACGCAAACACACAGCTTACATTGGGTCGCTGATCCCGGGTTTCGCGAAGCAATTGAGCAGTATCTCAAAGCAGAACGCGCTGCGGTGGATGACGAAATAGATATCCTAACCAGCTATGGTCCGTTCAAGAAAGTTGTAATTGAAGAGCAAGAATGACAGAGCAAAATCACCAGATAGAGGCGCTATTATATGCCGGGTGGTCGCGCGTACAGGGGCGGGACGCTATCCAAAAGACATATGTCTTTGAGGATTTCGTTGCCGCTTTTGGCTTTATGACGCAGGCTGCGATATGGTCCGAGAAATGGAACCACCATCCCGAATGGAGTAACATCTACAACCGAGTCCAAGTTGTCCTAACCACTCATGATATTGGTGGGTTAAGTGATTTAGATATCAAACTTGCACGTAAGATGGATGATCTGGCGGGGAGTTGACCGTTTGTTTAACTTGGCGGCAAGGCTATCGTCGCACGCCACAGTTTCTGTAACCGTTTGTTATCTAAAGTCACGCTAGCTTCTTTTGCCTTAATCAGTTCAACCGCAATGTGGTGTTCCGCTGACGTTTTATCCATATCTTGGATGAGCCATTCTAATGTTGCCCGCACCGCGGTTGCATCACGAGCAGCGACCATGGAATCCAGCAGTTTCTTGAGTTGTTTTAAAAACGCTTTGGTTTTCTTATTTGTAAACATCGACTGCGTGAATTCTGCCGTCGCTCGCAGCTTGCGCAGGCTTTTACGGAAACTGTCGCGAGACTTGGGATCCAAACGTTTGAGGCTCTCGCCATGTTTAATCGCCTGATTGAGACGCAGGGTAAGGGTTTCGTGGCAAAGTGTCTGGAGACGCGAGGCGTCATTGGTTGTGTCTCGCCAGTTCTCAGAGACAGTCAGGGCCTGCCCGGACTCGAAAAATGCGGCGAAACGATCTCCTTGTAAGAGCTCGCAAAGAGCACTGCGTTCGGATTGTATCTTGTCCAAGACACGTTTTTCCAGCGCTTCCAAGGCCGCGTTATTCGGCAAAGCAACACGTGCGGGTGTCAATGTATCTTGCCATAATAGATAGAGATCACGCAAACGGGTCACTTCTGCACTAAGCCAGCGAGCTTCTTCTAGCAGGGTCTTGCCTTGATCCGTCGGAAGTAACGGGCGAAACAATGTTAGCCCGCTACGAAGACGCCGTAATGCGATACGCAGTTCCTGTGCGCTGTCAAACGCATCATCCCGCGCGACAAATGCGCGGGCGTTTTGGATTTCCTCCATGACTGCAGCCATAATAGCAGCAGGATGTATCGTGGGGGTCTGCGCATTTGTCATTGGAACGAAGCTTCTCAAGTCACTGTAATATTCACGATTCGTGACGGATTACAGCGCATCCAGCAACGCTTCGCCAGCAGACACTTCGCATGTGCCAGGACTTTCTTCGAGGTGAAGGATTTTTACCTCACCATCCTCAACCAGCATTGCATAACGTTTAGATCGCCCGATCAAACCTGCAGGGGGTGCGTCAAAGCGCATACCGATCGCGTCTGTAAAGCTGCTGTCGGCATCCGCAAGCATGGTGAGGCCTGCTGCGGTGGCGCCTGTTGCTTCACCCCAAGCGCCCATGACAAATGGATCGTTGGCGGACACGCAGATGATTTCATCAATGCCTTTGTTGGAAAACTGGTCTTTGGTACGGATAAAACTTGGCACATGTGCGGCATGGCACGTGGGGGTGAAAGCGCCAGGGACAGCAAAAATCACAATTTTGCGGCCTTTGGTTTTATCAGAAAGCGCAACCGGGGCCGGGCCCTCTGCTGTCATTTCGATTAGGGTGGCGTCTGGCAGGGCGGTTCCTACTGAGATCATACGCGCGGCTCCTTCTTTGAGCAAGGCTGTGCAATTTGGTTTTCGTCAGCCCTAAATGGTTCTAGGGTCTGCGCAAACGTAGAACAACTGTCGCAGGAGGCAAGAGGCATATGAGCCATATCGTCGTAATTGGTGCGGGACAAGCTGGAGCATCACTGGTTGCCAAGCTGCGCAAAGACGGTTTTGACGGAGAAATTACGCTTGTGGGAGGGGAGTTAGATCCACCATATCAGCGCCCACCGTTGTCCAAAGCCTATCTCTTAGGTGAAATGAGTAAAGAGCGGCTCTACCTGCGCCCCGAAAGTTTCTATAGCGACGAAAAGATCACGTTGCGTTTGGGAGAGTGGGTGAACGGGATCGATACAGATGCCAAATGCATTGAAATTGGCGATGAAACCTTGTCGTATGACCAGCTTGCTTTGACGACGGGTTCGGTTCCGCGGCGATTACCATCTGAGATTGGTGGTGATTTAGAAAATGTATTTGTGGTGCGGGATTTGGCCGACGTAGATGCTATGGCTCCGCATGTTGTCTCTGGGGCGAAAGCTTTGATCGTGGGGGGCGGATATATCGGGTTAGAGGCTGCTGCGGTTTGTGCCAAACGCGGTGTAGCTGTAACGTTGGTTGAAATGTCAGACCGCATTTTACAGCGTGTTGCTTCACCTGAGACATCGGCATATTTCCGTGAACTGCATGCCGCACAGGGTGTCGATATCCTAGAAGGTGTCGGGCTGAGTAGCTTGCAAGGTAAAACCGGTGCAGTGACATCTGCCACATTGAGCGACGGGCGTGAATTAGACGTTGATTTTGTGATTGCAGGTGTGGGGATTGTTCCTGCGACTGATCTGGCCGAAGCGGCGGGGATTGCTTTGGACAACGGTATTGAAACCGACGCCCATGGGCGAACCTCTGCACCAGATGTGTGGGCCGCTGGCGATTGTGCTTCTTTTCCGTACCGTGGAGAGCGTATTCGCCTCGAGAGTGTTCCTAATGCTATCGATCAAGCCGAGGTGGTGGCGCAAAATATGTTGGGTGGGACGAAAGATTATGTCGCAACACCATGGTTCTGGTCTGATCAATATGATGTAAAACTCCAGATCGCAGGGTTGAACACAGGATATGACAACGTAGTGGTGCGTAAGGGCGATGGGCTGGTGGCATCGTATTGGTATTATCGCGGCGAGCAATTGGTTGCGGTTGATGCTATGAATGACCCAAGGGCTTATATGGTTGCAAAGCGGTTGATCGAGGCCGGAAAAACTGCAGATAAAACTATTGTCGCCGACGCCGAGGCCGACTTGAAACTATTGCTAAAAGCATGAGAATTATCGCAGGTGATTTTCGCGGTCGGGCCTTGGCTGCGCTGGGCAAGGGGGATGCGGGTGCGCATCTCCGTCCGACAACCGATCGTGTGCGTGAAAGTCTCTTTAATGTTTTGATGCATACAGGTGCAATTCCCGGGGCGCGGGTGTTAGATCTTTTTGCAGGTACCGGTGCGCTAGGACTTGAAGCGCTCTCACGCGGGGCAGACCATGTGACATTTGTCGACGATGGGCGGGTCTCACAACGATTGATTACGCAAAACATCGAGATTTGCAAAGCGCAAAGCCACAGTCATCTTATGCGCCGTAATGTCCTGAAATTGGGCGAAAACCCCGAGGCCGCTTATGATGTAATTTTTATGGATCCACCCTATGGGAAAACCTTAGGCGAGAAGGCACTGGATTTTGCAGTTTCTGGCGGCTGGGTGGCTAAAGATGCGTTGATTGTTTGGGAAGAGAGCACGCCTCAGGCTCCGCCGGCAGGGTTTGAAGCACATGATAGTCGAAAATACGGCGATACTTATATTTCGCTGATGTGGAAAACGTAAAAGGATCCAACTATGACCAGAACACGGACACTTCCTAAATTGGTGATTTTTGACTGCGACGGCGTGTTGGTCGACACGGAAACAGCGATCTGTGAAGTCCTCGTTCAGAACCTCGCTCGCTTTGGTCTCGAGTTGACGCTTGAGAAATGTATGAACCTGTTTGTTGGAGGCACGATGGCTGGAACCAAGATAACCGCGATGGAACACGGCGCGGAGCTCCCTGATGACTGGACTGATGAGATTTATCGCGAAATGTATGATCGATTGCGTGTCGGTGTTGATGTCGTGTCAGGAATACCCGCTCTTTTGGATTTACTCGATGCTGCGCAAGTTCCGTTTTGTGTGGCCTCTAATGGCAGTGAAGATAAGATGAAAATCTCACTTGGCCAGAATGACCTTTGGGATCGGTTCTATCCCAAGGCGATGTTCTCGGCGCATACGCTTGGGGTGTCTAAACCTGACCCAGGCTTATTTCTCGCGGCAGTGAACGCTTTTGGTATGGCGCCACAAGATTGCGTCGTAGTCGAAGATAGCCCAACCGGCGCATTAGCCGCACAGCGCGCAGGTATCCGGTGCATTGGTTATGCACCTCATGGCGGAGCTGATAAACTGTCTGCAGTCGGCGCCGAGATTATATCCGATATGGGGCAAATCCCATCAATGATCGGATTGTGAGCAATGCTTGATGGGGGCGGCTAACAAAATAGTAACTGCCCCATTCCTCTCTTGATAGGTAGGGCAGTTATTTTACGGTTTATCGAGACAGCCAGCCACCATCCACGGGAAGGGTGACAGCTGTTACATAAGACGATGCTGTCGATGCGAGAAATAAGATTGCAGAGGCAAGATCTTGGGGTTGTCCCCAACGGCCTGCAGGAATACGGCCTAAAATCTCTGCATTTCGATGTGTATCTGCACGCAGGGCTGCGGTGTTATCGGTGTCCATATACCCCGGAGCAATTGCATTGACGGTAATACCGTAAGGCGCCAACTCGTTTGCAAGGGCCCGTGTTAAACCTACTATTGCGTGTTTAGAGGCTGTATAAGATGCGACACGGATGCCACCTTGGTAGGATAGCATTGATGCGATGTTGATGATCCGCCCCGGTCTGGCGGTCTCTATACGCGCCTTGGCAAAGGCTTGAGACAATTCATAGGCTGCACGCAGATTGACTGTTAAAACATCATCCCAATCTTCCATTGTCGCCTCAGGCAGATCGGCGCGGCGAATAATACCTGCGTTATTGACCAGAATGTTCGGGTGTTTTGCATCCACCATGACCTGCGTTGCGTCAAAAGGTTGACTAAGGTCAATCTCTAGACAGCTAAATTTACGTCCAAGTGACGTCACCTTTTGCGCTGTGTCATCCATCGGGCGTGACCCGAGGCCCACGATGTCGGCGCCTGCGCCCGCAAGCGCGAGGGCGATCCCCTGACCAAGACCTGTGCGGGCGCCTGTGACAAGGGCGGTTTGGCCGGTTAAATCGAACAAATTGATCATAGGATGTCCTTGGGCGAAACAAAGTCCATATCTTCAAATACTTGGTTCTCACCGGCCATGCTCCAGATAAAGCAATACGGCCCGGTGCTCGCGCCTGCGTGAATGGACCATGCTGGTGAGATCACAGCTTCTTCGTTGCGCATAACGATATGGCGTGTTTCGCTGGGCTCTCCCATCAGGTGAAACACCACAGTATCTGGATCCATTGCGAAATAAAAATAGGTCTCCATCCGGCGCATATGCGTGTGAGGGGGAAAGGTGTTCCAGTTTGATCCAGCCCCCAGTTGCGTCAACCCCATGGCCAGCTGGCAGGTGGCCATGACATCTGGGTGTAAAAATCGGTAGATGGTTCGTTGGTTGTTTGTCTCGGTTGCTCCCAAAACCACAGGGGAACTGTCAGCCATCGTGACTTTTTTATGGGGGTAGGCCGCGTGCGCGGGGGCGGAATTGGCATAGAATTTCGCGGGTGTCGCGGGGTTGTCTGAGGTAAACACCACATGTCGGGCACCTTGGCCTATGTATAGACCTTCGTTGGTGCCAATTGCATAGCTTTCGCCATCAATGGATACATGGCCAGTCCCACCGATGTTGATTGTCCCCAGCTCTCGGCGTTGAAGCATAAAGTCGGTACCCGTAACTGCACTGACATCCTCGGGTAACTCTAAGGCATTGGTTGTAGGGCAAATACCCATGATGATCATGCGATCTTCGTGGGTATAGGTCATGGATAGGTCTCCGCTACGGAATACGGCCGGTACGTGAAAATGATCACGCAATTGGGTCGTATTCAGTGTTTTGACATGTTCAGGATGCAGGCTGTAGCGATTATCCATTTTTGGTTCTCCTCCCCGAGACCGAAATGCAATGTGCTTTATACGGTTATGTATGCAAGCGCGGCCCTAATAAGGCAAGCTGGCGACGATGCGTATTGCATATGGCACGAGGGGGAGAGCAAGGCGGCTGTGTTAAACGCGCCGCCCTTACGTTTTAATCTTCAGAGGGTTCGGGCTTCGCCGCAGCTTTAGATTTTGCAGGCGCCTTTTTTTTCGCAGGCGCTTTTTTCGCCGCGGGTTTCTTTGCGGTTGCTTTTTTTGCTGGGGCTTTCTTCTTACCCGTCTTTGCGGATTTCTCAGCGATTAAAGCAGTGGCCATTTCCATCGTCACATCTTCAGGCTTGGTGCCTTCGGCCAGTGTCGCATTTACTTTGCCCCATTTGACATAAGGTCCGTATTTGCCGTCCATGATTTGAACCGCGCCACCGTCTTCTGGATGTTCGCCCAATTCCTTGAGTGCTTTGGCCGCCGTGCCACGACGACCAGGATTGGCACGTTTTTCAGCCAGTAATTCAACCGCGTGATTCATGCCAACTTCAAACATATCTTTGTAGCTTTTAAAGCTGACGTAGGTTGGTTTTTCATCCGTCGGTAGCTTGTGCATGAGGTAAGGTCCAAACCGTCCTAGGTTTGCGGATATCCGCCCACCTTCGGGGTGGTCGCCCACATGTCGTGGGAGGGATAACAGCTCAACCGCTTGCTCTAGTGTGGTTTGATCTTTTTCCCAACCGCCATGTCGTTGCATCGGCAGAGAGCTGCGTTTGGGCTTTGGTGTGTCTGGCGAGACATCACCACGCTGTACGTAAGGTCCGTAACGACCTGATTTCAGCCAAATCTCGTCCTCATTGTCGAGGCCAAGCATCTTTTCTTCACCCTCGGCACCTTCGCCTGCGATAGGTCGGGTGTAGTTACACTCTGGATAACTTCCACAGCCGACAAACCCGCCCGTGCGCGAGGTTTTTAAATGCAATTGGCCAACGCCGCATTTTGGGCAAACGCGTGGGTCTGTTCCGTCTTCACGTGGTGGATAAAGCTGCGGAGCCAGCACGTCATCCAATACATCTAATACTTCGGAGATCCGTAAATCTGAAGTTTCGGAAATTGCTGCCGAGAAGTCGCGCCAAAACCCACCAAGGAGCTCTTTGTAATCGTGTTCACCGGCCGAGACATCGTCTAGCTTATTTTCTAGATTAGCTGTGAACTCGTAGCCGACGTAATTGCGAAAGAAATTCAGCAAAAAGATTGTTACGATCCGGCCTTTATCTTCGGGGTACAGACGGTTTTTGTCTTTGCGCACATATTCGCGGTCTTGGATCGTGGTAATGACACTTGCATATGTTGAGGGGCGACCAATACCTAACTCTTCCATTCGTTTAACCAGAGTTGCCTCGGTATAGCGTGGTGGGGGTTGAGTGTGGTGTTGCAACGCTAATACAGCTGCATCATCAGAAAGCACGCAGGCATCAGTGCCTGCTTTTTCGGCTTGCGGGCCTAGGCCACCAGCAAAATTAATGACGTCTCCCTGCATAATTTGCGGCAGACGTTTGTCATCATCGTCGACCACATCATCGCGGCCTTCTTCATAAACGCGCATAAAGCCATCAAATAACATGACTTGTCCTGTGGCGCGCAAGACGATTTGCTTGTCTGGAGAACCTATATCAACCGTCGTGCGTTCCATTCGTGCGCCGGCCATTTGGCAGGCAAGGGTACGTTTCCAGATCAGGTCGTACAGTTTGCGCTGATCGTCTTCTGACACCTTGAGGCTCGCCGCATCGCGGTTCATTTCTGTCGGACGAATGCATTCGTGTGCCTCTTGGGCATTTTTGGCTTTGTTTTTATAAATACGTGGCTCAGACGGCACGTATTCGGCGCCATAACGCGTCTCGATTTCGGCACGGGCAGCTTCCATTGCCTCCGGCGCCATGTCTATACCGTCGGTTCGCATATAGGTGATCAAGCCGGCTTCATACAGGCGTTGGGCAGCATTCATACATTGGCGTGCGCCCATACCAAATTTGCGGCTGGCCTCTTGCTGTAGGGTCGAGGTCATGAACGGTGCAGATGGATTGCGGGAGGCAGGCTTAGCCTCAACCGACAGGGCTGTGTATGTTCGCGAGGTAACTGCCTGAACTGCTAATTCCGCTGCGGTTGAATTGGCAAGCGAGAATTTATCTAGCTTATCACCACCTAAAACGGTCAAACGCGTTTCAAACTCTTGCCCGCGCGGGGTTTTCATTTGTGATTTAACGGACCAGTATTCGACCGGATTAAACGCTTCAATCTCCATCTCGCGTTCAACAATTAGACGTAGGCAGACAGATTGCACACGTCCAGCCGAGCGCGCACCTGGGAGTTTCCGCCACAAGACCGGCGACAGGTTGAAACCCACAAGATAGTCTAATGCACGCCGCGCCAAATAAGCTTCGACAAGAGGCATATCCACTTGGCGTGGTTGCTTCATCGCCGCCGTTACGGCCTCTTTGGTAATCGCATTAAAGGTCACGCGGCTGACAGCGGTGGATTTTTTGATCGCCCGTCGTTTGGTTAATGCCTCTTGCAAGTGCCAGCTGATCGCCTCCCCTTCGCGATCAGGGTCAGTTGCAAGAATCAATGCGTCGTCATTTTTCAAAGCGTCAGCAATCGCGCGAACGTGCTTTTTGCTGTCATTGCCGATTTCCCATGTCATGGCGAAATCGTCGTCGGGTTCGACGGATCCGTTCTTGGCCGGAAGGTCCCGCACGTGCCCATAAGATGCGAGAACTGTATAGTTCTTGCCCAGGTATTTATTAATTGTTTTGGCTTTGGCCGGGGATTCGACGACGACAACAGGCATAAATAAAGGGACCTTCGGGTTTAGTTTCAGCACGTTCTACGGTGGTGGAAATGTGGCGCGCAAGGGGAGAATGTCAATTCCAAATGCAATTGCGACTTATTGAATGTTGGCTTTAAATAGCATTTAGGTGCTTTTGATCGCCAGAAAGGTGATATGAAACGCGTCACGAGTTACGGCTGATGCCGCCGCCGGGTTGGCGGATCACCTCATCGTCTAGTTCCAGATCTGTTAGGCTTCGAATGACACTTCGTGTCTCGTTGGTGGTTTTTTCGATAAGATCACTCTCGTCAGTTGGAGAAGGCGACAGGCGTGTGAGAACCTCCTGATGCAAAGCCGCCGTTTCGCGTAAATTGCGTTGCTCAGGTGATTGTGGCAGATCTCGTAACGCGGGCCTTACCAAAGGTTTCGCTTGTCCTGCTGTGGGTGGCAATGCGGCGAGGACATCGTCAGCATGACGTACTAAAAGTGCCCCATCGCGGATTAGTATATTACATCCACTGGCGCGCGCATCCAGTGGATGCCCCGGCACGGCAAACACTTCACGGCCAAGGTCCAAGGCATCTCGTGCGGTTATCAGGCTACCAGATTTAGCGGCAGCTTCGACGACAATGGTGGCACTGCCCAATCCTGCGATAATGCGATTGCGTGCAGGAAAATGTCGGGCTTGCGGTGTCATGCCCATCGGGTGTTCCGACAGGATTAAACCGGTTTGAGCGATGCTTTGCGTTAACGCCTTGTTTTCGGCAGGATAGATCGTGTCGACGCCACCCGCGACAACGGCAATGGTACCGCTGTCTAGAGCTGCTTGATGGGCGGCGGTGTCGATCCCACGCGCTAAACCCGAAACGATAACCTGATTTTTACGCCCTAAGTCGTGCGCAAGTGTTGCGGCCATGCGCATTCCCAAGGATGAGGCATTTCGTGCTCCGACCAGTGCGATGATAGGGCGCGACAGTAATGATATGTCTCCCAATGCCCATAAGACAGGCGGTGCAGTTTTGAGTTGCATCAGCTGTGTCGGATAATTGGTATCTCCAAAGCACAAAAGCCGCGCACCGGCGGCTTTTGCGACATTAATTTCGGCGTCAAGCAAGTGAGTTGGGTATATTTTATACCCTTTGACGCCTGCTGCAGCTGCACATTCTGGCAGCGCACTCAGCACATTCTGTGCTGAACCAAATTCGGCCAGAAGCCGATAAAAGGTTGCTATCCCGATTCTTCGGGAGCGCAACAGACGAAGCCAGGAATACCTTTGATCTTCCGTGGTGGGTGGGAGTGGGGGGTGATTGGAAGAATGTGCTTCTCCGGTCATCCTTAACTCCGTCCTGCTGCAGCTACAGGGATACTTCTAAACTGGTTAACAGGTCGTGAAGATCTATACAGTTTATTACGATTTTTCGCTAAATTCGTTGATCATATTTGTGGATCATTACGAATGTCTGCTTCGTCAGATGAGAGAGATTTATTCCTACTCTATTGAATGTAATGCACATTCCGATAACAAATCGCGCTTTTGCATGATTTGTCCTTTTCAGAGGCTGCATTAAGATTACTCAAGTTCAGGAAACGTTTTCCGGGAATCAAAAGGATTTGATATTCACAAAATCGCATCGCAATCCGGGTGAGTTTAGGTCGCAGATCCTCCGACAGTCAGCCCACCCATCAATACGCTAGGTTGACCAACGCCTACTGGCACCCATTGTCCTTGCTTGCCACAATTGCCCATGCCAGGGTCAAGTGCCATGTCATTTCCCATGCCGCGGATTTGGTTCAATGCAGTTGCACCATCGCCAATCAACGTCGCACCTTTTACAGGGGAACCAACTTTGCCGTTTTTAACATGATAAGCTTCGGTGCAGGAAAAGACGAATTTTCCGTTGGTGATGTCAACTTGGCCACCGCCAAATCCGACGGCCCAAATGCCGTCTTTAATATCTTTGACCAAATCTTCAGGGGCTGCATCGCCACCTAACATATACGTGTTGGTCATACGCGGCATTGGGGCGTGAGCATAGCTTTGGCGGCGTCCATTCCCGGTTGTCTCTACTCCCATCAAGCGCGCGTTTTGACGGTCTTGCATATAACCTACGAGCACACCGTCTTCGATTAAGGTGGTTTTCTGGCTAGGTGTCCCTTCGTCATCCACAGTGATCGACCCACGCCGATCTGGGATCGTCCCGTCGTCTAAAACGGTAACACCGGGAGAGGCGATACGTTGTCCCATTAGGCCTGCAAAAGCTGAAGACCCTTTACGATTGAAATCCCCCTCGAGACCATGCCCGATTGCTTCGTGTAACAAAATTCCAGGCCATCCAGGGCCAAGCACCACGTCCATTTCACCGGCTGGGGCAGGAACGGCTTCTAGGTTGACCAAAGCGATTCTTAGAGCTTCGCGTGCTTTAGCCTGCCAATCGGCAGGTGCGATCAATCCATCTAGCCCTACACGACCGCCGCCACTAGCGGTGCCACTTTCGCGGCGCCCGGCATCGTCGACGATGATGGAGACGTTTACACGTGTCATTGGGCGGACATCACGTACGCGTACGCCATCGGCGCGCAGGATTTCGATTTCCTGTATAGAAGCAGCTAAGCTGGCCGATACCTGCACGACCCGAGAATCAAGGCCACGGGCAAAGGCATCAATGTCGCGTAGGGTGTCGACTTTGACTGGAAAGCTTTGCGCCGCAATAGGGTCTTGATCGGTATACAGCTTCTGGTTCGTTGCACGCGGAGCAGGCGCCATTGTGCCGCCACCGTCGCCGACGGCCAAACGCGCCGTTTCAGCCGCGCGTTTTAAGGCATTGATTGATAGGGTTGTCGAATGAGCATATCCGGCGACTTCGCCGCGGACGGCGCGCAGGCCAAAGCCTTCGGCCGCATCGTAGCTGGCTGTTTTTAACCGCCCATCGTCAAATACGAGTGATTCTGACTTTCGCCGTTCAACAAAGATCTCTCCGTCGTCTGCACCAGCCAAGGCACCTCGTAAAACCGCCAGAGATTCATCTTCTGGTAGTGTTGTGTCAAAGGGACGAAAGTCTGCAGAATCCATAAGAAAAGCCTCATTTTTTGATTTAGATCAAAGACGCGGCGCTATGACACAGGTCGAGGCACAGGCGCAGGCCTTTATTTGTTAAGTGGAATATGATTTCCTAAATCTACAAATACAACGGTATCTAGGTGGTTTTTTGAACAAATCAGGTTAGACTAATCTAATAAGTAACGATTACCGATCAGGGACTGACATGAAAAATGCTTTGACTCTCTCGGGCTTTATCGCAGCCCTCTCCGCCCTTCCAGCTACAGCGCAAGAAGGTTTGGAAACTATTGGCAAGCCGACAAACGGCGGCATAGGTTTCCAACCGGCTGCGACAGAACTTGCTACAGGTATCCATCAATTGGATGGTATGATCTTAGTTATCATTACCTTGGTGTGTGTATTTGTCGCGGGTTTGTTGCTTTATGCGATTTTCAAATTCAATCGTAAGGCGAACCCTGAACCCGCATCTTTTACCCATCATTCGGTTCTCGAAGTGGCGTGGACGGTTGTGCCCATTCTGATTTTGATTGTTATCGGGTCGTTTTCTTTGCCTCAGCTGTTTCGACAGCAAGAAATCCCTGAGGCGGACATAACCATTAAGGTAACAGGCTATCAATGGTATTGGGGCTATGATTACGTCGATCATGAATTTGGTTACGAGAGTTTCTTGCTGGAGAGAGAAGATCTTGCCGAATATGGCTATAATCCCGATGAGTATCTTCTTGCCACGGATACCGCGGTTGTTGTGCCGTCAGGTAAGACCGTCGTTATGCAAGTTACCGGTGCGGATGTGATACATTCCTGGGCGATGCCAGCCTTTGGAGTAAAGCAAGACGCGGTTCCAGGGCGTTTGGCTGAATTATGGTTCGAAGTTGATGAAGGCAAGGAGGGGATCTACTTTGGTCAATGCTCTGAACTTTGCGGTAAAGATCACGCCTATATGCCGATTACTGTTAAGGTTGTAACGCAAGAAGCCTATGATGCATGGCTGGCAGGCGCTATTGATGAATATGCCGGTAAACCGCTGGATTATAAGGTCGCTTTGAATTAAGGCGGCACAGCGCAACTGTCCGCAAGTGAAAGACGGACAGCATTATATGACTATGGCAGTGCGACCTCTGCGCCTGTCAAATCCAAATGAACGAGACAAGAATGAGTGACGCCAGTATTCCAACCAGTATAGCGCGCGACAATGATGCGTCTTTTGGTGATTATTTCGCACTGCTGAAACCCCGAGTGATGTCTTTGGTGGTGTTTACGGCTTTTGTCGGGCTGGTGGCAGCGCCTGTGGCTGTGCATCCGGTTGTTGGCTTTTGTGCGGTTTTGTTTATCGCAATCGGGGGCGGGGCCTCTGGTGCGCTAAATATGTGGTGGGATGCTGATATCGATCGCATTATGAAACGCACACAATCGCGGCCAATACCCGCGGGAAAAGTCGAAGAGCCTGAGGCAATGAACCTTGGCATCGCCTTGTCGGCGCTGTCGGTGATCATGCTGGGATTGGCCACGAATTTATACGCAGGTGCGTTTCTCGCCTTTACCATTTTCTTCTATGTGGTGATTTACACCATGTGGTTGAAACGTGCGACACCACAAAACATTGTTATCGGCGGTGCGTCAGGCGCGTTTCCACCGGCTATTGGATGGGTGGCCGCGACGGGGTCATTAACGCTTGAGCCGATTTTGATGTTTGCGCTGATCTTCATGTGGACACCTCCACATTTTTGGGCTCTGGCGCTGTTCATGCGCAATGATTACGACGATGCTAAAGTTCCGATGTTAACTGTAACACACGGCCGTCGTACAACGCGGGTGCATATTCTCGTTTATACGTTGTTGCTCGCTATCTTAGCGGTTGGGACTGGGTTCACAGCCGTTGGAGGCCTCATTTATCTGAGCGTCGCTGTCGTGTTGAATATCTTGTTCGTCATAGGCGCAATCAAGATTTGGCGTCGTGATGAAGACGCATCCGAACGTGATAACTTTAAAGCTGAGCGCAGCTTTTTTCGCCTGTCATTGCTATATCTCTTTCTGCACTTTGGCGCGATCATGGCTGAAGCATTGCTAAAACCTTATGGCCTTGGAGGGTGGTAAGACTATGTCTTTGAGTAAAGAACACGACCTACACCGACGCAGAAAATCCCTGAATATAGGGCTTGGGCTGTCACTTGCAGGTTTCGTTGTTCTGGTTCTGGTACTGACAATGGTCAAGGTCACCTCAAATGGGTTTGAGTTTCCTGAAAACCTCAGCCCACCAACTGAGCAGGAGTAAACCTCATGGCACTTACAGGACCAAAGAAAACCGTTATTCAATTGGTTACTGTGGTCTTGGTCATGGGGGGATTGTCTTGGGCGTCAGTGCCATTTTATGATTGGTTTTGCCGCGTCACCGGCTTTGGTGGGCAACCCGGCGTGGCAGAAACTCAATCCGACGAAATTCTCGATCAAACCATCAAAGTTCGATTTGATGCCTCTCTGGATCGTGACATGCTTTGGGATTTCAAACCGGTTGTACGCGAAATGGAATTGCGTATTGGCGAAACTGGACTTGCTTTCTTTGAGGCTTATAACCCAACAGATCGACCGATTGCGGGACAGGCGTCTTATAATGTGACGCCTTATTCTGCGGGAGGGTATTTTGACAAAATACAGTGCTTCTGCTTCGAGGAACAGGTGCTTGAACCGGGCGAACGGGTGCAGATGCCAGTGACGTTTTTTGTTGATCCAGAAATTATTCACGACTCTGATGCCAAATATGTGCATAGAATAACATTATCATACACGTTTTACGAGATCGACCTACCCGAGGACTATGTGGTGCTCTCCAGCGAGGAGGCTGGGACGATGACATCACGGGTAGATACAGAACTGAATTGAACTGATGCGGCTTTGAACCGCTTAGGCACAAATAGGTGAGGGATACACGCAATGGCGCACGCAAAGGACCATGATTTTCACATTCTACCGCCGTCGATCTGGCCATTTATAACATCTGTCGGGACATTTGTTATGCTCTTTGGCGCAGTGCTCTGGATGAAAGGGTTAGCGGCGTGGGGGTTCTGGATCGGGCTGGTTGTTGTGCTGTATGCCGCTTTTTGTTGGTGGGCAGATACGATTGCGGAAAACAAAGCTGGTGACCATGCGCCCGTTGTTATGATCGGGTTGCGTTATGGGTTTATCCTGTTTGTTATGTCCGAAGTTATGTTCTTTTTTGCGTGGTTCTGGTCGTTCTTTAAACACGCGATTTATCCGATGGAGCACTATGTCGGGACTGAATACCAAGCGCCTTCTATTTTTGAAGTGGATCCCTTTGGGCTTCCCTTGATAAATACATTGGTGCTGCTGCTCTCGGGGTGCTCGGTAACATGGGCACACCATGCGTTGGTGCATGAAAATGACCGTCAGGGGTTGATCAAAGGTTTGGCGATTGGGATTGGGTTTGGCCTATTTTTTACCTTTTTACAGGGGTATGAATATGCGGAATTGCTACTGCATCACGGTTGGGAATTCGGCGGAGATGAATTTTATTCCAACTTTTTTATGGCTACAGGGTTTCATGGATTTCATGTGATCTTAGGTACGATCTTTTTGACGGTTTGCTTAATCCGCGCAATAAAGGGCGACTTTACACCGCAACAACATGCGGGATTTGAAATGGCAGCATGGTATTGGCATTTTGTCGATGTCGTGTGGTTGTTCTTGTTTTTTGCTGTGTACATTTGGGGCGGCTCTTCGCTGAGTTAACACCATCACAAGGAACCTGGCCGCGAGCAACAAGACGCGGCCAGCATAAAAAGGCCTACGGTTCTTTCGCTCTTCTCAAAGGCAGATATTAATATGAAACGGCTGATGTTCGCAATCGTGATTGGTGGACTCGGGGTTTCCATTTTAATGTCACTTGCCGTGTGGCAATATCAACGACTGTTGTGGAAAGAAGGGGTGCTTGAGGTCATTGAAACCCGCATCCACCAACCTGCTGTTGCCCTGCCCAGCAAACCTGACCCCGCGCGTGATGCTTATTTGACGGTTCATCTCGATGGTCGCTTTCGTCCCCAAGAATTACACGTTTACACAGTGCACGAGCGGTTAGGACCGGGTTATCGGGTGATTTCAGCGTTGGAAACTCTAAAGGGGCGTGTGGTGTTAGTTGACCGTGGTTATATCCGTGCAAATGATAAGACCAAGACGCGGTCTGCTGGGGAGGCGCAGATCATAGGTAATTTGCTTTGGCCGGATGAGGCGAATTCAATGACGCCACCGCCGGATCTTGATGGTAATCTCTGGTATGCGCGTGATGTTGCCGCCATGTCAAAGCTGCTTATGGCAGAACCGATTTTAGCGGTTGTACGTGAAGGGTCTATTCAAAATTCTGGTGATGAATTCCTCCCCATGCCGGTTTCAACCGCCCTGATCCCGAACAATCATCTGCAATACATGGTCACTTGGGTGGCACTGGCTCTTGTGTGGGGGGGGATGACTGGTCTATTCGTGCTGCGCAGCCGTTCGTCTGGCCGCGCGTAACCCAAAAGAGCCAAAGCACATGAAATATATCTCGACCCGTGGCCAAGCGCCGGAACTGACCTTTGAGGAAGCCATGCTAACAGGGCTGGCGCGCGATGGGGGCCTGTATGTGCCGTCTGAAATTCCCAAAATGGGCCATGACGAAATCGCGGCCTTATCCGGACTGCCCTATGAGGATGTCGCGTTTCGGGTGATGTGGCCTTATGTGTCTGATTCATTTTCCGAGGACGAGTTCAAGCAAATCATCGCGCGTGCCTATGCCGGGTTTGAACACGCGGCCCGTGCGCCGTTGAAACAGCTAAGTGCAAACCACTATTTGCTTGAGCTATTTCACGGCCCGACGTTGGCGTTTAAAGATTTCGCGATGCAGCTGATTGGTCAGCTGTTCCAAGTCGCGCTCAAGCGGCGCAACGAGAGCGTGACGATTGTTGGTGCAACCTCGGGTGATACAGGGTCAGCTGCGATCGAAGCCTTTCGAGGGTTAGATGCGGTAAACGTATTCGTTCTCTACCCGCATGGACGCGTGTCCGAAGTTCAACGTCGTCAGATGACGACACCGCAAGACAATAACGTGCATGCCTTGGCTGTGGATGGCGATTTCGACGATTGCCAAGCACGTGTCAAAGATATGTTCAACGACTTTGATTTCCGCGACGAAGTTAAACTCGCAGGGGTCAATTCTATTAACTTTGCGCGTGTCCTGGCGCAGGTCGTGTATTACTTTACCTCGGCTGTTTCGCTGGGCGCACCACACCGCAAAGTGTCGTTCACCGTGCCAACAGGCAATTTTGGAGATATTTTTGCGGGCTTTATTGCCAAGAAAATGGGGCTGCCGATTGATGAATTGGTGGTTGCGACGAACCAAAACGATATTCTACACCGCTGCCTGTCCGGTCAGGGGTACTTTAAAGGTGAAACCAAACCGTCGATTTCTCCGTCGATGGATATTCAAGTCTCATCCAACTTTGAACGGGCGTTGTTTTACGCCTACGGCCAAGAGGGCGCGCCGGTTGCTGCACTGATGGAGGAATTGAAAGAGGGTGGTTTCAATGTATCACAAGGGGCAATGCAGGCCCTGAGTGAGACGTATATCTCGGGTCGTTGTTCCGAAGATGAAACGCTTGCGACAATCAAATCCGAACTATCAACTTCGGGCGAGCTTCTGTGCCCTCATGGTGCGGTTGGCGTTAAGGTCGCGAATGAGCATATAAAGCCAGATGTCCCTATGGTCACGTTGGCTACGGCACACCCTGCCAAATTCCCGGCAGCGGTGGAAAAAGCTGCAGATGTGCATCCCCCTCTTCCCCCGCGTATGTCTGATCTGTATGACAGACCCGAACGAGTGACCCGGATCGACAATGATCTTGCGGTGCTTGAGGATCATATAAGAAAGACGCGTGCCAATTGACCGTTAGACAAGATACGCTCGACAATGGGTTTCGCATTGTCACGGAATATATGCCGGGGCTGCAATCGGCCTCAATTGGGATATGGGTTGCTGCGGGTGGACGTCATGAACGCCCCGAACAAAACGGTATCGCCCACTTTCTTGAGCACATGGCCTTCAAAGGTACCAAACGTCGCAGCGCCTTGGAAATCGCCGAGGCTATTGAGGATGTGGGGGGGTATATCAACGCCTACACCAGTCGCGAGGTTACGGCCTATTACGCGCGGGTCCTCAAGGATGATGTGGCTTTGGCGTTGGATGTCATTGGCGACATTGTGCGTAATCCTGTGTTTGATACCCGCGAAATCGAGACCGAGCGTGGCGTGATTTTGCAAGAAATTGGCCAATCTCTGGACACACCAGATGATATTATTTTCGATTGGCTTCAGGAGAAATGTTATCCTGAACAGGCTATTGGTCGTTCTATATTGGGTCCGGCAGAGCGGGTGCAGGCATTCTGCCGTGAAGATCTGCAGGGGTTCGTTGCGCAACACTATGGCCCCGGGCAGATGACCTTGTCCGCGGCGGGCGCTGTGGATCATGATCTGCTTGTTAAAATGGCGCAGGACATGTTTGGTGATATGGCACCAAAACCATTAAGCACGCCCGAGGTTGCACGATTTGTTGGTGGTGAAGTGCGTCAAGACAAATCGCTGGAACAAGCGCATTTTGCCCTCGCGTTTGAAAGTCCAAGCTATCGTGACGATGCAATTTACGCAGCGCAAATTTATACCGCAGCAATGGGTGGGGGCATGTCTTCACGTCTTTTCCAGGAAGTGCGGGAAAAGCGTGGGTTGTGTTATACGATTTTTGCCCAGGCAGGCGCACATGAAGACAGTGGCGTGACAACGGTTTACGCGGGCACTTCAGGTGAGCAGCTGACTGAACTGGCCGAAATCACCATGGACGAAATGTGCCGCGCAGCAGATGATATGTCGGATTCCGAAGTAGAACGGGCCCGTGTGCAGATGAAGGCTGGTATGTTGATGGGGTTAGAAAGCCCGTCAAATCGTGCGGAACGTTTGGCGCGTCTGGTGCAGATCTGGGACACTGTTCCGACGCTTGAAGCAACGGTTGCCAAGATCGACGCAGTTACCACGGCGGATGTACGGGCAATGGCGGCGCAGGTGGCGAGACAGGCGCCGATGGCGTTGGCCTTATATGGGCCAATGGGTGCCGCGCCACGACTTGGAGATCTTCAAGGCAGGCGCGTGAGCTGATGCTACTTTCCCGTCGGAAACTTCGGCTGGACACTGAGCGATTGGTTTTGCGTCCCCCGGTTCATGGTGATTTTCGATCTTGGGCTACGTTGCGACAACATAGCCAAGATCACCTTGTTCCGTGGGAGCCAAGCTGGTCTGCAGAACATTTGACCCGCAAGAGTTTCACCAATCGAGTTTATTGGGCACAACGATCAATTTCCCAAGGCACGGCACTGCCATTGTTTTTATTCCGCCGCGAAGATCAACGGCTGGTAGGGGCTGTGACAATGGATAATATCCGCCGTGGTCCTGCGATGGCAGGTACGATCGGCTATTGGACTGGACGAGGGTATACACGCGAAGGCTACATGCGCGAAGCAATCGATGCCGTTGTGCACCATGCTTTTATCCGTCTGGATCTCAGTCGGATTGAGGCCGCTTGTCTTCCTGAAAACGCACCATCGCGAGGATTGCTCGAAGGGGCGGGCTTTAAATACGAAGGTGTGGCACAGTCTTATTTGCAAATCGACGGTCGTTGGCGAACACATGTGTTATATGCGGCACTGCGTAATGATCGTAGGGGACGTGCGAAAGCCAGATAGGGTCTGTTATAGTTGTGTGCGCATATCATCTACAAAATTGAGGAAATGAAATGTTGAATGTCGCGGATGAGGCTTTTCTTGAAGCTCTGGCAGGTCGCTTGCCAGACGGCACATTGGGACCTGCGACATCTACATATTTAGAAGAGCCGCGCGGGCGCTACCATGGTACAGCAGCGGCGGTGGCGCGGCCCCGCACTGTCGAGGAGGTAGCCACGATTGTCCAGGCCGCGCAGGCAGCCCGTGTGGGTGTGGTACCCTATGGGGGGGGGACTGGCCTGGTGGCGGGACAATTACTGTCTGATGGACCAGCACCCTTGATTTTGTCGTTAGAGCGTATGACAGCCATTCGGGCAGTTTATCCTGATGAGAATGTGCTTGTGGTTGAGGCCGGTGCGATACTGGCAAATGTTCAGGCAGCTGCTACACAAGTTGAGCGTTTGTTTCCGCTGTCTTTAGCAGCGGAGGGCACAGCACGGATTGGCGGAAATCTAGCGACCAACGCTGGCGGTGTTAATGTATTACGTTACGGCAATGCACGCGATTTATGTTTAGGTTTAGAGGCCGTCCTGCCCAATGGTGAAATTTGGCATGGATTATCGAGGCTACGTAAGGACAACACGGGCTACGACCTGAAAAACCTATTGATCGGTGCCGAAGGCACATTGGGCATTATCACAGCTGCGGCCCTGAAATTGTCGCCGGTGCCCGCGAGTGAAGGAACCGCAATCTTTACCGTGAGAGACGTGCAGGCGGCGATTGATTTGTTATCGATGGCGCGACAGATGGTGGGAGAAGGTGTGAGCGCTTTTGAATTGATCCATCGTCAAGGTCTTGCCTTTTTGGCTGAAATGATGCCTCAGGTGCGCAAACCCTTTGAGACCTTACCTGAATGGTGTGTTCTTATTGACTTGGGGGTGGCACAAGCGGCAGACGGGGCTGAAGGGCAGCTGGAAGCGCTCTTTTGTGCAGCACTTGAGGCAGGTCTGTGTGACGATGGTGTAATTGCACAGTCTGAGAACCAGCGGCAGGAATTATGGGCTGTGCGTGAAAACATTCCGGAGGCTAACAGACTGATTGGGTCGGTCTCTAGCCACGATATTTCGATCCCGATTTCACGTATACCTGACTTTATTCCGGCAGGATGGGCAGCCATCGCAGCTTTGGACCCAGAATTGCGGGTCAACTGTTTTGGGCATTTGGGTGATGGTAACTTACATTACAATGTCTTTCCCGCTGAAGGTCGATCACGACAGGAATACGATGCTCTGCGCAAAGAGGTGAAGCGGGTTATTCATGATCTCGTCCATGAATATAATGGATCGATGAGTGCCGAACATGGGATAGGACGCCTTAAGGTAGAGGATCTCAAGACATACGGTGACCCGACCAAATTGGCAGCCATGCGTGCCATCAAAAACGCCCTTGATCCAAATGGCATTATGAATCCGGGCGCTGTGTTGTCGTAACGTGGACGAGCGTGGCGGTCGCTATCAACGTCTAAAAGGCGATATCAGAGGCCGTCAAATTCGCATAAGATATCGATATTCATACCTTTGCTTTCCAGCAACTTGCGGCCGCCCAGTTCTGGTAAGTCGATAATAAACGAACAGGCTAAGATATCGCCACCTAAACGGTGGATGAGTTTGATCCCGGCATCTGCTGTCCCTCCGGTTGCGAGAAGGTCATCAACCAGCAAGATCCTTTCACCTGGTTGTATTGCGTCCTTATGCAGCTCGATCGTTGCTTCGCCATATTCAAGCTTATAATCTTGTTCGATGGTTTCTCCGGGGAGCTTGCCTTTTTTACGAATCGGGACAAAGCCTGCACCCAATTGGTGTGCTATGGCTCCGCCTAAGATAAAGCCACGTGCTTCAAGTCCGGCGACTTTGTCGATTTGTATTCCAGCATAAGGGTGCAACATCTGATCAACGGCCATGCGAAACCCGCACGGATCTGAAAACAATGTCGTAACATCGCGAAACATAATGCCTTCATGGGGGAAATCAACAATGGTCCGAATGTAGTCTTTGACGGTTTTTGTATGGTTCTGAGACTTGGTCATAGTGGGACACCTGATTAGACTGGCAACGATCACTGTGATTTTGCATGAATACGACGTCACAGTAGGCGATTGCCATGTGGCTGATCACGCAGGCCGTTGCAAGCGAAGATTTATCCCGGCAAAGATTATGGAACTGGGCTTAATGGCCGTGTGTCCGGGCGTTCGCACAACAAATGGGTTTATGATGAGGTTTCTTCATAAATTGAAAAATACTACGTACAGAAATGTATCTCGATTGTATTTCGAAGGTATATACAAGTAACGTATGCCAATAAGGTTCAGTCAATCGTGACTAAGAAAATCAAAAATACTGAGAATAATAAAAAGAAAGACAGCCAATTGATTCTGCGCTTGGGTAAGGTCGAGAGGGATGAATTTGTTGAGTTATGCAAAGAGCTCGACACAAGTGCAGCCCGAGAAATTCGTGGATTTATCCGTCATTTTGTGAAGAAACACAGAGATCATTAAAACTTTGATCAGGGCGATGTTGGTCAGAGGGTATTGGGCCGCTAATGCATATTTCTGCCCTGATGTGAGTATTTTAAATGACGCTTCCTGATGCTGTTTTAGGGTAAAACGCGTCCGGCGACCGCGTCAAGTTTGGCCAATAGGCCTGCGTCACGGTTGTTTGGTGCTGTCATAATCGCATTGTCGAGCGCACGGTCACATTTTTGTTCACATGCCACGCGCTGTGATCCCAGCAACGCTGGCAGTGCCGTAATAAGTGCGCGCCCTTTGGATGCGTTTGCCCAAAGTGTTGAGATGATATCTGAAACTTCAACGTCGCCGTGATCTGGGTGCCAGCTGTCATAGTCGCTAACCATTGCGATAGAGGCATAGCAGAGCTCAGCTTCGCGCGCCAATTTTGCTTCGGGCATGTTTGTCATGCCGATCACATCGCATCCCCAAACATCTCGGTAAAGTTTCGATTCCGCTAGGGTCGAGAATTGCGGACCTTCCATGCACATATATGTGCCGCCACGGTGTACGGTAATTCCTGTGCTTTGTGCGGCGGTGATGCAAGCTTTTGACAAGCGTGAGCAGGTTGGGTGTGCAAGTGACACATGGGCGACGCAGCCGGTTCCGAAAAAACTCCTGTCACGGTCAAAGGACCTATCAATGAACTGATCTACGATAACGAAATCACCAGGGGCGTATTCTTCACGAAATGAACCACAGGCGGAGACAGCGACCACATCCGTCACTCCTAAACGTTTTAAAGCATCAATATTGGCTTTATGTGGGATATCGGTCGGTGACAGAACATGCCCGCGGCGGTGTCGGGGTAAAAAGGCCATTTTTACGCCGCCTAATTGCCCGGTCAAAATCTGGTCGGATGGTGGACCCCAGGGCGTCTCAACAGTGACCCAAGCTGAGTTTTCGAGGCCGTCTATATCATAAATGCCAGAGCCGCCAATCACGGCAATCATAGTCTCTTGCATACACGCACACCTCTAAAATGTTCGAATTTTAACAATTCGCACCAGTATGTTTACAAAATAATATTAAGCGAGATTGCTAAGGGCCTGTCAAATCGGATGTGTAAAACGCAAGAAATAGTAGAGCCGGCAACGACATATGTTGTGAATATGCCGCTCGCAACGACAAGGGTGCCTTGAAGATGTGCTGTATTTCAAGCCTATCCTCTGTGCGTCCTTGTATCGCACGCACTTTACCGGTATCGGAGAATGAACTCTCCTTTCTTTGCGATCACAGGGTACCTATATGTCACGTGGTGTACTGGGCCTTTTGGCCAGTCAAATTTCTCCGCCTAATCTTTCCATTATGCAAGACGAGGGCTTTAGCGTTGCGCGGGTGCGCACCGAAATCCTCTCAGGCTTGACGGTCGCTTTGGCCCTAGTGCCCGAAGCTGTGGCTTTTGCTTTTGTGGCAGGGGTGCATCCTCTTGTTGGGCTTTATGCCGCTTTCATGGTGGGTCTTATTACGGCTGTATTTGGTGGGCGCCCCGGTATGATTTCTGGCGCGACGGGTGCCTTGGCTGTTGTTATGGTCGCGCTCGTCTCTCAGCATGGTGTTGAGTATTTGTTTGCTACGGTTGTGTTGATGGGGATTTTGCAAGTAATCGCGGGTGCGATGCACTGGGGGAAGTTCATCCGTTTGGTGCCACATCCTGTGATGTTGGGCTTTGTGAATGGCTTGGCAATTGTGATCTTCCTCGCACAGCTGACGCAGTTTAAAATTCCTGGTTCTGCTGATGCGTCCGGTCATGGTGGTGCTCAATGGTTGGCTGGCCCGCAATTGGCGTTGATGCTTGGGCTCGTGGGGCTAACCATGGCCATTATTTGGGCTACACCTAAGGTGACCAAAGCAATTCCTGCACCTTTGGCGGGCATTGGTATTGTTGCGTTGATCGTCATTGTATTTGGTTTGGATGTCCCGCGCGTTGGCAACATGGCCTCGATTGAAGGGGGCTTGCCAATGTTTCATATGCCTCTGGTGCCGTTGAATTGGGAGACTATTCAGATCATTTTGCCCTATTCGGTGATTTTGGCGGCGATTGGCTTGATTGAGAGTTTACTGACACTCAATCTTGTTGGTGAGATCACGGGTAAGCGCGGTGGTGCAAGTCAAGAATGTATTGCTCAGGGCGCGTCTAACATTGTGACTGGGTTCTTTGGCGGTATGGGTGGTTGCGCCATGATTGGTCAGTCGATGATCAATGTGAAATCCGGTGGCCGAACCCGCATCGCAGGGATTGCCGCGGCGCTGTTCTTGCTCTTGTTTATCGTTGCAGCCTCACCTTTGATCGAACAGATCCCATTGGCGGCCCTCGTTGGGGTGATGTTTATGGTTGTGATTGGCACCTTTGCTTGGAACAGCTTTAAGGTCATGACCAAAGTGCCTTTGATGGACGCTTTTGTGATTGTGTTGGTGACTGTTGTTACGGTGATGAGTGACCTTGCGATGGCGGTGGTTGTCGGTGTTATTGTTTCGGCCTTGGCCTATGCGTGGAACAATGCACGTCGCATTCACGCGGTGACGCGTGACAGCACGACAGAAGCTGGCGCGAAAGTTTATGAAATTCAGGGTCCACTGTTCTTTGGGTCTACTGATGGGTTTATTGAGCTGTTTGACGTGGCGGGCGATCCCGATCAGGTGATCATAGATTTCGCGGCATCTCGGGTGGTGGACCAATCCGCGCTTCAGGCGATCGAGGTTATGGCAGGAAAGTATGAGGCGGCTGGAAAATCTGTGCAGCTGCGTCATCTAAGCAAAGATTGCCATCAGATCCTGTCGCGCGCAGGCCATCTGGTTGTCGAGCAAGATGATGATCCGGAATACGGTTTGGCTGTAGATTATTCTGTCAAAACAGGAATTTTAGGCGGGCACTAACATAAGCGTATGTCTGTGCTGTTAAACGGCCGCGTCCCTAGATTAGGGGCGCGGCTTTTTTGTGGAATGTCTAGAAAATATCCGAGATTATGAGGTCGGGCGTTCCAAGCTAAAGAGCGTCTCGATTTTGGTATAATCCTGATATCCTAGTCGCGCGAGAGGATGATAGCGGGTGACGTCAAGATGGCCATCGACAATGAGGTCATCTTGTAAGTGCACTCCGGTTACTTGGCCGAAAGCGACTAGGTTGGCAGTCCCTTCGATTGCGACAATCTTGGTTAATTTGCATTCAAGCGCTGCTGGCGCTTTCGCGACACGCAGGCAGTTAATCGTCTCACAAGTCTCACTGGCGACTTCTGCTAGGGCGAATTCGTCCACAGATTTGTCGGCAGGCGCTGCGCTTTTGTTCATTGCGTCTCGCATGTCATAGGCGACGATATTGACGCAAAAAACACCGGTTTCCCGGATGTTGTTCATCGTGTCTTTGGTGCCATCTTGATCAGGCTTGGCAGAGGTCGAAGCAAACATAACCTGAGGTGGTTCATAGGCTACGGCGTTAAAGAAAGAGTAGGGGGCCAGGTTATCCACGCCGTCTTTTGATCGACTTGAGATCCAGCCAATCGGGCGCGGGCTGACAATTGCTGAAAAAGGATTGTGTGGCAAGTTATGGCCAGCGTCGGGGGTATAAAACAAATTGCATCTCCTAAGGTTTGATCTGAACCTACGTGCATGGTAGGGGCAATTCCAGCCCTTGTGGGATGTCTTGCCTAAAATGAGCCAAAGAAACCGTGATCACTATTCAACCTGAGGAGCAAACCGACAACTGGGAGGTTGAGGCGCTTTATGATCTTTGCTTTACCCCAGGGCGAACGGCTCTGTCGTCGTATCGATTGCGTGACAATGTTGCGCCTGTGCAAGGACTTAGCCAGATTGCGCGTGACAGTGAGAGCATACTGGCTGGTGCGATTCGATTTTGGCCAGTCCATGTTGGAAAATGGGATGCGTTACTTTTAGGACCCGTGGCCGTTCACCCAACACGACAAGGCGAGGGGTTGGGTGGCATGCTCATCCAGGGGAGCTTGGACAGCGCCCGTAACAGTGGTTGGAAACGTGTGATCTTAGTGGGTGACTTACCTTATTATCGCCGTTTTGGTTTTGATCGTTTACACAATGTGCACATGCCAGCACCGACAAACCCTGAGCGTATTTTAGGGCTGTCATTGGCTGGGGATGCGTGGACGGGCGTGACGGGGGACGTTACGCGATGGACAAAGATGTTGCCCATTTCCGATACAGACGAGCAGGCTTGACGAAACGGGACGTGTCCATAAGCTGTAAACTTTAGCAGGAGGTACACATGGTCGAAATTTTAGAACCAAGACCTATGCTGAGCGCACAGGATATCGACGCCGAGTTAGATAAAATCGCAGCACGTCATCAACAGGCAAATGGTTACAGCCTAAAGATGTTAAATGCATTAGGCACGCAGGCTGAGACAGCTATGCAGGCCTTACCCGCATCGATGCAAACGCAACTTGAACGCGCGACAACGCAAGCTTTGCGTCGCGCAATACAAGGGGCAACCCTTTCGCGTCGTTTTTGGCCAGATCAGCCACATCATGTAAACCGCGTTATCAGTGCAGGATTAGGTGCGTTTGGCGGAGCTACGGGACTGGCTGGTGTGTTGATCGAGTTGCCAATTACCACAACGATGTTGCTGCGTGTCATTCAAGGTGTTGCTGCTGAATATGGGTTCGATCCGACCGCTCCAACGCTGCAATTTGATGTCCTTGAGGTGTTTTCATCAGCGGGGCCGCTAGATCAAGATGACGGTACAGAGACAGCGTTTTTTGCACAACGCATTGGTCTTGCCGCGGGTGGATTAGATCCTTTAATTGCGCTTGCGGCCCCGCGTCTTGCAACGGCGTTTGGCCCAAAGGTTGCAGCTGCGATGGTGCCTATTGCAGGTGCGGTGGCGGGCGGTGGCTTGAATTATCTCTATTCGGGATATTATCAGGATATGGCGCATGTGCACTTTGCGATACGGCGCATAGCGATTGAGGCGGATCAACCTTATGACGACATATTAAGTAGGGTGCGTCACCGTATCGGAGATGCAAAACGAGGCTGAATTATCACACCTTTCACAGATACCCTTGCATCTTTGTGCATTCAGGATTTAATCGGTTTTTCGTGATGAGAGATTTCTGATGATACGTTACGCTTTGAAATGTGCAGAAGGCCACCGCTTTGAGAGCTGGTTTCAATCTGCAAGTGCTTATGACAAGCTTGCGGCGGCAGGGCATGTTACATGTTCAGTCTGCGAGAGTACGTCGGTACAAAAAGCTGTCATGGCGCCACCGGTTCAAGCTGCGCGTGCTGCTGCGCAAATACCTGATCAGGAAAGTCAAACTGTACAGGACTCTGCCGAGAGTGTATCTTCAACGTCAAAGAATATAAGTCCTGTCGCAGATGACACTGTAGCTGTTGATACGAGGCCAACAGGTCAAGATCTGACTGGTCCCAAAAGCGAATTAGAACAAGCCATTTCAATCCTGCGAAAGCAAGTAGAGACGCAATCAGATTATGTCGGCGCCAATTTTGCCGAGCAAGCGCGGTCAATGCACTTAGGGGACAGCCCGCCGCGTGCGATCTATGGTGAGGCCAAATTGGAAGAGGCTAAAGATCTGATTGAGGACGGAGTGCCGATTGTCCCTTTACCCTTCCGTGTGACGAAGAAAACCAATTGAGAGGCCCGCCGATGCATGTGGTTGTTACAGGAAGTAGTCACGGTATTGGGCGGGAGCTGGTTACACGACTGAAATCACTTGGGCATCAGGTTATCGGCACCTCCCGGGATCATTCTTCGGGGGTGCGTCTGGATGTTGCGGATTCCGGACAGCAGGCGCGGTTTGCAGCGCAATTGAATGGACAGCCCATTGATCTGTTGGTTTGCAATGCTGGCGTATATCTTGATCGGGCAATGTCGATTGAAGATTATACATCAGAAATTTGGGCACAATCTATGGCTGTAAATGTGACGGGAATTTTTATGACCGTGCAAGCCTTATTGCCGAATTTACGACGTGCTGAGGCACCTAAAATTGCAATTATTGCTCCGCAGATGGACGATGATACGTCTCAGCAGGGAAGGGCCTATGCCTACCGTGCGTCAAAGGCAGCGGCATTAAATGTCGGACAGAATTTAGCAACGGATTTACGCAGCGACGGTGTGGCCGTTGGTATTTATCACCCTGGGCGATTACGGACGAATTTAGACGCTGATGAGGGGGAGATTTCAGTCGAAGAAAGCGTCGATGGTCTCATGCGCGAGTTTGATGCGCTAGATCTCGAGACAACCGGGTGTTTCCATACATGGGATGGGCGAATACACAGTTTTTAGGCGGTGCTTTTTAGGGGCGCAAAATAAAAGCCGGGGATTGCCCGGCTTTTGTGTGTTTGGATTGCACAGTGGCTGTCAGTCCCAACAACTGACAAGAGTAGTCATACCATCGGCAAGCCGTTGAAGTTGCGCAGGAGGGAGGTCATGTGTATGTGACGTCTCTGCTGTGAGGTTTGTTAAGCCAGCAGACGTGAGCGCCGTATAAATTTGATCTGCTTTGAGAGCAAACCGCACATCTTGAGGGAGCGTTTTGGTTCCGCTGTTTGGTGGTAAAAGCATCCCTTGAACCGCACCGTGTTTGTCCAGAACCGGACCGCCGCTGTCACCTTCAAGAGCCTCAACGGTTAGGCGCGCGAGATGTTCCTCTCCATTTAATCCGCGCAGATCGTCCACCTGGCCCCATGTCAGGCTTGGGGAACCAAGAACGCCGCCATAAGTAAAGCCTGAAACCGCAACTGAATTGCGCAAGTGTGGATTAGATTGCGAAAGGGTTGCATAAGACGTCGGCGCAAGTGCAGCGTTTGGTTTCAAAAGCGCAAGGCCGGCACCTGCATCAGTGTATATCACTTGAGCATCATAGTCGTTATCAAGGGTGATACGACCACAGCTCGCGACAGCATCTAGCGATGTGGCCACAGCTCCTTCAGCGGTGACAAAAAAACCGGAACGCGTTATAAGTGGTCGACGAACTTGGAGACCTGAAACCAAATCTACAACCTGAGTTTGCTGCCCACCTGCAGCAGCGCTTAAAACACCTGGCAAGCGTGTGAAACTTGACTTCATAGCGGCCAAGACACGCTCGCGACGGGCGTCATCTCCGGTTGGCCACACAAGAGTGAAGCCTTTGATTTCTCCGTCAACCAAATGCGCCTCGGTATACGATACGATTGTGTCGTTGCGCCCTTCTAACGTGAATGTATTGCCTTTGCGGTTGCGTGGTCCTTGGAGAGGAACAACTTCTAAGGTCTGCATTATATCATAAAGCCCATAAAGGGTGCGCTGGTCTCCGGGCTGGCTAATAAGGAAGACGCCTGCCTGTGGGATTTCATCGGTTGCGCCAAAGTGTACGAATGGCGGTTCATAGTGTGAAAACATCAAGACACCCAAAGGCAAGTCTAGCGCGATTCCTGCCTTGGTGTCAGTGTAGGGTGCCATGCCAACAGAGATCAGTGGTGCGTTGTAAGCATCCATCAGAACTTGACGTTGTGCAGTTGTCAGGACGCCGGTTGGATCAAACCCGTTGGCGGCTTGCCAATCACCCATCGAGCGCCGTGTGCCGCGACCAAAAGCACCATCAATGGCAGAGGTATAAAAACCTGCAGATTTAAGCGCCGCTTGTAATGCTTCGCGTTGTTTGCGTGTCAAAGCCTGTTCACTGCGGCGTGCTTCGGCCGGGGTTTCATCTGGCAGTGCGTTTGGCTCTGTGGTGGCCTGTGTGGTATTGGAGGGTAGTTCTTGTGTGGCGACCGGCGGGACTGTTGCAGGACCAGTGTCAGCGCCTACGGGATAGATACGGTTTCGTAGGTTGCTGGAAAACGTGATAAAGCTGTCACGTGGAATTTGTTGTTCGGCACGATAAACCCGCAAGACTTGTTCGGCGTCGTCGCGAATATAGGGTCCAATGACGATGCCGTACCAACCTCCACCAATCGCATAGGCTGATACATCGGGGAGCCGGCTTGCTAAGGCGCGCGCTTCTTGTTCGGCTTCCCGAAGAGAGTTGCGTGCAGCGAGTTGAATCCAGACGTTTCGATTTTGTTGTGCCTTTACAGCGGATGAGGTCGCAAAAAATATGCCCGCAGATCCAACAAACATTGGCAGAGCCGCGTTTGAGAAAAGGAGGCTGAACGCCAAAAGAAAAGGGGCAAACAGCTTTGTCATGGTCAGGACCTCTATAACCAAAATATAAACACGGGTTTGGCAGCACATACACTGGTTTGAATATCTTTGTATAGGAAAGGAAAGGTTTATGCCGCACACAAAAAAGACCGTGAGGTTACCTGTGCAACAGTTTGACGATCCATAAGCTGCGGTATGAGAGAGCGAGATGGTTGACCCCATCTGTGGGCTTTACTAGGAAGGCATAGGCATTCACTGCCACCGTATCGCAAAACACATGTTGGTACGGGTTGATCTGGATATATCCCAAAGGGACAGAACATGACCGAAGTCTCCGCTCCGCGCTCGTTTCAGGAAATTATCCTGCGACTTCAGGCCTATTGGGCCGAAAAGGGTTGTGCTGTGATGCAGCCTTACGACATGGAGGTCGGCGCAGGTACGTTTCACCCTGCGACAACACTACGTTCATTGGGGAGCAAGCCATGGGCTGCGGCCTATGTGCAACCGTCGCGGCGCCCAACGGATGGACGTTATGGTGAGAATCCCAACCGCTTGCAGCATTATTATCAGTACCAAGTGCTGATCAAGCCAAGTCCACCAAATCTGCAAGAGCTATATCTCGGTTCGCTTGTAGCGATTGGTGTTGATATGGCGTTGCATGACATTCGCTTTGTTGAAGATGATTGGGAAAGCCCAACACTTGGCGCATGGGGACTGGGCTGGGAAGTCTGGTGTGATGGTATGGAAGTCAGTCAGTTCACTTATTTCCAACAAGTTGGTGGTCATGATTGTCACCCGGTTTCAGGCGAGCTGACCTATGGTTTGGAGCGTTTGGCTATGTATATTCTGGGCGTCGATCATGTGATGGATATGCCCTTCAATAATCCAGACGCGCCCATTGCATTGCGATATGGGGATGTTTTTAAACAGACCGAAGAAGAATATGCGCGCTGGAATTTTGATGTCGCTAATACCGAGGTGCTGTTGCGGCATTTCGAAGAGGCGGAAGCCGAGTGCGCGACGATCCTTGCGCAAGAACATGATGATCCAAAGACAGGGAAACGCATTATCATGGCGCATCCCGCGTATGATCAATGTATCAAGGCAAGCCATATCTTTAATTTGCTCGATGCCCGAGGCGTTATTTCAGTGACCGAGCGTCAAGCCTACATCGGGCGTGTTCGAAATCTCGCAAAACAATGTGCGGATGCATTTGTCTTGACAGAGGCAGGCGGGGCCGGGGCCTCGGTCGCCTCTTGATGCGACACTTGCGTGCCCCGGCCGCTGCGAGGTTTGCGCGTGTTGCTACCTTAGATGGCTGGGGCTTGCGGATGTCTTTTTCTTATAAGTGCGAGGTTGGGTGAGATGACAGGAAAAATCCTTGTCATTATCATTGTCTTATCTGCTGCGATTGCGGGGATAGCCTTGTATTATACGCAAGTCTATGGATTTTACGCGACTGTCGTACCAAACGGAAACGACGATGTCGTGTTGGCTCCTTTAGATGGATCTGAGCCTCAAGTCATTGACTATACTTATTTTAAAGCGATTGACGCAGAGAGCTCGCCTATTCGCTATCGTGCATGTTTTACAACATCGGCCAAGCTCGACAGTTTGGCGGCGCAATTTCTACCATCCGCTCATGTCGTGCCGCGCAATGCGCCAGGGTGGTTCGAGTGTTTTGACTCGGCTTTCGTCGCACAGGCGCTAGAAGAGGGCCACGCACAGGCATTTGTATCTGTGAAAAACATCGCATTTGGAGTGGACCGAATTGTTGCCATTACCGACGATGGCCGGGGGTATGTCTGGCATGAGCTGAACAATTGCGGGCACAAAGCTTATGACGGTACCGTGGTCGGAGAAACCTGTCCGCCTCGTACTGATCAATGATCGAGGATTGCAGTGCATGCTTGACACCGCTGTTGCATCTCCTATCCACGTTTTTATCGTTTGACACAAACTATCCGCGCATCTGACCAAGGATTCCCAATGCCCGACCTGTTGATTGAACTCTTTTCCGAGGAAATCCCAGCCCGCATGCAAGTGCAAGCGGCTGATGATTTGAAAAAGCGGATGACCGATGGTTTGGTCGATGCAGGTCTGACTTATGCGGGCGCCGCGAGCTTTTCGACACCACGTCGGCTGACCTTAACCATCGAAGGGCTGCTTGCGCATTCCCCAACCGTGCGTGAAGAACGCAAAGGCCCCAAGGTGGGTGCACCAGAGAAGGCCGTCGAAGGATTTCTACGTGGTGCAGGTGTCACGCGCGACCAGTTAGAAGAGCGTGAAACACCGAAAGGTGCGATATATTTTGTCGCCATTGAGAAACCTGGGCGCCCTGCGGCAGAAATTATTGCGGACGTGTTGGATGCGACAATTCGTAATTTTCCGTGGCCTAAATCGATGCGCTGGGGGACTGGGGCATTGCGCTGGGTTCGCCCGCTCCAGTCGATTCTTTGCATTTTGACGGACGAAGAGGGCGCGCAAGTGGTGCCGCTTGATGTGGATGGTGTTGTGACTGGTAACAGTACACAGGGCCACCGTTTCATGGCGCCAGACCGTTTTGCGGTATCGTCGTTTGAAGATTACGCAGCACAGTTAAAGCGTGCTTATGTTGTGTTAAGTCCACAAGAACGCGCAGATGCGATTTGGCAAGATGCCACAAATCAGGCGTTTGCCAGCGGCTTAGAAGTTGTGGATGATAAAGGTTTGTTGCGCGAGGTTTCAGGCCTGGTGGAATGGCCAGTGGTGTTGATGGGATCAATCGATGACGCTTTTCTCGACCTGCCACCAGAGGTCTTGCAAACCTCAATGAAGGAACACCAGAAATTTTTCTCGGTTAAAAACCCTAAGACGGGTCGGATTGAGAAATTCGTTACCGTGGCAAATCGCGAGACGGCAGACTCGGGGGCAACCATTTTGGCAGGAAACCAAAAGGTCTTGTCGGCACGTTTGGCAGATGCGAAGTTTTTCTGGGAAAATGATCTACGCACGGCCAAGTCTGAAAGTGGAATGGCCGCTTGGGTCGACAACCTATCGAATGTGACGTTTCATAATAAATTGGGCACACAGGCTGCGCGGATTGATCGTGTTGCAACGCTTGCGCGCGAAATTGCCCTTGTCGTGGGGGCGGAGGCCGATTTGGCAGAGCAAGCCGCGCGGGTGGCCAAGGCGGATTTATCGTCCGAAATGGTCTATGAATTTCCAGAACTACAGGGTTTGATGGGGCGGTATTACGCGCAAGCAGCTGGTTTACCTCAAGACGTGGCAAATGCGTGCGAACAACATTATTCGCCATTAGGGCCAAGTGACGATGTTCCATCTGAACCAATCGCTGTGGCTGTGGCGCTGGCTGATAAGATTGATACTCTTACAGGCTTCTGGGCAATCGATGAGAAACCCACCGGATCAAAAGATCCTTACGCTCTGCGTCGTGCCGCACTTGGGGTTATCCGTTTGGTGTTAGAAAATAATGTGCGCGGATCGCTTCGAGAAAGCTTTGCACATGGTTACAAAGGTGCAGATGTTGAACACTTGCTGGGGTTCTTCCATGATCGTTTGAAGGTGTTCTTGCGCGATCAAGGTATTCGTCATGACGTTATCGACGCATGTATTGCTATGGATGGGAATGACGACCTGACACTGCTGGTTAAACGTGCCCGTGCCTTGCAAGACTTTATGAGCTCTGAGGATGGTGAAAATCTGTTACAGGGCTTTAAGCGGGCAAATAATATTCTAAGCCAAGCAGAAGAAAACGACGGCGTCGAATATTCCTATGGTGCAGATGAGAAATTCCTGGAAGATCAGGCTGAAAAAGATCTCTTTGCAGCACTGGCCGCAGGTGGGGGGGCAATCTCATCGGCTATCGAAGCCGAAGATTTTGCGGCCGCCATGGGCGGCATGGCTGCGCTGCGGGCTCCTGTAGATGCTTTCTTTGAAGCGGTGCAGGTCAACGCAGATAACCAAATTGTGCGTCGCAATCGTCTGAATTTGCTAAGCCAAATCCGTAAAGCCTGTGTGCAAGTTGCTGATCTGACACATATTGAAGGCTAAAATCGCCTAAAGGTATGAGACATGTAACCGGCTTTGGTATCTTCCTGAGCCGGTTTTCTTTTCTGGCATAGGGCAAAATGCGTCATCTCCTCTTGCGGCGTGTGCTTGCATCCTTATGGTTAATCGAAACGAAAGGATGCTGCGGTGCAGAATGACACGCTTTTTGAGGGTGAAGTCCCCCCCTTTGCTACGCTAATTACGCCCGTTGCGCCGATTGCGGTGAAGTCTCATGGAGGCAGGGCAAAATGTTTGCAGCGTCTCGTCAGGCTGGACCTGCCGGTTCCACGCACGGTTGCTTTGTCGTTTGAGGCGGTTGCTGGCATTGCAGCTGGACGGGCTTTAGATTTGAGCGCTGTACTGGCTGAATTTCCCGAAGATGCGCTTTTGTGTGTTCGCCCGTCGTCCGAGGATCCTGACTGGGGCGGACCTGGTGCGGTTTTAAATATTGGCATGAATGATGCGCGGCTTGAGGCCTTAAGTGAAACGTTAGGGCTCAAAGCGACCTCGGCCTTGTATCTACGGTTTGTACAAGCCTATGCGATCCATGTGGCTCGTCTTGATCCAGATGTTTTTGAAGACGTGGAAGACGCGGGGCCGGATGGGTTGGCTGAAGTTCTTGGCGCATATGTCGCAGAGGCAGATGAGCCGTTTCCTCAGGACCGTGGAGAGCAATTGATGGCGGTTTTGCAATCGATGGCACGTGCGTGGATGGGGACCTCGGCGCGCCTTTTACGCGCCGCTAAAGGGGCGCCTGAAGATGCAGGGTTAGGGTTGATCGTACAAGAAATGATCCCCGGCCTTGGTCAAGGTAAATGCGGTTCTGGCGTGCTGCAATTGGTGAACTCCCAAACCGGGGCTGCGCAGATCACAGGTCGATATTTGTGTCAATCTCAAGGACGAGATGCGTTGGAAGGCAGTGTCTCGGCAATGTATTTGGAACGCGATGGCCGGGGTGACTCTCTGCAGGAAGCCGTGCCAGAGGCATATGACGATGTGTTGAAGCATGCGATTATGATGCGAAGGCGCCTGCGCGAGGAGATGCAGGTAGAGTTTGTCGTCGATAGTGGACAGGTGCATATCCTAGACGGTGTACGTGTCGCCCGCTCAGCACGTGCTGCGGTGCGGATCGTTGTTGGTTTGGCTGAAGACGGTATTATTACGCCTGAAGAGGCCTTGATGCGTGTTGATGCACATTCGTTAAACGAATTATTGCATCGGCAAGTGGACCCAGAAGCGCCACGTGATCGGTTGGGTTGCGGTATTGCAGCCAGCCCGGGGGCTGCGACAGGGCAGCTGGTCTTTACGTCTGCCGAGGCGCAAGCGCGCGCTGCGCGCGGGGAGGCATGTATTCTTGTGCGCCGTGAAACTGCGCCAGAAGATGTGCGTGGGATGCATGCGGCGGTCGGTGTCCTAACCGAGAAGGGCGGAATGACCAGTCATGCGGCGGTGATTGGCCGCGGCCTGGGTCTGCCTTGTATCGTCGGGGCAACCGATATGCGGTTCGATATGCGTCGCAAGGTATTGATCGCCCCCAACGGGCGCAAGATTGCGGCAGGTAGCGTTGTGACGCTAGATGGTTCAACCGGAGAGATCCTATTGGGCGAACCAGCCATGATGGAAGCGGCACAAGACGAAGCCTTTCAGACTTTGATGACATGGGCAGATGATGCACGTGACATACAAATCCGTGCCAATGTCGACACCCCAGAAGAAGCCAAGACAGCCCGCAGTTTTAACGCAGAAGGCATCGGTTTGTGCCGGACAGAGCATATGTTCTTTGATCCTTCTCGCCTGACCGTCATGCGAGAAATGATATTTGCGGAAACATCAGAAGGTCGCGCAGCTGTTCTGGCACGTCTTTTACCGATGCAGCGTGACGATTTTCGGTCTCTATTCGAGATTATGGCAGGTTTACCTGTCTGTATCCGTTTGTTTGATCCGCCTTTGCATGAGTTTCTACCAACAACAACATCTGGCCAACGAGCTTTGGCCGAAGCGTTAGGGTTGCCGATTTCCGATGTAACGCGCCGTGTCGAAGAAATGGGCGAATACAATCCTATGTTAGGACTGCGCGGGGTCCGTTTGGGGGTCACAGTTCCCGAGATTTATGACATGCAGGCCCGTGCTATTTTTGAGGCCGCGATCGAAGTTAACAAGGCCGGGGGCACGGTGGTTCCCGAAGTGATGATCCCACTTGTTTCTGCGAAACGCGAGGTCGAGTTGATTAAGGCCCGTATTGATGCAGTGGTGGCAGCGGTCTGTGCGCAGACGGGGGAGCCACTGACATATCGTCTTGGGGTTATGGTGGAAACGCCGCGTGCAGCGTTGCGCGCAGATGAAATTGCCCAACATGCAGGTTTTCTAAGCTTTGGTACGAATGATTTGACGCAGATGACATACGGTCTGTCGCGCGATGATGCTGGTCGTTTTATGCCAGCGTATGTGCAGCAAGAAGTCTTTCCCGAAGATCCATTTCACCGTTTAGATGTGGATGGCGTTGGTGAATTGCTGAAGATTGGTGCTCAAGGCGGGCGCCGTGCCCGTCCGGATGTTACCTTATCAATCTGCGGCGAGCATGGTGGTAACCCCGAATCAATCGCCTTTTGTCGTGAAGTTGGGTTTGATTACGTGTCTTGTTCTCCGTTTCGCGTGCCAGTAGCTCGGCTGTCTGCCGCTCAATTAGCGATAGGAGACCGCACTGGAAAAATCGGGCTGACTTATATGAAAATGTTTTGATTCAAAGTATTTGCGGCAAAAGTATGTCCTTGCTAAGGAGAGGCTTAGGAAATCTGCATCATAGCATCTGTTAAGGAACTGTAGACCTTATCTCACAAATCCGCTATCGGCTGCAGCTGCTTGCATAGGGATCGTATCAGCAAGCGAGCCACACTGGGGTAGCCAAGATGAATTTTGTTATGCGTTTCGCTGCGGTTTTTGCAGCATTTTCTTTAGGGTCAGCCACTCAAGCAGAGATCGGTTTGGCAGGTTTGTTCAAACAAGAACAGAACACCCTTCAAGCGGCAGCTCCCGGGCGGTTAGAACGTTTTCTAAGCGGGCGTTCGGGTAAATCTCAGTCGGTTGAACATAGAAGTCCGCCTATCGAATTTACGCGTAAATGGATTGATACGCAGCCCGCGGCGACCGGAGGCTCTGAATTTGAATGCCTTGCGCAGGCTTTGTATTTTGAGGCTCGTGGTGAAACGGTCAAAGGTCAATTTGCTGTCGCGGAAGTGATCTTGAACCGCGTGAAGAATACTCAGTTTCCAAATACCGTGTGTGGTGTCATCCATCAGGGGACTGGCCGTCCCTACCAGTGCCAGTTTACATACACTTGCGATGGCTACAAAGAAGTGATCCGTGAACAAAATGCCTATGAGCGTGTTTCAAAGGTTGCACGTCTCAGTTTGGATGGTCCGTCAACGAATTTGACGCAGGGGGCGACGTATTATCATACCACTGCAGTTAACCCGCGTTGGGCGCGTAGTTTTGCACGCACAGCGCGTTTTGGCGTTCATCTTTTCTACCGTGATGACCGGTATCGTACTGCGTCAAGTAACTAAAGACCTCTTCAATTCCATCTAACGCCGCATTTCGCATATAGTATGGCGGCTTTGGGGCTGTTCGATTGAGCAAGGCTGAGATAATCATGAAGGCCCGCAATGGTATCTGCCAGCTAAAGGCCCGCAATTATGAGTTCAGACATTCATCTCGCTTTCGCGCACCCGTCCGAGCGCTCAACTGCGACGGCTACTCCAGGACCGCTTGATCGTTTATCGGTGCGTGACCACATCGTAGAAATTGAAATTGGTGCGTTTCAACAGGAACGCGGCAATACGCAACGTGTTTGTTTTAACGTCGTGGTCGAAATCGCGCCCTTGCCTGCAGATTTAGATGACGATGTCGATCGTATTTTGTCCTATGACCGCGTCACAGAGGCCATTACCGCTGAGCTAGCAGACGAAAGACTAAACCTGCTTGAGACTTTGGGAGAGCGTATTGCTGAGCGTATCCTACATGAGCCGCAGGCGGTGCGCGTTTTTGTTCGGATCGAAAAATTGGATCGTGGACCAGGAAAGCTTGGTGTGGAAATTGTGCGATCCCGGGATCAAATCCGTCAAGCGGCGGCAACCGAAGAGCATCTTCGTCCACGCTTAATGTATTTATCGAATGCGGCGATCCAGTCTGATCATCTTTCTGGATGGATTGATCAGATGCAGCGGCAAACTTCGCCGTTGATCTTATGTGTTGGTTTACATGCGCTTGATACACCTAAATCGGGTCATAAGTGGACGCAACGTCGTATCGACTTATTGGCGATTGAACAAAATGCTTGGTGTTTGGCCGCGCGCGATGAACGTTGTGTCGTGGTCTCGACCCGGACTGAACTGGATTGGGCCATGAAAAATGGACAGATTTGCGTTTGGGCACCGTCGAAAATGGTGTTAGATTCTGCGGATGGATCTACAGATGTGACTGCAGATTCACTGACGTTGGCAGCTTGGCTCGCTGCTTCTTTTGAAGCGCAAGAGATGGTTGTGGTCGGTGCGGATCTGGTCAGTGATCAAAGTAAAGACCTTGGCGTCAAACTGCACGTTGTAGGTGAGGAGCAAATAACCCTGTGAATTACTATCGCCCACTGGTTCGTCACGGAGATGCACGCCCCGAGGGAGCATTGCATTTGGCAGGCGGTGTCTTATGGTTTTCTGAAGTTGAAATTCTGGACCGAGATGCGCCACCTCGTGTCGTCCCTGCAGGGTTGCTGCCAGATAATGTCCGACATAGATTAACCACGCGTCGTGCGGCGATTGCTGGTTTGGATATGAACCGACCACAGATCATGGGGATCTTAAACGTTACACCTGATAGCTTTTCTGACGGTGGGCAACATGATAGCGTCGAAGCAGCAACAGCTGCTGCACAACAAATGGTCAAGGATGGAGCCTCAATTATTGATATTGGCGGCGAATCTACACGCCCCGGTGCAGAAAGCGTCGAAGAGCTTGAGGAAATCGCTCGTACGGCCCCAGTTATTGCAGCCTTGCGTGATATAAGTTCTGTCCCTGTGTCGATTGACACACGCAAAGCAACCGTCGCACTGGAAGCTTTGGATGCGGGGGGGGATTTGGTCAATGATGTGTCGGGATTTACGTTTGATCCAGCTTTGGCGCCTTTGGCTGCGCAAGCTGGGGTGCCGGTTTGTGTCATGCATGCACAAGGTGACCCAGAAACGATGCAGGACGACCCTCATTATGACAATGTCTTGTTAGATGTGTATGACTTCCTTGCACGCCGTGTCGATGAATTGGAAGATACTGGGATCATACGTGAGCAAATCATGATCGACCCCGGGATTGGATTTGGTAAAACACAGGCGCATAATCTGACATTGCTGCGCAATCTCAGTCTGTTTCATGGAATAGGCTGCCCTATCTTGCTGGGAGTCTCACGAAAACGTTTCATTGGTAACATTGGGCAAGAACCGCAAGCGGACCGTCGCGTATCCGGGTCGGTTGCTGTTGGGCTTGTTGGTTTCTCGCAGGGCGTACAAATGCTAAGAGTGCATGACGTCGCCGAAACAGCGCAGGCTCTGCGCCTTTGGACTGCAATGCTGTAACAGTTGTGATCAGGCGCAACTAAACGAGACAGGCGCTGGTAAAAGTGCTGGAAACGACTTGAGGACGAGTGAAATGCGTAAATTATTTGGGACCGATGGCGTCCGTGGAACCGCTAACGTCTACCCGATGACAGCCGATATGGCATTGCGCATCGGAGCTGCCGTTGGACGATATTTTCGCAGGGATGTGTCTGCAGGTCATCGTGTGGTGATCGGAAAAGACACGCGTTTGTCAGGATATATGTTTGAAAACGCACTCACAGCAGGTTTGACATCAACAGGCATGAACGTGTTGTTACTGGGCCCAGTCCCCACACCCGCGGTTGGTCTGATGACGCGATCGATGCGCGCGGATTTGGGGGTTATGATTTCAGCCAGTCACAATCCGGCGCAGGACAATGGTATTAAATTCTTTGGTCCTGATGGATATAAACTGTCTGATACGGCTGAGATGGAAATCGAAGCCTTGATCGAGGCTGGGGTTGAACCTGCACAATCTCATAATATTGGACGTGCCAAGCGCGTGGACGACGCACGGTTTCGCTATGGTGAACGGGTCAAAGCATCTTTGCCGCGGGATCTGCACTTGGACGGGTTAAAGGTCGTTATTGATTGCGCGCATGGGGCCGCACATCGTGTTGCACCGGAAATCCTGTGGGAACTGGGGGCGGAAGTAATCCCTATGGGGATCTCTCCGGATGGCACGAATATCAATTTGGATTGTGGATCAACTAAACCTGAGTTGGCAGCGCAAATGGTGCTGGAAAAAGGGGCTCATGTTGGCATCTGCCTCGATGGTGACGCCGACCGGGTGATCATGATCGATGAAACCGGGAAGATAGCTGACGGTGATCAATTGATGGCATTGTTGGCGGCCACATGGTCTGAAGATGGGCGTTTGTCTGGGGATGCCTTGGTGGCGACTGTCATGTCTAATCTGGGGTTGGAACGATTTCTTGAGGGCAAGGGGATTGGCCTCGAACGCACGGCAGTCGGTGATCGTTATGTTGTGGAACGCATGCGCACCGGAGGCTTTAACCTAGGAGGTGAGCAGTCGGGTCACGTTGTCATGAGCGATTTTGCCACCACAGGGGACGGCTTGATGGCCGGTTTGCATTTCTTGGGCCAAATGGTGCGGACAGGACGCAAAGCATCTGAGCTGGCGCGCCAATTTGTACCAGTTCCACAGCTGTTAAAGAATGTACGCTTTTCAGAAGGACAAGTTCCTCTCGAAGCTGAACAAGTTCAAGACGCAATTGCGTCTGCTGAAAAAGCGTTGCTAGGGCAGGGCCGTTTGTTAATTCGCAAATCAGGAACTGAACCACTGATCCGTGTTATGGCCGAATGCGAGGATGCGGCGTTGTTGTTGAAAACTGTGGACACTGTTGTCTCGGCTGTAAAGGCTGCAACCGAATAGCTGTGTTGCTGAACGCAGCGTCGCATTTCGAAGACGAGGGTTCGCAGTACAGTTCCATCTTGCAAGAATTAAGAGCTGCTTGGTTGTAAAGCTTTTAAGGTGTTGGCAATTTCAAGTGCAATGGGCCTCGCATCGAGACCGATGCGTTCGGTCGAAATTTGTAGGCCTGAGATGTCCGAAAGGTATCTTCTGCTCAAGGCTTTGGGGTCGACTTCGGGCAATAGGTCACCGTTCGCTTGGGCGTCTGAGAATAGCTTGCTAAAGAAATCTTCCATATCTTGAAGGTGATCTTTAGCGCGCGTTGCCATAGGGTGGTTCCGCGACTGGAGTTCTATCATTGTTTTACTGAGCATGCAGGCTTTCGCGGGAGCGGTTGATCTTTCAACGATCATCACCGGATAGCGTTGCAACGCCTGCATCGCACCCACCTGATGGGCGAGCTTTTGCAATCGCAACCGTCCATCGAGCGCATATTTGTCCAAAGCCAACTGAAACAAGGCATCTTTTGATCCAAAGGCTGCGTAAAAACTCCCTGGTTTCATCTGCAGGGTTTTCTCTAGATCTTTGAGTGATGTACCAGCCCATCCTTGTTTCCAAAACAAGTCGCGCGCTCGGTCTATGAGCTCATTTTTATCATATTGGGGTTTGCGTGGCACGAGATCACCAATCTTTGAACGATTGCTAAATAATATATATTTGAGCGATCACTCAATAAAGCTTAATGATACGGGCAGGCAATCTAAAAAGGACTCACAATGAGCAATTTCCCTTCACATGATCTTGAAACTGCACCAGAGGCGTCTAAGCCATTCTTGGAGCAAGCGGAGAAAAAATTTGGCAGCATCCCGGGTCTTGCCAAGGTTCTCGCAGAGAGCCCTCAAGCTTTAGAAGCCTATTTCACACTGAATAAATTGTTCACAGAGACCGCGTTTGATGCGGATGAACTGACAGTTGTTTGGCAGGCCATCAATGTAGAGAATTCTTGCCATTATTGTGTGCCAGCACATACAGGCATTGCGAAAATGATGGGCGTTTCCGATGAGATCACCGAAGCGTTGCGCAATGAAACGGCTCTTCCTTCTGCTAAGCTTGAAGCGCTACGCACATTGACTGTTCAGGTTGTTCGCGGGCGTGGATTTGTCAGCGAAGAGCAGCAAAAAGCATTCTTTGACGCAGGGTATGGTCCGCGTGCCATCCTGGATGTGGTTCTTGGTCTCGCACATAAGACGATCTCGAATTATACAAACCACCTGTCGAACACTGCTCTGGATGAACAGTTTAAGCCAATGGCATGGACACGTGCGACCTCTCCTTTGGAAGTTTGATACCGGCCTGATAGACTATCAATAAGATCTACCGCGCTTTGATCAAAGCGCGGTAGATTTAAGTCAGGCGTACAAAGTATTTTATGTCTTGCATAAAATAGATCAAGTTCGACACATATCTATTTTGTTGCTCGGAACAGTTTAAATTCTACTCTAGGTGACGCTCGCATACGATTTTATTTTGAAATCAGAGTGACGATGAAAAGCCTGAAATCAAACTATACAGAGGCGGCGTTTTGCGTATTTTTCCTTTTCTAATCGGCATTCTTTTTATGCCAGTCATGGCGAACGCTTGTGGTCCAGACAGTCAATGTGACGTCGAGGGTGGGTACTACTTAGCAGCAGAGCCGGAAGATTGGGACGGAGAGACACCTTTACGTCTGGTTGTTTATTTTCATGGTTGGAATGGATCACCCGAAGGCTCATTTCGCAACAAGGGTATGGTACGCGCCGTGACGCAACGTGGCGCATTATTTGTGGCTCCCTTTGCTCAAACAGGGTTTTGGCGACAAATAGGCGAGGGCCGCGCTGAAAGAGGGCGGGATGAGGCAGCATATATTCGTGCCGTGATGGCAGACATACGCCGCCGTTGGCCAATCGATGAGACCCAGACCCTCGCGTCTGGCTTCTCGCGTGGTGCTTCTATGGTGTGGAATGTTGCGTGTTTTACAGGGGATCTGTTTCGTGGTTATGCTCCCATCGCCGGTGGGTTCTGGGCATCCAACCCCGAGAGTTGCCCAACAGGGCCCGTGAATTTGCGCCACATTCACGGATTATCTGATCGGGTGGTTTCCTTTGATGAAATTGGTGTTCACAATTCTATGCCAATTCCAGAAGGGCTTGATATTCTAGCTGACCTGAACGGGACACGGGACACGTCGCGCGAAGTGGAGAGTGAGGATGAACGCCTGACATGTAAACGTTGGGACGACAGCGTGAGCGGTCGTGTCCTCGAGCTTTGCTTGCATGACGGTGGGCATTCAATTCCTGCAGAATGGGTTGCTGATGGCTTAGATTGGCTTGCAGCATTGCCCGATGAGTCATAAGTGACGGCTGCTCTTGAGCTTATGACGATACTCTGAAGTAATTTTTTTGCTTAAACACTTGCGTCCAAAAAATATATTCTTTATTGGCAGCCGGACCGGGTCGTTAGCTCAGTTGGTAGAGCGCTTCGTTTACACCGAAGATGTCGGGAGTTCGAGCCTCTCACGACCCACCATTCTCTCTCTTTTGAAGGTTTACATGTTCCATTAAGCTGTCATGCGCTGGTTTAAGATGATTTCTTATCTGCGTGATGCATAAAAGACCGTGCGTCGCAGTGTCTATGGAGCGCAATAGGGCGTGCTATGTTGGACTTTAATGAACGTAGTTTAAGTATGACATTGGTCGGAGCGGATGTGTTACGCGCAGATGCGATGGAGACGGCTGGGGCAGTGTCTTTTGCACAAGGAGTACTGCAGGATGCACCCATTGGGCGTGAAGTCGATTTGCGGGGGTACCGGATTTTCCCAGGGATTGTTGATCTGCATGGTGACGGGTTTGAACGGCACTTAGCGCCGCGCCGAGGTGCTATGAAGCAGACGAGTGCAGGCGTGATCGCAGCGGAAGCTGAATTCGCGGCCAACGGAATTACCACGGCTGTACTGGCGCAGTTTTATTCTTGGGAGGGTGGCCTTCGGGGGGCAGAGTTTGCAGGGCAAGTATTTGAGGGCATAAAGGCGGTGAAAGAACAATTGGTCACTGATCTGTTGCCACAACTGCGCTTTGAGATTCATTTATTAGAAGATTATGAAACGCTGCCACAACGCGTGGCCCAGTGGCAGGTGCCCTATGTTGTGTTTAATGATCATCTGCCTCATGACCGTCTGGCTGAGGGGAAAAAGCCGCCACGTTTGACGGGGCAAGCTTTGAAAGCGGGACGAAACCCTGAGGCGCATTTTCAGTTTCTGTTAGATTTGCATGCGCGTAAGCCACAAGTGCCCGCCGCACTTGATAAGTTGTGTCAACGGTTGCAGGCGCAAGGTGTACGGTTGGGCAGTCATGATGATCAAACCGCCCAAGCGCGCGCGACGTGGCGCGCTCGAAATGTTTATATTTCTGAGTTTCCTGAAACCTTAGAAGCTGCTGAAGCAGCGCGGATGGCTGGAGACTATGTGATCCTCGGAGCTCCGAATGTCGTGCGGGGCGGCAGTCACAAAGGGAATGTGTCTGCCCTTGATTTGATCCGGATGGGGTTTTGTGATGCCATTGCGTCGGATTATCATTACCCGAGCCCCCGACGCGCGGCGCTTATGTTGGCACAAACTGAGGTGCTATCCATCGCTGAAGCTTGGGGGCTGGTGTCGCAGGGACCTGCAAAAGTACTGGGGCTTGCAGACCGTGGGACGCTTGAAGCCGGAAAGCGCGCAGATTTAATCATTATGGATTCTCAAGATCGCGTCTGTCTGAGTATGGCTGCTGGACGGATTAGCTACATGAATGGCGATATTGCTTCACGTTTCATGTGCTAAGGATAGGGGGGCGTGCGCAGAGTTTCAGGCCCCTCTGGGGCGTTCATCTCTGCGCCTGAAATTGCCTTGGGCAATTTCAGAAAAAGCACCAAGGCTCACCGTACTAGTTTTAGCTAACCGTCTTGCCTGTTCTCGGCCTAGCTTTTTTGAGGTTGTGCCTGTGTGATACGATTGACATGGCCCATTTTGCGCCCGGGTTTTGCATCGGATTTACCGTACATATGCAAGGCGCAGCTGCCGTCTGCTGCAAGTGTTGGCAAGGTCCCAATATCATCACCGATCAGGTTTTTCATTGTGACATCTGCATAGCGCCTGCCATCCCCGAGAGGCCAACCAGCGACGGCGCGAATATGTTGTTCGAACTGGTCGACTGTGCACCCATTTTGCGTCCAATGGCCTGAGTTATGCACACGCGGCGCGATTTCATTTACGACGAGGCTTTTGGGTGTGACGAAGAGTTCAACGCCCATGACTCCTACGTAGTCTAAAGCGTTTAGAATTTTGCCGGCTATTAATACCGCATCCATTTGCCGTGATGGGCTTAGGCGTGCAGGGATCGTTGTCGTGTGTAAAATCCCGTCGCGGTGAACGTTTTCGCCGGGATCATAACAAGCGACTTGGCCGTCTACTGCACGGGCGGCTATGACGGAAACCTCGTGGGTGAAGTTGACGAAACCTTCAAGAATAGCGGGGCTACCCTTCATATCTGCCAGTGCCGTTGCAGCGTCTGAGCGGTCCATAATTCTGGCTTGGCCTTTGCCATCGTAACCAAAACGGCGCGTTTTTAAGATTGCGGGAGCCCCAATTTCATCCAGTGCGCTTTCTAATGTGCCGCGATCGTCGACTGTGGCAAAGGGGGCTGTGTCGAGACCTAAGTCACGAAGAAAAGTTTTTTCGATCACCCGGTCCTGGCTGACGCGTAGGGCTTCACGGTTGGGGCGAAGTGGTCGCAAAGACTCGAGGACGTCTAAAGCTTGGGTTGGGATGTTTTCGAATTCGTATGTGATGACATCTACGGTTTCAGCGAAGGCGGTTAGTGCTGGAATGTCGTCATAAGATGCGGTTGTCACCTGGTCGGCGACATGACCTGCTGGTGGGTTTGAACCGGGTTCAAAAATATGTGTTTTAAATCCCAATCGCGCTGCGGCAACAGAGAGCATGCGTCCCAACTGACCGCCGCCAAGAATGCCGATGGTTGCACCTGTGGGGAGAGGATTAGTCATCGGAAGGCTCCTGTGGAATTGAATCAGCGAGGGCAGTGCGCCATGCATCTAGGCGCTTGGCCAGTGCCGGATCGGTAATGGCGAGAATTCCAGCGGCCATCAAGCCAGCATTAGCCGCGCCTGCGGCTCCGATCGCCATGGTTGCAACAGGAAACCCTTTGGGCATTTGCACAATCGAATAAAGGCTATCAACACCAGAGAGCGCACGAGTCTGAACAGGGACCCCAACCACGGGTATACGGGTCTTTGATGCCATCATACCGGGCAAATGTGCAGCGCCGCCTGCGCCCGCAATAATAACATTCAGACCACGATTTGCCGCCGTTTTGCCATAGTCCCATAAACGGTCCGGCGTACGATGTGCCGAGACAATTTTAGTTTCGTAGGCGATGCCTAGATCATCAAGGATATTGGCGGCTTCTTTCATTGTTGGCCAGTCGGATTGACTGCCCATAATGATTCCAACCTTGATGTCGGCGGTGATTTCGGTGGCGGTATCGGCCATTCATCTGCCCCTTTTGAGCATGGTTGCTGAGGGGCCGCACCTTAGCGGGAATTGTTGAAATGGCAACGTTAAATACAAAACAAAGGGGGTGTGACATCGCTGCGAGATCGTTTGCAGGCCCTAGACTGAAAACGACGGTCTTTTAGATAGATGATGTGCTGGGTGTGTTTGCTTGAATGTAGCTTAACATTTTTGCACTCGTCATGGGGCGGGAAAAATAAAATCCTTGAATTAAGGCGATGCCCAGTTCCTGTACCGCAAAGAATTCTTCTTGTAATTCAACACCCTCGATAGTCGTCTCAATATTGAGCGCATCACACATGTCAACGATACCTCGCACAACGCCGCGAACTTGCGGGTCTGTCGTGAGTTGATTGGTGAGAGACTTATCAAGCTTAAGCTTATCCAATCCAAGGTTGAGTAAATGGCTAACAGAGGTAAAACCTTCGCCAAAGTCGTCTAATGCAATACGAATACCCATGTTACGCAGGATTTTCATAGTTGCATTTATGGTTTCTTCGTCCTCAATCAAGACGGTTTCGGTGATTTCAAGAACAAGGCGTTGCGGTGGGAAATCCGTTTCTTTCAAGACGTTTTGCAGCATCTCGATGAAACCTATGTTACGTAATTGAATAACCGAGACATTCACAGAAATTGACATATTAGGGTGCCAATTGCGTGCTGCACGGCAAGATTCACGCAGCACATAGGCACCTAACTGGATAATTTGCCCGCTTTCTTCCGCGATACGTACAAAGTGGTCAGGCATGATACGACCTAGTCGTGGATGTTGCCAACGCACCAGTGTTTCCGCACCTTTAAGGTTACGAGATTGGCTGCAGTGTATGGGTTGGAATTCGACAAACAGTTCATTTTCTTTAAAAGCGCGATCAAGGTCGGCTTTCGTTTGGCTTTCACGTTCGCTTAGCTCGGTCATGCGTGGGGTAAAGCAGACATAATTAGAGCCAATCTCGACTTTGGCGCGACTGTGTGCAAGATCTGCCCGCCCCAGAACTTGCGTGTTGTAATTATCGTCATGAAAATATGGCGCAATGCCAATACTGGTCTGAATGTAAATCTGCCGCCGTCCTATCGAGAGCGGGTTCTTTAGTTTGTCAATGATACCTTGGGCAAGTATGGCGCCGTCATTTTGTGAAGAACCTATAGGACCCAGAATGATGAACTCATCGCCTCCAAGGCGGTAAATATGGGACTTTTCATGCGCTAATTCCTGAAGAGAAGCGCCAAAACTACACAGGACTGCATCACCCGTGTCATGGCCAAAGCTTTCATTAATCGATTTGAATTTTTTAATATCCAATAACAGAATATACCGATCATGATGTTGGGCGAGGTCGTTTGTAAGTTTATATCTGCTGCCGAGCCCTGTTAAGATATCACGATTTGCGTGGTACCAATGCTCTTGTTGGGTTTTTTGAATACTCGACATTTGCGCGAGCAGTTTTTTATGGAAATATCCAATTGTCCAGAATGTCGCCCCAAGAACGAAGGGCGCGAGCATTACAACGAAATGTATTGGATTCGTGCGCAGCAGCGTCGCAAGTGGCACGGGGGTTGCCCGCAAGAAGTAAGTGTCGATCAATATTGCAAAAACGGGGAAGAATAACCCAAAAAGGATACCCGTTATCATCCATGCGGTTTGTGGAGACACTTTAGATAAGATGAAAGGGAACATAAAAACTACTCAACTCGGTACTTGATTAACCTATCAACAACCTGTGAATAAATTCTTGTCGTGGGCAACTTGGTTATACGTTTACTACCATTTCGCAATAACGGAGAATTTGCATCTTATGTCCAGGAATATGCCCTGTATCAGCGTTTACGCGATGATATCCGGAGTTAATCTATCCTCGATCATAGCGATTTTATCTTTGAGGATCAGCTTTTGCTTTTTTAAACGTTTCAAGGTGAGCTGATCTGCAGTACCCGTTTCTTGCAGCGCGCTAATTGCTTGATCTAAGTCGCGGTGCTCACGGCGAAAAACCTCAAGCTCGACTTTCAAGACGTCCTCTGTAGGCATGGAAAGATCAGAATTAAGATCGGGCCGCTCGTTCATGTTTGACTCTCGTTGTAGGGGAAACACCGAATTGGGATCCGGGTTTCAAAAAATGTAACTCTTTAGGTGGCGTTAGGAAAAGGGAAACCAGTTTCGAATTAGGTTAAGCATAATCCTGTGATCCTAGGTTGCAGATAGGGAAGGTGGCGTCAAAGTGTATACTGTGATCATGATTATAAGGTGCTGGGACTTGTGAAAAGTGATGAACTTCCCATATCCTTAACACAACGGTTGCCAATTTGGGACCGTAAGAAACGTCGCTTTCGAATAAAGGACGAAGAACGTGTCGAAACTAACTTTGGGTTCGTACCCTCATATGCTTGGGTTTGAACAACTGGAACGCTTGTTGGAACGGTCTGCTAAATCCGGCAACGAGGGTTATCCTCCCTATAATATTGAACAAACGTCGGATTTTTCATACCGCATCACACTAGCAGTGGCCGGGTTCGCGGAAGAGGATTTGGCAATAACGATTGAAGATCGACAGCTTGTGATTCGCGGGCGTCAGGGCGATGACAGTGAAGGGCGCATATTTTTACACCGCGGGATCGCGGCGCGCCAGTTTCAGCGTATGTTTGTCTTGGCAGATGGTGTTGAGGTCGGTGAAGCTGTGATTGAGAATGGCTTGCTGCACGTGGACCTGACACGGTCACGACCCGAAACAGTTGTTCAAACAATTAACATAAGGAAGGGCTGAGAGCATGCATACACCAGTAAATATGGACGCGCCGGACATGTTTGAGGCTGCAGATCGCGTTGTTTACGTGAAAGCAGTAGATATCGAGGATTTACCAGAAGATGTCCGCGCCTCTGCCCGAGGCTGCACGCAACTCTACGCTGTGCATGACGGTGCCGGGGAGCAACTGGCACTGGTTTCGAATCGTAAAATGGCGTTTATGCTGGCGCGGCAACATGATTTTTCGCCTGTGCCGGTACACTAAGGCCATAACCTAATATGACATTCGGATGCCCAGTCGGAAATAATAGGGCATCCGTCACTTTGGAGGCGTTTTTACTGTACGATACGGGAAAAGAGACGCATTTGCGTATGGCAAGCTTGAGGCGCTAGTTTGCTTGAATGATAATATCCGTAAGACAATGTGCAGTCGAAATGTAAATATATCGCAGATTTGTATAGTTTCGTCTGGTCATTGATCGTCGAAACACCTTGAAAGAAAATCACGTATGGCATACTATTGCATACAGCTAGCTTGACCCGGCACGCCAGTAGGTTCATCCCTGTTTCTACGACGCGACGGACAAGCCCAACCTAACTTATACCCCGGGATCGTCATGAGCTTGTACACAGATTATCTAGAAGAGATCGAAACGCGTAAAACCGATGGCTTGCACCCTAAGCCTATCGATGACGGTGCTCTTGTCAGCGAGCTGATCGCTCAAATTAAAGATGTCTCAAACGCGTACCGCGAAGATTCTTTGAAATTTTTCATCTATAACACGCTTCCCGGCACCACGAGCGCGGCCGTTGAAAAAGCGAAGTTCTTGAAAGAAATCACTCTAGGTACGGCTGTCGTTGAAGAGATTTCAGTCGATTTCGCATTTGAACTGCTATCCCATATGAAGGGTGGACCATCCGTAGACGTTTTGTTGGATTTGGCGCTGGGCGACGATGCAGCATTGGCACAACAAGCTGCAGATGTTCTGAAGACACAAGTGTTCTTGTATGAGGCCGACACAAGCCGTCTGGCAAGTGCCTATAAAGACGGTAATACCGTCGCCAAAGATATTCTTGAGAGCTACTCTGATGCAGAGTTCTTTACAAAGCTTTCTGCTATTGATGAAGAAATCAAAGTTGTAACATATGTTGCCGCCGAAGGTGATATCTCGACCGACCTTCTATCGCCTGGCAACCAAGCACACTCGCGCGCAGACCGTGAATTGCACGGGAAATGTATGATTACCGAACGTGCGCAAAAAGAAATTCAGGACCTGAAACTGCAACACCCTGACAAACGTGTGATGCTTATTGCAGAAAAAGGCACGATGGGTGTTGGCTCTTCACGCATGTCAGGTGTGAACAACGTGGCCCTGTGGACAGGGAAGCAGTCCAGCCCCTATGTTCCGTTTGTCAACTATGCGCCGATTGTGGCGGGAACCAATGGTATCTCTCCTATCTTCATGACAACCGTTGGTGTGACCGGCGGGATTGGCCTCGATCTGAAAAACTGGGTTAAAAAAGTTGATAGCGATGGCAACCCCATCTTAAACAACGATGGCAACCCTATTCTGGAGCAGAAATATTCGGTTGATACCGGTACGGTTCTGACGATCAACACCAAAGAAAAGAAGCTGTTCAACGAAGCTGGCGATGAAGAACTTGTCGATCTCGACGATTCTTTCACGCCTCAGCAAGTTGAATTCATGCAAGCGGGCAGCTCTTACGCGATTGTATTTGGGAAAAAACTGCAAACATTTGCTTGTGAAACATTGGGCATCGAACTGAAATCCGCATTTGCCCCTGCGAAAGAAATTTCAATCGAAGGTCAAGGTCTGACCGCTGTTGAGAAGATCTTTAACAAAAACGCAGTTGGCGTAACGCCGGGCACAGTCTTGCACGCAGGCTCTGACGTGCGCGTCGGAGTTAATATTGTAGGGTCTCAGGATACGACGGGCTTGATGACTGCGCAGGAGCTTGAGTCCATGGCGGCGACCGTGCTGTCGCCATCTGTTGACGGCGCATATCAGTCTGGGTGTCACACTGCATCTGTTTGGGATCTCAAAGCGCAAGCAAACACACCAAAACTGATGAAGTTTATGAACGACTTTGGCTTGGTTACCGGACGTGACCCTAAGGGTAATTATCACCCGATGACCGATGTTATTCACAAGGTTCTGAATGACATTACCGTTGATGATTGGTCTGTTATTATCGGTGGTGATAGCCATACGCGCATGTCCAAAGGTGTTGCTTTTGGGGCGGATTCGGGCACTGTGGCCTTGGCTCTGGCCACTGGCGAAGCGACAATGCCGATCCCTGAATCTGTCAAAGTGACCTTTAAGGGGCAAATGGCGGATCATATGGATTTCCGCGATGTTGTGCATGCAACACAGGCGCAGATGCTCAAGCAATTCGGGGATAACGTTTTCCTCGGTCGGATCATCGAAGTGCACATCGGTACCTTGTTGGCCGACCAAGCATTCACCTTCACGGACTGGACTGCAGAAATGAAGGCTAAAGCCTCGATCTGTATTTCAGAAGATGACACGTTGATTGAATCGCTTGAAATTGCCAAGAGCCGTATCAAGATTATGATGGACAAGGGCATGGAACATGAAAATGGCATGCTGCAAAAACTGATCGGGATTGCTGATAAGCGTATCCAGGAGATCAAATCTGGTGAAAAACCTGCCTTGAAGCCTGACGATAACGCCAAATATTTTGCCGAAGTTATCGTAGATCTCGATATCATTGATGAACCTATGATTGCAGATCCAGATGTGGCGAACGCGGACGTTTCTAAGCGTTATACACACGATACCATTCGCCCGATTTCCTATTACAAAGCGGAAAAAAAGGTCGACTTGGGGTTTGTTGGATCCTGTATGGTGCACAAAGGCGACGTGAAAATCGTTGCTCAGATGTTGCGCAACCTGGAAAAGGCCGAAGGTAAAGTTGAATTTAAAGCACCGCTGGTTGTGGCTGCACCGACATACAACATTATCGATGAGCTGAAAGCTGAAGGTGACTGGGAAATCTTGCAAAAGTACTCCGGTTTCGAATTCGACGATAGCGCACCAAAAACTACGTCGCGGACCGAATATGAAAATATTCTGTATCTTGAGCGTCCGGGATGTAACTTGTGCATGGGGAACCAGGAAAAAGCGGCTAAAGGCGATACGGTTTTGGCAACGTCTACCCGCCTGTTCAAAGGCCGTGTGGTTGAGGATGCAGAAGACAAAGCAGGTGAATCTCTGTTGGGATCAACACCGGTTGTTGTTCTATCCGCAATCCTGGGCCGCACGCCGACTGTGGATGAATATAAAATTGCAGTTGAAGGTATTGATTTGACCAAGTTTGCACCTCCTATGGCCGCAAACCCGCTCGCGAAATCCATGCACTACTAAGTGATTGCTTGATGAGAATACAAAACGGGGCGGTGTACGCCCCGTTTTTTTTGTGCCTATTGTTTTGTATCTGAGATTTCGTGGACGTTGGGCATTTAGAGGTCGGAGCTTTTAGAGAATGAGAAAGGGATATGTAGATGCCTCGCTTTGACTTTGATTGGGTAGATGCGTTCACCGATCAGGCATTTGGTGGCAACGGTTGCGCTGTCGTTCACAATGGCGCTCATTTACCTGCGGATGTGGCATGCGCCTATGTGCGCGAGACGTCGCTTGTTGAATGTACATTCACGGGGCCGTCGGATGTCGCCGACATGCGTGTGCGATATTTTCTTGCGAGCCAAGAAATACCTTTTGCGGGACACCCCACGATTGCGACCGTGGCGGCGATGCGTGACCGTGGTCTGATTTCTGGTGACGGATGCGTGCTCGAAACACAGGCAGGGTTGGTACAGATTACATTGTCGGGCGATGAAATCGAAATGACACAAGTTGCCCCTCAATTTGGGCCATACGCGGATCTAGAAAGTGTCGCAGCAGCTGTTTCTTTATCTTGCGACGCGATTATTGGGCAGCCACGTATGGTGTCGACAGGGCTACCTTTTGTGGTGACGGTCTTGCGGGATCATGACGCTTTGCGGGCTGCGAAACTTAATATCGCAGCGCTGAAACAGTTGCGCGCGGATTTTCAAGACACCTGGGCCGAAGTGATGGAACCCTATCTGGTGACACTCAAAGGGGTCAAAAACGGGGATACATTTTCACGTTTGTTGTTGGCGCCCCCTAATCCTGCGGAAGACCCATTTACAGGGTCGGCCACAGGTGCCGCAGGCGCCTATTTATGGTCAGAAGGGTTGATGCAAAGCGATAGCTATATCGCAGAACAGGGGCACTGGATGGGACGTCCAGGTCAGGCGCGCGTGACGCGTTTGGGACCTGTAGATGCGATGGCCGGTATTCAAGTTGCAGGGCGTGCCTTTGTCTTAATGCGCGGAGCGGTGGATTTACCTCTTATGCTATAACGCTGCGTGGTTTGATTCTGCTCGCATACGCACACATAAAAACGGCGCACAAAAATGCACGCCGTTCACATTGCTGTTGATGGGATTAATTACCCAGCCGCCCGATCTGAATAGGCGGTTTGCGCATTAATCGTAAAACGACCATTTTCGGCGCGATCCAATTTGCCTTTACGCAGTAACTGACCAAAAGCACGCAGGCTGTCTTCTCGACTGGGTGAGCTGTCTTCATCAAGGTTGCGTACAGTTTTGAGGAGTTGCGGTCGTGAAAAATGTTCCCGCCCTTCGATTTGCACCAAATAAGAGGCTGCAGCTTCGAGGAGCTCGCTGAGTTCGGTTGCACCTTGATCGAGGGCAAATTCTGCAAAACTGGCGATGTTCTCGGAGTTTGTATTCGCACCTTGTTCTGTGTCTGATGAGATGCGACGTGGTGAAATTGGTCTTGCGACCCGGCGGCGCTCAATAATTTCACCTTCAGGCCCAGTTTTGCGAGGTGTAGAAGGCTTTGGGTCGATACGTTGAGCTGCAACCAATTGAAGAGGTTCAAGCCGGTCTGCTGTTTTGGCGTTCGCCTTGGTTTCTGCAATGGCTTGTGCTTTGGCTTTTGAAGGGCGGCGAGGGCGTACAACCTCGGCAAGATCTTCACGATAAACTTGTGCTTTAGCGTCTTCACTGTCCTCGTGAGTGATAGTATCTGCTTGGGCCGCCGCAACAGCTGCGCGCAGCTGATTATAAGTGGCACGAGACTCGGCCGTATCTACCTCATTAAGTTTGTCCCCGGCAGTCGCCATGAGGCGTGAAACATCACCATCTAATGCGTTGGTTTCACCAAGGATCGTCGCTGCTGTATCAACTTCTGTAGGCTCTTCGACATCAAGAACTGCGGTGGTTTGATCTGCCTCGTCGAGGCCAAGCGCTTCAAGAGAGAAACCATCATGTGCATCTTCCTCATCACTTGCATCAGCGGCCATCTCGGATGGGTCAGGCTGAGTAGCAGCGCGAAGCTCAGCTTCGACGGCCGCAAGTTCTGCGATCAGCTCTTGTTCCTCATCATCGCTTAAAGAGGATGATATCTCTGGTGTCAGAGGGGTGGGTGTCTCAGCTGCAGGGGGCGCTATAGATGACGCTAACTCGCTTTGTGGTTCTGGTTCTTGAACGTCTTTTGCGGTCGATTCGATGAGGTCTTTAAGTTCAGCCTTGCGGCGAACACGAATGACGCGTCCTCGTTTCACCACAGGTTTTGCAGTCTCGTTGACGGTCTTCTCTTGCACATCGTTGACGATATCACGGGGTGCGGTATCCTCAGACGGTGCTGCGTCTGTTTCCACCTCTGAAGACGAAGCGATTGCCTTACTTACCAAGTCATCGATGTCTTGGTCTTCAACCGGGTCTATATGTGTTTCGACGGAGGAGAGGTCGTCAGTAGGCACATTCTCTGCTTGATCGTCTTCGCCAAGCATCGCTTCTAGATCACGTAGAGTTTCTTTACGATACGCATCTTGTGCAGACAGGCTTTCGGCATGCTGGTCTTCGGTGAAGTCCTCGTCGGAAGCGGCTGATTTTGTGACCACAGACCGAATACGCATAAGTTTTGCTGCGATGCTGTCCGCTGCGGATACGGGCTCTTCTTCTGGTTCGGGAATGATGACATCTGAATTTGTCTGCGCCGCAGAGACATCTGTCAATGCTTCTTCAACGCCCCAAATTTCTGCTTCGGCGTCTGATCCAGAATCTATCTCTGTGTCGAGGTCAGCAGTGTCTTCAACATCGGCGACAGTTGTTTCTGTATCTTGAGTGTTTTCAGTTTCTTCTACGGGTTGTGAACTTGTCTCGGGGATCTCAGCTGTTTCGACAGATGCGGTGACGGAGGAAATGTCATGCACGTCTTCGACGGGGCTTTCTGACGAGGTAGAAGGCTGTGTCGGCGCAGACTGGGGGGGCGCAGACTGAGCGGGCAGTGTTGACGTCTCAGGATTGGCTGCAGCGGTGTCGTTTTGCGCCTCAGAGGGAGGGTTTTCTGAGGCTCGCAGATGGATCCCGGCATCACTCGTACGTGCTTCTACTTGGCGGGTAATTTCACGTTGCGCGATTCGGGCCAGCATTTCTGCATCTGGTTGCGGCGGCTCTGCGCCGAAATAGCGGTCATCGGCCGCGAGATCACGGAAATATTCCGCAATGGCTTTCATGGTGTCAAAGGATTCTTCAAACCCTTCTAACGTACAGGAAAATGTCCCGTAAGATACGGTCAAGACCTTGTTATTTTGTACCATTGTTCAGCTCGTCCTCGCCAAGTTCGTGCTGTTATAATATTCAGATAGAGGTCGAATTCGGTCCGAATTTATGCAATTTGTCGTATTTTTTTGTGTTTAGAATATGGCCAAAGGGCCCGTGCTCTTTTGTTTGGCAAGAAATACCGCATATTACGTGAACTTACGCCATCAAGAGCCAAAGTTAATCATGACATGCAAAACGTTAATTTTTGAACAACCCGTGACGCTCATTGGCGGTGGAGCAGCGTGTGAAGACGATTTGCGCATGGCATTAAACTGCGCCCCACGGTTGGTGGCTGCGGATGGTGGCGCAGATCAGGCTCTGGCCTTTGGGTGTGTTCCAGAAGTGGTGATCGGAGATCTAGATTCCCTGAGTGCAGCGGCACGCGCACGGTTCTCGCGCGGGATGGAGCAAAATCAACCCGCAGCGATCTCGTCTCTTTTGCATATTCCAGAGCAAGACACGACGGATTTTGACAAAGCGCTCCGAACGATTTCTGCACCTTTTGCATTAGCCGTTGGTTTCTTGGGGGCGAGGCTAGATCATCAACTCGCGGCGCTGCATGTTTTGGTGCAAGATCATCCAACCCCATGTATTTTGCTTGGCGAACATGAGATTGTGATACACCTTGATCGCCCAATAGCCTTGTCTTTAGAGGTAAATCAGCCGGTATCCTTGTTCCCTTTAGCACAGGTGCAAGGCAGGTCGACGGGGTTCGAATGGCCCATCGACGGGCTTGATTTGTCGCCGATGCAATCTATCGGGACGTCCAACCGTGCATGTGCAAGTGACATTACTCTAGAGGCGGATGGACCGGGTTTGTTGGCATTGCTACCGCGATCCTGCCTGAGCCAAGTGATTGCACAGTACTTAGGTGTGCAGAGCCCACGTCTTTAGGGTGATACCTAACAGTTCGGCACGTTGACCGCCAAGCCACCAAGAGAGGTTTCCTTGTATTTCTCGTGCATATCTTGCCCCGTTTGGCGCATCGTTTCGATAACAGCATCTAATGGAACAAAATGAACACCGTCGCCACGTAACGCCAGTGAGGCTGCGGAGACGGCTTTAATTGCGCCAAGACCGTTGCGTTCAATACAGGGAACCTGAACAAGGCCTTTGACTGGATCGCAGGTCATGCCGAGATGGTGTTCAAGGGCAATTTCAGCTGCGTTTTCGACTTGTTCAGCACTGCCGCCCATCACGGCACATAGGCCTGCAGCGGCCATTGCGGCGGCTGAACCCACTTCGGCTTGGCATCCTGCTTCGGCGCCAGAAATAGAGGCATTGTATTTCACCAACCCACCGATGGCCGCAGCCGTAAGAAGAAAGTCCTCAATATGTGTGCTTGACGATCCAGGGACGTGGTCGAGGTAATAGCGCAAAACGGCTGGTAACACGCCCGCCGCACCGTTTGTGGGGGCCGTAACGACTTGTCCTCCGGCGGCGTTTTCTTCGTTTACGGCCATGGCATAGACGCTCATCCAGTCATTGATCGTATGCGGAGGTGCCAAGTTCATACCGCGTTCCTGCATGAGACTATCATGAATTCCTTTGGCGCGACGTCGCACATTCAACCCGCCTGGCAAGATACCATCGCGTTCAAGGCCGCGATTTATACAGTCATTCATGACGGACCAGAGGCGATCAATCCCTTTTTTCAAGGTCGATGGGCCCCCACGGGCCAGCTCGTTGGCGCGCTTCATCGCAGCAATACTAAGACCTGATGTTGCGGCCATGCTTAGCATTTCAGCAGCACTTTCAAATGGGTAGGGCACGATAGGGCCGGTATCGGTGGACGTTCCGTGCGCTAGCTCTTGATCGGTAAGCACAAAGCCGCCGCCAACGGAATAGAACACTTGCTGTAAAATAACGTCGCCCTGCGCATCCGTGGCCATTAGGATCATGCCATTGGCATGACCTGATAACACCGTGTCGTAGTCAAAAATGAGATCTGTTTTGGGATTAAAGTTAAGCGTGCCTAGGCCTTCCAGAGTGATCGAGTTGGACGCATGGATATTGTCCAAAGCAGCCTCGGCTTTTGCATCATCGTAAGTATCAGGGAGAAATCCCGCGAGACCGAGAATGGTGGCGCGATCAGTGGCGTGACCCACGCCAGTGAGGGCCAATGACCCGTGTAAGCTGGCGCGCAGACCAGAGCAGTCAAAGGGTGCAGCACGGACCATATCCAAAAACCGAGCAGCCGCGACCATTGGACCCATCGTATGTGATGAAGATGGGCCGATGCCCACTTTGAACATATCAAAGACAGAGAGAAACATCAGAGAGCGGATCCTTCGGGGGGATTGGGGAGTGTTGGGTTGGTAAACGGAGCTGAGCCAAGACCTTCGACCAGCTGCGCAGTTTTGGCGCTGCGCCGTTTTTCCAGATTGACACCGAGCTGTGCAAGCGTTGGGTATGTGCCTTGCCGTATCCAGTGTTTGTCACTGTCAATTGGATAGAGGTGAAGCCAGCGTAAAAGGCAAGGCAGGTAAAGTGCCAAAAGCGTGGGTTGCCCGTCTTGTGAATGGGTGAGGAACGGCGATTTAACAAGTGCCGCTTCAACACAAGCAAGGTGCGTCGTGATGCGTTCGCGCAGTTTTTGATGCAGACCCGCCGGGTCTGACGTTTCCGCAGTGCCATAACGGTGCGGGTAGAAAAGAATACGAACGTCACTGTGTAAGGTGTTGGAGACCCAAAATAACCATGTGAGAAACAGGCCGCGCTGCGGAGAGTTTTGTTCAGGGGCCAGCTTACCATGACGATCTGCAAGCCAAAGTAGGATCGCGGCTGTTTCAAATAAGGGGCCGTCGGGGGTTTCCAATACAGGAATTTGGCCGTTGGGATTAAGCGCGAGATAAGGCTGCGCATGTTGTGCGTTACGCGCGCGATCTACCAACACTGTTTTGTAAGTGCAGCCCAACTCTTCGAGCGCCAAGCGCACAACAAGCGAGGCGTTATCTGGTGCATAATGGAGAATAAGTGGCTTAGTGGCGTCATGGATCATGCTGTAACTCTAATCGGCTTTCGAGATAGGTCATGTATGTTTGCGACATTTCCTATAGGAAACACGCAGTGTTTCGCCAGATCGGTTTCCTGTGACGTGTTTTAAGGTGTTCAAGTCAAAAGGACATCTCGCCTCAGGGGATCTGTTGTTGTACGCTTCGGTCAAAGCCTGATCTGGGTTGAGTGTTAAGCCACGGAGTAGAAAAATGAGCGGAGAGCTGTCCCCAATTGATAAGGCTAAATATGTCGCGGCGCGGCGGGCGGCGGATATGGTTGAGGATGGTATGCGTGTGGGGCTGGGGACTGGCTCAACCGCGTCTTGGCTTGTCAGATGCCTTGGGGACATGGTGCAAAACGAGGGGTTGAATATTACCGCCGTGCCAACCTCAATACGGACGGCGAATTTAGCGCGCGATGTCGGAATACATGTGGTGACATTAAATGAAGCGCGCTGGTTGGATTTGACAATTGACGGCGCAGATGAATTTGATCGTGAGTTTAATCTGATCAAAGGTGGTGGCGGAGCGCATCTGCACGAGAAAATTGTTGCAAACGCGTCTGATCAAATGGTGGTTATCGTCGACAAAGGTAAAGAAGTTGAAACGCTCGGCGCGTTTCCTCTCCCTGTAGAAGTGTTGGCATTTGGGTTGCACACGACACGCGCCTTGATCGAGGAAGCATTGATTTCGGTGGATGTATTGGGGCGATCAGCATCGTTGCGAATGTCGGGAGATCAGCCCTTTGTTACAGATTCCGGAAATCACATCTTAGATTTGCACCTGACTCATATCGGCAACGTACGACAGTTGGCACTGCTTTTGAACCAGATCCCGGGTGTTGTTGAAAGTGGTTTGTTTATAGATATTTGTGACCGGATTGTCATCGGTTATGGGGATGGTCTTGTCGAGGTGCGCGACATAAATGATGGCACTGTAGAACACGAGCGTTTTGATTTCTTAGAGACTGAGAACCTCTTTACGGATTTAGATGCATGATCAGATATTTGTGTAATGGGTACTGAGAATTCGAAATTATGATCGTCTACGCTGCCTACTTTGCGCGGTGTCGTGGGTTTAACAGATCAGGCTGCCCTGTTTAAAGATTTTGGACCATGGCAGGCTACACGTGCCTTGTAACTGTGATAAGAATGTCTAACTGGACAAGGCTATGTAGGTAACTGGCCCTCTGGTCAGTGCAGAAGGCTTGGGTGTTTGGGGATTTATGGTTCCCATCGCGTTCGCCTTGTGGGATACCGCTGGGTAAGACGTGTTGAAAGGCGAAACGCATGAGCTTTGACTATGATCTTTTTGTAATCGGTGGTGGATCCGGCGGTGTTCGGGCCGCACGTGTTGCGGCCGCGGGCGGCGCTAAAGTCGCTTTGGCTGAAGAGGACCGCTACGGTGGCACATGTGTGATCCGCGGTTGCGTTCCTAAAAAATTGATGGTGTTTGCCAGTGAATACTCAGGTATGATCGAAGACGGTCGTGCCTATGGCTGGGACCTCAGCTCGAATGGTTTCGACTGGACCCACTTTAAAACCAAACTGAACGCTGAGCTGGATCGCCTTGAGGGTATCTATCGCAACCTTTTGAAAAATTCAGGGGTTGAGAGCTTTGACGCGCGAGCCAAGCTTGCAGACGCGCACACGGTTGAATTGGCAGATGGCACGAAAAAAACGGCAAAACATATTTTGATCGCAACCGGTGGTCGTCCTGTTGTGCCAGATGTCCCTGGTGCAGAGCTTGCGATAACTTCGAACGAGATTTTCCATCTTGAAACCCTGCCAGAACGTATTTTGATCGTTGGTGGCGGGTATATCGCATCGGAATTTGCGGGCATTATGAACGGACTAGGGGTGAAAACCACACAGTTCTATCGTGGTGAGCAGATTCTACGCGGGTTTGATAACGAAGCACGCGAACTTGTTGCTGCCGAAATGGTGACTGCGGGCATCGACTTGCAGTTGAACGAAAACGTGACTGCGATGCGCAGCGAAGGCGGGAAAATCGTTGTCACCGATACAAAAGGCAACGAGACCACCTTCGATCAAGTGATGTTTGCGACAGGGCGCTCGCCCAATGCAGATAACCTAGGTCTGGAAGCGCTGGAAATCGCACGGGGTCGCAAAGGTGAAATCACTGTCGATGCGTACTCTCAAACAGCTGTTCCATCTGTTTATGCTATTGGGGATGTTACAGACCGTGTGAACCTCACGCCGGTCGCGATCCGTGAAGGTATGGCTTTTGTCGAAACTGTGTTTAACGGGAACCCAACGAGCCCGGATCACGATTTAATTCCGACGGCGATTTTCACGCAGCCCGAAATGGGGACTGTGGGTCTGTCCGAAGAAGACGCTCGCGCGCAAGAGGACATTGAAGTTTACGCTGCTTCGTTCAAGCCTATGCAGCAAAGTTTTGCAGGGCGCGCGCAAAAGGTGTTGATGAAGCTGGTGGTGTCTAAAGCGACTCGCAAGGTGCTGGGCTGTCACATCGTTGCTCCGGGCGCAGGTGAGATGATCCAACTCGCGGGGATCGCTGTGAAGATGGGGGCGACAAAGGAAGATTTCGATCGCACGGTTGCAGTACACCCAACGATGTCGGAAGAATTAGTAACAATGAAATCTCCGGTGCGATAAACCCACCAGAGGACGGCGGTTTTACGGTTGAAATATCGTAACATCGCCACAAATAATAGGTTGTTGCGGCCCGAAAAGGGACCGCAGAGAGATGGATAGGAGACGCATGGCTGGCAATAATGGTGGCCCATGGGGGGGCGGTGGCTCTTCGGGTGGAGGAAATCGAGGAAATAATGGCGGAGGTGACGGAGGACGTCGCCCCGAACAGCCTCAGATTCCTGAGATTGATGAGCTGGTCAAAAAAGGCCAAGAGCAACTGCGCGTTTTAATGGGCGGTAAAGGTGGCAAGGGCGGTGGCTCTGGCGGCAATGGCGGTACAGGACCATCTGGCCCTATGATGACCAAAGGCGGTCTTGTGATCGGTGGCATCGTCGCTGCAGCGCTTTGGGCTTCGGCAAGTTTCTACACTGTAAAACCCGAGGAAGCGTCAGTTGAGCTATTCTTGGGCAAATATGCAGAAACTGGCGGGCCTGGCCTGAACTTTGCACCTTGGCCATTGGTCTCTCGCGAGGTTCTGCAGGTTCGTGTTGAGCAGACAGAAAACATCGGCACAGGATCAACAGGTGCAAATGCCGGTTTGATGCTGACAGGGGATGAAAACATCATTGATGTGGATTTCCAGGTTGTTTGGAACATCATAGACCCTGCGAAGTACCTGTTTAATCTCGAAAATCCGCAGGCAACAATCGAGGCCGTCGCAGAATCTGCGATGCGTGAAATTATTGCGCAATCCGATTTGGCGCCGATTCTAAACCGTGATCGCGGTGCAATTCGTGACCGTTTAGAAGCCCTGATCCAGAGCACACTTGATAGCTATGACAGTGGTGTGAGTGTTGTCCGGGTCAACTTTGATGGTGCCGATCCACCAGAGCCCGTCAAAGACGCCTTCCGCGAAGTTCAGTCTGCGGGTCAGGAACGGGATCGTCTTGAAAAGCAAGCGGATGCTTATGCCAACCGTAAACTTGCGGGGGCTCGTGGCCAAGCGGCACAAACCCTGGAAGAAGCCGAGGCATATCGTGCGCAAGTTGTGAACGAAGCGTCAGGTGAAGCCAGCCGTTTCTCAGCTGTTCTTGCAGAATATGAGAAAGCTCCGGAAGTGACGCGTAAACGTTTGTATCTGGAAACCATGGAAGAGGTTCTGGGTCGCGTCGATAAGGTGATTATCGATGGGTCCATAGGTGGTGAGCAGGGCATTGTGCCATATCTGCCGCTGAATGAACTGCGCAAACCATTGGGAGGGAGCAACTGATGAATAAGGCAACTATGGGCCTCATCGGGCTCGCCATTGCGGTTTTTGTACTTCTGCAATCCGTGTTTATCGTTGATGAACGTGAACAAGCGCTGGTTCTGCGTTTTGGTCGTGTTGTAAATGTTCAAACTGAACCAGGTTTGGCGTTCAAGACACCGTTTATCGACCAAGTTGTACGCTATGATGACCGTATCCTGAGTTTGGAAGTTGGCCCACTTGAGGTCACGCCTCTGGATGATCGTCGTCTGGTTGTTGACGCCTTTTCACGTTTCCGGATTGCCGACGCTGATACCTATCGTCAGGCTGTTGGTGGCGAAGATATCTCTGGCGCAGAACGTCGCCTAGATAAAATCATGCGTGACCAAACGCGTGAAGTTCTGGGGTCTGTGAGCTCAAACGATATCTTGTCGTCTGATCGTGCGGCGCTGATGTTGCGTATCCGCAATGGGGCGATTGTACAGGCTCGTCAACTGGGTCTTGAGGTGATCGATGTGCGTTTGAAACGTACTGATTTGCCACAGGCCAACCTGAACGCAACCTTTGCTCGTATGCGGGCAGAACGTGAGCGTGAAGCGGCTGACGAGATTGCGCGCGGTAACGAGGCAGCACAGCGTGTCCGTGCACAAGCTGACCGGACCGAGGTGGAATTGGTGTCTGAAGCAGAACGCGAAGCCGAGGTGATCCGCGGTGAAGCAGATGCGCAGCGAAATAGCATTTTTGCGGATGCTTACGGTGCAGATCCAGAGTTCTTTGAATTCTATCGCAGCTTGAATGCATATTCAAAATCGCTTCAGGCCGGAAATTCGTCACTGGTGATGTCACCGGATAATGAGTTTTTCACTTACCTCAAGTCGTCAGTTGGTGAATCGCAATAAGCGCTTCACCACTCTGCGGGCCTGAGCATGGCATCGTAAATCTGAATTTAGGGCCGGTCTATATGACTGGCCCATTTTCTTTGTGGGCTGCTATTTATCTGTAGGGGGTGATTATTCACATGACTTGGGCGTGTTTTTCGAACGCAATATCAATGTCACAGTGAATTGAGAGCAGGAGAGAGGCGTTTCTGGCAAAGTTTTGCTAGTGTGACCTTGTGGAGATAGGTTGAATTTTCCATTGTGGTTTTACCCGTCGACAACTTGATTATGACAATATCATCGCGCGGGGCCGTATACGGTTTGTCGGGTTGGAAAATTTCTGGCTTGATATATGCATATTTTAAATTTGTACGGGCTGTCCTCTTTTATAACGTAAGGGACGGCATAGATAAGTCTATGATAGATCTGGTTAATCGGACCATTTGGCGTGACTGAGGAGTGAAATAGGTGCAGGCAAAGGTGAAAATCTTGAAGACGAACAAGGCGCTTGATGGCGCATCCTGGCGATTACTTTGGGCTGCGGTGCTCGGTAGTCTTTTCTTGACTATGCATAGTGTTGCTGCACAAGCGCGTCCTGATAGTCTGGCACCTTTGGTCGAGCAGATTAGCCCGTCTGTGGTGAATATCACAACATCTACGACGGTCGAGCGGCCAGCAGGTCCACGTGGTGTTGTCCCCGAAGGGTCGCCGTTTGAAGACTTCTTTCGTGAATTCCAAGACCGCAATGGCGATAACGGAGCGACCCCGCGCCCACGTCGATCCTCGGCTTTGGGATCAGGCTTTGTAATTTCTGAGGATGGTTATATCGTGACGAATAACCACGTGATTGCCGAGGCAGATGAAATCGAGATCGAGTTCTTTCCGGGTGATGGTCAACCCAAAGAATTGCTTCCGGCCACCGTCGTGGGCACAGATCCAAATACAGATATTGCTTTGCTGAAAGTTGATGCGCCGTCCCCGCTTAAATTTGTGAAATTCGGGGACAGTGATGTTTCCCGTGTTGGCGATTGGGTTGTGGCGATGGGCAATCCTCTGGGGCAGGGGTTTTCAGTCTCCGCAGGTATTGTATCCGCTCGTAATCGCGCTTTGTCAGGGTCTTATGATGATTACATTCAGACCGACGCTGCAATCAACCGTGGGAATTCCGGCGGACCGTTGTTTAACATGAATGGTGATGTTGTTGGTGTGAATACCGCGATTTTGTCACCCAATGGTGGATCAATCGGGATCGGCTTTTCTATGGCGTCAAACGTGGTGACGAAAGTTGTCGCGCAGCTGAAGGAATACGGCGAGACTCGGCGGGGGTGGCTGGGTGTCCGTATTCAGGACGTCACAGATGATTTGGCAGAGGCGATGGGATTAGACAGTCCCAAAGGGGCACTGATCACCGATGTACCAGACGGCCCAGCCAAAGATGGTGGTCTGCTTGCGCGGGATGTGATCCTAAGTTTTGATGGTTATGAAGTCGAAGACACGCGTGATCTTGTGCGCCGTGTTGGCGGAACAGATGTTGGAAAAACTGTACGTGTTGTTGTTTTCCGTGACGGTAAAACCGAAACACTATTGGTGACATTGACACGACGCGAAGACGCGATTGCTGCAGATCAACCCGAAGGAAGTTCTGAAAGCACAGTGCCTGATGTTAAGGAAAAGGAATTCCTTGGCCTGACGATTGGGATTGTGACGGATAGTCTGCGTGACGAAATGAATTTGACTGATGATGCCAAAGGATTGGTGATCTTGAGTGTCGATGAAACGTCGGCAGCTTGGGAAAAGGGGCTTCGCCCTGGTGATGTGATCACCGAAGCTGGTCAAAATGAGGTCGTTTCGATCGAAGATTTGGATGCACAGATTGATGCTGCGAAAGAGGCTGGACGTAAATCACTGTTCATTATGGTACGCCGTGCCGGAGAGCCACGCTTTGTCGCGCTAAACCTCAGCGAATAAAAAGATAAGTTCAACAATCTAAAAGGCCGGCAATCTGTCCGGCCTTTTACGTTATAACGGCATGTTTGACATGCACTTTAACCTGAAATGTAATTCTAGGGCGTCTTAGATGCTGTCCGGATCAGCCAGAACCGCCAAGCCGCCACGATCCAAAATGGTAATGCCGCCTCGACTGATTTCGATCAAACCAGCTTTGCGCCAATGGGACAGTGTTTTGGATACGGCTTCGCGTGTCGCTCCGACGAATTCTGATAGTTCAGATTGCGACAAAGACAGATGTTGGTCAGCGCGGTTATGAGTCAGATACAGGATTTTACGTGCCAAGCGCGTAGGCATCGATAGAAAAACCTGTTCATTCAATTGCGCAGTCATCCACCGCATACGTTGTCCAGCAAGACGTAGCATGTCACCCGCAAGCTCTGGGTGGCTTTGGATTTGACGCAGTATATCACGGTTGCGCAACCGACGCAGATGACTGGGTTCAATCGCAGTTGCTGTGGCTGTTCGTTCGCCCGGATCAAACAGGGCGATTTCCCCGAACATTGCGCCGTTGCGCATAAGGTCGAGTGACAGCTTACGTCCTGCTGCGGAAATTGTTGAAATCTCGAGCGCACCGCTGACAATAGCGTATAAAGCGTCGCCTTCGTCGCCTCTTTCAAATAAGGTTTGGCCACTTTCCAGAAACACGTCGACGGCTTGACTTTCCAACATCTCACGCAGGCGCTGTGAGGCACCTGATAGAAAGGGAAGGTTCGTCATTTTTGATGTGGTCATTTGAGCTCGGATGCTGGATGGGGTCGGACTACCCTGTGATGTCTCTAATCCGTGCTGCGATTTGGAGCAAGTCTGTTGGCGTGATTGCCCAAGATTTCGGCGGCTGGGTACCTAGAACCCAGTCCGCTCGACCGCGGTTAATCCAAGTTGTCTGGCCGCATCCAAAGAAAGCGATGTGCTGTCGATGCCCAATGGGGTTTGAAAACGGTGGACCGCTACAGAAGTTGCACGGTTCCATAATCCTGTGATTGGGCCTGTGTAAACGTCACGAACGGCAAGAGCCCGCTGCAAAGAGGCGATGTATTCAGGTGAAATATCCTCTGGGCAAAGTATTTCAAAGAAGCGCTCTTCGCGCGGTGAGACGATGTTTTGTCGTGTCTCAGTTGCATAAATAGCAGGCTGAACGGTCTTCCCGAGAGTGTCCGTGACTGGCGGGTGAACCAAAACCTGCTCGGTTACAGTTTCGATACGGGCCGGAATTATCGTACGATCCCAACATGTCCCTTCGGTGGCCCCGGCAGGAGCTGCGCGCCCAAATGCGTTAAAGGACTGCGATGTCGCGCAGCCGGCGATCAGGATTGGGGCAATGAGGACAGATTTAAGCGACAGTCGGGATAGATTTCGAATTGAGAGAAGAGGTTGAACACTGCAATTACGTTTTTTCATAATGATTTGTCTCAAAATTGCAGGATTTAGGCGGTGAAATTATCTATGTCATACGAATTTAGTCAACCTTATCGCAGTTTTAGAAGGTACGCAAAGCAGATGCGGGGAAGTTATGAACTTCATGGGTAAAGAGTGCGAATTGGGCTGGTCTGTTGCCTGAGGCTTAGCTAAATAGTTTGGCAGCACATGCGAAAACTATGCACAAGGGACGTCTGACAATGGCAAAGATTACCTACATCGAACATAGCGGCACAGAACATGTTGTCGAGGTCGCCAATGGCCTGACACTCATGGAAGGCGCGCGTGACAATAATATCCCTGGAATCGAAGGCGATTGTGGCGGCGCTTGCGCCTGTTCTACCTGTCATGTCTATGTTGCGCCTGATTGGGTGGAAAAACTTCCCAAGGCTGATGACATGGAAATAGACATGCTTGATTTTGCATTTGAACCTGACATGAGCCGTTCGCGTTTGACATGCCAGATCAAGGTTACGGACCAACTGGGTGGTCTTGTCGTACACATGCCTGAAAAGCAAATCTAAATGTGATTGCTCGACCGGGAGCAAGGCGCGGCGTCAACGGTTGCGTATGTTATACTGTCTTACGCGCCGCGCTGTGAGATGCCGGTTTTTGTGGCGAACATTGTAAGAGTGGTGTCCTGGATAAACCGGTTCGTCGGAATTTTTGATCTACATTTTTATTCGTGCAATTAACGCATATGAGCGTGTTGAGCGGATGTACAAAACACGTAGATCAAGACCTTGCGCTTGATAGGTTATAGATACGTAACAGCAGCGCGCAAAGCGCGCTGCCCGGCCCAAGGCTTTTGGGTGAACCTATGGTTCATTTAAAAGGGGCGGGAGGACTGCGCCTTTATTTTGAGAGCGCGCGCCAGCCGATGTCACGGCGAGAAAAACCTTCGGGCCATTCAATTTGATCAACCATAGCGTAGGCGCGATCATGGGCTTCTTCCAAAGTGGCGCCACGCGCAGTGATATTTAAAACACGTCCACCATTCGCAACGATCTTATCTGCATCCACCTTGGTCCCCGCGTGAAATACCATGTTACGGCTATCTTCTGGCAAGGTTTCAAGCCCGGTGATTACACTGCCTTTTTCATAGGCCTCGGGGTATCCCTTGGCCGCCATGACGACTGTGATAGCATGATCATCTGCCCAGTTGACTTGCGCGCTGTCGAGACGACCTTCGGCGGAGGCAATCATTAAATCCAAGGCTTGAGCACCAAGGCGCATCATCAACACCTGACACTCTGGATCCCCAAAGCGTACGTTGTATTCAACCAAACGGGGCTGGCCATCTTGGATCATCAATCCTACGTAAAGAACCCCTTGATAAGGGGTATTGCGATCAGCCATGACGCGCATAGTTGGCTTGACGATTTGCTCAATCGCGCGCGTTTCGATCTCTAAGGACAAGACGGGTGCAGGTGAATAGGCACCCATGCCGCCGGTATTGGGGCCTGTGTCGCCTTCGCCGACGCGTTTGTGGTCTTGGGCAGAGCCAATGGATAGAATGTTTTCGCCGTCACACAGCACAAAGAGGGATGCCTCTTCGCCGTCCATGAATTCTTCGATCACAACTTCTGCGCCCGCGCCGCCAAAGGCACCGCCGAACATATCATCTACGGCGTCTAGGGCCGTTTGTTCGTCCATGGCGACAATGACGCCTTTGCCCGCGGCGAGACCGTCTGCCTTGACGACGATTGGAGCTCCATTGCTCCGAATGTAGGCCTTGGCAGCCTCTGCATCGGTGAAGTGCCCATAGCCTGCGGTTGGAGCCTTGGCCGCATCACAAATTTCTTTGGTAAAACTTTTTGAGGCTTCTAGTTTTGCAGCCGCTGCCGAGGGGCCAAAGGTGAGTATACCTGCCTCGCGTAAGCGATCGGCGACGCCAGCGGCAAGGGGGGCTTCGGGGCCGACGATGACGAAATCAATCGCGTGTTCTTGCGCAAAGCCAACTACGGCATCGCCGTTTTCGGGATCAAGCGCCGCGCATTCGGCGATCTTGGCAATTCCTGCGTTGCCCGGCGCGACAAAAAGCTTATCGCATTTGGGGTTCTGCATCACAGCCCATGCCAACGCGTGTTCGCGTCCGCCACTACCGAGGATAAGAATATTCATGGGAAGGATGTCTCCGATCTGCTTGGCCTTGCTTGGTTGGCGTTCTATGCTGGTAGCGCGCGTAAAACAAGCAGCGCCGCAAATGAGAAAGCGCCAATATGTCCGATTTGCTAGATGAACCCACGCCGGGTCAAAACGCACCCGAGTTCTCGGTGTCCGAGATTTCCGGAGAAATCAAGAAAACGCTCGAAGGGAGCTTTGGGCGCGTTCGTGTCCGCGGCGAAGTTGGGCGCGTCTTTAAAGCCCGCTCAGGGCATCTATATTACGACATCAAAGATGATAAATCGGTTTTGGCGTGCACCACATGGAAAGGGCAAGTCGCGGGCCTGTCTGTTGTGCCCGAAGAGGGGCTTGAGGTGGTGGTGACCGGACGGCTCACCGCATTTGGGGCGCAGTCCAAATACAACATGAACGTCGAAGAGGTCGCGGTTGCGGGCAAGGGCGCGTTGATGGCGCTGTTGGAAAAACGCAAAGCACAGCTGCAAGCCGAAGGATTGTTTGCCGCGGACCGTAAAAAGCCGTTGCCGTTTTTGCCGCACGTGATTGGCGTGGTCACATCGCCGTCGGGTGCTGTCATTCGTGATATTTTACACCGTTTGCGCGACCGATTCCCGCGAAAGGTTCTGGTGTGGCCTGTCGCTGTTCAGGGGCAAAACTGTGCCCCCGAAGTGGCCCGTGCAATCAAAGGGTTCAACCAAATGAGCCCGGGCGGCAGCCTCCCGAGACCAGATCTGATCATCGTCGCACGTGGGGGGGGCGCGATTGAGGATCTTTGGGGGTTCAACGAAGAAATTGTAGCTCGGGCAGCGGCTGATAGCGATATACCGTTAATTTCGGCTGTAGGGCACGAGACTGATACAACCCTAATCGATTATGTCTCGGATTTACGCGCGCCGACGCCAACCGCTGCGGCAGAGCATGCAGTACCGGTTCGCCTAGAACTGCTGGCCTGGAGCGAGTCACAAGGTGGGCGGATGACGCAGGCAGCCACACGAATGATCGCTATGCGCCGTCAGCGGCTAGACGATCTGTCGCGGGCCCTGCCGCGGGCTGAAAGTCTATTAGACACGCCGCGACAGCGTTTGGACCGTACAGCCGACAGGTTGCCCACTGCGTTGATTGCCGGGGTGCAGCGTCGGCGTATTATTCTGAGTGATCGCACAGCCAGCCTGCGCCCTGCGGTGTTACGTAACATGGTTGAAACACGTGCGAATGGTTTACGCAATTTAGGGTCACGGCTGTCGGTGCGTCCGATCCGGCGCGATATTGACCAAAAGCGAAGCCGATTGAATGATTTATTGCGTAGAATGGATGTGGCACACCGCAGTCAAAGCGAACAACGCCGTACAGCGATTGCAACTGCGGGACGGCAATTGGATATTCTTAGCTATAAATCCACATTGGCGCGTGGATATGCTGTGGTGCGATCCAAGGAAGGGCTGGTGACAACTCAGGCGCAAGCAGCGCAAGCCACCGGTTTGAGTGTTGAATTTGCAGACGGCATTTACGATTTAAACACTGCAAAGCCTGCTGCCGCGTCGGTCAAGCGCAGTTCGAAACCGAGTAAGCCGTCAAAAGCTGACCCAGAGGGGCAGGGCTCGCTGTTTTAATGTGGAAAATCCGTTGCGGAACACGCGTTTTTTGTCATTTTGCGTCATTTTGCAATGGCTCTCGCCGCAACGGCTTTGCAACTGCTGTAAAACAGCAGTAGGTGAAGGGCAGGCAAGAGTTGGAGTAAGAAATGGCGTTGTTTTCCAAGCTGAAAGACCGGTTGTTAAAATCGTCTTCTCGTCTGTCCAAAGATTTGGACGCCATTGTGGAAGAGGCACCGCAAGAGGATTCGGTGGCAGGGGCATCGACTGATGTGCCTGAAACACCTGAACCTCTTGCCCCTGCAGATCAGAGCTCTGCGCCAAAGGCGGGGTTGTTATCGCGCTTGATGGGACGCAGTGCGCCTTCTGAGGTACGTCGCGTCCTAGATGACGAAATGCTTGAGAGCTTGGAAGAGTTGCTGATTGCGGCGGACATGGGAGTCGGGACAGCCCTGCGTGTGACTGCAAATTTGGCCGAAGGGCGCATGGGGAAACGTGTGTCATCGCGTGAAGTTCGTGAACTTCTGGCTCAGGAAATCTCACGCATTATGGAAAACGTGGCCAAGCCGATGCCAATATATCCGAAAACACCTCAGGTCGTTTTGGTGGTTGGCGTGAATGGCTCTGGTAAAACGACAACAATCGGTAAGCTTGCCAGTCAATTTCAGGCGGCTGGCAAAAAAGTGGTGATTGCCGCTGGGGATACGTTTCGTGCCGCTGCAGTGGAGCAATTGCAGGTCTGGGGTGATCGTGCCGGTGTGCCGGTCCTGACCGCGCCCGAAGGATCTGATCCGGCAAGCCTGGCATTTGATGCCATGACACGCGCCGAGGCCGATGGCGCCGATTTGTTGATGATCGATACGGCAGGGCGTTTGCAAAACCGATCTGATCTGATGGAAGAACTGGCAAAAATTGTCCGGGTCATTCGCAAGAAAGATGAAACAGCCCCACATAACACGTTGCTAGTTCTCGACGCGACAACGGGCCAAAATGCGTTGAACCAAGTTGATGTGTTCTCGAAACTTGCGGATGTGTCTGGTCTGGTGATGACCAAATTGGATGGCACAGCTAAGGGCGGCGTTTTGGTTGCCTTGGCAGATAAGTTTGGTTTGCCAATTCATGCGATCGGTGTGGGAGAGCAGATCGACGACTTATCCCCGTTTGACCCAGAAGAATTTGCTGCAGCCCTGACCGGGTTGGATGTGAACACTGTAGACCAAGCTTGAGCTGTATAACACACAAGGAACGCATGTGAGTGATTGGCTGATCTCGCTCGAAGGTACCGAGATGGGCCATCAACTTGCATTGCTGCTTGCGGTGTCAGCGGCGCTTTTGCACGCTATTTTTGGGGCGTTACAAAAAGGGCGACATGATCCGTGGCTGTCGCGCGGGGCGATGGACGCGGCATATGGGCTTTTGGCCGCGCCAGTGGCCTTTTTTGTTGTTCCATGGCCTGAACCTCATATGTGGATTATATTCGCCGGCGTTTTTGTTATCCACTTGATATATAAAATCCTCCAAGGGCTGGCTTACACAAAGGGCGCGTATACTGTCGTCTATCCGGTGGTTCGTGGCACAGGGCCTTTGTTCGCGGTTGTCGGAGCTTACTGGGTCTTTGGAGAGCGCTTTAGCATCGAGCAATGGTTTGGTGTTGCTGTGCTATTGATGGGGATCTTTGGATTAGCGGTTTATAATTATCTCTTTTTAGAAACCGGTCGCGAGATGTTAGGGACTGCGCTTGCCTTTGCTGTGGCGACGGGGTTGTTTGTCGCATTTTACACGACATATGATGCCTATGGTATTCGTGCGACGGCAGATCCACTGACATTTTTGGCATGGTTTTTTACCATCGATAGTCTGGCCTTTCCGCCATTTGCCTGTTGGCGCTGGTGGAATATGTCTCAAAGGCCTGCCTTGGGGCCGCTGGCTGTACGGGGGGCTTTGGGGGGCGTTGTCGCCATTGCGTCGTTTGGTTCTGTTATGTTGGCGACGCGTTTGGATAATGTAGGCGAAGCTGCGGTCTTGCGCGAAACATCGACCGTCTTTGCGGCGTTAATCGGTTGGCTGTTTTTAAAAGAAACCGTGGGATGGCGACGCGGCGCGCTTATGGGGCTTATTGCACTGGGTGCGGTGATTGTAGAAATGGGCGGCTAAAGGTCGCATACAGAAGGAATGTCGTGTTGGCACAAAAAGATGGGGGATCCGTTCCCCACAAGGTTAACCCACTTTTGAAAACGGCTCTCGAATTGGGTCCGGTTGTGCTGTTTTTTATCGCGTATCTGCGGCTTAAAGGGCAGATGTTCCAAATTGGCGGATCCGAGTATGACGGCTTTATTGTTGCGACTGCAGGATTTGTCCCGCTCATGGTTTTGTCGACCCTGGCGTTGTGGCGCCTGACGGGGACACTTTCCAAGATGCAGGTGCTGACGCTTGTGTTGATTGTTGTCTTTGGCGGGCTGTCGGTCTGGTTAAATGACGACCGGTTTTTCAAGATGAAACCAACAATGATCTATCTGTTGTTTGGTTCAATTTTGGCTGTGGGGCTTTTGCGCAGTGAAAGTTACCTCAAAGTGGTGATGGAAGAGATGATGCCACTAAAAGCCGAAGGTTGGATGATTTTGACCCGCCGGTTGTGCATGTTCTTTTTCGCGCTTGCTGTGGCGAATGAAATTCTATGGCGCACGCAATCAACCGAGACGTGGGTTTACTTTAAAACCTTTGGTTTAAGCGCGGCGATGTTTGGCTTTTTTATGTTACACGCGAAATTGTTTCAGACATATGCGCTTGAGACCACCGAGGATGAGGCGACCAAAGACTAATACGACTGCCCTACATTCGAAGCTTCAGGAAAGAAGCCTGCGCTTTTTAATCTCAAAAGGAGTGGGCTTTCTTGGATGCTCGAATGCGGAAAGATTGCGTTAGGGTGGTTTCTATTTAGTTTACCCAGATCTTCGCGCAAGTGGCGCGGCTCTTGACCTGTGTGGCCTATCGGCGTAGCAAAATACACCGTGGGTGATTTGTTACCGGATTGCGGCCCACGTAAAATAAACCGCTAAAGAGGTCAGGACGAACAGGGCTCCCTTTCGCTTGGCCGAACGGGAGTTTTTTATGCGCGACCTATGCGTTGGAGATGACAGATGAGCGAGAGCTGGAAAACACGCACTAAATTGGTTCATGGCGGTACGCGCCGCAGCCAGTATAATGAGGTAAGCGAGGCAATGTTCCTGACGCAGGGGTTTGTCTACGAAACCGCCGCGCAAGCCGAAGCCCGTTTTATTGAATTAGGCGAAGATGAATTCATCTATGGTCGCTATGGCAACCCAACCGTTGCCATGTTCGAAGACCGTATCGCAGCCCTAGAAGGCACAGAGGACGCATTCGCGACAGCCTCGGGAATGGCGGCAGTAAACGGCGCGCTGATGTCTTTGGTCAAGGCTGGCGATCATGTGGTCTCAGCCAAGGCATTGTTTGGCTCTTGTCTCTATATTCTCGAAAATATCTTGATGCGGTTTGGCGTTGAGGTCACGTTTGTTGACGGTACAGATTTGGACGCGTGGCGTGCAGCGGTGCGCCCAGACACCAAAGCTGTGTTTTTCGAGAGCATGTCAAACCCAACTCTTGAGGTGATCGACCTTAAAGCCGTGGCAGAAATTGCGCATAGCGTCGGTGCAACTGTTGTTGTTGATAACGTGTTCTCTACGCCGGTATTTTCACAAGCCGTTGCTCAAGGTGCGGATGTGATTGTGTATTCTGCGACCAAACATATTGACGGGCAAGGGCGTGTTTTGGGCGGCGTTGTGCTGGGGACCAAAGATTATATTCGTGACACGCTTGAACCCTATATGAAACATACAGGTGGCAGCCTCAGCCCGTTTAATGCTTGGGTTTTGCTTAAAGGGCTGGAAACAATTGATCTGCGGGTCCGAGCTCAGGCAGCCTCGGCGTTGACAATTGCGCAATCTTTACAAGACCATGATGCACTTGAACGGATGATTTATCCAGGTTTGGAAACCCATGCGCAACACGCGTTGATCCAGACACAATTGGACGGAAATGGTGGCACGGTTATCGCACTTGATATCAAAGGCGGCAAAGACGCAGCCTTTGCCTTTTTAGATGCACTGCAAATTCCTGTGATCTCAAACAATCTGGGTGATGCGAAATCAATTGCCACCCATCCGGCAACCACTACGCATCAACGTCTCAGCGATGCCCAAAAGGATGAGCTCGGCATTACACCAGGGTTGGTTCGCTTGTCCATCGGGCTAGAGGACACGGATGATTTGGTGGCCGATATTCGTACTGCACTTGCTGCTATATCATAACGGCTTGTCGCAGCCGAGCGGTTGTCCATGAGCTTGGCCGCCCTATATTGAATGTAGTGGCGAGAACTTGTTACTCGCTTGCACGTTTATAGTGTGTTTAGTGCAAGCGGTAGGTTGAATGAGCAACCTGATTACAAGCTGATATATGCGCTTGAAAGGGGTTTGGGATGAATATGCATGTGGGTGATACGACAACAATGCCAGAGCGTGATGAGGCGGAACGCGCCTTAGAAATCTTACGACAATGGGCATCGGCAGTAACGGAAACCGAGATCGCACAGCTTGATCCGGCCATTGCACGACTGCTGCCAGAACGCGCTGTGCAAAATTATCCAGAACTGTCGCGTCAATACCGTGAAGATTTCATCGTGGATGAAGCATATCGTGCGACTTTACCCGATTTGCAAAATGGACCGACAAGCTTAATCCGTGGCGCGCAGGAGCAAATTCAGCACGTTGGTATTTCAAATTTCCGCCTGCCAATCCGCTTTCACAGCCGGGACAATGGTGAACTCACGTTACAGAGTTCGATCACCGGGACTGTCAGTCTTGATGCTGAGAAAAAAGGCATCAACATGTCGCGCATCATGCGGTCGTTTTACAAACACGCGGAAAAAACGTTCTCAATGGATGTTTTAGAAGCTGTTGTGGACGACTATATCGAGGACTTAGAAAGTTACGATGCGCGTTTGCAAATGCGGTTTTCGTTCCCTGCCAAAATTGAAAGCCTTAGATCTGGCTTAGTCGGGTACCAATATTACGATTTGGCGCTCGAATTGGTAAAGCATGGTGATCAGCGGCATAAAATCCTGCACATGGATTATGTATATTCTTCGACATGCCCATGTTCCTTAGAACTGTCCGAGCACGCACGCCAATCGCGTGGCCAATTGGCGACCCCCCATTCCCAGCGCTCAGTTGCGCGGATTTCTGTGTTGTTAAACCCTGACGAAGGGGTGATGTGGTTTGAAGATCTAATCGATCATTGTCGCAAAGCGGTCCCAACTGAAACACAGGTGATGGTCAAACGCGAAGACGAGCAAGCTTTTGCAGAGCTTAACGCGGCCAATCCAATTTTTGTTGAAGATGCAGCACGTTTGTTTTGCGAGGCCTTACAGTCAGATAGCCGGATTTCAGACTTTCGAGTTATAGCCAGCCACCAAGAAAGCCTACATAGCCATGATGCGGTATCTGTGCTGACCCAAGGTGAGATATTCGCCAATGAAAGCTTTGATCCACATCTTTTCTCAACGTTAGTTCACCGCGGGTAAACCACTGCTGTGATGTCATATTGACGAAAAATGCCGCATTGCGGCATTTTTTCTCCCATAACGTGTGTGAAATGTGTTATACTTGGAAAACGCATGTTTGTGTGCGCCATCCAAGGAGGTTTTATGATCCGCATGACTGGTTTTACTGACTATCCGAATACACCGTCTTCTTGGGTCGGGTTTGCTGTTGGAACGCAAATCAAAATGATGCGGAATATGGCTGGCTTTTTGACTGGCGCGCCATCACAGCAGATCCATCTCGCGCAGGCGATGTTACAAGCGCAGCAGAAAATAATGGGTGTTGGACCCATAGATGCCTCTGCCTCAACTGTATCGGCTAAGTCAGCACCCTCGGCTGCACCTGTGAACAAACGTGTGAGAAAACCGAAAACGGCAACTACGAGCAAAGCTCCGGCGCGTAAAGCGGTTACGAAAAAAGCAGCTCCGGCGCAGTCTAAATCCGAAGTTAGCACCACAAAATCAGCGCCTGTGCCAAACAAGGCAGAACCGTTAGATCAACCTGCAGCTAACGTTGCAACCAAAGCAGCATCGACATCCACACCGACAACGACGCAGCCTGTTGCGCCGTCAGCCGCGCCTGCACGTAAGGCGCCGGTACGTAAAACCGCGACGCGTAAAGCTCCCGTGAATAAAGCCCCAACACGTCGTGTCGCCCAGAAAACAACAGGGTCTTCGGCGGCAGCGATACCGTCTAAAGCGTCTACAGCCAAGCCTGCGGTTACAACCACACAAACATCTGAAAAAGCGCCACAGCGACGTCCGCGCGCGCCTAAAAAACCACTCAGCCCGACGGGCGTCACAGCTTCATCTTCGAAAGAGGAATGATGCCTTTGGCTTGACACTTGCGGTGTTGATTGCCAACGGTGCACCTTATGTTAGATTTACGCCCCGTTGGATATGTAACCGGTCTGCTTGTGTCTATTTTAGGCATGATGATGCTGTTTCCTTTGATGGTCGACATCCTTGACAGGAACGGCGAATGGCATGTGTTTTTAGAAAGCGCATTGGTCTGTATTCTGGTGGGCGGCTGTATGGTCATGACCTGCGGCAATGCAATCGGGCGCGGATTGGACCTGCGACAGACGTTTTTGTTAACAACGCTTGTATGGGTGATCTTGCCACTGTTTGGTGCCGTGCCTTTGATGATTGGCGCAACAGAGCTTAGTTTTACAGATGCGTTTTTTGAGGCGATGTCGGGGCTGACAACCACCGGATCAACAGTCATCTCAGGGCTGGACAATTTGCCACGCGGTATTTTGCTGTGGCGCGGTATTTTACAGTGGTTGGGCGGGATCGGGATTATTGTTGTCGCAATGGTTTTTCTGCCAGAATTGCGTGTCGGTGGGATGCAGATTTTTAAATCTGAAGCCTTTGATACTATGGGGAAAATCCTACCACGGGCTCAACAAATTGCCAGCCAGATCTCGGTGATCTATTTGGTGTTAACGCTGGCTTGTATCTTGGTTTACATCACGTTGGGCATGGGGGTGTTTGACGCATTGGTTCACGCACTGACGACGATGTCGACAGGTGGGTTTTCTAATTATGATGCGTCTTTTGGAACATTTTCAGGCCCAGCCGAATACGCCGCATCTGTTTTTATGATCCTCGCGGCCTTGCCGTTTGTACGTTATGTCCAGCTAATAAATGGACAGGCAACCCCCTTGTGGCAAGACAGTCAAGTCCGCGTTTTCCTGATGGTAATCGCGATATTGGTCGCCGTGACCTCGATTGTCTTGGTCTCGGTTTTTCCACATCACCCTGAACAGGCTGTCCGTGAGGCATTGTTTAACATCACATCGATCATGTCAGGTACAGGCTATGCCAGCGTGGACTATATGCAATGGGGCTCATTCCTAATCATGGTGTTCTTTTTCATCGGTTTGATCGGTGGCTGTGCGGGGTCAACCGCCTGCTCAGTTAAGATTTTCCGATATCAATTGTTGTTTGCGTCTATTCGTGTGCAAATTCAGCGTATTCGATCACCGCATGGTGTGTTTGTGACACGGTATAATGGACGTGCGGTGACCGAGGATGTTTTGAGCTCGGTTATTTCATTCTTTATGTTTTTTATCGTGACGATTGGGATTGTTGCATGGGCGCTGGCCCTGACGGGGCTGGATTTCATCACAGCCGTGTCCGGTGCAGCAACCGCTGTTGCAAACATTGGCCCGGGGTTGGGGGATACCATTGGCCCTGCCGGTAATTTTGCTGCGTTGAATGATCCAGCGAAATGGATCCTCGCGATTGCAATGTGGCTGGGTCGGCTTGAGCTGATGGCCGTCTACGCCATCCTGACGGTCAGTTTCTGGCGAACCTGACGTTTCTGATAAGGCTCTTGCTCTTGCTGCGTGGCTCGCTTACACACGCGCGAACGTTAACCTATAGATGCAGAGGGAGACCTGCCCCTTATGCCCACTCTCGTAATGAAATTTGGCGGCACCTCTGTCGCGAATTTGGATCGTATCCGGCGCGCAGCCAAGCGCGTAGGGGTCGAAGTATCCAAGGGCTACGATGTGATCGTAATCGTCTCGGCGATGTCCGGCAAAACCAATGAGTTGGTTGGCTGGGTCAATGAAACGTCTCCGTTGCACGACGCGCGTGAGTACGATGCTGTCGTTTCATCCGGTGAAAATGTCACAGCTGGCTTAATGGCGCTGACCTTGCAAGAGATGGGTGTACCAGCTCGCAGTTGGCAAGGATGGCAGGTGCCGCTCAAGACGGATTCGGCGCACAGCCAAGCCCGTATTGACGATATTCCACCTGAGAATATTAACGCGAAATTTGCCGAAGGCATGAAAGTCGCAGTGGTTGCAGGCTTTCAAGGGATCTCTCCTGAGGGACGCATCACCACGTTGGGGCGCGGGGGCTCTGATACGACTGCTGTTGCTTTTGCAGCAGCGTTTGATGCCGTGCGTTGTGATATTTATACAGACGTCGATGGGGTTTACACCACTGACCCACGTATTTGCAGCAAAGCGCGCAAACTCGACAAAATCGCCTTTGAAGAGATGCTCGAGCTTGCGTCATTGGGGGCAAAAGTCTTGCAGACCCGCTCGGTTGAGCTTGCGATGCGGTACAAAGTGAAACTGCGTGTACTGTCGAGTTTTGAAGAACAATCCGACGAGGCCGGTACTCTGGTCTGTGACGAGGAGGAAATTATGGAATCCAATATCGTAAATGGCGTTGCCTATTCCCGTGACGAAGCCAAGCTGACCTGCTTGTCAGTTGCAGACCGTCCTGGAATTGCCGCGACAATTTTTGGCTGCTTGTCTGACGCCGGCGTGAATGTGGATATGATCGTACAGAACATATCCGAAGATGGGCGCACCGATATGACGTTCTCTTGCCCGACAGATCAGGTTGCGCGTGCAAAGGTCGCGCTGGACGAGATCAAGACATCCGGCGAGTTGAACTACGCTGAGCTGGTTGCCGATACAGAGGTTGCAAAAGTCTCTGTTGTGGGCATTGGTATGCGGTCTCAATCTGGTGTTGCAGCCAAAATGTTCAAAGTGCTGCGTGACGAAGGTGTCAATATCAAGATTATCACCACTTCTGAGATTAAGATATCGGTTCTGGTCGAGCGGAAATATATGGAATTGGCTGTTCAGGCTCTGCACGATGCCTTTGAATTAGACAAAGCGTAACGGCCCAATTTATATCAACACTAAGTAAAACCCCGTCGGCCCTCGGCGGGGTTTTGCTGTGTTTGCGATCAGGTTATTATCAAGTTTTTTCAATGTGAATGGTGGTTTGCACATTCAGAGATATTGATTTTGAACGTTTTTACTGTCGTTCAACGTTGAGACATGATGCCGTTTATAAAATATGTTGGCCTTTGTCGCGGTTGATGAAACAAGAAAGAGACGATATCCTCGCAACACTCAACGTTATGGTTAAATACAGACCATTCGGTAAATTCTATAGGTTTGCGCCAAGAAGGGCCAATCATGAGCAACAACACCGAAACCGAAAGCCGTAAACTGCTGGGTCGTCTTCGTGAAGCCATGGCGGGTGATGATGCCGGGCAGGCGCGATTGGATAAGATAACCGCGCTTATTGCTGACAGCATGAAGACCGAAGTGTGCTCGATCTATCTATTTCGGGACGAAGAAACTCTCGAGCTCTGCGCCACCGAAGGATTGAACCGCGAATCTGTTCATCAAACACGTATGCGCGTGGGCGAGGGGCTTGTTGGCCGGGTTGCGCGTCGCGGTGTGGTCATCAATACAGCAGATGCGCCCAATGCGCGCGGGTTTCGCTATATGCCGGAAACGGGCGAAGAACGGTATTCTTCGTTTTTAGGGATTCCCATTCAACGCCTTGGAGAAATGCTGGGTGTCTTGGTTGTGCAGTCCAAAGACAGCCGCGACTATTCTGCGGATGCCATTTATGCTCTCGAAGTGGTCGCGATGGTTATTGCGGAAATGACAGAACTGGGTGCCTTTGTCGGTGAAGGGGCAGCACTGTCCCCATTGCACAAGCAATCTGTTTTGCTCAAAGGCGGCGTGGCGCAAGAGGGCGCAACCGAGGGGCACATATGGCTGCATGAACCTCGGGTCGTTGTCACCAACCCATTCGCCGAAGACCCTGATCGTGAACGTGAGCGTCTACAAGAGGCCGTAGATGAGTTGCGCGTCGGGGTGGATAAGATGCTCGCGCAGTCCCAAAATGGCGATGCAGAACAGTTACAGGTTCTCGAAGCCTATCGTATGTTTGCCAATTCCAAAAGCTGGATGCGGCGCATGGAGGAAGACATCGCACGTGGCCTTAGCGCCGAGGCTGCCGTCGAAAAGGAGCAATCCCTTGCGCGCAGTCGGATGGCGCAGTCGCAAGATAACTACTTGCGGGAACGCCTTGCGGATTTGGATGACCTCTCGAACCGGCTATTGCGTATTTTGACAGGGCAGGGCAGTGAAACAGGCGCTGAAATGCCAGATGATCCTGTTTTGGTGGCTCGTAATATCGGCCCTGCCGAGCTCTTGGATTATGGTCGCAAACTAAAAGGGATTATCCTCTCCGAAGGCTCTGTCGGGTCTCATGCAGCAATTGTTGCCCGCGCCCTTGCTATCCCTCTATTGGTCCATGTGGGTAAGATCACCACAGAGGCGTTGAACGGTGATCATGTCTTGGTGGATGGCGACCAAGGTGTGGTGCATCTGCGCCCAGATGATACGGTGATCTCTGCATTTCGTGACAAAATTGCGATGCAGGCGCAGGCGAAAGAACGCTATACATCCATTCGCGAGAAACCAGCAATCACTGTAGATGGAGAGCAGCTGCAGTTGATGATGAATGCTGGTTTGATGGCTGATCTGCCATCTCTGGAAACTTCAGGTGCCGAAGGGGTTGGGCTGTTTCGCACAGAACTACAATTCCTTGTCCGCAATCAAATGCCCAAACGGGGAGAATTGGTTGCAAGCTACGCACGGGTTCTTGCCGCCGCGAAAGGCAAAGAGGTTATTTTCCGCACGCTTGATATCGGATCCGATAAGGTTCTGCCATATATGACGCCAGCGGATGAGCCCAACCCGGCGCTCGGTTGGCGTGCAATCCGGGTTGGCTTGGACAAACCCGGCGTGATGCGGATGCAATTGCAGGCTCTAATACGTGCGGCTGAAGGGCGGCCTTTGTCTATCATGTTCCCGTTCATTGCGCAGTTCGAAGAATATCGGCAAGCACGTAGCGAGGTGGATAAAACGTTGGATCGCGAACGTAAGCTGGGCCATGTCTTGCCTAAGACTTTGAAAGTGGGCGCGATGCTCGAGACCCCGTCACTGGGGTTTGCACCGCTTAAATTCTTTGAAGAAGTTGATTTTCTATCAATTGGTGGGAACGATCTAAAGCAGTTCTTTTTCGCAGCCGACCGAGAAAACGAACGGGTTCGCAGCCGCTATGATACGCTGAACATAAGTTTTCTTTCCTTTATTGAACGGGTGGTTGAGCGGTGCGAAATCTCTGGGACACCGCTTAGTTTTTGTGGTGAAGATGCGGGGCGTCCCGTCGAAGCTGTCTGTCTTGCAGCTATGGGGATCCGGCGTCTGTCGATGCGACCTGCTTCGATAGGACCTGTTAAATCCCTGATGATGCGCGTGAACTTGACCGATTTACGCAAAATCGTCGCGGATGCGCGCCATCGCGGAGAACAAAGCGTACGTCCGGCTGTCATGGACTATTTGCGTGAGATCTAGCTTTATGGTTGTCTCTATATTCGATCAAAAATGTAGAGAGAAGCAGATGATTTTCTATTTAATGCGGTCTTGGGTTGAATTTTCAGGTGTCTAAAGCGGACAAAATAAACAATATTTTCCGTAGTATTTGTATTAAATTGTCTTATTCGAACATTTCAGGATTTTTTCGACCATGTGTCCCTAGGGGTCTCATAATTGAAATTGGACTGCGTCAAACCAATAGATCTGTTACAAACTAAAGAAATGGAGGAGTTGTCATATGATTGATTTTTATACTTGGACCACACCAAACGGGCGCAAGGTTTCGATTTTATTAGAAGAGCTGGGGCTGCCCTACAAAAGCTATTCTATAGATATAACAAAGGACGAGCAATTTGCGCCTGAGTTTCTAAAAATCAGCCCAAATAATAAAATTCCAGCGATCGTTGATCATGAAACCGGAGTTTCCCTGATGGAAAGCGGCGCGATCATGATTTATCTCGCTGAGACCTATGGAAAATTCCTACCCAAAGAGGCGGGCCCGCGTGCAGAGGTAATCGAATGGCTGATGTGGCAAATGGGAGGTTTTGGACCCATGCTGGGGCAGGCACATCATTTTCTTAAGTATAACTCGGGCAAAGCACCTTATGCCGAAGAGCGTTACGGTCAGGAAGCACAGCGCCTGTACAAGGTTTTAAATGAACGTTTAGAAGGCCGAGACTTCATCGCGGGGGCTTATTCTATCGCAGATATGGCGTGCTGGCCTTGGGTCTCTCGTTATGAGTGGCAGAAGGTTGATCTTGCACAATTTCCAAATGTGCGCCGCTGGTATCAGGAAATTTTGTCGCGTCCGGCCGTGCAGCGCGGTTATCATCAGCCCAAAAAGGTTAATGAAATCCCATTAGGCTAGCGGATTATATCGCGTTTATGTGTATTAAAAGCCCCGCGATCTTTGTGATCGCGGGGCTTTTATCGTTTCAAAAACGACTGAGCTCAGATGAGATCAGTTTCCGTTGATGAGGCCCATGGCTTCGAGTTTCAACAGCACCTGATGTGCGCAGTTATCAACATCTGTACCTTCGGTCTCTAGGCGCAGCTCTGGGGTTTCTGGCACGTCATAAGGATCTGAGATCCCTGTGAACTCTTTGATCTTCCCTTCGCGCGCGAGCTTATAAAGGCCCTTGCGGTCGCGGCGTTCACATTCCTCGATCGAAGTCGCAACATGGACTTCTACAAAAGCACCGAACTGTTCGATACCCTGACGCACTTGACGACGTGTGGTGGCGTAAGGCGCGATGGGCGCACAAATCGCGATGCCGCCGTTCTTGGTGATTTCAGAGGCCACATAACCGATACGTTGAATGTTCAGGTCGCGGTGCTCTTTGGAAAAGCCCAGCTCAGAGCTGAGGTTTTTACGCACGATGTCACCATCCAACAAGGTTACAGGACGGCCACCCATTTCCATCAGCTTGACCATCAACGCATTGGCAATTGTAGATTTGCCCGAGCCAGAGAAGCCGGTGAAGAAGACGGTAAAGCCTTGCTTGGCACGAGGAGGCTTGGTCTTGCGCAGTTCTTTAACAACCTGAGGGAAAGAGAACCACTCAGGGATCTCCAGACCTTCGGCCAGACGGCGACGCAGCTCGGTGCCTGAAATATTGAGGATGGTCACATCGTCTTTATCGGCGATTTCATCGGCGGGTTCGTATTGGGCGCGCTCTTGCACATAAACCATGTGCTTAAAGTCGACCATTTTGATGCCCATTTCCTCTTCGTGCGCGCGGAACAGGTCCTGTGCGTCGTAGGGGCCATAGAAATCTTCGCCTTGGCTGTTTTTGCCGGGGCCTGCGTGATCACGGCCAACAATAAAGTGGGTCAGACCGTGGTTTTTACGGATCAACCCGTGCCAAACCGCCTCGCGGGGACCTGCCATTCGCATAGCCAATGGCAAAAGTGACATAGAGGTTGTTGCTTGTGGGTATTGGTCCAGAACCGCCTCATAGCAACGCACACGGGTAAAGTGATCGACATCGCCGGGTTTGGTCATGCCAACAACAGGGTGGATCAGCAGGTTTGCTTCGGCTTCACGTGCGGCGCGAAAGGTCAGCTCTTGGTGGGCGCGGTGCAGAGGGTTACGGGTTTGGAACGCTACGATCTTGCGCCAGCCCATTTTGCGGAAATAAGCGCGCAGCTCATTTGGGGTGTCGCGGCGCGCGCGGAAGTCATAGTGTACCGGTTGCTGGATACCAGTCACAGGGCCACCCAGATAGATCTTGCCAGCTTGGTTGTGCAGGTAGTCAACGGCGGGGTGTGCAACATCATCCGCACCAAAGACTTTTTCAGCCTCAAGCGCCTTGTTGGGTTCCCAGTTGTCTGTGACGGTCATGGTCGCCAAGATCACGCCTTCTTGGTCACGCAGCGCAATGTCTTCGCCGGCTGTTAGGCTACTGGCGAATTTTTCTGAAACATCCAGAGTGATCGGCATTGGCCACAATTGGCCATCAGCCAGGCGCATGTTTTTAACAACACCCTCATAATCCGCTTGAGACAGAAAACCTTTGAGTGGATTAAAACCACCGTTCATCAGCAATTCAAGGTCACAGATTTGACGAGGCGTCAGATCATAGCTCTTCAAATCTGCGGCTTCTACCTTTAGCTTCTGAGCAGAGTCATAAGATACATAAAGCTCGGGGATTGGAGCTAAGTTATTTAATTGGGTCATGCCGGATCTCTTTTTACCTAGGCCATCGTGCAATACTGCGTTTCCGGCGGAATAACGTGGTTGTTTGACAGCTGTCCACCCTATCAAGAGAAAAAGGACATTTCTGCTTTATAAGTGGTGCATGTTAGCGAATGTTATCGAAAAATCGCGAAATATAGAACGGAATAATTGGCGCGAGCCGTAAATTGGAGCGTACAGGTTTACGTTGTGGTACCGGAATCACAAGTTAATGCGATGCCAGCACGTCCGATGGGGAAACATCCGTGAAAATAGAGCTCTCCTGGGGCGCGATTATGGTGTTTTCTTCAAGGATTCTGGTAAGCTCTGCAGCCTTCTTTGTCGCGAGGGCATCAATAGGGTGCTCGACCCCACGCAGGTTCTGACTGGAATAGCAGTCCTGCGATAATGAAATTCCCGCTGTTTCAATAAGGTCTCTGGAAATCAGAGCTTCGACACCCAGGTCTTTGGTGCGTGTTTCCAACCGGCTCGCTGCATTTACTGTTGCGCCGATTAATGTGCGTGGGGCATGACTGGCCGCGCCAATCTCCCCGAGGACCACCATCCCGAGATGTAATCCAATCCCAATTCTGATTGGGTCGTCGCCTTGTTTTGTCAATTGCGTGTTGAATGCATCAAGCGCCTGTCCAATACCTTGGACCGCCTTTAAAGCGCAGCGCGCAGACGTATGTTTTTCGCCTGTTTCAAAGACAGCCAACAGGCCGTCGCCCATGTATTTGTCGACCGTACCACCTGCATTTGTAATTTGCGGAACAATCGCATCAAAAAACCGGTTTAATAGAAACACCACGTCATATGGCAACAAATCTGTGGTGCGGGCGGTAAAGCCACGGATATCAAGGAACATAACGGCAAGTGGTTTTTCCTGTCCGTTGACACCTCGTCCGCGGGGTTGGTCTTTGTCGTGATAGATACGCGTGACTGTAAGTGGTGCTGTGGGGTGGATTTGACAGGCCAGACGCGTGGAAGGGCTTGCCCCGACGGCTTGCAAAGCACGTGCTTCTGCAGGGCTTGGTGCTGGCAGAGTCTCGGCGCCATCGATGATTGCGACACGGCATGTCGTACAGCGGCCTTTGCCACCGCATAGGGCTGCGTGCGCAATATTGGCCTGTTGGGACATCTCGAGCAGCGTGTGACTAGTCTCTGCCGTGATTTCTGGACCATCCGTAAACTGGATCCGTACCGAGCGGCGCAACCTCATGAGGTATCGTATTCCAAAGATGGCAATCGCGGCAACAAGGACAATAAGAAAGCCGCGTTCAAGCAATATCGATATATATTCAAGGAAAGAGATCTCTTCGCGCGACGGCCAATAAAAGGTCGCGCGCATCACCTCGCCATAACCTTGATTGTAATATAGATCGGCCATCGTGCGGCCTTCGGTGATCAGCCCAGCAAAGGCAAAGCCTGGTATTAAAACAGATATCCCAATGAGATAGGGAATGGATTTTTGCCACAACGGTATATGACGAAGCCACATGTGCAGGCCAATGCAGCTGTGCACCCAGACCACCAACAAAAGGGCTGATTGTTTCCACACATCGGGGCTATTCCAGATGCGCAATAAGAAAAACGGCATATTGCCACTGGCGTTGAAAAGTTCACTGCTGATGCTTGTGTGAACCACATGCGGGATGAGCTGTAGCGGGATCAATAGGCCCAATATCAACTGCACGCCAGCGGTCAGGTTAAACCGTAAATGTTGCCTGACGGCGATGGACCACACGGCCAATCCCATATGGGTAAATATAGCCCATAAGAGTACCGCGCGACCTATTGGGTTGCGGGTTATCCCGGCGCGCAAGCGCTGCATGCTTTCCATCGACTCGGTTGAGATCAATCCCATGCCGATATTGAAAAAATGGAAAAATGCGAAGATAAATAGGACCAACCCAGAGATAGTACGAAGCCGGGTCGACAGATTTCCGTGCCACAGACGATGCGCCAAATCATAGGTTCCTAATTATTTGAATATCAAAATGCCTTGTGATTTAGCCACAGTTCGGGGGACGATCCCAGACACATTTTAGAGATATTACAGTGTCTGCAGAGCCATACCAGAGATAAAGCTCCGCAGATCTATGTTGTTTTGGGTCTAGGTGAAGACAGCGTTCACTCTTGTTCGGCCAGCCAGCGTTCGGCTTCCAAAGCAGCCATACATCCCATTCCTGCAGAGGTCACAGCTTGGCGATATTTGTGATCTGTCAGATCGCCTGCAGCAAAGACACCAGGGATTGAGGTCGCAGTGGAGTCTGGCTGTGTAACCACATAGCCCCCCATATGTGTGTCCAAAACGCCGTTCACCAGCTCGTTTGCCGGTGCGTGGCCGATGGCGACAAAAACACCTGCACAATCGATCACTTGCTCTGCGCCAGTTTGCGTGTGTTTGACACGCACACCGGTGACGCCCTTGGGATTTTCATCGCCAAGAATTTCATCAATTTCGTGGAACCACAGCGTTTCGATTTTTTCGTTTTTGAACAGTCGGTCCTGTAGAATTTTCTCCGAACGCAAAGTGTCGCGACGGTGGATCAAGGTGACCTTGGACGCAAAATTCGTAAGGAAAAGCGCCTCTTCGACAGCCGTATTGCCGCCACCTACAACCACGATCTCTTTTCCGCGATAGAAAAATCCATCACATGTGGCACAGGCCGAGACACCAAAGCCTTTAAAGGCCTCTTCGCTTTCCAGCCCCAACCATTTTGCACGCGCACCCGTGGCCAGAATGATCGCATCGGCCGTATAGGTGGTGCCGCTGTCACCTTTTGCAACAAATGGGCGTTGATCAAAGTCGATAGAGGCAATGATGTCGCCAATAATTTCGGTACCCATCGCCCGGGCGTGTTCTTCCATCTTCTGCATCAGCTCGGGGCCCTGAATGTCGATGAAGGATGGATAGTTTTCGACTTCGGTCGTTGTGGTCAATTGGCCGCCTGGCTCTAGTCCTTGTACAAGAACGGGTTCAAGCATAGCGCGTGACGCATAGACTGCGGCGGTATAGCCGGCAGGACCGGAGCCAATAATCAGAACTTTGGTGTGGCGTGTTTCGCTCATGAGACTTCCTTGCACTAGGTCACTGCGGTCTTGCCGCCGGTTCTGGCGATATAACGTCGCTACAGCCACTCTGAAAGCCCCTAGTCTCAAAGATAAGCGAATTTTGACGCCTGTAACCACCGTATGAACGCGAGCTATGTACAGGATGGCGGGAACGAACAGGCTAAACGTGTCATGGTGTTCGTATTGTTGCGCCAAAGTGAAATATTGTTGCGCACCTAGGTCAATCTGCTATAATAATCACGTTTTCAGGAGAATATCTTATGGTCACACCTCGTTTGGACCCTATCGACCGCATGATCTTGGCGGAGTTGCAATCTGACGGGCGTATGACGAATGTCGAACTTGCCAAACGCGTGGGGATTTCGGCACCACCTTGTTTGCGGCGGGTGCGTTCTCTTGAAGAGGCGGGGTATATCCACGGCTATCATGCAGACGTAAATGCCCGTGAGTTGGGATTCGAGGTTCAGGTTTTTGCGATGGTTGGCCTGGAAAGTCAGGCCGAGGCGGAACTTTGCGCATTCGAAGACAAATGTCGCAGCTGGCCTCTGGTACGTGAATGTCACATGTTGAACGGAGAGGTGGATTTCATTTTGAAATGCGTGGCTCCGGATTTGTCGACCTTCCAAAGCTTTTTAACCGGCAGTTTATTGAGCACTGCAAACGTAGCAAGTGTCAAAACGTCTCTGGTTATTCGCGGAGCGAAGGACGAACCGGGTGTTCCCTTCAGCGTTCTCGAAGACCGTTTGGCACGGGAAGCCTAGAATAAGGTTTTCCCGGCTGTTTTATGCCCTTGTGTTTATACCAGTGCGTTTACGCCGGTGGGGTTTGTGCCAGCGCGTTCATGCCAGCGCGTTCATGCCAGTGCGTTCATGCCAGTGCGTTCATGCCTGCGTGTCGCGACTACGCTCAAAGGCAAGTGGACCAAAATCCGCGATGCTTTCAGCATGTGAAAACATATTTAAAAACAGCGTTTTAATCGGATAACTTACTGTACGCAGTGCATCGGGGCCGGGGTGGTACGTTTCAAACGGTAATCCGCCCACTTTGATGACGGCGTGCTGTCGCAGACAAATGTGAAAGACATCCACCGGAGTTGGCGGAGCTGCGTCAAATATGTTCATACCATCTTGGAATTTATAAGCGGGTGTTAATATTTCACCGGATTTCACAGTGTTGCGCAATTCAGGGGGGGTTGCCAGCAGGCGTGCCGCAGGTCCTGCAACCAGACTGGATATGGGTTTATGCATGCCCAGACTATCCGCCATAATACTGGTTAGACGTAGGTCTGTGTCTTGTGACTGGTTTCGTGCGGGCACCAGCGTGGTCATACCTTTCCAGACAACCTCTTGATAGCTGTTGTCATGAATTTGGACACGATCCCCGGGCCACAGATCTTCAATCGCAACACTGCCAAAGTCGGTTTCAATCAAGGACCCCCGCATAAAAGCAGTGAAGGCGTGTTCAAACAATGGAAGTGCAGGGGCGATGTGGCGGGTTTCCGAAACCGATCCGTTTGGCAACAGGCTACAGATTTCATAACGCCGCAGCTGTACCGCGGCTTTTGATGGGGACCCATGAGATGTTTCGCGTAACAACTGTTGAGCCGCAGTCGCATTTGCAGCTACACGATGCAGAGAGTTGGCAAGCGTCATTCCAATACGTCCTTTAAACAGCGTCGAGGGTTCAATGTTATTGAAGCGTCGAATTTCGGCTCGCGCCGCCGGTGTCCGCGGTGCCGAACTTAGATGTCAGGGCAATACGGTCCCAATAAGGCAGTGAGGTGGCAACAACGGTACAGGCAATAACGGTAGGGGCAACAACGGTACGGGCAACAGGGGCGTTGTGATTTTAAAGGACACGGGTACAGGGCACAAAACTGCGCCAAGTACGATCTGTTGTGATCAACGAGCAGGGCAACTCAGAGCGTGATGCAAGATATCAAACGCCCATAATCAGCCTCGCCTGCATGGGTGGTTCGCCGATAAGAATAAAAGCGCTCTGCGTCGCTATAAGTGCAGTGGCCTGTCCATTGGACTGCAGCTAAACCCATCGCATTCAGCCGTGAAACGCCCAAAGAGGGCAGGTCAAAGAGAAATTTACCTGCCGCTTTGCCTTTTGTGAAATATTTAGTGTTATCAGGGTTTTCTGAAACAAAATTCTCGTGAAATTCCGGGCCGACCTCATAGGCTTTTTGCGAAATCGACGGTCCAATCACCGCGCGGATCGCTGCGCGCTGGGCCCCAAGTTCGATCATTGTGTCTACAGTGGCTTCTAGGACACCGTCGAGCGTCCCTCGCCAACCTGCATGGGCAGCGGCGATGATGCCAGATTGGGGATCGGCGAATAAAACCGGCTGGCAATCGGCCGTTAACACAGAAAGCGCGATACCTGACGTCTTGGTCACCAGTGCATCTGCTTTGGGGGCCGCAGCAGAAATATCGTCGCTGTTTTCGACGATTGCAACTGTGGCCGAGTGGACCTGATGCATGCGAGCGACGCGGTCAGGGGTGACCTGCATCGCTTGGGCCACACGGTCACGGTTGATTTGCACGGCTTGACGTTGATCCGATGACCCTAAGCCACAATTCAATCCGGCAAATATACCTGACGATGCCCCGCCGCGGCGTGTGAAAAAACCGTGACGCACAGGGGACAATGTGTCTGACGTGATGATCTCGAGGGTCATGAATTTAATCCTGCAGGCGGTGGCGACTGTTGTGGAAACAGCCCGATGACTTTGAACAGGTTTCCCATTTCTTGGGGATGCGTCAACCGTCGATGTGCGGCAATCAACTGATCTAGGGCGTCGCCGGACAGTTTATCCGTCAAATTATTTGCGCGCTCTGTAATGCCAAGGCGCTCTAGAAAGACGCCTTGAGGTGTCACGCGGCTATAGGCGCATCCAGCCTGATGTGCCGCGACAGCAATGGGCTCAAAATCCACATGTGCCGTCAAATCCGCCTGCCCAGGCGCCTCCAATGGGTCGGTTGGGGCATGGGCACGTAGGGCTTGTAATGTATCACCCTGTGATCTCCAGTCGCCGTAATCCACAATAAGCGCGGCCCCACCAGTCGCTGCGATATGGCGGGCGATGGTTTCTGTGGTTTGTATGGCGGGCGCATTGTGTTCGACAAGATCACTTTCTTGTGTATCCGCGAGGCGATCGGCAAGGACAGGCTGCGGGGTGGGCGCTGTTTGGCCAAAGATCAGTGCGTTGCCATCCCAGCCAACACGTCGTTCTGCCCAGCCTGAACCACTGCGGATAAATTGACGGATCGGCAGCGCGTCGAAAAATTCGTTGGCGACCAGAAACAACGGTTTATCTGTCGTGGCGGCAGACAGCGCATCTATGGTCTCATGCCATTGGGGGGTAAAATCACCAAGACGCGCGGCTTGTTCTTTTCGCAGCGCAGGAGAGGCTTCGACAAGATGCAGCGACAGGGCGTCGTGAAAACCAGCAACGGCTTTGGTGGCACGCAGCAGATCCACCATTAAGGTGCCGCGCCCGGGACCCAGCTCTGCAAGGGCAAAGGAGGCGGGACTGCCTTGGTCTATCCATGTCTGTGCAAGACTGAGCCCAAGCAATTCACCAAACATCTGACTGATTTCTGGGGCCGTGGTGAAATCGCCTTTTGCCCCCAGTGGGTCACGCGTGGTGTAATACCCATGGGTCGGGTGCAGCAGGCATTCCTGCATGTATTCAGCAATGCTGAGGGGCCCGTCTATGGCGATGCGTTCACGCAGGATCTCGATAAGGCTCATGAGGGAACAGCCTGTGCCGTCGCGCGTGTTGCACGCCAAAGGAACCATAGGCCAAGGGCGATCATCGGCACAGACAGGGCTTGCCCCTGTGTGATCCCATATCCATCGATGTGCCACGCCAACCCCATCGGGTTTCCGGGGCTGACAAATTGCACGTCAGGCTGGCGAAAGAACTCTACGAAAAACCGTGCACAGCCATAGCCTGTTAAGAACACTCCTAAAATGCGACCGGGCGCATGAAAGGCGGCTTTGCGGTAGACAAGGTACAGCATCAATACCCCCAACAGCAGCCCCTCTAGGCCCGCCTCATAAAGCTGACTTGGGTGGCGGGCACACAGCTCTCCTAAGGGTTGCCCACAAGACTGCGCCGCTGATCCGGGAAAGATAACCCCCCATGGCATATCGGTTGCCCGTCCCCAAAGTTCTGCGTTGACGAAGTTTGACAGACGTCCCAACAGCAAGCCCGCCGCGACGCTATGGGCGACAAGGTCTGCCAGCTGCAAACGGGGGATCTTATATTTCACGCTATACCACCATGCGGCGATGATGACGCCCAATAGACCACCATGAAAGGCCATGCCGCCCTCCCAGACCTTTACGATTTCAAGCGGATGGCTCAGATAATACTGAGGTTGATAAAAGAACACATAACCAAGACGCCCGCCCAAAATGACGCCAAGAATGATATATGTCATCAAATCTTCGATTTGACGGGGTTTCACCGGAGGCCTGTTGTCTGGCCAAAGAGAATGGCGTTTGACCGCATGTACGGCAAGGCTCCACGCGATTAACAACCCAGCAATATAGGCCAAGGCATACCAGCGCAGTGCAAAATGCATCCCAAACAGTGTGATCGAGAAGAGCTCTGGCGAGAGATCGGGGAAAGGGATCATCGGGGCATCCAGTCTTAAGTCCATGTGGCGTCAATCTTGGCAAAACTGTAGCATCAGGTGCACCATGTCTTGCCGTTTATGTGCATGCCCTCCATATAAGGGGAGAGCCCTGCGGGGGTAAGAGGTTTCTCAAGGAGAAGACAGATGCAAACGCGTAACAAAGTCTTGGATGATATTTCGCAACTGATGACCAACGCTATGGGGGTCGCACAGGGCGCCCGTAACGAGGCTGAGGGCGCCATGAAGAATATGCTTGATCGCTGGCTTGCGGATCGCGACTTCGTCACGCGCGAAGAATTCGATGCGGTGCGGGCGATGGCGCAAAAAGCACGCGAAGAGAACATAGAGCTGCGCGCGCGTTTGGACGCATTAGAAGCGGGTTCAAAATAAACACACGACCCAAAATAAACACACGACCCAAAATAAACACACGACCCAAAATAAACACACGACCCAGTCGTGCGTTGAAAAAAGGCGGCCCCTTCATCGTGTGCCGCCTTTTGCGTTAGCTCTGAGTGTCTTCTGATAGGGTCACGATCAGATCCGTCACACCATCATAGTCTTTGCTGAGATGATGCCCGCCTTCAAAGGCATGACGGGGGATGCCTTGTGTCTGAACTTCAGGACAGGCGCTAACCTTTTCTTTTTTCCCGTAAATACACAAAATCTGCCCCGGATTTATTTCCGTTGCAAGTTGGTCAATCTGCGGCGCGACCTCGACCGATCCTGTTGCTTGCCCCAGCCAGCCGCCGACAACGATTTCAAAACCAGTGAGCGTCTCTGGTGCCAAAAGCACAACCCCTGCAAGATCGCCGCGCAGATCTACAGGCAGTGCAGATGTGGCAAAGGGCAGGGTGTTTGCCCCCAGTGAAAAGCCAACCAACAGCAGGCGTTTCGCGTTGAAGATCTCACGGTAATGGGCATCAATGCGTTGAATGTCGGCGGCGATCTGCGCTGGCTGTTTCTCTTGCCACATGTAGCGCAGGCTAGAAATGCCAACCACAGGAATACCGCGTTCAGCCATCCGGTCCGACACTTCTTCGTCAAACTTGGCCCATCCACCGTCACCGGATAGGAAAATCGCATAGGTATCGCTAGGTGCGCTGGCTTCAGAGGCATGAACGGTCAAAGGCAAATCGGCCAAATCCGCCGATTGTGGGACTGTTCCCAGATCAAAAGACGAATCTGTTCCAGCAAGGCGTAGATAGCTTTTGTTAAACGCGCGCTGCGCATCTGGCGTAAAGGTGACGGCATCCGCTCCGGCAAAATCCTGCGTGGGGGAACTTTCAGGGTCAGAGGTCAGATCGAACCACCGCAAAGGGGATTTTGCGTTGGATGCGATTGCCTGCTCATCGGTTGCCACAGAACAGGCAGCGGTTTGAGAGACCGCATTTGTTGTGACTAGGCCTTTGAACAGGGTCACACCATGTTGCGCAGCGGCCATTGCATAGGGAAAGGCGTCGTCGAAACTCACCAACACAGGGGTGCGTGGCAAGGCGGCTTCTTCCGTTTGTACCTGTTTGGCCAAATCCGCGAGCGCAGGGCCCAAGAGATCACAATCACCGTCCAAATCGGCGAGCAAACCTGCCGCATCGATCCCCAATACCAATGTATGCATTTGCGACAGGCGCTGGGCATGGTCCGCCTGTGTCGCAGTCCAATGTGACGTATCGGTCAAGAAAATCGCGGTCGAGCGCGCATCCATCCCATCAGGTGTGATCACAGCATGTAGGTAGTCATGTGTTTGTGATCGAAAAACATGTGCCGCACCATAACTTACACCTGCGGCCACAGCCACCAGAGCGAGTATGCTGGCATATCGTTGTTTCGTTGTGGCGGTGCGAAGCCATGATCGTCGCGACATCATTCGTTCTCTCATAGGGGGCGGTGCGCTTGTTACTGGATACGCATTATTGCAGCAAGCCAGAAGGCGGTCAATGATGCGAGGGAGTGTGATATTATGTATATAAATGAATAAGTTATAAGTTTTTTTGTGAATTTCACAACATAAAGTGCACGATCTCGAAAAAAGTCGCAATTTTGCGTGATAAGGCCGGTTGTGTGAAATTTAGGACAGCTGCTTTGCGCACTCGCAAGCCACCAAACCAAAAGCCGCCACGTCACAGGCTTTTTCGATGCTACGCTATATTCAATGCGATAGTTGTTTAAGGCTTGGGGGCTTGTATGGTGTTTGAGGTCAAGAGAGATATTTGAAGGCCGGGTGACATAACGCTTCAAATGGCTTTCAAATCTGTTGTGCCAAGGACCATTTTAAAACCTTCGAACTTGAAATTCGAAGGGGTTATTTGATGAAATCAATGTTTAAAGAGGGTTACGAATGAAGCTATTTCCGCAAGATGATGACGTCATTTTATATGAAACGGGGTTCAACGACGATGTTCTTGACCGAAAATCCATTTCAAAACAGCTGTCTGAACTTGTTGAGCGAATAGAAGATCCGGTTGTGCTGGCGCTTGATGATAAGTGGGGGACGGGCAAGACATTTTTTCTCAAAAGGTGGGTTGCAGCGCATACTGACGAAAACGATGGCACGGCCACAACCATCTACTTTGATGCATTCGAAAACGATTATCTCACCGATCCTCTTGTCTCCATCATCGCCGCGGTCAGTGAGCGCCTTAAAGACGAGCAACCCGTGACATTAAGAAAATGGAAGACCGTTGCCGTAAAACTTGCAAAGCCAGCATTCGGGATTGCTCTTTCGATGGCGACGTTTGGTGCGAAACAACATTTAGATGAAATAGGGGATGCGTTTGCGGATGCGATGGGTGGCGAGGCCAAAGATGCGGTGCAAGACCTTTGGGGTGAGGAAGAAGACCGAAAAAACGCGATGTTTGAATTTCGAAACTTGCTGTCAGAATTGACCGAAAAGACAGCAGCCCCGATTGTTATTGTCATAGACGAATTAGACCGTTGCCGACCGGACTATGCCCTTACTGTTCTGGAGGTTATTAAGCACTTTTTCTCGGTACCAAAAGTTCACTTCATCCTCGGCGTCAACGGAAAGGCACTAGAGAACAGTGTCAAAGCAAGGTACGGCGCAGAAATTGACGCAGAAAGCTACCTCGGCAAATTCATAAATGTATCGTTCTCGCTCCCCCGCACAATCGGTGAGCACAGTAGTGTAAGTGTCATTGAGAAATACGCGTCAAAACTTATTGCAGATATGAAACTGCCTCCGCGTGTTTCAAAGCGTTGTGTGAGCTTACTGAAATACGTTGCCCAAAGCCGCGATATCTCACTTAGAGATGTAGGAAAGATCTTCTCCAAAGTTGCTTTGGTGCCTGGTGAGGTTCATGAAAAGAATTTCTTGAACGGACATATAGATATCCTCTGCGCCCTTATTGTAACTTCGGTTGTTGACCTTCAGCTTCATGCGAAACTTGTCTCTGGGGATGTCCAAGTGTCAGAACTTCGTAGGTACCTCGCGGCGCCAAAAGAAAAGACCGCAGAATATATCAATAATGAAAACAACACTGCTTATGACCACGAGGTTACGACTTGGCTTGCGACAATCCTCTTTTGCTGTGGAAGAGAAGAGATAGAAGATGTTGAAGACCTTCCTTCGTCGTTCCAGGGGATTTCACGTCAATTTGATCATTATGGCCGCTTTAATGGGCCGAATAGAAAATCAATATCCCCCGGAATTCAAAAAGATTGGGTCGAAATATTTAGGATTTAGTCTTTGCACGTGGGGACGTCTTTCCAGCACAGATGATGCGGGGACACCCTTGCACGCTTGTTGTTAACTGTTGTGTGACGTATCTCGCTGCAATCAACCCCGTATTTTGGGTGAAAAACGATCTCGTCCACAACTTATTGCAGTTATCCCCAAATAAAGGGTTGCCAGAGCCTTCGTCTGCCTACACCATATGTTGTAGGGATGTGGTATAACTCTGCACCCCATAGATCCGACAGCTAGCAATAGGGGATTTCTGCGCGTTCCCAAGCTAGAGACCAGAGAGGTGGCATTATGGCCCTTTCAGAGCATCACCTGCAGGACGACATTCACCCGATCGATATCGTTGAAAATCTCGCGTCTCATCATGATTGGGATTTCGACAGGATTGCGGACGACCAGATCGCTATGGCGGTAGAGGGGCAGTGGCGAACGTATTCATTGACCTTGGCTTGGTCGGATTATGACGAGAGTTTACGGATGGTGTGCTCCTTTGAGATGGACCCACCAGCCGAAAAATTGCCTCAGCTTTATGAGCTGATCAATAAAATGAATGACAAGTGTTGGGGCGGGGCCTTTACATATTGGGCCGAACATAAATTGATGTTGTTCCGCTATGGCCTGACACTTATCGGGGGGCAAACGGCCAGCCCGCAACAGATCGATGTTATGGTTCAATCCGCTGTTGCAAATTGCGAACGCTATTACCCTGCAATTCAGTTGGCTGTCTGGGGCGAACGCTCTGCGGATGAGGCGATGAATGTCGCCATTGCAGAGGCCTACGGTCGCGCGTAAACCTGTCCCCAAGACATATAACCGTTTCAGGGGCAGATTATGACGATGAAGGATATAGCCGGCCAAGGCGCAAACCATGGAATGGTGCTGCTGGGCTGCGGTAAAATGGGCTCGGCGATGCTTGAGGGCTGGCTAGATCAGGGATTGGTTGCGACAGATGTTTGGATCGTAGATCCGCATCCATCGGACTGGCTGGTATCCACTGGGGTGCATATTAACGCAGATCTCCCCGCATCGCCTGCAATTGTTTTGATCGCGGTTAAACCACAAATGATGGAAGACGCCTTGCCCAGCTTGCAGGGGTTTGGCAATGGCGGCACGTTGTTTATCTCGGTTGCGGCAGGCACATCCATTGCCACGTATCAGGATATCCTTGGCGCTCAGACACCGATTGTGCGTGCGATGCCCAATACGCCGGCAGCCGTCTCACGCGGGATTACTGCGATCATCGGCAATGACCACGTGGGCGAGGCAGATCTTGCGACGGCAGAGACATTATTGAGTGCGGTGGGCCAAGTTGTCCGGCTAGATAACGAGAGCCAGATGGATGCGGTGACAGGGGTTTCAGGGTCCGGCCCCGCCTATGTGTTCCATCTCATTGAAACGCTCGCAGCAGGGGGCGTCGCACAGGGGCTGCCGGAAACACTTGCTATGCAGCTTGCCAAAGCAACGGTTGCCGGGGCAGGGGTCTTGGCCGAGACAGCCCAAGACAGCCCAAGCCAGTTGCGCGTCAATGTAACCAGTCCCAACGGCACAACCCAAGCCGCGCTTGAGGTGTTGATGGACGAAACAAGCGGCTTCCCGTCTTTGTTGCCAAAGGCGGTAGAGGCGGCGACAAAACGATCAAAGGAACTGTCTGGTGGATGATGAAATCACATTTAAAGACTTTCAAAAAGTTGATGTGCGTGTCGGGACTGTGATCCGGGCCGAAGCCTACCCAGAGGCCCGCAACCCCGCAATCAAGATGTGGATCGATTTTGGCGGCGAAATTGGCGAAAAGAAAACGTCTGCGCAGGTGACCGCGCATTATATCCCCGAAGGGTTGGTCGGGCGGCAGGTCTTGGCTGTGGTCAACTTCCCTCCGCGTCAGATCGGGAAATTCATGTCAGAGGTTCTGGTGCTTGGCTTACCTGATGCGCAAGGCGAAGTGGTCTTGATCGGCCCAGACGGCAACCTTCCTCCGGTTCCGTTGGGGGGGCGCTTGCATTGACAGCGCGACTGCTGATTACTCGGCCGATGCCCTTGGCTGTGCAAGACCGTGCACGGGCTGAGTTTGATGTCGTGATCCGAGATGAAACCTCGGTAATGACATCGCAGGAAATGACCGCCGCTTTGGATGCGTTTGACGTAATTATTCCAACGTTGGGGGATCTGTTCTCGGCAGAGGTTTTTGCCGAAATCCCGCGCCCGCGTTGCCGGTTGTTGGCAAATTTTGGTGTTGGGTATAATCACATTGATGTCGCGGCGGCCCGTGCATCTGGGGTTGAGGTCACAAACACCCCCGGAGCAGTCACCGACGCGACCGCTGATATTGCCATGACATTAATGTTGATGACAGCACGTCGCGCCGGAGAAGGCGAACGCATGTTGCGTGCCGGGACATGGGCGGGCTGGCATCCGACACAGATGCTGGGCATGCACCTATCGGGCAAACATTTGGGCGTTGTTGGTCTTGGCCGTATTGGCGATGCGATTGCGCGTCGGGCGCATTTTGGCTTTGGTATGCAGATCTCATATCTGGCGCGCAGCGACAAAACCACATCCTATCCGGCACAGCGTGCTCAGAACCTGCTGGATTTAGCGGCATCTGTGGACGTGCTGGTTATTGCCGTTCCGGGCGGGGGGGATACACATCACCTGATTGATGCTTCGGTTCTCAAGGCCATGTCCCCTCATGCGATGATCGTGAATATTGCCCGCGGAGAGGTCATCGATGAGGCGGCCTTGGTCACTGCATTGCAAAAGGGCGAGATTGCTGGGGCGGGTTTGGATGTGTATGAATTCGAACCAAAGGTGCCCGCAGCGTTAAAGCAAATGGAAAATGTCGTTCTGCTGCCGCATCTTGGGACCGCAACCCAAGAAGTGCGCCGCGACATGGGGCACATGGCCCTAGACAATGTCGCAGCATGTCTCGCCGGGGCTGAGCTTCCAAACAAAGTATAGCATCGCTGTGAATGTCGGGACAGATCTAGCCAAGATCCTCATCGTTATTGCAAGGCGCCATAGCGGCCCGCCAATGTTTGCGGCACAGTGAAACATAGGTTTCATTTCCACCGATCTGGACTTGCTCCCCTTTGGTGAGCACCTGCCCATTGTCGTCCTTACGTATGACCATGGTTGCCTTTTTACCGCAATGACAGATCGTGCGAACTTCGCGCATTTCATCGGCGATTGCCAAGAGAGTCGCGGACCCTGGGAATAATTTCCCTTGAAAATCAACGCGCAACCCATAACACAGCACGGGTATATTCATATCATCGACGACTTGCGACAGCTGCCAAACTTGATCCTCGGACAGGAATTGCGCTTCATCGATAAAAATTGCTGCCAGTTTGCCTTGGGTCAGGCGCAGGTTGATTTTATCAAGCAGGTTATCCGTCGGGGCAAATGCATCAGCCGCATCAGAGATACCAATCCGCGAGGCGATCAGCCCTGCTCCGTCACGCACATCAATGCCGGCCGTTAACAGATAGGTCTCCATACCGTTTTCACGATAGTTATAGGAGGCTTGCAACAGAATAGCTGATTTTCCAGCGTTCATAGTCGAGTAATGAAAGTAAAGTTTTGCCATGCGGCCGTGTCTAACCGGTCTAGGCAGTAGGGGTAAACTGCAAACCGTGTGCTAGACAAAAATCATGACGCTTAAGGCACGTAACAACGCGCTTAAACCGCATTCGATTGCGCAGGCATAAGCGACTTGCCCCGTTCCAAGGCTGAGGGGCGGTTAACCTATTCTAGCAGTTTCGTGATTTGTTTGGGGATGTGTAAAGCAATCTTTAATTTCCGCCGCGACACCACACCTACGTGTCAAAATTAAAGCCTACTGACACTATTTAACACATTAACGCTGATACTAGTTACTGAAAATACTAACATTCTTCAGCAGGTGTACTATATATAACAGGAATATGATGTACGGAATCTAGTGGGAATGAAACCCCACACTTCCCCTCTGCAATGTGTGAAGGGGCAAACAGGCAGGTGAATAGGGTATATGGCAGATATCGGAACTTATCTGAAAAAGCATACAGAAGCATTAGTGAAAGATGTAGGCATCGAAGCAGCTTGCCAAATCACGGGCAAATCCAAAGCGACTTTGGGGCGTTATTATTCAGACAATAGCGAACATAGCGATCGCTTTATGCCGGTAGATGCAGTTGCACGTCTTGAAGGGTCAGCGTCTTTTCCGCATGTGACCTCGGCTCTGTCGGATTTGAAAAACCTCACGTTATCTTACAATAAACCCCGTGATGACACCCCCCAGACCGGCGGAGTGAATGCCGATGTCATCGCGCTTAGCCGACGGTTTGCAACCTTGATGAGTGAGTATCAGGACGCAATGGCCGATGGGATTATCACTGTTAACGAAGCAAAGCGGTTGTTGCGTGAAACGGTGCTTTTGCAGCAGGTTCTTCTTGATATGAAACTACATTTGGAAGACGAAAGTGCCTAATACATCTGGTCCTGATTTCAAAGACCTGCCGCAGGTCGTTCAAGGTGCGTTTGATGCGATTGATGTTGATATGCTGGCTGCGGCGGATGATCCGCGTCACCCTCCGCGTATTTTACTGCTGTATGGCTCGTTACGTGATGTGAGCTATTCGCGAAAAGTCGCCGAAGAATGTGCGCGTATCTTGCAGGCACTTGGCTGCGAGACCCGGATTTTTAATCCATCTGGCCTGCCGCTGCCCGATGATGAAGGGGCTATAGACCACCCCAAAGTTGCCGAATTGCGCGAGGCTGCGATTTGGTCCGAGGGCATGGTCTGGTCCAGCCCTGAACGTCACGGCACCATGCCTGCGGTTATGAAGTTGCAAATTGACTGGTTGCCTTTGTCTGCACAGGGTGGAATTCGCCCAACGCAGGGGAAAACTCTAGCGGTGATGCAAGTCTCCGGAGGGTCACAAAGCTTCAATACGGTGAACCAGATGCGCACTTTGGGACGCTGGATGCGCATGTTGACGATCCCCAACCAAAGCTCGATTCCCAAGGCATGGCTTGAATTCAACGAGGGTGAACGCTTGCCCGAAGGGCCATTTTTCCGCCGAGTTTTCGACGTCATGGAAGAGTTGGTGAAATTCACTTGGCTTGTGCGTGGACGTAAAGATTATTTGGTTGATCGATATTCTGAACGTGTGGAGACCGTCGAGGAAACGCATGCTCGGGTCGGTAAAATCGGGTAATATATCTCGTAAGGCATTATTAATATTATAGGTTTCACCGCGGTCACAATTGTGTTCCGCGGTGTTTTCGTTTGCGAATAACGTAAGTAGGTCACGCCAGTACAGGTTCGTTTTACGTCCTAGAATGTAATTATCACGCAAATGTGATTTTGATTACTGACAGGGTGACGGCTGACAGCATACGCTTGACTGACACAAACAATGGGCAAAAGGTGTTGTGACAAAGACGTGCGATATTTTAACGCTTACGCCTCAAACGTTGCTTCAGATCGGCGGGAGATCTGGCCGCGTTTGCCCCGTGGATTTCATAACAATGCTTTTGTGGGACGTCAAAACGCCCCGCCGACGGAGATGAAGATGACAAGACCCTCAATTTTGGCTGAGTTCATACAGACCGCTTTGGCGGGAGCCGTCATTACGGCCACCGCCTTTGGGATGGGGAGTGCGTTTCCAAATGCGGTGATGGCCCAAGATACGGTCTTGAAACCTGTGAAACTGATCACTCTTGAGGGCGGGGAACAAATCCTCAAGAGACGTTTTTTTGGCCAAGTGACCGCAAAGCAAACGGTTGATCTTGCGTTCCAAGTGGGCGGGCAAATTTTGGAATTCCCCGTCAAGGCAGGGCAAGTTCTCCCCAAGGGGGCCTTGATCGCGCAGCTGGATCAAGAACCGTTTGAATTACAATTGGAACAAGCGCGTCTCCAGAAAGAGCAAGCCGACAGAGATGAAAAACGCAATGAACGCCTGAGTGGTACGGTCAGCCAAGTTGCAATCGAGGATGCTCACACCGATGCCCGTCTAGCAGATGTTGCCGTGCGGAATGCAAAACGTGATTTGAAAAACGCAACCATTCACGCACCATTTCAAGCTTTGGTCGCGCGACGTACTGTGGCGCAATATACGACAGTTTCTCAAGGCACACCGGTTGCTCGGATTCATGATATGTCTGAGCTACACATTGAAATTGATGTGCCCGAGGTTCTGTTTCAAACCGCCGGCAGGCGAAATGGCTTAACGATGCACGCGCGCTTCCCCGAGTCTGATTTGGAATACCCCGTCGAAATTATTGAATACGTCGCCGAAGCATCGTCCGTTGGGCAAAGCTATCGTGTTTCCTTAAAAATGGACCCGCCCAAAGATCGCCAAATTCTCCCGGGGGCTTCGGCCACAGTTACAATTAGCGCAAACTCGGGAGATCAGAAAATAAGTATTGCGGCGCCAGCGGTTGTTTTAAACACCAACGGTGACCCCGGCGTGATGGTTTTCTCTCCGTCCAGCAATCGTGCAGATGACGAAACCGGTGTTGTTGAATGGGTGGCCGTTTCATTGGAACCAACTCAAACCGGAGATTTCTATGTGACATCCGGCGTGGAAAGCGGTCAGGAAATCGTAGCGACTGGTGGCTCAGCAATCCCAAACGGCGCAACTGTCCGCCGTTTTGTCAGTTTTAGCAACTAAGGCGCGAAAAATGGATATTGCACGGACTTCAATAGATCGGCCGCTTTATACATGGCTGATTATGCTCATCGCGTTGTTTGGCGGCATCTGGGGGTTTAACTCACTTGGTCGCCTCGAGGATCCGGCCTTTACAATCAAACAGGTGGTTGTAATCACCACATACGCAGGGGCCAGCGCCGAACAAGTGGCTCTGGAAGTGTCAGAACCGCTCGAGTCCGCGATCCAGAAAATGGAAGAGGTTGATAACATCGCCTCTACGAACAGACCCGGATTTTCGCGTATCGATATCGAGTTTAAAGACACCTACGACGGGGATGTGCTTCCTGAGATTTGGACAAAGCTGCGGGCAAGGGTCCGCGATGCGGCGCGTTCACTGCCATCTGGCACAAGCCAACCACTTGTGAATGATAGTTTTGGCGATGTGTACGGGATTTTTTATGCGGTCACCATGCCAGGATTTAGTGACGCAGAAATTTATGATTTGTCGACCTATCTGCGACGAGAAATTCTCGCAATCCAAGGGGTCGCAGATGTCGAGCTGTCGGGCGTTCCCAACGAGGCGATCTATATCGAGCCTGATCAGGCGCTGTTTAACAACCTCAATATGACAAGTGAGGCGATTGTAAATGCCATCGCGACGTCTAACTCCGTGGCATCCGCCGGAGCACTGACGCAAGGAGACATCAAAACACGGATTGAGACACCAAAAGGGTCGGACTCGGTTCAGGAAATCGCAGGTCTGACCGTGGGGTCGCAGGGTGAGACGATTAATATTATCGATATTGCCAATGTCTATCGCGGGCGCGAAGCAGACCCTGATGAGATCATTCGCTTTGACGGCCAAGAAAGTTTTACGCTTGGCATCTCCGGTGTCGCTAATGAAAATATCGTAGAGGTCGGGCATCGCGTCGACGCTAAGCTGGCTGAATTGGATGGGCAGATCCCATATGGCGTAGAGCTCCATCCGATCTATCAGCAACATTTGGTGGTCGAAAAAGCCTCCAACGACTTCCTCGTGAACCTTGCGATGTCCATTGGCATCGTGATCGTTGTGCTTGCCATCTTTATGGGGGGGCGGGCTGCGATCGTTGTGGGCGTGACCTTGTTGCTGACAGTTGTTGGGACATTGTTTTTCATGGCGATCTTTTCCATCGAGATGGAGCGCATTTCCCTAGGGGCGCTGATCATTGCGATGGGAATGTTGGTTGATAATGCGATCGTCGTTGCCGAAGGCATGCAAATCGCGATGCTGCAGGGGCGTAGTTCGCGCGAGGCGGCGACAGATGCCGCATCCAAAACCCAAACCCCCCTTTTGGGGGCTACGGTGATTGGCATTATGGCCTTTGCTGGGATCGGTCTCAGTCCGGATTCGACGGGGGAATTCCTGTTTTCGCTGTTTGCTGTGATTGCGATTTCGTTGTTGCTGAGTTGGGTTCTCGCCCTAACCGCCACGCCATTGCTGGGGCATTACTTTTTCAAACGCGCCGACCTCGGGCAGGGCGATAGTTACAACGGGGTGATGTTTCGGGCATATGCGTCGTGTCTACGCCTTGCTTTAAAACTTCGTTGGTTGGTTGTCGCTGCTTTGGTTGTCATAACACTCGCCTGTTTTACAGGCTTTGGTCTGATCAAACAGCAATTCTTTCCAAATTCGAACACGCCGATCTTTTTTGTTCACTACAAGCTGCCACAAGGCACATCGATCCAAACGACGTCTGCGCATTTGCGTGTTTTCGAAGAGTGGCTGGCCGCGCGGGATGATGTTGTTTCAACGACAACTTTTGTCGGGCAGGGGGCAACCCGGTTTCTACTGACATATGCTGCAGAGCCGGAAAACCCATCTTACGGGCATCTCATTATCCGCACGAAAACAATCGATGATATCCCGGCCTTGCGCGCTGATTTGGATGATTTCGGACAGGACCGTTTCCCCGAGGGGGAATTCAGAACCGAGCGTCTGGTGTTTGGCCCCGGCGGAGGCGCTCCGATTGAGGCGCGTTTTTCCGGACCTGACCCCAAAGTTTTGCGCGCGCTGGCGCAAGAAGCACAGGCCGTGATGGCCGGAACGTCGGATAGCTTGTTAAATATTCGACAGAATTGGCGGGAACAAGAACTGGTCTTGCGACCAATTTATGCAACAGACCGGGCGCAAACTGCGGGGGTTTCGCGTGATGATATCGCAGGGGCAATGGAAATTGCCACAGATGGCCTGACAGCTGGGGTGTTTCGCGAACGCGAACGGCAGATCCCGATCGTCATACGACTGCCACAAGATCAGGGTCTCAATTTGATGCAGCAGGTGGTATACTCCACTGCGGCCAACGTGTGGGTGCCGGTTGAACAGATGCTAGATGGCATCGGATATGTGGTCGAGAACACGCTGGTACACCGTCGCGAGCGTGTCTTCACCATAACAACCGAGGCAGATGTCGTTGCCGGTGTCACTGCAGCAAGCGCATGGAACGAAATTCATACCGCTGTAGAAGCCATTCACGTGCCAGCAGGTTATGCATTGGAATGGGGTGGCGAGCACGAAAACTCAACCCAAGCCAACGCTTCGCTTGCAAAGCAATTGCCGCTGTCGCTTTTGATTATGGTTCTGATTTCTATATTGCTTTTCAATTCGATACGACAGCCAGTGATCATTTGGCTGTTGGTCCCGATGAGTGTGAACGGTGTGGCTTTGGGGCTTTTGGGCACGGGGCTTCCGTTCACCTTTACTGCGCTTTTAGGCCTGCTGAGCCTGTCTGGCATGTTGATCAAGAATGGGATCGTATTGGTCGAAGAGATTGATATCGTCCGCCGAACAGAGGAATTACCACTGCGGGAAAGTATTGTTCAGGCATCCGTGTCACGCCTGCGCCCAGTGATGCTGGCCGCTGTCACCACTGTTCTGGGGATGATTCCATTGATGGGAGATGCATTTTTCGTGTCGATGGCCGTCACAATTATGGGAGGGCTGGCTTTTGCCACGGTGCTCACAATGATTGCGGCTCCTGTGTTCTATCTGATCTTTTTCAAAGATGTGGAACGTCGCGAAGAACAAGCCCTCGCAGCTTAAGGATATGCAAAACACACACAAGGCTCTGCAATCTGTTGCAGGGCCTTTTGTCATGTCTCGAAACAAGTCGCGACATACAAGCAGATGCCACAGGGGACGTCTGTTGGATTACGTTAAATTAACGGAACTAAGGGCACGCCGCGTCCACAGGCAGATAAGGTTGCCAAAAGGCTGAGTATCAAAAGAATGCGCATTGGGGGTCCTCGGTCTATCGGTCTTAATCAAGAGTGAAACGTTTGCCATATGAACGCAAGAGTTGTGCTTAGGCTGGGCAGGTTTTACCCATAAATTGACGCCAGATCAGCGTTTTACCTGACCTCTCACCACCTACTTCAAAGGCTCTAGATCCTTCATGGCGCATATTGGTAAACAGTCCTTTGATTACAGGCGCAGTTGAGGTCGATTTGTATCCGTCTCTAGCTCGCATCTAATGCGCATTTTTACAGTAGAGGCGGAAATCTCTGACAAGTACTGAGACCTAACGGGGGGGGGGAAATCATCTCAAACGAACGGATGACAAGCAAAGCTTTGGTATATTTTGAATGACCTTACAACTGTGTGCCTGAGGTGAGATCCAAATCAAGAACGTGCTGAAGAGCGCATTTCTGATCTATTTGAAACGGTGTTCTGATAAGGTATTTTGTGTATTTTTAACGTATTATCAAATGGTTAATAGGCATTGCCTGTGACCTAATGTTTCGCGAACGAAACGATAAGACAGTTTTGCTGTCCTATTTAATCCCCTTTAAGGAGATAGGTGATTTTATCCCTCCACATAAAAAACGCCCCTATCAAAGGGGCGCTTTGGATCTGTGAATTAGGGTCGTGCAGATGATGGCGTTAGCCCTGAAGAGATTTCACTTCGATCTCGTCTTCGGCTTGTGCCTTGATCGCTTGGGCAGCGGCATGTGCACCGGCTGCTGTCGTGAAATACGGGATCTTATCGTAAAGTGCGACAGTCCGCATAGGTTTGGAATCTTCTACCGCCTGCGCGCCTTCGGTGGTGTTCATCAACAGTTGAACTTCACCATCTTTGAGCATGTCAACGATATGGGGGCGTCCCTCATAGACCTTGTTGACCACGGTGCAGTCAATCCCTTGATCCGCAAGCCACGCCTGTGTTCCGCGCGATGCAACAAGTTTGAAATCTTGTGCCACTAGGGTACGTGCCGCATCCAGCATGACGTCTGTCTTGTCGTCATCCTTGATCGAGATAAAGGCCGTACCGGTACGGGGAAGTGTAACACCGGCCCCCATCTGTGCCTTAAGAAAGGCCCGACCAAAGCTGCGATCCCAGCCCATGACTTCACCGGTTGAGCGCATTTCCGGCCCGAGGATTGTGTCCACACCGGGGAAGCGGGCAAAGGGCAGGACCGCCTCTTTGACCGAGAACCAGGGCATGTTTGGATCGGCCAATGTCATTGGATCCGCCATTGGCGTGTTCACGTCATAACCTGCATCATCCGCATAAGCACCGCGCCGTGGGAAGTTGCTGAGCGGCTCGCCGGCCATGACACGTGCCGCGATTGACGCAATGGCACTGTCGGTTGCTTTGGCCACAAAGGGAACCGTACGGGATGCGCGTGGGTTGACCTCGATCAGGTAGATATCATTGTTCTTAATCGCGAACTGGATATTCATCAGACCCACAACATTCAGGGCCTTGGCCAAAGCGTTGGTTTGCTCTTTGACGCGTTCGATAACGTCCTGCTCCAACGAGTAGGGCGGCAGGGAGCAGGCGCTGTCGCCTGAGTGAACGCCAGCTTCTTCGATATGTTGCATGATACCCGCAACATGTACGTCGGTGCCGTCGCAAATTGCATCCACGTCCAGCTCAACCGCGCCAGACAGATAGCTGTCGAGCAGCACAGGGCTGTCACCGGACACAACAACGGCCTCGGCGATATAGCGTTTCAGCTGATCCATATCACGCACGATTTCCATCGCACGACCGCCCAAAACATAGGATGGGCGGATGACCAGTGGGAAGCCGATCTTTTTGGCGATTTCAAAGGCTTGCTCATCTGTGGATGCGATGCCGTTGTTTGGCTGTTTCAGGCCAAGCGTGTTTACCAGCTCTTGGAAACGTTCACGGTCTTCGGCAAGGTCAATCGCATCAGGGGTGGTGCCAAGAATCGGGATCCCTTCGGCTTCTAACGAGTTCGCCAATTTCAACGGTGTTTGGCCGCCAAACTGTACGATCACACCGTGCAACGTGCCGTTTTCTTGCTCAACACGCAGGATTTCCATCACGTGCTCAAAGGTCAGCGGTTCGAAATACAAGCGATCCGAGGTGTCATAATCCGTTGAAACCGTTTCAGGGTTACAGTTGATCATGATGGTCTCGTAACCTGCATCTGTCAGCGCATAACAGGCGTGGCAACAGCAGTAATCAAACTCGATCCCTTGGCCGATACGGTTGGGACCACCACCAAGAATGACCACCTTTTTACGATCAGAAGGACGGGCTTCGCATTCGACCTCACCCATCATTGGCGCCTCATAGGTGGAATACATATAAGGTGTTTGGGCTTCAAATTCAGCGGCACAGGTGTCGATGCGTTTGAAGACGGCTTTGACGCCAAGATTATGACGGGCCCGGCGTACGTTGTCTTCGTCGCGACCCGTTAATAGGCCAAGACGGGCATCGGTAAAGCCCAGCATTTTCAGCTGGCGCATCGCCTCTTCGCGCATTGGCAGGCCGTCTTTGCGGATATCACGCTCGGCGTCGATGATTTCACGAATGCGGGCAAGGAACCATGGGTCGAATTTGGTGACGGCAAAGATTTCGTCGTTGCTTAACCCATGACGCATGGCTTGTGCGATGGTGCGCATGCGGTCTGGGGTTTGCTGGCTGATCGCTTTGACGACGGCCGCTTTGTCATCGCCGCTGGCGCTTTCCCATAGGCCTGCAGTGACGCCTGGGATGGTGATTTCGTCAAAGCCGGTCAGGCCAGATTCCATCGATGCCAGTGCCTTTTGCAGGCTTTCGTGGATGGTGCGTCCGATGGCCATGGTTTCGCCGACGGATTTCATCGCAGTTGTCAGATAAGGTTCTGAGCCGGGGAATTTCTCAAAGGCGAATTTCGGAATCTTGGTGACAACATAATCGATTGAGGGTTCAAACGACGCAGGCGTCACCCCTGTGATATCGTTGTCCAGCTCGTCCAGTGTAAAGCCAATTGCCAGTTTTGCGGCGATTTTGGCAATCGGGAAACCGGTTGCTTTGGATGCCAAAGCAGAGGATCGGCTGACACGTGGGTTCATCTCGATGACGACCATACGACCGTCCGCAGGGTTCACCGCCCATTGTACGTTTGAGCCGCCAGTCTCTACGCCGATTTCACGCAGAACCGCAATCGAAGCGGTGCGCATCATTTGGTATTCTTTATCTGTCAGCGTCAGGGCGGGGGCCACTGTGATCGAATCGCCAGTGTGGACGCCCATAGGGTCGATGTTTTCGATCGAGCAGACGATAATGGCATTATCCGCTTTGTCGCGGACCACTTCCATTTCGTATTCTTTCCAACCCAACAAGCTTTCGTCGACCAAAATCTGATTTACAGGGCTGGCATCCATGCCGGAGCGGCAGAAATGAATATAGTCTTCGCGGTTATACGCCACACCGCCGCCGGTGCCACCAAGGGTAAAGGCGGGCCGGATAATTGCAGGCAGACCAATATCTTCGAGCGATTCCAAAGCGATTTGAACGCCGGCATCCAGATCCACAGCTCCGTTGTCTTTTGTCGGAGCCGTTACGATGGTCGCGCGCGGATTTTCAAGACCCAGACGATCCATCGCTTCGCGGAACAAGGCGCGGTCTTCGGCCATTTCAATCGCTTCGCGTTTGGCGCCGATCATCTCGACACCGAATTTTTCCAGCACACCCATTTCCTCAAGCGCAAGCGAGGTGTTTAGGCCGGTTTGCCCACCCATGGTTGGTAGCAATGCATCTGGGCGCTCTTTCTCGATAATCTTGGCGACCACTTCTGGTGTGATCGGCTCGATATATGTCGCGTCTGCCAGCCCGGGGTCCGTCATGATTGTCGCGGGGTTCGAATTGACGAGAATAACGCGATATCCTTCTTCGCGCAGCGCTTTACAGGCTTGGGCCCCGGAATAATCGAACTCGCAAGCCTGACCGATCACAATCGGCCCCGCGCCGATGATCATGATGGATTTGATGTCGGTTCTTTTAGGCATGGTTGCTGTCCTTAGATGTCTCGGCGTGGGCGGGCTGTAACTTGTGAATCAGGGCGCGCGAACACCCAAATTGTCCTGCGTTATAGGCAGCGGGACGAAAGGTGCAAGGGGCATCGGACCTGAGATGTAATTTGCCGTTTTCGACCCTTCCCTACAGAGGGGAAACATATATATGGCTGGTCACGATAAAAGAGGAGTACCCGCTGGTGCGGATCCGGTTTGACACAGGTCCCAATGCGCAGGAACAACCTGCCTGGTTTAACGCGCCGCGGCAACTTATTTCGGCGTGGCATGCGTGTGACGTGTCGGGGGCGCTGGCACAAATTGACGCGGCGCGCGCGGCTGGGTCATGGGTGGCCGGATATGCCAGTTATGAGTTGGGATACGCGCTCGAGCCCAAATTGGCGGAGCTCATGCCCCAGAGGCGAAAATTGCCGCTGTTGCAATTCGGTGTCTATGACGCGCCGACGATTGCTGCACCGCTTGCGGGTGGCGTGGCCAGTTTGCAGGATTTTAAACCGCTATGGGATGCAAAAGCGTATCAAAGCGCGTTTGATACGGTAAAGGCCGCCATTGGGGCAGGGGATATTTACCAAGCCAACCTGACCTATCCGATTGATGCGCAGGCAAAAGGCTCTGCAGAGGCGCTGTATGGCGCGCTGATCGCACGCCAGCCAGTTGGGCACGGCGCCTTGGTGGTGCAGGATGCCTTGCCTACGCTGTTGTCTCGCAGTCCTGAATTATTTTTTCGCACCGACGCTGATGGGGTGATCGAGACTCGCCCAATGAAAGGCACGCAGCCGCGCAGTGATGATGCGAGCGAAGATTTGCAGCGCAAAGAATTCTTGATGACAGACGAAAAAAGCCGCGCTGAGAACCTGATGATTGTCGACCTCTTACGCAACGATATTTCACGCGTGGCCGAGCTTGGCTCTGTGCAAGTGCCGGATCTGTTTGCCGTCGAGACCTATACCACGGTGCATCAGATGGTGTCCCTTGTGCGTGCACGATTACGGGTCGGGGTGACGCTGGCGGATATCTTTGCGGCCTTGTTTCCCTGTGGGTCGATTACGGGGGCCCCCAAAGTGAGTGCGATGACCATTTTGGCGAATTTGGAACCGGCTGCGCGCGAAATTTACTGTGGCACAATCGGTTGGGCGGCCCCTGATGGGCGGTCAGAATTTAATGTCGCCATTCGCACACTGACACTTGATGGCACGCAGGCGCGGTTTAACGTGGGCGGCGGGCTTGTTTGGGACAGTACGGCTGCATCTGAATATGAGGAAACGCAATGGAAATCCCGATTTGCACACCTGTCATAACACCTGCTGAGCGTGCGCAAGCGCTTGCTGATCCAACGTTTCGTTTGATCGAAACCTTTGGATACGTACCGGGGCAAGCTGTGCAACGATTTGATTTGCACCTTTCCCGCATGCAACGCTCGGCCACTGCTTTCGGGATAGCCTTTGATCGTGAACAGGCTGTGGCTTTGGTCGACGGGATTGCTGCCGAACAGCCCAAACGGTGCCGGTTCACACTCGCGGCGAATGGTGAATTTGACGTAACCTTGGCAGAGATGCCTGCCGCCGCTCAAGAGTGGCGGTTTACGATTGCGCCCAGTATCTTACAGTCTGAAGACGTGTTTTTGCAGCATAAAACCACATGCCGTGGTGTCTATGATGACGCGCGTCGCAGATTGCCCGCGGGGATTGATGAATATGTATTTGTGAATGAACGCGGCGAAGTCTGCGAAGGGACGATTACCAATGTCGTTGTCGTGACCGCTGATGAAAGGTGGTTGACGCCTGCACGGACAACGGGGTGTTTGCCAGGAGTTTTTCGCCAATCTCTGCTTGCGCAGGGGCGTGTATCAGAGGCTGTGATATCTCAGCATGATTTAACCCAAGCACAGACAATATACCTGACCAATGCATTACGAGGTCTGATCGTCGCGAAATTTGTGGCGCCGCAAGACATTTAATATCCAGTTTGCTTGACAACGCGCGCGCAACCTTGTGTATCGGCTAAAACGGAATTGAATATTTTCGACGAGAGGCGCTGGTTTTGTGATCGGCGGCAGTCAGGTTGAAAATACGCCATCAGCCGAAAGAGGCCCTCTATGCACGCTTATCGCAGCCACACCTGCGCCGAATTAAATAAATCCAACGTAGGCGAAACCGTTCGTTTATCTGGCTGGGTTCACCGGGTCCGCGATCACGGCGGACTGTTGTTTATCGATTTACGCGACCATTACGGCGTGACGCAGGTTATGGCAGATCCCGATAGCCCGGTTTTTGCTGACATCGAAAAAGTGCGTTCAGAGTGGTGTATCCGCATCGACGGGAATGTCATGGCGCGTGACGAGAGCCTTGTGAACTCTAAGATTTCCACAGGTGAGATTGAGGTCTTTATCCGCGATATCGAAGTTCTTGGCGCCTCAGAAGAGTTGCCGTTGATGGTCTTTGGAGAGCAGGAATACCCCGAGGAGACACGCCTGCGGTATCGTTACCTCGATTTGCGTCGCGAAAAGATGCAAAAGAACATGGTGCTGCGTTCAAATCTGGTTCAATCGATCCGCAAACGCATGTGGGATAAAGGGTTTAACGAATATCAAACCCCAATCATCACCGCATCATCACCTGAAGGCGCGCGCGATTTCCTCGTGCCATCACGTCTGCATCCGGGTAAGTTCTATGCTTTGCCTCAGGCGCCTCAGCAATTTAAACAACTGATGATGGTCTCTGGGTTTGATAAGTATTTCCAAATCGCCCCCTGTTTCCGCGACGAAGACCCGCGGGCTGACCGGTCACCTACAGATTTCTATCAGCTTGACATGGAAATGTCTTTTGTCACCCAACAGGACGTTTTTGACACAATCTCGCCTGTCATCGCTGGTGTGTTTGAAGAGTTTGGGAACGGTCGTAAAGTCGATGCGGCAGATGAATGGCCGCAGATTTCCTATAAAGATGCAGCGCTTTGGTATGGGTCCGACAAGCCGGATCTGCGTAACCCGATCAAAATGCAAGTGGTGTCTGACCATTTCCGTGGCTCTGGTTTTGCAATCTTTGCTAAGCTTTTGGAGCAAGAAGGCACCCAAGTCCGCGCCATTCCTGCCCCCAAAGGCGGGTCACGTAAGTTCTGTGACCGTATGAATAAATTCGCCCAGCAAGAAGGCCTGCCGGGCATGGGCTATATCTTCTGGCGCGAAGGTGCTGAGGGTATGGAAGCCGCAGGTCCACTGGCAAAGAACATCGGCCCTGAGCGGACTGAAGCAATCCGTCAGCAATTGGGTCTTGAGGTTGGTGATGCTGCGTTCTTCTTGGGTGGTAAACCCAAAACGTTTGAAGCCATCGCAGGTCGTGCCCGTAATGTGATTTGGGAAGAGACTCCCAAATCTGCGGAAAATGAGAACTGGCGGGACCGTTTTGCCTTTGCTTGGATCGTGGATTTCCCAATCTACGAGCAAGACGAAGACAGTGGCAAAATCGACTTTGAACACAACCCGTTCTCCATGCCCCAGGGCGGTATGGACGCGCTAGAAGGCAATCCGCTGGATGTACGCGGCAACCAATATGACTTGGCCTGTAACGGATATGAATTGGTTTCAGGCGCGATCCGGAATCACCGCCCGGAAATCATGTTCAAAGCCTTTGAAATTGCAGGTTATGGCAAAGAAGAAGTTGAAAAACGCTTTGGCGGGATGGTGAATGCGTTCCAATACGGTGCCCCTCCGCACGGTGGTTGTGCTGCTGGGATCGACCGTATCGTGATGTTGCTTGCGGATGAGGCAAATATCCGTGAAGTCATCATGTTCCCAATGAACCAACGCGCCGAAGATCTGATGATGTCTGCCCCATCTGAGCCTTTGGCAGAGCAGTTGATGGAACTAAATCTGCGGGTTATCCCACAAGACTAAGATTGCTCTGATTGCGGAGTGTTGAAACACAAAGGGCTGCCATTTGGCGGCCCTTTGTCGTTGGTTCTTCTTTGATTGTCGGAAGATAAGCTCACGCGTCTCACGGAAATCAGTTCTTGCGGCGCTCACGTTTTAGTCTGATGGCTTGCATTGCAAGGGCGACGACGAGCGTGGTTGAGCTGATCAAAATCGTTTCAAGCATTAGATAGCGATTTTACGTTCGATACGTTTTTGAACCAGATTTGCAAGCATGTTGGATTGCATCGCAATGTCCATCTCTCCTGACGAGGTGTTGGCGACATCCATAGCTGCATCGGCAAGTGTCGTGTCCCCAACACTGCGCGCCACGCCACCTAGGAATTGCGCGAGGTAGGCAAGTGTCTTTTCGTCTGAAGCATCGTTTAGAACTTCGGCGGCATGGGCGAGGTCGTCTTGGAAAGCGAGGAGATCAGGCTCGACCTGTTCGTCGGTGACGGTTCTCGGGCCGACAGGTTGACGTTCGGCTGGTAGCTTTGACAAAATAGAGGCCTGAAAGGCGCCAAGGGATGTAATGGGTTTTGCCAAAAAGCCATCGGCCCCTGCATCCAGAGCAATTTGTTCACCGCCATCGTCCCCGGACATGCCCAAAATGACAGAAACACGTGGCGTGGTGTTGGCCAATTCCGAGATCAGATCCGCGCCGGACCCATCAGGCAAGCCCAAATCGATGATGACAGTTGATGGACGATAGACTTGCAAGTGTCGCCGCGCAGAACGCAGACAATCAGCACGTCTAATCCGAGCACCGCTGCGAAGACACAGTAGGCGCATGGCTTCGCAGGCATACCGGCTGTCTTCGACAACCAAAACGGTTAGTCCCAAAAGCGGGCGGCGGGGCGTGGCTAAGCGCGTGGCTGATGCAAATAGGTCCGAATCGTCCATGTTGTGATCCTTACTGAGTGATGCCTGTGACGATAAGAAAACGGGGCTAACAAGTGGTTAATGTTACGCGTGGGTTTGTATGTATTCGGTCAGGGTGAAAAATCTCTTGAGTCTTCAGGACCAACCTGTGCCTAATGGCGACCCAAGGATGGAGGTGGCGATGATCGGTCGATTGAACCATGTGGCAATTGCGGTTCCTGATTTAGAGCGCGCGATTGCGACGTATCGCGATATGTTGGGCGCGTCGGTCAGTGCGCCACAGGACGAGCCCGAGCATGGTGTTACGGTCGTATTTGTCGATTTACCCAATACCAAAATTGAGCTTTTGTTTCCGCTTGGAGACAATTCGGTGATCACAACGTTTCTGGAAAAGAATCCAAATGGCGGCATGCATCACATCTGTTACGAGGTGGATGACATCGCCACGGCGCGGGACCAGTTGATCGAACAGGGAGCACGTGTTTTGGGCCCGGTGAAAATTGGAGCACATGGGAAGCCTGTTGTGTTCCTGCATCCCAAAGACTTTGACGGCTGCCTGATCGAATTGGAGCAGGTGTGATTGCTGATGCGCGTGTGCCAATTTAAAGAGGTGAGATATGGGGATTACATCTGCAATCGTGCTGTATGCCGTGGTTTGGTTTATGACGTTTTTCATTGTCTTACCGATACGTGTCCAAACACAGGGAGATGTTGGGGACATTGTGCCCGGCACACATGCAGGCGCGCCTGAAACGCATTATCTTAGACAAAAAGCGTGGATCACAACCGGCGTTGCTGCAGTTATCTGGAGCATAATCGCCGTGATCGTTGTAATGGAGATCATTACGGTTGAGGATCTGGATTGGTTTGGCGTTTTATCTGAGCGACAGTAGCGCAAAGCACGGGGGCAACCACGGAGGCAACGTGGTGCTCCCGCCCGCTTTGGGGTATGAAACATGCCCTAAATCCGTTGGGCCAAGCGCCGCGCAGGGCGCGCGGCGCGGTGGCGTTTGTGGCCAGCGGGTGATTTATTCTTTGAGACGATGATAAATATGCGTGAAGGTTGCAGCCCCCAAAACGGGCACTATCAAGTTTAAGATCGGCACAGATAAAGGTAAGGCCATCAAAATACCAGCGGCCCAGATGGTGAAACGGTGACGGCGGCGCAGGTGCTTTGCTGTCGCCAAACCGACGCGACGCGCAGCAACGAGGGTGAAGTACTCGCGTCCTAACAAAAACCCATTGAGCGCCCAAAATATAAAAGGCGCAAAGGGTGGCAGCAGCAGATACAGGATCAATGCAAGGGTGTTGGCAGCAATCATTACACCAAGGGCGCTTATCCCGTCTTTGAGGCTGTCCCAGATCGAGAGGCCCTTGACGGATGGTAAGTGTGGATAGTGCACGTCTTCGACGGCATCGGCCACTTGATCTGAGAACAAAGAGGCCATGGCGGACGCGACCGGGATCATCATAAAGGTGGATGCGGCGAGCATCATCACCAGAACCCCATTCGAGAGAAAACTGCTAACCCAGGTGACTTCACCAATCACAGGCAAGGTTAAGCTTGGCCCGATAAGCCAAGCAACGAGCAGCTTGAGCAAAACAGAGCCCCCTAAAAGCAACAGGGCGCTGAGGCAGATGCCATTTCGGATGACCCGTCGAAAGCGAGGATCACCGAATTGGGAAATTGCTTTGGCAAAAGCCGTAAAGATCATGTTGTAATCCAGCGGGTTATCGCTGCCACATCAGGGCGTGGACGTTCGGATGGGATATGGCTTTGGGTGCCCAAATAGATCAAGCCAGCAATGCGCTCATTTTCAGCGAGATCAAAAGCCTCTTGGCAGAATTGTGGATCATGTGAATGCCACCCACTTAGCCAATTTGCCCCCCAGCCCGAAGCCAAGGCTGCGTTCAGCAAAGACAGGCAGACTGCGCCGGCTGCATAGGTCATCTCAATTGCGGGGATCTTGGGCGTGTCTTGTTGGACTTCGACCACCGCGACGGCCAATTGGCCCTGATCAAATTGACTGCGGGCTTTGGTGATGTCGGTTTCTGATTTTCCAAGCCGTGCACCCGCCTGTTCTACCATTTGTGACAAACGGCCCATTGCGGTTTTTTCAACGACGATAAAGCGGAAAGGAACCGTCATGCCGTGATCTGGGCTGCGGGCGGCGGCTGTGAGTATGGGAGCCAGCTCGCCTCGGGTTGGGGCCGGGGCAACCAGGGTTTTTGCAGGGCGTGAGCGGCGGTTCAGTAAGAAGTCTAGAGCAGCTGTATTGGCTGTCGGCATGTAAAAGCACCTTATAATATATCAGGCCTATGTTGTCGGTATAGGTTGGGGCGAGTTCAAGGAAAGGTTAGCGCGCGAGGCCTAAGAGATTTTAGGAGCCATAGCTTGCAGGAGGGGCAGCGCTAGCGCGAAGTATCATCGTCCTTTATCAGTCGATATACCCCTTCGGGTAGATCTAAAGCAGCCGCGAGATCATCGAGCTGCTCTGGCGAGAAGGTGATTTTCTGCACGCGGCCACTGATTGGATCGTATTGTTCCACAGTGACGCATTCCGCAAAGGCGTTTATCACCACATCTTCTTGCAAAGGCGTCTCGCCTTCGTCAACGAAGGTGATCAAGGTCGAGTCAAATTCATGTTCGATCGTAAACATACATTCACTGTGTCAGGGGATTGCGGCCCTGACAAGTCCGTGAATTACACAACATCCTGAATACCTTGTGCTTGCCCCCATTCCTGTTCGGAGAATAATGTGGAGACAGAACGCTTGATGAGCAGCCAAAGAGAAAGCAAAAGATATGCGTGCGGTAAAATATCTGATGCTGTTGGTGTTGTCTGCTTGTGCAACGGTGGATTTAGATGATCCACTTTATCTGCAATTTGCTGAGGTTGTCGCGCGGGTTGAGCCCGTGGCAGAGGCTGAATGTTTGCAAGAACGCCCGCAGGGGCCCTGCGACTTTTCGTTCTTTATAGACATACGGGAAGATGCCTTCCCCAACGCGTATCAAGCGCTTGACCGCAGGGGGCGACCGGTCGTCACCTTTACACGACCTTTGCTGAAAGAAATCGGGAATGTGGATGAGATTGCGTTTGTCATGTCGCATGAGGCTGCGCACCATATCCTTGGGCATATCCAACAACAGCAATTTCATGCACACGAAGGGGCTGCATGGCTGGGACAGTTGGTTGAGGCCGAGGGCGGCAGCAGTGACGAGGTCGCAAATGCGCAGCAACTGGGGGCACTCGTTGGCGGGCGCAGTTACTCAAAAGTCTTTGAATTAGAAGCCGATGCGCTTGGGACATTGATTGCCGCGCGCGCAGGGTATAGCCCCACTGTAGGAATGGCGTTTTTTGAACGAATTCCTGATCCGGGGGATCAGTTTTTGGGGACACATCCTTCGAATCCGGATCGTCTACGGGTCGTGCAGGAAACGATCCGGGCCTATGACCTACAATAGTGGCGAACAGTGAGTGACGCAGATGACGGATAAATTGGTACAGTTGGGAGTTGTTCTGACTGACCGAGGCTCAAAATACGCGGTAAGCGGGGCTGCGGTGACCAGCCGCGACGGTGTGAACGCGGTTTTGGACAGGCTGAAATCCGACCGCAGCTATGCCAAGGCGACCCATAACACATGGGCGGCGGTTTTGCCCACTGGCGGACTTAAGGCAGATGACGGCGAGGCAGGCGCGGGCATGGTTATTTTGCGGATGATGGAACGCGAAGGGCTGACCGATCATGTCATCATCGTGACCCGCTGGTATGGGGGAAAGAAATTGGGCGGAGACCGGTTTCGCCGTGTTCAAGACGCCGTACGCGCATATTTTGAACACTGCAAGTCCGACTAATCCATAGGTTGCTAGACTTGATCTAGATCAAAGTGCTGCTCTCTCTGCGCGCTTAGACTTAGATTATCCAGTCGGAGGTCAGTCTATGAGCCATGAAACCGTTGAGACAAAAACCATGAAAGATCATGCAGAGCTGTTTGATCGTATGGGCACTGCAGTTGGGTTGGATCTGCAGGACGAAGCGATCTCGGGCAATTTGGTTTTCGACGAAATCGCCGATGCCGTGGTGCGTTGCACAAAATGCGGGCAACCTGAGGCCTGTAAAACCTGGTTAAACGAGATCGAAGGCCAACCGTCCGTCATGAAAAGCGCGCCTGATTATTGTCGTAACCTGGATCTGTTTGATTTTTTGAAAGAAGAACGCGGCGATTAGGGCTTTGCCTGTCTGCGCAGATGCGCACGGTAGATCACCGGAGCCAAGGCATAATCATAAACCGCGCGCGAGAGTTGAAGGATGCCGGGCAGGCCCACAATGTGCGCCAATAAGCGATAGCGCGGCATATCTTGCCAAAGAGCGATAAAAGCATCTACTCCGACGTGAATTTTGCCCGTCTTGCGCACATGTAATCGTCGTGCTGCTTGATCTGCGCTAACGCCCCAGCGAGACAAATCGCAGGCATTGAGATCATCAAACCGGATCGCCAGATTGCCCTGTGCCGCATAGGTGGCGTAATGAGAAATCTCAAAATTACAAACAGGGCAGTCGGCATTAAACAGCACGGCTGTCTCTTCGTTGGGTGCGGTTTGAGCAGTCTGTTTATCGTTCATGAATTTGATGTAATTCGAAAACTCAGGTGTTCAACTGCAGCAACCCGCTTTGGGTATGTTTTAGGTTTTCAACATACCCCATAGGTCATATTCTCCGGCCTCGTCGACCTCTACGGTGACCAGATCGCCGACATTCAAGCCATCGGTGCCTTCGTCGATAAACAGGTTTCCGTCGATTTCGGGTGCGTCGGCTTTGGTGCGGCAGGTGGCGATGCCGTCTTCGTCGATATCATCCACGAGGACCTGCAGGGTTTGGCCGACCTTTTGGGCCAGTTTTGCCTCGGAAATGGCTTGTGCCTTTTCCATGAAACGATCCCAGCGGTCTTGTTTGATGTCTGCAGGCACATGATCGGGAAGATCGTTTGAGCGCGCACCCGCGACGTTTTCATATTGAAAACAACCGACGCGATCCAGCTGTGCTTCGTCTAGCCAATCCAGCAGGTGTTGGAACTCTGCTTCGGTTTCGCCGGGATAGCCGACGATAAAGGTCGAGCGCAGGGTGATGTCAGGGCAGCTTGCGCGCCATGCGTTGATTTCATCCAGTGTTTTTGCGGCCGCCGCCGGGCGGGCCATCCGCTTTAGCACATCTGGGTGCGCATGTTGGAATGGAATGTCCAGATAGGGGAGCAGCGCGTTGTCTGGATCAGCCATCAGTGGGATGAGATCGCGCACATGTGGATAGGGGTAGACATAGTGCAGACGCACCCACAGCTCGTCCGCGGGGGCGAGTTTGCCCAATTCGCGGCTGAGTTCCAGAATATGGCTGCGCAGGTCTTGGCCTTTCCACGGGTGTGTTGAATACTTACGATCCAGCCCATAAGCCGAGGTGTCCTGGCTGATCACCATCAATTCGCGCACACCTGCGCCCACCAGCTTTTCAGCTTCGCGCAGAACCGCATGAACCGGGCGCGAGGCCAGTTTGCCGCGCATGTCAGGGATGATGCAGAACTTGCATTTGTGGTTACAACCCTCAGATATCTTGAGGTAACTAAAGTGACGCGGCGTGAGTTTTACACCGGCGGCGGGCAACAAATCCACAAAAGGATCCGGCGAGGGCGGGACCGCGCCATGTACCGCATCTAGAACCTGTTCATACTGATGGGGTCCGGTCACGGCCAGAATGCGGGGATGGTGTTCACGAATATAATCGGGCTCTGCACCCAGACAACCGGTGACAATCACCTTGCCATTTTCCTTGAGCGCTTCGCCGATTGCATCAAGGCTTTCGGCTTTGGCACTGTCGAGAAAGCCACAGGTGTTTACAATCACCGCATCCGCGCCTGTGTAATCAGGTGAGATACCGTAACCTTCGGCCCGTAGACGCGTCAGGATACGTTCGCTGTCGACCAAGGCTTTGGGACAGCCCAGCGAGACCATGCCAAGGGTTGGCTGGCCGGCGCGTGGGGCCTCTGAGAGCTGTGCTTTTGGGGCAAGGTCAGGGCGAAGATCTGGCGGGTTGCTGGACGTGTCATGGGTCATGTGGGGCGTATAACCTGCACGCACCAGCAAGGAAATGCCTGTTTGTTATGGAAAGGGCGACTTTCTTGCGTTGTGGTGCGCGGGTAATTTTACTGTCCAGCATGCACATTGGTCATTGATCCCAGGCAGGTGCTTTGTATTCTGGCCGAAATTGGGGCGTAAATATAGGCGTCCAAGATATTGTTCTAGAAAGGAAAGCTGATGCGCATTCTGCTTCGTAGTCTTGCAGCCCTCTGTCTTGCTTTGGCGATTGGAATTGGCGTTCTATTTCTGCTGCCGGGGCAAAAGCTGGCGCAAATTGCAGCAACGCAGCTTGAAGAGAAAATTGGCCGTGCGGTTTATTTCGACGGGGATGTTCGCTTTTCACTTTGGCCAACACTTGGGCTGCGTGCCAATGATGTCAGCATTGCCAATGCGCCTTGGGCAGGGAATGAGCCCTTTCTGACGGCGGGGCGATTGAATATCGGATTGGATGCGGCGGATTTGTTGAACGGCAAGGTTCGTATCACAGAGCTGACGGCAATCGTACCGCAGCTCAATTTGCAGACGCGGGCAGATGGAACGGGGAACTGGGAGTTCACACCGTCGCGCCCGGATGAGGATGGCGCCGCGGCATCAGGAGAGGATCAGAGTGACATATCAATTGAAGCTTTGTCTGTTGCAGGTGGAGCGTTCCGCTATGCCCCATTTGAAGGGGATGTCATCGAAATGCAGCAGGTGGATATGTCTTTGGGCTGGCCCAGCCCGTCAGAGCCAGCCAATCTTGCGGTGACGGTACGCCCTGCAGGCGCGCCGGTGCAGATTTCCGCGCAGATTGAGGCGTTTACTGATGTGTTGCAGGGCAAACCCAGTGCGATGCATGTCACAGTACAGGCTGCTGACAGCACAATTAATTTTGACGGGGAAGCGGATACCTCGGGTCAGGCGCGTGGGCATATTACAGGGAATATCGCGGAAACAGATGCTGTCTTGGTTGCGCTTGGCTTACCGCCGTTGGATTTACCTACAGGTTTAGGGCGCGCTGGGGATGTCGCAGCAGAGGTCACCTATCAACCAGATGGGGCGCTAACACTGCGTAATATGGCGTTTGATTTAGAGGGCACGCAAATCTCAGGCTCGGCCGAGCTTGGCGTGTTGCAGACGCCAATGCAAATCTCTGCTCAGCTTACGTCTTCGGCACTGGATCTGAGCGCGCTTGAGGGGGACAGTGACACTGTTGACAGTTCCACGGGCGAAGACGACGCGGCATGGTCTCAAGATGTGATTGATGCGTCGGCTTTGGCCTTGTTTGACGGCGAGGTGTCGTTAAAGGCCGCAGGTATTAAGGTTGCGGATGTGTCGTTAGGGGAGAGCCTTTTGACACTGACCGTTGACCAGTCTCGCGCGGTTCTGTCACTGGATCCGGTTGCTGGGTTTGATGGGCAAGTTACAGGAGAACTGGTTGTTAATAACCGTGATGGGCTGTCTGTCGCTGCGGATCTGTCATTCCAAGGGATCGAGTTGCAGCATGTGTTAGAACAAACTGCTGGCTATGATGGTTTGGAAGGGGCGGCAACAGGTCAGGTCAAGCTTTTGGGAGTGGGCAATACTGTGTCTGCAATTATGAGTTCGCTGAGTGGCAGTGGTAACATCGAAATGGGGACAGGGCGATTTACGGGATTTGATTTACATGCGCTGATGGATCCGGATGGCGGCGACGGCGGAACAACGGTGTTTGATGCGCTTTCTGCCAGCTATTTGATTTCAAACGGTGTTTTGACCACTGACGATTTTGCCGCCACTCTTCCGCTTTTGACTGCAACGGGTGTCGGAGAGATAGGTATTGCGCAGCAAGATATGGACATTGTACTGACGCCGACCGCCTTTGCAGGCGAAGGGAGTACGGGAATATCTGTCCCGCTGCGGGTGCATGGACCATGGAATGATTTAAGCTATACACCGGATCTGTCTTCGCTAGAAGAGCTGAGGGCGCTGCAGGAACAAGCGGCAGATGCGCTTAAGAATAAATTGAGTGAAGAGCTGGAGGCCCCAATCACCAGTCTTGAAGACGCCGAAGAAGCCTTGCGGCAACGTATAGAAGATCAGGCCCGAGAGCAGCTGTTTAAGTTTTTAGGACAAGACTGAGCAGGATTTCCGCTGTGTGCGAATGGATTGTTGGGCTTGTAAAAAGGTGTGCCAGGCCGGTGGCCTGACACACAGGTTTTGCGCCTGCTGCGCAGGCGGGGCGCTTAAACAGAAAACGGGCTGCTCGTGAGATGCAGCCCGCTTGAATAGAATAAGATAAACGATGTTTAGATCGTTTGGTCGTAATCACCGACGCTAGGTTCTGTGCGGATTACGGCGTCAATATCTGCAAAGATTGCGCGCATTTCGTCTTCGCTTTCAGAGCTTTCACAGACCACAACGAGGTTCGGTGTGTTTGAAGATGCACGCACCAGACCCCATGAGCCGTTGTCTAGGATGACGCGGGCACCGTTCACAGTTACGACCTCTTTGATCGGGCGGCCTGCAATAGTTTCACCGGCTTCAGATTTGGCGACCAGCTTGTCAACAAGACGTGCAAGAATGTCGTATTTCTCTGTATCAGCCGCGTAGGGGGACATGGTTGGCGTTGCCCATGTTTTGGGCAGAGCTTTGCGCAGGTCTGACATTTTCATGTCTGGGTTGCGGTCCAGCATTTTGCAAACTTCGACGGCGACACGCATACCGCAATCATATCCGCGACCAATGGGTTCCGCGAGGAAATAGTGGCCGGATTTTTCGAACCCTGCCAGAGCACCGATTTCCTTGACACGGCGTTTCATGTGGCTGTGTCCGGTTTTCCAGTAGTCTGCCTTGACGCCGTTTTTCTTGAGCTCAGGATCTGAGGCATAAAGGCCCGTGGATTTCACATCCGCAACAAAGGTCGAGTTGGGGTAAATTTTGGACAGATCGCGGGCCATGATGACACCAACTTTGTCCGCAAAGATCTCTTCGGCTTCGTCGTCGACAACACCACAGCGGTCGCCGTCGCCGTCAAACCCAAGTGCCAAATCCGCACCTGAGGCTTTGACGCTGGCGGACATGTCGTGCAGCATTTCCATGGCTTCGGGATTTGGGTTGTAGTTAGGGAAGGTGTAGTCCAGCTCGGTGTGGCTGTGCACCACTTCGACGCCAATGCGTTCAAAGATCTCAGGTGCAAAGGCTGCGGCTGTACCGTTGCCGGTGGCGCAGACCACTTTGAGTGGGCGCGACATTTTGAAGTCACCAACCAGATCATTGATGTAGGCTTCTTTGATGCCATCTACAAATTCGTAGGAACCACCTTCGTGTGTCTGGCCTTCGCCGTTTAAGACGATATCGCGCAATTCACCCATTTCGTCGGGGCCATGTGTCAGCGGGCGGTCAAAGCCCATTTTGACGCCGGTCCAGCCATTTGGGTTATGAGAGGCTGTGACCATTGCAACCGCAGGCACATCCAAATGAAACTGAGAGAAGTATGCCATAGGAGACAGAGCAGGGCCGATATCTTTCACTTGAATACCGGCTTGCATCAGGCCAAGGATCAGGGCGTTTTTGATGGCGACGGAATAGTCACGATAGTCATTGCCAACGGCGATGACAGGGGCGATGCCGCGTTTGCGCATCTGAGTTCCAAGGCCAAGGCCCAGGGCCGTCATGCCTGGCAGGTTGATTTCTTCAGGATATTTCCAGCGTGCATCATATTCACGAAACCCGGTAGGTTTGATCATCGCATCTCGCAGGAAGCTCCAGCTATTGGGGGTGACTTCTGGCAGTGGTTTATTCATAACTTTAAGTGTCCTTTGAAGAATCAAATTCTGATCGGGTCTGCTTTTGCAAGCGCATCAAACCGCATTAATGTGTCAATCAAATGTGGCATTTGATCTAGGTAAACCATGTTTGGTCCATCTGAAGGTGCAGAGTCAGGATCTTGGTGTGTTTCGATGAAAACAGCGGCAATTCCGCTTGCCACTGCTGCACGAGCCATCAAAGGTGCAAACTCGCGCTGGCCACCGGTTGAGCCGCCTTTGCCACCGGGCTGTTGCACGGAATGGGTTGCATCCATCACGACCGGATAGCCCGCCTGCGCCATCTGAGGAAGGCTGCGCATATCAGCAACCAATGTGTTGTAGCCAAAGGATGTGCCACGTTCGGTCAGCAAAATCTTGTCGTTGCCAGTGCTTTCTAGTTTGGCGACGACGTTTGCCATATCCCAAGGTGCTAAGAATTGGCCTTTTTTGACATTGATCACTTTTCCGGTTTGACCGGCGGCGATCAGCATGTCTGTTTGGCGGCATAAAAACGCGGGAATTTGCAAAATGTCGACTGCCTGTGCAGCAATTGCGCACTGGGCTTCTGTGTGGACGTCGGTCAGTACAGGGACATCGAATTCTTTGCCGATATCGTGTAAAACCTGAAGGCCCTTATCTATACCAAGGCCACGTTGGCCGGACAGCGATGTGCGGTTTGCCTTGTCATAAGACGCTTTAAAGACAAACTGTGCTCCAGCTGCCTGACACGCGTCTTTCAAACTGCCTGCTATCATCTGCGCATGTTCTGCACTTTCGAGCTGGCAAGGCCCGGCAATGACCGTCAGGGGACAGTCATTGCCAATGGTGATACCATTGATGTCAATTTTTTTCATAATCTTACGAGGATACCTGTTCCCTGAGAATGGATGCTGTCAATGAGCATAACAGGTAGATACCGGAAAAGATCAAGAAAGCCAAAACCGTATTTTCAAACTTGCGCGGTTTGGACGGTTGATCCGAAGGAACTGGCTCAACCGCAGTGGTTAAATATCGGACCTGTTTATCGGCCTCTAAACGCACGGATTCCAGTTGTTGTAAGGCGGATTGCAGCATGAGATCGCGGGTCGCCAGATCGGCCTGAGCCATCTGGATTCGCACGCTCATAGAGGCAAGCGAATTTTCGCCTGCGGAGGCATCAACCATGCGTTCGTTCAACCGTTGGATGAGATTTTGAAGGCGTTGGATATCCGCCTGCGTGCCATCTACTTTGGCTTGATTGGGGCGTGTGTTGTCCAAAAGAGCGGCAAGTTCCAGTTCCTTCTCTTGCAGTTGCAACTCAAACGTTGAGATCTGCGACCGCAAAGAAGCGATGACGCCCTGAGGGTCTAAAATTGCATTTTGCTGCTGCAATTTAACGAGATCTTCTTGGGCATCCCGGCGTTGTTGTGTTGCCTGGGTAAGGGTTTTTTCCGCATAGCTGACTTGGTCATCACGTTTTTCCTGTGACAGGCCATTCACGCGTGCTTGGGTGACCTGGATTAACCTCTCGGCAAACTGGGTTGCCAACATGGGGTCCGCTGCGGTGACTGTTAGGCGGACCATACCTTCGGCGGGGTCGTAACCAACTTTTACGTTGCGCTTGTAGAGTTTAAATTCTTCATCATTGCTGGCCTCTGGATCCAGACGTTGCAGCGGGTCGATCCAAGGCTGTGAAAAATGTTCCCGAAAAGCTTCGTATTCGTTTAGGGCCTGCATGGCCTCGCGGGATTGTAAGAAGTCTTGTGCCGTCACAGCCTCGGTTGTGGTGGCGAATTGAGTGCCACTGAACAATCCACCTACGCCTGACCCTTCGGTATCGGCCTTAATCACCAACAAAGAGGCGGTGGTTGAATACATCGGCGTTGCCATCGCATAAAAATAGTAACCGGCAACCACTGTCGGAAACAACACAAATGCGGCGAGGCGAACCCCGAGAAGCCGCAATTTGCGGCGCCGGCGTTTTGCGATTTCCAGCTGAATGGTGCGAATTTCGCGATCACGCCGTTCCGCGGGGCTTAGAATTTCTGTTTCGGCGGGTAAGTTGGTTTTTGCTTGTGCCGCGCGGGCTGTGGTGACGGCACCGGTATCTGCGGCTGAATTGGAATCCTTTGCGACGACCAATTCGAGCGAGTTACTGCGTTGAAAAGGGTCAATCCCTTTGAGCCGAAGCATGCGAATGGCGTCAAAGTCTGACTCAACCTGTAAATTGTGCTTTTGTGCGACACGGCGTGCCAAACGCAGCTGTCGCCCTGACAGACCTTCGCGTTTGATTTCTTCGATGTCAGTGGACATTGACGTGAAATCAGGGCGCGCGTCACCAGTGTCTGATGTGCGTCGCCCGGGAGTGGTTTGCTTGCCTGTTGTCGACCCGCTGCTGACCCCAGTAAATTGCGATTTTTTGTTGCGTGGCTTTCCTGCATTTGGAGGCGTGTTGCCATCCACCGGTTGCTGAGCAGTCTCCGCCGCTGCGTCGGTGTTTTGTGCAGGGCTGTCTGACCCTGGCGCAGCAATAGGCTGTGCAGTGGCCGGCGCGCCCTCTTTCGGAGAACGACGTATACGGTACTTTTTAGCCCTGGTTTTCATAGTCATAGAGCTGTTTCGCTTCTTCCAGAGTGTCAAATAAGTGAAGGTGGCCGTTGCGTAAAACCGCGGCAGAGCTTGCAAATTTTTCGAGAGTCTCAGCCTGATGGGACACGATAATCATTGTCGTGGTCTCTAGGCGCTCGCGCAGGATTGTGCCTGCTTTTCTGTTAAATTCCACATCTGTGGTCGATGGCATGCCTTCATCCACAAGGTAGATGTCAAAATCCAAAGCCAGCATCAGCGAGAAGGTAAACCGTGATTTCATCCCTGCGGAATATGTGCCGATGGGTTGGTCGAAATATTCACCCAAACCACAGAGCCACCGGCAGAAAGATTCGACGTAATCTGGATCTAGCCCATAAAGGTTGCCAATATAGCGAGCGTTATCCATCGCGGATAAGCGGTTAACGACCCCGCCCATAAACCCCAGAGGGAATGAGATTTTGCAGTTACGATGGATGGTTCCTTCGTCTGGCTTCTCAAGTCCGGCCATCATATTGATAAGTGTGGTTTTACCTGTGCCGTTGGGGGCAAGAATCCCCAGAGATTTGCCAAGCTCAACTTTAAAAGAAGCTTGGTCCAAGATCACTTTGCGCTGTGTGCCGGTCCAGAAGGACTTGCTGACATTCACAAATTCCAACATGGTTCGTTCACAAAATCCAATATGACTACATTAAGTAGGTGGCTTTTAAACTGGATATTTCCAGCTGTTGTATGGTTCGATCTTTGAATGTTACCCTATATGACTTGGTTAAGCCTTTTAAATCACAGTCAAATTATTTTGAAAAGATCTCTGCTTTCGTCCAAATCTATCGTAACATGATTAACAAGTTACGGGCCGAATGGGTCTTAAATATGTCGATTTTGAAGCGATTTATAAACGATTTGTTAACCATGATGCCGCGTTCGAATGTTGCTTTAACATATTTTACGTCGCGCAATGCCGGTCTGTTTGTCGACAGCTCTTGCAACGTGGTGGACGGGACAATAGCCATGGTTTTGGATCACGGGCGCTGGTGTCTCTTTGCGCAGCCCCAAAGGAGCGTAATAAATGACTGAACTCACCACCCCTCTGGATCAGGCTCATGCTGTTATGGAGGCCTCGCCCCACGATGACGCCCTGCGGCTGCGGTTTTTTGAACGGCTTGCGGATGCAGAGTTGTTTGTTTTGTTGGCACGTGAACCCGAAGGCGAGATCTTGGCGCCGGATGTGTTTGAAACCGACGAAGGCCAATTCGTATTGGTCTTTGATCGCGAAGAACGTTTGGCCGCGTTTGCGCAGCGGGTGGTGCCTTATGCGGCTTTGTCGGGGCGCGTGATCGTTCAAATGTTGGACGGGCAGGGCATCGGACTGGGGCTGAACCTAGAGGTTGCGCCTTCGTCCATTTTGATACCCGCAGAGGGAATGACATGGTTGGCCGAGACTTTGTCCCATGCGCCGGGAGAAGTGGAAGCCGAACTTGAAGAATTGCTGCCACCCAAAGGTCTGCCGGAAGTGTTGTTGACCGCATTGGACAGCAAATTGGCAACCGCGGTGGGCCTCGCACAAAGTGCCTATCTCGTCGGCGTTACCTATGCAGGTGGTGGAACAGGGCATTTGTTGGGGTTCGTTGGCGTAACGTCTGGCGCCGAGGGGGCCTTGGCCAAAGCGGTTGGCGAGGCTTTGACCTTTTCCGGATTAGAGGCAGGCGCATTGGATGTCGGGTTCTTTGAGCCTACGGATACGATGGCCGCACGTTTGGCGCGTGTTGGTTTGCGGTTTGAGTTGCCTCAGCCGCAAGAGGCAAAAACCTATGCTCCGAAAATCCCGGGGAGTGACCCGGATGCGCCACCACGTTTGCGGTAGGCAGTTAAAATAAAAAGGCCCGCATGAAATATGCAGGCCTTTTGTTTCAATGTGATGTGACGCGTGTTGGGTTATTTGCCCACACGGTCAAAGTCCGCAGAGCTGTGGCGTTCAGGCATTTGCATGTCAGCGTCGCCAAACGAGCGATTGACCATACGGCCGCGTTTAACCGCAGGACGTTCATCAATTTCTTTCGCCCAACGCACGACGTTTTCATAAGAGGCGACATCCAAGAATTCGGCGGCGCTGTATAGGCGGCCCAAGACCAGTTGGCCGTACCATGGCCAAATCGCCATATCCGCAATCGTATAGTCATCACCGGCAATATATGGCTTTTTGGCCAATTCACGGTCTAGAACATCAAGCTGACGCTTTGTCTCCATCGTGAAACGGTCGATTGGGTATTCAAACTTTTCGGGGGCATAGGCATAGAAGTGGCCAAACCCGCCGCCCAGATATGGGGCGCTTCCCATTTGCCAGAAGACCCAGTTCATCACCTCTGTACGGGCGGGGCCGTCTTTGGGGAGGAACGCGCCGAATTTTTCCGCCAAGTGGAAGAGGATTGAGGCGCTTTCAAAGACATGAACAGGGGCGTCACCTGTGTTGTCGATCAGAGCTGGGATTTTAGAATTTGGGTTTACGTCAACAAAACCGGACCCGAATTGATCACCGTCGCTGATGCTAATAAGCCAGGCATCGTATTCCGCATCTGTAAATCCAGCTTCGAGGAGCTCTTCAAACAGAACGGTGACTTTGACACCATTAGGTGTCGCCATGGAGTGTAGCTGGAAAGGGTGTTCGCCGACGGGCAGGTCTTTTTCACGTGTCGCACCGGCGACAGGACGGTTAATCGAGGCGAATTCGCCGCCGTTTGCTTGGTCCCATACCCAAACTTTAGGGGGAGTATATGCTGTGTCGCTCATGGGGATCCTCGTTTTTTCGAAAATATGGGCAGTGCTCTCAGACCTAATATTTCTGAGGCTCGCGAAACAAGGTAATCATCCTTTGAGAGATTCCAATGGGTGGTTGTGAATATATTCTTAATTTACAGACATATTGTTTTTTCTGAATTTTCCTGTGTTTTCCCTAAGGGTTTTCCCTGAAAACGAGCGCCCAGGGTGTGTTTGTAAGCTGTGCGGTAATATTTCAATTTTATGCTGAAAGTGAGCTGAATTCACACGACTGGACACAGGGTTGTGAGTGGGGCTGCGCAAGCGGTTCTGGTACGCTATTTTAACAATATACGCTCAGGTAGCCACTCTGAGTAAGGAAACTCGAAAGGAACTGACCATGAAAAATCTCGTGCTAGGTGCTGCATTGGCCCTGACATCTGTTATGCCAGCGTTCGCAGGCGAGCAATATGTGGATGAAACCGGCTATGCGGTTTCTGGCTATGACGTGGTGGCGTATTACGGTCTGTCACAAGCTCCTGTTGGCCAAGAACAGCCTGAAGGTGTTAAAGGTCTTGCCAGTATTACAACTGAGTACAATGGGGCGAAATTTGCATTTGCAACAGAAGAAAATCGCGACACATTTTTAAGCGACCCTGAGCATTACGCTCCACAGTACGACGGTCACTGCGCTTATGGCGTATCCAGAGGTGGTAAGGTTCCAGGTAACCCAAATCTTTGGCGCATCGTTGACGATAAACTGTATTTGAACATCACGAAAACTGTTGTGACGTTTTTCGAAGAAGACATTCCAGGGAACCTGGATTTGGCAGAGGGCAACTGGCCAGACATTGAGCCAGTAGACGCATCAACCAACACAATCCCTAACTTCTCTTCACTGGCACCTGTTACCAACTAATTTCAGTGGTAACTGCGAAATAGAAAACCCCCGGCACATAGGTGCTGGGGGTTTTTTGTATTTTGGGCTTTGGCCGTATTGGCTTGCGCCATATCCGTTGCCATATCCGTTTGTGGGGGCGTAGACGTTTTACCGTTTCCGCTCGCGCCGCGAACTCATGGGTTGAAAGGCAACACCGACATGGGCTTCGCAATAGGGCTTACCTTGCTTGACCGGTAGGCCACAGAACCAGAAATCTTCGGTGGCTGGATCGCCAACTGGCCACTTGCAGGTCCGCTCTGTAAGTTCCATCAACGTGAGCCTTTTGGCTTTCTTCTCAACTTCGTTCACCTTTGCTAAGGCTTCAGGGCTGATTTCATTTGCAGAAGGCTGTGGAGGCAAAGGCTGGCCGGCGGGGATAATCTGTTTGCGCGCAGGAACCGGTGGCTTGGGTTGCGCACTGGTCGTCGCTGCAGGCGTTGTGGCTTGCGGCGTGATGGGACGCGCAGGTTCGGTTTTTGGCTGCACCTTGGGCTTTGGCGCGGGCTTTTCCTTTGGTTCGGTTGCAGCTTTGGTGCTGGTGGTCGCGCGATTAGACAAACCCAAACGGTGGACTTTGCCGATCACCGCGTTTCGGGTCACCCCGCCCAGTTCTTTTGCGATTTGGCTGGCCGATTGACCTTCGCCCCACATCTTTTTGAGCAGTTCGACGCGTTCGTCTGTCCAGGACATTTTTTGCCTTTCCAAGGGACTCGAACCCCAAAGTCACAGTGATCATGAGGTCGTCATCAAATTTCGAAATTTCCGGGTCATTCTAGTCACCTGATCCGGAGATACAAGAGGGATGATTATAATGGGTCTGTGTCTGATGCGGATGTGCCCAAACGATCTTGCGTTGCGGGATACAGCGGTTATGCAGGGAGAATTATTGCCATAGGGTTGAAGGATATCACAATGCCAGATCAACATACGGATCAAGGGTCTCAGTACGGGTATCAGATCGAATTGGGCGCACGTCGGTTTGGGCGCGTCAATTGGTTGGGGTTGCAAACCTTGATCCATCGTGAAGTGAGCCGGTTTCTGGTGGTGTGGACGCAAACGCTGCTTGCCCCTTTGGTGACGGCGGGATTGTTTTTGCTGATTTTTAACATTGCGATTGGCCCGCGCCGTGGCGATGTGATGGGGGTGCCGTTTTTGGCGTTTCTTGCGCCGGGTATTTTAATGATGACGGTGATCCAGAATGCCTTTGCCAATACGTCGTCGTCTTTGGTGATTTCCAAGGTGCAGGGAAATATCGTTGATACATTGATGCCACCGCTGTCTGGGTTGGAAATCTTGCTGGGCTATCTTGCAGGCGCTGTCATCCGTGGGCTGTTTGTGGCCTTTGGCATTGGTTTGGGGATCTTGCTTGCCCTTGGTATTATTCCGGCACATCCGTTGATTGCCTTGGTCTTTGTGGTCCTTGGTGCGGCATTTCTTGGTGGGCTTGGCATCGTTGCGGGGATTTATTCGAACCGGTTTGATCAGATGGCTGCAATCACCAACTTTATCGTGACGCCTTTGGCCTTTTTGTCGGGCACATTTTATTCAGTGGAAGCTTTGCCGCCTGTATTGTCGGTGTTGTCCCATGTGAACCCGGTGTTTTATCTGATCGACGGGGTGCGGTTTGGTATTTTGGGCGTATCAGACAGCAGCCCTGTTTTAGGGTTCGTGGTTTGTTTTACTGCCACATTCGCGATTTGCCTGCTGGCGTGGCGGATGTTGTCGACGGGGTATCGTCTTAAGGCTTAAGGCGTGTCTTTGAGCTTGAGACATAAGATGGCATAGCACCAGAGGGCGAGGGCACCGCAGGCGGCAACGGCAAAGGGAAGGCGCAGAGCCATCTCCCGCCCTAGGTTGGTTTCGCCGAGGCTGACCAAGGCCCCGCCGATCAGGGATCCGACCGGTAAGGCGCCCCAGCCAAAGAAACGATACAGAGAGTTCACGCGCCCCAACAAAGCATCCGGAATGCGTCGTTGACGATACGAGACCGTGACGACATTCCATAACAGCCCTGCGAACATACCTAAGAACAACCCCGGGGCAACGATCCACGGGGTCGGCCAAAACATAATCAGGCCCCAGCCGCAGGCCATGGTGGGGAGCGCCAGCATCAGCGCGCGCCTTCCTCCGACATAGGCGACAATCATTGGGCAAATGAGGCCTCCGATGACGCCACCTGCAGCCTCTGCGGTGATTAACACTCCGTATTGTGCTGCGCTTAGGCCAAGGAGTTCCTGACCAAAGAGCGGCAAAACGGTCAAGGTCATGGCATTACAGGCGTTCAAGCATCCCAACATCAAGGCAAGCTGTAAAATCTCTCGATGGTGCCAGAGCCAGTGTCCCCCCTCGCGGGCTTCGTAGATCCAGGACCGTGACGGGGATGTGCGTGGGGTGTCTGCAGACAGCGTTATGCACCAGACCAGTGCGGCGGCCAGTGCAAATGTGGCCGTATCCAATAAAAACGGAGCGGGAACGGCGTAGGCAATCAAAACCCCGGCCAAGGGCGGGCCGATAAAGGCTCCCATGATTTGCTCAATGCTCCAGAGTTGCCCATTGGCCTGTTCCAGTTGTTCCTTGGACACAACACTGGGAAGAATGGTTTGTGCGGCATTGTCTCGCAGAACCTCAGCGCTGCCCAAAAGAAAGGCGAGGGCGGCCAGTGCATAAATATAAGGCAGCCCCCCGCTTGGACCGATGTCCTGAGGTGTGGCGGGGAGTGTTAGGGTCACGGCAACCACACATCCAGTGAGCGCAAATCGCACGAGGTCGGCCTGCACCATCAGCTTGCGACGGTCTCGCCGATCGGTCCAGACTCCAGCAGGAATAGAAAACAGCAGCCATGGCAGGCGGGTGGCGGCAGCGACAAGGGCAATCAACATCGGATCGCGAGTCAGCAGCGTTGCCAGCCAAGGAAAGGCGAGCGACGAAACACCATCGCCCAGATTGGAAATGGCTGAGGCGGAAAACAAAAGTCGATAGCGCTTTGAGGTGAAGAGATGTGCCATGGGTCACAAAACTGCTGGCAGGCGTGTTTTGTCAAGGATGGGTTGAGAAAAGGGGTTCACACAGAGTGATTCTTAGGGTATCCGCCATTGTCATGATCAACCTGACACATATATCACCTGTCCGACGTCGACGCTGATGTTGTTTCCCGTGCACGTTATATGTGCTGCGGACTGATCCTGTTGACCTTGCAGTTCAAGGTCTCTTCTGAAAATTAAACACTTATATTGACCCGCATGCCGCATCAGTGCACTGCTTTGGTCTTAAATTTGAAAAGGATGATCCTGATGATCGCTTCCGTTTTGCCCACCTATAATCGCGCCCCTTTGCATTTTGTCAAAGGCGAAGGCAGTTGGTTGATTGCGGCGGATGGGCGACGCTATCTGGATATGGGCAGCGGTATTGCTGTGAATGCGCTGGGCCATGCACATCCGGCTTTGGTCGATGCGCTGACATCGCAGGCACAAAACCTGTGGCACGTATCGAACCTGTATGAAATTCCACAGCAACAGACCCTAGCGGATAAATTGGTGGATTTGACCTTTGCGGATACGGTGTTTTTCACCAACTCAGGCACCGAAGCTTGCGAACTGGCCGTCAAAATGGCCCGTAAGTATCATTATGAACAAGGCAATCCTGAAAAGGTTGAGATTATCACCTTTGATGGCGCCTTTCATGGGCGTTCCTCGGCGGGGATCGCGGCCTCGGGTGGGGATAAAATGGTCAAAGGCTTTGGCCCTATCTTACCGGGGTTTGTCAAACTTGCCTTTGGGGACATCGACGGCATCACCAATGCGATCACGGAGGAAACCGCAGCGATTTTGATCGAACCCATCCAAGGCGAGGGCGGTATTCGCCAGTTGCCAGATGCGGATTTGAAAGTGCTGCGCCAGATCTGTGATGCGTACGGTATTTTGTTGATCTTGGACGAGGTTCAATGTGGCGTTGGCCGGACGGGGAAATTGTTTGCGCATGAATGGGCAGGGATTACACCGGATATTATGATGGTGGCCAAAGGCATCGGCGGTGGTTTCCCACTGGGTGCGGTCCTTGCCACACAAGAGGCCGCGTCGGGGATGGTGGCAGGCACTCATGGGTCGACCTATGGTGGGAATCCACTGGGCTGTGCGGTTGGCAATGTGGTGATTGATCATGTCGCGGATGATGCATTTCTGGCCGAAGTTCAGCGCAAGTCCGGATTGCTGCGTCAAAAGCTTGAGGGGCTGCTGGCTGAGCACCCGGATGTGTTCGAAGACATCCGTGGCGCTGGGCTGATGATCGGCTTGAAGTGCAAAGTGGCGAACACTGATTTTGTTCAAGCGGCCTATGACTGTGAACTGGTTACAGTCCCTGCGGGTGATAATGTTATTCGCCTGTTGCCAGCACTGAATATAACCGATGCGGATATTACAGAGGCGGTCACACGTCTTGATGCCGCGGCTCAAAAGATAAACGCCGCCTAAAGGTGACATGAAACGAGAATTTGCAGAGGGGCGCGCAAGGTGTCCCGCTGCCACGACCAAGAGTGACAGACCTATGAATCATTTTCTAGACATCCATAAAACAGATCCTGCCGCACTGAGAGGCATGATTGATCAGGCCGCCGCGATGAAGGCCGCACGTGCGGGTCGTCCCAAAGGTGCACCTGATGCGGAACAACCACTTGCAGGACATATGGTTGCGTTGATTTTCGAAAAGCCTTCAACTCGGACACGTGTGTCTTTTGATGTAGGTGTTCGTCAGATGGGCGGCCAAACGATGGTTTTGTCGGGCAAGGATATGCAGCTGGGTCACGGTGAAACCATTGCGGACACCGCCCGCGTTTTGTCGCGTTACGTGGATATGATCATGATCCGTACCTTTGACGAGACAGTGCTGATGGAGATGTCTGAATATGCAGATGTGCCGGTGATTAACGGGCTTACCGATCGGACACACCCGTGCCAGATTATGGCGGATATTCTCACCTATGAAGAACACCGTGGATCGATCAAAGGGAAAAAGGTTGTCTGGTGTGGGGACGGCAACAATGTGTGCGCATCGTTTTTACATGCAGCCGGTCAATTCGGCTTTGATCTGACCTTTGCTGGCCCGCAACAATTAGATCCCGAAGACGAATTTGTTGAGTTGGCCCGAAAAGCTGGGGCGACAGTGAGCATTGAGCGTGATGCAGACAAAGCTGTGGCGGCTGCGGATTTGATTGTCGCAGATACATGGGTGTCGATGCATGACAGTCAATCCTCCAAGGAACGTCGTCATAATATGCTGCGGCCTTATCAGGTGAATGATGCGCTGATGGCAAAAGCAAAACCGGATGCGCTGTTTATGCACTGTCTGCCCGCACACCGCGACGAAGAGGTCACATCAAGTGTCATGGACGGGCCGCAATCGGTCATCTTTGACGAGGCCGAAAACCGTCTGCATGCCCAAAAAGCCGTGATGCGGTGGTGTTTGGGCGTCTAAACAAGACGTAGAGAGCGTAAGTTACAAAGCGCGATTGGCCAACTGCGGATGTAGTTGCCCAGTCGCGCTTTTGTTTTGCTGCAACCCAGAGCACAGTCAGAGCACTACATTATAGCATTACAAGCGAGTAGCAGTGCGGGCGAGGCGGTGAAAAAACTTTTGCAAGCCAGGCTCATGGACCTGTGTTGCGGCGATTGCCACCGGAAACCACTGCCGCTGCCGTTGTTTGTATTCAGGAAACACATCCTCAAGGTTCTCAATTTGGGCCGTATAAATTAGGGTCAGCAAGTAACGGCTATGACCCGTCTTGAGACGTTTGGCATAGGGGTACCACCCCACGGGGGTTGTGCCATTGGGCGTGGCCTGCACGCCCGCCTCTTCCCAAGCTTCTTGCATTGCACTTTGGGCGAGGGTCTTTCCCCGCATCGGCCAACCTTTTGGCAGGACCCAGCGCTGGGTGTCACGGCTGGTCACCAATAGCACTTCGGGGCCGGTGTCCCCCTCGCGCAAGCAGAGCGCGGCCACTTGAAAGCGGCGTAGACGTTTGCGGAGGCGTTTGCGGAGGCGTTTGCGCAGACGTTTTAAAGAACGTGGCAATGTGGCCTGAAGGTTTTTAAGGGGGAGGGAGAGCATTATGGATATGGCGATATGTGCAAGGAACGCGACGTTGGCGATAGGTTTTGTCTGTAGTGTAAAGGGTGAATTTTATCATAGGTTGTTTTTTGCCAGACCACAATCGCATGAAGTTTATTTTCGTGGTTTTGCACGCAAAGTCGGGTCTGCTTGGGTCGGATCCTCGGGCCAGGGGTGTCTGGGATATTGGGCGCGCATGTCTTTGCGCACATCGTCGTAGGATCCCGCCCAAAATCCGGGCAGGTTTGTTGTGATTTGAATTGGACGGCGTGCGGGTGAAAGCAATGTGACTTTGAGAGCTGTGCCCCCAATAGACGGATGACGGGTGACGCCAAAGACTTCTTGGATCCGGACTTCGATTGCGGGAGTGGTATCGGCATAATCGATTGGAATTTTTCGTCCAAGAGGTGTGGTAAAGCTGCCCGGTGCTTCGCGTTCGAGGATCTGGCTTTGCCCCCAGTCGAGCTGCGCCTTGAGTGCGGGAAGGAGGTCGTAAGATTTCCAGTCTTCGGCGGATCTTACGTTTGTGAGCATGGGCAATAACCAATCCTCAAGTGTTGCGAGGAGTGTTTTATGTGAAAAATCGGGCAGGTCATGGCCATCTTTTCGGACCAGTTCAACACGAGTGGCAAATCGTGCCGCAGCACCGGTGAGAGTGAGGCCGAGGTCGCGAATACCGTCGAGCATGGCATGGGCGATCGCTGTGTCGGGGGCGGTCTTCCAACGTTGATTGTCGAGGGTAAGTGCGCCAAAGCTGATATGCTCTTCGGCAAGGACCCTGCGGTCTCGTTTTGACCAAACGCAATGCTGTGACGCGGTGATTTGATCCGCAAATAAGGTTTCGATTTCGGATTGTGATATTTGGGCGGCCATGCGGATTTTAGCTTCGCGAGGATTGCCATCACTGTCGAGCACCACAAGAAAGCGGGTGGCAGCCAATGGATCATCGTTTGCCAGTATTGCACCTTTGCCACCAGAGAGCACGAAGCGTGCGGTATCGCCCTTGCGTCGCTGGGCTACGCGATCTGGGTAGGCAAGGGCCGCCATCGCGGCAGGTGACAGCGCGTGGTCGCTGGCGGCGGGTCGGGTCGAGGTATGTTTGGCCTGTGTTGTGCCCCCGCCGCCTAATTTTTGTTGCGCTTGTTGCAGGCGTTTGGCCTCGGAGGTAATGCGCTGCAAGGTGGGCGTGTTAACATCATAAGGGCGGCGGGCACGGAATTTCTTGACGTCTTTCAGCGCTTCTAGACGCAGAGACAGGTCGACGGGCGCGCCGCGCAAAGGGTCGCGTTCGGCCATCAAGGCGGCAAGGGGGGCGGCCGCTGGCCCTGCGAGGGTCATCATATGCGCAAGACGTGGATGCAGGGGGAGCTTGGCTAAGGTTCCACCGTGCTGGGTCAGGCGCAGGGTGTCATCTAATGCGCCAAGCATCTGCAAGAGGGCACGTGCCTCTGCAAGACTGCCTTTGGGAGGATGGGTGAGAAAGGGGAGTTCCGTTTCATCGCCACCCCACTGAGCCAGCTCGAGTGCGAGGCTGGTCAGATCTGTTGCTTCGATTTCTGCGGGAGGATGTGCAAACAAGGCGCCTTCTTCGCCTTTGGTCCAAAGACGGTAACAGACACCTGCGGCCATACGACCTGCGCGGCCTTGACGTTGGGTTGCCTCGGCTCTGGTGACTTTGTCCGTGACCAGTCGCGACATTCCCGACCCCGGATCAAACCGTGCGCGGCGTGCTTGTCCCATGTCGACAACGACGCGGACATCCTCGATCGTGAGAGAGGTTTCGGCGATGGAGGTCGCAAGAACAATTTTGCGCACACCAGAGGCAGCAGGGTGAATTGCGGCTTGCTGTTGGACAAAGGGCAGGGCCCCAAACAACGGCGCCAGTTGGCAATCACCGGGTAGGCGTCCGGTCAGCGCGCGTTCTGCGCGGCGAATTTCGCCTTCGCCGGGCAAAAAGACGAGAATGCCGCCGCCCTTGTTCGAGGTTTGGTCACGGGTTTCACGCTCTGCTTGCAGGATCAAGTCAACCAACGCGTCGGTGCGGCGTGCTTTGGGGGCGAGGGGGCGGTCCAACCAACGTGTCTCGACCTCAAAACTGCGTCCTTTCGAGGTGACGATCGGCGCATCCATAAGTTTGGCGACCGGTGCGGCATCTAGAGTTGCAGACATGACCAGCAACATTAGGTCTTCGCGTAGAGTGCTGGCGACCTCAAGACAAAAGGCAAGCCCAAGATCTGCGTTGAGGGAACGTTCGTGGAATTCATCAAAGATAACCGCGCCGACCCCGGGTAATTCAGGATCAGATTGCAACATGCGTGTTAGAATGCCTTCGGTGACAACCTCGATGCGGGTGTCTTTTGAGATTTTTCGGTCGCCTCGCATGCGGTAACCGATGGTTTGGCCGGTGGTTTCGCCAAGTGTATCTGACATGCGTTCTGCTGCAGCGCGCGCTGCAAGACGGCGAGGTTCTAGCATGAGAATGCGGCCATCACATAGGTTTGCATCCAGCATTGCCAGAGGAACGCGGGTGGTTTTCCCCGCGCCGGGCGGTGCCTGTAGGACGGCACGACCATGTTGTTGCAAAGCCGTGAGTAGATCAGGCAGAGCGTCGTCGATCGGAAGGCGGAGCGAGGATGTGTTGGAGGCCATGGCACGCTTATGGCCAATCCCTGTGTCGAGGTCCAGTATCTGTCGGCTGGACAAGCCCGATCTGAGGTCGCAAAAATACTTTAGATTTGCTAGAGGGTGTTATGGATATCGTAGATCTCTCCGCGCGTGTACAGCAGGCCGAGCGTCGGGCATTGGCGCGCGCTATTACGCTTGTTGAAAGTCAGCGTGCAGATCACCGTGCCTTGAGCGAGGCATTGTTGGTCGCGCTTGCAAAATCAGGACGCCAGTCGTTGCGTATTGGGTTGTCTGGGACCCCTGGTGTGGGCAAGTCGACGTTCATAGAAGCCTTGGGTTTGCAATTGATCGCAAAAGGACTGCGCGTCGCAGTCTTGGCTGTGGACCCCAGTTCGACACGCAGCGGTGGATCCATATTAGGGGATAAAACCCGTATGGAGCGTTTGAGCCAGTCTGAGCATGCCTATATCCGCCCAAGCCCGAATCAAAACCATTTAGGGGGAATTGCCAGACGCACCCGCGAGGCAACGCAGATCTGTGAGGCGGCGGGATTTGATGTTGTGCTCATTGAAACCGTTGGTGTTGGTCAATCGGAAATAGCAGTTTCACACTTGTCGGATATCTTTTTGCTGCTCTTGGCGCCTGCAGGTGGAGATGAGTTGCAAGGGGTCAAGCGGGGCATCATGGAAATCGCAGATATTGTGTTGATCAATAAGGCCGATGGTGAGTTGAAATCGGCCGCCTCGCGTAGCTGTGCTGATTATGCTTCGGCGCTGAGATTGTTGGGGCAACGTACGCAGGATCCTGAGGGTTTCCCCAAAGCTGCTACAGTGTCTGCGCTTGAAAAGAAGGGGTTAGATGCGGTGTGGCAAGACATTTGCGATTTGGCACAGTGGCGACGCGCGAATGGGCATTGGGAACAGACCCGTCAGCAACAGGCCGGATATTGGGTGCGAGAAGATGTGGAGCAGGGGATGTTGGCGCGATTAGAAACCCCCTGGGTGGCCGCGGAATTGGCACGCCTGTCCAAAGATGTGGCTCAGGGCGAAATTAGCGTAACAGCGGCCGCACAGCAGGTCTTGCGCGGCTTGGGTGTATAGATTACCAGCCTTTTATGCCGGATGCCCGAGGGGGTGTAGGAAACTTTGCTGGGATTGGCGTGAATCCGATTCATATGTCTTGACCCTGCCTGCGATTCCTCGTAGACGCATCCAACCAGTTTTCGGGCGCAGCTAATGGCCGCGCCCAAGTAATTTGGCGATGAATTCGATTTGGCCGTGGAGCTGTACGAATTGACCCGCCGCAGATACGAAGGATAACACCATGTCGCGCCGTTGCGAACTGACCGGAAAAGGCCCGATGACTGGCAACAATGTCAGCCATGCCAACAATAAAACAAAACGTCGTTTCTTGCCAAACTTGAACGATGTTACGCTGCAGTCTGAAGTACTGGGTCGTGGCGTGAAGCTGCGCATTTCTGCTGCCGCGCTGCGCTCTGTTGATCACCGTGGTGGTCTGGACGCGTTCTTGGCGAAAGCAAAAGACGAAGAGCTGTCCGATACAGCTTTGAAAGTCAAAAAAGAAATCGCAAAAGCACAAGCTGCAGCTGCGTAATTCGCATTTTTTAGCGAAGTGATTTTAAACCGTCGTAGGGTGACCTGCGGCGGTTTGTCCTATTTGTTTCCTATGGTTGTTGCGTTTGTTGGCTTGAGGCTCTCGAATACCCCTGTCATACCCTGTATTCATGCAGCAGTGGCGTCGATATCTGGCCTTGGGATTGGCCCTATGCGTGATGGTCACAAGCCATGCGATTGCAGCAGGGCGCGGTGGGGCTGCGCATCCAACTGAACTATGTGTTGGTTTGAATACCGTTGTTGTCTACCTTGATGAAAACGGCGACCCGACGGCTCCTCCTCATTATTGTCCAGATTGTGCGCTGCACCTCTTTACGTGGGATGGTCTCGCGCCGGGGGATGCGGTTTTTCAACCTGCTGAGCGATCTCAGAGAGCGGTTGTTATCGAAGACGTCGTACATTTTCGTTTCTTGAGCGAAAGTGCCTGGCCGCGGGCCCCGCCAGAATTTGGCTGAAATCTCATTTATTCAATATCTTATTCAATTCGAACGGAGACGAAAATGTCTTTTAAAACACTGACTGCACTGGTTGCTACCACCTTGGCCCTGTCTGGTGCCGCCTTTGCGGATACGGCACATAAGATTATGGTACATGATGCCTATGCCCGTGCCTCAAACGCCAAAGCTGGTGCGGCCTTCATGGAAATCATGAACCACACGGATACAGATGATCGTTTGATTGCCGTAAAGTCGGGTGTGGCTGCGCGGACCCAGTTGCATACCCATCAAGAGGACGCCAACGGGGTTATGAAAATGCTCCATGTTGAAGACGGTTTTGTGGTTCCTGCTGGCGAGAGCGTTGTTCTGGAACGCGGTGGAAACCATGTGATGTTTATGGGGCTTACACATCCTTTTGAGGATGGAGAGACCATTCCTGTCACGCTTGTTTTCGAAAAAGCCGGTGACGTGAGTGTTGATGTGCCTGTAAACTTGGGGCGTAAACCGTCACATGACGGGCATAGTGGACACGATCATACGGAACATGACCACAACGCGCATGATCATTCGGAACACGATCACAGCCACTCTGATTAAAGTCACAGATCGCCCTGCCGTTTTGAAGTGGCAGGGCCTTTGGGAGTTAAATGAATATGTCGACCAGAATTCTTTTTGTGTGTTTGGGAAATATCTGTCGTTCGCCAGCGGCTGAAGGGATCGTGCGGGATCTTTGTGCAGCGCAGGGTTTGGACGTTACAACAGATAGCGCCGGCACGGCGCAGTACCATTTGGGTAAACCCCCATATGGTCCGATGCAGCAGACTGCCAAGGCGCGCGGGATCGACATCTCTGATTTGCGAGCACGACAAGTAAAGTCGGATGATTTTCTGCGGTTTGATCTGATTGTGGCAATGGATCAGGAAAACCTGTCAGATATCGAGCGTTTGCGACCGGCCGAAAGTGAAACGCCGGTCATGTTATTTGCCCCATTGGCGGATGATGGTCGCACGCAAGATGTCCCTGATCCATACTACACCCGTGATTTTGAAGGGTGCCTTGATCTTTTACAATCCGCTGCACAAGGGTTGATCCCAGGGTTGATCCAAGGGGTGATCGAGGACTTACAGACACGCGCGTGACCGGCAAGGCGGCTGGGCCTTTACGTGTGTTTATTGGTCTAGCACGTGTAGGGTTTCGCCCAACCAGGGGAGGCGGGTGACAACGGGGTCGATGACATGGCTTTGTATCAAGCTACGCATTGTGCTTGTCACCTCAAGTGGCACGGTATTTGGCCAGTCGGGATCCGCAAAGAGCGAGATGCGGCGGGAGAATGGCGCAAAGGGTAACGGAAACACATCAAGTGCATCATGATAGCGCTCGGCACGCATATAGCCCAGGGGTGTCGTGATCGCCCAACCAATACGCCGAGCAACCATAGCCATAAGCGCCTGATGAGAGCCAATTTGAAAACGATCATCAAAGATCAGGCTGTTACGGGTTAGCTGTGCTTCTATTTGCTGTGCGATCAGCTGGTCTTGTGCATATCTCATCAAAGGGAGATGTGCCAATTGCGCGCTCAAGTTATCCTGATCTGCAATCATACCACGTGGTGTGACAATAATGAATGGATCTTCTACCAGAGGATATTCCGTGAGATTTGTCTGTAATGTCTCTGTCGCAGCGGCAATCCCCATATTTAGCTCTTTGGACGCGACAGCCCGGTTGATCTCGTGACTGGACGCTGTGACCATACGAAACCGGCACTGCGTCAGATTATCTGCAAGAATTGTTGCGAGCCGTGGGGTCAGGTCGTGATCAAAGTCGTCGATCAGTCCAAGCGATAACGCTGGTAGATGCGACAGATCCATGACGGTAAGTTCGCTTTGCGCCAGACGTAATTCGCTGAGGATCGCGCGTGTGCGTGTCAAGAAATTATGCCCAGCAGCGGTCAAAACCATGGGGCGACGACGGTGGTCAACGAGATCAGAGCCTAATGCTTTTTCTAAGTTTCTCAGCTGTTGGCTAACGGCTGGTTGGCTTAGGCCTGTCACATCTGCGGCTTGTGCGACTGAACCTGATTTCGCAAGAGCTTCGAAAACTTCTAAGCCACGCAGCGTCACGCCTTTCATAAGCATTTAATATGTCTCCAAATAATTCACGGATGGCGCATGATCTCCTGAGATACAATCAGGCGTAAAATTATCGCGATCAGTAAATTTTATAATCTGTATTACAAGGGGGAAACATATATGGCTTTGCTGCAAAAATGGTATTCCATACCGAAGACTAGCACAGATCCGAGCGTTCAAGACGCTTGTTGCATCGCCTAACTAAGGCAATATCTGAATGGTATACTGTAAATTATACGTAACGATATTATGACGATAGCGGATTTGTGGAGGGGGGATTTACACCCTATCCACACTGCTGTTCTGCGGCGTTTCCAAAGATTCGATACTTCGTCCACAATTCTTCATCTTTGCGACGATTTGACCGGCTGGTGCGCATGGCTTCATCGGGATTGTAAAACCATTTGGATACGATTTTCTGTTCATGTCGCGTCAGGTTAACTTCTGCGACAGATTGAATGCAACTGCACAGGCGGCCAGTGGCCGCGCGCCGTTCTGAGCCACGGCATGCGTTTTCGATCACATCTGCCTGTGAAACAGAAGGGGTCAAGAGCGACAGGTTCATAAGAAGAAGTAGAGCTTTACCTGAATGCCGCATCTCGTATTTATTCCTTTTTAGCGTCGTAGTGTCGGCGCATTTGTAGACAATTTGAGCTTTTATACTGGCGTTTTCACAAGGCGCAATATCTCTGCACGAGGATGTGTTTGGCACGTTGTTTGTCTGAAGCAGCCGAACAGGGGGGAAGCTGATGAAAAATGCGAGCATTCAGGGCGCCTAAAGGCATGATGACGCTTGACCCACAGGTGATTTCAAATCATATCCCGATCCATGACAGAGCTCTCGAAAATCCGCAATTTCTCCATCGTGGCACATATTGACCACGGGAAATCCACACTCGCCGACCGTCTTATCCAAGAGACGGGCACGGTTGAAGATCGCGATATGAAAGAACAGTTGCTCGATAGTATGGATATCGAGCGCGAGCGCGGTATTACGATCAAGGCCAACACAGTGCGGATTGATTATACCGCATTGAACGGTGAGCATTATGTGCTGAACCTGATCGATACGCCCGGTCACGTCGATTTTGCTTACGAGGTCTCCCGCTCGATGCGTGCGGTTGAAGGCTCGCTTTTGGTGGTGGATAGCACCCAAGGGGTTGAGGCGCAGACGCTTGCGAATGTCTATCAGGCAATCGAAGCGGACCACGAAATCGTGCCTGTCTTGAATAAGATTGACCTGCCAGCCGCTGATTGTGATCGCGTGGCTGAGCAAATCGAAGACGTCATTGGAATTGATGCGACAGACGCGATGCGGGTGTCTGCTAAAACCGGCGAAGGTATTCGTGAGACATTAGAATCGATTGTCCACAGGTTGCCTGCACCCGAAGGGACATTAGATGCGCCGCTTAAGGCGATGCTGGTAGACAGTTGGTATGATGCGTATCTGGGCGTTATTGTTCTGGTGCGGATCATGGATGGCACGTTGAAAAAAGGTCAACGGGTCAAGTTTATGTCCAACGACACGTTGCATCATGTCGACCGGGTGGGTGTGTTCCGTCCTGAAATGGAAATGGTCGACAGTCTGGGCCCTGGCGAGATTGGGTTCTTGACGGCATCGATCAAGCAGGTTCGTGACACACGCGTCGGGGATACAATCACCAATGACCGCAATGGTGTGACACAGGCGCTGGACGGTTTTAAACCTGCGCAGCCTGTGGTTTTCTGTGGCCTGTTCCCTGTTGATAGCTCTCAATTCGAAGACCTGCGGGATTCAATTGAGAAACTGGCGCTCAATGATGCATCGTTTAGTTTCGAAATGGAAACCTCGGCTGCGCTTGGCTTTGGGTTCCGATGCGGGTTCCTTGGGTTGTTGCACCTTGAAGTGATACGGGATCGCATCGAGCGCGAATACAATATCGAGCTGATCACCACCGCGCCCAGTGTGATTTATCACATCTATATGAAGGGCAAAGACGGTGAGCCCGGCGAGATGATCGAGTTGCACAACCCTGCCGACATGCCTGACTTGTCCAAGGTGGATCACTTGCAAGAGCCGCGGATCAAAGCGACAATTATGGTGCCTGATGAATATCTTGGTGATGTTCTCAAACTCTGCCAAGACCGCCGCGGTATCCAAGAAGACCTGACCTACGCGGGCACTCGCGCCATGGCGGTCTATGACTTGCCGCTTAACGAGGTGGTGTTTGATTTTTACGACCGCTTGAAATCGGTGACCAAAGGCTATGCATCCTTTGATTATCAAATGACCGGCTATCGTCAGGACAATCTGGTTAAGATGTCCGTTCTGGTGAACGATGAACCTGTTGATGCGTTGTCAACCATGGTCCACCGGGATCGCGCAGAAATGCGGGGGCGGGCGATGTGTGAAAAGCTCAAAGATCTGATCCCACGTCACATGTTTAAAATCCCGATCCAAGCAGCCATCGGCGGCAAAGTGATCGCCCGCGAAACGCTGAGCGCGTTGCGCAAGGATGTGACGGCGAAATGTTATGGTGGCGACGCGACACGGAAACGCAAATTGCTGGACAAACAAAAGGCCGGTAAGAAAAAGATGCGTCAATTCGGTCGGGTAGAAATCCCGCAAGAGGCATTCATCTCTGCGCTGAAGATGGACGATTGATAATAACCCCGCATCTAGGTGCGGGGTTAATTTTTAAGTTGCTTGCGATCGCTTGACGCAGGTTTCACGCGTGGAATGCCTGTGCGCTTTAAGTGACGCCGTATTTGGCTAAAGTGCGGAGCCGTATTCGGGTGCACATGCCGTCGTTATTTTACGCGTCAAGCTAAGCGGGTTGTCGGGCTTAACTTATAGCGCCTCTTGAACATTTGCTGCAGCTTCGCCGATTGCGCGCCCTGCGCCTTCGATGTCACGGCCTGCGCCTTTGGCGGTTTCGCAGGCGGCAAGCGAAAGGAGTGCGAGGGTAAATAGAGTTGCACGCATCATGGTCAGGTTTCCTTGGTCATCATTATATCTGGTTACGCAAAATATACGGCGCATAAGCGGGTATAGCAAGACAGGGCACTTGAGTGGCCCGTTTATGATTTATTGATACTTTTTGTGTTTATGACAGGCGAAATTCAACGTATGGTTTAGTTATTGTGAAGCCGGTTTTAAAAGGTGGAGGTTTGTCAGATGGATTTTTTAGTGCATAAAGAGCTACTTGAGACGCGTTTGTCACGCGAGGCGGCTCAAGGGCAACAGGTTGCTGTTCTTGAGGCCGCGTTGAAGCGTTTGGATATGGGCGAGTTTGGGTATTGCCGTATTTGTGGGAAAGATATCGATCCGGTGCGTTTGCGGACGGCGCCAGAGAATCCGTTTTGCCCCTCTTGTTCCGACTAGGCGTTCCTTTGGTAAAAGTTAAGCGAGTGGTTCGAGTTATCTGTATCGCATCGTTGCGATAATGCCTGTGATATGGCAGAGTTCGTCAGACAGCTTAGATGCCCGCGTTGGAGATCCGCCGATGAGTAAATTTGCCGAACGTCGCCGTATAATGGTTGATACTCAGGTACGACCTGCAGATGTCACGAAATATCCTATCCTTGAGGCGATGCTTGCCATTCCACGCGAGAGCTTTGTGCCCGACAGCGAGGTTGAAGCAGCCTATGCCGATCGTAACTTACCTTTGGGTGAGGGACGTGAAATTTTTGAGGCGCGCACATTGGCAAAGATTTTAGATGCGCTTGATGTTAGCGGTGATGAACTGGTTTTGGACATCGGATGCGGCCTTGGGTATTCTACCGCGGTTATCTCGCGTATGGCACAAATGGTTATTGGCGTCGAAGACGAAAACTTTGCGGCCTCGGCCCAAGAGGCCTTAAGCGATGCGAACGCCGATAATGCTATTGTTCACACGGGTGATTTAATCGCCGGTGCCGCTGAACATGGGCCCTATGATGTGATTATTATCGAGGGCGGGGTTGAGACACTGCCTGATGCCATAACTGACCAACTCAAAGAGGGGGGGCGTATTGCAACTCTCTTTATGAAGGGTCAGCTTGGTGAGGTGAAAATCGGTTATAAGACTGCAGGAAAGCTGTCTTGGCGTTTTGCGTTTAATGCAACCGCACCGGTTTTGCCCGGATTCGCCGCTATTGCGGAATTTGCCTTCTAGCTTGTGGCTATTTTTCAGGCGTAAAAGAATAATCGTCCGTTGCATGAAAGCATGCCGCGGACTTTTTTTGTTCTTAGGTCTAAAAATGTGGTGTCTGATTAGCATATAGCCATAGAAACGGGTTTGCACATGAGCATGTGCAAGGCGTAAGTCCTGTGTTTTTAAAGGACGATGTCGACCCCAATATATAAGCTGAGGCATTCGCTATGATTATGTTTTCAAAAACAAAAGCGTTCAAGAATTATGTAGCCAGCGCAGCGTTGGCTGTTGGTCTGGGTATGGGAACCGGAGCTTGGGCCGACAATGTAACCGATGCAATGATCGGGGCCTATAATTCAAGTGGGCTGCTGCAACAGAATCGCGCTTTACTGCGCGCTGCGGATGAAACTGTTGGAATTACACTGGCAGGTTTGCGCCCTATTATCACATCGGCATTGGCGATTTCGCGGGATTATGGTCGCAGCAGCGACGATGACGGCAGGTCGGATTCGGATGTAAACACGTTTTCAACGGGCAGTCTGAGCCTGAGCTGGTTGTTGTTTGATAACGGCGTGAGCCGGATCTCGACAGCTGCGGCGCAGGAAAACGTTCTTGCGACCCGTGAAGGGTTGGTGGACATTGAACAACAAGTTTTGTTCGCGGCTGTTCAAGCCTATGTTTCTGTTTTAACCGAGCAGGATAATGTTGCGTTGCGTCAAAATAACCTGCGCTTGTTGCAGGAAGAATTGCGCGCTGCAGTGGATCGTTTCGAGGTGGGCGAAGTGACGCGAACCGATGTTGCGCTGGCACAGAGCAGTGTTGCAGAGGCACGTGCGAATTTGACGAATGCTCAGGGGGCGCTTGCGACGGCACGTGCCGTCTATGTCGAGGTTGTCGGGCGCGCGCCTGGAACAATTACAGCGTACCCTCCATTGCCAAGCCGCTCTGCGGGTTTGGATGCTGCACGCCAAACGGCACTGCGTTTGCATCCAAGTTTGAAATCGCAACAGCATGCTGTGAAGGCGGCAGATCTGACGGCCTATGCGTCATTGCGTGATTTAGGACCGGATTTGAGCCTGTCGGCCACTGCAAGCCAGACAGCTTTGCGTGGCAGTCGCGCAGATTCAGGCGATGTGGATGTGGATTTGACACTGTCTCAGACACTTTATTCGGGTGGGGCAGCGGCTGCCACGCGGCGCCAGAATTTGGCGCAACTGGACTCGCAAAAGGGGGCGCTGATCACGACACAACGTGCGATCGTACAGGCCGTGGTTTCTGCTTACAGCAGCTTTGAAGCGGCAGAGGCAAGTTTGGTGTCTTCTAATGAGCAGGTCCGTGCCGCGCAGGTTGCATTTGATGGAATTCGCGAAGAAGCAACCCTAGGGTCAAGAACCACATTGGATGTTCTTGAAGCTGAGCAATCTTTGCTGGATGCGCAAACTGCGCGACTGCAAGCGCGCGCGACCCAAGCGTTGGCCGCCTATTCCTTGTTGCAAGCACAGGGGTTGTTGACAGCCGATAACTTGAATCTGGCCGTCGAAACCTATGATCCCGAGATCTATTATAACCAAGTGAAATCTGCGCCAGCCTTTATCAGCAAACGCGGGCAAGATCTGGATCGTGTGTTAAAGGCGCTCAACAAAAAGTAGAGAATAGAGGTTATTGTTGTGTGATTGCGTTTGGCGGTCTAATCTATACGTAATCGTTTGAGCTAGGCTGTGAAAAATATGTCAGATCCCGTTACGCACACAGACATTGAAGATGTTCTATCGTCGATTCGCCGGTTGGTGAAAAATAGCAATAAGACGATTGAGAAATCTCCCGAACAAGGGGCTGCAACGGCATCGGTCGGGCGGCTTGTTCTGACACCGGCGTTGCGGGTGTCGGATACTGAGTTGGATGGTGTGCAAACAAATGGGGCGAATGCTGAGGATCTGACAACAGAACACGGGGCTGATGCTGCGCCTGCGCCAGATGCAAATCATATTGAGGCGAACCATATTCATGTTGAGACAACACAGGAGGCACGCGCCCCTGATAATGTCGTGACCGAGTTCACGTCGCGGCAGTCTGCTGCGAACAAGACCCGGACGCGCAGCGTGCCTTTAGATACGCGCGATGATCTGACCGCCGATAAAGATAGGGTTCCACAAGAGGCAGCGACAGTTTCTGCACCTGTATCGGAAGCCGTGAGATCAGATATAGATCAACAGGAACAGCATCGCAGTGTTCAAGAAGACGCCCCATGGCATGATCCGTCAGCCACGTTATTCGAAGCGGCGGCGGGCGAAGAGCGGATGAAAAGCGGAGCCGCCAGTGAGCGCGCTGCAGCGGTCTTGCGGCGTATCGCAGAGCTTGAGACCGCGCAAAAACAAGCGTCAATGACCGGGGAGACGGCACCAGGTGCTGAGACATTGCCGCGGGATGCTCAGGATGAGGCCAGTAAAGAGCTGCCACCTTCGCTAGATGAAAAGCTCAGTGCACTGAAATGGGAAACCCCAGAGGATGTGCAAAAGCCGCGTGCGGATAATGCACCACAGCCAGATTTTGTCGAGGCTGACAAAATCCCGACACCTAAGGGAGCGTTCACAAGGCGGCATATGCAGGGCAAGCCTGTGCCGAAGCGAGACGTTGAACGTGTTTCCCCGGATGAAGAGTTGCTGGATGAGGAAACCCTGCGCGAGTTGGTTGCTGAAATCGTGCGAAATGAGCTGCAAGGCCCATTGGGAGAGCGGATTACGCGTAATGTGCGCAAGCTTGTGCGTCGCGAAATTCAGCGCGCGCTCGCCTCGCAGGAATTATTTTAACGCATTACGTTTTTGAAAATCTGCTTTGCAGAGTGGCTTATGCGTGCCTCTATACTCTATGGGCAAGTTCGAGCAGCTGATCCAGATCCATATGTTCTTCGAGATGCTCTGCTAATGCATCCAAGGTGGTTTCGACGGTTTGATCATAGGCGTCGTGACTTTTGGCGCCCAATCCGTGCAAGAATGACGCCCGAAACGCATCTGAGGTAAACAGGCCATGCAGATATGATCCGTATACACGGCCATCTGCAGATATAGCGCCTTCGTTGCGGCCGTCTGGCATGGTCAGCCAGTAATTTGCACAATCTGCTCCGCTGGTGCGACCCATGTGAATTTCATATCCGTTCACAGCAAGGTGTCCCTGTCGTGTCGTCGCGGATGTCAGCGTGACGTGTTTTTCACCTGCCATAACCGTATGTATATCTAGTAACCCTAAGCCTGCCACTTTGCCGCGATACCCATCGACCCCTTCTGGGTCGTCGATGGTTTTTCCCAGCATTTGATATCCACCACACAGGCCCATCACATGCCCACCACGGCGGTGATGCGCAAGGATGTCAATGTCCCAGCCCTGTGCGCGCAGATATGCCAAATCACCAATTGTGGACTTGGAGCCAGGCAGCAAGATTAAGTTTGCATCACCGGGTAAGGCACGCCCTGGGGGAATGATTTCAACTGTGACGTCGTCTTCGTTGGCCAGAGGATCAAGATCATCGAAATTTGCCATGCGCTCAAGTTGGGGCACCACGATCTTACATGCGCCGCCTGTTCGGTTCGCGATGTCCATGCTGTCTTCGGCGGGAAGCTTCCACGCATCCCAAAACCATGGAATAACACCAAGACAGGGCCAGTTGGTTCGATCTGCAATATCATCGCGTCCGGCGTCAAACAGGCGAACGTCCCCGCGGAAACGATTGACCGCAAAGCCTTTAATACGCGCGCGGTCTTCAGCAGATAAGACACAATCAGTTCCGACCAACTGAGCAATCACGCCACCACGATGAATGTCGCCAACCAAAACAACCGGGATATCTGCTGCCTGAGCAAAGCCCATATTTGCGATGTCATTCTTACGTAAATTTGTTTCTGCAGGGCTGCCGGCGCCTTCGATTAGGACAAGGTCTACATCTTGGGCAAGACGGTGAAAGCTCTCGAGGGCTGCTTCCAGTAGGCCGGTTTTATCTCGCATAAAGCTGCCTGCAGCCTGTGTGCCGCGTCTTTTCCCCTGCACAATCACCTGCGCGCCTGTATCGGTTTCCGGTTTTAACAATACGGGGTTCATATCAGTGTGCGGTGGCCGCATTGCTGCACGTGCCTGCAAGGCCTGTGCACGCCCAATCTCTCCGCCTTCGGGTGTAACGGCTGCGTTATTCGACATATTTTGCGGCTTGAAAGGGGCAACACGTAGGCCGCGTTTCACAAAGGCGCGAGTAAGACCAGCTACGAGTAATGACTTGCCGACATTACTGCCTGTGCCTTGTATCATAATAGACCGGGCCATTGGTTGGCCTCCTGTTTTAGGACTCTTTTGGTGGCGCACGGTTTGCTGTACGCGCTTTTGTTAAGAGAGATTATATATTTATTCGGAGCTTAAATGAACACACCAGCACATCTCTTGACCGGGGCCGCACTATTTGGGCGCAAAGGCGGCAAAGGGCCACTTTGGGCAGCAACATTTGGTGGGATGTTACCGGATCTTTCCCTTTATATTATGGTGATTTGGGGGCTGTATATCGAAGGCGTTTCGCCCAGTGTCGTCTTTCGTGAGCGTTACTTTTCCGACGAATGGCAGCAGATTTTTGCGATAGACAATTCGTTTCCCATTTGGATTTGTTTGTTGGCGCTTGCGATTTGGAGCAAACGAAAATGGGCTATTGCGTTATGTGCCTCGTCGCTTTTGCATGTCGGTATGGATTTTCTGATGCATGCAGGGGACGGGCGCCCGAACTTTTGGCCATTCAGTGATTGGGTTTTTGATTCACCGGTGAGCTATTGGAACACGCGTTATCACGCACACTGGTTGGCGCCGGTGAATTTTTTGGCGAGCTTGGTATCGTTTATTGTCCTATGGCGGATGTGCAAATGGAAAGGGCGGGTCTTTTATGGTTTGCTTATTACCGCTGAGGTGTTTGCTATTTGGAGATTATTTGCATTTTTTTAAGATCAGGAGAGATCTAGAATTTGACCTTCGCACAAAAGAAAAACGCGCCCCGGGGCGCGTTTTTCTTTATACAGTTTGGCAGCTTAGTTGTTTAGGCAGCTTCTGCTTCTTGAGCAGCATTGCGGCGTTCGCTTTCTTCTCGCGACAGCGCAACGGATGTGCGAATACCTTTACCCACGAAATCCATTAGACCAGCGACAACACGTTCGCTTGGGTCAATCCCTGCGCAGGTTAAAACTTCACGGCCATCGCGGGACCGTGCCCAGCGGGCGATCTGCTCGGGGCCATTGCCATATTTCTTGTCATCGGCAATTGCATCATCTAGTGCAGCCAAGACAACTGCTGCAAACAGTTTGCGGGAACGGTTACCTTGCTCGTTGTTAAAAGCAGTTCCGTCAACGAAATCTCGCATCTCGTTTCCTTTGTTGTTGTTCTTGCTATTGCATTCTCGGCGTGAAGCTCCTTATGACGGATATATGACGATTCGGGTAGCCTTAAGTTGCATAGCTCTCATGCATTTTGCGCATGCCTAATTTTCGAACTATTTCGCTTAAAATCTAGTCGTCTCGTGATCTTGCCAGCTTCAACACTGCTCGATATAGGAATTGATAACCTAACATCAACCATGCGAAAGGCAGTCCTATGCCCAAAATTAACGGCAATGAAATCCGCCCCGGCAATGTCATCGAACACAATGGCGGCCTTTGGGCTGCGGTAAAAATTGATCATGTGAAGCCAGGAAAAGGCGGCGCTTTCGCACAATGTGAGCTGCGTAATCTACGTAACGGATCGAAACTGAACGAGCGTTTTCGGTCGGCGGATAAGGTTGAGCGCGTGCGTTTAGAGCAGAAAGATCAACAGTTTCTGTACGAAAGTGACGGTATGTTGGTGTTTATGGATACCGAGACATACGAACAGATTGAACTGTCAGCAGAGCTTTTGGGGGAACGTCGCCCGTTTCTGCAAGACGGTATGACAATTGTGGTTGAGTTTTATGAGTCCGAAGCACTGAACGCGAGCTTGCCACAAAAGGTGACCTGCAAAATTGAAGAGACTGAGCCAGTGGTCAAAGGACAGACGGCTGCGAACTCTTTCAAGCCTGCAATTTTGGATAATGGCGTCAAAGTTATGGTGCCACCGTTTGTAGGACAGGACGAAATGATCGTCGTGAACACTGAAACCATGGAATATTCTGAACGGGCCTAAGCGTAGAAAGCTGCCGTGAAGTGATAAAAATCCCCCTGTGACAGCCGTATCACAGGGGGATTTTGTGTCTTTGAGACCGTAAAATCAGGTTTTGCATAAAATTTGCGCAATTGCCCTGTCGCTAGGACGAGAGGGGCCAAATAACCTGTGCATCACCTGCTTGCATATCGCCTTTTGCGCGGTCGAAGCGAAGATAGGCAATGGCTTTGTCGCCGGATTGTGTGAGCAGCGTACCAACAGGTTTTGCATTTGATACGATGTCACTTCCTGTCTGGGCTTGGCCCGAGATCTGAACCGTGGTGAGACCTTTACGCAATTCGGTTTTATGCTTCATACGTGCGGTCACCTCTTGGCCGACATAGCAACCTTTGCGGAAATCGACGCCATTTAGAGCTTCGAAACCGACTTCCAAAAGGTAGGTGTCAGGCGTTAGTTCAATGTCGGTTTCAGGGATGCAATGCGCCACACGTAAAGCGTCCCAATCGGTGCCATCATCGCCCAGATCGACACTGTCATACAATCGCCATCCCAACGCGCTGTGGCGAGGATCCAAGAGCGCCCCGTCTGGTTTCGCGGAGGTTCCGCGACTGACGCATATGTCACTTTCACTGATTTGGACATCTGCTCGGAGGCGATACATATTTAACCGCTTAAGCAGACCATCGGCATGGGACGCCGCAACATCAAGTAAGATCGCATCGCCATCGGTGAGCAGGAAAAAATCTGCGAGATATTTCCCTTGTGGGGTCAGCAATGCCGCATAGACCAACCCGTTATCCACTTTATTGACATCGTTACTAATCAAGCCTTGCAGAAAACTGCGCGCGTCAGGGCCACTGATACGTAGAACACGGCGAAGGGGCGAAGCTGACATGGTCCTAGTCCTTTTCAGGTGAAGAAGGGGGTATTGATCATAGGTGGCGTATACTAACCGAATATTTGATGAAGAAAACGTCGTAACCAGTTGTCGTGTGTATGCGGTGTATTGTCTGCTTGGGCGCGGGTTTGTGCTTTTAGACCCAGATGGTCGACGACTTCTTTCCCATCCTCAAATTGCAGGCGGTAGAGATCTGCGTAGATTCCGCCCCGCGCAAGCAGCTCTTGGTGGGTGCCTTGGTCAACAACCTCGCCACGGTCCATCACCACGATCTTATCTGCATCACGGATTGTGGAGAGGCGGTGTGCGATGACCAATGTGGTGCGCCCGCCTGACAGGCGGTCCAAGGCGGCTTGGACGACGGTTTCAGACTGCGCATCCAATGCCGATGTGGCCTCGTCCAGCAAAAGGATTGGAGTATTGCGCAACAATGCACGGGCAATAACCACCCGTTGACGTTGCCCACCTGACAAAGCTGACCCACGCGGACCAACCTTGGTATTGAGACCATCTGGCAGCTTGGCTACAAAATCAGTGACATGAGCAGCGTCTAAAATCTCTTGGAGTTCCGCATCACTGACGTCATCGCGCCCCAGCAAGATATTCTCGCGCAGGCTTTCATCAAACAACATCGCATCCTGTGTGACGACGGAAAACAGTTTGCGCAGATCTTGTAAGTCTAGTTCATTTACAGGAACGCCATCGATTGTAACTGTACCCTTTTGTGGGTCGGTTATGCGCGTCAGTATGTTAAAGATTGTTGATTTACCTGCCCCAGATGCCCCGACAAGAGCTGTGGTTTTGCCTGGTTCCGCAACCAGAGAGAGCTGGTTAAGAATTTTGGCTTCCCCATAAGACAAATCGACGTCCTCTAGGCGGATTTCAGGTAACCCTTGGGGGGCAGGCTTAGGGTTTTCTGGCGAAGTGAGCAGGATGGGCGCGTCCATCAACTCTTTAATACGCTCCATTGCTGCCGCCGCAGTTTGCCACACGCCCATAATCGCAGCGAGGCGACGCATGGGATCAAAGGCGAGGCCAATCGCAGTAAAGAAACTCATAAATTGCCCGACGGTTTTCTCGCCAGAAATGATTTCCTGCCCGCCAAACATGATCACTCCCATCACGCCAAGCCCTGCCATCACATCGACCAAACCAGAGGCCGATGCCGTCCCAAAGGCTGCCCGAACCTGTGCGCGTACAAAGGCCATGGTTGAGCCATGATAGCGATTGGTTTGATACGTCTCTAAGGCATTCAGCTTGATTGGGATCATACCGTGAAAGATTTCGTCCAAACGGGTGGCTTGGGCGGCCCCAAGATCCCGTGCCTGTGATGCCTTTTTGCGGACATAGCGTTGCATAATCGACAGCGGGAGCACCAGCAGGGGGACACCGATCAACATAATCAATGTCCAACGCCAATCGACGCTGACTGCAACGGCAAGCACAGCAATCAATTGGGCGATATCACGACCACTTCCTGTGATCAGGGCCTGCCACACGCGGTTAATTGCTAAGACATCCGCTTGAACACGCTGGATCAGCAATCCGGGCGGGTGTGTTTGGTGAAAGCTCGCATCTTGATGGATCAAGCGGTCCAGCATGTCCAAACGCATATGTGCTTCGGATTTTTGGCTGATCTGCGCCAATACGACCTTTTGCGTAACGCTTGATATGGCGCGCATGCAAAAAATTGCAAAAAACGCAACGGCAACCCATGGTAAGGCACCTTTGTCGCCTGCGACAAAAACCAGATCGAACATTGGCTGCATCATATAACTCAGGCCGCCAACCGTCGCCCCCTCGAGCAGCATGAAAAAGACCGCGATGCTCAGCAGCCCCATATGATGGCGTAAATATCCACGCCATAGCCAGCCAATCAACTCGCGCGAGGACATAGGGGGAGTTTTCATGCGCGAAGATCCTTTATCGTGGTCTCAACTGAGCCTGTAACCCGTGCCATTTAAGCAGCTCCTGCACAAGGTGCAAGCATCACACCAGCCCTTATCATCAACCTTGAAGCTATAAGACGACAGGAATTGACGGCGCTGTGCCAGCGGGTAGGTTCGTCAGGCGAATCCATTTCTGGACAAGGCTTCTTGAGAATGAAGCAGCGCGAATATGGCAAGGAATAATAATATGAAAAATACAGCGGTGAACTTGGCCTCTGGGCGGGCGTATTTGGCCATTCCTGGGCCTTCGGTTATCCCTGATGATGTACTGCGTGCCATGCATCAGGCTTCGCCGAACATATATGAAGGCGCGTTGTTGGCGCTCACCGAGAGCCTCATTCCTGATCTGCGGCGTATTGCACGAACACAACATCACGTCGCAATCTATATCGCCAATGGGCATGGCGCATGGGAAGCGGCATTGGCGAATACGTTAAAACCTGGGGATCGCGTGTTGGTGCCGGCCAATGGTCGTTTTGCTCATGGTTGGGCGGAAATGGCACAGGCGCTGGGGGTTGAGGCTCAGCTGCTCGATTTTGGAACACAGGATCCCTATGATCTTGCCCGAATTTCCGAAGTGCTGGCAGCGGATAAAGCACATGAAATCAAAGCCGTTCTGGGCGCGCACGTAGATACCTCTACATCGTTGAGAAATGATTTTAAGGCGTTGCGAGGCTGTTTAGACAGTGCAAATCATCCCGCCCTTTTGATGGCGGATTGTATCGCATCCATGGGATGTGATCGATTTGAAATGGATGACTGGGGTGTCGATATTGCCGTCACAGGATGTCAAAAGGGATTAATGGTACCTGCTGGGCTCTCGTTTGTGTTCTTCAACGATAAGGCCGCGCAACAACGTCGTACCAAGGAATATGTCAGCAAATACTGGGATTGGGAAAGCCGTTCTAATCCTCAGGCGTTTTACGAATATTTTGGCGGAACGGCCCCAACGCACCATTTGTTTGGATTGCGCCAATCATTGGATATGATTCACGCAGAAGGAATTGAAAACGTGTGGCAACGTCACGGTATCTTAGCACGCGCGATTTGGGCAGCTGTTGATGCATGGGGACGCGAAGGGGCCATGACGATGAATGTGACGAATCCAGCTTTGCGGTCACATGCGGTAACGGCCTTAACATTGCCGGGCGCCAGTGGGACGGAATTGCGCAAGTGGTTGGAAGGTAATCTGGGTTTAACCCTCGGCATTGGCCTGGGTATGGCGAAACCCGGCAGCCCTGAGGCTGATGGGCAATTCCGGCTTGGTCACATGGGACATGTGAATGGTCACATGATCATGGGATTGCTGGGCGGTATTGAGGCTGGGTTGAAGGCTTTGGACATCCCACATGGCGAAGGCGCGCTTTCTGCGGCGAGTGCGGTGATCGCGGGACGAGCAGCGTAGCCAAGGTCTTGGTCAAGTTTTAAGATCACGTGGGCCGTCTTATTGATGGCCCCGTTTCTGAAGATTGCGCATTTGGCGTAACTCAAGCCGGTTAATCAAATGGTAGACCCCCAAAGCAATGAGCAGCACGGGCACTAAACCATAAACCAGCCATACAGCAAGAAGCACCCACGGCAAATTTACCGCGAGAAAGCTAAGGATGCTACGCAGAAGTTCTGTCGTATCCATGTTATTGTCGTGCATAACGGCTCTCATCAGCTGCAGTCGTATCCCAGCGAATGTAACCGAGTAGAGTAAAGCATCAGTAAAGTGCGGCTGAATATTGGCAATTTAATGATTGTGTTGTCTAGATTGCAGACCTAAGCGCCTTTGGCAGTGCGTCGGCGAATATATTTAAATCTTCAAGATTGCCGCAGCTGATCCGGATGCATCTGTTTTGCGGAGCAACAAGTGGCATACGTATGAAAACCCCTTGTTCCGTGAGATGCCCGAGGACGTTTTTCGCAAAAATACCATCGCGCCGGCAATCAATTGTGACGAAGTTGGTCGCAGAGGCCAATGGGGTTAGGTCATTTGCATGGGCGATATCTGTAATGCGTTGGCGGCTTTGACTGATTTGCGCGACGGTTTGGGTTAGCCAATCTTGGTCTTCGAGTGCAGCCAAAGCGCCGATTTGGGCGCAGCGATTCATGCCGAAATGATTACGCACCTTGTTAAACGCCGAAATCAGATCAGGCGCACCCATTGCATACCCTACACGGGCACCTGCAAGACCATATGCTTTGGAAAATGTACGCATGCGCAAAAGGCGCGGATCGTTGATATCAATCTCAGGGCTGGTGCCAGTGGGCGCGCATTCAATGTACGCCTCGTCCAGAATGAGCAGGGCTCCTGCAGGGATTTTCTCAAGCGCGCGTCGTAAGGTTTGGCCATCATGCCAGCTGCCCATGGGATTGTCGGGGTTGGCAATATAGATCAGCTTAGCATTCACATCATGGGCTTTGGAAATTAAAGCATCGATGTCTTCGTAGTCATTCTTATAGGGGACCGTATGGATAACTGCACCAAACCCGGACGCGTGATAGTTTAGCGTCGGATAGGCCCCAAAGGATGTAACCACCGCGTCGCCTGCGGTCACGAACAGACGCACAAGATATCCAAGAAGGCCGTCGATGCCTTCTCCGACGACGATCTTGTCGGGATCGATCGCGTGATGTTCTGCCAGAGCGTGGCGCAGGTCGTAATTTTCGGGATCCCCGTACTGCCAAATATCCGCCGCAGATTTGGCCATGGCCTCAATTGCTTTGGGAGAAGGGCCAAAAACGTTTTCGTTTGCACCTAACCGTGCGCGAAAAGGCGCATTGCGTGTGCGCTCCTGGGTTTCGGGCCCCACAAAAGGTACCGTTGCAGGCAGGGATTGTACGAGAGCGGTCAAACGGGTGTCGGTCATTTTAAGCCTTATATACCGCGTCCAAAGGGCGGTTATCGATGCTTAATATAAAAGGATACCGTTACAAAGAAAATACCGCCCCTCAAGGATAAGGGCGGTAATAATGTTCATGATATGATGCAGACCTTAGAGCGAGGCTTGGTAGATCTTATCGATATTTGTGGCCAGTGCACTGTTGTAGTCATCATCGCTGAGTGACACGTTTAGACTTTCGGTCAGGGCGCGCGAGAAGGAGGCGATCATTTTAGTGTTCTTTGACAGGCGGGTGCAGGCATCATCCGTCGTGTAACCACCTGAGAGCGCCACAACACGCACAACAGCAGGGTGGTTGGCCAAACTATCATAGATCCCTGCGACAGTTGGGATTGTCAGTTTGAGCGCGACATCTGTTCCTTTGGGGAGCGCGTCAAGCTGTACAAGAATCGCGGCCTTTAACATGTCTTCTGCTTGGGCCTTTGTTGTTGAATGGATATCAACCTCTGGCTCGATGATTGGAACCAACCCAGCCGCAGCGATTTGTTTGCCGACTTCAAATTGCTGCGCAACGACGGCGTCAATACCTGTCTGGTTTGCTTCTTTAATGACAGAACGCATTTTGGTTCCAAATATGCCTGCTTCGACTGCACGTGACAGAAGGCCGTCTAACTCGGGCATGGGTTTCATGAGCTGCACACCGTTTTCTTCGGCCTCTAACCCTTTGTCGATCTTTAGAAAAGGCACGACACCACAGGTTTCCCACAGGTATGTCGCTGTTGGGATACCGTCAATTGTGCTGTCCATCGTCTTTTCGAACAGGATCGCGCCTAGAACCTTTTCACTGCTAAAGGCGGGAGACGTAATGATGCGGCTGCGCATTTTATGAATTTCGCCAAACATCTCTTGGTCGTTGCTATATGCGTCTTCCATAACGCCATAAAGCATGAGCGCTTTCGGAGTTGATCCGCCGGATTGGTCGAGAGCGGCGATAAAGCCTTGGCCCGTTGCAATGCGGTTGAACTGGTTTTGCTGGGTTGCTGTATCTTTAACCATAACGAGGGAGCCTCCTTGAAGGGTGCACCTATAAGTAGGGTGCTGTAAAAAGTTGCTCTTATCTATACTGCCGTTCCGATAGGAAACAACATTTAGAATTAAATGGTTGCGCTAACTTTGTAATTATTTGTTAATTTATAAGCCAGCGTAATTTACGTTTGCGCTCACAGTTGTGCATGTTGTGAAAACCTGCATAATTTTAGGTGCTAACTGTTCAGCATGTATCCTTGAAGAGCCTTACGTGGCAGCGTCGCATTGCGAGTCACCCCCGCGATACGCATATGTTCGAACATGACCAAAAGGGTGTGGTCGTTGAACGAAATGCTCCAATAACGCGGTGCCATAGCGGCCCAGCGTTCGCATTTTTTACTGCCGATGATTTCGGTAAAACCCCAAGCTGTGACCGGGTAGGGCGCTTCTGAGAGTTCGTCTACATTGATCGAGTCAGCATGAAATTCTAAGACGTCGCTGAATTCCAATACGGCCATGCCACCACCAGAGAGTTGCGCCACTGAATAGGCGAGCAGCAAGTTTTCCCCATCAAAAAACAACGCAGGATCATGATCTGTATCGATCATTGGTAGATTTTCGCGAGGTTCGCGACCTGACAATTGCATGAGTGTTCCGCGCTCCGATAGCAGAAGGGCCGAGATTTATGTTCAATTTGAATCGGTTTTTACAGGAGAGATCCTGACAAATTGTGAATATCACGCAGTCTGTTGCACGGGATCGGTCCTCATTCTTGAGAGAGCATAAACACAACGAAAAAAGGCACAGCTGAATAAACAGCCGTGCCTTGATAATGTTTTGCTGTAACGAGCAGTTACACTAGGCGGGATGCCTCCTTGGCCGCGCGAATAAAATCTTTAAACAGCGGGTGGGGGGCAAACGGTTTCGATTTTAGCTCTGGGTGGAATTGCACACCGATAAACCAGGGGTGATCTTCCCATTCAACAATCTCAGGCAGGCTGCCATCTGGTGACATCCCGGTGAATTTCAGACCGCAGGCTTCGAGTTTTTCACGGTATGTAATGTCGACCTCATAACGGTGACGATGACGCTCTTCGATTGTGGTTGCACCATAGGCTTCGGCCACGCGTGAGCCCTCGGTCAATGTTGCATCATATGCGCCTAAACGCATTGTTCCGCCCTTGTCGTCATCCGCTTTGCGGCTGACTTTGTGGTTGCCCTGCACCCATTCTTTGAGGTGATAGACCACGGGCTCAAAGCGTTTTTTGCCGGCTTCGTGATCGAATTCTTCGGACCCGGCCGTGGTGATACCTGCAACATTACGGGCAGCTTCGATAACGGCCATTTGCATGCCAAGGCAGATGCCTAGGTAGGGCACATTATTCTCGCGCGCATATTGTGCAGCTTTGATCTTGCCCTCTGTGCCGCGTTCTCCAAAACCACCGGGAACAAGGATTGCTTGGAACCCTTGCAAATAGGGCGCTGCATCTTCGTTATCAAAGAGCTCGGCGTCTACCCATTCAATCCGAACTTTGACGCGATTCGCCATCCCACCATGTGTCAGAGCTTCGGCAATGGATTTATAGGCATCTTCGAGCTGAGTGTATTTCCCAACGATGGCAACTTTGACTTCGCCTTCGGGGTTATAGATCCGATCTGCAACATCCTCCCAGCGTTCAAGTTTTGGACGCGGGGCGGGTGTGATGCCAAAGGCGTCGAGGACGGCTTGGTCTAAACCTTCGCGGTGATAAGCCAACGGTGCCTCATAGATCGACTTGAGATCCTGAGCTGCGATTACGCTATCAGGGCGCACATTACAGAACAGCGCCAGTTTTTCGCGTTCTTTCTGTGGAATAGGCCCCTCTGAGCGACATACCAAGATATCAGGAGCGAGCCCGATTGAACGCAATTCCTTTACAGAGTGCTGAGTTGGTTTTGTTTTCAATTCACCCGATGCTTTGATGTAAGGCAGCAGCGTAAGGTGCATAAACAAACACTGGCCACGTGGTTTGTCTTGGGCAAATTGACGGATGGCTTCGAAAAACGGCAAACCCTCGATATCACCTACTGTGCCACCGATTTCGCACAACATGAAATCTACTTCGTCTTCGCCAATCGAGATGAAGTCTTTGATTTCATTGGTTACATGCGGAATAACTTGGATGGTTTTACCCAAGTAGTCGCCGCGGCGCTCTTTTTCCAAAACATTGGTGTAAATACGACCAGATGAGATCGAGTCGGTGTTACGTGCTGGCACGCCAGTGAACCGCTCATAATGCCCAAGGTCCAAGTCGGTCTCGGCCCCATCGTCTGTTACAAAAACCTCGCCATGTTCAAACGGGCTCATCGTGCCTGGATCGACATTTAGATATGGATCCAATTTGCGCAGACGTACAGAATATCCACGCGCTTGCAGCAAGGAGCCAAGCGCAGCGGAGGCGAGGCCTTTCCCAAGTGAAGAAACAACACCGCCAGTGATAAAGATAAAACGCGCCATGTGTTTGGCTGCCCCCGTGTGATCGTAATCAGGTCAAATTCGGTTAAGCGAAACCCGGTTAATAGCCGGATTCCTAGCTGCCCAACGGTTCAAAAAACCGTAGCATCACGGGACTTCATATATAAAGGATTCGCAGGACATGCGCAAGAGAACCGCAAGATGCTGTTACGGTTCTCTTGAAATTACCTAGGTTTTGTAGACTTAGTCGAGACTTGGGACCAAGGGAGCTGTGCCCGAGCTTGGAGGAAGCAAGTCGCTACCAACAGGAGCTTCTGGTGCATCAGCGTCTTGGCTTGATGGCGCCAATTGCAAGCGGTCTGCAATCGAAGATCCCGCAGATTTCTGTGCGGCAAGAACTGTCAAGGTAATGGAGGTTACGATAAAGGCACCAGCCAAAATCCATGTCAGGCGTGTTAGGATGTTCGCAGCGGATCTGCCAGTCATGGCGCCGCCGGTACCGCCGCCGCCCATGCCGAGGCCACCACCTTCGGATCGCTGTAGCAATACCACCGCAATGAGGCCGAGCGCGAGAATGAGGTGGATGACAAGAACGACGTTTTCCATAGGGACCCTGTGGCGGTTGGCTGAATATCGAGCGGTATCTATGCAAGAATAGCGTGATGAGCAAGGGGGGAGTTGCCTAAGGGGGCAACAATTGCCGATACATCCGCTATTATAGTCGTCTTGAACGTTTGATGACGAATTAATGGTTCCCTCTTGGTGGATGCAGCGCTATAGGGAACGTCGGTTTTAACCAGCATTAGAGGACCTGAGATGGCCAATGTCGTGGTAGTCGGAGCCCAGTGGGGCGACGAAGGAAAAGGCAAGATTGTTGACTGGCTCAGCGAACGTGCCGATGTAATTGCGCGCTTTCAAGGCGGTCACAATGCAGGCCATACACTGGTCATTGATGGAAAGGTGTACAAGCTACACGCTTTGCCGTCTGGTGTTGTCCGAGGCAACAAGCTGTCAGTGATTGGTAACGGCGTTGTTTTAGACCCGTGGCACTTGATGAAAGAAATCGCGACTGTACGGGCTCAGGGTGTTGAAATTACACCTGAAACCTTGATGATCGCAGAGAATACACCTTTGATCCTTCCGCTTCATGGTGAGCTGGATCGTGCGCGCGAAGAAGCTGCGTCAAAGGGGACGAAGATCGGGACCACCGGACGTGGAATCGGCCCGGCCTACGAAGATAAAGTTGGCCGCCGTGCCGTCCGCGTGGCGGATCTGGCGGATGAAGCGACGCTCGAGGCCCGCGTGGATCGTGCACTGCAACACCATGATCCTCTGCGCAAGGGACTCGGTGTTGAGGCGATTGACCGCGATGCGTTGATTGCACAGCTCAAAGATATCGCTCGTGATATCCTGCCGTTTGCGGCTCCGGTTTGGAAAGTAATGAACGAAAAGCGCAAAGCGGGTAAGCGAATCTTGTTCGAAGGTGCGCAAGGCGCGTTATTGGACATTGATTTTGGCACATACCCATTTGTGACATCCTCCAATGTTATTGCAGGTCAAGCAGCAACAGGTGTTGGTATTGGTCCAAATTCAATCGATTACGTTTTGGGAATCGTTAAGGCCTATACCACACGTGTGGGCGAGGGGCCTTTTCCGACAGAGCTTGAAGATGCAGATGGGCATCGCTTGGGTGAACGCGGGCATGAGTTTGGCACAACAACAGGGCGCAAACGTCGCTGTGGTTGGTTCGACGCATGTTTAGTACGCCAAACATGCGCAACTTCAGGTATCACTGGAATCTCTCTGACGAAACTTGATGTTTTGGACGGGTTTGGGACATTGAAAATCTGTGTTGGGTATCAATTGGATGGGGAACGGTTGGATTATTTGCCGACCGCTGCGGATGCGCAAGCACGCTGCACACCTATTTATGAAGAAATGCCAGGTTGGAGCCAATCAACCGAAGGGGCGCGCAGTTGGAATGATTTGCCGGCAAATGCGATCAAATATGTGAAACGTGTCGAAGAATTAATTGAATGCCCAGTCGCTTTGTTGTCGACGAGCCCGGAACGCGACGATACGATTCTGGTTACAGACCCATTTGCGGATTAAACCCGCAGATCAAGTCCATGGATTAAGAAGGTGCGATGACAGAGCCAACCAAACAGAAAAGTAAAAACGGGCTGAGTTATCGTGCCCGTCGGTTTTGGGCCTCTGTTTTATTGTTGATCGGCATGCCACTTTATATTGTGGCTGCCGTAACCTTGCTGGGTTGGTTAGAGCGGCCTCATATACTGCTAGAGCTTTTCGTGTACGTCGTTCTAGGTGTTCTTTGGGTGTTGCCGTTTAAATTTGTCTTTCGAGGTATTGGTAAGGAAGACCCGGACAACACTGACAAGGGCGAATAATCGCCTCGGCTTTCACTGTGTTTCTGGCTGTGTGTTTGGCATGGGATGCTTAGAGCATTCGGTATGAAAAACCGTTGGTGCTGGGTGTGGTTGTATCCCTTAACCATGTGTCCACTGGTAAATTGTCCGCAATAACGCGCGGCTGCTTTGGCAAAACATGGAGCCAAAGCGATAAAACTCATAAAACACGTCACCCGGTCCCCGAATGAGTTACAACCACACAAGTACGTATAGTACGAAAATGCGTTTGAGCCAACATCCGCCGATCACTTTGTGAGGGTATGGTTTACGTTACCTTACATTGTTTCATACTAATTTTGTTAACTTCAAGGGTGGGCATGTGATGGAGAAGATTGACCTGTGCCCTTGAGATGGGCACACATCTCATATGAAAACGACTGAAAATCTGCTGGACCCGTTCAATATCCAACGTTGCCCGCGCGCATTTGACTTAGCGCTTGGTACGGATGTTCTACGTGAGCTCCCCGCGACACATATACCAACTGAATTTTTAACAGGGATCGCAGGGTCGAGCCCTTATCTTGCAGATCTTTTGGTGAAAGAGCGTGATTGGTGGCCAGAGGCTTTGACCTCTCCGCAGGCGCATTTTGAACAGCTGTTGGTTGGGATGGTTGCCTTGCGGGCAGATCAGATGCGTGCGGGTCTGCGTCAGGCCAAACGGCGGATGGCGCTGCTGACGGCACTTTGTGACATTGCGGGATGTTGGTCGCTTGAGCAGGTTACAGATGCGATTACACGATTTGCGCAGGCGGCAGTGGATGTCGCGCTAAAAGCAGAAATCAAGGCATTGGTTCTTCGTGGAAAACTGCCTGGGCAAACCGAGGCTGATGTAAGCAATGCAGGAGGGTTAGCCGTCCTCGCTATGGGCAAGATGGGTGCGCATGAGCTGAATTACTCCTCTGATATTGATCTTATTTGTTTGATCAACGAGGAGCGTTACGAGCGGCAAGACTTTCTTATGGCACGCTCCGCATTAGTGCGCGCGACACGTAACCTATGTTCTGTGTTGAGCGACCGAACCGGTGAGGGGTATGTTTTTCGGACAGATTTACGTCTGCGCCCAGATCCAGCCGTCACGCCTGTGGCGGTCGCGATGGAGGCAGCTGAGCGATATTACGAAAGCCTTGGTCGCAGTTGGGAACGGGCGGCCTATATCAAAGCGCGCGCCTGTGCGGGGGATATCTCTGGCGGAGAACGGTTTTTATCGTCTCTGACGCCATTTGTCTGGCGCAGACATCTAGATTTCGCGGCGATTGAGGATGCGCATGATATTCGCTTGCGTATCCGTGAAAGCAAGTTGTTGGGACGGGTGATTACGGTGCCTGGGCATAATATGAAGCTTGGTCGTGGCGGAATTCGTGAGATAGAATTTTTCACACAAACGCGCCAATTGATTGCAGGTGGCCGCGATCGGAGCCTGCGCAACCGCGGGACTGTTGCGGGATTAAAGGGTCTTGCTCGGGCTGGGTGGATTGAAAATGATGTCGCCGCCACCTTGAGTGAGCATTACCGAGCACATCGCGAAGTCGAACATCGCATCCAGATGATCCATGATGCTCAGACACATGAAATGCCCCAAAGCCACGAGGGGCAGGCGCGCATTGCAGCTTTGATGGGTGTCAGCGTTGACGATATGCAGCGGGATATTGCACGGCGTCTGGAGGAGGTTCATACACTCACCGAGGATTTCTTTGCACCGGCGAGTGCCACGATGACAAAGACAGATCTTGAAGATCGTGAACCGGCGGGAATGAAGGTCGATCCGGATGTTGTCGCACGCTGGCCCAGTTATCCGGCGTTACGTTCTGAACGCGGTGCCCGGATATTTGAACGTCTTAAGCCTGATATTCTGGCGCGTCTGGCCGCCACGGACAACCCGGCCGAGGCGCTGATTGCGCTGGATGGGTTCTTAAAAGGACTACCAGCAGGGGTTCAGTTGTTTTCCTTGTTCGAAGCCAATCCGCAGCTGGTTGATCTGCTTGTGGATGTTGTCGGAACCGCGCCGGGGCTGGCGGATTACCTGTCGCGTAATGCGTCGGTGTTTGATGCGGTTTTGGATGGTGGCTTCTTTGCACAATGGCCGGGGCAGGCAGCATTGCAAACAGAGTTAAGTGATCATCTTGCCAGTGAAGGCGATTATGAGGCCAGGCTCGACTATGCGCGACGCTGGTGTAAGGAATGGCATTTTCGCATAGGAGTGCATCATTTGCGTGGGTTAATCGATGCAGATGCGGCTGGGCAGCAATATGGCGATTTGGCTCAATCGGTTATAGCCGCGCTGATGCCACATGTTTCAGATGAATTTGCACGCAAACATGGGCCAGCGCCGGGACGCGGCTGTGTTGTGGTTGCTATGGGGTCTTTGGGAGTTGGGCGCCTTAATGTGCAATCAGATTTGGATTTGATTGTTGTATACGACCCAGAACAAGCTGAGACGAGCACCGGCAAGCGGCCGCTTGCGGTTCGTACATATTACGCGCGATTAACGCAGGCTTTGGTCACTGCGCTAAGTGCGCCGATGTCGCAAGGGCGGCTGTACGAGGTGGATATGCGTTTGCGGCCTTCGGGAAATCAGGGTCCCGTGGCGGCAAGCTGGGCAAGTTTTGTGCACTATCAACAGCAAGATGCGTGGGCTTGGGAGCATCTTGCCCTAACACGAGCCCGTGTCGTTGCCGGAAATAAAGATCTGGCTCAGGAATTTGAGGGATTTCGTACGGAATTCTTGGCCGCACAACATGACCAAGCCCATGTATTGCAAGAAGTGAAAGCGATGCGTGCCCGCCTTAAAGATGTCAAGCGCGAGCAGGGGCCATGGAATGCAAAGGCAGGGCCCGGCCGTATGTTGGATATCGAACTCGTTGCACAAGCGGGAAATTTACTATCGGATCAGGTCAGTCGATCCGTGGTTGATGGGCTGACTGCAGTGGGTGAACTTGGATGGCTGGCGCAGCGAGATATTGATTATCTGGTGCAGGCTTATCGGGTGATGTGGGCCGTGCAATCCGCGGGATGTTTAATCGCAGGTAAGGCGCTGGAAACTGTTGACCGTTGCGAGGGGGCTTGCGAATTTATGCTACGTGCAACCGCATCTGTTGGGTGTGAAAATTCGGATTTGGAGACTTTGCAGTCGCGTCTCGAAGAGACGTACGACAAATGCGCGCATATGATTGATCGGATGATCGATACTATGAAATCGGAGGGCTGAGAATGGGTAAAGAAAATTGGGGCTCTGACAGTACAGCGGCAACGATAGATCCCAAGGGGATCATCCAAGAGGCGTTTCGTATCGAAGGGATTGATGCAAGCCAATGCCGCAGTATCTTTTTGGACTGGGCACTAACACAGCCGGTGGATGCGGATCATGCAGCGCAAGCAGCTGTGCTTTTGGAACGATATGGATCCGATCAACCAGATCATCCTATGACCAAAGTCCTGCGTGACGGGTGTGAGGCACCTAAACCGGCAAAACGGCGCGGGGGATGGAAGTCTCGCGCGCGATGAGGGGCAGAAAACAGGCGTAAATATGTTTTATTTACCCTTGGGCTGAGAGAGGCTTCGCTATATGAGGGCCATATGACAGCAACAGATATCGCCCCCGCCGCGCGCCCTCAGATCAAAATGAAACCAAAGTCGAACGCCCGTGCGATCCGCCATGGGTTTCCTTGGGTTTATTCCAACGAAGTGGTGACTGACCGTCGCACAAAAAAGCTCGCGCCGGGAACCTTGGCCGTGCTTTTAGACGAAGGGCTGACACCGCTTGGTCTGGTTGCTGTGAATCCCGAGAGTAAGATCATTGGGAGAATGTTGGATAAAAATCCCGAAGTCGAGATTAATGTTGCATGGTTTGAAACACGGCTGGCCCGTGCGTTGAAATTACGCGAACAGATATATGACGCGCCTTTTTATCGCCTCGTCCATGCGGAATCCGACGGTCTGCCCGGTGTGGTGATTGACCGTTTTGGGACGACCTGTGTGCTGCAACCAAACGCGGCTTGGGCCGAGTTGCACCTGGAGACACTGACTGAGGCCTTGGCAAATGTAACGGGCTGTGAAGTGATCCTTAAAAATGCATCTGGGCGTACGCGCAGCCTTGAGGGGTTGGATGACGTCAGCATGGCCTTGTTGGGGCACGCGCCAGACGGTGCCGTACCCGTGGTGATGAATGGTGCGACGTATATGGCCGATCTAACCGGTGGCCAGAAAACGGGTCTGTTCTACGATCAACGGGAAAACCACGCGTTTGCAGCACGTCTTGTTGCGCAAGGCGATAGCGTATTGGATGTGTTCTCGCATGTTGGCGGCTTTGGTTTGGCTATGTTGGCTGCCGGCGCACAGACGGTCACCTGTATTGATGGATCAGCACCTGCGCTTGAGTTGGCACGTCAAGGTGCCGAAGCATCTGGCTTTGGCGATCGCTTCGTTGCGCGCCAAGGGGATGCGTTTGATCAGCTGGCCGAGCTGGCACAGGATGGGGTGCAGTTTGATGTGGTGATCTGTGATCCACCGGCATTTGCCCCGTCCAAACCAACCCTTGAGGCAGGTTTGCGCGCCTATGAGCGGGTTGCCAGATTGGCGGCAGCGTTGGTTAAACCGGGCGGGTATTTGGGGGTTTGCTCCTGTTCACATGCCGCCGACTTGACCAAGTTCCGCAATGCATCTGCGCGGGGTATTGGACGCGGTGGTCGACGTGGCAGTCTAATTCATACCGGTTACGCAGGCCCAGACCATCCGCAATTGCCACAGTTGGCCGAAAGCGGGTATCTAAAAGCCGCATTCTATCGCCTAGATTAACATGAAATTGCTGCTGGACACCTGCGTCATATACCCGACAGTCATGCGTGAAATGTTGTTGGGGGTGGCGTCAAAGGGGCTGTATACGCCCCTTTGGTCTGAACGTATTCTGGGGGAGTGGCAGCGCGCAGCCGTGAAATTGGGCGCAGCAGGTGTTGCACAGGCTGAAGCCGAAATCGCGATGACACGTGCGCATTTTCCCGCAGCGGTGATCACGGCGAATGCGCGTGATATGGCACGGCTGTGGTTGCCAGACGAAGCGGACATTCATGTGCTTGCGGCTGCGATTGCCGGTCACGCAGATGCGATTGTGACACTGAACAACAAAGATTTTCCACGCCATACATTACAAGAAGAAGGTCTTGAGCGGTTGGGACCAGATCAGTTGCTGTATGATTTCTGGCTGACGGATGCTGATGCTGTCGAAGATGTCGCACGGTCAGTTCTAAAGACGGCCAATCAGTTGTCAGATCGGCCTTGGGCAATGCGTGCCTTGCTGAAAAAGGCACGGCTGCCCCGTATCGCCAAGGCAGTGCAGGATATTGAAATCCTTTAAGGGTCTACAATCCCCATTTTTGCTCGAGTTTCTCAAGAGCTTCTATACGGGCTTCGGTTTTTGGGTGGCTCAATAACCATGCAGGCGCTAGCCCCGCATTTGATTGTGTCAATGCGTCAAGCTTTTTGAACAAGCTGATTTGAGGCGCGATACCAATGCCAGCCTTTGCCAGCAAAGCGGCCGCATAGGCATCGGCCTCATATTCATCACCGCGCGACAATCGTGCAGTTATGAGACTGGTCAAAGCATTGGCAATCAGCGGTCCTATGATAGGGACATACCGCCCCAATACCATGATCAAAGCTGTGCGTAGTGCATTTTGACCGGAAAAATCGATCATCCTGCGACGGGCATGGCCAAGCGCGACATGACCTAGCTCATGGGCAACAACAGAGGTGAGTTCCGAGGCGCTCACTTCATTAGATTGAAACTTTCGATAAAAGCCGCGTGTAATGAAAATGCGGCCATCGGGCGCAGCTAGCCCGTTAACCGGGTCAATTTCATAGATATAAACTGGGATGTGGTCGATTTCCAACGCGGCGGCAAGGCGATCCGTTACAGCTCTTAACTTTGGATCCACCAGTTCGGTTGATTTCTGATCAAGATCACGACGACCGCGCCAAACGGACACTTGGTACATGACAATGCCGTAAATCAGGGCGAGGAATATCGGGGCAAATTTAAACATATACCCGATATGGGGCGGATCAGGCGTTGCGGCAAGGGATTAGAGTGCAAGCAAGCAGATTTCATTAGATGTACCCATTATAGATTGGGTGTTAGGGCGGTGGCAGACTTCAGAGTATGTCAGTTTAAGTGGCCCATGGTATTGTGACGAATGTATTTGACACGCACTTACCGACCGGATGGTGTATTTATAATTCTACATTGCCACAGATGAGGACGTGGTCAAATTGTTGAGGAGAGACATGCCGATACTGCAGATATCCAGACTAGCGCAGACGACGTATACCCTGTTCAAGTCCATCAAGTGACATTGGGACCATCGGTGACTTCAACAGATCGCGGATCATTTGTATTGAATGTGTGTGGCGCCAATGTGACTCTGGCAAAGGATTGATCCATAAGTGATTGGGCCAGCTTGTGGCCGCGCGTTCCAGCCAAACAGCACCTGCTTCTTTATTCCAATGTTCGTTTGCGCCGCCTGGATGGCTGATCTCATAAGGGGACATAGCGGCATCGCCAACAAAGATGCATTTATAATCGGGACCATAGGTTCGCATAACTTCAAAGGTTGAGGTTTGTGCGTCCCAACGCCGACGATTGTCACGCCAGACCCCGTCGTAGAGGCAATTATGAAAGTAAAAATACTCCAAGTGTTTAAATTCAGCACGTGCGGCCGAGAAGAGCTCTTCGACTAATTTTACATGTCGATCCATTGATCCACCGACATCGAGAAACAAGAGAACTTTGACAGCGTTACGACGTTGCGGACGCGTCTTAACATCAAGATAGCCGTTCGTCGCCGTCGCCTGAATGGTGTGATCCAAATCTAGCTCGTCTTCGGCCCCATCACGTACCCAACGCCGTAGATATTTTAGGGCGATTTTGATATTGCGCGTGCCAAGTTCTGTTTGTCCATCTAGATTTTTAAACGCACGTTTGTCCCAGACTTTGACAGCGCGTTGATGGCGGCTTGTGGTTTGTCCAATGCGTACACCTTCGGGATTATATCCGTGGGCGCCAAAAGGCGAGGTTCCGGCGGTGCCGACCCATTTGTTGCCGCCTTGGTGGCGGTCATCTTGTGTCTGTAAACGTTGTTGTAGGGTATCCAACAGCGCCTGAAAGCCACCGAGCGCTTCGATTTCAGCGCGTTCCTCAGAGGTTAAGTGTTTTTCGGCCATTTTGCGCAACCAATCCGCAGGAATTTTGACCGCGTCTTGAATTGCTGTATCTGGAATATGTTCCAACCCTTTAAAAGCCTCGGCAAAAGCGCGATCAAACTTATCGATGTTACGTTCATCTTTGACCATTGCGCTGCGCGCGAGAAAGTAAAGCCCTTCGATATCATAGCTGACAAGCCCTGCAGACATGCCTTCGAGAAACATTAAGTACTCTCGTAATGAAACGGGAACAGCTGCGCGGCGTAATGTTTCAAAAAAGGGCAGGAACATCAGCGGGCCTCGTTGCAATTCATGTTAGGTGAGAAACCGATGTAAACCGATGGTTAACATAAGGCCAATGACACCAAATATCATTGCAAAAACACTTGCAAACTGGATGATATCTGCGCGGTTTCCACCTCGTTTACGCGCTGTGAGCGCTCCAAAGGTAGCACCAAGGCAGATGCCTATGATCACGAGCATGACTTGACCTTTTCATTCAGAACGCAGGGAACAGATGACATCATCTTAGGTGTTCGGAGACAGAGCTGCAATATCGCGCAGGCGGCTGCGGACCACCCATTCGGACCCAAAGCCGTATCGTGCGGCCCCAAGGCTGTCACGGCGCAGCGCGGCGGCGTCTTGATGCTCGCCAATCTGTTCAAGTGCTTGTGCTTTGAGCAGCATGGATGTTGCAAGTAGGGCTGCGTTTTGATCGTGCTGCGCCGTCTCAATCGCAAAGGGGATACGTTTGAGCGCGCGCTCGGGATCTTGACGCGTAATATCAAGGGCGGTGAGACGCGTTTCAACCAAAGCACGTTGCGCCGCATAAAGGGGTGTCGCTGGAAGATATCTTAATCCAGATTCGAAATGCGCATATGCTTTGTCGGGGGCGTCAAACTGCGCTGCGCGCCCTAACAAAAAGTGGCCAAAGGCGCGGCGATGGTCCTGCCAGTTCAGGTCCTTGGCTATGGATGCAACTTTGTTCGCGGCTTGTATTTGTTGGCTTAGAGTGTGACCGGATCCGATCGCTTGCTCTACCGCGTCTATCCAGTCTCGAGGTGTTTCAGGCAGCGCAGCAGAAGGGATCTGTGCACCACGCGGATTTAACCGAGCTAAAATGGTAGGAATACGTTGTGCAACCTGTGCACGTGACATTCCCGTGTGTAATTGCGGGGCATAGGTTGCACGCAGCATAAGCATGTCGAAACTGGTTAGCACGCTGTGAACATTGTCATCGTTGAACACAGAATCGGGGAGGCGGTACAGATCGTTCAATGGTCCAAGGGCTTGAGCAAGCTCTTCGTGCAGGCAATCACGTTGTTCTTGAGGGCTGACATCATTGGGTACAAAGATCGTCAGCCGTGTCCGATGTTCGAGCGCACGCCAACTGGTTTCAGGGCTGTGGCGTTTGCGACGGTATTCGGACAAGGACGAGACATTGGGCGCTACGAAGCAGGCGGCATCAGGGAGAATACGTTGAATTTGACGGCGAGATACCATTTGCAACGTGATCGAAGCCTGCTGATCTTCGGCGGCTTGTTGTAATTCTATTTCAGCCTCGGTTTTTAATCTTTTGCGTAATGCGTTAAAATCATAGGTGAAAAACGGGGTGGGTTGCCCGATGATTGCAAAAGTAATGGGACCTTCGAACCGGGTGAAACGTGTTAGTTTCACGCCACTTTCAAGACGAAAGTGAAGATCGAGAAAATCCCGCACCATGTCTGTGTTCGCCCGCGCTACAGGCGACGGAATATAGTCAGGGAACACGCTGATGCTGGTGGCAGATCTTTGTGCTGAGCTAGTGCCGTGACGTCCTGAGGTTTGATTGTTTGAACAGGCGGCTACGGCAGAAACTAAGCCTGCAATGAATATGTTACGTAGATACCTGTTTCGGAAGATGTTGTGAGAAACGGACAAGTAAAACCCCTAGCGGCGGCCCCGTGCCAGAAAGGCAAGGCGCTCGAAAAGTTGTACGTCTTGTTCGTTCTTAAGCAAAGCGCCATGTAGTTTTGGTAACGCATCTGTTCCATGGCGTGCAAGATCCTGCGCAGTCAGATCTTCTGCGAGCAGCAGTTTAAGCCAGTCGATGACTTCTGACGTGGATGGCTTTTTCTTGAGACCCTGCGTTTCACGTATATCGTAAAACTGTGTGAGCGCTGCATTCAGAAGATCTTGTTTGATGCCAGGATGGTGGACCTCAACGATTTTTTTCATCGTCGCGGCGTCTGGAAACTGAATATAATGAAAAAAGCAGCGACGCAGAAATGCATCTGGCAGTTCTTTTTCATTATTAGACGTAATGATCATGATAGGGCGATGCTTGGCGTGTATCGTCTCGCCGGTCTCGTACACATGGAACGCCATCTTATCGAGTTCTTGCAGAAGGTCGTTCGGAAACTCAATGTCAGCTTTGTCTATTTCATCAATCAAGAGAACCACACGTTCATCAGCGTCAAAAGCGTCCCAAAGCTTGCCTTTTTTGATGTAGTTTTTGACGTCGTGAATGCGCGCATCGCCCAGTTGGCTGTCGCGCAAGCGTGACACGGCATCATATTCATACAAACCTTGCTGGGCGCGCGTCGTTGATTTTATGTTCCACTCAATCATACGCAGCCCCAGAGCATGAGCCACTTGACGCGCCAATTCTGTCTTTCCTGTGCCGGGTTCGCCCTTGACAAGCAGCGGCCGTTGCAGGGTTACAGCTGCATTGACTGCAACTTTAAGGTCATTGGTTGCAACGTAATCTTCGGTGCCTTGAAACTGCATCTCTTTGATCTCTGTCTGAAAAACCGGGGATCTATTGTGTTTAAAGAGTGTTTAATCACACCGCTGACTAATTGTGTAGTGACATTGCGCCGACTTGGGATTAAACGCAGCGCCATGGAGGTGCCTTAAGCTACGTTGAAGTGAACTCAACCTGAGCGATAGGTCAAACCAAAGGAGCCGAAATGAAGCAGGAAGTGATTCTGCCGGACGACTACCGTCCTGCTGAAGATGAGCCTTTCATGAATGAGCGGCAGGCGGAGTATTTTCGCCGGAAGCTACTGAATTGGAAAGAGGAAATTCTCTCCGATAGCCGTGATACCATCGAAGGGTTACAGGGAAATACACGCAATATTCCCGATGTGACTGATCGCGCCAGTGAGGAGACCGATCGCGCTTTGGAATTGCGTACACGTGATAGACAACGAAAGCTTGTGTCAAAAATTGAGGCAGCGATCCGTCGTATTGAACAAGATGATTACGGGTATTGTGAAGTCACGGGCGAACCGATTTCGTTAAAACGACTTGAGGCGCGGCCGATTGCAACTATGAGCTTGGAAGCACAAGAGCGGCATGAACGTCGCGAAAAAGTGCATCGAGACGAGTAGTGATCCACTGGTTTCTAACGAATTGGCGTTGATGAAACTGACATAAGACATTTAACGTCAGGGTTTTAGGCTCTGGCGTTTTTTACGTGTTGCAGCTTGGAACAGGTGCAGGGCTGTACCTGATATATTGGCGGGTCTTGTCATGGATATGGCATCATTGAACATTATGGTTGTTGGTGGCGGCATCGGTGGGCTTGCCGTGGCGCTTGCAGCACGGCGTCTTGGTGCGCGGGTAACTGTTCTTGAGCAAGCCTCTGAAATCACAGAAGTTGGCGCTGGTCTGCAAATCACTCCAAATGGCGTTGCTGTCTTACATGCTTTGGGGCTTGCAGATGATTTGGCGTGGTGTTCTCAACGGGCCAAAGCTGTGGTTTTGCGCAGTCACAGACGCGGGCGCGAAATTATACGGTTGGATCTTGATCAATATGCACATGATTTGCGGTACTATTTTGTACATCGAGCAGATCTTGTGAATACTTTGTTGCATGGGGCACGTGATGCAGGTGTTGCGATCAAATTATCCCACACTGTTGAACGTATCAGGTGGCAAGCTGATGGCCGGGCGGTTGTGAGTTGCGCTAACAATCAACAATATGCGGCTGATTTGGTCGTTGGTGCAGATGGTGTTCGTTCCCAAGTGGCAGAATCGTTAAGACGTGTCATCGGACTTAAAAAAAGCGAACCATTTTTTACAGGCCAAGTTGCATGGCGTGCAACTGTGCCTAACTCCGTAGGGCTAGAGGCCGAAGCGCAGGTCTTTATGGGGCCTGGGCGTCACATGGTTGCCTATCCGCTCAAAGATGCGTCGATGATCAATTTGGTTGCGGTTCAAGAACGTAAAGCATGGGTTGAAGACAGTTGGAGTTTGCGCGACGACCCTGAAAATTTACGCACTGCTTTTGCAATGTTTGGAGGTAAAGCAGCGCAGTTGCTTGCCTTGGTTGAGGCGCCGGCGCTTTGGGGATTGTTTCGCCACCCTGTGGCGCAGCAGTGGAGTTACGGGAATGTGACACTTCTGGGGGATGCAGCTCATCCAACGCTTCCCTTTATGGCCCAAGGTGCGAATATGGCATTGGAAGACGCCTATGTTCTTGCTGATTGTCTGCGTGGCAGTGAAACCATGAAGGCCGCACTCGATTGGTATCAAACACGCAGGCGGGCGCGCGTGGTAAAGGTTGTTGAAGCTGCGAACAAAAATGCGTGGCGCTATCATTTGCGCCCACCGGTATCATGGCCCGCGCATTTGGTTATGCAAGGGCTAGGCCATTATGCACCACAGCGGTTAGTGCAGCAATTTGACTGGATCTACCGCCATGATGTCACTGCAGGTTAAAGATCAAGGTCGACCCAAACAGGCACGTGATCTGAGGGTTTTTCCCGGCCACGGACGTCTTTGTCAATCTGACAGTCGTTTAGTAAGTCCGCGGCTTGTGGCGTCAGCAGAAAATGATCAATTCGGATACCATCGTCACGGTTCCATGCTCCAGCCTGATAATCCCAAAAACTGTAATGCCCCGGGCCTTGCGTCCGTGCACGGAACGCTTCGGTAAAGCCGAGATTGACGATCCGGTGAAATGCTGCCCGACTTTCGGGGCGATGTAACGCATCTTCACGCCACGCATCGGGGCGTTTTGCATCTTCCGATTGCGGGATGATATTGTAATCACCAGCCATTAAAGCCGGCATTTCGTCGTTCATAAGATGTTGGGCACGATCAAACAGCCGCTCCATCCATGCCAATTTATACGCATATTTACCACCTGCGACAGGGGTTCCATCCGCATTCAGTTCAACGGGGTTCCCATTGGGCAAGTACAGGCCGCAAACACGTAAGGCTTGTTTTCCAACGACAGTTGCTTCGATCCAGCGGGCTTGTTCATCACTGTCGTCACCCGGCAAACCACGTTTGACGTCTTCGAGGGGGAGTTTTGAGAGGATTGCAACGCCGTTAAAGCTTTTTTGACCATGCGTTTCAACGTTGTATCCGCGCTCTTCCAAAGCCTCACGTGGGAATGCTTCATCTACAGATTTTATTTCCTGTAACAAAACGACATCAGGTTGTGCCTCATCAAGCCATGCTGGTAACGCCGAGATCCGCGCTTTGATCCCATTGATGTTGAATGTGGCGATTTTCATAGCGGATTCCCTGTGGCTCTTTCGTGTTCTCTTTATCTCTCAATCGCAGCTGTGAGCAAGGGGAACGATTCGTTTTCGGCCTACTAACGATTCGAGGTTTTGAGTAAGTGCAATGATAATTATATATTATACAACTTTAGATTGCAATTATGAGGTTGTGGATAGTTCTGGGGATAACTTTATTATTTGAAGTATTTCATCAGGGTTGATAATTTTCTGTGAATTTATTTTTTTACTTTTTCCATGTTTTCTTGATGTTCGGATTTCTTGAGTCATTTTTGTGATGTGGATAATTTCAAATAAAGGATGAAATACATGTCTAGTTTAAAGAAAGTTGACTGGGTCTTTTCTGACATTAATTCGGTATTCGAAGGCGAAGCCACAGGATTGGTGAGCTCTACAGTTTTGGATTATAAATCATACGAGGCGGGTATTTCCGATACATCGAGCCTAAATGTTGCACAAAATAGCATCTTTGAAGGTGCCGGTACATCTATGGTGTCTTCAACAGTATTTGACATCTAAAAACGTATCTTCTTAACCCGGGATATTTTTCCGGGTTAAGGTGCATTAAATTAAGGGTGTAAAATTGAAAAATATTTATTTACTTTCAGATCGTAGAGATAAATTAAAAAAAGACCCTTATTTAAATTTGATAAATGTATTTTTTAATTCTCGCCACAATCGGCAAGATGTTATGTGGTTAAAAGAAAATGCTGAATTTTTAGCAGTTTTAAATGATGGTGGATTAAAGCGCGATTTAATTGATTTGGAGTGTTATCGCCCCTTTTACGAAGGAAGTATGCGATACATGAATTTTTTCCGACAGTATTACAGGTTTATTTTATCTATATGTATTGATTTGGAAGACCTTGGATTGCCGGGGTCACGTGGGTTGGAATTGGCTGAATGGGTTGCGCAGTCACAACTGGTTGATGCCGAGCTATCTGATCTACAACGTGCTGAAGTTCGCCGACTGTTGGCGCGTCGCGGCGTTGAAGTGAAAGCAGGTGTGGACAGTGGTGAGCGCCTAGATGAACGGTTGCGTCAATTTACCGAACGTAGCCATCACTTTGCAATTCCAAATCGCAGAACAGCTTATGAATTGACGCATATTCTCTTTTATTTGTCGGATTACGGTCGCTGTGACCCGCAGGTGTCACCGGAAACGGTACAGAGCTTATATTTCGCGGGCGGTATTGCGTATTTAGATCAGGATCCTGATTTATTAGCAGAAGTATGCCTCGCGTTGGAGTTTACACAATCAGCCGTGCCTGACCTGTGGCGAACATTCCTTAAAACCTCCCATAGCCAGTTCGAGCTCTCAACGCGACCTATTATGGTGGGGGCAATGGATAACTATCATGAATATTTTGTATTGAATTGGTTTCTCTCTAGGGTTGAAGGAGCTAAACTATTTGATACAGATTATACAGGCGTGAAGTCATTTATTCACGGGCGTGGAACCAGTGCACTGCGGGGTGTCTCTATGGCGACATATTCTATGGTAGAAAATTCGAACTCAACGAGAGGGCAGCGCGCTCTTGGTATCAGCTGGACTGCTCTGAGATCACATGTGCAGGGTGGATTAACGCAATCGGAGCAATCTATTTTGGCAGGCGCCGAAGCAAGTATCCCAGAATTTGAAACGTTTTTCACGGCGTTCTCGCGTTTGTCTGACACAGTTACAGGTTCGCGGTTTCAAGGCGCACAGCAATCTGACCAAGTCGCAAGCCTTCTCGAGGCGCGACGCACTTTAACTCCAGTGAACGTGTAATATGCAAATGCAATGGAATGCACTGGGGGCGGCTCTGCTGGTTGTGATCTATGGTGGATTAACCTCTGGTGCAGATGGGATAACGAAGTTTTTTGCAGAAAGCTTTGAGGCTGCTCAGCTTTATGCCTTTTCAGGACTTATTGTTGCTGCTCTTAGTATATTTACCAAACACGTACGGGGAGAGCGTTTGGAGATATCGACCTGCTGCCCCTGGTCGATGGTGGTGAGATCCGTGTCGATGGTTGTCGCAACGGTTGGTTTTTTTTATGCGTTCCGGCTGCTGCCTTTTGCAGATGTCTTTATTTTTATCGCGCTCATGCCAATCTTTGCCGCATTAATGGCAGGGCCTATCTTAGGGGAAAAGGTTGGCTGGAATGCATGGATTGCACTGTGTTGCGGAGTGTTTGGCGTTTATGCCCTACTTCCCGCATGGGGGGGAGAGAACTATCTTGGCGCGATTGTTGCCTTTGGCGCCGCGCTGATCGGAACGTTTTCGGTGACGGTTTCCCGTTATATTGCGCGTTTTGAAGATAAATCACTCCTGCAGGTATTCTATCCTAATCTGGCGCTTGGTCTTTGTATGGCTGTATATTTGCCTTTTGTTTGGCAACCTATGACTGGCACAGACATAATGTGGGTATTGATTTATAGCGGGTTCTTATTTTTTGCACGTTGGATCCTGGTGGTGGCAGTGCGTGTTTTGCCCACTTATACGGTCATGCCTTTGTTAAATTTACAATTTGTGTGGATGGTTTTGGTGGCAATCGTCGTTTTTGGAGAGTTTCCGTCACTCATGACATATTTTGGCATGGTGATGGTCGCAGGATCAGGCGTGTTTCTTGTGGTCGACAAGTACCAACAGGAGTTGCGGGAAAGTTGGTAACCGTCGTTGCTCACACAGCCCGTTACGAACTGTATGTGGACAGCAAAATGGCGTTGTCAGCTCAATCTCAACCTTAAATACTTAAGTGGGTTTGTGTCTTATATGCCGGCGTAGAGGTCCGTAACCACCTCGACAGGATGCGACAGGCATAAGGACAAAGTAGGGGTTTACACACTGCCCACTTTATCCAAGCCTGAACCTTAAATCACATTGAGAACGAGGTGCCGCAGCCGCAACTTGCTGTTGCGTTGGGGTTCTCAATGGTGAAACGTGCGCCAATAAGCTCTTCTGTAAAATCGATTACAGCATTTTCTAAAAAGGGCAGGGATACCCCGTCGACCACGACCTTTTGACCTTGTCCCTCTAGAACTAAGTCATCCGTTTTTGGCGTGTCGAGTGCAATTTCGTATTGGAATCCTGAACAACCGCCACCTTCGACGGCAACTCGTAAGGCCTGCCCTTGGTCTGCAGCGCCGATTTCAGCAAGGCGTTCAAAGGCCCGGACAGTCACTTTGGGAGGCAAATTCATATAATATCTCCAATGCTTTCTTGCAGCTTAGCATATTATATAGAAAGGTGCGATCTGGGCGACAAGATTTCAAAGGAAAAAGTTACTGATGTATGCGCCGCAGCACTATGCACCTTATGCAACTGCAGTTGAAACGTCACGGGGACGTCAAATCCACGAGGACGAAAGCGATTTTCGCTCGCCTTTTCAGCGAGACAGGGATCGTATCATTCACGCCAGTGCGTTTCGTCGCCTGAAACATAAAACGCAGGTTTTTGTTGAGCACGAAGGCGATAGTTATCGTACCCGTTTGACGCATTCAATTGAGGTGGCGCAAGTTGGTCGTACAATTGCGGGGGCTTTGGGGTTGAACCAAGCTCTGACCGAGGCAGTCGCCCTAGCGCATGACTTGGGGCATACTCCTTTTGGCCATACTGGCGAAGATGCGTTGAATGAGCTTATGGCCCCTTACGGCGGATTTGATCACAATGCGCAAGCAATCCGAATTGTGACGAACCTTGAGCGACACTATGCTGAATTTGATGGGTTAAACCTGACTTGGGAGTCTCTTGAGGCGATTGCAAAGCATAATGGTCCGGTTGTCGGAGAATTGCCCTGGGCCCTCGCCGAATGTAATGCACAACAAGATCTTGAGCTTCATACCCACGCGGGCGGCGAAGCACAGGTTGCGGCCCTGTCTGATGATATTGCTTATAACAACCATGACCTTCAGGATGGTTTGCGCGCAGGACTGTTTTCAGACGAGGATATCCAAGCTTTACCCATCATTGGCGCGGCTTATCAAAAGGTAGATGCGAAATACCCCAGTCTAGATCCCTATCGCCGTCGTCACGAAGCGTTGCGGCGGGTGTTTGGGGTAATGGTGTCTGATGTTATTGACACATCGCGTGCACGACTAGCGGCCAGTGGTGTGACCACGGTCGAAGAATTGCGAGGTTTAGATCATGCTGTGGTCGCGTTTTCTGACGATCTTTGGCGAGACCTGAAAGAGATCCGTACATTCCTCTTTGCGCGTATGTACCGCGCGCCTTCAGTTGTGGTTGTGCGTGAGCGTGTGGGCGAAGTGGTGAAAGACTTGTTTCGCCACTATATGGACAACATGCAGGATATGCCTGAACGATGGCGCCGAGATGTGAATAATTCCCATTCGGAAACAGAACGCGCGCGTCTCGTGTCTGATTATATCTCGGGGATGACGGATAGGTTTGCCTTGCAACTGCATGAGAGGACCTTTCGTTAGGAGGTGCTCGCATCAGCAGAGGGCCCAAAACGTCAGGTTGATGAGAGGATCACAGGTTGACCGCTGTGCCGTGCCTTTGTATCCGATTGACCTGAACCATTAGGAACGCTGACAGATGAACCTTTTTGCCGATATCCGTACGCTCGTTACTGAGTCTCTCTCTGCACTGCAGATCGAGGGTGTGTTGCCAGAGGGCTTGGACTTCACCAATGTCACAGTAGAGCCGCCACGCGATACGGCACATGGTGACATGGCGACAAATGCAGCGATGGTCTTGGCGAAACCTGCCAAGATGAAACCACGCGATATTGCCGACGCTTTGGCGGCCAAACTGGCACAAGATCCGCGAATCACAAGTGCCGATGTCGCAGGCCCAGGGTTCCTAAATCTTCGTTTGGCTGCGAGTGTCTGGCAGTCGGTTATCGCCGCTGTTTTAGAACAAGACCAAGCATATGGCCGCTCAAGTTTGGGACAGGGCAAGCGGGTTAATGTGGAATATGTGTCGGCAAACCCAACGGGGCCTTTGCATGTTGGGCACACACGTGGCGCAGTTTTTGGTGACGCATTGGCATCTTTGCTGGCGTTTTCGGGTTATGACGTTACCCGTGAATATTATATCAATGATGGCGGCGGGCAAGTTGATGTTCTGGCACGCTCCGCCTATCTGCGTTATCTTGAGGCGCATGGTCGCGATGTTGAATTCCCCGAGGGCACTTACCCCGCCGACTACCTAAAACCTGTAGGTGAGGCGCTTAAGGCGAAATACGGTGATCAATTTGTTGACCAAAGCGAGGCGCTTTGGATCGATGAATTCCGTCTGTTTTCAATCAATGCAATGATGGGCATGATCCGTGAAGATCTTGCTTTGCTCGGGATTGAAATGGATGTTTTTTATTCAGAAAAATCTCTGTATGGCACCGGAAAAATCGAAGCAGCATTGAGCACGTTGGAAGCCAAAGGGCTTATCTATCAAGGTGTTCTCGAGCCACCCAAAGGTAAAATGCCAGATGATTGGGAAGCGCGCGAGCAAACTTTGTTTAAATCTACAGATCACGGCGATGATGTTGATCGGGCTGTTAAGAAGTCCGATGGGTCGTGGACTTACTTTGCTCCGGATATTGCCTACCATTATGACAAAGTTGAACGTGGATTTGACGAGCTGATCGATATTTTCGGTGCAGACCACGGCGGCTATGTAAAACGTATGAAGGCGGCCGTTTCAGCGCTTTCAGATGGCAAAGTGCCGCTGGATGTAAAACTGTGCCAGTTGGTGAAGCTTTTCAAAGACGGGTCAGAGTTTAAAATGTCCAAGCGGGCAGGGACTTTTGTAACCCTGCGTGATGTGGTCGAGGCCGTAGGGCCAGATGTGACACGTTTCATGTTGCTCACGCGTAAAAATGATCAAGGTTTTGATTTCGATCTGGATAAGGCATTGGATCAGTCCAAGGATAATCCTGTGTTCTATGTGCAATATGCCAATGCGCGGATTTGTTCCACGATGCGTAAAGCCGTCGAAGAAGCGATGCTGTCTGATGAAGCAGCCTTCTCCAAAGCTGATCTAGGATTGATCCAGCATGACGCACAGCTTGCGGTCGCCAAAAAACTAGCCGAATGGCCGAGACAGGTCGAAATCGCAGCCAGAACGAACGAGCCGCATAGAATAGCCTTTTTCCTCTATGATTTAGCGTCCGAACTTCACGGTTTGTATCATCTTGGGAAGTCGGAAAAAGGTTTACGTTTCCTTAACGACAGCAGCCAATCGGCAACACATGCCAATTTGGCGCTTGCGAAAACGGTATCCATTGTCATTTCCGCAGGTCTTGGTATTCTTGGTGTCAAACCGGCGCAGGAGATGCGGTAACAAAATCGCACGAAGTGTCGGATCCGAGGCAGTATCAAGAGACCCAGTCGTATTCTGTCCTGCATAAGCAGGCAGGATATTCTAATGGGCAGTGAGGCGAATATGGCAAAATTTGCACAGGTCGGCGTGAGCGCGACCTCTTCTCAGGCAGGCGCCTCCCATCAAGGGAGCGCTTTTGACCCGCTGTATTCACAGCAATATTCACAAGCGGTAACGCCTCAGGTTTCAGAGCAAACCACATCTGATGATCTATATTCTGAGGCAAACTATCCTCCAGAGGTCTTACCGCAGGAGACACAGGCCGAAACGGTCCGGAGTGATCAATTTTCGAAACCGCAATCGCCGATTGCGACGCGGATCACTCGTGTTGAGCCCATTTATGCGCAGGAAGACACGGCGCATTACGAGCAAGCACCATCTGCGCTGCCGTGGGCTTCTGAGAACAACCAAACAGGCATGTATAGCGATGCTGATTCGTCTGAAACCTATCCACCTGTTCCGCAGCGACGGCACGAGCTAAGCCGTATTGCCGCTATTGGTTGTGCAGCAGCATCGTTGGCTTTGGTTGTTGGCATTGGTGTCTGGGGATACAATCTCATCATACGTGATGTGTCAGGTGTTCCAGTTGTTCGTGCGGTCGAAGGGCCGTTGCGTGTCGTCCCTGAAAACCCGGGCGGAACTTTGGCAGACCACCAAGGGCTGGCTGTGAATGAAATCGCTGCAAATGGCACGGCTGCGGCTCCGGCGGATACGTTGCAGCTTGCGCCGGCGGCACTTGCCCTTACTGAAGAGGATCAACCTGTTCCGACGCTGTTAAAGAATAGCGCAGCGAAGGTTGCTCTTGAGACGCCAGTGGTGGATCCTTTGACCACAACATCACCAGTGACATCTGTTGTAAGTGTTGAAGTAGATACCGAAACAGATACTGAGACAGATACTGTGGCAGGTGCGTTCGAACAGCGTGAAAATGATATTGATGCATTGGTCGCAAGCCTGACAAATAATGCTAAGCCGTTAACGGATGTTGTTCCAACCTCGGCGGCATATCAGGTTGAAAGTGCAGAGGTTGCTGCGCCTGACACTGGCCGTAAAATTACAGCCCCTCGGCCCAAGCTGCGCCCTGCAGGGGCTTCCGCGACAGTGCAAACACGATCACTTGCTGCCCGTAGCACACCCGTTGCGGTGACGGATGTGGAGATCGCATCACTGGCCGTTGGGACGCGTCTTGCACAATTAGGGGCCTATGAAAGCGCTGAAGTCGCGCGACAAGAATGGGATCAGATCTCAAGTCGTTTTGGCGATTTCTTCTTTGACAAACAACGCGTTATTCAACGTGCTGAAAGTGGCGGGCGGGTGTTTTACCGTTTGCGTGTTGTTGGCTTTGAAGACCTATCAGCTACCCGTCGTTTTTGTTCAGCTTTAGTTGCAGGAAATGCAGACTGTATCCCAGTAGCTGTTCGGTAATGCGATATGGAGCGACCATACTGGACGCAGAGGGATTGCGCTTAACCTCTGATGAAAAAGCTCTTTTTCGCGATATGTGTCCGTTTGGTTTTATCCTTTTTGGTCGTAACATTGAAGATGCAGATCAGGTACGTGCGCTATGTGATGATTTTCGCGAAGCTGCGGGCCATGACTGTTTAATTACGATCGACCAGGAAGGCGGGCGTGTTCAACGGTTGCGTCCACCACTTGCACGTCAATGGCGCCCCGCACTTGATCACATATTCGCGGCACAAGACCCGATCAGAGCGATGTACCTGCGTGCGCGTTTGATTTCTCATGAGCTAGAAGGTCTGGGGATTAATAGTAACTGTGCGCCAGTGGCGGACGTTACGGTTGCCGAAACACACCCTTTCTTACGCAATCGCTGCTATGGGGACACTGTTGAGCAGGTTGTGGCACTGGCACGTGCCACGGCCCAAGGGCACATGGATGGTGCGGTGTGGCCTGTGCTTAAACACATGCCAGGCCACGGGCGGGCGCAACAAGATTCACACTTGGAACTGCCCCGAATTACCGCGTCTCAGGATATTCTCCTTGAGAATGACTTTGCGGCTTTTTCGCAGCTCAAAGATATTTCGATGGCAATGACATGTCATCTTGTCTTTGAGGCCTACGATGACCGTCCAACGACACTTTCCCCTGTCATGATAGATGTCATACGCAACGAAATCGGCTTTGATGGGTTGATTATGACAGACGATATTTCGATGAAGGCGCTTTCTGGCCAGCCTGAAACCATCGCTGCTGAGGCAATACAGGCGGGTGTTGATGTGGTGTTGTTATGCAATGCAACACTCTTTGAGCGTGCAGCTGTTGCCGACAAGGTTGGTGCTATGACAGATCAGGCGCAACGACGGGCCGAGCATGTTTTTGCACAGCGATGCACACCGGCTCCTCTTGACATTCAAGCGGCCGAAGACGAACTATCCGCCCTCATGGGCGGACAGGTATATGGCTGAAACATCACATTCTACAACATCCAACGCGGCGTCGTCAGACGTTCAGACACGCTTGGCTGCCGAAGCGTTGATCGTTGACGTCGACGGATATGAGGGGCCGCTTGATCTGTTGTTGACGCTGTCCCGCACGCAAAAAGTCGATTTGCGGCAAATCTCTATTTATGAACTTGCCCGGCAGTATCTTTCGTTTGTTGATAAAGCAAAAGAGCTGCGTATTGAGCTCGCAGCCGATTATTTGGTGATGGCGGCATGGTTGGCCTTTCTAAAATCGCGTCTTCTATTGCCACCAGATCCCAAAGAACAAGGTCCAACCGGTGAAGAATTAGCAGCGCATCTTGCCTTTCAATTGGAACGTTTGCAGGCGATGCGCGATGTCTCTGCACGCTTGATGGCACGTGACCAGTTAGGACGTGAATTTTTCGCGCGTGGGCAAGGGCAAGGTGTGCGGCAGGTTAAAACTGTGACTTATACGGCGAACCTTCTGGACTTGATGCAGGGCTATGCACGTATTCGTACAAAAGACGAATTCCGTCCCTTTGTGATGGACCGCCAAAGCGTGTTCACGATGGAAGAAGCACTTGAACGAATGCGCTCTATCCTTGGGTTTACAGGGGAATGGACCGATATGTTGAGCTACTTACCCGATGGCTGGCACCAGGATCCTGTTAAACGGCGTTCCGCCACAGCGGCGACATTTGCAGCATCGTTGCAGCTTGTTAAAGAAGGCAAAGTTGCAATGCGTCAGGACACAAGCTTTGACCCGATCCAATTGCGCAGCCTAGATGAGGATATAGCGTGACTGAAAACGTTCAAAACACAAACCATTCTAATGATCGCACAGATACTCAAAGCTTGTTTGATGCCCCACCAATGGCAGAACAAGAACGCATGGTTGAGGCCGTGCTTTTTGCCAGCGCGGAGCCTGTGACCATTCGCGATTTGATTACCCGCATGCCGCATGGATGTAATCCAGTCGAAGCACTGGAACGTTTAAGGTTACGCTACGAAGGGCGCGGGGTTCAAGTTCTTCGCGTGGGGGAAGCATGGGCGATTAGAACTGCGCCTGATCTTAGCTTTTTGATGCAACAGGAACGCGTCGAGGCACGAAAGCTATCGCGTGCTGCGATAGAGACCTTGGCAATTGTTGCATACCACCAACCTGTCACGCGGGCAGAGATTGAAGAGATCCGCGGTGTTTCCGTCTCTCGTGGTACCATTGATCAATTGATGGAAATGGAATGGATCAAGTTAGGGCGCCGAAAAATGGCGCCAGGACGTCCAATTACCTTTATTGTGACACCGGCGTTTCTGGATCATTTCGGCCTGGAAAGCGCGCGGGATTTACCCGGTTTGAAAGAATTGAGATCAGCAGGTCTCTTGGAAAATCGACCACCATTTGGGGCGTTTTCGGCGAATATTGACCGTATGGAAGAGCAACAAGACGCGGCACAACCCGAGCTGTTTGAGGACAACACTTCATCGTGACGGCCTTGTTTACTGGGTTGCTTGTCCTTATCGTGAGGCATGAATGTCGCAGAGGACCACTGTATGTCGATTGACCGTATTTTAAATATGATTATCCGCCGCGTTATCATGACCTTGGTCAATAAGGGGGTCAATGGTGGTATAAACGCGCTTGCAAAGCGCACCTCTAGGCCCAAGGCTCAATCAAGCCAAGATATGGCTGAGAGGTCACAGGATCCTTCCCCTAAAAACGACCAACGTCGCGGGTAATGTCTAGGGCTATGAATGCCCGCATTTCTGTGTGTTGTTGTCTCGGTCTTAGGATGGGGAGCGGAAGTGCTTTGAGAGCTTAAGACCTTGCCCTTGGTAATTTGACGCGATGCCTGCACCATATAGCTGTTCAGGGAGCTCCGACATACGTTCATAAACCAATCGACCGACGATTTGCCCATGCTCCAGAACAAAGGGAGCTTCGTGGCAACGGACTTCTAATACGCCGCGTGATCCGGTGCCGCCTGCATCAGCATGGCCAAAGCCGGGGTCAAAGAATCCTGCATAGTGCACTCGAAATTCACCCACCATTGCCAAATAAGGTGCCATTTCAGCTGCATAAAGCGGGGGGATATGGACGGCTTCACGACTGACGAGAATATAGAACGCCCCGGGATCCAGAATGATTTGGCCGTTGTTGCTGCGGACCTCTTCCCAGTAATCTTGAGGGTCATAAGCACCAATCTTATCGAGATCGATGACCCCTGTATGAGGCTTGGCGCGATAACCAACCAGATCACTTCCTGGCAGACGCAGGTCAACAGAAAACCCTAAACCATCCTCAATCACGGCCTTTCCATCGACCAAACGTGTTTCGGCATGTAAAGTCGCTAAATCAGCATCCGATATTATCGCTTGCCCGTCCCGAAACCTGATTTGGTTTAAGCGCATGCCGGGGCGCACTAGAACGGAAAACGATCTAGGGCAAATTTCTGCATAAAGCGGGCCGGTATAACCGGGTTTTATGCGGTCGAATTCTTCGCCACCATCCGTGATAGTGCGGGTCAACAGGTCAAGGCGCCCAGTAGAGCTTTTGGCGTTGGCAACGGCTGATATATGGTCGGGTAGCGAAAGATGTTCCATCAGTGGCACAACATAAACGCAGCCTTTTTCAAGAACGGCTCCGTTGTTGAGATCAATTTGGTGCATCTCAAAATCTTTAAGGCGCTCGGAAACGGTTGCAGTTTGACCGGTTAAGAAGGACGCGCGGACACGATAGGCTATACGACCAAGACGCAGATCAAGGCTCGCAGGTTGGATTTGACCATCCGCAAGCGGTGCTTCAACTTGTATTTCGCCACGGTTTAACATGGCTTGTAAAGACTGACTTGGTAGAACGCCGGTCATTGTAATCGCACGGTCATGGGCCGTCTCCTTTGGCACATTGGTTGGGGGACTGTGCATAAATTCACTCGCATCCGCAATGGACTACGCGATTTTCTCAGCAGAAAGTAAGGGCCAGAAAACCAAATGCCCAAGCATTTCTGCCCGGGCATTTGGTTTGGTATAATGGTCGGGCTAGCAGGACTCGAACCTGCGACCTTCCGTCCCCCAGACGGACGCGCTACCAGGCTGCGCTATAGCCCGTTGATGCGCTTTCTACCGCTTTTGGCGGCGGGAGCAAGAGCGTAACGCAAGTTTTTTAGATTTTTAAATCGCCGAGAACAGCAGAGGTTCCATTTATTGGCGAGCATAGAGACGGGCAACCACATCTTCAATCGCGGTTTGTTCCTCTGATGTGGGAGAGGGCATATAAGCTAAGCGCGTTAACATCAGCGGTATGCGTGAATGTACCGGTGTGTCTTCTACTTTGCCTACAGGATCGGAAAGGGTTTCAACGACAGGGGTCGGTTCCTCGTCCGCATTATCTGGTACGGGTGAGGGCGTGGATACAGCCAATGTATCTGTTGGTGCTTGTTCTGCTGGAGGTGAATTTTCCAACGTATCGGCGCTCAATGTATCAGGATCTGCGGCGATTTCCGTTTCGGAAACTGCAGATTGCGCGACATCGGGGCTGTGAGTGCTCAAATTATGCTGAGATTGGGCGGGGGTGCTGTCATCGACAATCTGCGATTCGGGCGTAGAGACCGAGACGTCTGATATATCTGACGCTTCAGACGAGAGAAGGGCATCCTCAGAAAGAGCTTCGTCATTGGCGACGGTGGCGGGTGTTTCGGGGAGTGGCGCTTCAGCGTCAAGGTTATCAAGATCGGATGGCGCAGCGGGATCACTTGCCTCTGCAGCGGCAGAAAGTAGTTCGCTTTCTTGGGGGGCTCTGTCTATCGTATTATCCGAGGTTAAATCATCATCTACAGCTGCCTCAACTGCATCCGCTGGAGTGTCCACATTTGCAGGGGTGTGTTCAGATAGGGGGGCCTCTGACGATGTGGCGTCATGATTGTCTGTGGTTTCAATACTCTGAGGTGACGTATCCTCGGATTGATTTATTTCTGCACTTGCCTCCACTTGACTTAGAGGCATCTCGCTTTCTTCAGAGACCGCCAACGGAGGTGTTGGTACCTGATCGCTATTTTCATCTATTGGCGCAGTTGTGTTATATTCTGTGGGGTGTTCTAAATCCGCATCCGCAGTCATGGGCGTTTCGCTATTGGGAGCCACTGGCGTATGCGTCGGTGAAACAACAGCTTCTTCAGAGGGTTCAGTCTGAGTGGAGGAGGCCGTATCTTGTGCGCCTATCGATGTATCCACTGTTGGAACCTCTGACGTCTCAGGTGAAAGAGATGCCGATTCTGTTAGTGTATCAATAGAAGGTGTGCTTGGTAAGGGAGGTGTCTCATCGACGGGAGCATCTTCATCACCGGATGAAACGTCTGCTACCGGTGCAGGGTTTTCAACCGGTGTGTCTGAAAAGAAATCCGGCTGCGTTTCCGTAACTTGCGCAGTGGCCGAAGGGTTGGCGGTGTCGGATGGCATAACCTCTTGATCAGAGGGGGCGTGTTGAGCCACGACGGGCTCAGTAACGGATGGATCGTCCACGTTCTGGTGTTCTTCAGAAACGCTATGCTCTGGGGTTGCTTCAGTCTCTGCTACAGGTGGGGAAGCTTCGGCGAGAGGTGTAGCGTCGGATTCCGAGATCGGGTGGTTCTGCGCGTTTTCGTTGGAAGTAGACGTAAAATCAGCAGCTTGCGTGGACGGTGTGTCCGAAAGGTGCAGATTTTCTGGCGCAATATGTTCAACTGTAGATGGAGCCTGTGAAATAGGGGCTTCGGAAACAGTTGGTATCGGATGCGCATCTGTCTGTTGGTCTGTCACATCAACCGTATTGGGATGATCCGTCGGTTGATGTGCTTGAGCCGTATCTTGTGAGGCTGCTACAGCAGCAGATTGGACATTGGGCGCCGCAGGTTGCGTTGCCTGTGTAGGGGGCGGGGCATCATTCACTTGGGTTGGCGGCGCGGTCTCGGCAGAGCCGGTTGTTTCTGGGCTGTTTGTTTTCGCGTCCGAGACAGTGGGAGTTTGATCCGCTGCTTTTGTTGAAAGAGGGGGGTCAGGCTGAGCGTCAAACAAAATTCCACTAACATCCGGCGTGGATGCCTCAGGTGCTGATTGAGCTTTGGGAGAGGGGATTGGACTCTCCGACATTTTCAGGTGCGGCGCTTCTGTTAACTCTACTATATGATCTTCGTGAGAGGCTGGCTGTCTCGATTGGGGGACATCTTCAGAACTGAGGGCCGACTGTGTCTCCGCCGTAGCGGTGTCTTCAGAGGAAGAAGACGTTGCATCTTCTTGAGCTGCAGCGACCGTATCGGGTGATGTACGTGGCCTATCGTCCCAGACACTGTCCTGGTTTTCTGTAACTGGCTCTTCCCCTTCGAGGGGGGCAGACATGCCCTGTACACGTTGCACACCATGTTCGCGAATCATAGCCTGCACATCTTTGATCGCCATGTCTTTATCATGAAGCAGATGCTTAATGCCGCCGAGCAGCAACATATCAGACGGACGATAATATCGACGCCCGCCCGCACGTTTTACAGGCTTAACTTGGGTAAACTTACTTTCCCAAAACCGCAGAACATGCGCTTGTATATCCAACCATTCCGCGACTTCGCTAATGGTTCGAAAAGCATCTGGAGATTTAGACATAGGTTCACCCGTGATCTATTGCCGACAATTGCTGTGTCGGCATAGTGTCGGGGATAATGGCTAATTTTTATTTACGGTTACCTTCAGCAACCCGGTCTTTCATCAAGTGAGAAGGCCGAAAGGTCAAGACACGGCGCGGTTGGATGGGAACTTCTTGGCCTGTTTTAGGATTTCTCCCAACACGTGCGCTTTTTTCACGAACGCTAAAGGTGCCAAACGATGATATTTTGACCTGCTCACCTCGGACCAAAGCATCGGACATATGCAGCAGCATACTTTCAACCAATTGAGAGCTTTCATTTCGCGAGAGACCGACTTCGCGAAATACAGCTTCACTTAGATCCATGCGTGTGATTGTCTTTTCAGTCATCTCATTTTCCCTATCGTTTAAATAAATAATAGGGCGGTGTAAATTTAACTGTCAATATCAATGAATTGGAACAATCATTTTACCAGCGTAAAACCACCGCCCCCCAGGCTAAGCCTCCGCCGATGGCCTCGGTCACAACGAGATCACCTTGTTTAATTTGACCACGTGCATTTGCAACAGATAACGCAAGCGGAATGGATGCAGCCGATGTATTGCCGTGATCTTGGACTGTGACGACCACACGATCCATCGGTAGGCCCATTTTTTTCGCAGTGCCTTGGATGATTCTAATATTGGCTTGATGTGGGACAATCCAGTCCACGTCATCTGAGGTCAAATCAGCGCGCCCGAGCGCGGTGTTCGCCGTCGAGGCAAGCTTTTCAACGGCATGTCGGAACACTTGGTTGCCTTGCATGCGCAAATAACCTGTTGTTCCCGTCGATACGCCGCCATCTACATAGAGTAAATCCTTGTGACGCCCGTCCGAGTTCAGATCCGTTGCCAGAATGCCGCGATCAGCATTGGTGCCTTCTGAGGGTGTTGCCTCAAGTAATAATGCGCCTGCTCCGTCACCAAATAGCACACACGTCGATCGGTCTTCCCAATCCATGATTCGACTAAAGGTCTCAGCGCCGATGACTAAGACGCGATCAGCTTGGCCAGAGGCGATGAGGGCATTTGCGTTCGAGAGCGCATAGACAAAGCCCGCGCAGACGGCCTGCACATCAAATGCAAACCCCTTGGTCATGCCGAGTTGAGCTTGCACCATTGTTGCGGCTGAAGGGAACGTTAGATCCGGTGTTGATGTTGCGACAACGATTGCATCAACATCATCCGCGGCATAGCCTGCCATATCTAATGCGGCCTGCGCAGCTTTGGTCGCCATATGAGAGGTCGTTTCGCCTTCGGCGGCAAAATGGCGGCGTTCTATACCAGAACGGCTGCGAATCCATTCGTCTGTGGTGTCCAGAGTTTGCTCGAATTCCGCGTTCTCGACGATGCGTTTCGGAAGGTAATGTCCGGCACCGATTACCACTGAGCGTCGCGTCATTCTTTATCTGCCTTATTATCGTTGGTTATTCTGAAATATCGGCAGCCTGAGTGGTCTCAGGCGCTGGATTATCTTGTGTGAGTGGAAGGACAGATGCAACCCGTGCAGCAAGTTTTTCACCGAATCCTTGCTGCGCAAGATGAAAGGCCAGTTTTACAGCTGCCGAAACGCCAGTTGCATCCGAGCCTCCATGAGATTTTACAACGATACCATTCAGGCCTAAAAAGACACCGCCATTCACACGGCGCGGATCGATGCGTTTTGATAGCCGTGACAAGGATGTATAAGCGAGTATTGCGGCCAAGCGCGAGAGGAACGAGTGCTCAAATGCATCACGCAGAGCTGTGCGTAACAGGCTTGCTGTACCTTCGCCTGTTTTGATCGCAACGTTGCCTGTAAACCCGTCTGTCACAATGACGTCAGCGACATTGCCAGGAATATCACTTCCCTCGACGAAGCCTGTAAATTCAAACCCGCCTGTGTCCGCACTATCTGAGATGATTTGATAGGCTTCTTTGAGTTCAGATCGGCCTTTGTGTTCTTCGGTGCCGACGTTCAGCAATCCGACGCGCGGACAGTCGATGTCCATAGAGTTGCGCACATAGGATGTCCCCATCAGCGCGAACTGCAACAAGTCATTGGCATCCGCTTTAACGTCTGCTCCGACATCGAGCATGACATTAAACCCTTGTGGGTTAAGAGAGGGCCATAAAATTGCGATTGCAGGACGATTTATGCCTGGAAGCTTTCGTAATCTTAGCATGGATAGCGCCATAAGGGCGCCAGTGTTTCCACAAGAAACAACGCCGTCGGCGTCTCCGCTTTTTACAGCTTCTAGGGCGGACCACATCGACGTGCCTTTGCCATGACGCATAACCTGGCTGGGTTTGTCTTCCATGGTCACAACATCACGAGCATCTCGGATCTCAACACGGTTCTTAAGACCGCGTTTACGTAAAACAAGAGGTTCAAGCTGTTCAATAGGACCATGCAAGATGAACCCTATGTCAGGGTTCTTTGCCGCCGATTTTGCGATGCCTTCCACAACGACAGCTGGTCCAGCATCGCCACCCATGGCATCCACAGAGATCACAATAGGAAGGGTTGTGCGGCCATTCTGGGCGCGCGCTGATTGGGATGTACCCGTCATGCGTTAACTGCCCGATTGGCCTCCATAAGTTCTCATCGTGATCTCACGTGGTGAGAAGACGCTTATGCCGCGTCTTCGTCGAGATCGATTTCGTCGTTTTGTGCAACGATTTCTTTGTTGTCATAGTGACCGCAAGACGGGCACACATGGTGTGGACGACGCAGTTCGCCACAGTTAGAGCACTCGTTTGGGTTTGCAGCAACCAGTGCATCGTGCGCGCGACGGTTGTTGCGGCGTGATTTGGATACTTTATTCTGTTGGACAGCCATGTCTCAACCTTTGTCTACTAAGGCCTTGGGCAGAGCCCGCAGCGCGTTTCTATAATTCTCGATTCACTCGGTGTGACGTGCGTTTAGGCTGCAGGGCCACCAATGTCCAACCAAAATTCCGATGAGCGCGCGAAAATACTAAAATTTCTGCATTGCGCAAGGGAATTCTCATCATAACGCAGCATATGTGGCGGGTGGGAGCCATGTTTTACACAGCATTGATGCGAACCTCGTATTTTGTATTTTAATCAGGCTTAAGCTGATCACGCAAAGAGGCGAGGCCGGCAAAGGGGCGTGTATCTTCGTCGCGCATGGGCGCGATTCCCGGGGCGGTATGTACGGATTCACCCAATTCAACTCCGTTTTTGCGTGGGTATTGCGGGAGATGTAACGCCAGAGCCTCAAGCATCACTGTGTAGGGATTGATGTGGCTCTCAAGAGGCTCGACATTGTCGTCCTCGGGCATCTCAGCTTCTTCTTCACCCGGAATGTCGTAATTGGCAAGAAACAGCCGTTCGATTTTTGTATCGATTCGGGTGTTCACGGGATCTAATGTGACCACACAGGGCTGGGTTACGGTAAAACCTAAATCACCCTTTAGGGCCCAGTTGCGTTTTCCGTGACCACGAATTTCACCTATAAACCGCAGTTTACGTAACCCTAATACCCCCATTTGTGTCGCAATTTCAGACAGGAGCGGGGTTTCAGGTTGTATTTCAAACCGAGTTGCAGTGTTCTGAGACAGATCTGCGACGCGCAAAGCAAAGGTGTCGGCGTTGTTTTCGACCATAGGGCGTCACTTTCATTTCTTGAACCAAAGGTCTGCTTTAGGTAATCGGGACTTCAGGTATTATCAAGCCGCAGGATTGTGCCCCGGTATCTTGTCAAAAATACAACCTAAGGAACGGTTTCTGGACAAGCATAGGACCATTGCCGACCAAGAGCAGGAAAGACATATGTTTGCATTTGCAAAAACCATCAAGACCTCAATGAAAATAGCGGCCGTTGCCACTTTGGGAATCGCGCTTGCGGCCTGTGCTGCGACGAATCGCAAGCATGGCTGGGTTCCGAGCGACGAGCTGCTCTCTGAAGTGGTGGTTGGTGTCGATACCCGTGCAAGCGTCACAGAAACCCTGGGTGAGCCGACAGCCGCAGGCGTCGTGCGCAGTGGTGGATACTACTATATCAGTTCAGTCGTGAGAATAGCAGGGGCACGGGCACCAAAAGTTGTCTCGCGTGATCTTGTGGCAATTACGTTTGACGAAGGGGATGTGGTCAGTGGTGTTGAACACTACGCGCTTGCGGACGGGCGTGTCGTACCTTTGGAGCGCCGCGTGACCAGTTCAACTTTGGAAGACAAAACATTCTTGCGCCAACTGTTGGGGAATTTGGGCAACTTTGACCCATCCAGTTTGATCAACTAGGAAAGACATATTTAAAGCACGGCAATACTATGGTGCATCACGGGGTTGGATTTTCGTAATCCAACCTCATATCCGTGTTATTCAGTCATGCTTTGTGTTTACGCATCTTCGGTTTGGGTAATATGTCTTAGCTGGCTATGAATGTTCCATCAGGGGTGTTCCATTCAGGAGGGTAGAGTGAATGACGCAGCCTACGTCTGACGACATTGCGAATTGCCCACTTGAAACCCTTTTGCAAAAGGGAAAATACCGTGCGCGTTTAACCTGGGCGTTGGATGATGTGCTTGCCGCGCAGAAATTGCGAACTCATAGTTTTTCGATGACCGCATTGGATCGCGACCGATTTGATGAACATTGCCAGCATGTTCTCATCGAGGATGTTCAGTCTCGGCGTTTGGTTTGTTGTTTTCGTCTCTGCGTGTACCCAGACGGTGCGGATGTTTCGCAGAGTTATTCCGCGCAATATTACGATCTAGAGGCGCTTGCTGCTTTTAAAGGCCCAATGCTCGAGATAGGGCGTTTCTGTATTCACAAGGACTGGAGCGATCCGGATATTTTACGTGTTGCATGGGCGGCGCTGACGGTCCTTGTTGATAGAGAAAATATCAAGATGTTATTTGGTTGTACCTCTTTTGCAGGAACGGAAACCAAGACATATCTTGATGTCTTTGCAATGCTCAAACATCGATATGTTGCGCCAAAGTGTTGGTTGCCAAAGATAAAATCTCCGGATGTTTACGAATATGGCGCGCGGTTAAGGCATAAGCCAGATATGAGAAAAGCGATGCTACGTATGCCGGCCCTGTTACGTACGTATTTGATGATGGGGGGCTGGGTCAGTGATCATGCTGTTGTTGATCGGCAGCTAAATACGTTGCATGTTTTTACAGGGCTCGAGGTTGAGGCCATTCCAGCAACGCGTAAACGTCTGCTACGGGCTGTGGTCGGGTGAAATGAGATGCTATCATACATTGACCTGAAGGGCTTTGCGGTTTAGCCCGCTCTTATGGCACGTATTCCTCTTTTACAAATGAGCGGCATTTCACTGACTTTCGGTGGTGACCCTATCTTCTCTGATCTTGATCTTGTTGTGCAACCCGGTGATCGGGTGGCCTTGGTCGGGCGCAATGGCTCTGGCAAATCGACCTTAATGAAGGTGATGGCCGGTTTGGTCGAAGCTGACAAGGGGAGTGTGATCATCCCTCCCGGCAAGTCGGTTGGCTATATGGAACAAGACCCTAAGATGACAGGGTTCGCCACCCTTGGTGATTTTGCGATGTCCAATCTGGATGCCGGTGAAATGTACAAAGTTGAGCGCGCTGGCGAGGGGTTAAAGTTTGATCCCGCACGTCCCGTCGAAACTGCCTCAGGTGGGGAACGTCGCCGCGCGGCACTGGCGAAACTGATGGCCGAAGCGCCGGAATTGATGCTGCTCGACGAGCCGACGAACCACCTTGATATTGAAGCGATCACTTGGCTCGAAAGTGAGCTTAGGTCCACGCGTGCAGGCTTTGTGCTTATTTCGCATGACCGTGCATTTTTGAATGCGTTAACGCGTGCAACGCTTTGGGTCGACCGGGGGCAGGTCCGCCGCCAGGAAAAAGGGTTTCAAGATTTTGAGGCATGGCGTGACAAACTCTGGGAAGAAGAAGATCAGGCGCGGCACAAGCTGAACCGCCTAATCAAATCAGAGAGCCGCTGGGCAGTTGAGGGTATTTCTGCGCGCCGTAAGCGCAATATGGGACGGGTGCGCGCGCTTAATGATTTGAAAGCTGAACGTTCGGGGCAAATTAAACGCCAAGGCACGGCAGCGCTAGAGCTCGAGTCAGGTCCGAAGTCTGGCCGTAAGGTGATTGAAGCCGTAGATATTTCGAAATCCTATGGCGATAAAGTCATCCTCAAAGACTTTTCAATCAAAGTGCAACGTGGGGAACGCATTGCGTTTGTTGGTCCCAACGGTGCTGGTAAAACCACTTTGTTGAAAATGCTGCTAGGAACCGAAGCGCCCGATCAGGGGACTGTTGAGCTTGGCACGAACCTTGAAATCGCGCTGTTTGATCAGACCCGCGATCAGTTGGACGGCAACGCGACGCTTTGGGAAAACCTGACAGGGGATCCGTTGTTGGGGATCTCGGGTAAAGCGGATCAAATCCTTGTACGGGGCCAGCCTAAACATGTTGTTGGTTACCTAAAGGAATTTTTGTTCGATGACCGTCAAGCACGCGCACCGGTTCGGTCTTTGTCTGGTGGCGAAAAGGCGCGGCTTTTGCTTGCGCGTTTAATGGCGCGGTCTTCCAATCTTTTGGTGCTGGATGAACCAACCAACGATTTAGATGTCGAAACTCTTGATTTAATACAAGAATTGTTGGACGCATACGACGGTACAGTTCTATTGGTTAGCCACGATCGTGACTTTTTAGATCGCGTGGCAACCACGACTATTGCGATGGAAGGGTTTGGTCGGGCCACGGTTTATGCCGGCGGTTGGAGTGATTATCAAAACCAGCGTGGATCGCAAGAAAACGCCGAAAAGATCGAAAAAGCCAAAGGCAGTAAATCTAAAGCCGTAGAGGATAAATCTGCCGATCCAAAAGACGGGCTGACGTTTAAGGAAAAGCACCGCCTAGAGGTTCTGCCCGCAGAAATCGCACGTCTTGAGGCGGAGATTGCGAAGCTTGAAGAGTTGATGGCGGACCCTGAGCTTTTCACAAAAGAACCGGTCAAATTTCAAAAGGCAACAGACGCTTTAATTGAGAGGCACGAAAAACTATCAGATGCCGAAGAAGAGTGGCTGGAGCTAGAAGAGAAATCCCAAGCATCGTCTGAACATAGCTAACATCCCAAGATGCGCACATCTCAGATCCGGCAACTTTGGATAAGAGGTGTGCCGGGCATTATGTGCGCATTTTGTTTTGATCTAGCCGCGTGAGAAACCTCATACTGCGCCCTAGGGGGGGCAGGAATAGCCACGTGCCTCCTAGTTTGGAGGGGCTCGCACCCGTCCCGAGTTTGAACCGTGCTAGTCCTGTCGAGTCCTCGGTATTGATGACGCCGAGGTCAAGTATTGACACCTTCTGTGACGCCAGCCAGGTCATAGCGGACCACATCAGCAGATTATGCGCACATAAGGCTTTGCCGCGAGCCGTGTTATGAGCAATATGATATGTTGCTTGCTTACCATGAGTTAGAACTAAGATCGCAGCGATTGGCGTCTTTTTTTCAAACGCTTGGAACAGCTTTACGCGTCCGGGGTTTGCGGCGCAATAGGCCAGGGTTAGGGCATATGGCCAGCTGCGATACCCACGTTGGCGCTGTAAATCAACATCTGCGTGGAGCAACCAGTGACCGGGATCTTGAGGCATGTTTTGTCGTGTAACGCGCAATCCTTGCGCTTCACTATACTTCAACCGATTGCGCCACTTTTGGTGTAAGCCTGCACGCAGCTTATCATAACTGCCTGTTAGGTTTAGTTTTGCAACGGTTGCAGGGGTCATAAGCGGCAACGCGCCTTGTTGGGCCAGTTCAGGTTGCGGCGTTTCAGGGGATATCAAAAGCAGCGTTTGTTTGAGCCCAAGGCCGTGTAATTCCAAGGCGATGGCGCTGAGATCAGGAATCTTGGCGCGGTTAACCATTGCCACTTGGAAGGTTTTGAAAAATTTCTGCCGAAGCACAAGCAAATTGTCGAGCCCATACAGAACCACAGGCTTTTGTCCATACAGTTCGAGAGCTTTTGCAAATTCTGCTGATTGGGCTAAGGGCAGACCAGCCGTAGTATCAGACGGAGAGACTGTTGCTGAAGTGGGTGTAGAGGGCGGCAAATCAAACATGGCGCCATTAACTCTGTCGAAACCTAAATCATGGTTAATAAATATACGGCAGAGGTAACGAAACGGAATTATTTATGCGATCACAGAGCGACGGCGCAAAACATAACTCTGTATACGGGCATATTGCACCCTGTGCGCGTATGACAAAGACGGCTGCGATGCTGATTGCGGTGCTGCTCGCAATACCCGTGTTTGTGATTTTGTCAGTCGTGGATTGGGTGTTTCTGTAAGAGATCAGGAGCCAGCGGCCCCTGACCTTTATTCGGGTGAAACTTAGCCTTCCAGCTTCACCAAAGCATGGCGTTTTTTCCCAGCCGATAATTTAATAGGCGAGGATAGCGCAGTTGTATCAATCATCAAACCGGCATCTGTTAGGGGCTGGTCGTCCAGTTTTGCGCCATTTTCAGAAATAAGACGTTTTGCGTCTTTACCTGATTTTGCGAGACCGGATTTCACCAAAAGCTGCACAATTGACATTCCATCGCCTAGATCGGCGTGGCTAAGGCTAAGGGTTGGCAAATCGTCCCCGACGCCCCCTTTTTCAAACACTTCACGTGCAGTTGCGGCAGCTGCAACCGCCGCGTCAGGGCCGTGCAAAAGGCTTGTGACCTCATTGGCGAGCACGATTTTAGCGTCGTTGATTTCGGATCCAGCCAAAGCTCCCAAGCGATTGCATTCATCAATAGGCAGCTCGGTGTAAAGTTTCAGGAACCGGCCAACATCCGCATCGGTCGTGTTGCGCCAGAACTGCCAGAACTCATAAGGAGAGCGCATTTCCGCATTGAGCCAGACTGCCCCATCTTGCGATTTGCCCATCTTTTTACCGTCGGATGTGGTCAATAAAGGTGTGGTCAAACCATAGATTGAATTGTCCAAGACACGGCGGGTCAGGTCGATGCCATTGACAATATTCCCCCATTGATCTGACCCACCCATTTGCAAAATACAGCCATAGCGGCGGTTCAATTCCAGGAAGTCATAAGCCTGTAGGATCATGTAGTTGAATTCAAGGAACGACAGAGATTGTTCACGATCCAAGCGCGATTTTACACTTTCAAAGGCCAGCATACGGTTGACGCTGAAATGGCGACCAATGTCACGCAAGAACTCAAGATAGTTCAACCCGTCGAGCCATTCGGCATTATTCAGCATCAGCGCTTTGTTTGGCGCACTGCTGTCGTAATCAATATAGGCAGAAAATACCTTTTTGATCCCAGAGATATTATCATCGATTTGGGCATCCGTCAGCAATGGGCGTTCATCTGCGCGAAATGAGGGATCGCCAACTTTTGTTGTACCGCCCCCCATGAGGGTGATCGGTTGATGGCCCGTTTTTTGGAACCAGCGCAGCATCATGATTTGAATGAGCGAGCCAACATGTAGGGATTTTGCCGTGGCGTCAAAACCGATGTAAGCAGCACATGTCCCTTTGGTGAGGGTTTCGTCTAAACCTTGATAATCGGTACAGTCCGCGAGGAATCCGCGTTCCATCATAACTGTGACGAAGTCCGATTTGGGGTGGTAGGTCATAGGCTCTGCCTCGGCTAAAACTATTGCATGGCGCTGTATAAAACGCGACGTCTCCACATGGAACCTATTTTCATGAGTTTCTGTCACCATATCTCGCCAGTGTCTCTCTTGCGGATCTTGTGATGGTGGATAAAAGGAGAGATCGACAATGTTTCGACACTTTATAGGCGAGAGATATAAACATGCGTGGATCGATCCGTAAAACCGGTGTGCTGCGAGCAATCGGAACCATGAGCGGGACGTCATTGGATGGCGTTGATATTGCACGGATCGATACGGATGGTGAGAGCATTACAAGCTTTGGGCAAACCGGATATCGCGCCTATAGTTCCGACGAACAAAAAACTCTGCGAGTGGCTTTAGGCAAGTGGTCGGGCCCAGAGGTCGCGGCTGCCGCAAAGGTCGTTGAGGAGGCCCATATCACGGCCATGTCAGGTTTTTCGGATGGCGATGTTTTGGGTTTCCATGGACAGACACTCGCACATGCGCCTCGGGATCAAGGCACGTTGCAAGTGGGCGATGGCGAGGTTTTAGCGGCAAAGCTTGGTTTGCCAGTGGTGTGGGATTTTCGCTCTGATGATGTCTCAATGGGGGGAGAGGGCGCACCGCTTGCACCGTTTTTTCATTTTGCTTGTGCGAAATACATTGGTGCCGAACAGCCTTTGTGTTTTTTAAATTTGGGCGGCGTGGGCAACCTGACTTATGTCGACCCGCGTTTTGACCACGCGCAGGATTCTGGGGCTTTGTTGGCGTTTGATACGGGTCCGGCCAACGCGCCTGTGAATGACTTGATGATGGAACGCTTAGGGCGCGCGATGGATGCCGACGGTAAAGTCGCAATGTCGGGTGCCGTCGAAACTGGCGCGTTAGAGCTGTTTTTGGCAGAGCCTTATTTCTCACGTATACCGCCAAAGTCTCTGGATAGAAATGACTTTAGTGAGATGATCAACCTTGTGCGCGAGTTGGGCGATGGTGATGCGGCCGCGACCTTAACCGCGATGAGCGCAGCTGCGGTGGTGCAGGGGATGGAACATTGCCCCAGCCCTCCGTCGCGCATTTTGGTGACAGGCGGTGGTCGTAAGAATCCGGTGTTGATGGAGATGTTGCAGGTCGCGCTGGATTGCCCTGTGCTGCCCGTCGAGGAGGTTGGTCTTGATGGAGATATGCTTGAGGCACAGGCCTTTGGGTATCTAGCCGTGCGAGTCGCCCGCGGCCTCCCAACATCAGGACCGACAACAACAGGTGTTAAAGCTTATGTCGGCGGCGGTATGGTCAGCTTTCCCGAATAAAGGATTTGAACAGTCTTCTAAGGCGTGCTCTGGGCGCTTGAAGATTTTTATCACCTAATAGTTCGCCAGCGTCGCAGTTATGGCCTTTGTATTTTGGTGCCGACGATCTATTTAAGGCACATGGCAGTTTATATCCCCTTCGACAATTCCTTCGCGCGGCTTTCAGCTGAATTCTATACGAGACAAAAGCCGACACCCGTCAAGGCGCCGCGGCTGATTGCGTATAACACCTCACTTGCGCAAGCGCTGGGGTTGAGTGTGGACACATTGGAGGAACGTGCTGAGGTTTTTTCGGGTAATACTGTGCCGGACGGCGCTGACCCGCTTGCGCAACTTTATGCAGGGCACCAATTTGGCACTTATAACCCTCAGCTAGGGGATGGCCGTGCGGTGTTGCTCGGCGAGGTTGTCGATACTGAGGGCACCCGTCGTGATATCCAGTTGAAAGGTGCAGGCCCCACCCCTTACTCGCGTCGAGGGGATGGCCGTTCGTGGCTTGGGCCGGTGTTGCGTGAATATCTGATGTCTGAGGCTATGTACGCGCTTGGCGTTCCAACAACGCGTGCGCTTGCCGCAGTTGAAACAGGTGAGACGGTTTGGCGTGAGGATGCGTTGCCGGGTGCCGTTTTGACACGTGTCGCGCAAAGCCACTTGCGTGTCGGGACATTTCAGGTTTTTGCCGCGCGTGGACAGGCGCAGGAGCTACGTGATCTGACGGCCTACGCGATCGAACGCCATTACCCAGATGCTGATGGGCCAATGGGGCTGTTGCGTTCTGTACGCGACGCGCAGGTTGAACTCGTCGCAGCTTGGATGAGTTTTGGTTTCATTCATGGGGTTATGAACACTGACAATTGTTCTGTCGCAGGGGAAACTATTGATTACGGACCTTGCGCCTTTATGGATGTCTTTGCGCATGGGCGCGTCTTTTCATCAATTGATCGCATGGGACGGTACGCTTATGGTAACCAGCCCAATATCGCTGTTTGGAATCTTGCCCAACTGGCAACGGCGTTAATTCAGCAATTTGATAACCCAGAAGATGCCGTAGAAGAGGCAACGCAGATCGTCCATGATATGCCGGGGCTTTTAGAAACCGAAGTCCAACGCCGCTTTGCAGCTAAACTGGGGTTTTCATCCGTTCAAGCCGGCGATGACGTTCTGATTGATGAGCTGCTTAACATTATGGAACGCGCAGAGGTGGATTTCACAGCGTTTTTTGCAAATTTCAGATTAGGTATGGGGAGGGATCTGTTTGTCGCTCCGACTGAGTTTGATGTATGGTTTGCAAACTGGACACAAAGGGTTTGCAACGAAACCGATGTTGATACCTTAATGGAGCAACATAACCCTATGGTGATCCCACGTAATCACCGGATAGAAGAGGCTATTACTGCTGCGGTCGCAGGCGACTATACGCTATTTCACAGATTGCACAGGGCACTATCCGCCCCTTTTGAGAACAATTCCGAATTTGAAGATTTGCGCTTGCCGCCGACGCCCACACAAGAAGTAAAGGCGACATTCTGCGGTACATAATCTGCTTGTTATACTTCCTTACAGGGCTTGGAATATACGTGACCTGTAAGGAAGTATAAACGCACAGCGCAAAAGGTCTGTGCGTTTCAAGTTTAGAACTAGCTTGAAGCACGAGCCTTTGACGAGGCAGGGCGTCCGCCGGATTTGGCTCCCGCGCCTGCACCGCGTCCACGCGACGGGCGTTTTTGTTCTGATCTTCCTGGCTGGCCAGAGCTGCCTGCCGCCCCTCGACCGCCGCCACCGCGACGACGTCCACGCGCACCACCGGGCTTGCCACCTGGTTTACTGCCAGGTTCCAAATTTTCCCATGGGCGACCAGAGGCCACTGGGATGGTGATTTTCATCGTCTTTTGAATGGCCTTCAGCTCATCGATTTCCTCGGGTGCGCAAAAGGCGACTGCCTTGCCTTCTTTGCCAGCACGGGCGGTACGGCCAATACGGTGCACGTAAGCATCAGGGACGTTAGGCAGTTCATAGTTGTAGACAAACTTTACGTCAGGAATATCAAGGCCGCGCGCGGCCACATCTGTAGCAACCAGAACCGTAACATCGCCGGCTTTAAAAGCCGACAGGGCCCGTTCACGCTGCCCTTGGCTTTTGTTGCCATGGATTGCCGCGGCCTTGAAACCAGCGTTGTTCAAGGTTTTCATGAGCTTTTCCATACCATGTTTGGTACGTCCAAAGACCAAGGTCCGCTCACCGTCATTGGCTTTAAGCAGTTCTTTAAGCAGGCTTAGTTTCTCGCTTTTGGCGATAAAGTGAACGCTTTGCTCGACTTTGGTCGCAGGTCGACCCGGAGGGGTGACTTCGATACGGACCGGTGTCTTAAGGTAAGCATTTGCGATTTCGTTCATCTGTTTTGGCATCGTTGCAGAAAACAGCATGGTTTGACGCTTCTCAGGAAGCAAAGCTGCGATTTTGCGCAATGCGTGAATAAAGCCCAAATCAAGCATCTGGTCGGCTTCGTCCAAAACCAAAAAGTCACAGGAGCCAAGGTCGAGTGCATCACGATCTAGAATGTCCAACAAACGGCCGGGGGTTGCGACCAGAATGTCAGTGCCCTTGGCGATCCGCGAAATCTGTGGGTTGATCGAGACACCGCCAACCACAATACCGGTCTTAAGCGGGGTGCCATTGGTTAGGCCCTTAATCGTCTCAGAAATTTGGTTGGCAAGCTCGCGAGTCGGAGCAAGGATCAAGCCACGCACCGTTTTGGTGGCTGGTTTGCGTCCGTATGCAAGCATTTGTGCGATAAGAGGGATGCCAAAGGCGGCTGTTTTACCTGTCCCTGTTTGGGCGAGACCTAGAACATCTTGTCCATTCAACGCATGCGGAATAGCACGGGCTTGAATGGGAGTTGGGTCTGCATAGCCCAATGTTTCGATGCTGCGCATCAATTGCTCAGGCAGGTCCATTGTTGAAAATTCAGTCACGATCGTCCTTTCAGAGCCAACCTATTGGCCCTATGTTTTGCCGCATACTCAGCGACGGGGGTGAAACGCAACAAATGAAAGGTGACACGATGCCACCTGAATAAGCGCGTACAAAGCCCCACGCGTGATTTTGGGAACAATGGCATGCTCACTAGAACGCAAAACCTGCTCCACAATTGTGAAATTGCTCATACAAGTCTTCAATGTCTAAGATACATTGGGCTCTCTGCTCACGCGGCAGGGAGGCATACCTGTTTTCCACATGACTGTGGTTGCTTAGAATGTCAATGAAAAAAGTTTCAAAAACGAAGAGTGAAAAACCCAGATTACTCTATTTTACATACTGAGAGCTTTGGGTAAAAAGAGGTAACCGTGCCCGCTGCGGAGCAGTATTTTAGATGGACAGACAGAATGCCAGAAACAATCATCTCGCGCTGCGAAGCTCAGGGCTTGCGAATGACAGACCAGCGTCGTGTGATTGCCCGTGTGTTATATGAGAGCAATGATCATCCTGATGTTGAGGAATTACATGCGCGCGCCAGTGCTTTGGATGCGGGAATTTCTCTTGCGACAGTTTATCGGACTGTAAAACTCTTTGAAGAAGCCGGAATTCTTGACAGACTCGAGTTCGGAGATGGACGTGCACGATATGAGGACGCGGATCGCGAACATCATGATCATTTAATTGATGTGACATCTGGGCAGGTTATTGAATTTTGTGACCCAGAAATAGAAGCTTTGCAGGAAAAAATTGCGGAACGTTTGGGATACCGTCTCAGAGGGCACCGATTGGAACTCTATGGTGTTCCGATGAAAAAAGATTAGGGTAGGCACGAGGTCCACTGGAGGCCAATTCTTTTACAAACATTATGTGATTAAGGTTGAGCGGCATGAATAATTTACGCGGCATTTTATTTATGGTCGCCGCTATGGTCGGTTTCACCTTTGAAGATGTCTTTATCAAAAGCCTGTCTCAGACCCTACCTGTAAGCCAAATTCTTATCATGCTAGGGCTAAGCGCCGGACTGGTTTTCCTAATCTTGTCGCGCATACAGGGAGATGGGTTTCTTATCTCGGCTGCCTGGACCCCTATGGTTATCACGCGCGCGGCCTTTGAAGGGGTTGCAGCCGTGGCTTTTGCAACTTCGCTATCTCTTGTGGACTTGTCGGTGGTGGCCGCAGTCTTTCAAACATTACCATTGGTCATCACCATGGGGGCAGCGTTGTTTCTTGGTGAAAGCGTTGGCTGGCGCCGCTGGAGTGCGATTTGTGTGGGGTTTAGCGGCGTTTTAATGATTATTCGACCAGGTTTAGACGGCTTTGAACCTGCTGCATTGTTGGTCTTGGTTTCTGTCATGGGCGTTGCAGCGCGTGATCTGATCACGCGGCGTATAGATGTTAAGGTTGCGTCTGGTGTTGTGAGTGCTCAGGCATTTTTTACAACGGCTATTGCTGGTGTGATTTTGCTACTAATAAGTGATCAGAGTTTGCAGGCGCCTAATTTGAATGAATGGAAATTGGCTGCGCTGGCGACGATCTTCGGCGTGTTGGGATACTATGGTATTGTTGTGGCCACACGCATAGCCGAAGCATCCGTGGTCACACCATTTAGGTATTCGCGCCTTGTGTTCTCAATGATCGGCGGAATGATTGTGTTTTCTGAACGCCCAGATTTGATGACTTTGCTCGGGTCGACGTTGATTATCGCAACGGGCCTTTATACGTTTTTACGCGAACGTCGTTTGTTAAACGCAAAGCCGACGTAGAAATTCGAACTAAAACTGGGGCAATGAACTGTCTTTTGTTAGCGTTAGCGGTAACAAAGCGTGGTTTACTTTTTACAATCTGCTGTTATGACCTTTAGAGAAACATACAAACCTTTAGGGAGCAGCGCGATGAGCACTATTATCGACATCCACGCCCGTGAAATTTTAGACAGCCGTGGTAATCCAACCGTCGAAGTTGACGTTATTCTCGAAGATGGCACGATGGGCCGCGCAGCTGTGCCATCCGGCGCATCAACCGGCGCGTATGAAGCTGTTGAACGCCGTGATGGTGACAAGGCACGCTACATGGGCAAGGGCGTACTTGAGGCTGTTGCAGCCGTTAACGGCGAAATCGCAGACGCATTGGTTGGCTTTGATGCCACAGAACAAGTTGCGATTGACCGTGCGATGATCGAGTTGGACGGAACTGACAACAAGGGGCGTCTCGGCGCGAATGCGATCCTTGGTGTGTCGATGGCAGTTGCAAAAGCTGCGGCTGATTTCACATCTCAGCCCTTGTTCCGCTATGTCGGTGGCGCGGCTGCACGTGTTTTGCCTGTACCGATGATGAATATCATCAATGGCGGCGAGCATGCTGACAACCCAATTGATATTCAAGAATTCATGATCATGCCGGTGGCCGCGAAAAATATTCGCGACGCGGTTCGTATGGGATCCGAAGTTTTCCATACCTTGAAAAAAGAACTGACAGCAGCTGGCCTCTCAACAGGTATCGGTGACGAAGGGGGCTTTGCTCCAAATATTGCATCGACACGTGAAGCGCTGGATTTCATTCTGAAGTCTATTGAGAAGGCGGGTTACAAACCAGGCGAAGATATCTATCTGGCATTGGATTGCGCTGCGACTGAGTATTACAAGGATGGCAAATATGTCATGTCCGGCGAAGGTAAAACGCTGACCTCGGCTGAAAATGCTGACTATCTTGCCGCGCTCGTGAATGATTACCCGATTATCTCCATCGAAGATGGCATGTCCGAAGACGATTGGGACGGCTGGAAAGCTCTGACAGATGCAATCGGCGACAAAATTCAGTTGGTTGGCGATGATCTGTTTGTCACAAACCCGGCTCGTTTGTCCGATGGCATCTCACGTGGCTGCGCGAATTCGATGTTGGTGAAGGTCAATCAAATCGGCACGCTGACTGAAACATTGCAAGCGGTGGATATGGCGCATCGCGCTGGATACACCAATGTGATGTCTCACCGTTCCGGTGAAACGGAAGATACCACAATTGCAGATCTCGCGGTTGCGACAAATTGTGGCCAGATCAAAACAGGGTCTTTGGCGCGATCTGACCGGTTGGCAAAGTACAATCAGTTGATCCGTATCGAGGAAGCTCTGGGCGAGATCGCTGAATATGCTGGGCGCTCTATCCTAAAAGGATAAAAGATAATTACTGCAAAAAGGGCAGCTCGCGGAGCTGCCCTTTTTCGTTGGGTGATGGGTGTGGTGTTAATTGCGCTTGGGACGCAATGTCCGCATAGCGTCGTCAAATGTTTCGCGGTCGAGATGCGCATTTTTAGCTTTGAGGCACGTAAACATTTCTTCAGCCATGGCTTTGCGTTGCTCTTTTGTCGGGCGACCCTCTGGACGTTTACCGCCGTTACGTGCTTCGGCGCATTCTTTCATGTCAGGCCCGGTTACACCCATTGTGGTGGCCGCGGCTTCAACAGCTTCACGACTTGGCCGGGGCGGACGTTGCTCATCCGCGCTGACCGATCCGATAGGGGACATCAGGCAGACCGTTGCGAGGGTGAAAAGGGTTCGTTTCATATCGTGTTCCAATCTTGACTACACGGGATTGAAACGCAGCTTCTGTTCAATTCTGTCGCATGGGAAGGGATGTTTTGAGTATAAAGATCACCTCCTGTTTCAATGCATGCCAAATGGTAAGTTTCAAAGCACCTGCTTGCCAGTTACCGCCAGAAATGCTGATGTAGCGCAGGGCAGCTACTAAGTGGCCTTTGTTATAAAACACAGGCGAAAGATGATAAGATGGATATAAATAACGGGATGTACGAGCTGCCTAGCGGTAAGGTTGCTGCAGTAGTGACGTACCTACAGATGTCTGCGCCACCTAAGATGAAGAATCTGCCTGCACCAGAGAACCTCGCGTTGGTACGTTATGAGACACCAGAGGTCGAATGGTATCTCGCATTGTTTCGCCGTGTTGGAGCAGAGTATTTGTGGGCGTCGCGTCTGCAAATGGACCAACAGAAATTGGCTGAGCATTTGGCCCAAAATAACGTCGAGGTCTGGGCCGTTGAGCGCGACGCAACGGCGCTTGGGTTGCTCGAATTAGAATGGACCCAAGAGAACAGCTGTGAGCTGTCGTTTTTTGGTTTGGCGCCCGAGTTGATCGGAGCAGGGGTTGGACGATGGTTGATGCAGCATGCAATCACCCGTGCATTTTCTCGCGAAATTCAACGGTTTTTCCTTCACACATGTACATTGGATAGTGCACAGGCCTTGGCGTTTTACCGACGCTCTGGTTTTGAGCCTTACAAACGCGGGGTCGAAGTTATGGATGACCCGCGCCATACCGGTGACATCGATCCAAAGAATGCGCCACAAATTCCTTTGCTCTGACAGCCTTGACCTCCCCCTCAACCTACCGGCTGATTTTATTTATGGGGGAGGTTTAGGTTTTACAGAGGCCGGGTCATGAGCATATAGCGATCTCTCGGCGCAAAGCGCGCCCGCGTGTAAAGCCGTATAGCTGCATCGTTGGCGCGGTCAACTTCGAGGTGTAAAGCCTTGATCCCAGTTGTTTTTAATGTCGCTGCAAGCTTAGAGATAACCTCGCTCGCAAGACCGCGTCCACGTATTGCAGGGCGAATGTAAATTTCGTCCACGAAGCTATCCATCCCGCCGAGTTCAACAGACCAACCGAATGTCAAAATCACATAACCAATAGGCGCACGTGTCGGACCGACGAGGTAAACCGCACCATATGGGCTTCCTTCTAGTAAAGGGAGAACAGCGTCGCGGCGCACGGAGGCATCCTGTGAAATATCATGCTCATCGTGAAAGGCTGTGACCAATCGCAGGACTGCATCCAGATCCTCTGAGGTTGCGAGGTGCAGGGCTGCACTCACAATGTGGCCAGTCGCGTCGTGAGAAGATCGTAAAAGCCAGCGTCATCTATATCGCGCATGAACATTGCGTTGGCCGGACGATCTGTTACGCGCCACCAATCTGCAACAGTCATCCCAAGTGTCAACGCTGAGGTGGTTTCGATTTCAACATTTATGAAACGTCCGGAAAAAAGCTCGGGTTTCAGCAGATATGCAATGACGCAGGGATCATGCAGTGGCCCACCGTCGGCACCATATTTTTCAACGTCAAAACGTTCGAAGAAATCTAGCATATCGGCAGTGAACTGGCCGACATTATTGCCGATGTCGCGAAACGCTTGGCGCCGTGTCTTAAGCGTAAGGGCTTTATGCGTGACGTCCAATGGCATCATGACGATAGGGATGCCTGCTTTGAATACGATTTCAGCGGCTTGGGGGTCGACGTATATGTTGAACTCAGCAGCAGGAGTTATGTTGCCAACCTCAAAATAAGCGCCACCCATCATGACGATCTCTTGTATGCGTTCTGCAATGTCCGGAGCTTTGCGCAGAGCAGCCCCAATGTTGGTAAGCGGGCCAAGGGTACACAATGTTACGGTCCTTGCTGGCTCAGAACGCAGCGTGTCGATGATGAAATCAACAGCATGTTGTTCTTGCACGGGCATCTGGGGTGTCCACAGCTCAGGTCCATCCAGACCGCTTTGGCCATGAACGTTTTCTGCGGTTACCAGATCACGTGACAGGGGGGCATCTTGCCCGGCAAATACGCGTGTGTCAGGGCGCTGTGCCAGTTCACAAATTATGCGCGCATTTATGTGTGTGCGCTCAAGGGGAACGTTTCCAGCAACACATGTAACCCCTAAAACATCCAACGCGTCGGGGCACGCGAGTGCAAGAAGAATGGCGACGGCATCGTCTTGGCCCGGATCTGTATCGATTATAATTTTTCGGGGGGTCATGTGTCTCGTCCACTTTGATTTTGGCGACAGTTACAATTGTGCAAGCTGATGTCTAGGGCAATATGGTTTTGCGGCTCATCTCCTCGCGAGATGAAAACCCTGATACGAAGATCTAAGCTTTCACCACTTTGGCAGAGCTGTTTATGGTAAGGTTTGGGCAAGCATAACCACGTGGCGAGGCTACGTTTCGCTGGTGCGTAGTTTTTCATCTGCTTTAACGGCATCCCAAAGGCGGTCCATTTCGGCCAGATCTGACTGCTCGGGGCGTTTCCCCAAGGCGGCAAGCTTTGCTTCGACACCTTCAAAGCGGCGAATGAATTTGGAATTGGCGCGGCGCAATGCGGCTTCGGGATCCAAATCAAGATGACGACCCAAATTTGCCATAACAAACATCAAGTCACCGTATTCTTCTTCGACTTGATCCTGGGTCAGATTATTCTTGGCATCCACAAGCTCGTGGGCTTCTTCGGTGAGCTTATCGAGAACATCCACGGTTGAATCCCAGTCAAAGCCGACACGGGCCGCTCGTTTTTGTAATTTATAAGCGCGCAACAGAGCAGGTAATCCCACGGCAACCCCATCCAGTGTCCCGGTTTGTGACTGCCCCGCACGTTCTGCTGCTTTGATCTTTTCCCAGTCTTGGGTTTGTTGTTCCGAGGATTTTTCGCGGGTTTCGTCACCAAACACATGCGGGTGACGGGAGACCATTTTGTTAGACATGGTGCACACCACGTCTTGAAAGGTAAAGTAACCAGCCTCGCTTGCCATTTGCGCATGAAAGACCGATTGGAACAGCAAATCCCCGAGCTCGCCTTTCAATTCGTCCCAGGCTTCGCGCTCGATGGCGTCAGCCACCTCATAGGCTTCCTCAATTGTATAGGGGGCTATGCTTGCGAAATCTTGCTCAATATCCCAAGGGCAACCGGATGCCGGATTTCTCAGATGTGACATGATTTCAAGCAAACGCTCGATTCCCGCCGTTTCATCATGGATTAAAGGGGTGTCTTGCATTGCAGGAACTCTCTTTTCAGTGTTCTACCAGTCAGAGCAAATGGTTCTTCAGAATCCCCAAGGAGATTGCTCGTGCCCGTTATCAATCGCATAGCAGAATTTGCACAGGATATGAAAACCTGGCGTCGCGATCTACATCAAATACCCGAGCTTGATTTAGATTTGCCCAAAACGGCAGCCTATATTGCGGCACGGCTACAAGACATTGGTGTGGATGAAATCCACCAAGGTGTTGCAGGCCATGGAATTGTCGCGATTATTAAGGGGCAGGCCCCTACCGACGGGGATACGCTTGCTTTGCGGGCAGATATGGATGCCTTGCCCATCCATGAAGACACCGCAGTGGATTACGCATCAACACACGCTGGTAATATGCATGCCTGTGGACATGACGGGCATATGGCGATGCTGTTAGGGGCCGCAAAATATCTGGTCGAAACACGTAAATTTGCAGGCCGTGTTGCGTTGGTTTTTCAGCCAGGAGAAGAAGCCAGCGGTGGCGCAGGCATTATGGTGAACGAAGGGATCATGGATCGTTTTGGCATCCGTGAAATCTATGGAATTCACAACTTTCCGGGATTGCCTGTTGGAACAATGGCAACGACACCCGGGCTTATGATGGCTGCAGTGGATACGTTTCATATCCATGTCAAAGGTCGCGGCGGTCATGGGGCAATGCCGCACGAGACACAAGATCCTGTCATTGCCGCCTGCGCGATTGCTCAAGCGTTGCAAACGATCGTAAGTCGTAACAACAATACAGCGGATGATCTGGTTATTTCGGTGACGCAAATTCACACTGGTACGACCGACAATGTTATTCCTGAAACGGCGTATATTAATGGAACGATCCGCGGTTTCGATAAAGGCGTTCTTGCTATGGTACGCCGCCGTATGGAAGAGATCGCGACAGGGACAGCTACCGCCTATGGTGTGCAGGCTGAGCTTGAATATGTCACGGGATACCCACCGACAATTAATGACACGAGCAAGGCGATTTTTGCGACCGCCGTGGCGCAAGAGGTGGTTGGCCCGGATCACGTCAATGGAAGCTTTCGCAGAATTATGGGCGCTGAGGATTTCGGATACTTTCTAGAAGCCCGTCCAGGGGCGTTTCTCATGTTAGGGCAAGGCGAGAGTGCTGGCTTGCATCATCCTCAGTATAACTTTAACGATGATATTGCGCCAATTGGAGCATCGTTTTTTGCAAAGCTGGTGGAAATGTCCCTTCCGACAGAGACCTGAAATAGTGCAATTTTTTCGTCGCTGGCATGCTATAGATGACAAGTGTGTCCGGCTGGGGTAATTTAAGAGATGCTGCCCGGGAACCTGAAGCCGTGGCCATGGCATGTACAAGCAATGAGGCAAAGATGACTGAGTATAATCAACCGATCAGCGGTAACGATCTGGCACGTTTTTCTGGGCCAAACACGTTCATGCGCTTGCCGCAGGCTGCTTCGCTTGACGGGGTCGATGTCGCTATTATGGGTATTCCTATGGATATCGGGACGTCCTGGCGATCTGGAACACGTTTTGGACCCAAACAAATTCGTGCAGAAAGCGCGATGATCCGGCCTTATAATATGACCACAGGCGCGGCACCTTTTGATACGATGAATATCGCTGATATCGGTGATTTGGCGATCAATACGTTTTCTTTGCAGGATAGCCTACGTATTATCAAAGACAGCTATGACGCGATTTTGGCAACTGGCGTGGTGCCTGTCGCCATGGGGGGGGATCACTCTATCACCTTGCCGATTTTGCGCGCGATGGCAAAGAAACATGGGCCCGTTGCTGTGATTCATGTGGATGCACATGCGGATGTTAATGACGAGATGTTCGGCGAAAAAGAAACACACGGCACCGTGTTTCGTCGTGCTCAAGAAGAAGGTCTGTTGATTTCCGATAAGGTCTACCAAATCGGATTGCGCGGGACCGGCTATGGGCCAGATGATTTCAAAGAGCCTCAAGGTTGGGGATTTCAACATTTTCTGGCATCAGAGCTTTGGAACCGGTCTCTGTCTGGAATGGCAGCTGAAATACGTCGCGATATTGGCGGCAGACCGACTTATCTGAGCTACGATATCGACTCCCTTGATCCAGCGTTCGCACCGGGAACCGGGACACCCGAAATTGGTGGTCTAACGGTTATGCAGGGGCTTGAATTGATCCGTGCGCTTAAAGGGGTAAACCTCGTTGGATGCGATCTGGTCGAAGTTTCGCCCCCATATGACCAAGCAGGGACAACAGCACTTGTCGCAGCTAATCTGCTGTATGAGATGTTGTGCATTTTACCTTCAAAATCGGACGCGGAGTAGCGTAGATAGCCCGTGTCGCAGCCCTTGCGGTGACGACAGTATCAAGTCTGTGAACCGCCTATGTATTCGTCACCGATTTCGGTTCGACAACAAGACTGGCATGTTCACAGCCACTGTCTTATCACGGCATATGACCTGTGCTGTAAGAGTACAGGTCCTAAGACAGAGAGATAGTACACAATGATCCCCCAAGAACGGCTAGAACAGATCCTGCAGCGTCACCAGTATCTTGAGGCGGCGATGTCCGATGGGGTGGGGGATATTGCTGCATTGGCAAAAGAATATTCTGATCTCAGACCTGTTGTAGAGCAAATCAATAATTACCGTCAGTTGCTTGAGGATCTTGAGGAAGCGGAGCTGATGTTGGGCGACCCCGACATGAAAGAGTTGGCCGAGGAAGAATTACTACGGATCAAAGCCGCTTTGCCCGAAAGTGAACGTGCGTTGCAAGTGGCATTGTTGCCCAAGGACGCGGCCGATGGCAAAGCCGCGATGCTTGAAATTCGCCCGGGCACGGGCGGGGATGAGGCTGCGCTTTTTGCTGGCGATTTGTTGCGTATGTATCAACGTTATGCCGAGGCGCAAGGATGGGGCTTTGATATTGTTGAAGAGCAAGCCACAGAACTTGGCGGGATCAAAGAGGTTGTCGCGCATATCAAAGGTGAAAACGTCTTTGCCCGTCTGAAATACGAAAGCGGTGTCCATCGTGTACAACGTGTTCCTACGACCGAAAGCGGCGGGCGGGTTCATACCTCGGCGGCAACAGTCGCTGTATTGCCCGAAGCCGAGGATGTCGATATTGAGATCAATCAAAATGATCTGCGCATTGATACCATGCGCTCAAGCGGTGCGGGTGGTCAGCACGTTAACACCACGGATTCCGCAGTCCGCATAACCCATTTGCCAACCGGTTTAGTCGTAACCAGTTCTGAGAAATCGCAACACCGTAACCGAGAAATCGCCATGCAGGTGTTGCGAACCCGTCTCTACGATCTAGAGCGCCAACGGATCGACAGCGAACGCTCTGCTGATCGGGCCAGTCAGGTTGGTTCAGGCGACAGATCTGAGCGAATTCGTACCTATAATTTCCCGCAGGGACGTATGTCCGATCACCGCATTAATTTGACGCTTTATAAGTTGGATCAAATTATGGGCGGTGATTTGACTGAAACGATTGATGCTTTAACGGCGGATCATCAGGCACGATTGCTTGCGGAAATGGGAACATGACGCAAACCGCTGCACAGGCGATGGTTGCAGCTACGGCGCAGTTACGCGAAGCTGGCGTTCATGATCCGGCACGGGATGCGCGCATATTGCTCGCGCATGCAGCACGTGTCGAGGCGAGCCGCGTTACATTAATTGCGCCTGACGCATTGGAAGAAGAGGTCGCCGTACGATACGGGCAGCTGATCCAGATGCGGCGCCAACGTGTTCCTGTTTCTCATTTGATCGGAGAGCGCGAGTTTTATGGGCGGCGGTTTAAAGTGTCAGGGGATGTTCTCGACCCGCGCCCGGAGACCGAGACATTGATCGAAGCGGCACTCGCACAGCCTTTCAAACGGGTTCTTGATTTAGGAACGGGTTCGGGCTGTATCGTCATTACATTGCTCAGCGAGCAACCCAATACGCTGGGCATGGCAGTGGATCTGAGCGAGGCGGCTTGTTTGCAGGCTGCCAGCAATGCTGTGTTTCATAATGTGGATACATGTTTAAACGTGAAGCAGTCGAATTGGTTCTCCAATGTGACGGGGGAATTTGATCTTATTGTTTCGAACCCACCCTATATCGCGCTTTCCGAAATGGACGCGCTCGCGGATGAGGTGATTAATCATGAGCCGCATTTGGCGCTGACGGATGGTGCAGATGGTCTGGAGGCGTATCGCGTGATTTGTGGACAAATTCAGGAGCACCTGTCTCCCGGTGGACGGGTTCTGGTCGAGATCGGACCAACGCAGGGTAGGGATGTTTCTAGATTCTTTTCGGAAATCGGCTTGATTGATGTACAAATCTTGCCGGACCTAGATGGGCGCGATCGTGTCGTGATGGCCCGAAAAAGGGTTTGATTGGGTATTTTGAAGATTATGTCTTAGGAAAAACACGCAAATAGGCAGAAAATTAGTATTTTTTGAGATATGCTCTTGTGTAAGATGTAAATACATGGTTTCTCGTAGATATCGCTGCTGCAAGAGGTTGTGAAATACACCTCTCGGCGATATCAAGCCCCCAAAACCTCGACAGACCTGCGCTGCTTGGCGCTTATTACGGTCTTCGACAGATAGAACCAAGGCTGACGTTAGGTATATGAGATCGTCAAAATCACGTTCGCGTTCAAAGTCGAACCGGAATCGCCCAAACGGTGTAAATGTTGTGAACCGCGTGTTCGACAGCTCCGGTCCCGAAGGAAAAGTGCGCGGAACGCCACAGCAGATCATTGATAAATACAACCAACTTGCCAGAGATGCGCAGTTGGGGAATGATCGTGTGGCCACTGAGAATTTTCAACAACACGCAGAGCATTATCTGCGAATGCTAAATGAAGCACAGCGCGAGATCGATGCGCGCCGTGAGGAACAGGAGCGTCAAAACCGCGAACGTCAAGCTGAACGAGATCGTGAACGCCAAGAACGTTCCGAGCGGCAAGAGCGTCAAGCTGCTGCCGGATCTGGTGAACAGCCCGATGTGGTTACGGAGCGACGTGAAGTGCCTGCATCTCAGGCACCCGCCGCTTCTGGCGAAACAGAATTGGTTGAGACACCCGAAGGGGAGCCTGCTGTCAAAAAGCCTGCACAGCGCAAACCACGTGGTCGCCGCCCTGCAAAACCTGCCGAGAATGTAGATGCAGCTGGGGATACGCCAACAGCTGATGGTCAAGCTGAGGCACCGCCAAAGCCAAGACGTAGCCGTGCAAAGCCAAAGGCTGATAAAGTGCAAGAGGCTAAAACCGAGACGCCCAAAGCGGAGAGTGCAGAAAAACCTGTAGATACTCCAAAGGCAGAGGCTCCCAAGCCAGAGGTCTCAAAACCTGAGACGTCGACATCAGAAGGCACCTCCGAAGCGGCTGAATAATCGCTTTTGCGTGTAATGAAACAAAAAGCCCGTGGTTTTAATCACGGGCTTTTGTGTTTTTAAATTCGCGGCTGAAGCGTTAGCTGTGGTTTTTTATACTACGTGCTAACGCGCAGAACGCTTCGAGGCTGACTTGTTCTGCGCGTTCGGTTGGTGGAATGCCAGCGGCGTTTAGATGATCTTCGATATCGGGCGCAGCACTTTTGAGAGACGCCCGGAGCATTTTGCGCCGTTGATTGAACGCAGCCGCGACAACCCGAGATAAAGTGGCAGCATCTGCTTCGAAACGCGGTTTTTCAAGCGCAGTGAGATGGACCACTGCAGAGCTCACTTTGGGCGGTGGCGTAAATGCGCCTGGTGGAAGGGATAGCGCGATTTTTGCATCGGCCCGCCATTGTGCAAGCAGTGCAAGGCGTCCGTATGCTTTTGATCCGGGTTGTGCAACAATCCGTTCTGCCACTTCACGTTGGAACATGAGGGTGAGGCTTTGCCAAAAGGGCGGCCATTCTTTGGGGGTAAGCCAGCGCACCAAAAGTTCGGTACCTACGTTGTAGGGAAGGTTGGCTGCAATTCTGATAGGTGGGGTCAAATGCGCGAGGGGGTCAATCTCGAGGGCATCACCGTTAATAATTGTAAGCTGCCCCGGGTAAGCCTGTGCAATTTGGTCCAATGCAGGCAAGCACCGTTGATCTTTTTCAATGGCGAGTACCCGACGCGCACCTTCAGAGAGTAGACCACGTGTTAACCCCCCTGGGCCCGGACCAATTTCCAGAACGTCACACCCGCTTAAGTCGCCAGCTTGACGTGCAATTTTTGCCGTAAGATTTAGGTCAAGCAGAAAATTTTGTCCCAAAGATTTTCGGGCCGAAAGCTGATGGGAGGCGATGACCTCGCGCAGCGGGGGAAGATTGTCGATAACACTCATGATGAGATTACATAATGGGCGTGAAGCGATCTGGAAAGCAGGAACTGAGAGAGACTGACATTGGATTTGCGAGCAGAGTGAGAATTTACTTTGGTGTTGGTATTTTCTGGGGCGCAAATGTCTTTGTGATGTGTAGTCTGGCCTGAGAGGGCGCTTGGTCCCGCTCTTAAAATGAGCACCACATTAAGCCTGATATCGCGTTACAGCAGGCGGTATCACTCTTGTGAGAAGGGAAAGACGTGGCGCTGCGCTTGACCCTCTTGCAGGTCAATCATAGGGTCGCCAAACGTAGGTTATGCCTCGTGATCAGCTTGTGTTGGTTACGTGCGGTCTGTTGTAATTTGCGGAACAATTTACCGGTGCTGGTACATATTCTAGCGGCGGACAGCCTTATGTTAAGAGGATTCTATACCCATGTCTGACCTGAAGGCTGACCCAATGCCGTTCTCAAAATTTGAATGGCTGATCGCTTGGCGTTATTTGCGTGCGCGGCGCAGCGAAGGCGGGGTCAGTACGATGACATGGATTTCCTTGATTGGTATCACACTGGCTGTGTTTGCTCTAATTGCCACGCTTGCGGTGAGATCCGGATTTCGCGCAGAATTTGTGGGTACGATTTTGGGCGCAAATGCGCATGTATCATTGTATTCGCATGGAGAGGTGAACCAAGCTGGACGTCTAGATCGGCGCATATCTGATTATGCGGCACTTGCTTCAGCAGCAGAGCAAGTGCCAGGCGTGGTACGCGCAGCCCCTTTAATCAAAGCACAGGTAATGGCGAACCGCGGCGATCGTAACGCGGGTGTTCAAGTCTACGGGATGCGTGCGGCTGACTTGGTAAAAGTGGAAGGTGTTGCAGCAGGGGAAAAGGCCGAAGGGGACTTGTCACGGTTTGACGAAGGTGTCGCGATTGGGACTGGGGTCGCCCGTGAATTAGGTTTGCGTGTTGGGGATCGGATTAAATTGATTTCCCCTAACGGTGTCCGTACTGCGATGGGGACCAGCCCGCGGGTAAAATCCTACGAAGTGGTCTATATTTTTAGTGTCGGTCGCTATGATATCGACTCCGTGCGGATCTATATGCCTTTTGACGAAGCACAAAATTACTTCAACCGTGAAGGTTTTGCAGATGAGGTTGAAGTGGCAGTAGAGGATCCTGAAGCAATCGACCGCTATGTGTTGCCCTTGTTGCAAGCGACAGGTTCAGCTTACGGGGTTTGGACATGGCGGGACGCTTCTGGTGGTTTTTTGCGCGCATTGGAGGTCGAAGACAATGTGATGTTCATCATCTTATCGATCCTGGTGCTGATTGCAGTGATGAATATCGTGTCGGGCTTGATCATGTTGGTAAAAAACAAAGGGCGTGACATTGGAATATTACGCACGATTGGATTGTCTCAAGGCTCAATCATGCGCGTGTTTTTCTTGTGTGGATCGTTCACAGGCATCATTGGAACCGCCTGTGGTGTCATTTTAGGGTGCTTGTTTGCCATCTATATCGATCCGATCTTTGGCTTTGTGAACTATGCTATGGGAGGGGGCGTTTGGGACCCTGCTATTCGCGGCATTTATGCGCTGCCTGCGCAATTGCAGATTGGCGATGTGCTGTCGGCGGTTGGTCTCTCATTAGGACTGTCCTTTGTGGTGACAATCTTTCCAGCGCGACGTGCCGCGCGAATGAACCCTGTGGAGGCACTGCGTTATGAGTGATTTGTCCTTGGAACTGAACGGGCTAGAGAAATCTTACGTTACAGGTTCTTCTGCAGACGTGGCGGTCCTGCGCGGGGTTGATTTACAGCTTAAACGGGGGGAAGTGGTCGCGCTGGTCGCTCCTTCGGGAGCCGGGAAATCGACATTGCTGCACATTGCAGGTCTTCTGGATCAAGCGGACCGTGGTACGGTCCGAGTAGCAGGACAAGATATGGCTTCTGCAAACGAGACTTTGCGTACACAAATGCGTCGTCGAGAAGTTGGCTTTGTGTATCAATTCCATCATCTGTTGCCAGAGTTTTCGGCGTTGGAAAATATTGTGCTACCGCAACTGGCCAACGGTGAGAGTGAGCGCGCTGCCCGCGCGCGCGGCGCAGATCTGTTGGCGCGTGTGGGGCTGTCGGAACGCGCCGCGCATCGACCTGCCGCGCTCTCTGGTGGTGAGCAGCAACGGGTCGCTTTTTGTCGCGCGATGGCCAACAGCCCGTCGGTTTTATTGGCGGATGAGCCCACAGGCAATCTTGATCCTGCGACTTCGGATCAAGTGTTTGATGTTCTGGTGGACTTGGTGGCCGAAACTGGATTGTCGGCGTTGATTGCCACGCATAATCCATCTCTGGCAGCACGTATGGATCGTGTCTTACACTTACAAGATGGGCTTTTGGTTTAGACGCTAAAGGCGAGCACCCGGCTGATTTCATTCAGGGATCGGCCAGATTGTTCCATCCAAATGTTGAAGGCGCTTTGCACTGCTTTTAGTGCAGTTTTCGAGGTGGCGGGTTTGTCGATCACCCCTTCGGCGATCAGGCGAGCGGTGACATCTTTTGATAAGATAAACGCGTCACGGCCCGCAAAACGCATCGCGTATTGGCCTGTCGCAGCCCCCAAGCGGCTACCGCGCTTTTTGAGCGTATCAAGCAGGCCCACGAAATCTTGCGAAGGCCACCCTCCAAGTACGGTGCCTGCACCCCCTTGTTCACGTAGTTCCATTAAGAAGACCGCATTGTCGCGTACGGATTGGATTTTTACACCATTACGTACGATATCCGTGTTTCTAAGTAACGCGTCGAGGGTTTCGTCATTCATGAACGCATTGCGACTAACGTCAAATTTGTCAAAAGCGGCTTCGAAACCGTCCCACTTGTTATCGATCACTTGCCAATGAAACCCAGCTCGAAAGATGCATTTGGTCATAATCGATAACCAACGGTCCTCCGGCAGAGATATAATGTCTGACTTTGGTCCTTCAAGCTTGGCGATCAACGTTTGGGGACCGCCATGGCGTGCCGCGGCGATGTCAAAAATTTCGTCAAAATGCCGCATTGGTTTGCTTTCCTATTTTCTGAGATCGACAATGGATTTACCTAGTCGGAACGGTGCAGCAAATCCTATAAGGCAAAGGGCGATGAGCTGCAGGAACAAGATATAAGCATTTTCCTTCAGCAAATCCCACTCATCTTGCAAGCGCTGCATTTGGGCAATCAAATCCTCATAAGCACGCGCGATAATGAGGAAATCTGCTGCAATGGTGGGAACTTTTCGCCGCATATTGGTTACGGCAGCATCGGTCTCAGTGTCGAGGGTTGTAAAAACCAGAAAGCTACTGGCATCAAAGTCATCCATTTCTTCTGTGATCTCATGGCTGCCGCGCCAATTTAAGCTTTGCAGGGGGCTTACACGATTTGTGACGGCCGTAAACAGCGGAAGGGCAGCATTTTCGGCACTGGAAGCTGAAAGGAAATCAACCTTATCGCATAGCACGGCGATATCATTGTCGTACGCTGGGTCGCAAAACCGCAGTCGAAAGCGCGCGGCGTCATGGTCAAAGGCCTGCACTGCGGCATAGGCGATGTCTATCTGACGGTCCAATCGTGAGCTGTCAGATTTGTATATGCCCGCAACGACAGCTGTCACCGCACCGAGCCCCCCCAATAACACCCAGACTAGGTCAGCAACGCGCCAAGCACGATGGCTAGCTGGTTTCGAAAACAGCAGATAGGTGCCGATACAGCCAAGACTGAAGGCAAGGATAAGCAGATGTAGTTGATAATGGGTAATAAATAGAATCATAGCGCGGTGTGAAGCTCCCAATGGTATTTTACCAGTTAGATCCTAGGGCAGTGTAGTCTTGATCAACATCGGTTCCATTTTTACTTGAGTGTGCACAGAACCATTTTGGTTTGTCATGATATGGTACTGCAGTCATGTGAAAGACTTTATCAAACGGTTGGCTCATTGCGTCAGGATATTTTGGCAAACCTAAGATTACGACGCGCGTATAAGATTATTTTCACAGTGAGAACATTTTTCGTCTAGACGCTGTAATGAATGGTCGCTATGAAGCGTGCAGTTTCCGGCGTAGCTCAGCGGTAGAGCAGTTGACTGTTAATCAATTGGTCGTAGGTTCGATCCCTACCGCCGGAGCCAAAAACACAACTTTTGTTTTTTGGTAGTTAGACCACTTACTTAGAGCGTATAAAGCAAGAATAACGCTAGTATACATCGTCTAAGAGAAACTATTTTCGGGTATTTTGGATTCCGTTGGCTCGGTATTGGATTTGCATATTCTATGCCGTGTAACTGTTTGTATGTGAATCCAATGTGTTTCTATGACGTATGGTAAAGCCGTGATGGAAACTGACTGCGGAAGCTTCAAAAACGCGCAGTTGTTTAAGGGTATCTCTCCCAAGCTATACCATCGAAAATTGCCTTTCGCACTACAGTTAGGGGCGCCTTATAAGGGGTTTCAAAAGCTGCGGTGAAAGTTATCTTTCCTTATCAACCGTCCAGATGACTATGGCTGCTTCAGGTTATGATGAAGCAGATATTATCCATTTAGAGGTCTTATTTTCAGGGCTGTGATACGATTCCCATCGCGGGTAACAACCTCAAATCGGAAGTTATGAAAATAGAATATTTGCCCTGTTGTAGGGATCATTTGAGCTTCGTGAATGACCAGGCCAGCAACGGTATTCGCTTCGTCATCAGGTAATGCCCAATCCATAGCTCTGTTTAAGTCACGGATTGTTGTTGCACCTTCTACGAAAAAGTTTCCATCAGCTGTTTTCTTTGCAAAACTTTGATTTGCTGGGTCAAATTCATCGGTAATTTCGCCAACGATTTCCTCTAGAATATCTTCGAGTGTAATGAGACCTCTTAGTGCGCCATATTCATCCACGACGAGGGCAAAATGTGTGCGCATTTTGAGAAACCGCCGCATCTGTTCGTCTAGGGTCGTAGTTTCAGGAATAAAGTAAGGAGGTTTGCAAACCTCTGAAATATCGAACTGTTTCAGGACGCTGGCGTCACCATCGGGGCCACCGATCGCGGCATAGATATGGCGTAACAGATCTTTTGCGTGAACCACGCCGATAATGTTTTCATGTTCGTTGCGATAGACTGGAAGACGCGTATGCGGTGATTTCAAACATTGTTCCAGGATCGCTTGGGCATTGTCTGCTGCGTTGATCATTTCGATTTTGGAGCGGTGCAGCATAATTTCGTCGACGGCACGGTCGGATAGGTCTAATGCCCCCAAAATACGGTCGCGATCTTCTTTCTCGACTACGCCTTCGGAATGTCCAATTTGCAGGGCCCCCGCAATTTCATCTCGTACGGCCATAATGTGGCTGTCAGGGTCAATACGAACGCCAAAGACACGCAACACCCCTCGCACAAGAAGGCGCACGGCACTGACTATTGGGGCAAGCAGGGTGACAAGCGTTCCAATTGTTGGTGCCACAGCTGAGGCGGCTTTCTCCGGATTAGAAATCGCATATGTCTTTGGTAAAACTTCTGCAAAAACAAGTACAAGACAGGTCATGACCAGTGTTGCTAGGGCAACGCCGCTTTCACCAAAGGTCTGTGTGAACAGCGCTGTTGTCAGCGAGGTGGCAAGGATGTTGACAAGGTTATTGCCCAGTAAAACAGAGCCAATCAAACGTTCGCTGTCTTCGGTGACGTCTAATGCACGCACGGCACCGCGTGAGCCTTTATCCGCTTGGCGGCGTAACTTGCCGCGTGACGCAGCCGTCAGAGCGGTTTCTGACCCTGAGAAAAAGCCGGACAAAACCAACAACAGTGCAATGCCAGCTGATGTTATCCAAAAGGAACTATCAAGAAGAGCGGTGGTCGTATCCATATGCAAGATCTCATTCTAACAGGGCTTGCGACGTATATGACCGCAGTGATGGCTGTGATCAAGTATTGGTCGCGCGCATGTTTCGACGTCCCGTCAACTAATCTACATCATCTTGAGCCAGAGGGTGATGTGTATGAACCAATTCATTGAGCCGAGCGTCGAGTACGTGGGTGTAGATTTCTGTCGTTGCAATATCCGAATGTCCCAACAAAGTTTGGATCGCCCGCAGATCCGCGCCATTTGCCAGCAGGTGGGTTGCAAATGCATGACGCAAGGTGTGGGGTGAAATGCTTTCAGGTGATAGCCCAGCTGCGACGGCCATTTCTTTGATTAGCAAGAAAAAGCGGTTTCGTGTCAGGTGACCGGATTTCCCGCGCGATGGAAACAAGAACTTGGATTTTCTATGACCAAGGGCTTCTCGTTTCTCTTCGATCATGTCGCGCTCTGAGTTCCACGCGGCGAGGGCGACACGCGCAGTTGCGGACAGGGGAACCATACGTTCTTTGCTGCCTTTTCCCATAACCAATAGCATGCGTGGATCTCCGCGGGTTGCGGAAACCGGAAGAGAGACCAACTCGGTCACGCGCATTCCGGTTGCATACAACAACTCAATGAGACAGGCATTGCGCACCCGGTCGGCTGGGGTACGTCCAGTGATTTTCGCCGTTTCGATGAGGCGATCAACCTCAGACATATCTAGCGTCTTAGGAAGAGACTTAACACGTCCCGGGCCTTTGATTTGAAGCGCCGGATTATCCGTGCGCCACCCTTCCTCAAATGCAAAGCGATATAGCTGTTTGAGCGAGGACAGCCTGCGACCACGGGTTGCACGGCTTAACCCGTTCGCATCGCATGAGATTAAATAGGCTTCTAAGTCGGTGCGCGCGAGCGTGTCAAATGCGAGATCATGATGGTTCATCCAGTTGACCAAGTCTTTTAAGTCACGGCCGTAAGCCAAGAGCGTATTATGCGCCGCTCCTAATTCTGCGGCTTGTGCATCCAAAAACGTCGAGATCCATTGAAGGGGGTCAGAAGGGGCACGCATCTTAGGTGTCTGCCAATAAAATAAGTTGTAACGCGGCGCGCCGTGCAGTGTCTTCTAGGCCCAATTGTCGCAGAGTCGCGAGGGATTGGCTTAATGCAGTTAAATCACCGCTGGCGCCTTGGGCAAATTTCGCCATTGTTTGTAAAATAATTTCACCAAGTTTGCGATTCTGGATCAAGGTTATTTGTGTAGGTGAAAGTGCTATATCATTGCGAAATCCCATAGATATGGCTTGTTCGAGATCTGTTTGCGCATCCGCATTTTGGGGTATGCCTTTGGCAAGGGCGGAAAGAAATTGTGCGTGTGTGCCGGAAGGTGCAGTAATTTTATCGGCGGCGGCCTCATAACGTGACGATAAAAGGCATAGATGCCATGCGCGAAGGTTCGCAGTGCCATTTAACGTATATTTTGCAAGATCCGCAGCAAAAAGTTCAGCAACGGCAGTTTCGAGCCCTGCAGATCGTGCTGCCTGCCAGAGCGGGTCAACGGCGGCTGTGATGGCATCTATATCACCTGATTCCAGGGCTTGGTCCATGTTTTGAACGGCACGGACACGGTCCCAGATGCCACCAGATGCAGCGGGGGCACGTTCTGTGAAAAGCCCCAACAGCAGGTTCGGGTTCATCGCTCCGCTTCGGGTCAAACGCTCGGCGGCTTCTAACTGTGCTTTCCAGCCTGCGATGTCACGCAAATCGGCCGTGGCAAAAGCTCGCGGTAAGGTGGCGGTGGGCAGTGGCTCTCCTATTGTTTCATACACACGCAAGGTAAGTGCATCAGGTCGGCGAGGGAACGGTAGGGTAGGGGCTTCTTCAAAACTATCCGCATGGATAAGGCGCTCAAATAATGCACTGTCTCGGGGGGATAGTAAGTCTAATGTTTGTGCCGCATCCAGAGTTAAAGCTGCAAGTGGCCAGTCGCCGCGTCGCAACATACAAAAAATATGTACGCGGTAATCGGTGCTCAAATATGGGGCCGCAGATACGGCAGCACAACTGTGGCTTTCGTTTCCCGTCAACAAGGACGCATCGAACCATCGCTTAAAACGATCCGGGGTTTGTGTTGGTCCTGCGTCTTGAACCAATGCAAGGGCCGGGTCGGCGGCGCCTAATTGCATCAACCTATCGAGACGCGCCAGCAAAACGATGTCTCGATCCGCATAAGGGGGACGCGTGTCGCTGAGTAGCAATGTCATCAGAAGCGATTGCATCGCAGGCATTCCACGCACAGGTATATCTTGGATGCGTTCTGCGATATCTTGTGGCGCGCTATGTTGCCACAAATCGTAAGGCAGGCCTGTTGTTATGCTGGAAATTAGCCCCACAGGAGGGGATTGTTGTTGGAGTGGAAGGACCGTCACCGTTGGGCGCGTTGCCGTTTTACTTACAGGCGATTCGCGCAAAACCGTTGGGGGTATTGCATCGCCGGGGGTTGTCCCGGCATGTTCTAACCAATCAATCGCATTTAACGGTGACTGTGCGTGCCCTGCGATGGCATGCATGGATATCGCACAAGCAAGAAGTGCGATCCGCATGTGAGTGCCGGTTTTGGGGCTTTTGCCCATCTGAGGTAAGAGGCCGCGATATTTATTGGCCATCCAGCACCACTGGCTTACGCACCTCTTCGAGTGGGGCAGAGAAATCTGCGCCAAACCATGGCCCGATATAAGCATAACAAATCAAGGCGATTGCCGTCAAAATGCCAAGATACAAAAAATATTTGATCAATCGTGCCATGTACTGCTCTCATTCGTTTCTTGATGTATTGACGACGATTATATATGGCCTTTTGGCCAATATCACGTCATTCACAGAAGAATGAGTGAAAAAGATCAAGAGACCGGCATTTTGGCAGAAAGCTGCTCCCTTCGGGACAATGAAAACGCACCAGTACCTGCGAGCACACAGTTGCATAAGACCATAGTCATGGTTGGGATGATGGGGGCTGGTAAGACTGCGGTGGGACGGGCCTTGGCCGCGCGTTTGAACGTACCGTTCCTTGACAGTGATCTTGAAATAGAGACCGCGGCAAACATGTCGGTGCCCGAGATTTTTGCACGCGACGGTGAAGCTTTCTTCCGTGAAAAAGAACATCAAGTGATCAAGCGGCTTTTAACCGAAGAGCGCGGTGTGCTTTCAACCGGAGGCGGCGCATTTATGGCGCAGAGAAATCGGGATCTCATTTCAGAGTCAGGTGTGTCGGTCTGCCTACTTGCCGATTTAAGTGTGTTGTGGAAACGCGTCAAAGGGCGGGATACGCGACCATTGCTGCAAACGGATAATCCCTTTCAAACATTGTCTGACCTTTATGAAAATCGAATGCCGGTCTATGGCTTGGCGGATTTGAAAGTGCCATCAGACGAAGTGGTGTCAATAGAGCAGATGGTCGAGCGGGTGTTAGACGCATTGAAGGCGCGCCCGGATGTTTTGGAGTGGGTGTAATGGAACATACTGTACATGTCCCCTTGGGGGATCGAGCCTATGATGTGACGATTGGTCCAGGTTTGTTGGGTGATGCAGGTGCAAGAATTGCACCGATGATAAAACGCAAACGCGTCGCGGTATTGACCGATGAGAACGTTGCCGCTTTGCATCTTGAAACGTTACGTGCGGGTTTGGCGCGGGCCGGTATTGAAATGACTGCATTGGCCTTACCGGCTGGTGAGGCCACCAAGAGTTGGCCACATTTTAGCCGTGCGGTTGAGTGGCTTTTGGATCAAAAAGTTGAACGCAATGACGTTGTTGTTGCACTTGGCGGCGGTGTTATTGGTGACCTTGCCGGTTTCGCGGCCTCAGTGTTGCGACGCGGAGTTCGGTTTGTACAGATCCCGACATCGCTTTTGGCGCAGGTCGACAGCTCTGTTGGTGGGAAAACCGGTATCAATGCGCCGCAGGGTAAAAACCTGATCGGAGCGTTTCATCAACCATCACTGGTTTTGGCCGACACAGAGGTCCTAGGTACGCTGACCACGCGGGATTTTTTGGCCGGATACGGAGAAGTTGTCAAATATGGTCTGTTAGGGGACGCAGTCTTCTTTGACTGGCTTGAAGCGAATGGGCCTAAACTTTCTGCAGGGGATATGGCGACGCGGATCGAAGCGGTTGCGCGGTCTGTTCAAATGAAGGCGGACATCGTCGCACGTGATGAAACTGAACAAGGGGACCGGGCGCTTTTGAACCTTGGTCATACCTTTTGTCACGCGTTAGAGGCTGCAACGCATTACAGTGATCGTCTTTTGCATGGTGAAGGTGTTGCAATCGGGTGTGCACTGGCTTTTGAACTATCCTCACGTCTGGGTCTTTGCAGTCAAGAAGACCCCAGTCGTGTGCGCGCACATCTTAAAGATATGGGAATGAAATGTGATCTGTCTGATATTCCCGGCGAGCTACCTGATGCGGAAACGCTCTTGGATCTGATGGGTCAAGATAAAAAGGTTCTTGATGGTCAGTTGCGCTTCATTCTTGCGCGCGGTATAGGGCAGGCATTTGTTACTGCTGATGTGCCGAAAGATGTGGTCTTGTCGGTTCTTACCGATGCACTCAGCTAAAATACAATAGGGGTTGAGTGCAAAGTCACGCTGTCATTGTTGCAAAACATGACAGCGCTGACTGTTTACGCAGCGAAACTATTTTCGTTTTCTTGTGTAGCGCTAATGTGGAACTCGGAAATCAAGGTGTTGAGCTTGCTGGCCATTGTATAAAGTTCCTGCGATGCTGCTGTGGTTTCTTCCACCATAGCGACATTGCTCTGGGTCATGTTTTCCATCTCACTGATCGCTTGGTTGATCTCGGTAAGTTGTGTCGACTGAGTGTTTAATCCTTCAGCGATATCAACAATATAGTGTGTAACGTCATTCACCTGATCACTCACTGCATTCATAGCTGCGCCGGCATTGGATACCAAGGAGGAACCCCGTTTCACCTCATCCGCACTGCGGGCTGTGAGTGCGTCGATTTGCGCGACAGCATTTGAACTGCGTTGAGCAAGATTTTGGACTTCACCAGCAACAACAGCAAACCCACGTCCGGCTTCTCCTGCGCGTGCAGCTTCTACGCCAGCATTCAAAGCCAGTAGATTTGTTTGGAAGGCAATATCTTCAATAACCTGAGCGATTTGAGAAATTTCTTTGGATGATGTCTCAATCGCGACCATGGCTTGAATGGTTTCAGTCACAATCGAGTTGCAACGTTCCACTTCAGTACGTGTCCCGGACGAAACCTTTTGTGCGTCGCGTGCGTTCGAAGCAGATGTTTGAACGCTTTGGGTAATCGTGCCCAAGGCTTCGGTACTGCGCTCCAATGCATTGGCCTGGTTTTCTGTACGTGAGGCCAGATCTGTCGCGTTGGCGGAAATTGATTGTGCACCGTTGCTGACACTAAAGCTTGTATCGTTGACGATGCGCATGGCATCTTCGAGGTCGGTGACCACTGTGTTGTAATCGTCTCTGAGGTCTTTGAAGCGCTCGGGGAAATCTTCAGGCAGGCGATAGCTCAGCTCTTTGCTTTGAAGTTGCGAGAGGCCGGTGCCAATCATGTCTTGCACTTGTTTTTGTTCAGCGACGCTTTGAGAAAACTCCTCATCAGCGGCCCGCTTTTCTTGTGCCAGTCCTCGTAAGATTTCAGCCTGACGTGCAATCGTTCCAAGTTCGTCATGACATGATTGGCCAGAAACAGGGTTGTCCAGTTTGTCTTGTCCCAGATCGATCAAAGAAGCCGTCAGTGCAGACATACGACGCGTTATATCTCGAACAATACTCCAAGAGAAAAATGTCATAACTACCAGTATCGCGGCAAGGCCAGCCGACATTTGGATAAGCAGAGATTTGTTTTTTGTGTCATAGGTTTGAAAATCAGCTATGAGATCTTTCTTAATACTCTCTTCAACGCCGCGTAGGGAGGTAATTTTAGCAGTGGCCAACTCGAACCAATCGCTCGCCGACATGTTTGTATCAGGAGTTCCTGCTAAGACGTGATCACGAGCATCAAAGAAAGCCTGCGATGCCTCCGAGGTTTTGTGATCAGAGTAGAGCTTATAGCTCTTTCCGTCAGTAAGTTCATGAAAAACACGCAGGCGTTCAGATGTACGATCCACGATGAGCGCCATACGGGCCGTTGTTGCAGCTGACCAGCCCGTATTAAACCCAACAGCACCTACAGCACGCTGTATCCCAAATGCGTCTTTAGCCATCTGCAGATAGCTCAATGCCATAGCACGTTCAGCCAACTCACTGTCATGGATTAACATTTCAAAGGCAAGCGAGGTTTCGATAAGGTGCATGTTGAGTGAGGTGTAAAACTCTACGGCTTCGCCAACCGGTATTGTGCGATCCAAAACTTGTTGCCGCACGGCATCGAGATCAGCCAGCTCATGTTGCGCGTGTTCCACGAATTCCTGTGAGGTCTCGTGTAATGTGGTTAAATCAACCTCAGACAGTATGTTTTGTATGCCTTGCGAGAGGGCTGATACCTTGTCGCGTTGTTGTACAAGTGTCTCTGGAAGATCGGTCACGCTTGATGACAGGAAACCAGCGGACATACCGCGTTCAACCTGCAACTCATGGACGAGGTTGCCAACGTTAAACATGACGGCCTGTGTTGTCTTGGTGTCGTGCTTTGCTTTCTTCAATAGGTCAAAAATCACAAAAGCTGAGATGGCGCAGATGATCATCAGAGGCAGTGCTACAAGCGCTATGATTTTCGTTCGGATCGAAACTGACTTTAAGGCATTTTTAAACATACAGGGAACCGTTTTCGTGAGTGGCTTTGCGTTATTATTGTTGTATATTTACTTAAGAATTCATTTAATGTTGCCTTGATAAATGGTATATTTCAAATATCGATTATGATTTAATATCTAAAATACCGAGTAAAATCATATTTATAGGGTTTTAGATGTGTGCCTAAAACTTCATACGATCGATGAAATCACACTTTTAAGGTGAGTTTCCGGTTTTAAAATTTAGTTTCGAAAAAATGAAATAGGTAGCCTTAGTTTTACGGTAAGGCAGTGGTTAAATGAAATGAGGGAGGCGATACGATATCGTCATCCGGAATTAATTTAATGCGGCTTGTACACCAGTTGATACATCAAAGAGACATAGCGCGGCGATGAACATCAAGACCTGTATGCCCATCGATTGCAGGCGCCATCTAATCTTTGTTAGGTTAAAAACTTGGAGAGAGCATAGGTTTTTTAAACAGCTGTATAAACTCGTACTAAGATCAAATTTTGCAAAACCACGATTGGACGCATTGTGCGGATGTGTTAATTTCGATGTACTTAATACGCGGTCTGGATCAAGGTTTGCGATTAACCTGTTGCAGTGAAGCTCCAGGTCGCCGAGACTTTGTTCGATAGGGTCAAAGGGTCTGTCAACGCCTGAATGTACACAGGGGGATGCTGTCGTTGTGTTGATGCTCTGTGTGGTATCTGTATCGATAAAATCATGCGTTGCGAGGATATTGTCGTCCATTAATTTATGTGTGTAACGCTCAGTTTCAAAAACAGATAAAAATTCATCCCGCGAAATGGCAAGAGGTTCATTTAGCCAAAAAATCGAAACAACATCTGTGAAAGCCTCCACAATTCCCTGTAGGCACATAACTAAAAGAATTTCAGAAATTTCACGATCTACGGCTTGTGGAAAATGCGGTGTTAAGGTGAGTTGCAGATGACTTTTGCAAGGGCTACCATCGGGCATACGTATTGGGGTGAGGCTGCGGCGATGGCTCAGGTTTATTGAGTAGTGACTGCATTGAAGTTCAAGGTGATGCGCAGGAAGAGTTTTGAAACTTTGAATATCATATCCGTGAGCCTCAAAAACGCTTACAATAATTGAGGAGGCGTCGTTTAGTGTGCAAGCTTCGCGACCAATGAGACCTAACTCCGCACAAAGAGTTTGTTCACTTTCTTGATGCCGGTGCATGTATGTCATTTCAACCCTCCTTGGCTCGTACGATTTAAAGATTAAAATTTGAACGAGTTGAAAGTGAGGCGAATTGGTTCGTAAAGCACGCGTTAAAGTCTAAGGTTTCTGGGCGCTTTAGATATATTTTTGTACTATAAATCAATATGTTGAGGTTTCATCATAAGGATTTGTAAAGAAGTGAGGCTATAATTAGTCTTGTGCACGCCATATTTGAGCCTCAACCGTCTTTGGTCTCACGGTTGAGCTATATAAAATTTGATTAGAGATTCTCTAAAATTTTATAGATTGGCGAAATATCTCAGGATGTGAAAATATTAAGCGCCCGGTGTGCTTCTGCGAGTGTTTGATTTCCGAACGATGAATGCGGTCTGACGTTGTTATAATCGTATATGCATTCCAAGCGTTGGGATTGCCGTTTTTTACGGCCACTCTACTCAAAATCGCCATTACCTCGCTATGCTGCGGACAGGTTAAGTAGTTATATTATTGAAGAATATTCCTTTTGTGATTAAGGGGCGGGTGTGAGTGCGTTCTATGTTTTCTCTCGATGTATGCCGTCGATCTTTGGCGATATGAGACAGGCATTTCCTTAAAATTGATCAAAAGAAAGGAACGCTTCTTACGGGAAATCGATTCCGCGAGGTATAGTCTAGGGCGCATTTGGTGAGGTCGTCAAAACCCTTGAGCCCAGCCCAACTTTATTCGCATTGGCCAAAACCATGTTCCAAGACGCGTGGGATGCCCGATTGGCACAGACCCAAGACGCAAACGAGGCGATCAAACGGTAAATCACCGAGTCTGAGGCGCAAATTGACGCGATCCTCACGCGGATCATGTCCGCCAGCAATGACAGGGTGATTGCCGCCTACGAAGATAAAATCGCCAACTTAGAGACCACCAAGGTGCGTTTATATGACCAATTAAGCTACAAAACAGCGCCGAAACAGGGCAGGCTCGAAGAGATGCTAGAACTCTCGCTGCTATTCCTCGCAAACTCTTATAAAGTATGGGAAAGCGGCAACATCACCTTGCGATGAACACTATTGAGATTGGCCTTCACATCGCCCTTTGCCTATCACCGAAATGAAGGCGCTAGAACTCCGGAAATATCGTTCCCGTTCAATGCTTTAGGAGTGTTTTTATGTGGTAAAAATCGAAATGGTGCGGGTGGAGGGACTTGAACCCCCACGCCTTGCGGCGCCAGAACCTAAATCTGGTGCGTCTACCAATTTCGCCACACCCGCATATTTCGTACAAATCAGTACTGATTCCAATCGACCAATTTGCTGAGCCGGTGACTAACAGAGCTTTGCGCTGCTTGCGAGAGGAAAATTGCATATTGTACAATAAATTTAAATTGCAGCGTAGCCGCCGTAGTCTCGCGCGAAAATGCGCACGGAAATGACACAAAGGTCTCGCGATATGAGCCCAGAAACGAGCCATGAGAGTGCCTTCGCCATGATGATGCAACACACATTAAGCGCCCCGACATCCCCAACCAAGACATCGCCAACCAAGCGGCTGTCTCCACAAAGCGGTATTTTAACCTCAACAAAGGTCCTGACACGCTCTGGCTTTGCGCCCGCTGGCCAATTGCGCACCGGTGACGTTTTAATCACACGAAATGCTAGCCTCATCCCTATTCTTAGCGCTGAAAAAAAGACAGTGCGTACCCGTATCGTATGCTTTCAAAGCGCGATGCTTGACGCACAAGGTTACCATGGAGACCTGCATCTGCCAGCACATCAGCTTGTCAATATACGAGGCTGGCGCGCCAAAGCGTTATACGGAAAAGCCGAAACCCAAGTTTCTGCCGCTTCATTAATTGACGATGATTTAATTTCAGACGATGGAATGCGCGAAGTGGAAGTCGTGCGTTTAAATTTCCAATGCTGGGCGACACTATATGTTGGCGGATTAGAAGTGTTATCGGCGCACAGTTTTGACGACCAATTGCGTCCCGTCTATGAACCCTTTGCCGCAAGCATGCCTAGCGCGTAAAAGAGCCCATACAGTTGCAACGTGACAGAAAGGGTCTCTCTGATCGCAACAGCGCTCTTATTTTAAGCAAATCCACTTATCTTTGACGCTTTTGTTAACACCTAAGGCAAGCTTAGCAACCACCGCAATGACACACTCAGTTACTTGACTAATTGTTGAGCTTATTGATTAAAAATTAATCACAACATCACTCGCAAACTTACTTCTGTCGCTGCGATGCCGCTTTCGCATTGTCGCCGTCCGCATAAGGTGCTCTGAACTTGCGCAATAAGAGCGCGAGGAGCACCGGATATGAAGAAAGTCGAAGCGATCATCAAGCCATTTAAGCTCGATGAAGTTAAGGAAGCATTGCAAGATGTTGGCGTGCAAGGGCTTTCTGTTTTAGAGGTGAAAGGCTTTGGTCGTCAAAAGGGCCATACTGAACTCTATCGCGGTGCTGAATATGTGGTCGATTTTCTACCCAAAGTAAAAATCGAAGTTGTCATCGATGATGACCAAGTCGACGCAGCTATTGAAGCTATCGTTGATGCTGCTAAAACAGACAAAATTGGTGATGGCAAAATTTTTGTCAGCCCTGTCGAGCAAGCGATCCGCATTCGCACTGGTGAATCAGGCTCTGACGCGCTTTAACCCACACCGACGAAGATGCGTATATTTTAAATAAGCGCGCTTAGTCACAAGATACTCAAGTTTCTGACGGAGGAAAACTTCATATGAGTAAGGACGCAGTTCTCAAGCTGATCAAAGACGAAGAAATCGAATACGTAGATGTTCGTTTCACTGACCCACGCGGCAAATTACAGCACGTGACAGTTATGTCTGATCAAGTCGACGAAGACTTCTTGGACGAAGGATTTATGTTTGATGGTTCTTCGATTGCCGGCTGGAAATCGATCGAAAACTCCGACATGAAACTGATGCTGGACACGGAATCTGCTTACGTGGATCCCTTCTATGCTGAAAAAACACTCTGCATTCACTGTTCCGTTGTTGAGCCTGACACTGGCGAAGCCTACGAGCGTGACCCACGCGGCACAGCGGAAAAAGCTGAAGCATATCTGAAGTCTTCTGGCATCGGTGATGTAGCTTACTTTGGCCCGGAAGCTGAATTCTTCTTGTTTGACGACGTTCGCTTCTCGAACTCAATCAACAAGGTTTCCTACGAAGTTGACGCAACAGACGCATCTTGGAACACAGATTCTGAGTATGAGACTGGCAACATGGGCCACCGTCCTGGTGTTAAAGGCGGCTACTTCCCGGTTAACCCAATCGACGAAGCACAAGATCTGCGTTCTGAGATGCTTTCCACTATGAAGCGTCTGGGCATGAAAGTGGATAAGCACCACCACGAAGTGGCAAGCTGCCAACACGAGCTTGGCCTGATCTTTGGTAGCCTGACCAAACAAGCGGACGAGCTGCAGAAATACAAATACGTGATCCACAACGTGGCACACGCATACGGTAAATCAGCGACATTCATGCCTAAGCCAATTGCTGGTGACAACGGCACAGGCATGCACTGCAACATGTCAATCTGGAAAGATGGTAAGCCGTTGTTTGCAGGTGATAAGTACGCAGATCTGTCTGACGAAGCTCTGTTCTTTATCGGTGGCATCCTGAAGCACGCAAAAGCGTTGAACGCCTTCACCAACCCATCGACAAACTCTTACAAGCGTCTGATCCCAGGCTTCGAAGCACCTGTTCTGCGCGCGTATTCTGCACGTAACCGTTCAGGCTGTGTTCGTATTCCTTGGACCGAATCTCCAAAAGCGAAGCGCGTTGAAGCACGTTTCCCTGATCCATCCGCAAACCCTTACCTGTGCTTTGCGGCACTGTTGATGGCTGGTCTTGACGGTATCAAGAACAAAATCAACCCAGGCGAGGCGATGGACAAGAACCTTTATGACCTTCCTGCGGAAGAGCTGGCAGATATCCCAACTGTATGTGGCTCCCTGCGTGAAGCTCTGGACGAGCTGAAAGGCAACATGGACTTCTTGTTGGCTGGCGACGTGTTCACCAAAGACCAAATCGAAGGTTATATCGACCTGAAGATGGAAGAGGTCGAAGCCTACGAGCACACGCCTCACCCAGTTGAGTACCAAATGTACTACAGCTGCTAAAATAAAGCGGACAGTGAAATACATTAAGGCGTTCTCATTTGAGAGCGCCTTTTTACATGTTTCGCCAGATTACTTTCTGTCACATGAGTAATATATCAGCTTAGCTTGTTTAATTGTTTACCAAGCGTACAAACTCCTGCTCAAACTATAAAATGGGATTGCCCTACCCAAACGGCTGCCATAGGTAATCTGCTCTTGGTAATCTGAGGTAAGATCAATGGCACGCCCTAACACTCTTGGGATCGATTTCGGTACATCAAACTCAGCTGCTGGGGTTTGCGCTGCTGGGCAGCCCTATCTTATCCCGATGGAACCTGGTGAGACGACGCTACCAACTGCCGTATTCTTTGATGCCGATAGCAAAAAAATGCGGATCGGCCGCAGCGCGACACGCGCGTTGATTGATGGCGAAGATGGCCGTTTTATGCGTGCGCTCAAAAGCTTGCTCGGCACGCCCTTACTGCATGAAAAACGCCGCTTATCTGGTAAAACCATGGATTTCAGCGACATTATCACGCAATTCCTGCGCGAGATAAAAACGCGCGCAGAGGACGTGACGCGCCAAGAGTTCACTCATGCTCTTTCCGGACGTCCTGTACGATTTCATTCCAAAGATGATGCCAAAGACGCTCAAGCAGAAGTTGATTTGCGCAAATGTTATCTCGCTGCCGGTTTTCAAGACGTCAACTTTATGTATGAACCAGAGGCGGCACTACGCGCTGCCCCTCCTCGAGAGGGGCTTGGTATTATTGTTGATATTGGCGGCGGTACGTCAGATTTTACTTGTTTCGAGCAAAACGCACAGGGCGATACTACAATCCTCGCCAGTCACGGTTTACGCTTGGGCGGCACCGACTTTGACAGACAACTGTCCATCGACCACGTTATGCCATTGCTCGGACGCGGAACGCATATCCGTAACAGTTTTGGCGATGGGACCCTTCCCGCCCCAAACAGATTGTTCACCGACCTCGCCACCTGGCAGATGATCCCGTTTATGTATGGCCCAGACAGTCGTCATGCCGCGCGTGATCTCGCCCAAAATGCGGTAGAACCTGAAAAAATGGGTCGCCTACTAGAAGTTCTTGAGGATGAGCTTGGACATGATCTGGCTTTTGCGGTTGAGCGTGGCAAGATTGCTGTGAACAGTGCAGGTTCTGGTGATATTGATCTACGCATCTTAGAACGAGGGCTGCGCGTCCCACTGCAGACAGAGGCTATGAAGCAAAGCTTGCAAGAGATGGTACAGGATATCCGCGACAATGCGCAAGAAACCCTGAACTTGGCTGGTATCGCACCGCATCAGATCTCACGTTGCATTATGGTCGGAGGCTCTGCACTCTTGGCACCTGTTCGCAACTCTCTAGCCCAGCTCTGCCCTCAAGCCAAACAGGAAGACAACCGAGCCTTAACCGCGGTTTCTGATGGATTAGCAATAGCGGCTCATACAGCCTTTGATTGATAATACACACATCGTATCTCTGAAGATTCCCTAGTTTTCTAGACACCTTCTTAGTTGATATTGTGCTGTCTATTTTCGAAGTTGACTGGCGGAAACCTACCGTTTCTCGCATGTTTGTGTTTTCGGGTTAAGATATTTCGATGTGGTCGAAGATGAACACCTGAGTTTGATAACTTCGATGAGGCGCGCCGAAAACTGGTTCTCTGGCGCTACGAGTATAACAACGTCAGATCGCATCCATCACTCGGAGATCAAACACTCGCATAAGCACGTCGAACGCTTGAGCAATTTGAGGGCTCCGCACCCGGCGCGTTTGCCCAAACTGACGACGACCAATATGAAAACCAAACCCGCTGGCTCTCGTTATGAAATGAGGGGGGCAGGGGGCAGGTCACCACGCACCGTGATTTAAGGTACTGTATCCCGTTTGAAGCCTTCATTGGAATTTTCTTTCCGACAACGGCCTCGTTGCCTCAAAATTAGGAACGAAAGCGTCTACAATACTAGAGGCTAGTCACTGTCAACAATAACGTCAAAGATCATTGGCTCCACATCGAAGTAAGTCAACTACATGATCAGCCTAAGGTCACCCTTAGGTGTTTTAAATATGTCTCTAATTTGAAAGCGTCGTGAGGTATCTGGATAGAGTGTAAGCTCAGGTCGATAATAATAACAAATGAGGTCAAGTTGTTCACAGTGTTATTCTTGTCGATCTGCGCGATTCTTGCACTCCCATAGTTGCGCAAGTCACAACACTTTAGGATGTCCATGCGAGAGGGCAGTAAGCCGCGGGAGATTTTAAGGCGAGCAGCTGTTGATATACTTTGATATCATGTGAATCAAAATGGGCGTATTAACGAGGATACGCCCATTTCAAGATTTTGGCTCCAGCTGTTTTCAGCAAAGCGTAATTTTATGCGAGCGCGATGTTTGACGCACTTTCGCGGCCATCACGACCAGGCTCGATATCAAAAGTCACTTTTTGATTGTCGTTAAGACCGGTAAGGCCCGCACGTTCAACGGCAGAAATATGCACAAAGACATCCTTGCCGCCACCATCAGGAGCGATAAACCCGAAGCCTTTTGTTGCATTAAACCACTTGACGGTGCCATTAGCCATCGTCGATCTCCTTTAAAATGTGCCTGCAATATGCAGCAGCTCGGCCAACCTCATACAAGATCAAAAGGCAGAAGCAAAGCCACGTTATGAAGATCCTAGATTTCTTATGGGGGCATTTCAGCTAAAGCGTTTACTGCTTTTGAGAGGATAGGCGCGGTTTTTCTCTCTGCTCTAGCGGGTATCATAGATTATTACAGCACCCTGTCTATGATCCGCTCGGGGGATGCGGCATGCGTTGGCACTGTTTCGAGTGCAATGTCTGCTGTTTGCGATCTCTTCTTTATCTCCTTTCACAAAGTCACCAAAGGCATTAGGCATCCCTATCTTTGCTAGTCTGGGACCGAACATGGCGCAAAAAGCTACTATTTATAAAGTCGAACTATCTGTTTCTGATATGGATCGTCACTATTATGAAGTTCATAAGCTGACCGTTGCCAAGCATCCGTCGGAGACAGACGAACGGCTGATGGTGCGACTTCTCGCTTTTGCGTTAAACGCGCATGAGCACTTAGAGATGACAAAAGGCCTTTCAACCGATGATGAGCCGGATATTTGGCAGAAAAGTCTGAGTGATGAGTTAGAGTTATGGGTGGCCTTAGGGCTTCCCAGTGAGAAAATTATACGCCAGTCTTGTGGTAAAGCTGACAAGGTGATCGTCTATTCCTATGGGGATAAGACGGCTGAGACATGGTGGGACAAAATAAAAAACAGCACCACTCGTTTTGACAATCTTTATGTCATGAACTTTTCAGAGAAGGACACCGTTGATCTGGGTAAACTTGCTCAACGTACGATGAAGCTACAGGTAAATATTCAAGATGGCGATGTGATGGTCAGTGCGGATGACGACATCGTTTATGTGACCCCGGTTCAATGGAAAAAACCTGATCATTAAGGGGCAGGTAATGCGCAATGTATATTCGATTTTGTTATTGTTCGTTGCGTTTAATATACTGATATAAATATATTTTAACCGCACCTTAGGTGAGACCTCGGATTTAAGATGGATTAATCCGAGGTCTGAGTAGTCGCGTGCCGTTAGGCATGGAGCGGTTTTAGAAACACGTTACTTGTCATCTACTTCGCAAATCTGACAAATCGCGTGGATATACATTTTTACGCATTCAATGAACTGGGATTTGCGGACGCGTTCATCGGGCATTGTGTTAAACTCGCCGCCGGGACCACAGACGACCCCCTGCATTCCAGCAGCCGAGAGATGAGCTGCGTCAGTGCCGAAAAAGGCCGGCGGCTTGATGGCGCCGGTTGGTTGTGGCGTGCCTTTCACGGCGAGGTGGGCTTGGTTCATCACTTGGACAATACGAGATGACTTATCGACTTCGAACGGGGGCATTTGCGGCTTGTTCTTACGTAAATCATGGGACGAAACGGAGGCTTGCAGGCCGGGGAACTCTAGCTTCAGCGCGTCTAGCATCTTGTTTAGATCGTCCATAACCACTTCTACAGATTGACTGGGCGCGTAGCGTGTGGTGCCGATGAGTTTGGCATGATCGGCAACCTGTGGAGGGCGCCATTCGTGAAATTCAGGTCCTAGACCCGCACGCATGACACCCACATGGCCGCGATTGACAGCGCGGTGTTCGTCAGTTGCCGCACCGGAGAAGGTAATGCCATTGATGCGCGGGACCAAAGCCGCTGCCGCTGCCAAGGCATCACAGGCCTCGTCACGTTTAGAGACATGTCGCGTGTTGCCGATTAACTCGATCTCGAAACTAAACGCTCCTGCATGTAGGGTAAGGGCCTGTAGGTCTGTCGGTTCAGAGTTGATAAAATAATCCGCGCGAACCCCTTGTTCAATCATCCGAACCGTACCAATTCCGCCCTGCAACTCACCAACAACAAAGGATAAAACAACGTCTCCCTTTAGGCGCACCCCTGCGTTGATGATCGTCTCTAAGGCACAGAGATACGCGGCATCTCCGGCTTTCATATTCGAGACACCGATGCCGTAGATGAATTCGTTATCAATGACGCCACCCCACGGATCGACTGTCCAGCCTGAGGTTGCTGGGTTCGTATCTAAATGACCGTTAAACAACAAAGACTCCCCATCACCTGTTCCCTTTAGGGTGGCAATGGCATTGACGCGTTCGTCTTCGACCGGTTGCAGATATGCTTCCATTCCGAGGTTCGTACAGATATCGGCCATCTTTTGCGCCAAAGCACGCTCGCCCTCGGTTTCGGTATAGGACTTATGTTGCACCATTTTTGCAAGATGTGTCAGGCAATGGGTTTCGTCGACACGAGCGCAAATATCTTCTGGCGTCATGATGGGGTCTCCGTAAAGGTCCAGATAGGCGCGTGTTTCGCGAGATCTGTTGGGGCGATATGGCAGGTGATTGTGTGTTCGGCTGTCGCGGATTGAACAGGAGGGGGCGTATCTTTGCACAGCGCGTCCTGCTTGTGCTGACAGCGTGACGAGAACGGGCATCCTTGCAGTTTTGTCGTACGCGTCGGCAAATTGCCTGACAGACGGACACGCCGTGTTTGTGTGTCGGGGTCTATAGAGGGTGACGAGGACAACAGTGCTTCGGTATAGGGATGGTAGGGTCCATGGTCCAAAGTGGCCGTTGTACGCGTTTCTATAATATCACCAAGGTACATAACAGCAATGCGATGCGCGATATGGCGCAAGATAGCCAGATCATGGGTGATAAAGATAATGGCCGCCTGTGTGGTCTGCTGAATTTCGCGCAGTAGGGCGACAATGGCGGCCTGAACCGATGCGTCCAAGCCACTGGTGATTTCGTCGCAGATGATCACGTCAGGGTTGGCTGCTAGGGCACGGGCGATGGCGACCCTTTGCTTTTCCCCTCCTGACAATTGGTGAGGATAGCGCGAGGCATAAGACGCAGGCAGGCGGACGCGTTGTAAAATCGCTGTAATTTCCTGCGCGCGCTCTTGCGCCGAAAGTGACGTGCGATATAGCTTGAGCGGACGCGACAGTATCGTGCCGATTGTATGGCGTGGATTGAGTGATGCGTCAGGGTTTTGAAAGATAATCTGTACCCGCTCGCGGTAGGCTTTATCCATCTGTGCAACGGGGCTGCCGTCTAGGGTTATGGTTCCGTTGAATGGGGTAAGCCCAGCAAGAGCGCGGGCTAGTGTGGACTTGCCGCAACCGCTTTCGCCAACAAGGCCCAGTGTTTCGCCGCGGTTCAAGGATATGCTCGCGCCATTGAGCGCCAGAACCGATGCACCTTTGCGCCGCAAGATACGATCCACCCAAGATGCGCTGTTAAAGCGGACGTTTATGTCGCGTGCCATGAGGACCTGAGCGTCTTTTGGGGGTACCAATGTCAATGCACCATCGGTTTCCGTCCGTTGGGGAAGGATCTCAGCACGGGCGCAGGACACAAGGTGTTGATCAATCTGACGCAGACGGACTGCAGATGTGTCACAGATCTGTGGGTCGTGATGGGGGCATAGATGAGAATAGATACAGGCAGGTAATGCGCCTGTTCTGGGAGGCGGAGCATTGGACGGCGCCGATGACAGACGCCGGCCGGTGCGGCTGTCCGAAGGGCGCGGCAGGCTGGCCAAAAGCGATTTTGTATAAGGATGACACGGGTCGGAGAATAAAACGTCAGGCGCGGCGGTCTCAACGATTTGCCCGCCATAGATGACAGAAACTCGGTCGGCGATATCCGCAACGGTTCCCAAGTCATGGCTGATGAACAAGCCTGAAATTCCCGCCGTCTTTTTCAAGGAATGTAACAGATCCAACAGGGTTGCGGCTGTGGTCGCATCCAAGGCTGAGGTGGGTTCATCAAATAAAATTAAATCAGGCTGACATGCCAAGGCCAAGGCCACCACAACCCGTTGCTTTTCACCGCCGGATACTTCGTGCGGATATCTTTTCATCATTGCTTGGTGATCTGGAAGCCCGACGAGGGCCAAGAGCTCGGCGGTTTTGGTTTCGGCCTGCGCCTGTGTGAGGGGTTCATGACATTGGAGTGTCTCGATAACATGGCTGCCCAAAGTCTGCACCGGATCAAGCGCTAGGGCTGCGTTTTGGAAAACCATGGCGATACGACGTCCATGGAGATCTTGTAGTACCTCTGGTGTGGCGGACATCAAATCGATGTCCTTCAGTGTGATTTCTCCTGTCTCGTCTGTGACCTGCCCAGGCAAGTCGCGTAGAATCGCATTGGCCAGCGATGATTTGGCGGACCCACTTTCGCCGACAAGACCAAGAATTTCGCCACTTCCGATATGCAGATTAATATCGGTCAGGATGCGAACATCACCAGCTGCTGTTCCATAGGTGAGTGAATAGTTTGAAACCTCTAGGACCATGGCGTTAATGCTCTGATTTAGGGTTGAGGACGTCGCGCAGACCGTCGCCAAGCAGGTTGAAACCGATTGCCACCAACGCAATAGCACCGCCGGGGACTATGATTGGCCAAGGGGATCGGAACATGTGTTCGCGGCCCTGCGATATCATTAATCCCCATTCTGGTGACGGGGGTTGCGCCCCAAGGCCCAAGAACGACAGGGTTGCCAAGGTCATGATGGCAAAGGCGACGCGGATTGTTGCCTCTACGATAATGGGGGCTGCAACATTGGGAAGGATTTCCGCAAGCACAATCCAAAGTGAGTTTTCCCCACGGGAACGTGCGGCGCTAACATAATCTAGGGCGCGTATTTGCAAGGTGACCGACCGTGAAATTCGCGCCATGCCGGGGGCAAAGGCGATACCGATTGCGATCACGGCATTCAAAGCAGAGGTTCCAAGTGCCGAGATAATCAACAGCGCGAATAACAATCCCGGAATGGCCATTATTGCGTCAACAATACGCATGATGCCTTCGTCCAGCCAGCCGCCAAGATATCCAGAGATAATCCCGATCAAAGCGCCGATTGTTGTGGCGATGATTGTGGCGAGTAAGGCGAGTAACACGGTGGATTGCGCGCCAACCATCATACGGCTCAGGAGGTCACGACCAAACCAATCGGTTCCCAGTAGAAATTCAGCCGAGGGAGGTTCAAACCGGTTTGCAAAATGCATGGTTTCTGGATCCAATGGCGCAATGCTAGGACCGATTGCGGCCATGGTTAGAACGAGTGCTGTTAGAAACAGTCCCACGGCACCTTGGGGATGTCGGATAAGGGTTTTTAGAAAGCTCATGAAAACTGGATCCTTTTGTCCAGTGCAGCATAGGCCAAATCAGCGGCAAGGTTGGCCAAGGCATATGTCATCGACATGATCAGTACTCCGGCTTGCAACATAGGCAGGTCGCGGTTTTGTATCGCCAGGATCAGCTGTCGTCCGACACCGGGGAAGGAGAAGATTTCTTCGACGACGATGACACCGCCGATCAGATAACCGATGTCCAAAGCGATGACGGTGATCGCAGGCAGCATGGAATTGCGTAAGGCGTGGCGAAACAAAACCTGACGACGGGGCAGGCCACGCAGGCGCGCCGCGCGGATAAAGTCGCTGTCTAACGTGTCGACCATTTCAGATCGCACCATGCGGCTAATATGGGCCAGCAGGACAATTGATAGGGTAATAACAGGCAGCGCCAAATGATGTAACGCGTCCAGCGGGTTCTCGAGCGGGGATGTATAGCCCGAGGCTGGGAACAATCCCACCGATGGGCCTGCAAGCCAGGCCAGCAGTAAAGTCGCCAGAACAAATTCTGGCAGCGAGATCCCCATATAAGATAAAACCGAAACTCCCAGATCGGCTGCTTTGCCACGGCGCGCTGCGGCCCATACGCCAAGAGGGATGGCAACAATGCTGACAGTGAACAGCGACAACGCAGCCAAGAGCGCTGACCGACCTAGGGCTTCGAATATGGTTGGGCCAACGGCCTGACCTGTACGTAAAGAGATACCAAAATCGCCGTGTAGAACCCCAACCAACCAATCAAAATATTGAATAGGCGCAGGACGGTCGAGACCAAGACGGCTGCTAAGCGCTGCCATGGCCTCGGGGGTGGCATTTTCGCCCAAGATCATCACTGCTGCATCTGCAGGCAGCAACTGTGTTACGCCAAACACAATGATCGAGACCACAAAAGCCGTCAGCACCATTAAAAACAGGCGCTTGATGAGAAATGATGCTGACATCTTTAACCTCAGCGTGTTGGTGCGTCTGCACTCAGGGAGACCCGATGCAATGCATAGTTGGCGCCGCGTGGGTGTTGCTGATAGTTCTCGACATAGGCAGCTTTTGCACCCAACAGGTCAAAGAACACAGGAACCAAGGCTGGAACGTCTTCGCGCATCAGCTTTTGAGCATCGGCGTATAGTTCTGCGCGTTTGGCAGGGTCAACGGTCTTGTCCGCTTCATCCACCAATGCATCGAACGCTGCGTTGTTCCATTTGGTTTCATTCCAAGAGGCATCCGAGGTGAAGAGCAGATTAAAGATCGTGCCCTCGGTTGGTTGCATGTTGTAGAAACCGACGTAGAACGGACCCTTTTTCCAGACTTGTTCTAGATACGAGGGGTGATCCATCGTTTTGACGGAAATATCAAAACCCGCAGGCTTGGCCATTTCACGAAGAACAACGGCCATCGCACTGCGGTAGCCGGGTTTTTCTGAGGCGACCAGCTCAAGGCTCAATCCATCCGCATAGCCTGCTTCCGCCAATAAAGCTTTGGCTTTAACGGGGTCGTAGGTTTTGACAGGGCTGTCAGCATAGTAAGCATAGGCAGAGTTGACAGGGCTGTCATTTCCAGGGGTGCCATAGCCTTCGGCCACCAATTCAACCATGGCTGCACGATCAACGGATAACGATAGGGCTTCGCGGACGCGTGGATCAGACCAAGGCGCGACCTGTGTGTCCATGACCACATCTAAGAAACGGCCAGATGGGGTGCGCAGGCCATCAATACCATCAGCGGCTGAAATACGCTCAAAGTCTGTGGGTTGAACATCCAGCATCATATCAACTTCACCAGCAAGCAGGGCAGTGTTTGACCCTGCGGCGTCTGGGAAGGTCAAAACTTCGACTGTTTCCAGATAGGGAAGCCCCTCTACAAAGTAGTCATCGCGTGCTTCGAGAATGACACTTTGATCTGCATTGAATTCGGCCAGACGGAAGGGGCCAGACCCTACAGGGGTCTGTGCAAGGCTTTCAAATCCAGCATCGATCACGCTTTCGGGAAGAACCTTGGCAGTAGGGTAGGTCAAAGCAACGGGCAGGTCGGCAAAAGGACCGTCCGTGGTAAAGATAACGCTGTTGTCCGCACCAACGGCAACGCTTGCAATCGGGCCAAGGTTGCGTCGTCCGGGTGCCGCTGTTTCAGGATCTAGCAGCTTTTCAAAGCTGGCAACCACATCCGCAGCGGTTACAGTTGTACCGTCTGAAAACATAGCATCGTCGCGCAGTTGAAATGTCCATTCGCTTGCATCGGCGTTTGCGTGCCACTGTGTCGCCAAATCAGGCTGTGCGGTCATGTCGTGACCTAGGGTTGTCAAACCAGAGTACAGCATCTCTGCGATCATATACTCGGGGTTCGTACGTACCAGCATCGGGTTTAGAACCTGCGGCGTGATGTTCACGCTGACACGCAGGGTGCCGCCCGCAACCGGTTCAGCTGTTTGTGCCATCGCCGGGAGGGTCAGCGAGACAGATAGGGCTGCGGCTGACAGGGTCAACGCAGCACGGCGGGTTAGTTTCATCATGTGGAGGTCTCCATGTCGTAGGATGATGTGCCCTGTTGATCAGGGTCTGTTGTGAAATCGGCACTTAGGAACAGGGCAACGGAGCGTGCCAAAAGTTCCATGTCATGTGTTGTTGTATGTTCGTCCGGTCCATGTACATTTGCGGTGGGGCGCATGAGCCCCCCTAGCAGCATATGTTGGATGCCGGCCTTTTGGACCCAGCCAAAATCTGACGATGTGCCAGACCCATATTTGGTGAAATCGCTCAATGGCCGCCCCTCGGCTGCGGCGCGGGCACTGGCCCAACGCAGGGTCCACGGGCCTGTGGGATCGCAGACAGGGGGCAAATGACCGGTTTGCGTCACATCCCAGCTGCGCAAGGGCGTCTGAGACAGAACTGTCGCCACACAGTCTTTCATTTCCAAAAATACGGTATCTGGGTCTTCCTCTGGCAGGTATCTGCGATTGAGGACGATTTGGCAGTGCCCTGGCAGCGCAGAGCCCTTGTCGCCGGCGTGGCAGGCTGTGACATTCAGCCTTGCGCATAATTTTGGATCACCCGGGGCAGGCGGCATGTCGGTTTCGCGCGTCTCGACCTGTGTTTTTAAGTCGGTGATTGCCGTCATCACAGGGATCATCGCCTCTAGGGCGTTCACGCCAAGGTGAGGACGTCCGGAATGGACTGCAACGCCTGTGCCTGTGATTGTCACATCCATTGACCCAAGGCAGCCCCCCCAAATACGAGGCATTGCCCCACCGTTTAGGTTCAACAGCACTTCAGGTAATTCTTGGGTCTCCGCAAGGTAACGAATGCCAGGATGTAAGCCACCTTCTTCGTCAGTGCAGATGGCTAGCACGGGTCGAAAGGCAAGGGGGGTGTTTGATGCTTTTAAGCTGCGCAATACAGCCAGAACTGCAGCGATACAGCCTTTCATATCCGCTGTGCCACGACCAAACAGCTTGTCGCCTTCTTGGGTGAGTTCAAGCGCTGGGCGAGTCCAACCGTCGCCAATAGGGGCTGTGTCGGCATGAAAGTAAATCAACGCCTCAGGTGCAGTGCTGGGCCCAAGGTTCGGCCGCAGCAACATATTTACGCGCGCCCCTGAAACCCCAGCGCTTTTCCAAAGATGTTCGGGAACGGTGATCCGTTCACAGGCCACATCAAGGTCTGCAGCTAAACTCTCTACCAAATCGCAAAACGCGCCGTACCGGGCCGCGGGCGGAAAGCAGGTGTCAAACCTGATCAACGCCTCAAGGTCGGATCGCATCTCGTCAAAAGGTATGGTAGATATTTTAGCATTTATCATTACTATATAGTTTATGGAAAAAGAGATTCGTTCAAGGAAAGAAATGTATTAAATGTCACGTGCTTCTGAAAAAGATGTTGGCCAGGCTTTGACGGCTTCTCCGCTACATGAGCAAGTGACGGCTCGGATTGCGGCGCGTATTGCTGATGGGCGCTGGCCTGAAGGCTTTGTTTTACCGCCAGAAGCCGAGCTGGCGCGCCAATTGGGCGTCTCATACGGGACAATCCGCCGTTCTATGCAAGCGCTCACGCAGGACGGATTGGTTATTCGTCGGCGGAAAACGGGCACTGTTGTGACAGGGCGGGCGCCGCGACATACGCTAGATCGTTGGTACAATTTCTACCGACTGCACGCGCTTGATGGGTCGCTGATTAATACAGAAACACGCAATGTATCCTTGATCAAAGAACACGCGAGTGATGCAGAGGTGGAGCAGTTGCGTCTACCGGAAGGGGCGTATGTTGCACGGATTACGCGCTTGCGTCTGTATAAAAACCAACCCGTCATGATTGATTACATCGTATTGCCCATTCACCGGCTTGATGGGTTTCCTGAGACGTTAGAAAATTTACCACCACTGCTGTATAAATGGTTGCTGGAAACATATGGATTGCGTTTGGGCGCATTACGCGAGCAAGTAACTGCGCGTATCGCGACAGAGCGCGATCGTGCGTTATTGGAACTCGAAGGAGACGATCCAGTTGCCTTGTTGCATATCAATGAGGTTGGCTATGATCTACAAAATGAACCCTTGGTCATGATGCGCCACGTGGCCCTGACCGAAGAGCATTGTTATGTGAATGAAGTGCGTTAAAGGCTTGTTCTTAAAGAGATTAACCTGTGGCTTAAACGGCCAGCAGTCATTATAAGTACAGATCTTGAATAAAAAAAGACCCCGCGCTGCGGAGCCTTTCTTTGTATGAATGACATCAGATTATAACTGATGATCACTTTGGTCTATTATGCAACTGACCGACGGCGCAGTCCAACCAAGGATCCGATCGCGGCGAACATAAGCCACGCTGCGGCAGGCAGAGGTACAGGCGCAATAACTGGCAGGCCGCCAACATAACCATTGGTGTCGTTGAATGGGCGAATTTCGCCGCCAAGTGTCAGGTTACCCGCGATGACTGTCCCATTGGTTCCACCGGCTGCAGACGTAACATCCGCAAAGGGCGCCAAAATGCTTGCATTGAATGGTCCGCCACCAAAGTCGAGTTCAGTAGACTCGTAAAAGTTGAACAGAACATTGTCCAAGCTGTCATTCAATTTAAGATCGATGTCACCAATGTCGCCTGCGACGTTGATGATAAAGCCGTTAATGTCACCAAAGTTGAACGAGATATTTGCGTTTTGATTGCTAAAGAGAGAGACAGCATAAGCCGCATCCAAGTTCAAAAACGCAAGAGTATCTGCTCCGCCGTTGCCTGTATTGAAAACAACGTTATTGCTGTCGCCCGAAATGCTGGCGCCGGCTGTATCTTCAAAGCTGCTCAAGTCAGTTGACAGATTTTCGAACAAGCTTGTGACTTCGCTTACAGGTACGTCTGCACCGGTTACAACGGTCTCTGTGCCTGGGTTACCTGTATAGGTGCCGCCGACTGCAACGGTGCCTACTTGTGCGCCATTCAAATTCGCGGTTAAGTCACCACCAACGATGAGGCTGCCAGACACAGTTCCTAAATCCAAATCGGCAAGACCATCACGGTTTGCGTCAAACGTTGAGGATGACAAATCACCGCCAACATAGACTGTACCTTCGACATGGCTTGTCGCGCTGGTTGATAGATCACCAAGTACAATCGCTGTGCTACCAGCAATTAAACTTTCTGCATCTAATGTGGCAGCTGATGCTCCACTTGCTAGACCGATAAATATTGAGGTGCCGAGCACCAAGGACGTCTTGATGGGTGTCATAATGTAGATCCTATTGACAACATACGTGCTGTATGCACGCGGAACGCATACCTAAGGATGTACATAACTACCTACTGCAAGGAATGCTAGAAGGGAGTTAATATATAATTAATAATTGTTGCATTTGGGTTAATTTTTTGTGCGCAAAACCTCCCCTTGCGAAGGTTTTGCGGCGTTTTGTGTGGTTAAGGCACCAATAGCGCAAGCTGCCTATCGTAAATCAGGTGCTGTAGCATCAAGAGCGAGGCTAGCTGTTACCGTTTCTAGATCTTCGACTTTGGTTTGTTTCTCACCAAGGCGACGCACGGACACAGTGCGTTCTTCGACTTCTCTGTGGCCTACGGCTAGGATGACAGGTACTTTGCCAAGGCTGTGTTCACGGACTTTATAGTTGATCTTTTCGTTGCGAATATCTGCTTCGGCACGAACGCCTGCTTGGCGTAGTGTTTCGACAACCTCGGCAACATAGTCATCTGCATCGGACGTGATAGAAGCGACAACCACTTGCCGTGGTGCCAACCAGAATGGCAGTTTGCCTGCGTGTTCTTCGATTAGGATGCCGATGAAACGCTCAAATGACCCAAGTGTTGCGCGGTGCAGCATCACAGGCGTGTGCTTATTCCCGTCTTGTCCAACATAAGTTGTGCCCAAGCGTTCGGGCATATTGGTATCAACTTGCAACGTACCACATTGCCAGTTCCGCCCAATGGCGTCGGTCAATGTGAACTCAAGCTTAGGACCATAAAACGCGCCTTCGCCGGGCAAAAGATCAAAGTCATAGCCCGCGGCCTGACAGGCATCCCCCAGAGACTTTTCAAGGATATCCCATGTCTCGTCGCTGCCGATACGTTTTTCTGGACGTGTCGAGAGCTTTACGGTCCAATTTTCAAAGCCAAGGTCGGCGTAGACGGTTGCGAGAAAGGAGATAAACTTTTTGGTTTCAATCTCAATCTGATCCATGCCGCAGAAGATATGGCCGTCATCTTGTGTAAATCCACGGACACGCATAATCCCATGCAGGGCGCCGGAAGGTTCGTAACGATGGCATGAGCCAAATTCGCAGAGCCGCAGTGGCAAATCACGGTAAGACTTCAGACCTTGATTAAAGACTTGAACGTGACCAGGGCAGTTCATCGGTTTTAGCGCGTTGACGGCTTTTTCACGCGCATGTTCCTCGTCTACCTCGACGATAAACATATTTTCTTGGTATTTATCCCAGTGACCGGACGCTTCCCAGAGTTTGCGGTCCAGCACCTCGGGTGTGTTTACCTCTTGGTAGCCGTCGCGGGTTTGCATGCGGCGCATATAATCCATCAATGTGGTATAGATGCGCCAGCCATTGGGATGCCAAAAAATCTGACCTGTTGCTTCCTCTTGCATGTGGAACAGGTTCATTTCTTTGCCCAGCTTGCGGTGGTCGCGTTTGGCGGCTTCTTCCAGCATGGTCAGATGGGCTTTTAGCTTTTCCTTGCCGGTAAAGGCCACGCCATAAATTCGCTGCAACATCTGGCGAGAGCTATCACCGCGCCAGTAGGCACCAGCGATTGACATAAGTTTGAACGCATCACCGGGCACTTGGCCGGTGTGTTGCAGATGGGGACCGCGACATAGATCTTGCCATTCGCCGTGCCAATACATGCGCAGGGGCTCGTCTCCGGGGATGGCTTCGATAAGCTCAACTTTATATGGTTCGTTGTTATCGGTATAGAATTGTATCGCACGCTCGCGATCCCAAACCTCAGTGGTGACGGGCTCGCGCTTGTTGATGATCTCTTTCATCTTTTTTTCGATGGTCGCGAGGTCTTCAGGGGTGAAAGCCTCTGCGCGGTCAAAGTCATAGTACCAACCGTTGTCGATCACGGGGCCGATGGTGACTTTGGTGTCGGGCCAAAGTTCCTGTACCGCGCGGGCCATAATATGGGCAAGGTCATGGCGGATCAGCTCATTCGCTTGCACGTCGTCTTTCATTGTATGAATTGCGACGGCGGCGTCCGCATGGATCGGCCATTGCAGATCCCAGTGTTGACCATCAACCGTGGCGGAAATCGCCTTTTTTGCCAACGAGGTCGAAATATCAGCCGCGACCTGCGCGGGTGTAACGCCTGCGTCATAAGATCTGGCATTGCCATCGGGAAATGTGAGGGAAATAGGGGCCATGTCTCGGCTCTCCTCGTCGGTTTGGCGCCCACTGAACGCCCGGTTGCGGGTTATGGTTATGAGGTCTGAATGGCCTGTGTCTTCGAGGAGGTCAAGTCCCTGTTTGACTTTGATTTCACCTTACCTGTGGGATCTGAGGGTAGGGCAGATATATGGTGTTAAAATGCGTGCTACGCACACAGGTCTGGCTGCTGGCGCAGCCGGTTTGGTGTCGCGTTCGGGAGTTGCGTTTTGCAATCTAAATGCAGAAGTGTCATTTGAAGACACGCAGGCAGCACACAGGAGTAGGATGCGATGACGTTGAAGTTTTTGGATACGCCAACAGGGCGGCGCATTGCCTATCATCAAACGGCAGGGGCAGGGCCTGTCATCGTATTCTTGGGGGGACTGAAATCGGATATGGAAGGCACCAAAGCGGTTCATCTCGAGGAGTGGGCCAAACGCCAAGGGTATGCCTTTTTGCGATTTGATTATTCGGGTCATGGGCAAAGTTCGAACACCTTTGAGGAAGGGTGTATCGGTGACTGGCACGAAGATACGCTGAATGTGGTTACTGCATTAACGGATGGCCCTATCATTCCGGTTGGATCATCGATGGGGGGGTGGCAAGCCTTGTTGCTCGCTCGTGCGGTGCCAGACCGTATCAAGGGGATGGTCACGATTGCCGCTGCTCCTGATTTCACGGAAGATAGTTATTGGGCGGGGTTCTCGCAAAGTCAAAAGGCCGAACTGGACAGCAAGGGGCAGGTCGAATTGCCCAGTGATTATATGGAGCCATATATTGTGACAAAACGGATGGTGGAAAACGGTCGCGAAAACCTGGTGTTACGATCAGAGCTTGCCTTGCCATTTCCGGTGCGATGTTTGCAAGGTACCGCGGATGCAGCAGTGAGCACAGAAACTGCGCTTCGCTTGATGGAACACGCCATGTGTGATGATATGCGTTTGACTTTGGTCAAAGAGGCAGATCATCGGTTTTCTGATGTCGCGTGTTTGACGCTGATCGAACAGGCCATATCGGAAATATATGCTCTGTAACCACGTTAAAGTAAGAAGACGTTCGCCGACTGTACGGCGAATGTCGGGAACTAGCCCATCTTGCAGATTTTCTACAATGCAGCGAATGTCTGTATTGACGGCATTGAGAGGAAAACTCATGGATTTTCAACATCCCCTAAAGAACCAAACGGTTCTCGTCACAGGTGCGACAGGTGCGATTGGTCGGTCAATCGTCCAGCGAATTGCAGAACTCGGCGGGCAACCGTTGATCCATTTTCGAAGCAACGAAGATGAAGCAAAGCGACTTCTTCGCGAGCTAGGGGGAAACGGAAGGATTTTGCAAGCAAACCTTATGGAAAACGATGGTGCCGTGGCACTTTGGGAAGCAGCCGAAGCAACTGGGCTGAAGATTGGCGGGCTCGTCAACAACGCAGGTATCCGCACTATAGCACGGGTGGATGACACATTTGAAGCATGGTCAGAGGCTTGGGATGAGGACCTTCGCGTAAACCTGCGTGCGCCAGCCGACCTGTGTAAGTGTGCCATACAATACTTTAGAAAGAACGAGGGTGGCCGTATCGTCAATATAGCTAGTCGCGCAGCACAGCGCGGCTATACGGAGGATCACATGCCGTATGGCGTTGCGAAGGCTGGACTGGTGAACCTGACAAAATCAATTGCACGCTCGTTTGGCAAAGATGGGATTGTCGCTGTTGCAATTGCACCTGGATTCGTTCGAACCGAAATGGCAGAAGAATTCATCCGCGCAAAAGGCAAACACGCGACTTTAGGCGACATCCCTATCGGAGAAATGGTCGAACCAACTGAAGTTGCGGAGCTCGTTTGCCTCTGCCTTCGGCCTGATCAACGTTCACTTAGCGGAGCTACTCTGGACATAAACGGGGCGAGCTACGTCAGGTGACCACACTAACGGTGAGAAAGACGTTAAACTAAGACTTACCAATGGCAGAAAACGTCCGAGGAGCTACCGTCTATTGCGACAACGCCAATGACTGGTTAGGGTAGGGTATCCATGGAAGGAGACATTCGTTGACTGTGCGGCGAATGTAGACTGTGAGCCCATCTTGCGGGAATGCTGCATTGCTGCCATTGTCGGCAATTGGCATTGAATGAAATAGCGCGCCTTTGGCGACAGAACCGAGGGCACAGACTATCTCCAAACCTCAAAGTTATACAGCACTCTTTGGAGCGACTATTATCGCTTTTGGGTTTGTTCCCGTTTCTTTGAGCGACCCATCACTTCTAAGGGAAAGATGGTTAGATTGGGTCAGTGCGATCTTGCCCGTCATGCCCTTCGTCATCTTAGCGTTCTCAATTATTAGTCGTCGGAAAATACCTGTTGTTTTAGCGGTGATCCTTGCCTTGGCGATTTTAAGCGTGGGGGCATTCGCGACGCTTGTTCTGATGGCTTTGTCAGGTGGCGGAACAGAACTGGTAGTTATGCACGGAACGGCTCTGACATTGGCGTGTGCGACTTCTATTTTGCTCGTCTCAGCCGTGGGGCAAATAGCTAGGTTTGTTACATTTGCCGTTTTCGGTTTTCCTGTTTTGGTTGGCGTGTGGTCTTTAGCTTCGGTTCCATTCGCTTACTCTAGCGCCGTCAAAACCTCTGCGAACCGTGCATATTGCATTGGGGGACACAGTACTATTGAGAGAGAACTAGGCTCCGTCTTTGGGCTTCGTGGCTTATCCCTTTATACGACCAGATCAGGTTATAAAATCGGGGACACTTGGCACTTCCACGGACTACTTCTTGTAGAAGATGATGGCGACCTGAACGTGTACAACTGGTCACCCAGAAGTATGCGCTTTGACGTTGTGGCGAGGCCTCGATCTTTGATTGCGAGTCCATTTGCCGCATGTCAGCCTAAGAATGAGTTTCTTAAACAACTTAATTTGATTTGGGCCGATCGTGAGCTTTAGCAGACATTGGGCCTCAACTGGCTAACGGCAGCAAAGTCCGCACTGCCGTCATCCATTGCCACAATGGTTCACGACTGCTTAGGGTAGGGTGTTCATTAAAGGAGCTGTTATGGATCAACGCGTGAGTTTAATTACTTTGGCTGTAGAAGACCTTGAACGGTCAGCCCATTTCTATGCAGCTTTGGGTTGGCGGTGTATTGAGACTAAAGGCGAGGATATCGTTACCTTTGATCTGTTAGGGCAAGTGTTAGGCCTTTATCCACGACAGCGTTTGGCGCAGGATCTTGGGGTTTGTGTGGATACGTTAGGACATGGTGCGATGACCTTGGGGCATAATGTTCGGAACACAGAACAGGTGGACCTGCTGATGGCCAAAGCAGTCGCAGCGGGTGCAGAGATTGTAAAACAAGCATCAGAGGTGTTTTGGGGCGGTTACGGTGGATATTTTCGTGACCCTGATGGCCATATCTGGGAAGTGTCTTACAATCCATTTTCCAAGCTTGGGCCAGACGGCGCATTCAGGTGGAATGGATACTGAAAACCCGTAGCCTTTTGATACGGAGCCCTTCTTTTAAAAACGAGATCGTCAAAATTCTTAAGAGGCTGATGTGACAAAAGAAAAGACACAGAGGGCAAGGCATCCGGTTGTCCTTTTACCGGGGTTTATGGCGGATGGCCGCATTTATGAACCCGTGATAAGAACCTTGTCGCCCTATGTCCCGGTCTGTGTCGCACCCCTGTTTGATCAACCATGTGTCGAAGATGCAGTGGCGCTTTTGATCGATCAACTTCCACCGCGGTTTACGCTTGTGGGGGCGGATCTGGGCGGGGTGGTTGCGATGGAAATGTTGCAACGTATTCCAGAACGCATCTGCGGATTGGGGCTGATTTCAGCAACCCCTCTGGCTGAGAGCCCAGCCAAGGCAGCCGAGCGGGAACCTTGGATCATTCGTGCTAAAGCCGGACGTTTAACGGGGGTCATGCAGGAAATTTTTCCCACAACATCATTCGTGTCGCAGGAAAATCGTACATATTTAGCTGATACCATAGCGCAAATGGCGCAGGCTTTAGGGTCGGATCGGTTTGTCTCGCAAAGCCGGATGATGCAGCGTCGGTCCGATTACCAATCGACGTTACGTAAAACCCAAGTACCCAGTCTCATAATTTGCGGTCGCCATGATCGGGAAAATCCGGTGAAGCGCTACAATGTTATGGCCGAGTTGATGGGCTACGCACGCTTGGAAATTATCGAAGACGCCGGCCCGCTGCCCCTGTTGGAGACACCGGATCAGGTTGCACAGATCTTGTCTGCTTGGATCACGCAGTAAGGTTACTTCAATTACGAGATTGCAGACGATCTTCTTTGCTGAGAATTTCGGGCTTTGAAACCGGTGCATTTGCCTCAATGTCAAAAAAGGGATTTTCGATCCACCGGCCTGAGAGGCGAGAGACGATCATGCGGCTAAATATAGCGTATACTACCCGCATTCCCCCGCGATGAGATGGGGATTGCCCGGGTTTTTTTGTCGGTAGAAACCCTTCGGCCTTAACTTTTCCAAAGAGTGTAGGATCGGCAAAGCAGTTCGTACTTATCGCAGCAAAGGGTAATTTTGCCGATTTAAGCGTATTTGCAATGGGTGTTCCGCAACAACCTGCATACCAACGGAATAAACCGTTTGGTCCAAGACGAAAAAGTTTTAACTGCGCGTGGCCTTGATCGATATGGATCATATCAGGGGGCATTTGAAAGAGGTGGACACCGCCCGTGTTTTTGGGGTCGGGTTGTCCACGATAAAGAGCGGCAGCGCGACAGTCTTGGCAATGACAGGCTAGGTGTAGACCATTTTGCAGCGCGCTTGGGTCTAGATGCCCTTTTAACGCGCCACAAGAACATGAAAAGGTCAAGTCTGAGGTCATTATTGTTACTCTGCAGCGGTTTTTGAACGTGTTTTCGCTTTAGGTTTTGAAGATGTTTTGCGGGTGTTTTCGTTCATGAATTCAATGACAAGTGGGCGGATATTGTCGCGCCATGCACGGCCTGCAAAAATCCCGTAATGACCTGCGCCGGGTTCCAGATGCGAGGCTTTCTTATCGTCAGATAGGCCGGTGCATAAATCCAGTGCAGCGATACATTGACCGGGGGCAGAGATATCGTCATTTGCGCCCTCTACGGTTTTAACGGCAACATCGGTAATTTTCCCAAGATCAACCTTATGGCCTGCAACAACAAATTCATTGCGGGCAATTTCACTGTTCTTAAAAACCCGCTCAACAGTAGAGAGATAGAATTCGGCGGGCATATCCATGACGGCCAGATATTCATCATAAAACCGGTTGTGCGGGTCATGATCTGTCGCTTCGCCGCGGCTGACACGGCTGATTTGTTCGCTAAACGCTTTGGAATGGCGTTCCATATTCATGGACATAAAAGATGATAACTGCAGCAGTCCCGGATAAACTTTACGCCCTACGCCTTTGTGTTGAAAGCCGACGCGCTGAATCATGGATTGTTCAAGCTGGCCCATGGTGACGCGATGGCCAAAATCTGTGACGTCTGTTGGCGTCGCATTGGGATCTACAGGGCCGCCGATAAGTGTCAGAGAGGATGGCTGCGCTTTGGGATCAATCTCAGCGAGGTAGGCTGTCGCCGCGAGAGTGAGCGGGGCAGGTTGACAGACGGCAATCACATGGGTGTCGGGGCCCATTTCGCGCATGAAATCAGCAAGGTACAATGTATAGTCTTCGACGTCGAATTTGCCCGCTGAGACTGGGATTTCGCGCGCATTGTGCCAGTCGGTGACATAGACTTCGCAGTTTTCAACGAGGCTTTTGACGGTGCTGCGCAGCAACGTCGCATAGTGGCCAGACATTGGCGCGACAACCAGGACCTTGCGCGGTTGTTCGGGACGATCAGAGACACTGAAGTGGATCAAATCGCCAAAGGGGCGCTCGATAACGGTTTTAACTTCGACAACGTGATCCCGACCGTCATCCATTGTGACGGTGTGAATACCCCATGAGGGTTTTACAACCATGCGCTGGAAACTACGCTCGGTAACCTCGCCCCAAGCGGCTACCCAATTTAGCATTGGATTGGGGATGGCAGCGAACGCAGGCTGTGATGCCACGGATAAAGCAGTTGCTCCAAACCATTGGTTGGTATTGCGAACTGTCTCCATCCAGTCATAGGATAGCATATAGCGCATTTTGTATCTCCTGCAGCGGTGCAAATGTGTCGCGTTAGCTGCTGGCTTTTGTGTCTTGTCGCGAAAAGCCAGCCCTTTTGAAAGCTGTCGTCGTAGAATGCAATAGTGTGTTTCTGCACAGCAGCGAAAGTATGGGGATTCCCTTAATATGACAACAACAGACCGTTCAATCGTGGATGCAACAACAGAAACATCGGGTGATGGCGTTGATTTGCTGAAAGAAAATTTGGACAGGGTCGAAGCCTTATCCAAGCGTTTGGTCGAGGTTTTAGCACAACGGAGGCCTCATAATCCGGGGTTGGATGCTCCGAATCATGAGTTGTTTACGCGGGCCGCAGCATCATATTGGGCATCCATGGTGCAAAACCCAACCAAGCTGATGGCGGATCAAGTTGAATATTGGGGAAAAACCGTCAAGAACTTCTCGCAGGCACAAAAGTTGATGAGTGGCCAAACGCTTGAGGACGTAGACGGTCAAAAAGAGACAGATCGCCGATTTTCCAATCCTATGTGGCAGACACATCCGTATTTTCGCTGCATCAAGCAACAGTATTTTATCAATGCTCAAGCGTTGCGTGAAGCGGTAGAAGCGACCGAAGAGCTGGATGGTATCGACAAACAAAGGTTGGTCTATTTTGCGGATCAGATCATCAATATGATGGCGCCGCCAAACTTTTTAGCCACCAATCCTGATGCTTTGGAACGTGCAATTGAAACCGAAGGGCAATCGCTTATTAGCGGGTTAGAGAACCTTGTGGCGGATCTTGAGGCAAACCAAGGGGAACTGGTCATCCGTCTTGCAGATGAAACCGCCTTTGAGGTTGGAGAAAACATCGCCACAACCCCTGGGCAAGTTGTCTATCGTAATCGGATGATGGAGCTCATCCAATTTGCACCAACCACAGAAACGGTACATGAAACGCCCATCGTTTTGTTTCCTCCTTGGATCAACAAGTTTTATGTTTTGGATCTCAAAGAGAAAAACAGCATGATCAAATGGGTGACAGATCAAGGGTACACGTTGTTTGTCGCCTCTTGGGCAAACCCTGATCATACCTATGCGGATGTCCAACTCGAGGATTATATCAGCGATGGCTATCTCAAGGCGGTTGAGGTGGCCAAGGAGATTTGTAACGTAAAACAAGTCAATGCAGTGGGCTATTGTATCGCCGGGACCACGTTGGGGTTGACTTTGGCCTTGATGAAGACCCGCGGAGACAAGTCTATAAAGTCGGCTACCTTTTTCACGACCCTTACGGATTTCTGTAACCAAGGTGAGTTTACGCCATTTTTGCAAAATGATTTTGTCGATGCAATCGAGGCGCAAATCGGTACCGACGGAATATTGCCCAGCCATGTAATGGCACGTACGTTTTCCTTTCTGCGGTCGAATGATTTGATTTATGGCCCTGCAATTCGCAATTATATGTTGGGCGAGACCCCGCCTGCGTTTGATTTGCTGTTTTGGAACGGGGATGGGACCAATTTACCGGGTAAGATGGCTGTGCAATATCTGCGAAATCTATGCCAAGAAAATCATTTTGCTGATGGCGGGGTTAAAATTTTCGGCGAAACTCTTCACCTCAGAGATGTTGATTTACCGTTGATGTCAATCACCTGCGAAAGCGATCATATCGCATCATGGTCGCAATGTTATCGCGGTGTGCAGCAAATGGGAGGACGGTCAAAGCAATTCGTTGTCAGTCAATCTGGCCACATTGCAGGGATCGTTAATCCGGTGAGCCGCAATAAATACGGGCATTATACAGGGGGGGATCTCAAGAATGATGCTTCACAATGGATGGAGGCCGCAACGTTTAACGAAGGATCGTGGTGGCCGACTTGGGAGGCATGGTTGAAAAAACGGTCGGGTAAACAGGTTCCCGCACGCGCATTAGGGAATGAGGCCTTTCCGGCGTTGCTTGCAGCCCCTGGTAGTTATGTGAAGACCCGCGCGACGCCTGCGATCGCATAAGTTTACGTGGATTTCTGCAGGGCAGAGACAGTTAATAAATCGTAAAAATGCTGCATTGCAGCGCATGTCGCTTGACTTTCTGCATTGCAGCATATACTTTGGGGTTAAGTTAAATCATAGCAGACAATCTGCATTGCAATTATAAGGACTGCCTCTAATGACTAAGACACCTGATTTCGCCGCAATGATGAAAGACATGATGGGCGCATTTCCTGTCGATACATCTGCTGTTGAAGACATGTTCAAAAACGGTGCAGCTCTGAACGAGAAACTGTCGAATGTCGCTTTGGAAGCCGCAGGTAAATCTGCCGAGATCTCTTCAACCTGGACCAAAGAAGCTCTTGGTAAGATGAGTGATATGTCCAAAGCCAAAGCCGATCCTGCTGATTACGCAAAAGCTGCAACAGATTTTGCATCCGCGTCTGCTGAAACAGCTGCCGAAAATATGGCAGCGTTTGCTGAAGTTGCGAAAAAAGTTCAGATGGACACTGTTGAGCTGTTGATGGCGGCTGGCAAAGAAGTCACCGAAGAAGCAACTGCAGCAGTTAAAAAAGCCACGGAAGAGGTGACAACTGCCGCTAAGAAAGCTGCGACTGCGAAATAAGTAACTATGAAGGCGATTGAACGGCGGTCTCCTCCTCCCTCCCGCTGTATCACATAGTCTTCCATTTAAGGGCAGATCTTTACGGATCTGTCCTTTTTGTTGTTGAAATAGGGATGGCGGTCTTGCCCAGTGCCAGATGGGCTTTCTTTTTGTAAAGCAGTCTATTACGGTTTTTTGATATAAAACGCCGGAGCGCAATGTCGCCCTTTAGCGGGAGATTTCAAATATGCCAGAACAAGCCGAACCGTTGCTGATCAAGCGTTATGCAAGTCGCAGGCTCTATAACACTGAGACAAGCGATTACGTGACCTTGGAAGATATCGCCGGTTTCATCCGAGACGGGCGCGAGGTTCAGATACGTGACCTAAAATCTGGAGATGATTTAACCCGTCAATACCTCTTGCAGATCATCGCGGAACACGAAAGCCGCGGAGAGCATGTGCTGCCCGTGAATGTGTTGAATGATCTGGTGCGCAGTTACATGGTGCCAGGGGGTGGTGTTATGCCTCAGTTCTTGCAGGCGTCTTTTGATATGCTGCGCGACAGTCAGGAAAAGATGGTCGAGAATATGAGCGCCATTAACCCGATGTCTCAAATTCCGGGGTTTGAAACCCTAAAAATACAGCAAGAGACTTTTCTAAAGGCGATTACCGGCGGATTTGGCACCTGGCCTGCAGGCACAACCTCAAGCAGTCCAGACACTGCCGAGTCCGAGGATGATTTGGATAGCATAAAGAAACAACTCGCCGAGTTGCAGGACAAGCTATCAAAGCTTAACTAACTCCCGGCCGTTGTGAGATCCGGCATGAATAAAGACATGCCGGACCTTTAAGAAGTTATGCGGCAGTTTTTGCCATGACTTGCGTCGCAGATTCGATCAAAATATCGCATATGATATCCAGTTCAGCCTCTGTCAGTTGAACAGGTAACCTCACGTCACAGGCCTGCATCAGCATCGCCCGTGTTTTGGGAAGGTCTGGTTGGTTTGGTAGAAACTTCCAGTTCCAGAATGCGCGTGCATTGTCTTCAGATCGTCCAAAAATCTGTACTTTAACCCCATTTGCAGCAGTCAGAGCAGAAAATTGCGTAATCAACTCGTCGGTCATTCCGGTGAGGTTGAACTGAATGGAATCCGGTGCACGCTTTTCCTGCGGTAAGGGAGCGGGAACGTCGAAATAGTCACAAGCATTCAGGCGCGCAGCTACGTGGTCGTGATTGGCCAATCCGTCACGGACGCGTCGCTCAAGCTCGGGCAGCTGGGGGCGAATAACCGCTGCCGCCAGGTTTGACATCCGCAAATTATAAAGTGGCAATTGGTTTTGCCATTTTTCAAAGGCTGCTTTGAGTTCTGAATCACAGGATGCGTGCTTTTGCCAATTGTGCTCGTAGGCACCAGACATAATCACAGCCTGTGCAATCAGATTGGGATCATCCGAGATCATGATCCCGCCTTCACCACCATTGAGCATCTTATAGCTTTGGAATGAGAAACACCCGATCTGTCCCAATGTCCCAATGTTTTTGTTACCCCAGGTCGTCCCCAGAGAATGCGCTGCGTCTTCGATCACGGGAATGCCACGTGCCTGACACAGAGACATGATTTCTGTCATATCTGATGTATGCCCGCGCATGTGTGACACGATGACAGCTTTGATTGTATCGTCGAGCTTGTCTTGGAAATCGGTTAAATCGATCCGATAATTCTCGCCAACTTCGCATAATACGGGATGGCAATCAGCATGCACAACCGATGACGGCACCGCGGCAAAGGTAAAGCCGGGGATCAGGACGCGGGCATCTCGCGGTAGCTCCAGCGCTTTTAGTGAGAGAAACAGAGCCGCGGAACAAGATGAGACAGCCAGTGCATATTTGCTCCCCAGATGTGTTGCGAATTCCTGTTCAAGCAGAGTGACTGGCGCGTTTTCAGAGGCAGTGTACCGAAACAGATCACCTGACTGCATCAAGGCCTCAACCGCGGCGCGGGCTGCGTCGGGAATAGGCTCGGATTGATGAACGTTAGGGGGAGTGCGCGTTTGATTTGAGGATGGGTGTTCCATAATTTTGCATAATCCAAATCTAATATTTGAATATTGTAAATAAATAAAATGGATCTGCCAAGGCTTGTCACAGGCCTTGTGCGGAAAATGGTCAAATTTCACAAATCTATCACAAGGGAATATTCTTGCTGCACACCAAACACAGGCGGGCCGCTTGGCCTGCCTGTTCTAAGCGATGTGCTGGAATTAAAAGTGATATGAACGCAGACTGCGCGTTTTAAGCGCTCAGACGGTCTTGGAGTAACGCTGGACCCGGCGGTGTTGGGACCGCAAGGTAATCACTGGGTGCGAGAGCGATAATTGCATTCAAACGCAATGTGCTGCGTTGGGCGTCACTCAGGAGTTCTAAAGCCGTCTTGAGTGCATCAAAAACCTGTCCTGCATCTTCCTGTCTGGAGGTGATAAAAGGAGGGGCAGGAGTTGGTTCGGTTCGGGTTATTTCCACAAGCTCGTGAGAAATCGGATCAAACTGACGGAAAATATCCCAAGCCACGGCATCAATTGCCGCGAAATCGGCATCGCCACTTGCAACCATTTTGATCGAGGCAAAGTGGCTGCCTGTTTCTATCAAACTACCGGGCAGCATATTCATCGGGCGCATGTGCATGATTGGTGCGGCCCAACCCGATTGGGACAGTGCCTCATTATAGGCAAACCGTTTACCAGCCAAATCGCGCAGATCGTGGCCCTTAAAGCTGGAGTGCGCAACAATCACGCTGTTGTAATACCCGGGAGGGCATCCTGGTAATCCAAAGTCTGGCGTGCCGGCCAGTTGCACCTGACCGTACAACCGTGCCCGATATGGCAGGCCACAGGTCTGTGCCAACGTAAGTTGAGGCGATGACCAAGCCACCCAAGGGTCAATCCCGCGAGACAGGTCCAATGGGCCACGCCCAAGTGATTTCTGCGTTTGTGACCAGAATACATCCGTTGCGTCGCGTAATTCGGGGTGGTCGTACATGGGGAGACACGCAATCATAACTTGACCTCCGCGCGTTGTCGAGCTTGCGCGCTTTCAATATCGTTTATACCGAGTAGATTTGCTGTCATGCGGATAAGCGCATCCTCCTTCGGATCACGCTCTCCGTCTGTGAGTGCCACTTGCCACAGGGCTTCTACGACGCTTGCGCGCTCATGTAGGGGAACCGCATCTTTTATTGCCCGCGTAAAGCGTACTGTATCAGGTGCATCTGCCTCGATACCTTCGCCCTGTTCCCGCAGAATTTGTGCTGCGCCGCAATCCAATGCAAAGCGCGTGCGAATAATGCGGTCAATGCGGTCTCGTTCTTGATTGTCATAGCTGTCATCCGCCCGGGCAAGGCGTACCAAAAGCGCAGTCAAAGCAAGGCGCGCCTCTTCATCCGGTAAAATCGCAGGTGCGGGCTGCAATAGCCGTTTTAAAAGATCGGCGAACATTATGTGTTCCTTACTTCTTGCGGTGGATTTATGGACCGAAGTCTCGAATTAAATCCTATGTAGGTTTTGGTCTATAGCTTTATATTTACAGCTTTAATCAGTTAGGCGATGCGTGTTCGATATGCGCACCAAATTTTTCAAGGGCCTTGGCGCGTGCGCGTTTATTGTCCAGTTCGGACAACCCCATTGCCTTACATGTGTCTTTTACGATTTCAATTTCCCAAGGGTGTTCGTTTTTGTCTGCCAAGACAATTTCCCACAAAGCATCCAAGGCCGCGAGGCGGGATTTTAAATCAGTGGTTTCGCGGATCAGGCGGGCAAAAGTATCTGTTTCAGGAGCCGCAGCATGCAATTTCTCGCAAGTCGCCCGAAGCTTTGCAGCTTGCAGTACATTATGTTTGTAGAGCCGCGCCAAAGTGCGATCAATCAGACTGATTTCTTCCAACTTATAGTCGCGGTCAGATTTCGCGACTCTGACCAACAAAGCCCCGAGCGCCAACTCTGCATCAGGATCAGGCAGGCGTTGTGTCTCAGTCGGGCGGAAAGCCTGAAAGAAGGTTTTCAACATTCAATCACTCCAGCGCCAAGGGCCTTATTCCACGCGAAAATGCATAGATGTTTACGTTTTAATATACGTCCAATCTTAATGCTCGAACGTCTACAGCTTTAAATTGGGGTGTAATTTACCAAGACGGTCTCCCCAGCACTAAGCTGAACGAGATTAACGGATTTGGCAATCGTTTGCGCATGCAGAAAGTGCTAAAATTAACCGTATCTCGCATATATATTAATATATACGCTCGTTTTACGGTTTAAGCCCGCAGAAAAAGCTGTGCTGCGGGCTTATGTGGATTTGATCGCTCTGATTTCGCTCAGTCTATGTCGCTCAGTCGATTTCAGCGAGGCGTGCGAGTGCCTCTTTGATGCGGCTTTCTTCTTCTTCGCGCAGCGCCAAATTTTCGCGCGCCTCCGCGACCACCTCTTCTGGGGCGGAGGCCGCAAATTTTGGGTTCTTCAACCGCCCACGCAGTCCACCCAATTCTTTGGCCAACTTACCAAGGTTCTTTTCTTGGCGCGCTTTTTCGGCGGCAACATCAATGACATCGGCGAGTGGCAGGCCAAAGCTCGCGCCCGGTGCGGCGATCGAAATACAACCTTTGGGCATTGCATCAACTTTGCTGAGGCTCTCAATACGGGCAAAACGCTGGATCAAGGCTGCGTTGCGCTCCCAATAGGATGTTGCTGCCGCGTCCATTTCTGTGCTGACCATAGGGACGATTGCCCCCGCCGGCACGTTGAGCTGTGCACGGGCTGAACGCGTATTGTCGATGACGGCGATGACCCAGTTCATTTCCGCTTCGGCCTCGGCATCCACCAAATCGGCGGCCGTATATGTCGGCCAATCCGCATGGGCCAACATCTGGGAGGCGTCTGCTGTTTTGACGCCACGTCCTGCGGTGACGTTCCAGATCTCTTCGGTGACAAAGGGCATGATCGGATGCATCATGATCAAAGACTGGTCGACAGCCCAAGCATAAACCGCCTGTGTTTCATCCTTGGCGGCCTGATCGTCGCCATGGAACACAGGTTTGGTGAATTCTAGATAGCGCGCGCAGAAGGTGTTCCAGAAGAAGGAATACATTCCATTGGCCGCATCGTTAAAGCGAAAGCCCTCAAAGGCGGCGTCGACTTCTTCGCGCAGTTTCGCAACCTCGCCGATGATCCAACGGTTGAGGGGCAGGGTGGCCTTGGGGGGCTCAGCACCACGTTCGGCGCTGAAGGCGTCAATCTGACTGTCACCATAAGACGACGCTTGCCAGATCTTGGTGACAAAGTTGCGATAGCCCTCGATCCGTTTCATATCGAGCTTAAGCACACCACCAAGGCTGGCCATCGCCGCATTGGTAAAGCGCAGTGCGTCCGCGCCATATTCGTCAATGATATCAAGTGGGTCGATGACGTTTCCGGTAGATTTCGACATCTTCTTGCCCTTGGCGTCACGCACAAGGCCATGCAGATAGACGGTGTCGAATGGTACCTGATCCACAACAGCCAGCTGCATCATCATCATCCGCGCCACCCAAAAGAATAGGATGTCCTGGCCGGTGACCAGCGTCGAGGTCGGGAAGTATTTCGATGTCTCCTCTGACCATTCCGGCCAGCCAAGTGTGCCAATGGGCCAAAGGCCGGAGGAGAACCATGTGTCGAGCACGTCAGGGTCGCGTGTGAGCGTGACATCTGCGCCAGCTTGTGCCTGCGCTTCTGCTTCGTTTGGTGCACAATATTGGTTGCCGTCGGCGTCAAACCAAACCGGGATCTGATGGCCCCACCAGAGCTGGCGCGAGATGCACCATGGCTCGATGTTTTCCAGCCAATGGTAGTATGTTTTCTCGCCGCTTTCTGGCAGGATCTTAACTGTGCCATCGCGCACCGCGTCCAGTGCGGGGGTGACGATTTTCTCGGCGTCGACGAACCATTGGTCGGTCAGCATCGGCTCGATGATGACTTTGGAACGGTCGCCAAAAGGCTGCATGATGGGTTTGTTTTCGACCATTGGCACGGTCTCAGAAATCTCGGTCTCGTTGCCATCATCGTCTTTGACGGTCTTGGTCGCCGTGGTCATTACGGCCAGACCTTCGGCGGTGATTTGTTCGATCACCAGCTTGCGGGCCTCGAAACGGTCCAAGCCACGGAAATCTTCGGGGACCAGATTGATCGCGTCAACTTCGGCCTCGGTGAAATTTGCACCCTTGGCATGGGCCTGCGCCTTGGCAGCCTCTTGTGCATAGGGGGCGCCGTCGGCCCGCATCGCACCTTTGGTATCCATCAAGCGGTACATCGGCAGGCCACCGCGCTTGGCGACCTGATAGTCATTGAAGTCATGCGCGCCGGTGATTTTCACGGCACCCGAGCCGAAATTCATGTCCGGGTATTCATCGGTGATGATCGGGATCAGGCGGCGGTGTTCTTTGGGGCCGACCGGAATTTCGCAAAGCTTGCCCACGATGGGCGCATAACGTTCGTCGTCTGCATGCACCGCAACCGCGCCGTCGCCCAACATTGTCTCGGGGCGGGTGGTGGCGATGGAAATATAGTCACGCACTTCCTCAAGCGTGACATTCCCGTCTTCGTCTTTTTCGACATAGGTATAGGTCGCACCATCGGCGAGCGGATATTTAAAGTGCCACATATGGCCGGGGTTTTCGATATTTTCGACTTCAAGATCCGAAATCGCAGTCTCGAAATGGGGGTCCCAGTTGACCAGACGCTTGCCGCGATAGATCAGGCCTTTGTTGTACATTTCAACAAACACTTTGATCACGGCCTCGTGGAAATTGCCGTCTTCGCCTTCGGGGGCGTTTGGTGCGCCGGACATCGTAAATGCGGTGCGGTCAAAATCGCAGGATGCACCAAGGCGCTTTAGCTGATTGATGATCGTGCCGCCGGATTGCGATTTCCAATCCCAGATTTTGGACAAGAATTCGTCGCGCGTGAAGTCAGTGCGTTTCTTGCCCTCTTTCCCCAACTCACGTTCGACAACCATCTGGGTGGCGATGCCTGCGTGGTCACAACCGGGTTGCCACAGGGTGTCAAACCCCTGCATGCGCTTCCAGCGGATTAGGATATCTTGCAGCGTGTTATTGAACGCATGGCCCATGTGCAGCACGCCTGTCACATTGGGGGGCGGGATCATGATGCAATAGGTGGAGGCTTCGGGCTTGGCGTTGGCGCCAGCGGTAAAGCAGCCGGCTTTTTCCCAAGCGTCAAACAGGCGGCTCTCCGCCTCGGCAGCGTTAAAACTTTTTTCCATAGCCATGGGTCTATCCTCTGTCACACGCGCATACGTGGTCTTTGTCCTGCCTGTCGTGGCGTTTTTTATCCAATAGCGAATGGCGAGAGGAAGGAAAACCCTGTGTTTGCTTTGACTTTGACCGGTGTTGTGTTTGACCCGTGTTTGAAACGAAGGTCGTGCATCCGATCAAATCGACATCTTGTGCCTCTAACCTGATCGGATGACTGATTTTCACCACGGCTCTGTGTCCATCGGCATCTCAGATAGAGTGTCCGTCTTGTGTTAAATTCACCTAAAGAAGAGGGTCGCTTTTCTTTTGATCACAGAACCCTGATCAAAAGGTCAGTTGCCTTACTGTGGGTATGTGGGCTCTGATGGGTTACGATATCGAAAGTAATTGATGAGACCTTAAACGACACTGCTGGCCTGAGTGAGTGTTGGTAGGGTTAAGATCAGGGAGGAGACGCGCACCGATGGTCGTCCGGAGGCTAGGCAACAAGCTCTTACGTATCGTGCGTGGTCCCTTTGTGGCAGAGCACTCGGCAGAGACGACACAGCGCGGCCCAGTGTGTCATGTCATTATCTTAGATGGGACGATGTCCTCGCTTGAGCACGGCAATGAAACCCATGCAGGGCTGACCTATAAGTTATGTCGCGAAATGAATGGGCACGTGTCGGTCTATTACGAAGCTGGTGTGCAATGGACCACATGGCGTGAAACGGCGGATGTTCTTGTTGGTCGAGGTATCAACCGCCAGATCCGACGCGCATATGGTTACCTTGCCTCGCGTTACAAGCCTGGTGATCGCATTTACCTGATTGGTTATTCGCGGGGGGGCTATGCGGTGCGCTCTCTTGCAGGTGTTTTAGAACGCGTCGGGCTTTTGACGCAACACCATGCGACAGAGCGCAACATTCAGACCGCTTATCGTCACTACCAACATCCCAATAGCCCACAGAGCGCGATGCAGTTTCGCGACCAGTTTTGCCACGCAACCCTAGAGGTTGAGATGATCGGTGTCTGGGATACGGTCAAAGCGTTAGGGTGGCGGATCCCACTTTGGGGACGTTGGAGAGACCATAATCATGCGTTTCATGATCACAAGCTAGGGTCCTGTGTGAAAAACGGGTTTCATGCCCTGGCGATAGACGAGACACGGCAGGCCTTTAGTCCTGTTCTTTGGGAAGACACCCAAGAGTTTCGCGGTCGGGTTGCACAGGTTTGGTTTCGCGGCACGCATGGGGATGTCGGTGGGCAACTCGGGGTCAAAGAAGAGGCGCGACCGTTGGCGAATTTATCGCTGGTTTGGATGCTGGCCCGTGCCGAGGGATGTGGGCTGCCCTTGCCGCTGGATTGGCGTATGAGGTTTCCGGTGGATCCAAATGCACCATCTATCGGGGGGTGGGCCGGTTGGGCTAAAGTGTTTTTTATCCGGTCACGTCGACAGGTTGGTAAGGACCCCAGTGAACGTGTTCACGGCAGTGTCGCGCAAAAAAATCATGCGCGAACACCTTTTCTTTTTAGGGTTTGGCAGTGCGTGCGAAAATGGAGTGGTCGCGGCAGTGATCTGCTTATGCGACGTTTCTAAACTGGTTTTTCGGGGTGATGCCCAATGCAAAACACACATCACGCGTTAATTCTGGACGGTTCAATGTGTAAAAATGCAGTTTTTCCACACCGCCTTCGATAAGATCCGTACACAGCTCTGAACATAGCGCGGTTGCCAGCAGGTCGCTGCGCCCGTCACGACCAGCTTTTGCAAAGGCATCGTCTAGCCATGCAGGTATTGTGGTTCCGCAAGCACTGGCAAAGCGGCGTACGCCCGTCCAATTTTCAATTGGCAAGATACCAGGGATGATTTTGCTGGTGTCTATTCCCGCGGCAGCACATGCATCGCGGAAGCGGAAAAAGCTGTCGGCCTCAAAAAAGAACTGGGTCAGGGCTTCGGTTGCGCCTGCATCGAATTTGCGCTTGAGCCATTCAACATTGGCTGCTTGGGATGGGCTTTCGGGATGTGCTTCGGGGTAGGCGCCAACGCGGATATTGAACTTTCCAGTTGCCGCAAGTGATTCGATTAAATCAATAGAGGAGACGAATCCATCAGGATGAGGGACGAACGCGCCGGTTCCCTTGGGCGGATCACCACGCAGAGCAACGATATCGGTGATGCCCGCGGCTGCATATTCGTCAGCAATTGCCATGGTTTCGGCTTTGGTCGCAGATACGCAGGTTAAATGCGCGGCAACTTTGAGACCTGAGTTTTTGTGTAATGTGGTGACGGCATCACGGGTTAGTTCGCGCGTCGTTCCCCCAGCACCATAGGTGACCGAGACAAAACGTGGATCAAGAGGGGCAAGGGTTTGCATTGTGTCCCACAGCCGGAAAGACGCCTCAAGATTCTGAGGTGGAAAGAATTCAAGCGAAATCTCTGGGGTCTGTGTGCTCACGGTTTTGCTCCTACAGCGACATATTGGGTAATCTTAGCGACACTATTGCACATAAATAGTAATGAGGCTAATTCATAATTCTCAACACTAACATGAGGCCAACACTGGTATGCATATCGAATTTCGCCATCTGCGAACCATTAAAGCCATTCATGAATCAGGTGGGCTGGCCCGGGCTGCGGATCACTTGAACATTACGCAATCTGCATTGTCTCATCAAATCAAGGGATTAGAGGAACAGGCAGGGGTTGAGTTGTTTTTGCGCCGTTCTAAGCCGATGAAGCTATCTGCGGCTGGGCTGCGTTTGCTGCGTCTTGCAGAACAGGTTCTTCCTCAGGTGGAGGCTATGCAGGCCGAATTTGCCGCAGTGCGTGATGGCAAGGCTGGCCGGATGCATATTGCCATCGAATGTCATGCCTGTTTCGAGTGGCTGTTTCCAGTTTTAGAGGAGTTTCGCAAAGCGTGGGGCGATGTTGATGTGGATATTCGCCCAGGTCTTGCTTTTGATGCATTGCCTGCACTGTTACGGGAGGACGTCGATTTGGTGGTCTCCTCTGATCCAGAGGAAACACAGGGTATCCAGTTCATCGAATTGTTCGACTATAATCCTGTATTCGTCGCGTCACGACAGCATCCACTTGCCCAGAAAAGCTATGTCGAAGCCGAAGACTTCCTGGGTCAAACGTTGATTACGTATCCGGTTGAGCGCACGCGCCTTGATATCTTTTCGCAGCTTTTGATTCCCGCAGGTGTTGAGCCTGCACAGGTGCGCCAAGCCGAATTAACGGCTGTTATCTTATTGTTAGTGGCCTCTAATCGTGGCGTGTCGGTCATGCCGGATTGGGTCGTGCGTGAAGTTAAGTACAATTCTGACTATGTAACCCGGCCGTTGACAAAATCGGGCATAACACGGCGCTTATACGCCGCGATCCGGACAGAAGATGCGGAAAAACCGTATATGAAAGAATTGGTCAGCCTTGCCAAAATCGAGGCGCGTAAATTGCAGACACGTTAACAATTTTGGTTGTCGGTTGTATACATTACTCAAGGCTGAAAGCGCGGATTGAACTTTCGCCTGGTTGGTCACGTGAAAAGTGGGATGGTAGGGGATGAGGGATTTGAACCCCCAGCCAAAGCGTTATGAGCGCTCTGCTCTAACCGTTGAGCTAATCCCCCAAGTGAGGCGGCTTTTACATGATTGAATCTGTAAGGCCAAGAGGATTTGGTGATTTTCGTTGCAAGAATTTAGCCAAGCGTGACTTTGCGGTTTTTCATGTGCAAAGATATATTTCCTTCTGGCTGACTTTCGGATAAAGGCAGGCCAAACCTACAATCAGGAGCTTAGGCGATGACCACCGGTAAGAACGGCCTTACATACGCAGATGCGGGCGTGGATATTGACGCAGGTAATGCGCTTGTAGATCGGATTAAACCGGCGGCGAAACGCACCAATCGTTCAGGAGTGATGAGCGGGCTTGGCGGATTTGGCGCATTATTCGATCTCAAAGACGCAGGTTACAACGATCCGATCCTTGTGGCCGCGACCGATGGGGTAGGGACTAAGCTGCGTATTGCGATCGACACTGGCCTTGTGGATGGCGTTGGTATCGATCTGGTGGCGATGTGTGTGAATGACTTGGTTTGCCAAGGGGCAGAGCCCTTGTTTTTCCTAGATTATTTTGCGACCGGCAAGTTGGAAACTGATGTGGCTGCGCGTATTATCGAAGGCATCGCCGAAGGGTGTGTGCGGTCCGGTTGTGCACTGATTGGTGGCGAAACGGCTGAAATGCCGGGTATGTATCCCAAAGGTGATTTCGATCTCGCGGGTTTTTCTGTGGGCGCGATGGAGCGCGGCACGGCTCTGCCGGCAGGTGTTGCCGAGGGTGATGTTTTGCTGGGTCTGGCCTCTGATGGTGTGCACTCGAACGGTTACTCATTGGTGCGTAAATTGGTTGAGGTGTCAGGTCTTGGATGGGACGCGGATTGTCCTTTTGGCGAAGGTACATTAGGCGAAGCCCTGCTGACGCCAACGCGTCTTTATGTGACACAGGCCCTTGCGGCTGTACGCGCGGGGGGTGTGCATGCGCTGGCGCATATTACAGGCGGCGGTCTGACCGAAAACTTGCCACGAGTGCTGCCTGACGATTTGGGTGCAGATATCGACCTCAACGCGTGGACGCTCCCACCTGTATTTACATGGTTGGCCGAAGTGGGCGGTATCGCCGAGAGTGAAATGCTCAAAACCTTTAACTGTGGAGTTGGCATGATTCTGTCTGTGTCTGCTGACCAAGCGGACGCATTGGTTGCCGTTCTTGAGGCCGAAGGTGAAACTGTTTCGCGTTTGGGCACTGTTACCAAAGGTGCAGGTATTCGTTATTCAGGTTCCCTGTTGTGAGCAGCCGTAAAAAGGTTGCGATTCTGATTTCGGGCGGCGGCTCCAATATGGTGTCGCTCGTCGAAAGCATGGGGTCTGATCACGCAGCACGCCCTTGCCTTGTGCTGGCCAATAGCGCTGATGCTGGTGGTTTGCAAAAGGCAGCGACAATGGGCGTGCCCACGGCTGTTGTTGATCACAGACCGTTTGGTAAGGATCGGGCTGCGTTTGAAGCGGAACTGGTCAAACCTATCTTGGCAGCAGGTGCCGATATTGTGTGCCTTGCCGGATTTATGCGTGTCCTAACCGCTGGGTTTGTAGGCCAATTCCAAGGGCGGATGTTGAATATTCATCCCTCGCTTTTGCCCAAGTATAAAGGCTTGCACACCCACGCACGTGCAATTGAAGCAGGGGATACTGTGCATGGATGTTCCGTTCACGAAGTGACGCCTTTGTTGGATGACGGCCCTATTTTGGGGCAGGCGACCGTGCCAATTCACAAGGACGACACTCCGGATACACTCGCTGCGCGTGTTTTGGTGCAGGAACACAAACTCTATCCGGCCGTTTTGGCGCGATATGCGGCAGGTAATCGTGAGCCGCTGTCTTTTTCATAGCCTTTTCGCCTCTGTACAGGGACATGTTTGCAACTCGGGCTGTGACGCAGTATCAACGGAAAAACCCGTGTAAACTGCTAGAAAAAAGCGGCCCTAATGAAAACGATTACTCAGACAGACGACCTGCGCCAGTTTTGTAAAGTGGCGGCACAGTATCCATATGTAACTGTTGATACAGAGTTTCTGCGGGAACGAACCTATTATTCAAAACTGTGTCTGGTGCAACTTGCCTACAGTGGAGACGGGGAAACAGACGCTGTTTTGGTTGACCCCTTGGCTGAGGGATTGTCGCTTGAGCCCTTGTACGAGCTGTTTCGCAATACATCTGTCGTCAAGGTTTTCCACGCAGCACGCCAAGACCTCGAGATCTTTTGGGTCGATGCCCAGGTCTTTCCTGAGCCTTTGTTTGATACGCAAGTGGCTGCGATGGTTTGTGGTTTTGGTGAGCAGGTTGGTTACGAAACTTTGGTTCGTAAGATTGTTAAGCAGGGACTGGATAAGACGTCGCGCTTTACAGATTGGTCGCGTCGCCCGCTGACGGATGCCCAAAAGACCTATGCGCTGGCTGATGTTACTTATTTGCGCAAAATCTACGAGGCGCTGCGTGATCAACTTGAGGCGAATGGCCGGGCACATTGGTTGGGAGAGGAACTGAAAGTTCTGACAGATCCGGCAACCTACGATGTGCGCCCGAATGATGCGTGGAAGAGAATCAAAACACGCACCCATTCAGGTCGCTTTCTGGCGATTGTCCGCGCATTGGCGGCGTTTCGTGAAAGTCATGCACAGCAGAATAACGTGCCACGTAATCGGGTTTTCAAAGATGACGCGTTGGTTGAACTGGCTTCGACCAAACCTAAAAACATGAGCGATCTGAGTGGGTCGCGTCTGTTGCTTCGCGAGGCACGCAAGGGTGCGATCGCTGACGGGATTTTAAAGGCAGTGGCAAGTGGGCTTGACTGCCCTGCAGACCAGCTGCCGCAATCCCCACGTGGCAAAGACAACCTGCAGGTTAACCCCGCGCTGGCGGATCTGTTGCGCGTGCTACTCAAGGCAAAATCCGAAAGTGCAGGCGTCGCGGCCAAATTGATCGCACCTACTGCGGATCTCGATATGATGGCCGCCGGAGAGCGGGATGTCGCCGCACTGAGCGGCTGGCGTAAAGAAGTGTTCGGTGCTGATGCGCTGCGCCTGTGCGAGGGCAAAATTGCGCTGACGGCTAAAGGTCAGAGCGTCCAGGTGATCGAAATACCCTAACCTGATCGCCTGATTGCCAAGTGCGCAACCGATCCCCACAGGTGGTTGCGCGTGGGGATTTAGCGCCGTGTTTCTTGCGCGTTTTCTTCAGCGGCAACAATCACTCTGTCAATACCGGCAAGCTCTTGATGTGTGAGGGTAATGGCTGCGGATATGCTGCGTGTCGCAGATGTTCCTATAGGCGTCCCCACCGATGGGTAAATGACCCGTAGGGTATAAGATAACGTGCCGGGTTCGGCAGCCTCATCTGGTGCAAGGTGAGCGGAATAAGCACCAAGACGTTTTGCTTGCCCGGTTGCTAGAATAATCGCACCCACAGGGGTCGGGCGGATGCTGATCTCTGAAATGCTGTCGACAGGGACGCTTAAATCAACTTCGTCGTCCGGGCCACCAAAGAAATTTACCTTATCATCGTCTCTGGGAATCAGCGGATTGACGATTTCAGTATCTTCAACAGGGGGTGGTGCTTCTTTACTTTTACCAAACCAGTTTGCTGGATTGCCCCGCGCATCACGCCATCCGCCGCAGGCTGATAAAGTTAAGCAGGCTACAATAAGCGCGCCAGTAGAGATCCGAGAGAATGAGCGCATGAGAAAACCGCCGCGTAGTTTGTTATAGTCATCTGGTTACCTGATCCGGCATCAATTGAAAAGCTGTTGAAATACGTTCCGTGCTGACCTAGGTGCAAAGTGATATGAAAACGGCACGACAGATGCGAAGGGACACAGTGATATGGCGACGGCAGCCTTTGAAGACATCGTTGAAGATTTTGAATTCATTGATGAGTGGGAAGACCGCTATCGGCACGTTATTGAAGCAGGCAAGGCGATGCCCGACTTAGATGACGCATTTAAGGTTCCAGCCACCAAAGTGGACGGCTGTGCAAGTCAAGTTTGGCTACATGTTCAGATCGAAGACGGAGTTCTAAGCTTCGAAGGCGACAGCGATGCAATGATCGTTAAAGGTCTGATTGCAGTCTTGCGCAAGCTGTATAACGGGTTGTCCGTGAGTGAGGTTCTCGAAGTGGATACCAAGGCCGAAATGGGCCGGTTAGGATTAAACGAGCACCTATCAGCACAACGCTCAAATGGATTGCGAGCGATGATCGAGCGTATCCGGGAAACCGCCGCGGCACAAACCTAGCGGTGTCTGTATGGGATGCTAAGGCGTTGGTTGGGCTTTTGTGGCCCAGCGAACCAAGCTATTTTCTAGATCTCCATAGCCGGTATGACGGTGTTCAAACTCCAATCCCATACGCCGAGCACAGTCGCGCGCTTTGAATAACAGTTCGGGGTCTTGAGTTTGGGATTGGTAGACGAGGGTGGAGTAGTTGCCAAAAATCATGTCACGCAACTCAGGATTCTTGTCTAATCCCATGGGGCGCCAGACAAAGGCGTCGAACTGTTTGACAAGAAAATCAGTGAGGTAAAATACGGTGTATTCACCGTCTTGAGCACGTTTTTCAAACTGCGTGTTGCCTTCGAAAAACGAATAACAATGGGGCCCCTTGATCATTTCAACACCCAACTGCGCACATGTCTGTGCAAGCAAGCCGCCTGTGCCGCAATCCGCATAAGCGACGTAAATCTTATCATATCGCATACTATGATGCCGTACGGCGGTTTGGACTTCTTGGGTGATGCGGTCAGGATAAAGATGCAGATCGGCGGGCAGGCAGGTTAGATCAATATGTTCAAGACCATTGGCATCTTTGATGTCCAGAATTTCTCTGGCCAAAGCTCCACAGGCGATGATGAGAACATGCCCAGGTTCGGGAGGGAGCGTTTTCGACCCCACCCGTGGTACAGCGCGGCGTTGCGCGGCGGCTGCCTGATTTTGCAATCGAGCAGCACGTCCTTGACGCCGCGCCATGGTGTTATGCGCTCGCTTGGTTATGCTTGCGCAGAACGAATTCTTTTGCAGTTTCAACGGCGACAGCCGCGTCACGACAATAAGCATCGGCACCAATCGCTTTGCCGAACTCTTCGTTCAACGGCGCGCCGCCGACCAAAACAATATAGTCATCGCGTTTGCCCTGTTCGATCATCGTGTCGATCACAACCTTCATATAAGGCATCGTCGTGGTGAGCAGAGCAGACATGCCGAGGATATCTGGTTTGTGCTCTTCAAGCGCATCGAGATAGTTCTCGACGGGGTTATTGATACCCAAATCCACAACCTCAAACCCAGCGCCTTCCATCATCATCGTGACAAGGTTTTTGCCGATATCATGAATGTCGCCTTTGACAGTCCCAATCACCATAGAGCCCATGCGCGGTGCGCCGGTTTCAGCCAGCAATGGTTTCAGAATCGCCATTCCACCTTTCATCGCGCCTGCGGCCAGCAAAACCTCAGGAACAAATAGAATTCCATCACGGAAATCTGCGCCAACAATGGTCATGCCGCCAACCAAGGCTTTGGTCAGAATGTCATATGGCTGCCATTTTCGTTCTAACAGAATATTGACGCCTTCTTCGATCTCCTCTTTGAGGCCATCGTAGAGGTCATCGAACATCTGTTGAACAAGTTCCTCGTCGTCGAGTTCCGAGAGGATGATATCGTCTTCTTCCGACATTTGCGCATTCCTTAGCTAATTGGCCGGGATTATTATTCTCGGATAAAGCGTGAAACTGCGGCTCTACCCGAATATATCTTAATAGTTATGTCTTCTGCAAAACCGCTGTTAGAAACTGCTTTGATTACGACATCCACTTGCATTGTACCGACCTATAGATTGATTTTAGGTGCAGATCTAATTCTGTTTATGCATGATTTTGTTTACTTAGCCTCATGTGTTCTCTATTTGTTCTATCGATAATTACGCGAGGCGTTTGATGAACAATAATGAGGTGTCAATCCAAGGTTGGCGTACACGCGGAGCCTGTAGTAACACGCCTGGTCGTTTTGAACTTGGGCGGCATGAAGTCGATGATGGCTGGATGTCGGTGGCGCATAACGTGGATGTTGAAACCATGATTCGTGAAGAGGTTGCGCGCAGTTTTATATCTTATAACAAGTCGCCAGATTTGCCGTTTGATCGGTCGATTAATCCATATCGCGGTTGCGAGCACGGATGCATCTATTGTTTTGCACGCCCCAGCCATGCGTATTTGGGATTGTCGGCGGGCTTGGATTTTGAGACGCGTTTGATTGCGCGGTCCAATGCACCGGATGTGTTGGGCAGGGAATTGTCGGCGCGTTCTTACAAAGTGGCGCCGCTTGCGATTGGCACCAATACTGATCCGTATCAACCTTGTGAACGCGATCGCGGCTTGACGCGCGCATGCCTCGAGGTGCTGAGCGCGTTTAATCATCCGGTTGCTCTTGTCACCAAAGGCACATTGATCGAGAGGGATATTGATATTTTGGCCCCTATGGCGGCGCGCGGATTGGTGCGTGTTGGGATATCGATTACGACGCTGGACCCTGACCTCTCCCGACGGATGGAGCCCCGCGCTCCTGTTCCGGCGCGGCGCTTGGCTGCTATTAGGCGCTTAACTCAAGCGGGTATTCCTGTTCGCATTATGATTGCCCCCGTTGTTCCGGGCCTGACGGATCATGAACTTGAAGCCTTACTCGCGGCGGGGGCGCTTGCCGGCGCGGATGCCGCAAGTTGGATTATGTTACGTTTACCGCGCGAGGTATCAGGCTTGTGGCAAGAATGGTTGGTCAAACATGTCCCCGGGCGCGCAGAAAAGATTATGACACGTCTGCGCGAAATGCACGGTGGGCGCGATTATGATCCGCGCTGGGGGCATCGTATGCGTGGCGAGGGCCGTTATGCAGAGATGGTACAACAACGGTTTCAAGTTGGAATAAAACGCCTAGGTTTGGCGGCTAAAACAACGCCGTTACGGTGTGATTTATTTAAAAAACCTGCTCAGGCAGGGGACCAACTGGCGTTGTTTTGAAATCCGTTATGAACGGGGTAAATCGGCGATGCGCCATGTTTCAGGTTAAATATAGCCTTGGGATGGTCTCGGGCCTTTAGGTCGGCAACCACACGGTGGATGCCGACCCATTTTTAGATCACCTTGAAAACATGGCCCACTCAATAGCGCACTGATATAGCCCGACCATGAACTTGCAACAGCTGCATAAGCAAGGCGACCGAACAGGGATCGTCTTGCTGAGAGAGAGTTACTTAGGCTCTGCGACGGCGGCGTGCGCGGCGCTCTGGCGCTGCAGCCCCTTCTTCAGTTCCATCACTTTCAGAACTGAACGGACCAATCGTGTTAATGATGGTCTCTAAGACAGGCGGTGTCCGGCGGGGACGGCTGTCCAAGGCCTCGCGCATGGCACTTAGGTGCACACCCATAGTCCCACAGCATCCGCCGATAATTTTTGCGCCCGCGTCGCGTGCAAGGCAAGCATACTCGGCCATCAATTCGGGCGTGCCGTCATAGACAATATTGCCGTCGACGTATTTGGGAATGCCAGCATTCCCTTTTGTGATAATAGGCACCTGACTTTCCTGACTGGAAAAACTCAGGGTGGTCCGTAAAATATCAGATGCGCCTGTGCCGCAGTTGGCACCAAAGGCAGCAGGCGTGTTTTGAAACTCAGTAATGAGTTTCACCATGTCGTGGGACGTCACGCCCATCATTGTGCGCCCGGCCGTATCGAAACTCATGGTGCCGCACCATGGCATATCGGCAAGGCGGAAGGCTTCGGCTGCAGCGCGTAGTTCCGCGGGCGCAGAAATAGTTTCGACCCACAATACATCAGCGCCGCCTTCTTTCAGTGCTTCAGCTTGCTCGTGAAACATCTCGACTGCCAGCGCATGGGTCATTGTGCCAACGGGTTCAAAAATATCACCTGTTGGACCAACAGAGCCGGCAACAGCGACCTTACGTTCTGCTTTGTCTGCGATTTCACGGCCGAGTTCAGCGGCAACGCGGTTTAATTCACCGACGCGATTTTGAGCATTATGCAGTTTCAGGCGCGATGCATTGCCGCCAAACGAATTCGTCAAGAACACGTCGCTACCAGCATCAACGGCAATTTTATAAAGCGTTTTGATTTTCTCTGGCTCGTCTGTATTCCACAATTCTGGCGCATCACCGGACATGAGGCCCATTTGGAAAAGGTTGGTGCCTGTTGCACCATCCGCCAGCAGCACATCGCGACTGTTGAGAAGGTCGATGAAACGGTTACTCATTGTGACAATACCTTGTTTGAATTGGCGCATCGCGAATACATGTTAACCGCGCATGTGTCACGCTGTGCGCTCAAGCGCAAATTCATTTTTCTCATCATCAATATGAAGATTCTGAGAACTCTGCGGGGCGGGTTTTTTTCCGGCTATATGTGGTACGGATGTTAGAGGAGCAGGGCGGTGTACCAGACGGGTCATTTCTGCCAAAGCTAAAGCCATCTGACCCCAGCTTGGTGTTGCAATATAGCGTGGTTCCCATGTCGGGTTGAAGCACGTCTTAAAGCGTTTCAATCCACCATCTAATTTATGTGCATAGGTGTGATCCGGGACTGCTGACAAAGACATGCGTTCTATTCCAGCTTCACGGGCGTGTTCTATCGCTGCACGGATAAGGGCGTGGCCGGTTCCGTCTGGCGTGTCAGGTAGGATACGCACGAGATCTAGAGCCCATTCATTCGAGCAACGGTGAAATGTGACAAAGCCGATGAGGCGGCCGTTTTTACGCGCGAGGAACGCGGCCTGCAGCCCAACATACCCCGGCTCAAACCGTCCCATTGTTGTCCCTAAGGCTTTTCCATGCTGCTGGATCCATTTTTGATCGACAACCGCCATCTCGTCATAAGGCAGTTGACCCCAAGCGGCTTCGATTTCCAGATTGGCTTTTTCTGTGTGACGCAGTTTGCGGCGCAACTGGCGATAACGCGATCCACTTTCGGAAAAGGTTTGCGGGTTTACAATTGCGTCCGCAGCAATGCGTAGCACACGCCATCCTTGCGAGCGCACAGCGGTTGCTGCTCGCGCGCTGCATTTGTAAAAACACGGAGCAGTATTGCGCTGTGATGCGTAGCGGGCAAAGGCTTTGGTCGTTTCTGGCGATGTTCCTGACGTCGGATCAAAGAAGGCGACCGAAATTTGCGGGCTATCTAAAATGGCCAATTGATTTAACCCTAAAGCCAGTACATTCCCACCATTTTGTAGTATTACGGCTGTCTCGGCCTGAGGGCGTTCAAACGGGAGGCTCATTGCTGGACGACGGTCATTGCCAAGATAGTCGGCGTCGTCACTTTCATTTTTCAGACCGCGCGACAAAAGCGTGGGGTTCAGTAAAAAGACACCGGATAGGATTGCAGGCACGGCATAGTACACCATGCGAAATGCTAGCAGACCCGCGACCAAAGTTGCGGGATCCGCAGCAGGCAAGAGTGCAATGAGTGCAATTTCCAATGGACCCGCACCACCGGGTGCAGACGAAATAATCGCAAGACCTAAAGCAAGGAAGTAGGCAGGCAGTAAATCTGTGAGGGCAATGCCGTGGCCTTCAGGTAACAAGAGCCATAGTGCACATCCTGCACTTGCGATATCGACCAGCGTCCAAGCCCCCAGTGCAAATAGGGCGCGCAGCGAGGGCAGGCGGAGTGTGAATTTCCCAATTTTCCATGTCGGAAACATAAAGCATACGACAGATGCCGTTAGCGCAATAAGCGAAATTGCCCCGCCTAGAAGTAGGTTATGTAAACTGTGGGCTGTGCCAAGCAAAGCGATACCACAAATCGCGGCGAGGGCTGTTAGAAAGGTAACGCCCACAAACCCTGTCATTTGTGCAGCCTGAAGCGGGGATAGCTGAGGGATAACGCGCCAACGGGCGAATGCTCCGGTAAAAATACCAAAACCAATGGTTTGCGAAAAAGCAATTGAAACCATACCAGCACGCTGCGCGAGTGCACCATCCAGACCCGTCCGAAGGTGACGGTGCGCAACGGAATCATATTTTCCAAGCGCCCAGAAACTCAAAGCGGTACCTGCGACGGCCCCGAGCCACTGTGTTATTTTAATACCACTGATCAGCGTCCAAAGTTCTGCCGCAGAGGGCAGGTTGTCATGTTGGCTTAAGGCAAAGATGCACAAAGCCATGATGATCACTGGAAATAGGTAACGGAAACCTTTTGTCAAACTACGCTGAGATGCGAATTTCGGTGTCATATTCAGTGTCCGTTATTATCATTTATTGTGGTAGGGCCGCCCGGACTCCCGGCCGGGCGGCTCCTATCTGATATACCCCAGATCCTGTAGCTTTGCTGCGATCTGTGTACAAACTGTATTGCCATTAGTCTCACAGGGCAATGTTATCAACCACTGGCTTTCTCAAGACATATGAAAATTATCTTGAGCGTTCGGTGTTTTCACACGCAAAACGAATTTGGCTATGGCGAGGTCGTTTCGATACGAATAGGAACGAATTTGACCTGATAAATGTTTTCGGCATAATGCTCGACTGGTGTCAGAACGTTTCACGGTCTGTTTGTGGTCATGTCGGATACTCCGATAATGTAATGTTCATAGGCAAGACCCACGAAACGCCAAATTTGACGTCCTGCGGGTCAGGGAGGCACCTTCTGGTTTAGCCCCCAAACATTGTCCACATTGGTCCCACCACGCGAAGGAGATGGCCGAAACCATCTGCGAGGTTGTCACCAGACTACGTTGTGGTCCTGAATAAAGCGTCAACGCGTTGGGGTGAGATGGCGCAAAGATGTATATGAATTGCGATAAATTGCTATAATCATGGTCTAAATAGTCGTGATTCATGAAAAAGGCGTGTCAGTTACACGTGTAATAGAGGAATTACAGGTACTGTAACTGCGCTACGCTTGCGAGTATTGCTCCCTTAGACTATGAGATGCGGCACGCATCGGGTATAGATTCCCACTCCCCATATTCGGAAAGGCTTGCCATGGCTCGGCGCAAAAAAATCTATGAAGGCAAGGCGAAAACATTGTTCGAGGGCCCAGAACCGGGCACGATCGTGCAGTATTTCAAAGATGATGCCACTGCATTCAACGCGGAAAAGCATGATATTATCGAAGGCAAAGGTGTCCTCAATAATATACTGTCAGAATATTTTATGCAGGGCCTTGGCCAGATTGGCGTCCCTACGCATTTCTTGAAACGCTTGAATATGCGTGAGCAGCTGGTGCGCAGCTGCGAGATCATTCCGCTTGAGATTATTGTTCGCAACTATGCTGCGGGTACTGTGTGTAAACGTCTCGGCCTTGAAGAGGGCACGCAGATGCCGCGCCCCATTGTCGAATATTGCTATAAAGACGACAGTCTTGGGGATCCTCTGGTCAGCGAAGAACATATCGCGGCCTTTGGGTGGGCCAGCCAGCAGGACATGGAAGACATCTTGAGCCTGGCCTTGCGGGTGAACGACTTTATGTCAGGTGTGTTCTACGCTGTGGGCATTCGTTTGGTTGATTTTAAAATCGAAATTGGCCGTGTTTATAACGGTGATTTCCAGCGACTGGTGGTTGCGGATGAAATCAGCCCGGACAGCTGCCGGCTGTGGGATATCGAAACGGGTCGCAAACTTGACAAAGATGTCTTCCGACGCGATTTGGGCAGCCTGACAGATGCCTATACCGAGGTTGCGCGCCGTTTGGGTGTTATGCCGAATAACCCTCCGGCTGCTGGTAAGCCAACGCTGGTCAATTAATTTCAAGTCCCGCAACCTGCGGGACTTTTCACATAACCGGGCAGGGGACAGATCCTGCCACACAATATCCGAGGGAAAAGCGATGAAGGCACGTGTGCATGTCATGCTGAAAAATGGAGTTCTGGATCCTCAAGGCGAGGCTGTACGCCACGCATTGGGCGCGTTGGGCTTTGATAAGGTCGAAGGCGTGCGTCAAGGCAAAGTTATCGATTTGGATCTGGCTGAAGACGCAACCGAAGCAGATGTAACAGCGATGTGCGAAAAGCTGTTGGCGAATACGGTGATCGAATCTTTCAGCATTGAGATGCAATAATGAAGGCGGCGGTTGTTGTTTTTCCGGGCTCTAACTGTGACCGTGATCTTGCGGTCGCGTTTGAGCAGGCAGGATTTGATGTCACTATGGTGTGGCACAAAGAAAGCGCACTTCCTGAAGGTGTAGACATTGTTGGCGTGCCGGGTGGATTTTCTTACGGAGATTACCTGCGGTGTGGCGCAATCGCGGCGCAATCACCGATTTGTCAGGCCATTGTTGGTCATGCTGAACGTGGTGGGTACGCGCTTGGGGTCTGTAATGGGTTTCAAATTCTGACCGAAACCGGATTGCTGCCGGGTGCTTTGCTGCGCAATGCTGGCTTGAAATACATCTGCCGTAATGTGGGCCTTAAGGTTGCAACCGCTGATAGCGTGTTTACACAGGGCTATACTGCGGGTGATGAGGTCACGGTGCCAATCGCGCATCACGATGGCAATTATTTTGCTGATGCACATGTCATTGAGGCGCTTCAGGCCGAGGATCGCGTTGCATTTACCTATAGTGACAACCCAAACGGCTCTGCTGCGGATATTGCGGGTATTCTCTCTGAAAACCGCCGTGTTCTTGGCATGATGCCCCATCCCGAGCGTGCAGCAGACGATGGGCATGGCGGAACCGATGGAAAAGCAATGTTTCGCGCATTAGCGGACATTATGGCCAACGCTTGACTTGTTCCTGCCGGACGGTGCCCTTAAACTTGGAACATGAGTGCATCGTCCGACAGTCTTTCCCCCCCGCGTGAGCCTTCCAATGCGAAAGGTGCAGTCGTGGGTGCGCGGACCCTCAGTACCCGCCCGAAAAATACCGCAACGAAAAAGCGTGTAGATTACAAAGCGCGCGCTATTTCATGGCGCGTTCGGATCGCTTTGATGATTGTAATCGCTGTTGCTGGTGTGGTGGTTTGGATTACGAACAAAAGCCTGACCCACAGTTTTACAGAGACCACGCGCAACCGTGCCGAATTACGACTGGCCCTGTATTCAGGGAATTTGGTGAGTGAATTGCGTCAGCACGCCATTGTTCCACAGCTGCTGGCCCGAGATCAGGCGTTGATTCTCGCGTTGCAAAGCCAGGATTTCTCACTTTCAACACAGCGCTTAATTTCTTTTGTTGAGGAAATCGGTGCCGCATCTATCGCGTTGATGGATAAAGACGGGCGTACAGTGGCGGCGACAGATCGGATCGAATTGGGGTCCAATCACGGTAACGCCCCTTATTTCGTGGATGCGATACGATCAAATACAACGGTATTTTCGATAATCGAGCGCGAGGTTGGCGGGTATCAATTTACCTATTCGCGCCGTTTGGTGGACAGCTCAGGCACGCTTGGGGTGATTTTGATTGAGGTGGATCTGCATAAATTTGAACGTGCTTGGGCCGGGATTTCAGATGCGGTGATGGTCACCGATAGCGAAGGCACAGTTGTTTTGGCAACCGAAGCCCGCTGGCGACGCCTGTCAGAAGAAGAGGCTTTGAAACATCAAACGCCAGTCGGGGCAATCCAGCGCGCCATTCGGGTGACAACAGATTGGAGCGCCGTGCCTGCGGATGCTTACCTGCGCGGCGAAGCTGTGATGCGCCTTGAGAGCCGCGTGCCTTTTCAGGGGTGGCGGATCATGTCTTACACCACTTACGCGTCGATCCGGGAAAAGGTGAATGCTGTTATTGCGCTCGAAATTATGGGATTCGCACTGTTACTGGCATTGGTCTTTTATGCGCTAAGCCGCAAGACTGCGTTGCGGATGGCATTGTTCCAGCGCGAGTCGGCGGAGCTTCGCGTGTTGAACGCACGCTTGCAGCGGGAAATTGCCGAACGTGAACGGGTGCAACAGACGCTTGCGGTGGCAGAACAATCCCTTGCGCAAAGCTCTAAATTGGCCGCTCTGGGGGAAATGTCTGCCGCTGTTAGCCATGAGCTAAACCAGCCATTGGCGGCGATGAAAACCTATCTGGCAGGGGCACGTCTGCTGTTAAACCGGAACCGTCCAGAAGAGGCCTTGTCGTCGTTTGGACGTATCGATGATTTGATCGGCCGGATGGGAGCAATTACACGACAGCTCAAATCCTATGCGCGTAAGGGTGGGGACGAATTTGCCCCTGTAAACATAGGGGATGCGCTCGCGTCGTCGCTTGCGATGATGGAACCGCAACTGCGGCAACGGCATGTGAAAATTACCCGTATGCTCCCCGAAGATACCGTGCTTGTTATGGCGGATCGTATGCGTCTTGAGCAGGTGATGGTGAACCTTTTGCGCAATGCCTTGGATGCCACCAAATCTGTCCACGACCCCGAGCTAGAGATCCTGGTCTCTGCAGGCGAGAGTGTCACCGTGACAGTGCGCGACAACGGGGATGGTATTAAGGATTTCGACAACCTGTTTGAACCGTTTTACACGACCAAACAACCCGGTGATGGAGTGGGGCTAGGGCTTGCTATCTCCTCTGGGATCGTGAACGACCTAGGGGGGCGCTTGACGGCGCGCAACGGCGAAGAAGGTGGGGCAGTGTTTGAAATACAGTTGCCCACTTTGATCGATGAGACAACTATAGACGAGACACAGGCGGCTGAGTGATCCCTAATGAACTACGGTGATCCTTGCTTGCAAGACGACAAAACGGAGAGACAGATATGGCACAAGCGATGAAAATTGCGATCGTGGATGATGAGCAAGACATGCGTCAATCCATTAGCCAATGGCTGGCTTTGTCAGGATATGACACGGAAACCTTTGCCAGCGCTGAGGATGCGCTTAAGGGGTTGGGCAACGATTATCCGGGAATTGTCATTTCAGATATCAAAATGCCAGGTATGGACGGTATGCAGTTTCTGAAAAAACTTATGGGTTCGGATAGTGCTTTGCCTGTCATCATGATTACGGGTCACGGTGATGTGCCTATGGCTGTTGAGGCAATGCGGGTGGGCGCATTTGATTTTCTGGAAAAACCGTTTAACCCAGATCGTATGTCTGAATTGGCGAAGCGCGCATCCAACGCGCGCCGTCTTACCTTGGACACGCGTGCCTTGCGTCGAGAGCTATCTGACGGTGGCGAGATCATGAAGAAACTGATCGGCTCTAGCCCTGTGATGGTCCGCCTGCGCGAGGAGATTTTGGATCTGGGTCAGGCTGATGGCCATGTTTTAATCGACGGTGAAACTGGCACAGGTAAAACCCTGGTCGCCCATGCCTTGCATGCCGTGGGAAGCCGTGCCGGTAAGAAGTTTGTCTTAGTGTCTTGTGCGGCTCTGGATGAAACGGCCCTGTGCAAACGTTTGTTTGGTCCGATGAACCCGGATGACAGCCAGTTGCCAGCCCTTGAAGCCGCGCGCGGCGGCACGCTTGTGCTTGAGGATGTCGAAGCCTTAAGCGAAAGCATGCAAGCCAAGCTGCTAAGCTTTATCAATGAGCAAGGGACTGCTGGGGAAACTCGTATTATTGCGATTTCAAATTTGCAAGAGGCCGGTAAAACGTCAGAAGACGTTCTGCGCCCTGATTTGTTCTATCGGATGGCAGGCCTGCGTATTACCGTGCCGCCGTTGCGTCAACGCGGCGAGGACATCCTGTCATTGTTCACACGCCTTGCTGAACAATTTTCCGAGGAATACGGCTGTGATGCACCGGATGTGGCGGCACAAGAGGCCGCGCAACTGCTTCAAGCGCCTTGGCCGGGGAATGTTCGCCAGTTAATTAATGTGGCTGAGCGGGCTGTGTTGCAGGCCCGTCGCGGATCAGGGACGATTGCCTCACTGTTAATGACCGACCATGAAGAAATGCAACCGGTCATGACAACCGAAGGCAAGCCGCTCAAGGAATATGTTGAAGCGTTCGAGCGGATGTTGATCGATAATACGATGCGGCGCCATCGTGGCTCGATTGCCTCTGTGATGGAAGAGCTTTGTCTGCCGCGGCGGACTTTGAACGAGAAAATGGCCAAATATGGTCTGCAGCGTTCTGACTACCTTGGGTAATATCTGCAGCCTGTATTGAATTTTAAAATATGATTGAGGCGCGGCAGCTGGTGCGCCTCATACAAAGACGGCGCGTGTCTGCACAACACCGCTCTACCATCACGATACTTTAATCATTTTGGATTATAATTCCCGCTTCAGCCTGAATAATCGGCCCGGCGGTGTAAATGATCATTGTCATTACCTATCCACAGGCCTTATGCTGATAAAACTGGCGTATTCGTTTATACGCACCAGATTTGTGAGATTTTCTGGTTTGGCAGATCAACCGCAAGGATCATGGCACAACACGCCAGGGCATCCGCGGCAATACCTTCCAGATCAGACCCGTTTGCCGAACATTGCGTTCGGTACAAAAATACCTCTTCCGGCGGATGTTCGGAAAGGACATAATGGGCAGGGTTCGGGATATCCCACCTGTCGGAGAAGAAACGCGATGACACGCGCGACAGAAATGAGCACCGAGGCAGTTGCGCTGGAAACAGTGTCCAGCAACGCTTTGTGCACCGCGCGACTGTCTATTGCCCTGACAAGCCACCTCTTAAACCATAACTTGCCCTCGGGACCACCCGACAGGATACCTGTCGGGCGCACAGGGGGACGGTTACGGTCACAAGATCGGTGCATCCATAGGACTAATGGCGAAGAAAATGCTTATCGATGCCACACACGCGGAAGAAACGCGCGTTGTTGTGGTAGATGGAAACAAAGTTGAAGAGTTCGACTTTGAATCTGAAAACAAACGCCAGCTGGCTGGCAATATATATCTGGCAAAAGTAACACGGGTCGAACCGTCGCTGCAGGCCGCTTTTGTGGATTACGGTGGAAATCGTCATGGTTTCTTGGCGTTTTCCGAGATTCATCCAGATTATTACCAAATCCCGGTCGCTGATCGCGAAGCGCTGATGGAAGAAGAGCGTGCTTATGCTGAGGCAATGCGCGCAAAAGACGATGCAGAGGAGGAAACTCCCAAGCCACGCCGCTCACGGTCGCGCCGCTCCAAAAGTAAACCTGACACGAAAGCTGCTCGGGTGTCGTCAGATGATGTCGTCGAAACCAAAGAGCTGACCGAGGACGAAAACACCGACGTTTCGGAGACATCTACTCCGGTAGAGAACGTGACCTCATCAGCGCCTGTTTCTACCGATGAAATCTCGGGGATGGAAACCATTGATCTAGGTGATCAGGATGATGACAGCGATGCGCTGGCAGAGGTCCCTGAAACATCTTCTGTTCAAACGGTTGCCGTTGAAGAACCGACTGTAGAGGCGCAAGATGAAACCGCGGCACCGGTTGAAGCATCGACAGAGACTGTCGTCGCCGAAGAGACTACCGTGGAAGAAGATGCGCAAGTGTCTGCTGACGCACCTGCCGAAGACGGACTTGCAGAAGACGCAACTTCGGGTGACGTTGAGGGTGAGGACGCTCCAGAAACAGCTCCTGTTTCAACAGATGAAACAGAGGCACAAGACAGCTCCGCTGCCGCTGATGTTGCCAATACAGACGCTGTTGCAGAGAGTAATGCCGAAGCAGCGGAAGATGAAGGTGAGGCAGATCAAGCCTCTGTGGATGCGACGGATAAAGACGATAGCATCGAAGCTGTTGCAGATCCTGACGACCACCAGGATGATATTCGCCCACCACGCAAGCCGCGTCCGCGCCGTTACAAAATTCAAGAAGTTATCAAAGTCCGTCAGGTCTTGTTGGTTCAAGTCGTTAAAGAAGAACGCGGCAATAAAGGCGCGGCACTCACCACGTATCTTTCATTAGCAGGCCGTTATTGCGTGCTGATGCCCAACACTGCACGCGGTGGCGGTATTTCACGCAAGATTACCAATATCGTTGATCGTAAAAAGCTGAAAGAAATCGCGACTGAACTGGATGTCCCTGCTGGTGCAGGTCTGATTGTGCGCACCGCCGGTGCCAAACGAACGCGTACCGAGATTAAGCGCGATTATGAATATCTGCAGCGGATGTGGGAACAGATCCGCGAGCTGACGTTGAAATCTATTGCGCCAGCTAAAATTTACGAAGAAGGCGATCTGATCAAACGATCAATCCGCGATCTGTATTCGCGTGAAATTGACGAAGTTCTCGTTGAAGGCGAACGCGGGTATCGCAACGCCAAGGACTTCATGAAGATGATCATGCCGTCCCACGCCAAAAATGTAAAAAGCTACAACGAGACCTTACCGTTGTTTGCGCGTTACCAGGTCGAAAACTACCTTGGTGGTATGTTCAACCCGACGGTTCAGCTGAAGTCTGGTGGCTATATTGTCATCGGCGTCACCGAAGCTTTGGTTGCCATTGATGTGAACTCTGGTCGAGCCACCAAAGAGGGCTCTATCGAGGACACCGCGGTGAAAACCAATCTTGAGGCTGCCGAAGAAGTGGCGCGTCAATTGCGGTTGCGCGATCTTGCCGGTTTGATCGTCATCGATTTCATCGACATGGATGAACGCAAGAACAACACCGCGGTTGAAAAGCGTCTCAAGGACAAGCTGAAAACCGATCGGGCGCGTATTCAAGTTGGGCGTATTTCAGGTTTTGGCCTGATGGAAATGTCTCGCCAACGTCTGCGCCCCGGCATGATCGAGGCCTCTACTGCGCCATGTCCACATTGTCACGGCACGGGCCTTATTCGCTCGGATGACTCGCTTGCGCTGTCTATCCTACGCGATATCGAAGAAGAGGGTACGCGACAGCGGTCTGGTGAGGTTTTGGTGAAATGTCCTGTCGACATTGCCAATTACCTCATGAACCAAAAACGTGAACATATCGCCCAGATTGAGACACGCTATGGCCTTGCCGTGCGTATCGAAGGCGATGTGACACTGGTTAACCCGAATTACACGCTTGAGAAGTTCAAGACCGCGTCTCGTAAAGTGCCTGTCGCTGCCGAGTTGGTTGTCTCTGCGGATACGTCTCTTATGGATCAGATTGACGCTGACGAAGAGGATGAAAACGTCACCGAGGTCGAAGCCGTAGTCGAGGCTCCAGAGGATAAAACCGAAGAGGATGGCGAGAAAAAAGGCAAGCGTCGTCGTCGTCGTCGTCGTCGTCGCAAGTCTGGCCAAGACGAAGGTACTGAAGGGTCACAAGACGGAACGCAGGAGCAGCCGTCAGAGGCATCTACTGAGGCCGAGACTGCAGGTGATGAGACTGTCACCTCTGGGGACGAAACGCCAACGCCACAGGACGCCGAAGAGGTGAAGCCCAAGAAACGTACGCGGACCCGTCGCCGTCGCAAGCCCGCCGCAACGGATGAAAACGCCGTGAGTGTGGAGCAACCGGCTGAAACTGAGGCCGCGGACCCCGTGGCTGCAGAGGGTGAGGTCTCAGACACAGCCGACGTCGCTGCAAGCGAACAGGTTGCGAATGACGCTGCTGTGGCCGACCCTATAGCGCGTGAGCAAACAGAACAGGCCGAACCATCGTCTGATGCTGTGCCCAAAGTCGATAACACGGCTGAGGTGGTTACCGATGAGGCTGTTCAGGATGCGCCTGCGGTGGAAGAGGTCGCTGAAACCGTGACTGCGACTGCTGCAGAAACGCCAGTCGCTGAAGACGCTATACCTGTAGCAGCTTCTGAGCCTGAACCTGTGTCCGAACCTGAGTCCACACCTGCGTCAGAAAATTCCGAGACTGTGACAGCCCCTAAAGCTGAACCTGATGAGGCGCCTGTGGCGACGGCGGAAGCGGAGCCTCAGGAAGAAACGGTAACAGCAAAGCCCGTAGTGGAAACTGCTGTAGAAGAAAAACCAAAGCCTAAGCGGCGCGGTTGGTGGGCAATTGGCGGATAATGCCACTGCTTAGATAGATCTCTGAAAGGCGGGCCAGGTGCCCGCCTTTTTACTTTCACGGCTTGGTTGTTGATTTGCGAATTCGATGGGCGCAATAGGCCTTGTACTCACGTGCTCCTAGATAGGTATGTCCAGCCTCCTGACAAAAATGTGGCATGTCGATCAGGGCTGCGGGATCTGTGGTCTGGATTTCCAACACTGTGTCATCGGGCATTCGGCTTAACGTCTTGCGAGCCTTTAAGACGGGCAGGGGACAAAGCAGGCCAATCGCATCGAGCGTCTCATCCGCAAGAGTGCTCCACATTATATTCACCTCGATTATTGTGTTACAGTTCATCCACAAGGATGTGACAGCTTGTGCAGGTGATTTATCTGCTTTGGTGGCGTAAGACACAACTATGTTTGGAATCGAAATCTTTGACGCAAGCCTTGCGCCTGCCATGCTCATTGCGCTCCTGGCCGGGATCGCGAGCTTCATCAGCCCCTGTGTACTGCCGATCGTTCCACCGTATCTCGCGTATATGAGCGGTGTCACCATCGGTGAAATACAAGGAACAGCCGAGGCACGCCGTAAGGCGATCTTTGCGGCCTTGTTCTTTGTGCTTGGGCTTTCAACCGTGTTTCTGCTCTTGGGCTTTACAGCGTCGGCCTTTGGGGCGTTTGTTCTGCAAAACCAAGAACTGTTTGCACAGATATCTGGTGTCGTTGTCATCGTTTTTGGTCTGCACTTTCTCTCTGTCTTTCGCATTCCGATTTTGGACCGCGAAGCGCGTATCGAAGCAGGTGAAAACGGCGGGTCAGCGGTTGGGGCTTATGTGTTGGGATTGGCCTTTGCGTTTGGATGGACGCCTTGCATCGGCCCCCAGCTGGGCGCGATTCTGTCTTTAGCCGCATCCGAGGGATCGGTGACGCGCGGAACTGTTCTGCTTGGGGTTTATGCGATCGGGCTTGGGGTGCCGTTTTTGTTGGCGGCGATTTTCTTGAACCAATCCATGGGGCTCATGAACCGGATGAAGCGCCATATGGCGTTGATTGAAAAACTAATGGGCGGTTTGCTGTTGATCGTTGGTTTGGCATTGGTGACGGGCCTGTTTACCAGCTTTTCGTTCTGGTTGCTGGAGACCTTCCCTGCACTTGCAATCATCGGCTGATACACACCCGGGTCTTACTCTTGCCCAAATGGATTGATACTCTGTTTGAAACAGTATGTCAGGAAGCCCCGGGTGAACCTATCTATGCCTACAGATGCCGAAAAGACAGCCGTGCACAAGCGGCTGGTTTTTTACATTCCAGGGTATGACCCGTTTCATCCACGACGCTACCGCGAACTTTACCGCAAGGAGGGGCGCGCGCAGGCAGAGATTTCTGGCTATGACCTCCAGCTTTCTGCACGTAAGGGCGAGGGCAGTTTTGGCTGGGATGTGCAAAGCCATATTGATGGCACGACCACCGAGACAACCATAGAAGTTCTGGTTTGGTCAGATATCGTACGTGACAGTATGGCCTCGTCTATTCCGGCAACCTATCTGCTGATGCTGCAAACCGCTTGGCGTTATATCGCCTCGGGCGCGCTGTTTCGGTTGATGCGGTTGCGAAAAGGACCCGTTATTGCCGCGCTTTATCCGGTCGTGTTTCTGGTGGTGCAACTGCTGATCGCGTTAGGATTAGGGTTTGCGGTTGCCTGGCTCGGCCGCGCTGTGGGCGGTATTGGCGGCGGAGCCTATCTGGTTGTTGTACCTGTTGCCTATACAGTGCTGCGATGGTTCAAAGAACACGACAGTAAGGTTTTTGCCCATTATCTCATGCAAGATTATGCGCATTCTGCACAATACAATGGCGCCTATGGTCCCGACCTTGAGGCAAGGTTGGAGGAGTTTAAAACACGGGTTGCCGCAGCCCTGAGCAGCGATGTCGATGAAGTTTTGGTGGTCGGGCATTCCTCGGGGGCTTATTTAGGCGTCACGGTGCTGGCAGATTTAATTCGTTCTGGCGCGGTGACTGAGGCGCGGCCTCAGCTTGGATATCTGTCCCTAGGGCAGGTGGTACCGATGGTGGCGTTCTTACCCAAGGCAGATCGACTGCGCGGTGATTTGCAGTATGTGTCACAACGCGATGAACTGATCTGGGTCGATGTCACGGCGCCGGGCGATGGCTGTGCTTTCGCTCTGTGTGATCCTGTGGCGGTGACCGGGGTTGCGACTGCACAGCAAAAATGGCCTATCGTATTTTCTGCCGCGTTTACAAAATCCCTCAGCCCTGCGCGATGGCAGCAGTTGAAACGGCGCTATTTCCGTCTGCATTTTCAGTACCTTTGTGCGTTTGATGCGCCACTTGATTACGATTATTTTCAAATCACGGCAGGACCGTTGACCCTGCGTACGCGCTATAGTGAACGCAGCCCTTCAGCTTCGCGGATCACCGAGGCCGTCAACATATATACGAGCGTATCATGACACAGAATCCCCCAAAACCACCGGCGCGTCCGGATCGTGTCTCGCTGTGGCAATACGCTAAACTATTTCGGACTGATATTTTATCTGCCCAACCTGCGCGCCTATATCGTGCGTGGATGGCCGAGTTTAAGACACCATTTTTCCGTTCGTATCTGTTGAACCAGCCAGATCTGGTTGAGGAAGTGATGAAGAAACGGCCTGATGATTTTCCAAAATCAAGCCGTGTCGGCGAGGGGTTACGCCCTTTGTTGGGGAATTCAGTGTTTCTAACCAATGGTGAGATGTGGAAACGGCAACGTCGCATTATTGATCCCGCCTTTGAGGGCGGTCGCTTGCGTGAAAGTTTTTCTGCAATGCTTGATGCTGCTGATGCGGGTCAAGCGCGCCTTGCGCCCCATGCGACGGGACAACCCGTTGAGATCGAGGCTGTCACATCGCATATCGCCGCAGATGTGATTTTTCGTACGCTGTTCTCATTGCCAATCGAGGATGAGGTCGCCCAAGAGGTCTTTTCCCGCTTTCGTGCCTATCAACAAGCGCAACCGATATTGAATCTTGCGGCTTTTATCCGTCTGCCCAATTGGATGCCGCGTTTTTATCCCAAGGGGACACGTAAAAATGCAGCCCGTATTCGGGATCTCATTACGCAATTAACGACGCAACGAATGGCACAAATCAAGGCAGGTACCGCGCCGCAGGATTTAGCGACTAAGATCATGACGACGGTTGATCCTGAGACGGGCAAAGGCTTTGACACCGAAGAGATGGTTGACCAAGTGGCTATTTTCTTTTTGGCGGGCCATGAGACATCCGCATCAGCTCTGGCGTGGACTTTATATTTGCTGGCGCGTTACCCTGAATGGCAGGATAAGCTCGCGCAGGAAGTGACTGAATTAGATACGCTGACTTTCTCGAACCTTTCACAATTGCGCCTTACGCGGGATGTGTTCCGCGAGAGTCTGCGGCTTTACCCGCCTGTGCCCATGATGGTGCGCGAATCCACCCAGGCCGAGACCTTTCGGGATCGAGATATCCCCAAAGGTGCACAAATGGTTCTGAGCCCGTGGCACCTGCATCGTCATACGCGTTTGTGGGACAATCCAGATGGGTTTGATCCCGCGCGTTGGCAAACCGAAAATGGCAAGACGTGTCAGCGCACGGCTTACATACCATTTTCAAGCGGCGCGCGCGTGTGCACTGGGGTGGGATTTGCAATGTTAGAGGGGGTTTTGATCCTCGCAACACTTTTGCGGGCATATCGCTTTGAGCTGGTCGAAGGGCGTGAGCCGCAGCCCGTCGCGCACCTTACGGTGCGCTCTGCGAATGGGGTGTGGTTGAAATTGACCCCTCGGTCGCTTTAGATTGAAGCGTATCTAAGACATAAAGTCGGATAGCAGAGGCCAAACCACAATCTGCCTCACGCAGAGCGTCGATTTCGGCAGCAAGTTCGTTGATTGGGCGGTGGTTTTCTTCTGCGATCTGACGGAAAGCTTGCCAAAAGTCATCTTCTAAAGAGACCGATGTACGGTGGCCTTTAAGGGTGAGGGAGTGCTTTTGTGGACGTTGAAAGAGCATTACGTCTCATCCTTATCAGGTTTCAGATCGCCGCGCCCCAGATGACTTGATTTATGGTCTCCAAGGTCGAGTTTGTGATCATCTACATCTTTATGTAGTTTTTCGGTCTGTGCTGTGTCGTGGGTCTTTTGTCTTTTGTTGCGTCCGAATTGCACGGCGTTTTCATCTGCTTGCTGCTTCTTCTCAGCACGCGCCTTTGATTTTCGGAACTTATTTAGATTTATAATATCAGCCATATGTCAGATGTAATGCGTCTAAAGGCAATTGCTAGGTGTAAACGCAAACGCGCCCAGCACTTGGGCCGGGCGCGTGTGTTTTAAATCATGAGCTTGATCAGTCTTTAGGGCCGATCATCTGTTCTGGGCGTACCACCTCATCAAAGGTTGCCTCGTCAACAAACCCAAGCTTAACAGCCTCTTCCTTGAGGGTCGTGCCGTTTTTATGCGCAGTCTTGGCAACTTTGGTCGCGTTGTCATAACCGATGGTGGGGGCAAGTGCTGTAACCAGCATCAGGCTTTCGGTCATCAATTTTTCGATGCGCGGCTCATTGGCTTTAATCCCGTTGAGCATCCGCTCTGTAAAGCTGTCAGCGACATCACCCAACAACTGCATGGACTGCAGCAGGTTATAAGACATCATCGGGTTATAGACGTTTAGTTCGAAATGACCCTGTGATCCTGCAAATGTCATTGCAGCATTGTTCCCCATCACATGGGCAGCAACCTGCGTCATAGCCTCGGCTTGGGTTGGGTTAACCTTACCCGGCATGATCGAAGAGCCAGGCTCATTTTCGGGCAGGATCAACTCGCCCAAACCAGAGCGCGGGCCAGAGCCTAGGAAACGGATGTCATTTGCAATTTTGTACATTGCGCCTGCGACGGTCGCCAATGCGCCGGACATAAAGACCATCGCGTCATGTGCAGCAAGAGCTTCGAATTTATTGGGAGCAGTGACAAAGGGCAAATCGGTGATCTCGGCCATATTGGCTGCAACTTCTTCGCCCCAACCTTTTTGTGTGTTGAGGCCGGTACCAACAGCGGTGCCGCCTTGAGCCAGTTCATAAATGCCCGGCAGAGCAGTTTGGATACGTGCGATTCCCTGGCGAATTTGGTGGGCATAACCGCCGAATTCCTGACCAAGCGTCAAGGGCGTCGCGTCCTGCGTATGGGTACGGCCGATCTTGATAATGTCTTTGAATTCGACTGATTTGGCTTCCAGACCTTCGGCGAGTTTGGTTAGCCCGGGCAACAGAACATCGCGCACTGTCATAGCCGCAGCGATATGCATAGCGGTTGGGAATGTGTCGTTTGATGACTGTCCCATGTTGCAGTGATCGTTCGGGTGAACCGGGTCTTTTGAACCAATGACACCGCCAAGGATTTCAATCGCGCGGTTGGCGATGACTTCGTTGGAATTCATGTTGGATTGCGTGCCAGAGCCAGTCTGCCAGACAACCAATGGGAAGTTGTCATCGAATTTACCTTCGATCACTTCTCCGGCGGCGGCAATAACTGCGTCCGCGATTTTGGCATCCATTTTCCCGCTGGCTTTGTTGGCCATAGCGCAGGCTTTTTTGATAACGCCAAGCGCCCGTACGATGGCGATGGGTTGTTTTTCCCAACCGATTGGGAAATTCATAATTGAGCGTTGCGTTTGCGCGCCCCAATATTTGTCTGAAGGAACCTCAAGCGGGCCAAAGCTGTCAGTTTCAGTGCGGGTGTTCGACATTCGGTGTCTCCGTCGCTTATGAAGTTTCGCTCGTGAATGAGCGTATACTGCTGTATGCGATGTATACGCGGCAGCGCTTCAATGCAATTACTTGCGTTATAAAGCTACAGCCCCAATAGCATATGACTATAGCGTGATAGAAGTGTGATTGTTTGAAAGCGCCGTCGATCATACATATATGGCATACGTGTATAGCGATATATTTTCCTGAGTTAGGATGGTAAATGACCTCAGATAACCTGTCTCGTGCTGAAACTGCATGGATGAAGAGTTTGTGTTGTGCAGTCTTGTTTGTTGCGCTGCTGCTCAGTGGAGCGGGGGCAGTGGCAGCACAGACTGGGGTGGCGCGTTTCTTTGGGACCTATCAAGGCACAGCCGTTATCACACAGCTGGATGGAGAAGAAGAAAAGCGCGACATGAGTGTCGATATCCGCCAAGAAGACTATGGGTTTCGGGTGGATTGGACGACGGCGATTGCGACGGGTGATCGCGAAGCTAAGCAAAAATCATACAGCATTGCGTTTCGCCCTTCGGCCCGCGACGGAGTCTATGCGGCGGCGATGGCGACGAATGTGTTTGGCCACACGGTGCAAATGGATCCTATGAAAGGTGAGCCTTTTGTTTGGTCACGTATTTTGGGGGACACGTTGACGATCTTTTCGCTCTATGTTGCGCCAAACGGCGATTACATGATGCAACAATATGATCGCACGCTGGTCGAAGGCGGTCTGGCTCTCAAGTTTCTGCTACACCGAAATGGACAACCGACCCGCAGTGTTGATACTTTTCTAGCGAAGGTATCTGACTAGGCAACGAGAAAGCTCGGATATCTAAACCCGAGCCGCCAATTCATTCGCTTACTTGCGGAAACTATCCAAAGAGACGATCTGTGCGTCTTTCTTTTGTGTTTCTTCGGGTTCCGCGTCTTTGGGCGGTGTGTTCTTGATCTCTTCTACCTGTATCTCTTCGTCATCTGAGGGATCTTGTGCCAGATGAAGAGAGCTGGTCGATATGATGTCTTCATCTTCGTCGACCGAGTTTTCAAAACGCAGACCAAACTCTACGGAAGGGTCGACAAAGGTTCTGATAGCATCGTACGGGATGTAAAGGGGCTCAGGATTATCACCAAAATTGAGCGTGATCGCAAACCCGTCATCGCCCACATTCAAGTTGTCGAACCAATGTTGGATGACAACTGTCATCTCTTCTGGGTAGCGATCAGACAGCCAATCCGCCAACTCGGCCTCAGGATGTCCAGTGTCAAAGGTGATGAAGAAGTGATGCGCCCCGGGGAGACCGTTCGCGGCAATATCGTCCAGAACGTTGCGGATCAATCCCCGCATCGCTTGGTGCATTAGATTTCCGTAATCAATTTCACGCGACATCTGTGCCTCTTTCCGTTTTCCTTAGCATAAGCAGTTTGTAGTAAACAAAAGCTTCTATGGTGCTTCTTTGTACCCTATTTGCCTAGATATTTCGGCTGGGTAAATAGGGAACTATGTCTACAGTACAGTTTCCCATGTCAGATCGCGGATTGCCCTTAGAGCCAGCGTTGCGATCTGGCCCTGTGCTAAGGGTATGGGCTATGGCTCTAAAAGAAGGGGCAGAAAGTCAGAAATGTTCAAAATTGTTAAATTAGCAAAGTCATGCCTTGGAGTGAAGAGTGGTCTCGCTGAATGAAACTGCAACATGACCTGCTCCAGAAAGTGCGATTATAATGCTGTAGCTCTCGGCTCTTGCTTTTATGATTACAGAATGCGGCAAGGGGATACCCTATGTCGATTGCTGATCATCCGAAAAAATATCGCCTCCTGTCCAATCTAGGGTTTCGCCTGATAGTAACCCTTCTAAGGTGTGCTCAGGCAGTCGGCCCATTTGTTCAAACAGTGTCATATAGTCAAATGTGTCGTAGAACTCTACGATTTTATCCCCCTCAAACCGCACGCAAAGTTGTGAGATTATGTCGATGGGACGTTTGTCTACAACGGACACTGCTTTGCATTGATAAAGCAGATGTACCCACACACCGCTTTCGGTCAGAATAAGCGGCTCGACCTCAACATTTGTCATTATTGCATTGATCATTGGAACAAATTCGCGAAAGTCATCTGGCCCAAGTGAGGTGCTGGCAAGAAAACCCTCGGCCTTAAGATCCGAGGTGAAGTATTTATCTATCGCCGTGAGGTCATTTTGGACCCAAATTGCATAGGTACTCTCTAACAATAACCGTGTCTGACGAGAACTGGAGAGATGTTCTCCTGGAATGGACATAGTATAATCCTTGTTATTCAGTTAGATAAGCAATTAACAAGCTTGTGATTTGAGTATTGCGATGAAAAATGACTAGGGCAAGAAGTTAATGGATATTTAATACAATCTCCTGCGCATTTATGTGTTTTTGCATAAGGTGCCGTATGAGTGTGCAATGTGAAAGCGGCATAAAAATGACACTTCTACTGCTCTTCAATGAAAGCCGCTGCGAATTGGAAAATAAGTTTGAAAGTGCAGGTTTCTGTTGCCAGGTACCTGCGAACCCCGCCTGCCGCTGCTAGGCAACAGGACTTAAGTTTCGGTTTTCCGAACTGCTTACGCAGCTAGGGCTACCGGAGCACGATTGTCATTTGCAATTGTACAAGTTTCGCCGATAACGGTGGCAGACAGCCGAAACAAAGCTAACTTCTTTAGACGTCCGTCGATCCTATTTCGTCCCCGCGATCCTCAAATGAAGGATATGTGGTGGAGACGCCGGGTACCGCCCCCGGGTCCGATCCGTTTATTACAAGCGCGTTTATGTCCATAGTCCCCGAAGGAACATGCGCAATTTAGAGCTTGGCGCGGGGATCTGCAAGATCTAGCGTGAAAAAAGGTGTCGCGCATCTCGTGTGGACATCGAATTGAGATAGACATCTGGTTAAGGCGGCGAAAGCCTTGCGAGAGGGAGGAAACCCATGCGTGCACTTGTCTTAGAGCAAAATGACGACGCGGTGGTGACGGCGGCCATTCAAGAGCTAACCATAGACGACTTACCGCAAGGGGAGGTGACGGTCTCTGTCGAGTATTCGACACTAAATTATAAGGATGGTTTATGTTTATCGCCATCCGGTGGCGGTTTGGTGCGCAGCTATCCTCATGTGGCGGGCATTGATTTTGCAGGCGTGGTCACACACAGCGCGGATGCACGTTACAAAGTAGGTGACCGTGTGGTTTTGACCGGCTGGCATGTTGGTGAACGGTTTTGGGGTGGTTTCAGCGAGGTTGCGCGCGTCAAAGCGGATTGGCTTGTGCCTTTACCTGACCAAGTGAGTACTAAACAGGCCATGGCAATCGGGACGGCTGGGTTTACGGCAATGTTGGCGGTGATCGCTCTTGAGCAACACGGCCTTGTGGCGGATAACGGCCCTGTTTTGGTCACAGGCGCATCTGGTGGGGTGGGGTCCGTGGCGACTGCGATTCTTGCTAAGGCTGGATATAATGTGGCAGCCGTAACAGGCAGGCAGGAGACCGCAGAGTACCTGAAGCAATTGGGGGCGACGCAGATTGTTGCCCGATCCGAGCTGGACGAGACGGTTAAGCGCCCGCTGGAGACCGAACGCTGGGCTGGGTGCATTGATGCGGTGGGCGGTGCGATGTTGGCACGCGTACTAGGGCAAATGCAATACGGAGCCTCTGTCGCGGCTGTCGGATTGGCTGGCGGGGCAGGGTTGCCTGCTTCGGTGTTGCCGTTTTTGCTGCGAGGGGTAAATTTGTTGGGGATTGATTCCGTTCTGCAGCCGGTTGCGCAACGTCAGACCGCATGGGCACGTTTGGCGACTGACCTGCCGATGGACAAGCTCGAAGCAATGGTTGTTCCTGCAAAGCTTGCGGATTTGCCCGAATTGGGGGCCGATATCCTTGCAGGCAAAGTGCGCGGCCGTGTGGTGGTTGATGTGCAGGCCGAATAAATCACATTGGAGGCTGACAATCGCAGGCGATGGGCTAGATGTGCGTAAACACAACAACATGTGAGATGTGTAACTATGTCTGAGGCCCCTCCCGTTATTTGGTGGATTCGTCGCGATTTGCGGCTGTGCGACAACCCCGCCTTGCAAGAGGCGTTGCGCCTTGGACAGCCGGTGGTGCCGGTCTATATCTACGATACCGAAGAGGCACAGTTGGGCGCCGCCCCAAAATTTCGCCTTGGGCTCGGGCTTGAACGGTTCGCACAAACGCTTGAGGCCATGGGATCGCGATTGATTGTCCAGCGCGGTGCAGCCTTGGATGTGTTACAGACGTTGAGTGCCGAGACCGGTGCGCGACATGTTGTTTGGTCACGTTTATATGACCCAGCGGCCATCGCGCGGGATACGCAGATTAAAACCGAACTAACCCAGGCAGGGCTACAGGTAACGTCAACTGGCGGGCGTCTTTTGTTTGAGCCATGGACTGTCCAAACCAAAGCAGGGGGGATGTTTAAAGTTTACACCCCGATGTGGAAAGCTGTGCGCGGGCGTGTCCCCGACGCATTGATCGCGCCACCGTCGCAAATCCCACCGCCTCGGATCTGGCCGGACAGTCTAGCACTTGCGGATCTTGAACTTGGGGCTGATATGCACCGCGGTGCATCTGTTGTGGCTCCGTATTGTGTGGTTGGCGAAGGGGCTGCACAGGCGCGTCTGCAAGGTTTTATGGATACATGTGTCGATCTCTATAAGTCCGAGCGCGACTTTCTGGATCACGATGCCTGCTCTGGCCTATCCGAAAACCTCGCTTGGGGGGAAATCAGCCCACATCGCATTTGGTTCGCCGCACAAGATGCAATGAGCCGAGGCGACGCGGGCGCAGAGCATTTTCTCAAGGAATTGGTCTGGAGAGAGTTCTCTTACCATCTGCTGTACCATACACCGCATATCATTCAGAGTTGTTGGCGTCCGCAGTGGGATGACTTTCCATGGCAAACCTCGTCGAATGCTGACCTTATCGCATGGCAACGTGGGCAGACGGGAAACGATCTTGTAGATGCCGCGATGCGCGAGTTGTATGTGACGGGGCGCATGCACAATCGCGCCCGTATGATCGTGGCAAGTTATCTTTGCAAGCATCTGATGATACATTGGAAATTCGGAATGGAGTGGTTCGCGCAATGCTTGGTGGATTGGGATCCCGCTGCCAATGCAATGGGGTGGCAATGGGTGGCTGGATGTGGTCCTGATGCGGCCCCTTATTTCCGGATTTACAATCCTGACGGGCAGCGCGAAAAGTTTGACCCGGATCAGATATATCTGAAACGCTGGATTGCCGAGGGGCAAACAAAGCCGCCCTCAACGGCGCGGTCCTTCTTTGATGCGGCACCGGTCAGTTGGAAACTCGACCCATCTGCCCCGCGCCCTGCACCAATTATTGAGCTAAAAGCGGGCCGTATGCGGGCGCTTTCCGTCTATGAAACGCATCGCGCTCAGACTTCGTCAGTTTAGGTTGGTTAAAAAGGCTGACTTTTCGGTAGGTTGTGCTTAGAACATGATGCAGACACCACGTTTCTATCTAAGGATAAAGTCATGCCCACTGCCGCCCGTTTGATTGCAGCCCTGAGTTTGGCGGTGTTGGCCTTTGTTCTTTCTGGAATGATGATCGCTCTTATGCCTGACGATACGAGATTTGGAAATTTTACCTTCATAAATATTGGGTTGGCGTTGGTTGTTGGGTGGAAATTTATCGGCGCGACGGCAGGGCGTGGTACAGTGTCTGCGATCACGGATGGCTTGACGGGCGCCATACTTTTGGTTTTGCTTGGACTAACGGTGCAAGGCGCGGCCGAGATGTTCCAAATGGCCAATCAGCATCTATACGATGACCCGTTTGAGGCCTTGGCTGCGATTTTTGTCATCGCGCTTGAGTATTTCTTTATCATATTTGTGCCAAATATCCTCATAGCCTTGGCGATTGGCGGCACAAGTGTTGGTCTTATGACCGAGCTCGCGTCACGTCGCTGGCCTTAGAACCACAGTCTCAAAGAGGTTTATTCGTGGCAAAGCATTTTCTTACAGGTGCGGTCGCAAGTCGTGATGTACTTTCGACGGTGATTGGTCAGCCGGTGATCTCGCAGACCGTCCCAGCATCGCTGGGTGGGCATCGTTTGGTGATCACAAATTTGGCACGTCATGTGGCCCTGGTTGCAGATGCAGGTGTGGCGGATCCGTCGCAACGTGTCGCAGGTGTTTTGGTTGACCTCGACACACTCGACGCACTCGACAAAGGCGCACAAGCCCGGTTGGCGTTTTACCACGCGTGTTTTGAGTGTGACCCGCATCCTGTCGAGGTAACTTTAGAAGATGGGACAACCACGACGGCGATCACATATATTGCATCCGCGGAGGCAGGCGATTCAACTGCGACGCAGGCATATCTGGCAGATTGGACACCGTTATATGCGCGCATGTCCTATGAATTGATGGCTTATATCGGGCGTAAATCACCACAAGACCTGCGTGTGTCTCTCTCTCCGATGCTCACCCGTGCCGCGGCTTGGGTTGAGGCACAGAAACAGCCACAGCAGCGCGATTTATCCAAAGATGTGATCGTGCATGCTCATCGCCATGAATATGTAAATTATTTCTCTGGCGAGGAAATGGATCTGCAATTTCGTCGCTATGACGGCAGCATGAGCGAGGTGCACAACCGTGGCGTTTGGGCGGCAGGACATGCTGCGGTGGTTTTGCCTTATGATCCGCAGCGCGATACGGTTTTGCTGGTGGAGCAGTTTCGCGCAGCGACCTATATGGTGGGGGAGCAATGCCCATGGATGTGGGAAGCGCCTGCGGGCATGATTGACCCCGGTGAAAGCCCAGAGGATGCCGCACGCCGCGAAGCCAAAGAAGAGACAGGGGTTAATCTGCAGGGCCTAGATTTCGCTGGGCGGCTTTATTCTTCAAGCGGCTCACTGGGCGAACTGGTATATTGCTATATCGGCGTCGCTGACCTGTCAGAGGTGCAAGGCGGCGGCGGGATACAAGGCGAAGGTGAGGATGTTCGCAGTAAAGTCATGTCGTTCCACGAATTGATGTCAGAAGTGGACAATCATACCTTTTCAGACCTTCCATTGGTAACAACGGCACTCTGGTTAGCCCGACATCGGGACCGCCTTCGCGCAAATATGTCCTGATAAGGTCGCAGGACAAGGCTGATCCCTTGTGGTTGGCTTGTGGTCTGGTTAAATCATAGGCGAACGAGCGAAAGGGATATCCATGCGCATTGCACGCGACTTGGCCGATGCGATCGGCCACACGCCTCTTATTCGGCTAAAAAAGGTCAGTGAGGAAACCGGCTGTGACATCTTGGGCAAAGCCGAGTTTATGAATCCCGGCCAGTCCGTCAAAGATCGTGCTGCGCTTTATATCATTCGCGACGCGATCGCGCGCGGTGCGCTTAAACCCGGTGGTACAATTGTCGAGGGGACCGCGGGGAATACTGGGATCGGCCTTGCCTTGGTTGGGGCATCCATGGGGTTCAAAACCGTTATTGTTATCCCGGAAACCCAATCCGAAGAGAAAAAGGACATGCTGCGCCTGGCCGGTGCCCAATTGGTACAAGTTCCTGCGGCACCTTACAAAAACCCGAACAACTATGTGCATTACTCAAAGCGCCTGGCGGATGAACTGGCGACGACAGAACCCAATGGCGCAATTTGGGCAAACCAATTTGACAATGTTGCCAACCGTCAAGCGCATGTTGAAACCACGGGTCCCGAAATCTGGGAACAAACAGCTGGCAAAGTGGATGGGTTCATCTGCGCAGTTGGCTCGGGCGGGACATTGGCCGGTGTAGCTGATGCGTTGCAGCCCAAAGGTGTGAAAATCGGCCTTGCAGATCCCGAAGGGGCAGCGCTGTTTTCCTATTACACTTCGGGCGAGTTGAAATCTCAAGGGTCTTCGATTGCGGAGGGGATCGGTCAGGGACGGATCACTAAGAACCTCGAAGGTCTCACTCCTGATTTCAACTATCAAATCCCAGATAGCGAAGCTCTGCCTTATGTCTTTGATTTGCTGAGTGACGAAGGACTGGTCCTTGGTGGCTCATCTGCCATCAATATCGCAGGTGCCGTGCGCTTGGCACGCGATCTTGGCCCGGGCCACACGATTGTGACCATCCTGTGCGACTACGGAACACGTTATCAATCTAAACTGTTCAACCCAGATTTCCTGCGTAGCAAAAATCTGCCGGTTCCTGATACAATGACCCATGTTCCATCATCTATCCCCGGCGTCTTTGAGGACGTATAGGAAGACCATATGATACGGATGAGTATACTGTTACGGGCTTGCCTTTTCGGGCTGGCCCTTTCCTTGTTTCCCGCAGCTCTTGTCGCGCAGATCGCAACACCAAGTTTATTGGGGCAGGTTACGCCGACCACGAGTGATGAGAGCGACGAAACGGATGCACAGGACGAAAGCGCCGAAACACAAGTATCCCCGCATACGGATGCGGAACTGGCGCGAGACCTGAAAGACGAGATTGCAGATGCAGTGGCCTCTGGGCCGATGGCCCAATATTACACCAGCTGGGAAGCAACGGCGCAACGTGCCGAAGCTATTTTACAGGTTGGTCGGGCATCTAATGGGGCGCTGGAAACACTACGGCTTAGTCTGGTCGAGTACCGCCAGCGCTTTCTTGACGCAAGCAGCGACAACGAGAACCGTATTCTTGCCCTCAGGGAACAGGTTGATGCCCTTGGGGCCGAGTCCGATGATGAAGCACAGGCAATCAAACTGTTGCGCGATGATTTGCAGTCTCAAATTGACGCACTGAGTTTGCCGCAGGTGGTTGCCAATCTCGCTTATAGCCGTGCGCAGGCATTGGTTACAGAAATTGACAAAACGGTGCGCGGCCGTGCAACACGTCGTTTGTTAGAACGCAGCCCTAGCCCATTGAATCCAGAACATTGGAAGGACACGCTAAAGGAAATCAGCACTGTTCTTACGGCTTTTGGGACAGAAACCACACGCGGCTTGCAAAGCCAGACCCAGCGTGAGGCCTTGCGCGGGCGGGCTCCGGTTTTGCTGCTTCTTACGGGGGCCGCGCTGTGGCTCTTGATCCGTGGCGCCCATTGGAGCCGCAAGGCAGGAACCTTTCTGCGTCAATTTGGTGGGCGTGGTTCAGGCGTCTGGAGCTTTGTCGTTTCACTGTTACAAGTGATCTTACCCTATGTCGGGACATTACTTTTGTTGCGGGCGATAGATATCAGCGACTTACTTGGCGTGCGGGGGACTTTGCTGCTCGACACTGTGCCCTATTGGGCGTTTTTGATGTTTGCGACGTATTGGTTGGGTGAACGCGTATATGTGTATCAACTCAATAATGAGTTGATCCCTTATCAGGATGAGAGCGAAGGACAGGTGCGGCGATTGCTGGATGCCTTGGCCTGTATGTTGGTGTTCCACCTGTTATTGGAGCGGATCAACGATATCGAAAACCTCTCCGAAGCCACATTTGCCGTGTTGTCGTTGCCATTGGTGACAATGTCCGCATTGTTGTTGCTGCGCTTAGGGCACTTGCGCCGCAAGCAAATACGCAAAGAAGGCGAAGAGACGGCACAAGTCGAGGCTCAAACAGTCGCAGGGGCAGGGGCCAATCGCGGAATGTTGCTGCTGCGCCAACTCAGCAGTGTCTTTGCGATTGCGGCTCCGCTTCTTATGGCGGCGGGCTACGTCAATGCAGCGACATCGCTGATCTATCCAGTCATTTTGACTATTGGTGTCGTCACGTTGATGATGATCCTACGCCACTTTCTTGCGGATGCATATGGTTGGCTGACGGGCGGAGATGGCGCGCAAGAATCCTTGTTTGCAGGGATTGCCGGTTTTGCATTGGCGTTCCTTGCCATTCCGCTGTTGGCGTTGATTTGGGGGGCGCGTACCTCTGACCTTACCGAGATGTGGTCACGTTTCCTTGCTGGCGTGAGTTTGGGAGAGACGCGGATTTCCCCTGTGGTCTTTGTCACCTTTGTTGTGGTCTTTGCGATCGGTTATGTCTCGACCCGCTTGCTGCAAGGCAGCTTGCGCAATTCATTGCTGCCCAAGACCCGAATTGATCCAGGCGGACAAAACGCAATTGTCGCGGGAACCGGATATATCGGGATCTTTCTCTCGGCGCTGGTGGCTATTTCCTGGGCTGGCTTGGATCTGTCGTCACTTGCGATTGTTGCCGGTGCACTGTCTGTTGGGATTGGTTTTGGTCTGCAGACGATTGTGTCAAACTTTGTCTCAGGCATTATTTTGCTGGTAGAGCGGCCCGTATCCAAAGGTGACTGGATCGAGGTTGGCGGCCAGATGGGGTATGTTCGGGATATTTCGGTACGGTCGACCCGGATCGAAACCTTTGACCGCACAGATGTCATCGTTCCAAACTCAGATTTGATCACAGGGACCGTGACGAATTTTACGCGTGGAAACACAGTTGGTCGTGTTATCGTCCCTGTCGGTGTCGCTTATGGGACTGATCCAAGACGTGTCGAAGAAATCTTGAACGAAATCGCCAATGCACATCCTATGGTGTTGGTGCGCCCGCCGCCGACCGTGGTGTTCCAAGGCTTTGGCGCAGACAGTCTGGATTTTGAAATCCGCGCGATCCTGCGAGATGTGAATTGGGTTTTGTCGGTGAAATCCGACATGAACTATGAAATCGCCCGTCGTTTCGACGAAGAAGGCATCGAAATCCCATTTGCCCAACGCGATATCTGGTTGCGTAATCCCGAAGCCTTACATCCATCATCTGCCCGCTCTGGCGCAACTGATATACCGGTTGAGGATGCAGACCCGGATGGATCGCAGACGACTTAGAAAACATGAAAACCGGGCTTTTGGTCCGGTTTTTTATCTTCATTATATCTGTTTGAAGATAGGGTGAAAAATTGGATGTTTTTTACAGAATGCCTCTTGCATTCCTCCTTTAAATACATCAGATATGCGCCTCACGGAGAGGTGGCCGAGTGGTCGAAGGCGCACGCCTGGAAAGTGTGTAGGCGGGAGACCGTCTCCAGGGTTCGAATCCCTGTCTCTCCGCCATTCATCCACATAAATTAAAGTCGCTTTAACGTGTTTTAATACCCTTGATTTGGTTAGCTGAATTTCTGCCCATTTATGGCATCTGGTGAGAGGTCGGACTTTGAATGCGGCTAGAACAAAGCCCCGCGAAGCGCAGTTAGGGATATTCGTAACCTAAGCCGTAGTCAGGCAAGCGCGCTGTGCGCATGCTGACACGGTTATCGCAGCCGTTAAATATCCTTGAGAAGGCGCAAAGCGTCGTAGATGGCGGCATGGGTGTTGCGGGAAGATACTGCATCTCCGATACGGAACAGCTTGAAACTGCCATTTTCGTTGCGGTTGATATCTTGTGGCGTGCCCGCAATGAGCGCGTCATAGTCCATTTCGCCCAAGTTTGAAGACAAGTGTTTGAGATCAAAGTAAAGCTCGTCGAGTGGGAGAGTTCCATAGTTCACAACGATTTGGTCAACCTCGGCTTCATAGGTGTAGTCACTGTAGTCCGTACCGATCGTCGCCGTCAGTTTATTGCCGTTTCGCGCAACTTTGACCAAACGTCGAGTCACGGTGAAGGTGACGTCTTTGTCTTGAAGCGCGCGCATATATGGGACCAAATTCATCGCCATGATATCGGTTGAAAACGTGCGATCCGGTGTCATAACTTCAACCGAGGCCCCTTCGGCGACAGCCATTTCAGCAGCTTGCAATGCAGGGTGATCGCCGCTTTCATCATAGATCAAAACTTTGCCCGAAGGTTTCACATCGCCCGAGATAATATCCCATGTGGAGATCACATGAGGCTGTTCATTTTTTTGCTCGAACAGTTCTAGGTTCGGCATACCGCCAGTGGCGACAATAACAACATCAGGGTTTAAGGCGGTTACGTCTTCCACTTCGGCCCATGTGTTGAAATGGAATGCCACATCTCGTGCAGCGCATTGTGCCATGCGCCAATCGATGATTCCGATCATCTCGCGGCGGCGCGCGGAACGTGCCGTCAAACGAACTTGTCCACCGGCTTCGGCGGCAGCTTCGAACACGGTGACATCATGGCCCCGTTCTGCGGCGACACGCGCTGCTTCAAGACCTGCAGGACCAGCCCCAATGATCACAACCTTTTTCAGATCAGAGGCACGAGGGATGTCATGTGGCATCGACAACTCTCGACCCGTAGCGGCGTTGTGGATGCACAGAGCATCACCTGCTTGGTAGATCCGATCAAGACAATAGGTCGCGCCAACACAGGGGCGTATATCTTCTTCACGTCCTTCTAGGATTTTTCTTACAACATGTGGATCTGCCATATGGGCACGGGTCATGCCGACCATGTCTAACAGGCCAGCCTGCACTGCGTGCCGTGCGGTCGTAACATCAGGAATACGCGCCGCATGAAATGTTGGCATGCCTGTTGCTTGGCGCACTTTTCCTGCAAAATCGAGGTGCGGTGCGGATTTCATACCTTGAATGGGAATGACGTCAGTCATGGCTGGATCCGTGTGGATGCGCCCTTTGATGACATTTAAGAAATCAATTTGACCCGTTGCTGCAATGCGTTTGGAAATTTCCAAGCCCTCGTCAGCGGTGATCCCACCTTTTTGTGCCTCATCCGCAGTGTAACGCAAGCCCACAATGAAATCGGGGCCCACGCGTTTTCGGATAGCGTCGATGACATCTAAGGGGAAGCGCATACGGTTTTCCAACGTATCGGCTCCGTATGGTCCGACTAAGTCATTGGTGAGAGGGGACCAAAATTGATCCAGCAAATGCCCATAAACCTGTAATTCTATGCCATCCATTCCACCTGCTTGCATACGCTCACTGGCATCTGCAAAGTCGGTGATAATACGGTCTATATCCCAATCTTCGAGCAGTTTGGGATAGGCATGGTGCGCAGGTTCGCGATGTTTTGAAGAGGACACAGAGGGGAGCCAATCGCCCTTGTTCCAGTTTGTCCGCCGTCCCAAATGAGTGAGCTGGATCATCACCGCACAGTCATGTTCATGCACCGCATCGGTAAGATTTTGAATCCATGGCACAACGTCGTCTTTGTAAGCCAGGATGTTGTTAAAAACAGGGGGGCTGTCACGGCTTACGGCAGCAGAGCCAGCGGTCATTGCAAGCGCCACACCGGCCTTGGCACGTTCTGCATGATAAGCGGCATAACGTTCCTTTGGCATACCATCTTGAGGGTACGCGGGCTCATGACTGGTTGTCATAATCCGATTGCGCAGCGTTAGGTGTTTTAATTGAAAAGGCTGTAGCAATGGATCGCTGGACATTGGGGGTTCCATCCTGGCTGATTTTTAACGTTTGTATTCGAACAGTTTTTCCAGAATTGACACATGTGTCAAGTTCTTTAAGATGCTCGTATGAATGCAGGCGAAACCACAAAGAACCGCGCAAGCCGCGAGACATGGATCGACGCCGCCTATAGGCTCTTTGTGTCTGATGGGATTGAGGCGGTTAAGATTATGCCGCTTGCGAAAACCCTTAATTTAACACGCACGGGTTTTTATTGGCATTTCAAAGACCTATCTGAATTACATGATGCAATTATTAGGATTTGGCAGACCTGCAATACCGGCATAATTCTTGAACGATGCGCAGCACCGGCAAATAGCCTGTGTGAGGGGCTCTTTAATCTGATCGATTGCTGGATTGATAATGAGTTGTTTGATGCGCCACTGGATCTTGCGATTCGCAATTGGGCACGTAACGATGCAAGATTACAGGCTCTCGTCGATACATCGGACCAAGAACGATTGGCTGCGGTTAAAGCGTTGTTTGAACGGTTTGGGCAAACCGCGGAGGCGGCGCATTATCGTGCCTTGACGGTGATATTAACCCAGACAGGCTATTATTCGATGCATGTGTCTGAACCGCGTTCGCAACGGGCAATCGCAGGGTGTCAATATGTTGAGATCTTTGCAGGCATGCCGCCCACGCAGGCAGAAAGACGCGCGTTTCTAACACGGCATCGTTGAGCGGCTTGCGGTTCTGATCTGGCAACGCCCGAAACGGTGACGGCCTTCATGTTTAGGTCGTGGTTTTTCGGATTTCTTGCGCAATAAGTGCAGCCGCGTGATCGCATGTGCCAAGACTGGACAACAGTTGGCCGTGAAATCCTGCAGACCTCAGGGCCTCTGGTATGTCGTCGCGCACATGCTCGCCGCTCTGTGCAAAAAAGGGCAGGCAAAGTGCATCGGGGCTAAGAGCTTTGGCTGTTTCATGCACATAGGGCGTCTGTTCGATGTAACCGGTTTTGATCTCCACATCTGGCAATTCAGCGCGCAACCGCGTGGCAAAGCGTTCTGTGGCGTCGTATGCTTTGGGGCCACGGGCCGAACCATGGGCTGCCAAATGCACCTGACGTGGTGCGTCCGGATGGGCGGCAAGCTGATCTTGTAAAAGTTGCGCAGCGGTCGTCGGCAGACCCTCTAACATCCCAAACGGTGTGGTCGTGTGATAGTTATAACCGTCTAGGCGTTTGGGGAGCACTTTGCCTGTGAACCATCCCTGAGCCATGAAAAATGGAAAAACAATTGCGCCGTCCTGCATTGCCCGTTCAATGGCACCGGGGCAGGCCAAAGTGGCCGAGCGTATATCCCATCCGGGTAAGTGATCACTCACACGGGCCGCAGTCCAAGCCAAGTTTATCTCGGCTGGGGCAGGGGTTGAGGGCTGCCCGTGCGAAACAATCAGGGCAATACGGGGCGTTTTCGTCATCGTGGCGTCTTTGCTGCTGCTGTGCTGCATAACCTAGTGCGGTTGCCGCGTTTGGGAAAGGGCACGCAGCTGGAAAAACATCGTAATAGATTCTCACAAAACCAGCATCTATCTTAGAAATCTTGCAGTTAGGTGGTTGACCTCGGGAAATGCTTCCCATAAATGACGTCCTACTCGAGCGGGTATGGTGAAATGGTATCATAAGAGCCTTCCAAGCTTAAGGCGCGGGTTCGATTCCCGCTACCCGCTCCAAGTAACCTTTTTATTCCATCTTAAAATGCACACACCCGATTGATCGGTGGAGTTTGTTGGTCTGCGCTTGACCTTATGTATGGCTTGGAGTCATGAAGCGACAGGCACCAACTAGAAATGGCAGGCAAAATGGCGCGTCGCGGGGCACAGACGAAAACTTCAGCAGAGCCAAACGGCACAGCTGAGCGAGACAGTTCCAAAGAAATCGGAGTGCTGCGCGGGTTATGGCCCTTTGTGAAGCCTTACCGTGGCTTGGTTTTTGCAGCTTTGATGGCTTTGACGCTGACGGCGTCTGTATCTTTGGTCTTGCCTATCGCCGTACGGCGGGTGATCGACAGTTTTGGGTTGGCGGACGCTGTTTTATTGAACCAATATTTTGCGGCCGCATTGGTTATGGCAGCGCTTTTGGCACTGGGGACGGGGCTGCGTTATGCGTTGGTTACTCATTTGGGCGAGCGCGTGGTTGCGGATATTCGCATCGCGGTATTTGACCGTATGACCGTCATGAGTCCGGTGTTTTTTGAACGTATCATGAGTGGTGAAGTGCTCAGTCGGATCACTACGGACACGACGTTGATCCAGTCTGTTCTTGGATCATCAGCTTCAGTTGCGCTGCGTAATATATTGATTTTTCTAGGCGGTTTGGTCCTGATGCTGTTCACGTCGTTGAAATTGACAGCGCTGGTTCTGTTAATTGTACCGGCAGTGGTGGTCCCGATCTTGGTGTTGGGGCGCAGGCTACGTGTCATTAGCCGTGAAAATCAGGATTGGATCGCGGCCTCGTCTGGCAACGCAGGCGAGGTGCTGGGTGCGGTTCAAACGATTCAGGCTTTTACGCATGAAGCTGCCAGTCAACGGCGCTTTTCAGAGCTGACAGAAACGGCGTTCCAAGTGTCCAAGACGCGCATCAAAACGCGTGCTTATCTGACTATCATAGTTATATTTTTGATATTCTCCGGGGTCGTCGGAGTGTTGTGGATCGGCGCAAATGATGTGCGCCGCGGCACCATGAGCCCCGGTGATTTGGTGCAATTTGTGATCTATGCAGTGATGGTTGCAGGGTCGGTGGCTGCCTTGTCGGAAATCTGGAGCGAGCTACAGCGCGCTGCCGGTGCAACCGAGCGGTTGATTGAATTGCTGAACACCAAAGACACTGTTGTGGATCAAGAACAACCTGTCCCCTTGCCAGTCCCTGTACGAGGTGAGATTGCGTTTCGCGATGTGTCGTTTCAATATCCGACGCGCCCCGATACACCTGCATTAGATCAGGTGTCATTGACCATTGCGCCCGGCGAAACCGTTGCCATTGTTGGCCCCTCTGGGGCGGGAAAAACCACGATCATTCAAATGATACAACGGTTTTACGACCCGCAACAGGGTGAGATCACACTTGATGGCGTACCTGTAACCGCGATGGCCCGCGATACATTTCGTCGCCATCTGGCATTGGTGCCGCAAGATCCAATTATCTTTGCACAAAGTGCGCGGGACAATATCCGATTTGGGCGCCCTGATGCCACCGATGCCGAGATCGAAGTTGCAGCACGTGCGGCAGCGGCCCATGCGTTTATCACAGACTTACCTGATGGATATGACAGCCAACTTGGCGAACGTGGCGTGATGCTTTCGGGGGGACAAAAGCAACGTATTGCCATTGCACGTGCCATACTACGTGATGCGCCTGTTTTGCTGCTGGATGAGGCAACATCGGCCTTGGATGCCCATAGTGAACGTTTGGTGCAGGCTGCATTTGACGACTTGTCCAAGGGGCGTACCACTATTGTGGTTGCTCATCGCCTTGCGACGGTGAAAAAAGCCGATCGTATCGTGGTTATGGACCAAGGGCGGATTGTTGCAATCGGAGACCATAGCACATTGGTGCAACAAGACGGTCTTTATGCAAAACTGGCGCGACTGCAATTTACCGACGGCACTGTCTAAGAGTGGGACAGACGTAAATCGGCTGTATCAAACGATTAGAAAAACATGAAACTAAAACGAATATAAGACGTTGCGTCTGCATTGACTGTGTCACTGATCTTGCTTTGGTGCGGGTTTACCCCCACATTATACAAAGGGAGGGGCGCGGTCCGTGCGCGATTGTCGGCGGCTAGCCCATATTATAGGGGAAAGCAGAATGGCATTTTCATGCTTGGCGGATATCGCCGATATTGAACAAAACGGCGATTGGGGCAGTTCAAATGTGCCACAAACTCTGTATCAAATGCTCTGCGAAACGACGGAAAAATTTCCATATAACAAGGCGAGTAGTTTTCAGATCCTTTCTGGCCCTACGGATAAGGCTGAAACGCTGACATGGCAGCATCTCAAGGATCAGGTGACACAAGCCGCCAATCTGTTTCGAGACTTGGGGATCGGCGAGACAGACACTATCGCTTATGTATTGCCCAATTGCCACGAAGCTCTCGTAACATTCTTGGGCGGTGCGGTTGCAGGGATCGTTAACCCGATCAATCCACTGCTTGAGGCCGAGCAAATCGCATCAATCCTGCGCGAAACCAAAGCCAAAGTGGTTGTGACGCTGAAACCCTTTCCCAAGACCGATGTGGCGCAAAAGGTGATCGACGCTGTGCGCCATGCACCGGGTGTTACAACCGTTCTCGAAGTTGATCTGCTGCGCTATTTCTCTCCGCCAAAATCATGGATCATCCCTTTCATCCGCCCCAAAGTGGATCAATCCATGGCACATGCGAAATATATGAATTTCCACACCGAAATCGCGCGCCAGGCCAAAATATTGGCATTCACTGATACGCCACAAGATCGCGTTGCCTGCTACTTTCACACAGGCGGCACCACAGGCATGCCCAAAGTCGCCCAGCACCGCTATAGCGGGATGATCTATAACGGCTGGCTTGGCCATGAGTTGCTGTTTACAGAACATGACACGATCTTGTGCCCGTTGCCGTTGTTCCATGTCTTTGCGTGTCATGTGATTGTAATGTCTGCTCTGCGATCTGGGGCACATGTGGTCTTTCCGACCCCTGCGGGATATCGGGGCGAGGGTGTTTTTGATAATTTGTGGAAGCTGTGTGAACGTTGGAAAGTCACCTTTGTGGTCTCGGTTCCAACAGCAATGTCGATGATGATTCAACGGCCTGTAAATGCTGACATCTCGACTGTGCGTACATTGTTTTCCGGGTCGGCTCCGCTACCTCGTGAATTGTTTCGTCAGTTTGAGGATATTACAAATATCAACGTAATCGAGGGGTATGGCTTGACCGAGGCCACTTGTCTGGTGGCGTGTAATCCACTTGAGGGTGAAAAGAAGCTGGGCTCGGTGGGGATGCGCTTTCCCCACTGTGATGTGAAAACGGTCAAGCTGACACCTGATGGCCCTATCGCTTGCGCGGCGGGTGAAATCGGTGAAATCTGTGTGTCAAATCCCGGTGTCTCTCCGGGGAATACATATTCAGAAACCGAGAAGAACGCGGGGTTGTATTTTTACGGGACGCATCTTCGTACCGGCGATTTAGGGTATATTGACGCGGATGGGTATATCTGGATCACAGGACGCGCCAAGGATCTGATCATTCGCGGAGGTCATAATATTGACCCGGCTGAGATCGAGGAGGCCTTGTTGCAGCATCCCGCAGTTGCTTTTGCGGGGGCAATTGGTCAGCCGGATATTCACGCCGGAGAAGTGCCTTGCGTTTATGTCGAATTGATCGACGGTGCAGACCCCTCTGAAGAAGAGCTGTTGAGCTATGCGCGTGCAAACATTCGCGAACGCGCAGCTGTTCCTAAATATTTGGGTATCTTAGCCGAGCTCCCTAAAACGGCTGTTGGCAAGGTCTTTAAACCTGATCTGCGCCGCGCAGCAATCACGCGCATTTATACTGAAACGCTTGAACAGGCAGGGCTGTCTGCGCGTGTGGTGGCGGTTGTAGATGACAAACAGCGCGGGCTGACCGCGCAGGTTGCATTAAATAAAACGCCTCAAACTGCGGTGGAGAACGTGTTGGGACGTTTCTCTTACCAGTGGCAGGTGGTCGCGGATGTGCAAGATACTTAAGCTAGTGTATCGTTCTGATATTTTAGGAATGTTTAGATGTTTTCATCAATAGTGGTCTTAAATTCAGTAAAGATTAATGTATGGATGCGCCTGTGTCTCAAAACGCGTTGACGGTTACTCTAGGTGAGGTTTGATGGCATATGATAACTTAGTTGACCCATCTATTTGGGCCTATATTGAAGAACTGAACCTGTCTGCTGTATCAGGCTCGGGCACACAAAATATTGCTCAAGAGCGCGAGACTTATGGCCGCTTGGCTGAGATTTTTCAGATGCCGCGCTCTGAAAACGTTCAAGTGAGTGATCAGAAAATCGATCATGTTGCTGTACGGGTTTATTCAATTGGGGCTCCGACGCGCACCATTTTGTTTTGTCATGGTGGGGGATTTGTGTTGGGCAATCTCGATACTCACGATGATATCTGTGCTGAGCTTTGCGAGAAGACAGGATTTCGGGTTGTTGCGGTTGATTATCGACTTGCGCCAGAACATCAGCATCCCGCGCAGTTTGATGATGCTTGGAAGGTGGCATGCTGGGTTAGTGAAACCTATCCAGGGGGCATGGTGCTGGTTGGCGATAGCGCGGGGGGAGCATTATGCGCCTGCATTGCACATCGCGCGCGTGGCGTTTTGCCTGAAATTTTAGGTCAGGTTCTCATCTATCCGGTGCTTGGGGATGATACGATGGGGCAGGAGTCTTATCGCCAGCATGCGCAGGCACCGCTGCTATCGGTTGAGGATATGCTTTATTATAACAAAGTCCGCAGCACGGCCGGGATGCCGGTTGGTGACGCGACCTATTTGCCTTTGTATGATACCGATTTTAAAGATCTCCCGCCAACCGTGTTGTTTTCGGCAGATGTCGATCCATTGCGAGATGACTGTGAACTGTATCAAGACCAATTACACAAAACAGGTGTCAAAGTGCATTGGGTGAATGAGCCGGGTCTGGTACACAGTTACCTGCGGGCTCGGCACATTGCGCCACTTGCTGGCCAAAGCTTTGAGCGCATCGCGCTTGCGATCGAAATGCTCGGAGAAGAGCATTGGGCTTGGGACAGTCAAAAATCCGATCCGAACCAGATGTTCTAATGTGTAATGCTTTGGAGCTGTGACGTTGCTATTGCTGGCCACCGATATACAAAATCGCCCCAATCAGACAGGCTGCCGAAGCGATAGCCAGACCAATTTTCCAAACAGACCACGGGCGTTCCCCCTGTACGCGTCCTGTTTGGCCGTTCACAACAAACCGATAGGTTTGCCCGCGGTATTTATAGGCGGCGACCCATACGGGCAGCAGGACGTGTTTGAAGGTTACACCTGAAACACTGGTATTAAGCGCAGAAATACGTTGCCTGTCGCCTCCGATATCAAAGCGGACGTCCCGTTCAATCACGCGATCCATTTTTTCGCGTGCAGCATGAAACCCATCTTCTAAATCAATAGTGTAGGCCTCGGCGCGAAACCCAGCCAGGTATTTGGGTTGATACGGCGTGAGCCGCGACAGATCCCACGGTTCCAGGGCTTCGGTAAAGCGATGAGGTAGACTGCGCGAGGCCAAAACCAAAACGTCATCGAAAAACCGACGCACATTTCCGCTTACGTTGGACCATCTCACTTTAACCTCGACGCGCATTTGCGGTTTTCCGTTCACCATAACGGTGCGGGTCGTACGGTATTCCGTGCCGCGCTGACCGGTGTATTGGCTTACAGTTTGGGCGTCATAGGTCCAATAGGGGACATAGATCCCTTCCATCTTGCGCCCCCGAGCATAGGCTTGCAACCCATTGGGAGCAAACCACAACTGCCCCATCCATTGCTTCATCGCTGTATGTGCGGCGCTTTCATCTAATCCAAAGGGCAGGACACCTTTGGGTTTGATATGGCGGTTCTCACCTGTGTCGGCAACGATGGGGGTGGCGCAAAATGGGCATTCTAGCGCATGGGTTTCTGGATCAAACTCAACTTCAGCGGCACAATTCGGACAGGTTGAAACCCGCGTGACCTCCATATCCGTTTGCGGCAATTGGTTGCGTAGGGCCGCGCGAAAATCTTGTTCGTTTAATGTGGGTTTCCCCCATGGGGTCGCAAGCGGGGTTTCTGCCTTGTGCCCGCAGTGATCACATACGAGCCCGCCAGCATGCGGAGAGAACCGGTAATCAGCGCCACATTGTTCGCAAGGAAAACGGTGCGTTTCATGCGCTTCCTGTGGCGCGTTTGGAGGCGAGTCCGGTTGTGTGCCAGATGTGGGCGGAGGGGGAGGGACGTTGCTCACGGGGAAGAAGCTCGCAGATCAAACACGATTAGGACACTGGCGGCGCAGGGGGTGGCGGCGGCGGCATAATTGTAAAGAGCTGTGCCAGTTCGGTGACATCACCTGCATGCATCCAGCCATTTTGACCAGGTGTCCAGACATGGCTGTCACGGCGTAAGGTACCTTCCTGAGCCATACGGCCCATGCGCGCTTTGGAATAAGGGCCGCTGGTTTGCCCGTTATCGGCAATATGCCAAACATGCTCAATTGGCGGCGGTGGCGGAACGGGGACTGTAGAGAACGGAGATGCTTGATGCTGCGGTGCGGATGCAGCGGGTTCGACCCGCGCGCCCCAGGGACCGACAGTCTGACCCGCTGCCTGCGGCGTTGCGTTTTGTTGCAACGTTGACCCTAACTGCTGGGCCATTGCCATGCCCATACCCATTCCGATACCTGCACCCATCTGGCTGCCAGGGGTGCGGGCGGCCGCATCCATCGCTTCGGCGGCTGCGAATTGCGTATAGCGCCCAAGATCCCCAATAATGCCCATCTTTGTCCGTTTGTCTAACGTCTCTTCGACCGCTGCAGGAAGAGAGATGTTCTCGATATAAAGTTCGGGAACCGAGAGACCATATTCCGCGATTTTTGGCCCGATCTCGGTGGAGATGAGTTTACCCAGATCGGCTGTATTCGCAGCCATATCCAATACTGGAATATTAGAACTTGCGATGGTTTGGCTGAATTCTTGCACAATGATATTGCGGATCTGATACGAGATCTCGTCCATTGTGAATTCACCATCCGTCCCTACGATTTCGGTTAAAAACCGGGCAGGGTCGGTGATCCGAATACTATAGGTACCAAAGGCGCGCAGACGCACAGGTCCGAATTCGGGATCTCGGCATAAAATAGGATTTTTCGTACCCCATTTGAGATCATTGAATCGTGTGGTGCTGACGAAGTAGATTTCGCTTTTGAACGGCGACTGGAACCCATGATCCCAATGTTGCAGCGTTGTCAGGATCGGCATGTTGTTGGTTTCAAGCATATACATGCCGGGGGTGAACACATCAGCCAATTGGCCTTCGTGCACAAAAACAGCGGCCTGGCCTTCGCGAACTGTCAGCTTGGCGCCATATTTGATTTCATGGCCTTCACGTTCGAACCGCTTGACCAAGGTGTCGCGTGTGTCATCTGTCCACGTGATGACGTCAATGAACTCGCCTCGTAGGAAGTCGAAAATGCCCATGAAATTTTACCCTCCTATCGCCGCACTTGGCGGATCTGAAGGTAAACTAATCACTTCGGCCTAAAACTTCCAGCGTGTAAGCTGGATTTAATAGAGGTCAGCCATGCCGCACTTTGGCTAGCAGAGCCTTAGCCGTTTGCACTCTTTGTAAAGCCCGTGCAGGCGAACTGTTGTGTAAGTCAGGTGCGTGATATGCAAGAGCACGCTGTAGCTGAGGTGCGGCCCGTCTGCGGCTCCAGCTGCCCAATAGGAAACTCTCGGACCAGACGCCAAATGTTTGCACGATCTGGTGTTTGTCAAACACCAAATGACAATATGTAACTTTGCGCACCGAGCAACATTGACGGACCTTGGGGTGATCGACGAAGGCCTTGGCCGGGACGAGATGTTCACGGCCCTGTAGGTCGCGCCATAACATGCAGTGATTGGGCGAGACGCGCAGCGTGTTGTAGGGCAGGCCTTTCCCAAGGCTTCCGGGTTTGAATTCAATCGGCTGTTTCTTATGCGACGCGGCGGGGTCACGAAAATTCTGTTGCCGTACGACCAAAAAACGCAGGGGCTGAAATCCGTCGTCCTTGGTCAAAATCATATCACCGGCGCGCAGGGACTCTATGGGGCGGGGGCCGGTGTCGGTTTCGATTAAAGTCCCGGATGCGAAACACGGGACATAGACGGCATCGTAGATGTAGGAACTTGTATTGCTGTCGTATTGGTAAGAATACCCCGCCGCATAGTCATCTTGGATACTGTCACCATCGACTTCGCCCACAACGGTTGTTCCGGGAAACCCTGGTACAGAAGAGAGCTCTGCGGTGACGGGGCCCATGTTGAATATGATGTATTCTCCGGTATCCGGATTTACGAGAGCAACGGAGTCTGCACCACTTCGAAAACCTTCGGATAAGAAATTGGTTGAAACACCGCCCGCGCCACTTTCTTCTCCACCTTCAGAGGATTCCTGCTGCCAGTTTTTCTCGCTGCCGGTGATTTCGTTGATAACATACAGGGTGTCGTTGCTGCTCAAAACAGTGCCACTGTCAAAGGTATGATACAGCCCACCGATGGGTTTGTCCTCTGCTCCGGCACTTCTGTCGTTTTGATCCACCCAAATTTGCCAGCCAGAGATGTCGATGTCGCTGTCGGTTGTATTGGTGAAGGAGATGAATTCATCTTCTTGAGTCGCGGTGCCATCGCCGTCGGTATCAAATTCGTCACCGCCGGAGTTGTCACCATAGACCTGATCAAAAATTATACCGTTTAGAGAAACTGCCATGGAAACCTCATCGCTCCAGGCATCAATATGACAGTTTTCTCGATATTTTCTTAAGCTGGATCGATGTTGGTGCAAAAGGTATGCATAGGCAAGGCGGACATCCTTAGTTTGCCAACGGTTCCAAACGGAAAATTACTAAAATAGCGGTGGGTCTTCATGTCGCCACGAGATGGGCACATATTGGGTGTCGTCGCTGTTGGCACTTGTTTGTGGCTCATGTGTTTGCGCCCAGTAAGTTTGGGCGATTTTAGCAACGATCGGGCGGGCGTCCTCAGCGTTCATTCCTGGAGAGAGGCGTGCATCGTACAGCATCTTGAGGAGGCTCTCATCATAGCTGGTGAGGAGCGCGAATTCATCGTCATCGTTAAAGATCGACGGACGGGCGCGGGGACTGTCGTTGCGCAGACCCAACCCTTGGGCAACTTCTTCGTGAATGCAGGCTTGGCGCATCAGATCTGGTTGCTCGGCGCGGATCAACGCAACACCGCGCGTGTAGGTCAGCGGGCTTTGGCGTAACCCGCCAGCTGTGACCAGACAGTAAAACTGGCGTGGTGGTGTGGTAAATAGGGCAAGATCGGCGGTCGACAGATGTGGCAATGTGCGCAGCACCTGGTCTTGGACAAACTCGGCATCGTCGATGCCGGCAAAAATCACGGTAAAGTTGCTGCGGCGGGCTTCTCCACCCAATCGCACCGGATGTCCGGTAACCCGAGCCAGACGTATGGCGTAACTGCGCAGAATGCGTTGGTCTCGGGCTTTTTGACGTGCCGTGACCGATGGCCCAAAGACCGCCTTGAGGACAACAGGGTCTTCCCAACGCGCGAGGCCTCCGGGGCTGTTGCCCTGCGTGCGACTGCCGTATTCATCATAAAAGGCCAGCTGCTCAAATTGCGTTGCGAGATCCTCGGCATCATAGGGCGTGTCAGGTCCGCCGCCATCTGTACGCAAGAGCCCTCTGGTCAGCAAATCTTGCTCCAAGGATCTGTAATAGGCACTCAACTCCTGTGCCTGCACCGAGGGGGTATAGATCTGGGCGGCTTTTGGCGGAAGCGAAGGCCGCGGCAGAGGCGGGGAGTGTTCGAGCTCTGTGGTGGCGCAGGCTGCGAGCAAGGGCAGGCTTAATATACAGAGCTGCGCCCACAGGCGTGGCCCCTTTGACGTATATGACATAAGGCTGCCCCCTTTGAGCCGTATTAGGCCGGAACCGAGGTTGCAGCAGTATCGCCAACCCCATCCTTACGGGCTTTTGCAGCCGCAAGAGTATCGCGCAAATCGGTCTCCATCTTTTGCAATTCGGCCTCGGCGGCGGCGCGTTTTGCTTTGCCGTCATCGGCGATTTGCAGGCTTTCTTGAATGGTGCCAATGAGATCGGCATTGGCTTGTTTGACAGCTTCAATATCAAACACGCCACGCTCCATTTCTTGACGGATGGCGTTGTTACTTGATCGCAGATTGGCGGCATTCGCCGTCAGCAGTTCGTTTGTTAGGTCATTGGCCTCTTTTACCGCCGCTGCCGCTTCGCTTGAACGTTGAATGGTTACGGCCTGCGCCAGTTGTGTTTCCCACAGCGGAACCGTGTTCACGAGGGTCGAGTTGATCTTTGTCACCAGTGACTTGTCATTTTCCTGTACCAAACGGATCGAAGGCAGCGATTGCATGGTGACCTGACGGGTCAGTTTCAGATCATGCACGCGACGTTCGAGGTCATCGCGCGCTGCGCGCAAATCGCGCAGTTCTTGTGCGCGGATCACCTGATCCTCTTCTGGAGCCGCTTGCACGGCGGCTTCTAGGGCAGGGATATCCGTTGTTCCCAAATCAAGCAGCTTGGTTGTACCGGCGGCAATATACAGTCCCAACTCGTCATAGAAGTTGAGGGTCTTTTCGTACAAAAGATCCAGCGATTTGATGTCTTTCAACAGCGTATGTTCGTGTGACAACAAATTGTCGGTGATCTTGTCGATCTGGCCTTGAACGGTTTCAAATTTGGCCGTGAATTTTGCAAAAGGCGCAGCACGGCCCAGTATGCGTTCCCAAAAGGTTGGTGTCCGGCGCACGTCCAGCTCTGACACAGAAAACCCGCGAATGGTGGTGACGATATCGCGCAGACTGTCGCCAGCAGGGCCTACATCTTTGTTGCGCACATCTTGCAGCATGGCTTGCGAAATCGTCTGCAATTCCGCCTGAGCGGCAGAGCCGAACGAAATGATAGAGTTCGTATTACTCATATCAATTTCATCCATGCGTTGACGGATTTCATTGGATGTCGGGGCGTCTGCAGCGTCGAGCGTGGAGACCTCGGTCTTGGGTTCAGTCAAGACAGTATTGGTTATCTCTTTGACCAAAGTTTCAGCCTCTGCGGCCTTTTGTTTTATGATCTCGGACATGAGAGAGCCTTTCGTGTCAGGTTAAACAGAACGGTCAAGATGCACGCCTTCGCGTTGCAGTCTTTCGCGCAATACCTCGATTTCAATGGTGAGATCGTTACGATCCGCGTCCAGAAGGGTCTGGTGTTTGGTGGTAAAGTTTAGTTCCAAATCATCCAGCAGCAACAGATAGTCAGTGCGCGCTTGTTGATCTTGAACATGAGGGACAATCTCCGCGAACTTACGCGTCGCATCACGTGCCCCCTGTAGATAGACGGTCAGGTATTTGCGGGCCGCGGTGAGATCACGAGGGTCTTCTTCGACGGTGCGCGCCATATTGCGTACGACAGTTTGAAATTGGTCAACACGCGCTAGGACCTGACGATCCTTCAGACCGGCAGCGGCCTCATGCATGGCAGTCAGATAGGCCTCAGCCTCGTCAAGAACACGTGCCACACGGCTGTTTTGGAAATCATCCGCCATGTCCATGCCTTTGTCTGACACGGGGTCAAAACCAAAGGTGAACAGATGTAAGGCCAATGTTGCAATCGCGTATAAAACCGATGTCACCATTGTGGCCTCTGCGTTCCAGGCGGCGACAGCTGCGCCAATTGCTGTTAACGCAGCGGCGGCTATCTTACGAGGCAATGCAGGGCGACGTGCGACCCGGCGGGCGTCATAAGCGGCCTGCGCTTTGATCCCCTGTCGCAGCATATAGACCCCACCGTACCACAGTGCAGCGGTTACAAGACCCAAGATCATTGCGCTTGCGCCCGAAAATATCGAGATGACCAACATAAACGAGGCCGGCAACACCATCAAATTTGCCCGAAACCCAACCCGTGTTGGCTGTGGTACTTGTGAGGGGGGAGAGAGGGGCGCGGTGTCTGATTGCGCATTAGGGCTGTATTGCCCACCAAATCGTTTTGACATGGCCTTTAGGCTCCTACGATCCAGCCGGTGCTGAGGCCCAGCAATAAAATCAGGAGTACAACAAACGAAAGGTTTTTCACGAAACACTCGGCCCCCAGCCGCGACAATGTCATACAGGTATCGCAAATCTACGAGTTACGAGAGCTTTGTGCTAGGGGGAAGTGCGGAATATGGGCCTCAGTCACGTGAATTTCTGGGGCCTTTGCCAGATCCGGGTCTTCCGCTACCCGCGCGTGGGCCGGGCTTTGTCGTACTTGGGCGTCCATAAGATTTGCCTGCGGGCTTTCCAGAGGGTTTACCTGTGGGTTTGCCTGTGTGTTTTTTACCGCGTGACCCTAAAGGTTTCGATGGATCAGCGGCAGCACTTCGGTGGGCAGATCGACCATCGGTGTTGCGTGTGGGGCGGTCTTCATAACGGCTATCTGGGCGCCCCGCAGATTTTCCTTTGGGGCCTGTACCTGTCCCAAATTTACCTGCAGATTTGCCAACGGGCCCTTTCCCAAATGGTTTTTTCCCCGCAGGGCCTTTGCCACTGCGCATAGGGCGACCAGTCGGTTTGCTGTCTGACTGTTCCGGAGCCTCAAGCCCGAGTTGGTCGCGGACCACGCGGCTGCGCAATTCTTCGACATCACCAGGTTTTAAATCGCCAAGCTGGAACGGGCCATACGAGATCCGCAACAGGCGGTTTACCTGATAACCGATATCTTCCATCGCACGGCGAATTTCACGGTTCTTGCCTTCACGAAGGCCAATTGTGACCCAAGCGTTGGCGCCTTGCTGGCGATCAAACGTCACCTGCATGGGTTGAAAGCGCTCGCCATCAATCACCAGACCTTTGCGCAGCGGTTCAAAGTCACGCTCTTGTGGTCGTCCGTTTATACGCACACGGTAGCGGCGCAGCCATCCTGTCGAGGGCAGCTCAAGCTGGCGTTTGATGCCGCCATCATTTGTCAGCAACAGCAGCCCTTCGGAATTGATGTCGAGACGACCAACGGTCATGACCCGTGGCAAGGTGTCAGGCAGGCGATCAAACAGCGTTTCGCGGCCTTTTTCGTCCGAGTTTGTGCTGACCAAACCGATGGGTTTGTAATAGAGCCACAGGCGCGGCGCCTCAGCTTCGGGAAGGGGGGCATCATCCACCTCGATGCGCGCCCGCGATGTGACGTTCAGCGCAGGGCTGTCGATCACTGTGCCGTTCACCTTGACGCGACCTTCCGCGATCATCCGCTCCGCTTCGCGCCGCGACGCAACGCCTGCGCGTGACAGAACCTTGGCGATACGATCGCCTTCATGTGTGTCAGACGCAGCCTCGGGTGAAGGTTGAGACGCGGTGGGGCGGGATGTCGGTTTCTTGCTCATCCCTCTGCCATAGAGCAAAGCGGGCGAGGGCGAAAGATGCCCATTGCGTCTGAAGCCGGTCTGAGGCACCTAAAGATATGGTCTTTCGCTCTTATATGTCCGATGCGCTTGTTGAGGCGCGCGCAGCTGCGCAGCGCGGTGAGGTACCCGTCGGCGCTGTTTTGGTGTCGCCACAAGGTGAAATCGTTGCCCGTGCTGGCAATCGGACGCGTGAATTAAACGACCCCTCCGCCCATGCCGAGATGCTCGCAATTCGCGCGGCCTGCGCTGTCATGGAGAGCGAGCGCCTGCCGGGTTATGATTTGTATGTCACACTAGAGCCTTGCGCTATGTGCGCTGCCGTCATCGCCGCGGCGCGTATTCGCCGGGTTTATTACGGCGCATCCGACCCAAAATCAGGCGGCGTCGGGCAGGGGGCCTGTGTTTTTGAACACCCGCAGACGCATCATAACCCTGAGGTTTATGAGGGCATGTTGGCGACAGAGTGCGAATCTCTCCTCAAGAGTTTTTTTGCGCAGAAGAGATAGGGGACTGTCGTGGCCTGTAAGTGAGTTTGAGTGGCTTATGGTTACAGTGCTTCACGCCTTTGATCATGGGAAGACATGAGTTAATGAATGCTATGATACGGCAAACCTCAGACACAGGAGCACAAGATGTATTTTATCTTGCTGACATTCACGGGACAAAATGATCGACTGGCAGAGTTCCTAGATGCTCACAAGGCTTGGGTGATACAAGGCTTTGAAGACGGTGCCTTCTTGATGGCAGGCGCGATTACGGATGGTGAGGGGAACGCAATTTTAGCAGTAGGTGAAGACGAAGAGACGCTCAGCGCGCGGGTGGCGCAGGATCCTCTTGTTGCCAATGGGATTGTCGTACCAGAGATCATCGGCATCGCGCCCAGTTTGATGGATCCGAGATTGGATTTTCTACGGGGGGCTGAATGAGTAAGCTTGTGACTGGCGCGGATGGTTTGATGCGTTGCGGATGGGTTGCCTCTGCGCCTGATTTTGTTCGATATCATGATGACGAGTGGGGTTTTCCCATCGATAATGATCAAAGGTTGTTCGAAAAGATATGCCTTGAAGGCTTTCAGTCCGGCCTCAGTTGGCGCACTATTTTGTCCAAGCGCGAAAATTTCCGCGCCGGTTTTGCGGGTTTTGACTTTAATGTCGTGGCCAATTTCGGAGCGCAAGATGTCGCGCGGCTGATGGCCGATGCGGGGATCATACGCCATCGCGGCAAGATCGAAGCGGCGATCAATAATGCAGCCCGTGCCGTTGAAATGGTCGAACGTGAAGGATCTCTTGCGCGGTTCTTTTGGCAATATGAGCCACAAACCCCACCCGAGCCTCAGACGGCTTCGACGTGCCCGGAAAGCGTGGCCCTGTCCAAGGAACTGAAAAAGCGCGGATGGAAATTCGTTGGCCCAACGACGGCATTTGCATTCATGCAGGCGATGGGTTTGGTCAATGATCACGCTATAGGATGCCATTGCCGCGCGTTGGCGGACACTCAGCGAAAGAGTTTTGAACGCCCGTGATTTCGAAATGTGCCGAGGTTTTTAGTCTGGGGAGAGCTCCCGCCGCTTTCTAAAATGTCCTGACGGACCTTTGAAAGAGTTGGGCCTAGCGCGTCGCGCGCCCCGCAGGGGCGCGCGACGCGCCGGTCGCGTGGGGGCCAGCCCCCAACCGAAAAACCAGGGGGCACGACCCCGGTTTAATTTTTTGGGGGGTTTTAAAAAAAGAAAAAACACAAAAACAAGGTTTTTTTGGCCGGGGGGTTGTTAAATAATTCGCAAAATTT
>CANMPD010000001.1 GCA_947499635.1 uncultured Paracoccaceae bacterium | reverse complement strand
GCAAGCTCCTGCGGCATTTGTTCGAGAAGACCGTCGCCCGGTGCATTGCGGATGGCTTGGTGAGCGGCCAGCGCCTTCCCCAGAACAGACCTTGGACGTCACAGCCGATCATTGGAGGCCTTGGAAGACTTATGCCCGGTAAGTTGTGGGCGTAACTTACTATGACACTTTCCTTCAACGCCGTCGGCTATCCGGCGAAGTAGCCTGCACCGGGACGCCATGGGATGTCGGTTGAGCTATAGTCAATTCCCAAAGAATTCAGCGCGTTGGTGACCTGACTGCGATGGTGGGTCTGGTGTTGAAAGATTTGGACCACCATCACCCAGCGAGCTCCGATGAAAGAAGATCGTCTTGCTCGAGACGGATGGACTTCAACTCTTCCCAATCAGGCCACACTGCTTAGCCGGACGAATTACCGAAATTTTCCGACATTCTGATCGCTGCGCCGCAGCCTCTCGAAAGCTGCCGTTTGACGCATGGTGCAAATTTGCATAGGCTAAGATCAGCAGTGCGGAACAAGTGGCCCTGTGCGACATTTGTTCAGATATGTCTGCACTCAGTTCTATATCGTTGTCGAGCGAACCTTGAAAGTTTCGCTTCCAAGGTTCGCTCTGTATGACGCCTTGACCTACTTATGCGGTGGACACGTTGCTGCCGAAGTACATGAATTCGCGATCCATGCCAACAACCTCCGTACTGCTCAGCGAGAGATTGGCGCTGTCGAGCATCTTGAAGCTCTTTTGGCTTTTCACCCAATCATCTGCGTTGCGCAGCGTCGACAAGGTGTAGGTAGACGTTTCATTCAAGTAGTGCGTTGGAATGATGACCTTCGGTTTCAATCGGTCAACAATCGCGTTCCCTTGTTCGTAAGACAGGATATGTTCCGAGCCATCCACAGGCAGCGTCAAGACATCGACCTGGCCGATTGCTTCCCAGAAACCAGGACCGGGGTCGGCGCGGTTATCGCCCCAAATTAATGTGCGAATGCCCCCCGTTTCGATCAGATACACCACCATATCCATGTGGCCGACATTGTTGGGTGCGCAGGCTTCGACCCCGAACTCCGCAAGAGCATTGGTCCAGTCGTAGTAGCCAGGGGCTTTGCACACGTGTTTGTCTGCAAAACCGGTGATCTTCAGATCTGCGAATTCGAACGTGCCGACCATGCGATCCAGCACCATGGTCGAAACTGGACGGTCGATGGCATCATGATCAAAATGCGTATGCGTCGACAACGTGATGTCGGTCACTGTTTCGGGGAATTTATACTTGTACCACAGGCCCCAAGCGCCAGATGGATCATCCCGCCACGGATCAACCACAACCGTTGCTCCGCCTGGCGACGTGATTTTGAATGCACAATGACCAAAGTACTCGATGCCGACCGCACCGTCTTGAAAGCTTGTCGCGTTTTGCAGCTCAATGACATGGTTGTTATTGCCCGGCTGGGTCCAGTCCGTGGATTGAGCCTGAGCAGAGCGGGGCATCAGCAGGCTCGCGGCGGTCCCCACACCTGCAGCACCGGCTGCCATGAAAAGAGATCGTCGTGATAGGCCGGGAGCCAAATCATCTTTTTGCCCGTTCATCTTGATTGGTTTGAGATCTTTTTTGTCCATCGTTTTGATTTCCCTGTTGCGATCCACCGCCTATTACGCGGCTAATATCAACGATACGGAAAAACAGGTGATCTCGGTTATTAGAATATTGAGGGGGTAATATGGGCTAATTCCCCATATTGTTGGAGATCTTCCAAATGTTTCTGTAGGTTCCGACGACCATTCGTCAGGCCAAGTTTCTGTCGGATATTGCTGCGGTGGAAATCAATTGTGCTGGTGCCACGTGACAGAGTCTTCGCAATTTCTTTCGTGCTGCGTCCCTGTGCGATCAGTTGAGCGATCTCAGATTCCGTCGGCGTCAGCCCCTCAAGAGCTCGCGCAAGATTGCCTGAGAAAGAAGATGTGATTGACTTGAGATTGGCTTCGACGGTGTCGAGATAGGAGCGCGCTCGTTCGTCATCTCCGTTTAGTTGCCGCAGCCGCGAGATATGCGGTAAAACGAGCCCCTTGATTTGTTGGGCGACGCGTTCTTCGATTTCTGTTTTAGACCGCTCGACACCATTCAAAAGCACCCGCAGCGCGGTGTTCGCCTCTTGCAGTTCTTGCGTTCGCTCTTCTATGAGCGCTTCCCGCAACCCCAGCTCCTTTTGCAAACGGGCCTCTGCACGTTTCCGGCGTTCTATTTCCTCAAGCATCGCCAAGTCGTCCTCGACAATCTGGCAGAAGCGTCGCAATCCTTCGCGAAACTGCAAAGCACGCTGATTTCTGAATCGATCCAGCATGCAGATGGTCCCAAAATTCGAACCATCAGGCCATTTTAGCGGCAGCCCGACGTAAAAACTCATTCCGAACTCCATATCAGGGTTATCGTGCCAGTTTGGGTCTTTCGAAGCGTCTTCGACACAGAGTTCACCGTCACGTTTAAACACGCCTGAACAATAAAGTTTGTCGTGTAGCTGGAAAGATTGCCCCTTTCGGTAAGGATTCACGTTGCCGGCGCTCTTGATAAAAACGCTGTGCTTCTGCTCGCGAGTGTGCATAATCAATGTAGCAGGAACATCCGCAATTTCGGAGATTTGATCGACTAAAAACTGCCATTTCGCTAGCGTTTCATCGGTAATTAAGTGTTCGCATGTTCCGGATTCTCGTTCCATTTACAACAGGCCTCCTAAATCTCGAGCGTCATTCAGCCATCATGAAACACTAGAATGTATAGTCCTGTAACCCTTCAAAGTTATTGGGGTGGGGGTGATTGCCACTAAAAAGTTGATGACCATGCGGAATTGCAATTAATAACGTCACCACTCACGATAAGCCTCATAAGGCCGCTCATTTTGATTGCCTTTTGTATGGTAGCTTGGCACCGACGATTGGTATTGACAGTCTTAGTCGCGATATTCTTCCCGTTAAGCGCCGTTGTCTTCCCTGCACCGTTGGTTCCGAAGGACTTCGTTGTTGAATTCCTCGCGGCTGAACGTGAAATGCTTGAAATAATGGCGAGCCTTCAGGTTTTGCTTTTTTCCGTTTTGGTCGTTGTGTTCTTGGCGGCGCTTGCGGCCGCATTTTGGCGCAGGAGCCTGATTTGGGGTCTGGTGGTTGCAAACCTTGGCGGCGTCATTAAGCTGGTTTCTAGCTTCGTGGTATGGGGTAAAACGGGATCGACTGCGGTTATTCCGACACTTGTAACCGCCCTAATTTTCAATGCAGCTATTGGCTATTTTTTGTGGAAGCGCCAGGGTCCCGTCGAATAGTGACCAAGGGCTAATTCTGTTGAAAAACTCTTCCTTGATTGGGTGCCCATTCGCTGATTCAATTCCTTTATTGGTTGGAGGATTTGGCGATGATGGGACCGAAGCAGGAAGCACAGGCGGCGCTATTTTATGAGTTTTCGCTGGAGGGTCATGTCCCGCAAGACCATCTGCTACGCTCGATTGATCGGTTCGTTGATCTGGACGATATCCGCCAATATCTGGCCGAATTTTACAGCCACACAGGCCGTCCATCTATCGACCCGGACGCGTTGTATGAGTGTGGTGAGGTGACCAGCTTGTGTTGCTTGATGGTAACCTTAATGGGTTCAATGTCATTTTGAGGTAACATAAGGTGTGACTGGAGTGGCAGCAGTGGATTATAGAGCTAAGCGGTGGCAATTGACATTAATGTTCTCTCAGTGTAACATATAAAAACTTAATGTCGCCTGGAGATATCATTATGGCTGTTCAGATCAAAATGCCAAGGGCGGCGCGTAAGGAACTCGTGACACTTGGGGAAAACATTCGTGTTGCACGACTGCGCCGCAAGTTAACCGCCGAGATTGTCGCGCAGCGTGCTGGCACAACGCGGCAGACCATCGCCAAGATCGAAAGCGGGAACCCCGCAGTTAAGATCGGCACTTACGTGGCAGTACTGCAGGCGCTCGGTCTCTTGAAAGGTTGGGGGGATATCGAAGACCCGGTTGGGGAGCAAATGGCCCTGGATGACCTCCCGCAGCGCGCGAGACTGAAAAATGGTTGAGGTCTGGATCGACTGGAAGGGGTTGAAACAGGTCGGGACGCTCCACCGCACAGCGGGGCGCGGCCGAGAGCGGGTGTCCTTTACCTATCATGACGATTGGCTTGTCGACGAAAACGCCTTCGGGCTTTCGTCGGACATGCCTCTCGTTAAAGGGCAATTCGTGCCTGAGGCCGGGCAAGACATGCTGGCACCGCTTGGGGATTCTGCCCCTGATACCTGGGGCAGAACGGTCATGCGGCGCTATGAGGGGCGCATGGCAGAGGCCGAAGGGCGACGTCCGAGGACGCTGCAAGAAACCGACTACCTGCTTGGGGTGAATGACGAGACCCGTTTGGGTGCGCTGCGCTTCAAGGTTGATGGCGACTTTCAAGCGCCCGAAGGCATCGGCGTGCCTGCGCTCGTGAGCCTCGGGGATTTGCTTCATGCGTCTCAGCGCGTTTTGCGCGGGGAGGAGACCGCTGAGGACCTCAAAATGCTGTTTGCTCCGGGAAGTTCCCTCGGGGGTGCTCGCCCGAAGGCCAGCATCCTCGACCAACACGGCCGCCTGTCTGTTGCGAAGTTCCCGAAAGAGACGGACACCTATTGCGTGGAACGCTGGGAAGCCATTGCATTGGAGTTGGCAAGTCGCGCTGGAATTACGGTTTCGGATCACACGCTTGAGATGGCAGGCGACAAGCCGGTTTTTTTGTCCCATCGTTTTGACCGGAACGATGACGGCAGGATCCCGTTCATCTCAGCCATGGCGATGCTGGGCGGCAAGGATGGCGAAAGCTACAGCTATTTGGACCTGGCCGATATTATCACCTCAGAAAGCGTCACGCCTGACCAAGACCGCGAGGAGCTCTACCGGCGGGTTGCCTTTTCCATTCTCGTGACGAACCTCGATGACCACATGCGCAATCACGGATTTCTGCGTGGGCGTGGTGGCTGGCACCTTTCACCGGCCTACGACATCAACCCTGTGCCGAACCAACCGCGCGTGCTCAAGAGCTACGTTGATGACGATAATCCGGATGCCAGTATCGCCCTGCACCGCGCGCAACATGAATCCTATCTTCTCGAACGCGGCGAGGCAGACCGCGTCATTGCAGAGGTAGCCGAAGCAACTACGGCTTGGCGTGACGTTGCTCGGGCTTTTGGGGCTCCGGAGAGGGAAATCAAGGATATGGCGACAGCCTTCGAGCACGAGGAAGCGGATTTGGCGCGAGCATGAATTATTGTGATCGGGCAGCTTGGGGTTCTTGAGATGAGGACGCAATTCATTGGCCTCGAAATAAAATATTCTGAAAGCGGATGCTAATGAGCAGATCCAAATTTGAACTTAACCTCGATACTGTTCGAAAATTGTCGCTTTTCGTTTTGAACAGCTTGGCTGATCAGCCAAAAGAGTGGGTTGCTGTCGGTAATTGCAAGCTCCGTCAAATTGGGTTCTAAATTGCTGTTCATGTGCTCGTCGGCTTGCGTAGCGCAGAAATCACGAACATCGCCAATACCAACAGCGCTGCGTAGCTGGCTATGATAGACCAAATGATGATGACGATTTGCCCATGACGACGACGATAACCCGGTATTGGTTGATTGCGACAGCAAATATTACCAAGGCCGAGCGTTTCAGGATCTATGGTTCGAACATCTGCGCGACCAAGTAGGCCTGGATTGGGTGGAAAGGGGTAAGAAGAAGCTCGGTCGCGATCCGGATAGGCTAGAGGTAGAGGAGTACAAGTTTCAGCAAGAACGCGAAAAGTTTGATCGTGACCGGGTGGCCCAGAACGAGGACATGCTGGAAGCCGAAAAGCAAGCTCGGGAGACTTGGGAAGATGCAATCGATGCACTCGAACAGTTGCACAATGCAAAAGATGGGGCGGAAACTATCCGTGAAAAAGCCCGCCAAGACGGTTTGAATGATGCGGCGCGCTCCATACAGATCGAAATCGACCGGAGATGGGCTAAACACGAGGAAAATCGCTCTGAGGATTATGCACAGGCGGAAGAGCGCGCTTGGGAACGGGTCAAAGGACGAATTGACGAAATCGTCACCGAAAGAGCTTCAGAGAGGCTTCAAAAGGCCGAAGAGAACGCACGATTGGCTGAACGTCGTCACAAAACCTTCAAGCGGGCCCTCGACGTCTTGTGGGTTGTTCTTAGGGCTTTGATTGGCAAAGAGGATCTACAGACTGTAATGAAAGCCCATCAAGCTGAACTCTCAAAACCAACAAAAGTGTTCAAACTTCGTGAACTAGATGGGCCATGATCGCAGCGAACCTTAGGTCTTGAGAGTTTGGACAAGTGAAATAACACCAAGCTGTTAAACCTGCAAAGGTGTCGAAGGATAGAATGGCAAGTTGAATGCTATAAGTGCCTGTCAATGGGCGTACAGCACTAGTTTCAACGATGATTCGTGTTCAAACTTGGTAATGGCCCAAATCACTCAGCGAGGAGGGGTAAACCATGAACGTTGATAAGGAGTCGCGCAGAAATAGTCGGAAAATCGTGTAAAGCATGTCGTTTGGTGTGGATATTTGTAAAATTTTGACATATTTGATGTTTAAACGGCACTTAAGTTGTCGAGAGGATAAGGTATGATCATTTCATTTGAAGTTGAGAACTTCCGTTCGGTCCACGAACGGCAAGAAATTTCCTTCGTCGCATCGAACCTAAAGGACTGTACTGACGGCATCATCGAAACGGATGCCTTCGGCGAAGGGCGACTACTTCCTGCCCTAGTGATATACGGCGCAAATGCTGCCGGTAAATCAAATATTATCAAAGCTCTAAAGGCTATGATCGAGACCATTTTGTTCTCACAAACAAAGGGTAGTCCGAATGGCAAAATCCCAACTTACGTTCCGTTCTTGCTAGACCCTTCGTCAAAAGAAAAACCTACTGAGTTTGAAATGAACTTCATCTTGGATGGCGTTAGATTCAATTATGGGTTTTCGATACTCGGCTCAGAGGTCGTAGAAGAGTGGTTATACTCTTACCCTCATGGCACGCCTAGAAAACTGTATCAGCGTGAAAAACAGGAATTTTCATTCAGCAGAAACCTCAAGGGCCGAAACGCTGCGATTTCAGATCTTACCAGAGCGAACAGTCTATTTATGTCAGCTGCGGCTCAAAGCGGACATGAATTGCTCTCAAAAGTCTTCAATTTTTTCGACTCTGTTCAGATTGAAACGTCACTGAGTATGACGGGCTCTGCCGCTGAGCGAAGAATTAAAGATGAGCATAACTGGCAAATTGATGAAGAGGTCATTGAATATCTGAGAGACATCAACACCGGAGTTGTTGGTTATCGGACCAAGGATCGCGAAATTTCGGAAGAAGAGCGGGAAATTTCAAAAAAGATTGGCTTAGCAGTGCAGTCTGCCCTTGAGGGAACTGAAGGGGAAATTGAGGTTCGAGAAGTAGATGACTTCGAAAAAATTATTGAGCTAGAGCATCAAGGCTTTGACGACTTTCGAACTCATTTTCCGATTCAATTGGAAAGTGCAGGTACCCTGCGTCTTCTTTCAGCCCTCCCCAAAGTGCTAGGCGTTCTTAAAACAGGTGGCTTGATAATCATCGATGAGCTGGACCTGAGCCTCCACACTCACGCTGCTGAAAAGCTATTAAGAATGTTTTGCTCTAAAGTCTTGAACCCTCTTGGGGCGCAGTTGCTGACTACTACCCACGACACAAACTTGATGGAGAGCGAATGTCTTCGCCGGGATCAAATATGGTTTGTGGACAAAGGCACTGACGGAGCTTCTGAGATTTACCCGTTGACAGATATCCACACTCGTCCTTCTGACAATATCGAAAAGGGGTATTTGCAGAGCCGCTTTGGCGCGACACCTGTTTAAGGAGGCCTTGGTATGAAGCCTAAGGGAAGAAAAAGCCTGAAGAGAAAGCCGGCGAGCCGTATTGCCGTTAAGTATTTTCACATCTTTTCCGAAGGCGAAAAAACTGAGCACGATTACTTTAAAGCCCTAGCTAGCACTCTCGATGAGTCGAAGGTCAGGATCAAATATAATGGGCCGATTGGAGTGCCCAAGACTGTCGCCACCAAGGCAATAGCCTTCGCGAAGGACAACGGTCTGGCCAAAGGCCGGCGCAAGAAAAAACCAGACTCATATGAAGAACTAGACCAAGTGTGGGCCGTTTTCGATAGAGACGAGTTCCCATGCTACTACGAGGCAAAGCAAATGTGCGATGGTGCCTCCATTCCATTTGCCTATTCAGATCCCTGCTTTGAACTTTGGATCAACCTGCATTTCGACACGCACGACGCCCCTTGTGGCCGCCACGATGCTCAAGCCACCACAAAAAAGTTGGTTGATGGTTATGATCCGAAAGCAGGGAAATCTGGTGACTTTTGTGCTATCATTGGCGAGTTGCCAAATGCAGAAGAGCGGGCAGAAAATCAACGGAAATCGAGGGTTGCGGAAGATAACTCCGACGGAAACCCTTCTACAAATATGTACGAATTGACACGGGCGCTTCTCGAAGCTTCCAAACCGAAAGGGACGAAGAAAGATGGCTAGATGTACTGCACCAGTAAGGGGCCATAGTTCGGCTGCCGCTGCCGCCAACTGTCCTGCATGCCGGGGCGGTTATGGTCGTTCTAGAAGTTACGACGGATATACCGGTGGATACGGCAGTAGTGGATCGCGCTCTATGCCATCATTCTCTCCTTCAAGGAGCAGCAGTAGCAAGATCAGCAGTGGCTCAGGGAAGAAGACGTCGAAGCCTCGCTGGTCTGGGACGGGTTCGGCGGTATGGTATACGCCCGAGCAGGTGCAAGCGCTTACACCTGTTCGAGAAAACGTAGAGAGCTTGGCGGTCTCTCAACCAGACCTTCGCGATGTTTTTCTTTGCCACGCATGGGATGATAGGCAAGGCTCGGCTAAAGAATTACATGATTTACTTGAAGCATGCGGAGTCCGGGTGTGGTTTAGCGAGAAGGACCTTGGCCTTGGAGTGCCAATGATGCGTGCGATCGACAAAGGCTTGGTAAACTCGCGCGTCGGTATCGTTTTGGTGACTCCAGCGATGCTACGACGCCTGCCAAGTGAAGGTGTTGCAGACAAAGAGCTCTCGGCGCTCTTGCGACGTGAGAGGCTCATTCCGGTTGCTCACGGTACGACCTACGAAGAGCTAGAACAAGTTAGCCTATTGTTAGCCTCCCGAGCTGGACTCAGCACAGCCGAAGAAACGATGGCCGAAGTCGCGGCCAAGATTGCGGAATTGGTTGCCGCATAGCCACCTAAGAGCTCAGATTATGGAATCTTTCAGGGCAATGTATAGTGGATTACCGTGCGTTTTACCTCCAAATTTTGCAACATGATCGGTTGTTAAATCGGTGCCCGACTTGATCCGGACAATAAAAACTCTCTGCAACGTATCTTCGCACCATCTGATGAAAATTCGATCATTTAGCGATCTTGCTCCAAATACACCTTTTCCCAATCCTCGCGGTCGATGACATCGAGGATTTCTTGAGCAACGTTCTCGAGGTTTTTGCTCGATGCCCTTCGGGACTTGGGCCACCAAGCGACACCCGCTCTAAGGTTTGCTTTTCGGACAACTGGTTCAGCTCTGACCGTTGGCTGCGGTACGTTCAAGATGCCCAGATCCAGCGCGAGGCCGCGAAAGTCAAAGAGGCCGAGGCGCTGAAAGGGCTGGCGGTTTGGATCACAGATCGCAGCCCGCTTTGTCGGCATATTTCGCCCAGCCAGATCACGGCGCTATTGGCCGCTGAACTGGTGACACCGTTGCAAATTCAGGCTGCGGGGGTCGGCTGATGGTAAAAACGAAACCGTCTTCAGTGCAAAGAGCAAGGCGACCCATGTCATACGCTGGCGCATCTGACACGGGCCCTTGCGAGGGGTGGCAAGCCTCCCCTTCGAACCCCACCGGCGGGGGCAAGCCCCACGCCAAAGCAGCCCTGACCGAGACGTTTGTCTTTCGGTGCAGCACCGCTGAAAAGGTCGAACTGCGCGCCAAGGCTGAGGCGGCTGGCGTTCCCGCTGCAACTCTTTTGCGTGAAGCGCTTAGCCTGACGGAGGCGCGCCGCCGCAAGCCCATGCCACGCGTCGATCCGGTCCTGACGCTGGCGGTCGGTCGCATCGGCGGCAACCTCAACCAGATCGCTCGGGCTACGAACCGGGCGTTGCTGGCAGGGCGGATCGACCTCGATATGCTGGCCCTCGCTCGTCAGCTCGTGGTGATCGAACGCCAGCTTGCCGAGATCCTCGATGAGGTGCGGCAATGCTGATCAAGTTCTTTCCCAACGGCAAAGGCGCAGGGGCTGGTCCTGTCGGCTATCTGTTTGCGGATGAAGTGCTAGCCTATGATGCCAACCGCGACTTAATCCGCGATGCTGATGGCCAGCCGAAGACAGTTATGCGTGATCCACTGCCAGAGGTGCTGCGCGGCAATCTACATGCGCAGGTTCAACAGGTATTCGTGTCGAAGGCATATCATACACTTCGAAATCATCCTGACCTAAGAGACAAAGCTGAATACCAGACCCAGTTGGTTATTAGCACCCACTCAAGCCATATTATTGATGATATAGACTTCAAGGATCTGCGGTACTTTCGAAGAAATGGTGGGAATGATGGCATTCCAATGGATCACACCGCCATAGCCAACATGTCAGAGCTTTTTGAGGACGCGAAAGATGAGCTTCAATTTGTTCGAAAGCACCTGAAACTCACGCATTGTGATATCTTTTTTGCCGACGGTGTTATTTTTGTCGAAGGGCAAGCGGAGCGACTTCTCGTACCAGAATTTATTTCCAAGAGTTTCCCTGAATTGTCGAGCCGATACATCTCAATGCTGGAGGTGAGTGGCGCGCATACCCACAAATACAAGGATTTGGTGGAGAAATTGGGTGTAGTTACGTTGATCTTAACGGATTTGGATTCGGTTAATAGTGGCAAAAAATCGTGTTTTCCTCAAAGGAATTCAGATCAAAAGAGTAATAACGACACACTGAGAATCTGGCACCCCAAAAAAGAGCCACTGGATGATCTTCTTTCTTTGCCTGACGGTGAACATACAACCAACAGCGATGGGGCACCGCTATATGTTGCATACCAAAAACCAGTGGAGATTTCGGGTAAAGAGGTTTTGGCCCGTACGTTTGAGGATGCTTTGATATTGGCCAACTTTGAAAGCGATTTTTTTCAAGCAAAGGCAAAAATCAAAGCCGCCAAGGTCGACCATGAGGAAGGAACAAAATCACTGGAGGAGTCTTTATACGACTATGTGAAGACCCTAAAAAAGGGCGACTTTGCCTTCAATTGTTTGTTCCATCTCGCCGCTGAGAAAAACAATAAATTTGATCCGCCGGAATACATGCATAAGGGACTTAAATGGCTCGAAGACCAGCTTAAACCGGAAGCAAAGGCTGAGACATGACACAAGATTTGTTTCTGGCGGAAACCAGACCGATTGATCATGATGATAAGGTAGATTTTGGCATCCGCGAATGCCTTCGGGTTGGATCAGGAAAGAGCTTTATCACCTTTGCGGGCGCAGGATCAGGAAAAACATATTCACTTAAACAAGCTTTGGATTTCCTGAGGTCCCGGTACTCCGTAGATTTCACGCGCAAAACCGAACAATTACCGAAGCCTTTGCCGCGGCTCTGCGACGGGCATTTTCAAAAGTAACCGAGGAGGTGGCACAGAACGGATCCAACGGTGATCTATTGATCGAGTTTCAATCGTCAGCGATGGAGACAGGCTACTTTCGCCGCGTAACGGGCAAGATTGAGATCGACGACCATGGTATGCGTTGGATCCTGTTCGTTGAGCCCAAAGCGCTAGAGGCTGATCCGCCAACACCACGAGGTAGCGATCTGTGATGGATCATGTTGCGCTCCTCTCGGCCCTGCCGCGCTCACTCGAAGAGATCGTATCCGGATCGGCGGACCCTTCCAAAGACTACATCCGGACGCAGGTTCTTAAAAACCTCAATACGCCTGAGAGTGCGTGGAAAACGCTCAGGCCACACCTTAAGGATGGAGCGGACGCACTGTTCGGCTGGTGTCTTGATGCAGGGGCCCGCGTCGTGGAAAGTGCAGGACTGCGTGAACTTACGGATGCGCTTGCGAATTACGAAATTGTTGTGGTGCTGGCACATTGGAAGGGTCCGAGGCTTCATCCGAAGGATCTGCCAGACAGCTTAGAGGGGATATCAAACGTCGCACAAACGCTTGAAGTGGACAAAGCAATTCCGCCCGGAACATCTGCGCGCGCTGCCCGGCGCGCGGTTCAAAATGCCTTGAATGAACGGGTTTTGTCGTGGATGGATTGGCTGGATCTCTCTGGTCTTGGATCGGATGATTTGGTCGTTGGGGACTACTATGGTCGCTGTCTGGCGCGTCAAAGCATAGATGCGGCTGTGACGGTTGGTAGCAACTACAGCGTTGTACCCGGGGCAAGGCTAGAGCTGTCAGACGGACTGTGGACAGCGCGCGACATCGCATCGTGCTTTCCAGATAGATGGAATGGGATTTGTGATTTCGTATGTTGCCGGTCCTTGTACTTGTCCGATGTCGTTAAGTCGCAGACGCGTGCTGGGCTAATCCGTGCGGACGCACGGTATCTACAGTCAGAACGTGTATTAGATATCGTTGGTCGCACCATGCGAGCAGTTGCCGAGGGGCAAACCTATACTAAAGCTGCATATAATTTGGAGAAGGATGTAAAATGATACTTTCGTCAAAGAGCCTCTTGGAGGCCTACAAAACAAATATAGGCGAATTGGGAAGCGATGAGAATGCCAACAAGGCACCAGCTTTTGATCGCTTCGTCATGATTGCGATTGTCGCGGTTGGGCTCGCAATTGGGGCGGTCGGTGTTATTGGGCTGTATAATAACCTGGTTGCTAGCAATTTTGGCATGACGCTCTTGTCGCTCTTATTGGCACTGGCAGGTGTTTCGAGTGCGCTTGGTGTCTACCGGGAGTTTGTAAGCATGACGATGGTCTCCGGTGTTCTTGAGCGTGGCACAGAGGAAACGTCCAAAGAAGTTATGGTGATCCTATTAGAGAAGGACAACAATATGACATTGGTCCGAATGCTGTTGAGCGTGCTCGAAGGAATTTTGGGAGGCAAAGGTCAGGCTAAAGATGGTGAGGAAGCGAAATGAACTATTTAGCAATTGTCGTCGTAGGTCTATTTTTAGGAGGGCATGTCTATTCTTATATGCAGATTCAGCGCTTGGACCAGGCACTGGATGTTTCGAAGGCGGAAGTTGAAGCACTTTCTCTGGAGTTGGAGGCCACCGTCTTACGATTGGACGGGGGAATTAAAGCCAACACAACAGATCTTGAGGCTTTAAACGCGTCAAACGAGGAAAGCTTCAGTCTCGTAGGCCAACAGATTGACGGGCTTGAAGCTGACATCAGGGCGGATGTCAGCAAAAATTTAACAGACGAAATTGTGCAAGCTGCTACCGCAGAGGCGATTGAGAAAGCAGTCCTTGAAAATCTCGCTCAGAGCGAGCCTTTGCTTTTGGCTCTCAGCGGTGTGTTGGCAGAGCAATTTCGTGGGGAGTTACAGGGCGAACCGGGCGAACAGGTCGATCCCGCAGTCTTAGCAAGTCTACTTTCGAAGAATGAAGACTTCCTTGATGCCATTAAATTCGACCTTCTGGTGGAGATTGAACCTAGCGAGTAGCGTCTACGTTAAACACCTTTTTGCAATTTACTGGAAAGATCCCTCGCCACTAAACTAACTATAACGGGCAGTACCTGACGAAGGTCACTCAGGCAGTGGGGGCAGCTGTAGGTTTCAGAGTCGAAGGCCTCGATCTCAGCCTGTTTCCCATCGAAAGTGTGCACGTCACCGATGATCATTTCCCGCACGCCGGTGAGGAATCTCGCGCTGCGGGACTGCAGGCGTGAGTGCGATCCTATTGTTACGCTATGGCGTAAAAAGTAAATATTTACGTTGCAGCGTAATTTGTTTCAATTTACGCTGTGCCGTAAAAGGAGCCACATCATGGACCTCACAGCACGAACGGCCGAGCAGATCGGCGAGGCACTTCGCCGGACGCGCAAAGCGCGCGGCTGGACCCAAAGCGATATCAGTGCGCGCACGAATTTGCGCGTCGCGACGATTTCGTCGCTCGAGAATGGCGACGCGGGAACCAAGCTCGCCACTGTGCTCGCGGTCATGGCGGCTCTTGGGCTTGAGTTCCGATTGGTGGAGCGCGGTGGCTCGCTTGAAATCGAGGATATCTTCTGATGGCCAAACGCGGGCGTAGCGGCACGATGCAGGTGCTTCTGAATGGAAGGCTGGTGGGGGCTTTGCGTCTCGCAGGCTCGGGCGCAATCAACTTCACCTATGATCCGGACTGGCTGTCGTGGGAACACGTCATGCCCATCTCGCTTTCGCTGCCTTTGCGTGAAGAGGCACACCAAGGTGGCCCTGTCATTGCCTACCTGGAAAACCTGTTGCCCGACAATCAGGCGATACGAGAGCGCGTAGCCGCTCGGGTGCGTGCGGGCGGCACGGACGCATGGCACATGCTGGAGAAGATCGGACGCGATTGCGTGGGAGCCTTACAGTTCGTCTCGGGTGAGGTTCCCGAAGTTGGTTCACTCGAGGGGGAGCCCGTATCCGAGGCACAGATTGCGGATATGTTGCGCAACCTCGCGAGCGCTCCGCTCGGCCTGGATGAGGAAGACGACTTTCGCATTTCTATCGCAGGGGCACAGGAGAAAACAGCGCTGCTTCGCCATGAAGGCACGTGGATCCGTCCATCGGGACTTACCCCCACAACCCATATCCTCAAGACCCAGCTTGGTGTCCTGCCTGCAGGGATCGATTTGTCCGACAGCGTAGAGACCGAGTATTTCTGCATGAGCTTTTGCCGTGCCATGGGCATGGATGTCGCGGAGGTCGAGATTGCCGACTTTGAAGACGTGCGGAGCCTTGTCGTGACGCGGTTTGATCGGCGCTGGACCAAGGATGGCCGCTTGATCCGCCTCCCGCAGGAAGACTTTTGCCAGGCGCTCACAGTTCCACCCAGCCAGAAATATCAAATGGATGGCGGGCCGGGGATCACCGAAGGGATCGGTTTGCTGAAGGGCAGTGATGACCCCGAGGCAGATCAACGCGCCTTCTTTCGTGCGCAGGTGCTGTTCTGGCTCTTGGGCGCGACGGACGGTCATGCGAAGAATTTCAGTATCGCATTGCGCCCTGGTGGTTTCCGTATGACCCCGCTGTATGACGTGCTGAGCGCCCAAAAAGCCGTGGATGACGGTCAAATCCGCCAGAACCGGATGCGCCTCGCGATGGCCGTTGACGGACACTATCGGATTAATGAGGTGGTGCCGCGCCATTTTCTGCAGGCGGCGAAGGCGGCGGGCTATGGTGTGGCGCTGGCGGAAGAGGTCTTGTCGGGCGTCGCGTCTGAGCTTGAACCCGCCTTGGGCAAGACACTAGCCGACCTGCCGGATGGGTTCCCACAGCCATTGGCGGAAGCCATTGCTGCTGGCATACGACGTCGGGCGGCTGCCTTTCATGCCGTATGATCCGCAGATCATATTTCCGCTTTATGGTCGGCAGATCATATTTACTGTGAGCAATCTGCAGGCCCAGTACAGTAGTTGCAGCGTTCCAGGCCAGCTTTGACGGGCCAGCCCAGAGATTGAGTGCCAAACTCAGATCCTCAACGCCGTGTTTCTGATTGCTGAACATAAGCTGGCAGCCGTGCCAGACGCGGTGCAAGCACCGCTTCAACAAGAAAATCCCCCTGCGCCAGCGCATTCCTCGCGAGGCAATTTTCCCGCTGACATCCCCTTGGTGACCGCTTTGGCCATGTTCATCGAAACACTCAAAGTGAGGATTGAAAATTGGCTACGCAAACTCTGAAACTGAACGTCAAATCCGGCGAAAAAGACGGCAAGAACTTCTGGGACCGCTGCGGTGTCCTCTTCGTCAACACCGACGACAGCGGCAACATTACCTCAATTAACGTCAAACACAGCATGTTCCCCAACGTCGAGATGGTCGCCTTTCCACGCCGCGATGACGATCCCGTCACCGAATGACCTCAGCGCTAGGGCGGGCATTCCGCCCTAGCTTTTGGGCAACGCCTCACGAAACCAAGTCGAGAAAGGGCTTTTCATCGAAAATTCATTGGCCTGACGACCGAAGTTGGGCTGGTCGAACGCTGGATTTTCGGCGACAATTTCGGCGTGTGTGCCAGTTCGAGTCGGGCTATGGCTCGATTTATTCCAGCGCCATTTAGTTGCAGAAAGTCATTTGGGAGCCAGAACAATTTCAAGTTCGCTAGCAAACGAAAGTCAAAAGCGTGCGATCGGATGCTCAGATGGGCCAGTCTTAATTATTGCAGGCCCAGGTTCAGGAAAAACGTACACCCTTGTGGAACGCGTTGTGGCGTTGATCGAGGCCGGACAAGCCACGGCTGAATCTCTTTTGGTCGTAACTTTCACAGAAAAAGCGGCTCAAGAGCTAACAACCCGCATTTCGAACCGATTGATGTCTGCCGGGCTTAGTTTCAACGTCAACGAGATGTACATTGGCACGTTTCATTCTTTGTGCCTCCGCATCTTAAAGGATCATAGCGAATTCACGAGGTTGAAGCGCAGTTTCAATCTTCTCGACCAATTTGATCAGCAATATTTCCTCTACCAACGTCTCAGAGAGTTCAAGGGCATCGATGGAATCACCGATTTGATTGGCGAAGACCGGTCTGGACGTTGGTATCAATCGACGCAGCTCCTAAAGTGGCTGAACAAAGTCACAGAAGAGACGCTGGACATCAAGGCGCTCGAAGGCTCAGAGCAAGCGTCACTTCAGGCGCTTGCCGAGTGTTTCGCGACCTATCAGCACCTCTTGGAAGAGGCGAATGCGCTCGATTTTTCGGGCATTCAGTTCGAGGCTTTGCGGTTGTTGAAGGATCACCCCGGTGTCTTAGAGAGCCTGAAATCCAAGTTCTCCCACCTTATGGTCGATGAGTACCAGGACACAAACACGATCCAGGAGCAGATACTTTTCCACTTGGCCGGTGACACAAAAAACCTGTGCGTCGTGGGCGACGATGATCAGGGTTTGTACCGGTTTCGCGGCGCGACTATTCGGAATATTCTTGAGTACCCCAGCAATTTTGCGAAGGGCGAATGTGAACAAGTATCACTTACGGTAAACTATCGCTCTGACCCGAAAATTATCGACTTCTACAACTCATGGATCGCTGATGAAGAATGGAGCGATAAGGACGCGCAATACCGGTATGACAAGGTTATCGAACCGCGCCCCGATGATTTTGCGGACGTCAGCTCGGTTCTGAAAATCACCCAAACTGACAACAACAGCTTTCAGGATGAAGTCTACGAGTTCCTGCGCCATCTCGAGGCGTCTGGCGAACTGACAGACTGGAACCAGGTCGCATTTCTGTTCCGGTCTGTGAAAAACGACAAAGTGCTTGCGCTTGCCCGGCACCTCGAGTCCAACGGCATCCCCGTCTACTCGCCGCGCTCCAACCTCTATTTTGAGCGCGAAGAGATCAGGTTGATGATCGGTGCGCTGATTTTCTTGTTCCCGCAGTTTGCTGATGTTCGGCAGGAACGTGCAGACCTCGAGATGCGTGTTTGGGAGTACTATGACGAGCAGTGTTTCAAACTGTTCGTTCAGGAACTGCGCAAACCCGAGAATAGGCGTTTGCTAGAATGGGCGCGGCCACTGGCCAAACGTCATTTAAACCTGACCTCAGATGCTGACTACGCGTTTTCAGGGCTATTCTACCAGCTACTCCAGTTCCCTCTCTTCAGCAGGTTTCTAGAAGAAGACCAACTGACCAGTGTTGATAAAGGCCGCGCGGCGCGCAACCTTGCGACGTTTTCCCGGCTCTTGGTGAAGTTCGAGTATCTTCACTACATCACAGTTCTGAACCCGCGCTTCTTGGACCAGAACATCCGGGATCTGTTCAACCGCTACCTCAAATTTTTGCACGAGGGTGGGATCAATGAGTACGAGGATGACAGCGAGTACGCGCCAAGTGGATGTGTCTCCTTCTTGACCATCCACCAGTCTAAGGGGCTCGAGTTCCCGATCGTGATCTGCGGATCGCTCGAGGCGACGCCGCGCAAGCAGTGGACGGACATCGATGAGTTGCTCGAGCCCTTCCTGAACAAACCACCGTTCGAGCCGATGGAGCGGACCAAGTTCTTTGATTTCCGGCGGCTCTACTACACAGCCTTTTCGCGGGCGCAAAACCTTTTGGTGCTGGCCACGGAGGTCAAGGAGGGGCGTGGGCGGTCTCCGTCGCGGTACTTCGATGACTGCTTCCACGATCTGCCCCATTGGCGCGATCCGAAGTTTGTGGTCGAAAACTTCGACTTCGAGCAGGCCAAGGACGTGAACCTCAAGCGGGAATACTCCTTCACCTCGCATATCACCCTGTTCGAAAATTGCGCCGAACAGTACCGGTTCTTCAAAGAACTCGAGTTCCAACCGATCCGCGCAGGGGCGCAGCTCTTTGGTACGTTGGTGCATCAAACGATTGAAGACGTGCACAAGGCCGTCCTGCGAGGTGAACCTCATCTGGTCACCGAGGATCAGATCAAAGGGTGGTTCGACACGAACTACCACTACCTCTCCAAGCGCGAGCGGCAATATCTGGCTCCGCCGTCGCTGAGGGCGGCGCATGGCCATGTTGAACGATACGTGGAACGCGAACGTAAGAATTTCGACCGGCTGAAGGAGGCCGAGGTCGACATCTCATTGGTCAAGGACAGCTACATCCTCAAGGGCAGTGTGGACCTGATCAGGGGCGAAAACGGCACGGTCGAGCTGATAGACTTCAAGTCCGAACGCAAGCCGGACATGGAAAAGGACCGCAGCCGCCTGCGCCAATATCAGCGCCAACTTGAGGTCTACGCCCACTTGGTTGAGGAGCGGACGGGCGAGAAGGTCAGCAAGACGCATCTCTACTATACCGGCGAGCAGGACAGTAACCCGTTTATTTCATTCGAAAAGGACGGTAAGGCTATTGGCAAAACTATCGCATCGTTTGATGCCGTCGTGGACCGGATTGAGGGTCGCGACTATGCGATCAAGGAACGTCCCGCAAAGCTGTGTGAAAACTGCGATATGCGGGCCTATTGCGATATGAAGAACTGGAATTTTAGGGCGGGCGGTACGTGATGGCTGACGAACAAGAAAAAATGGACTTGGGCGCAGAGGCTGTGGCGACGTCTGTGGATGGGTACAAATTCCAGCCGATCAAGGGCTATCCGATGCTCAATTGGCGCGGTAAGCGGCCCTTTACCTCGACCCAATTCTATCCGGCACAGTTGAAAGAAACCTATGGCGAAGAGGTGGACGGTTGGCGCAATAAGATTTTCTGGGGCGACAACCTTCAGGTGATGAGCCACCTTCTGAAAGATTTCAGGGGCAAGGTGGACTTGGTCTATATTGACCCGCCATTTGACTCAAAGGCCGACTACAAGAAGAAAATCAAACTGCGCGGGAAAGAAGTCAAAAGTGATACCGCTTCCTTCGAGGAAAAGCAGTATACAGACATTTGGAACAACGACGAATACCTCCAGTTTATGTATGAGCGTCTGGTCGTTCTCCGTGAGCTTATGAGTGACAAAGGAACGCTCTATCTGCATTGCGACCAGCGCGTAAGTTCATACCTCCGGCTGATTTGCGATGAGATATTCGGCACGGGAAACTTCAGGTCTTGGATCTGTTGGAAATCTTCGCCTGGACACAGTGATCAGAGTTTCTTCAACGATATGCAAAACCATATCTTGATGTACACGAAAACGGACACGCCGATTTGGAACCAACTGTACGGGCCATATGATGATGAATACTTGGCTTCGCACTATCAGAAGAAAGATCCGGACGGAAGGAAATTTGAAGACGATAATCTGACGGCCTACGGGCTCAGTGGCGGCGGTTACCAGTATGAATGGAATGGGCATGACAAGCTTTGGAGGCGGCCCAAGGAATCCATGCAAAAGCTCGAGGACGCTGGCAGAATTTACTACACTAGAAATGGCGTTGCGCGGTATAAACGGTACCTTGATGAGATGCCTGGAATGGTTTTGTCTGATCTTTGGACCGACATTTCAAGACTGAATTCGCAAGCAAAAGAAAAGGAAAACTATCCAACGCAGAAACCTGAAGCGCTATTGGAACGGATCCTTGCCGCCTCTAGCGACGAAGGCAGCTTGGTTTTTGATTGTTTCATGGGCTCAGGGACAACGCAAAGTGCGGCGGCCAAGCTCAAAAGACGCTTCTTGGGGGCAGATATCAACCTTGGTTCCGTTCAAACCACAACAAAAAGGTTGATAAACATCTTGGGTGAGCCTGCCTCTCTTGGTGAAGACACGTCGGCCGGTTTCGAGGTCTACAACGTCAATAACTACGACATCTTTAGGAACCCTGTGGAAGCGAAGACCTTACTTGTGGAAGCCCTAGAAATCCAGAAAATCGAAACCAGCTCCATATACGATGGCGAAAAAGATGGGCGCATGGTCAAGATCATGCCGGTCAACCGCATCGCAACTAAAGCAGACCTGTCCGAGCTTATCTCAGGCTTTGACTACAAGGCCTTTGATCGCCGCCAGAACGCCAACCCGAACCAGCCGGTCGAAAAAATCCTGCTCGTCTGCATGGGGCACGAGCCCGACCTGAAAGCGCAGCTCGAACTCGAAGTGAAACCCCACAAAATCGATGTGGAGGTCGTGGACATATTGCGCGACAAGTCCCAGCTCGAATTCAAACGTGACTCCGAGGCGCGCTTGGCCATCAAGGACGGCCATCTGGAAATCGAACGCTTCTACCCGATGAACCTGCTGCAAAAGCTCTCGCTCCAAAAAGAGCAAGTCACCGATTGGCGCGAGATGGTCGAAAGCATCATGGTGGACTGGAACTACGACGGCGCGATCTTGCAGCCGGTCGAATTGGACGTGCCTGAAAAGAACGAACTGGTCAGCGGCCGATACAAGGTGCCCGAAGACGCAGGCACGGTGCGGGTGAAGATCACCGATCTGTTGTCGGAATCTTGGGAAGGCAGCATCGATGCCTAAAAAGACCGACGCCGCCCTTGGCGAATTCGCCTTCTTCAAGTTCCTTCTGACGTTCTACCAACAGAACAAGAAGCGGATCAGGGTCAGCTACCGCGACCTGTCCAAGAAGTTCCTCGACTTCAACGATCCCGAAAACGCCCACGCCTACTTGCGCACGCCGCAGTTCGAGGCGCTGGAAATCTATGTGTTCTTGAAGGAGTTCTTGGACAACAAACGCATCGAACAGATCTTCAAGGAATGGTACGAAAAAGAGGGCGTGTTCGCCGACCGCGCCGAAGGCGGCGTCGCAGCCGATACCGGGCAAATCAGCCTGTTCGAGGACGTATCCCAGAAGCAATACGAGGACGTGTTCAAGGCCATGCGTAAAAACGCGCGGGCCTATCCGAACTACATCTTCGCGCTGACCATGGGCACCGGCAAAACCATCCTGATGGCCACGTGCATTTTCTACGAGTTCATCTTGGCCAACAAATGGAAGAAGGACCCAAAATACTGCCACAACGCGCTGGTATTCTCGCCTGATAAAACGGTGCTTTTGTCGCTGCGCGAGCTTGAAACCTTTGAATTATCCAAGGTGGTGCCGCCTGAGTACGTGAATTTCCTGACGTCCCACATTCGGTTTCATTTTCTGGAGGAGGCGGGAACATCACTCGACACGCTCGACCAGTCCATGTTCAACGTCATCGTGTCCAACACGCAGAAGATCATTCTGAAGCGGAAGAACAAGGAAAAGAGTGCCATCGATGACCTGTTCGGAGCGACGCCTGATACGTTCAAGGAAAGCGGGAGCGTCTATGCCGACGCCGCTGATCTGTACGACTTCGACACGCCGGAAGAGGAAGGGGAACTGACCACCAACCAGCGGTTTGAGAAGCTGACGCGCCTTGGACAGCTCGGCATTTACGTGGATGAGGCACACCATGCTTTTGGCAAGAAGCTGGCCAAAGATATGGGGATCGGGGCGAAAGAAACCGACAACAGCCTTCGCACGACCATCGACAAGCTGGCCTCACGCCTCGAGCGGGCGGGTACGCGCGTTGTCGCCTGTTTCAACTACACCGGGACGCCGTATATAGGCCAGACCGTGCTACCCGAGGTCGTCTATGCCTACGGGTTGAGCGACGCGATCGCCAACGAGTACCTGAAGAAGGCCGATCTGCACGGTTATTCGAACACCAAGTCGGAAGAGTTCTTGCGCATCGCCATCGATGACTTCCTCACGAAGACTGACGGATTGCGACCGGAAGGTCTGGTGCCAAAGATGGCGATTTTCGCGACCACGATTGATGAGGTGCGCAACGAGCTCCAGCCGCTTGTCGCAAAAATTCTTGAAGAGAAAGGGCTCCCTGCAGATAGCATCCTCGTAAACCTCGGAGATGATAAGACAACTAACGACGACATTCGCGAGTTCATCCGCCTTGATACACCGGGCTCCAAGAAGCAGTTCATCCTGCTGGTGAACAAGGGGCGCGAGGGGTGGAACTGTCGCTCGCTGTTCAGCGTGGCGATGTTCCGAACGCCAAAGTCGAAGGTATTTGTTCTTCAGGCTACTATGCGTTGTTTCCGGTCAATCGGCGAAACCCAGCACACAGCGCACGTCTACCTTTCAGCGGACAATCTTCAGATTTTGAATGACGAACTTAGCCAAAACTTCAGGCTGTCTGCGGACGACCTGAACAATGCAAACAGCCATAAGCAAAGATACGAGATTCTGGTCAAAGAACCCGTTGAGAGGATCAAGTTGCAACGTGTTCGCCGTTCCTTTGAGCTGATCGAAAAGGAACTGCTTCCAAACCAGGAGCTTGGCATTAATCGCGCTGATAAGAGCGCTTGGCAAATGCTGACCGGGAAGTACAACCTCCTCGAGACCGTACAAAGCGGCATCGAGCCATCTCAAATAGGCAAAACGGCTTCCTCCAAAACCATCGACCGGACGGAACTACGACAGAAAGTCGTGTTCTCGGAGATCATGCTTGTTTCCGAAGTCGCGAGGTATTTGGGGCGCAGCCCGTTGGAAATCGAAGCGATCCTTAAATCCACCGGTGAAGGCATTCAAAACATCCTCGACGCGATCAACGATTACAACGAATTGCTCTACGACGTGGTGATCCCGCGCCTCTTTGGTCTTTTGTACGATTTGGAGCAACACGAAATCACCGAAGAGCATGAAGTCGAACTCGTGAGATTGCCCGAAAATGGCTCATACTCTGTAATGGCCGATCCAAAACTGGTGGTGACAGATCAAGACGTTGAAGATGCGCTTGTTTCTTCGAAATCGTTCCACCTGGATACATATGCGTTTGACTCGCGGCCAGAGCAGACGCTCTTTTGGGACTTGATCCGGGAAGGAGCTGTCAAGAAACTGTACTTCACAGGGATGCTTACCCACGGCCAGTCTGAGTTCTTCATCCAGTATGTGGATCCCGAGTCAAGAATGGTCCGCAGCTACTATCCGGATTTCCTGTTCGAAAAAGACGACGGGACTTACGTGATCGTTGAAGTGAAAGGTGACAATATGATCGACGATCCGATTGTGCAGGCTAAACGTGAATATGCTGAGCAGATGGCTGACGCATCCGGTATGGAATATGCGATCATAAAGGGCACTGATGCCGAAGCACACAACTACAAATTCTTGATGGCTTAGAACCCGTTAGGAATATCCAAATGGTGTCTTTCGCCAGGAATGTCCGGCTGGCTATGTGATATTTGGGGAGCGAGCTAGTCGGGGGTGTTCGCTTCTGCTTGTTGCCAGTCGTGGTACGTTTGCTTCGATCCTTTAACTTTCCACTCCAGGCGTCCGTTGCTGTTTCGGTCCAAGACGACAGCAGCGGCGGCCGAAGGACTATTGAACGACCAAGGTTTCGTGAATCGGAGTTTTTGGTTGCCGTCTGCGACCAGAATGCCGTCTGAAATGAGCTTTTCCTTCAAACTGCCATAGCTTTGTTGGACATAGCCGGTTTCAGTGAGCGCCTCAGACCCTTCCAGTACAACAAATTCACCGTCTTCTTCGACGGCCGTCGCTTTGACGCCGCTCTTGTGGCGGATCTCGAACTGCACTTCTCCTTCGGTCCGCTCGTCAACCGGCTTCGCTGTTTGTGTCACCGCGCGCGGTTGTGGCTTGAGCATGTCCAGACCGATCACAGGCAGAATGATGCGCAAGTTTGATAGAAACTGCTCCATGTTGGCGACGTCGGCCTCTGGCAATCGTCGTCTGCTGGTGTCCGGCTGCGTGCCGTTATCTAACGTGACGCGACCTGCTTGGGCGGCTTGCTCTATGAGCCGCGCCTCCAGGTATTCCGCATGCCCTTTGGAAAGGTCATCGTCACTTGTGGTGATGGTGATGGCCGTTTCCCAAAAGTCTCGTTTGATCGCGCTTTGCTTGATCCTCTCAGCCACGGAGTTTCCAGAGCCAATATAGGTGCGGGTTGCACCGGCCTTTTCTGGATCAGGACCCGACAGTATGTAGATGCCTGTCCGATCGACCTCTTCACGAGCGGTAAGGTCACCGAATGCAGAAGCCCCGCTTACAAAAAGCAAACCTGTCCAACCATGGATCGTCGCTTTTCGCAGCCCGGTTGGCTTCCCGTCAACGAGGAAAAGCTGGATTGTTCGACCGAAAGAGCCCTCTGTTTGCACGATTTGTTCCTTGAAAACATGATTCTAATAATTTCTTGCACAGCGCACTTTAACCACGAAATCACATGATTGTCGTCCCGTGAGGACGGCTTTTCCAAACGGACTATTCCGGGGCTCAACGGGCCGTTGGCCCGCTCACCCCTATCCAGACATCATTCTTTTTGTTTGGTCCGCCCAACATCCCTGACCGTGGCGGTCAACCTTAGTCCATCCCCAAAATCAGTCACCAATTTCCCCTGTCTCGCAGGCAAGCCATTCCTCGCGCAGCAAATTGGCGTCTGATTTTGGCGCAGACATTTTCTTCGCAAATGTGGCCGATTGACAGCCCCGTTCAGGGCCGTGGGTCGGGCTTCGCCCTCTCCCACTCTGTTCCGCCGAATACATGCGTATTCGGTCAGATCAGGTGGCCGAGGCGCAGCCCATCGGCGGAAGGGGGCACGAAGCCTCACCCGCGTCACTTTGATAGAGGAGGCCACAAATGGCACCGAAGTTTGATGTTTATGCCCATGTCACCGACAGCATTATTGCAGAGATCGAGGCGGGCACGCCGCCATGGCGCAAGCCGTGGACAGGGAGCGCGTCCGGCATTGCCCTGCCGACCCGACACGATGGCGAGGAGTATCGCGGGATTAATATCCTGATGCTCTGGGTCATGGCGGCCAAGCATGGCTATGTGTCCAGCCGCTGGATGACCTACAAACAGGCGCAGGAGCTGGGTGGCCAAGTCCGCAAAGGCGAAACGTCGTCGACCGTGGTCAAATACGGGACGTTTATCCGCGAGGCGCGGGAGGCAGGTTGGCAGCGCGCAAAGTTCGAGATCAAGCCTGATGGCAGTGTTATCATTGATGCCAATATGGTGGCGGCAGAGGCCGCTGACGACTTTCTCAACAGCGACTTGAGAATGGGCGAATGACCCGCAATAGCCTGCCAAAATACGTCTATAGTGACAGGGGTTACCTACGGTTCATCCGGCGATCGCGCGGCATCTCTGTTATGATGCAAGAGGAAGCAGGCACGCCCGAATTTTGGGATCACTACAACCGCCTGCTGAAGGGAAAGCCAGCGCCTGCGCCGGTGAAGCGTAACTTTGAGGCGTTAATCCTGAGCTACTACGAGAGCGACGCCTACAAAAAGCTGAAGCCCCGGACGAAATCCGACTATCGGCGGTACATCAGCCACATTCGTGAAATCTGGGCGGAGAAAGACCCGGCTAGGATCGAAACCCATCACATTTACGAATTGCACCGCGCCAATGCGGATCACTGGCGGCAAGCCAACTATCTCGTCCAGGTCATGGTCGTCTTGATGAACCACGCCCGTCTGATTGGCTTTATCAAGAAAGAGCATGGGAATCCGGCGAAAGGCATTCCGCTCTTCAAGCAGCTGAGCGACGGGTGGGAGCCTTGGCCAGACGATGTTCGCGCAGAGTTCGAAGCGCTGGCTTCTGAGCGTGCGCGACTGGTCTACGAGCTTTGTGTTGGCACAGGCCAGCGAATTGGCGACGTCGTAAAGATGAAATGGGCACACTTTTCCGACGAAGGATTCGATTTCACTCAGGGTAAAACCGACAAGCCGCTGTGGATCCCGCTCACTGATCGTCTCAAGGCTCACCTGGACGGGCTCGAGCGAACGGACGGCACGGTCGTGACTGACGCCAAGGGCAGGTCGGTCAGCTATCGCATCGTCGCTGAGGAAATGCGCTCCATCAAAAAGAAGATGAAGCACGAGAAGGCGAGTTACTACAAAACGCACGGACTCAGGAAAAATGCGACGATTGAGCTGTATCTGGCTGGATGTGATGACGAAATGGTCAAAGCCGTCACCGGCCATTCAGGCGTTGAGATGCTGAAAAAGTACGGTGGGCCGATCCGGCAAAGGGAGCTCGCGAAGCGCGCTCAAGAGGCAAGAAATCAAATGGAACGAAGCAAGACCGAAACGTGAAAGTTTCAACGGTTGTTTCAAAAATGGCAGTGAAGGAGAGAAAGGATGGCGCAAGTCATTGATTTTATTGGAGGCGAGTACCGGAATCGAACCGGTGTACACGGATTTGCAATCCGCTACGTCACCACTCCGCCAACTCGCCTTTTAAACACTTAATTGTGGCGGGTGGTGTCCGGCCACATAGTGTGAGACGGTTATTATTTGTGTTCTGCCTTATTCGCAAGCACCAAAATGATCTAAATTAATTTTTTCATGGTTCATTTTCTTCCAACACTCTGATCTCGTCTCAGGGCTCTGTTACGCAGGGATTAAACCAGTAGTCACGTTAGGTTGATGAGGAGGCATGGATATAGGTGTGGCAGTAGGGTGAACAACCTTCAAGGTGATTAGGTATGGTTGCGAGATCTGTGGTGGTTGAGCTGGCGTACTGTGATCGGAGTTACATTTGAAAATAAGCAAGTGGACACGAGGGGAGTTACAAAGGAATTGGTCTTTTACTAGGATGAGGCACTCTAATCTTGAGGTCTGCGCTTCAACGGCCTATGCGTCTTGTCATGCGAATTCTTTTTCTTGGCGATGTGATGGGGCGCGCGGGGCGTGCTGCTGTCAGTGAAAATCTACCACGTCTGCGTGACGAGTGGCGACTTGATTTTGTAGTGATCAACGGCGAAAATGCCTCTAATGGGATGGGGCTTTCGGGCGATCATGCTAAGGTTCTGTTCGAGGCGGGTGCGGATTGCGTGACACTTGGTGACCATGCGTTCGACCAGAAAGATATGTTGACCTATATCGAACAAGACAGCCGTATCGTACGCCCTTTAAATTTTGCCAAAGGTGCGCCTGGGCGTGGGCATCGGTTATTCACTGCGCGCGGTGGACAAAAGGTATTGGTTCTACAAGCCTTGGGGCAAGTGTTTATGAAACGCGCATTTGATGACCCCTTTGGGGCGGTTGAGCGTGTTTTGAAATCGCATCCGCGGGGCGGGCTGGCACAGGCGATTATTGTCGATATGCATTGCGAGGCCACATCCGAGAAAATGGCGATGGGACATTTCTGCAATGGCAAGGCGTCTCTGGTGGTCGGGACTCATACTCATGTGCCAACAGGGGATGCGCAAATTCTTGAAGGTGGCACCGCTTATTTGTCTGATGCGGGGATGTGTGGGGATTACAATTCTGTCATTGGAATGGATAAGGCAGAGCCTATGCGGCGGTTTTTAACGGGTATGCCCAAGGCGCGCTTTACACCTGCAAGTGGAGAGGCAACCCTGTCGGGGGTATACGTCGAAACGGATGATCGCACAGGCGCGGCCAAAACAATCTCGATGGTGCGCCAGGGTGGGGTTTTGCAACAGTCAGGACCGCAGTAGCGTATTGCGACGGGGGTGTGTCTGGGCCTTTTTTAATGTCGCAGGCATGACAGGACGCCATTGTCGTGACTGGAATTTATCCGGCCATGGACCTTGTTAATATGCGCAGAAGGTTCTTGCTGTAGGGCGACAGATCAGAGAGACTGCGTGCCGGGTCGTGCAAAATGACATCGCGGCGGATTTGACACAGATAGGTATATCTCCAGTGATGGATTTCTTTCAGTTGAGCGAACAAGGCACGGCAATTCTTGCTTTGGTGATTGTTCTCTTCATGTTTGTCGCCTTTCTCCGCGAGAGCTATCCTACTGAGGTCGTGGCGTTATGTGGTGTCAGTGTCATGCTACTGACCGGAATTCTGCCATACGAACGCGCGGTTGAGGTTTTGGCAAATCCAGCCCCCTGGACGATTGCGGCGATGTTTCTGATTATGGGGGCGCTTGTACGTACGGGCGCGTTGGAGGCTTTTACATCTATTGCACGTGATCAGGCCAAGGTGCGCCCTAAAGTGGCAATCGCTTTGTTGATGGGCTTCGTCGTTTTGTCTTCTGCGGTGGTGTCGAATACGCCCGTTGTTGTTGTGATGATCCCGGTCTTTATCCAAATTGCGCGCACGTTGAATATTTCGGCGTCTAAGATACTGATTCCGCTCTCTTATGCGGCGATTTTAGGCGGGACGCTGACGTTAATTGGAACCTCAACAAATCTGTTGGTGGATGGTGTTGCCCGAGCACAGGGTCTTGCGCCGTTCTCGATTTTTGAAGTGACGCCACTGGGAATTATCCTTGTTATCTGGGGGATGCTTTATCTGCGCTATGTGGCGCCACGCTTGCTGCCTGAACGCACGTCAATGGCGACATTGCTGTCTGATCGCTCCAAAATGAAGTTTTTTACTGAGGCGGTTATTCCACCGGACAGTAACTTGATTGGTCGCGAAGTGACCGGTGTGCAGTTGTTTAAGCGCCCCGGTGTGCGTTTGATCGATGTGGTGCGCGGCGATGATTCACTGCGGCACCGACTGGAGGGGGTGCAGTTGCAGGTTGGGGATCGTGTCGTTTTGCGAACGCAAATGACTGAGCTGCTCAGTTTGCAACGTAACAAAGAATTAAAACGCGTGGACCAGGTTTCAGCCATTGAAACCAAAACGGTCGAAGTCTTAATCACGCCGGGATGTCGCATGATCGGCCGTGCTCTGGGATCTATGCGGTTGCGTCGCCGTTATGGTGTCTACACGCTGGCTGTTCACCGCCGTAACCAGAATATTGGTGTTCAAATCGAGGATCTGGTGGTTCGGGTTGGCGATACCCTGCTTTTGGAAGGGGCGCCGACAGATATTCAGCGCCTATCCGCAGACATGGATATGGCCGAAATCTCGCAAACCTCAAGTCGGGCATTTCGTCGTCAACGGGCGCCGTTGGCGATTTTGGCCTTGTTGGGGATTGTTATCGGCGCAGCTTTTGGTGTGGCGCCAATTCTCATGATGTCGGTTTTAGCCGTGGCGTTTGTTTTGGTGACACGCTGTATTGATGCAGAGGAGGCGTTTTCCTTTGTAGACGGGCGTCTGCTGGCGTTGATTTTCTCGATGCTGGCGATCGGTTCGGCGCTTGAACATTCGGGCGCTGTGCAAATTCTTGTTGAGCTGGCGGCTCCGCATTTAGGTGGGCTGCCGCCATTTCTACTGGTGTGGGCGATTTACCTGCTAACTTCTATTCTAACCGAATTGGTTTCAAATAATGCGGTGGCGGTTGTGGTGACACCTATTGCGATTGGATTGGCCCAAGCAATAGGTGTGGATCCACGACCACTGGTGATCGCTATTATGGTGGCTGCTTCAGCCAGTTTTGCAACGCCAATTGGGTATCAAACCAATATGCTGGTCTATGGTCCTGGGGGATATAAGTTCACTGATTTCTTGCGTGTTGGGATTCCGTTGAACCTTTCTGTTGGATTGTTAGCATCGTTATTAATCCCGCAATTTTGGCCGGTTTAGGGCGAAAATTCGCTCACAGATACGTATTCGAGCAAGGTTTTGCGCAGCAGTGACTGCCTAAATCGTCTTGGTGGCGTTTACAGATTTTTCCCCGTTGTAAGTTGGGCTCGCGTGCCGATGTAAGAGGGGCGAACACCACACCCGAGATCATCGGGGATTAAGATCTGAGGCAGAGACAATGAAAACACGACACGCTTTTATCGGGGCCGTTCTCGTTCTGGGAATTATCGCCGCTTTGATCGCTAATGCGCGAGATACGCGTATTACGGCACAAGACCGGTCACATAATTCGGGTAGCATTTTGAGGCAGCTGACCAAACCTGCTCCTGTCGTCGTCGAACAGATTAATGAGCAGATCAATTCGGTGACGACGTCACAACCGGGTTAGCCATAGGGCGGCAATTGTAGAGATTGTCGTTACGATTGGATTTGTTTGCCCATGTATTTGTGTAAAAATCTGATGGAAGCAGAGCCCTTTCGTGCTTTTCATGCGCGATTGGCTTGAAAGCCAAGGCATGCAAGGGCTATATGAGCGCCAGATTGAGGATTTAAAACGTCAAGGATACTACCATGGCAGGCCACTCCAAATGGGCAAACATCCAACACCGTAAAGGGCGTCAGGATGCGGTGCGCTCAAAACTGTTTTCCAAATTGGCCAAGGAGATCACCGTGGCCGCCAAAATGGGCGACCCGGACCCAGAGAAAAACCCACGTTTGCGTTTGGCTGTAAAAGAAGCCAAATCCAACTCCTGCCCCAAGGATGTGATCGATCGTGCGATCAAAAAGGCAATGGGCGGTGATGCGGAAAACTATGACGAGATCCGCTATGAAGGCTATGGTCCCAACGGGGTGGCGGTAATCGTAGAGGCGATGACGGATAATAAAAACCGCACAGCCTCGACTGTACGATCAACATTTTCGAAGAATGGCGGCAACTTGGGTGAAACCGGTTCGGTTGGCTTTATGTTCGAGCGTAAAGGCGAGGTCACATACCCCGTATCTGTTGGCGATGCAGATACAGTGATGGAAGCCGCGATCGACGCAGGTGCTGAAGATGTCGACAGCTCCGAAGAGGGGCATGTGATCTATTGTGAGGATGTCGACCTGAACGAAGTCTCGACCGCGCTTGAGAAAGTGTTGGGCGAGACGGAAAGCACCAAGTTGATCTGGAAACCAACCACCACCACCGAATTAGGGTTGGAAGACATGCAAAAGCTGATGAAGCTTGTTGATGCGCTGGAGGATGATGACGATGTTCAACGTGTCACCACCAATTTTGAAGCCTCTGACGAGGTTATGTCGCAGCTGTAATTGCTAAACCCACGCCGCGTATCACAACATGGCTGTTGTTAAACGGGCCTGCCCTAGACGGGCAGGTCTTTTTTGTGGTGTGTGTATGCCCGACCCTGAGATGGTGAGGCTATAGAGGAGGCAGGCCGGATTTGGCTGCAGTTTGTATCGCTTTGGTGAGGTTTGTAAGGGTAGGGGCCAGAATACGGCTAACTTGCCAACTCAGTGGGATCTTGAGTGGCTGATCTGGTGTAAGGGTGACCAACTCTTGACGGTGTAGCATCTCCTGAACAAGAGAGATTGGCTGCATTCCCCAACCTAGCCCGAGACGCGCGGCATGTGTGAAAGCGGCAGTTGAGGGTATGTAATGTTGATTTGGCAAATGTACCGATGATGCAGTGCCCAACACCTGTGCCGCCCAATCATGTTGTAACGTGTCCTTGTTGTTGAACACCAATACAGGTGCCTGACGCAGGGTTTCGACTGTGATGCCTTGGGAAAACCAGCGCGCAACAAATGCGGGACTGGCTGTCGCGAGGTAGGCCTCAGTTCCAAGTGGAAACTGATCGCATCCGGGAACAGGACGATCCCCGAAGGTGCCCAAGGTTACGGCAGCGGCCACTTCTCCGCGTTTTAGCCAGTCAGCGCTATGAGATTGGTCGTCGACCAAAAGGTCAAATAGCAATCCGTCGGTTTGCGCCAGGGCGTCCACACACCAAGTCGCAAGACTATCAGCATTTACGGCGATACGCAGACGAGCTGGTGGTGCGTTTTGATGTAGGCCTAGGTCCCGTAATAGTTTGGTTTCTAGTACACCTACATCGTCGTGGTATCTGGCGATCCGCTTGCCTAATGCGGTGCCCACACAGGGATGCCCTCGTATCACGACAGCGGCTCCGGTGCGGTCTTCCAATGCCTTTATACGTTGTGAAACCGCCGAAGGTGTGAGCGCCAAAGCCTGTGCCGCCATATCAAAGGAGCCATATCGTAAAACGGCGGTAAGGGCTGCGAGATGGTTTTGATCAAGATGCATTAATTTTACTAATCATGAGTAATGAATATTAATTTGGCTAAAGATGGATAGTTCAGTAGTCAAGCGTCGAGCGGTTCGTGCGAACGCAAACCCTTCAGACATCACGTGCAGAGGAATTACATCACATGAACAGCAGTCTTCTTGCCGGGTTTTCCCTTGGGTTCAGCCTTATCCTTGCGATTGGATCACAAAACGCGTTTGTGCTGCGACAGGGACTTCGCCGTCAACATGTGGGTGCTGTTGTTTTGGTCTGCGCCGTGTCAGATGCACTTTTAATTTCGGCGGGGGTTGCGGGATTTGACAACCTGATTGCGGCCCTTCCGTGGTTTGAGAGGGCTATGCGGCTGTTGGGAGGGGCGTTCCTTGCTTTTTACGGTGCGCGCGCGCTGATCTCTGCTTGGCGTGGAGGCGAAGCCTTGGAAAGCTCTGATAATGCGCAAATTGGGTCACTTTGGCCGGTATTAGCTACATGCCTAGCGCTGACATGGCTAAACCCGCATGTGTATTTGGATACGGTTGTATTACTTGGGGTGATCTCGGGGCAATATCCAGCGCCGGTGTGGTTTGCGGTGGGGGCAAGCTGTGCATCGGCACTGTTCTTTTTCTTGCTTGGGTTTGGCGCACGTTATCTGGCCCCTGTGTTTGCTAAGCCGATGTCATGGCGTATTCTGGATATGGTGATCGCGCTGGTGATGTGGGTTTTGGCGATTAAGATCTTACTGGGCTGATGTTGTCACTGAGACTGCCAGATCGCGTGTAGATAGGATCATGTATTTGATCCGGATCAAGGTTTAGGGCGCGCCGGGTGGATAAGGTTCAAGTATATCCTCGTACACCAACAGGAGGCAGACGATGTCCCATACTCCACACGAGCTGGCAGAAGACTTCCCCGAGCACCAAGATCAAATCAGTGCGCTACGTCAAAGTGATGCGTATTTTGCCAAATTGGCGCAAGACTATCACGCGGTAAACCGTGCAGTCCACCGGGCGGAAACCAATGTGGAGCCGATTTCGGCACAGGCTGAGGTCGAGCTGCGTAAAACCCGCGCGATACTGAAAGATCAAATCTGGGCGCAGCTTAATAAAGTTGCCGTTTAGATTACTGCCTGCAGGTGTTTTTCGCGGCGTAGCACCGCCAAGATCGCGACACAGCCGCCGATGGCGCTGAGGCACATAATTGCCAGTAACGGTGCTGCGCCCATGTTTGGGCCTACCATCCAGCCTGCGGCGGCAGACATCACGGCACTGGCGCCAACCATCACAGCCGAGAACAATCCCGCAGCGGTGCCTGCGAGATGCGGCCGTAAGTTGATTGCACCCGCGGTTCCGTTGGAAATGGTCATGCCGTTGCCTAGGCCGACGAAACACATGAAGCCAAAAAAGCTATAAGCGGTATCCAGCCCCATTATGGAAATCAGCAACGAGAGGCCAACGCCGCCTAGGTTGATGATGCTGCCCCATGTGATCATTGCATTGATGCCGAAACGTTCAGAATAGCGGCCTGATAGGAAGTTTCCGATGAAATACCCTACGGCTGGGGCTGCAAAGTTTATGCCTAATTCTGAGCTGGTTAGATCATAGACATTCACGCCCACATAGGGCGCGCCACCCAAGTAGGCGAAGAAGCTGCCAGATGTGAGACCCGCAGCAAGCGAATATCCCCAAAATCGGGGTGATGTTAAAAGCTCGGGATATTCGCGGAATTGCTCAAGTAAAGTCTTGCCACTGACGCGAGCGGTTTCGCCAAAGTCGATCCAAAATATGATGGCGATCACAAGCCCCACAGCAAACAAGAGCCAGAAATTTGCCTGCCAGCCATAGATATCATCGATATAACCACCCAACATAGGGCCCAGCATCGGGACGATAGTCATGCCCATCGTGACATAGCCAATCATACTGGCAGCCTTTGGACCCTCGTACATGTCGCGGATTGCTGCGCGGCTGAGAACCATAGACATGGCAATAAATGATTGCGCCATACGAAGGACTAAAAACACGGTGATATTGGTTGTAAAGATACAGCCCAAGGTCGTCAGTAAGAAGAGGATCATTGATACCATGATCACGGGTCTGCGCCCTAAGGTATCGGACATCGGGCCGATGAGAATTTGCACAACCGTTGATGCTGCAAGATACAGAGGGACGGATAGGGCGATCAACGAATATTCAACATCAAAATATGCAGCCATTCCAGGCAAGGAAGGTTGAAATACGTTTAAAGATAAAGCTGGCAAGCTGCACAGCAAAACGAGCGTAAGAATGCTCGGGGGGGTGGTGTGTCTCAAAAATGGACTCGCTGAATATAGGGTAAAAGTTACATATCGTATGGTTGCCCCCGTTAATCAAGGTCCGTTCCTGCATGTGTTATGACAGTGGAGGTTGTGTCGGGCGGAAATATGCCTTGGGGAAAGCTCTGTCACCCGTTAACGTGGTCGAAGACCAAAATAAGCATTATATCAAGGACGTGTGATGAGAGACATACTGGCAGAATTGGAAACCCGCCGCGAGGACGCGCGTCTTGGAGGTGGACAGCGCCGTATTGATGCCCAGCATGCCCGGGGCAAGCTGACCGCGCGGGAACGGATCGAACTGCTGGTTGACGAAGACAGTTTCGAAGAATTCGATATGTTCGTAAGTCATCGCTGCACGGATTTTGGGATGGAGCATAATAAACCCGCAGGTGATGGTGTGGTCACAGGGTGGGGTACTGTGAATGGGCGTCAGGTCTATGTCTATAGTCAGGACTTTACAGTCCTAGGGGGATCGGTTTCAGCGACCCACGCACAAAAGATCTGTAAAATTATGGATATGGCTATTCAAAACGGCGCGCCTGTCATTGGTCTGAATGATTCCGGTGGTGCGCGGATTCAAGAAGGCGTGGATGCCTTGGCTGGATATGCTGAAATTTTCCAACGCAATGTTTTGGCATCTGGCGTGGTGCCGCAGATTTCTGTGATCATGGGGCCCTGTGCGGGGGGGGCGGTGTATTCGCCTGCCATGACTGATTTCATCTTTATGGTAAAAGACAGTTCCTACATGTTTGTCACCGGACCGGATGTGGTGAAAACCGTAACGAACGAAGTTGTTACCGCCGAGGAGCTAGGTGGCGCCACCACGCATACTAAAACATCCAGCGTTGCGGATGGCGCATTTGAGAACGATGTCGAAACACTTGCCGAAGTGCGTCGTCTGATCGATTTTCTGCCACTGAACAATCGTGAAAAGCCGCCTGTGCGTCCGTTCTTTGATGATCCTGCGCGGATTGAAGATAGCCTTGATACGTTGGTTCCTGACAACGCGAATACACCATACGATATGAAAGAGCTGATCCTCAAACTCGCAGATGAGGGTGATTTCTACGAGATCCAAGAAGCTTTTGCTGCAAATATCATCACTGGCTTTATCCGGCTTGAAGGACAGACTGTTGGGATCGTTGCCAACCAGCCCATGGTGCTGGCGGGGTGTCTGGATATCGACAGCTCTCGTAAGGCTGCACGGTTTGTACGGTTTTGCGACTGTTTTGAAATCCCTATCCTCACATTGGTCGATGTCCCTGGGTTCTTACCGGGCACTGCGCAGGAATATGGTGGGGTCATTAAACACGGCGCCAAGCTGTTGTTTGCCTATGGGGAAGCCACAGTGCCCAAGGTCACGGTAATCACCCGTAAGGCCTATGGAGGGGCTTATGATGTGATGTCCTCCAAACACCTGCGCGGTGACTTTAACTATGCGTGGCCGACGGCTGAGATTGCTGTCATGGGAGCCAAAGGTGCGACCGAGATCCTGCACCGTAGCGATTTGGGCAATTCCGAGAAAATCGCCGCCCATACTGCGGATTATGAGGATCGTTTTGCCAATCCTTTTGTCGCGGCGGAACGTGGATTTATTGACGAAGTTATCCAGCCTCGCTCAACACGTCGTCGCGTAGCGCGAGCCTTTGCAAGCTTGCGTGGCAAACGGTTGGAAAACCCGTGGAAGAAACACGATAACATCCCACTTTAATTCTAACGGCCGGACTCTGCGTTTCCCGTATTCCTATAACACAGGTATGCGGGACGGGCGGCTGTTGAGCTTTGTAATACTGGAACAGATATATGCGGTCTCCTAAATGGTACACGCTTCGTGATGAACAGGGCGACGCACAAATTGTGACTGTCGCACGACAGCTGCCCGCACGGTTTGATGTCGCTGTCAAAACGGTCCTTACGCGGGCAGAGCCGACACGCGTGGCACATCAAATTCGACAGGATATGTGGCGGGCATTACAGAACCTGCGAGGCTTTTCACCGGTTGTGCAAGTTCACTTGCGAGATGGGGTTATCGAAGTGACTGCAGGGGGACGGTTACCCAAGCCCATTTCATCACGGGTAGAGCAGAAAATTCGCGATGTGTTAGAGAACCCTAAAAACCAAGAGCGATGGCTGCGGCATGCAAACCGTGTGAGTCGCGCTAAATCTTAATATTTCCTTTATATGAGCATGTTACATCGCCGTTATGCGTCGATAACATACCTGCATGCGCTGTTGTATTGGGTGGTTTAACTTATGCTCAGCTTTAGGGCGCAACCTAAAGTGAATGCACAAAATTGTAACAGTGTTTGACATAAGGGCCCGAATCACTGTTTTCTATTTTCAGGACTTCCGAGTTCGGCGCGCGCCGCGAGCGCAGCGCCTGCGGCTTCAGCAGGAGGAGCTTTGCTTATGACACACGGTTTTCGTGGAGCGCTGGGCAAAGGCTGAAGCCGCAGATATTACCATTGATCTGTTTTTTACGCTGAATACCTGTGGTTTTATCCTTAGGTATCGCCGTGCGCGATAATCCGAAAAATTCACCCTTAAGTAGAATCGCTCTTTTCCAGCCGCGTCATGAATTCGTTGTAAAGGTGTCAGAGAAATGGGTGGGATTTATTACGATAAGGTTGGGTGGTTACTCATATCTTGTATTGCGTGTACCGCTGTTTTCTGACGTTAAGCGGTGAAGCGATTGCGATTTTGTGGCCACAACTGGCTGCAGACGTAGAATTGCGATACCCAGCAATGATCTTTATCGTTAGAGTGTGATATGTGGAGAAACGATCCTCCTTGCGGGTAACAACCCGCGCAGGTTTCATTAGTGAACGCAATGGAGACATTTATGTCAAAGACTCTTAAATTTATCGCTCTGTCAGGCCTGGTTGTCGCAGCCGCAGCTTGTGCCCCTAAGCAAGAAGAAATCATTATCGTTGAGCCGGAGCCGATCAGCTCCGAGCCAGTTTATACTGGTAAATACAAGTAAAATAACGAGGGGCCGGCCCTGTGGCCGGCTCTCACCGTTGCCGCTGAGAACGGCACCAAAGGTAGATTTATGCTAAAACACCGTGGCTTTCCCGGACGTTTGTCCGGTACGGATTTTCATTTCGTGATCCGGCGCGCAAACCCCAAAGGGGTAACGCCAATCACTCGGCGCGAACGCTATCGTGACCGCCGCCCGCCAGACAAACGCGCTGATGCTGCTTTCATGAAGGCGCTATGGGACCATTTTGGCGAAGAGCCATTCGAACGTGGTAATCTAGATGCTGGCCGCCTGAGCTGGCTGTTTGGACGGGAGGTGGTCGCAGTTGATGATCCGTTCCCAGCCAAGGATTACGAGGCTTTACTGCGTATCGATGTTGATGTGGTTCAACGCAGCTTTCCTGAGGTTTTTCTTGCAGGCGGAAGTACCGAAGACGATTGGGACGACGAATAAAGCTGCACGAAAAATCAAAGATAATTCGATTTATAACCCCGGTACGCCTGTGCGCGTGTCGGGGTTTTCTGTAATAAATTTTCGTTTTAATATGAGCTGAGTTCTATGCCTGTTTGGCGGTTCTGCGCTTAAGGGGGCTCTGTTTTCTCGCAAGAAATTGCCCAAAATAACGTTATAAGGCATCTTTCTTTTGGCCTGTAGGAAAGTTTGCGACAGAGAGGCTGCCTTTGGGTGGTGTGAGTAGACACATCACCGATGTGGTCCCTTCAACTATTGGGCAGGGTGCGTTTCTTCCTACGTCTCTCCTGCCCATTTTTCATGCCTGTGTATATTCGTTTGATACGTTGCATAACTTTGTGGGCGTTGCAGCTACGGTGGGATGCGTGAAAAGTGGTTGAAAGTATCACGCAGTGCATTTCTGCTCTTTGTTCTGGCGCATCACATGGTAGTGTCGCGATAAGAGGTAGGAATATGTTCAATAAAATCTTAATCGCCAACCGTGGTGAAATTGCATGTCGTGTTATAAAAACGGCCCGTAAAATGGGGATAGAGACCGTCGCAATCTATTCTGATGCTGACAGGCAAGCCTTGCACGTGAAAATGGCTGACCAAGCCATTCATGTTGGACCGGCACCAGCCAACCAGTCATATATTGTGATCGACAAAGTGATGCAGGCCGTGACGCAAAGCGGTGCACAGGCCGTCCATCCAGGCTATGGGTTCTTGTCGGAAAATGCTCGTTTTGCACAGGCGCTTGAACAAGCTGGGATTGCGTTTGTCGGCCCACCTGTTGGTGCAATTGAGAAAATGGGCGACAAAATCACCTCTAAGAAAATCGCCCAAGAGGCCGGAGTTAACACCGTGCCAGGATATATGGGGTTGATCAATGATGCAGAAGACGCGGTGCGCATCGCCAATGATGTAGGCTATCCCGTGATGATCAAAGCCAGCGCTGGTGGCGGTGGTAAGGGAATGCGCATTGCGTGGAACGATGACGAAGCGCGCGAAGGGTTCCAATCTTCAAAGAATGAAGCCGCAAATAGCTTTGGCGACGATCGCATTTTTATTGAAAAATTCATCACCCAACCCCGCCATATCGAAATTCAAGTCCTATGCGATTCTCATGGCAACGGGATCTACCTGGGCGAGCGAGAATGCTCGATCCAGCGACGCAATCAAAAAGTGGTCGAAGAGGCGCCCAGTCCCTTCCTTGATCAAGCCACCCGCCAAGCGATGGGGGAACAATCCGTGGCTCTGGCTAAGGCGGTGGGATATGCCTCGGCTGGGACAGTGGAGTTTATTGTCGATGGTGACAGAAATTTCTACTTCCTTGAGATGAACACCCGCTTGCAGGTCGAACATCCGGTGACAGAATTGATCACAGGTGTTGATCTGGTTGAACAGATGATCCGCGTCGCCGCAGGTGCGCCGCTCAGTATTTCGCAAGATGACGTGACGTTGACTGGATGGGCCATCGAGAACCGTCTCTATGCTGAAGATCCTTATCGCAATTTTCTTCCATCAATCGGCCGCTTAACCCGTTACCGGCCGCCTGCTGAAACCACAACATATACGCCTGGAACCGCAGCAGGGGATGTGGGTGATATTGTCGTGCGCAATGATACCGGCGTTTTTGAGGGCGGTGAAATTTCAATGTTTTACGACCCAATGATCGCAAAACTCTGCACGTGGGCGCCAACCCGCGATGCGGCCATTGAGGCGATGCGTGTGGCGTTGGACAGTTTTGAAGTCGAAGGTATAGGTCATAATTTGCCGTTTCTGGCAGCAGTCATGGATCACCCCAAGTTTGTCTCAGGTGAAATGACAACCGCATTTATTGAGGAAGAATTCCCCGATGGGTTTGACGGTGTCAATCTGCCAGAATCTGAGTTGCGACGCATTGCAGCCTGTTGTGCCGCGATGCACCGGGTTGCGGAGATCCGCCGCACTCAAGTATCCGGTCGTATGGATAATCATGCGCGTCGTGTTGGCAATTCATGGGTTGTGACCCTGCAAGGGTGCGAATTTGCGTTGAAGCTTACGGCTGATCCGCAAGGAACCACCGTTGAATTTGAAGATGGTGAAAATATTCGGGTTGCTTCGGATTGGCGACCGGGACACACCGTGGCGCGACTGGCCACCGATGATGCGCCTTTGGTGTTAAAGGTTGATAAAATCACCCAAGGGTTCCGAATTCGTAGCCGTGGTGCTGATTTAACCGTTAAGGTGCGTCGCCCACGCCAGGCCGAGTTGGCAGCGTTAATGCCGGAAAAATTACCACCGGATACATCCAAATTTCTATTGTGTCCGATGCCAGGTCTGGTGGTCAAAGTTGACGTTGAAGTTGGACAAACCGTCGAGGCGGGGCAGGCGTTGTGTACCATTGAAGCAATGAAAATGGAAAACATCCTGCGTGCCGAGAAAAAGGCCGTTATTCACGAACTGCGAGCGTCCGCAGGAGACAGCCTTGCAGTGGATGATGTGATTTTGACATTTGAAACCTAAGCAACTTACCTGAACACCCGTCTTTGTATTGGTGTTAAGGTTTTTTGCACTCTGTGGATGTAATCTCGGGCCGTTATTGTTGCCCGACGCACCGGTCGTCGACCGTGACGCGATTGTATCGGGTCACAGAGGAGAGTACCTTGCAGATATTAGGTCTATTTAAACGTCTGTACATAAGCCCCAAAATATTCGCTGGCTTGTTTGTTATGATGATGCTGACTGGGTGTGATTTGGATCGCGAAAGCGATGTTCGCGCAATTGTAAAGGACTGGGTAAAGTTGGGCGAGACGTTTTACTTTGTCTCGCAACCGTCCTGTACTGCGGCGCTGTTTGATGTAAAAAGTACACGGGTTTCTTCGGTTCTTAAAAAGGTACGTAATTTGGATGCCGCATTGCGGAATCTAAAAGGCGTGCAACCAATCGCATTTATGCTGCCGGGCCATTCACCTACACAGGTGACCGAAGTGATCATGACTGCAGATTTACCTACGGGCTTGGGCCTGTTGACGGCGGGGACCTCGGCCAAAGGCTGTATGGCGGCTGAAATGGAAAACGCATATTTTAATGCATTATTGGATCCGACATCCGTGATGCTTTTTGATCCGCAATCGCGATCTGTCGCAGTGTTTGATAATCGTAATAAGCGGTTGTTTTATTCTCATGGCCGTAGTTTGGATTAAGTTATTATTTACAGTACCTTATGGTCGGTTATTAACGGATTTTTCAACATTGCTTTCACGTCGTTCGTCTATTTCTCGTTGGCGCATAGGCATTTTATCGATCGTACGTGACAATTCGCGTACGGTCCACGGGCTTGGTTTGCGCAGCTTTATGCCTCCATCTTTACCAATCAAAACTAACATAAAACCACGCGGCCGTAGCTTTTGACGCAGAGGGGATTTTTGGCTCGGATCGGTATCGACTAAGATGACAACATCGCGGTCCAATAACGCAGGCTGATCTGAGAGCAGCTTGTCGATCTGCTCTTGAAAGCGGGGATCAGCATCGCTGTCGGCAAAAACCACAATAGGACGGTTGGTCCAACGCAATGACCCTAAATCGGCGTCATAGCCCGGTTGAATCTCGATCTGATGCGCGGGATTTTCTTGGGCTGAGCCGGGTACGGCAGCCAACGAAAACGCACCGCTCAAAACGGCCGCCACAAAATAAGTTGCCGAAAAAGGCATGGAAAGTCTAAGCATCTGGTCTCCTCTTGAAACAGATATATGGCTTTGTGCGAAAAATGCGACCTCGTATGGCCTGAGGAGACAGAAAAACTGTCGCGTTAACTAAGTTCTTACTGCTGTGGTCCACAGTCTACTCCTGAGTGCGGCGCATTTGTTGTAAATATTTTACCGGAGTTCCTTACGCGTGAGAGTCATTTTACATCTTGGGGCGCATCGATGTGCAACAACATCGTTTCAAGCCTATCTTGGCCGTAAAGCGCAGGAGCTAAACGAGCAAAATATCGTTTGTATCGGGCCAAAACGTATTCGTTCAGGTTTGTTTCATGGTATTCAACCGGGTCCGATGCCGATGGCTGGCGCGACATTGCAGCGGCGCGCGCGTGGTCGTTGCGCTATGTACCTTCGATCTCTTTACGATGTCGGAATGCAGTCGGTTCTTTTTTCAGATGCGAACATGATGGGCCGTCTTGAGGAAAATCTCGCGTCGGGAGTCTTGTATGCTGGCATAGGGGAGCGCGTGGCGCGCTATGACTATGCCTTTGACGGGGCTGTGACAGATGTGGTTGTGAACATTCGTAGCCTTGATACGTGGTGGGCGTCGGGATTTTCCCATAGTTTAGAGCACAGCTTACGCATCCCGACAGACCGGTTTTTGGCCCGTATCGCTGGGGCACGCCGCTCGTGGCGTGATGTGTTGACTGATATTTACTGTGCAATGCCTGGAACACGTATCTGGGTGTGCCCACATGAGGTTTTTTCGACCCGACCTGCGGGACAGTTGACGGCTATTTTGGGACACCAAAGCCCAACAACGCGTGGTATGTTCCGGCTTCACCCTTCACCTCGGTTGCCTCACCTGCGATCTGCCTTACCACCACGCATTGCAAAAGTTCTCCCCGAGGGAAATGGTCGCTGGATGCCATTCGCCAAAGACGAGGCGGCAGCGTTGCGCGAGGCCTATGCCGATGATATGATGTGGCTAACTGGGGGCGCAGACGGTTATGTTCAGTTGCTTGATAATCCAAATAAAAATGCAACTGATTTGGATGTACCCCTGAATGAACAGATCGATGATCTGACCTTAGGGGGACGAGATGACGCAGCCGGACAAGACAGAGGCCAACAAGCTGCCAGCAGAATGGCTGGCGCGGGCTAAACATGAACTGCGCGATCGTCCGCTGGATACGCTAACTTGGCAAACCCTTGAAGGAATTGAAGTTAAACCCGTTTACACAGCTGATGATACGAAGAACCTTCCACATATGGGGACTTTGCCTGGTGAGGCTCCCTTCACACGTGGGGTTAAGGCGACAATGTACGCAGGCCGTCCATGGACCATTCGTCAATACGCCGGTTTTTCGACAGCCGAAGAAAGCAATGCATTTTATCGCCGCAATCTGGCTGCCGGCCAGCAGGGGGTCTCGGTTGCTTTTGATCTCGCCACTCACCGTGGTTATGACAGCGATCACCCAAGGGTTGAAGGAGATGTGGGCAAGGCCGGAGTTGCCATAGACAGTGTCGAAGACATGAAGGTGCTTTTCGACGGTATCCCACTCGATCAGGTTTCTGTCTCGATGACAATGAATGGCGCAGTGATCCCGATTTTGGCCAGTTTTATTGTAGCAGGCGAAGAGCAGGGACACGATCGTGCTCAGCTCTCGGGAACTATTCAAAACGATATTCTGAAAGAATTCATGGTCCGTAATACATATATCTATCCGCCGGAACCTTCGATGCGGATTGTATCTGATATTATTGCTTACACCTCAGCACAGATGCCGAAATTTAACTCAATCTCGATTTCTGGCTATCACATGCAAGAAGCCGGTGCGAATTTGGTGCAGGAGCTGGCTTATACCTTGGCTGACGGGCGTGAATATGTGCGCTCTGCGATAAATGCCGGATTGGACATCGACCAGTTTGCCGGACGGCTGTCGTTCTTTTTTGCAGTAGGTAAGAATTTCTTCATGGAAATCGCCAAGCTGCGGGCTGCACGGACATTGTGGTATAGTGTGATGACAGATTTTGGCGCGACATCTGACCGGTCCAAAATGTTACGCACCCACTGTCAGACATCTGGGGTTAGTCTGCAAGAGCAGGACCCGTATAATAACGTGGTCCGCACCGCTTACGAGGCGATGTCAGCCGTGCTGGGGGGGACACAGTCTCTGCACACCAATGCATTGGACGAAGCGATTGCCCTACCAACAGAGGCATCAGCGCGCATAGCACGCAATACGCAGTTGATTTTACAAGAGGAAACCGGTGTCACGAATGTCGTCGACCCACTGGCTGGCAGCTATTATGTGGAAAGTTTGACACATGAACTGGTCGAGCAGGCTTGGTCTTTGATGCAAGAAGTCGAAGATATGGGAGGCATGACCAAAGCTGTGGCCTCAGGGCTGCCTAAATTACGGATCGAGGAAACTGCGGCACGGCGACAAGCGATGATTGATCGTGGTCAAGAGGTAATCGTTGGTGTGAATAAATATCAGCGCAGCGAAGAAGACCCGATTGATATCCTCGATGTGGATAACAACGCGGTCCGTGAGGCGCAGGTGGCGCGACTGGCACGCATCCGCGAAACGCGTGATGCCGCCGCGGTCGAAGGCGCCCTTGTGGCGCTTGAGACTGCTGCGACGACCGGAGACGGAAATTTGCTTGAGCTGGCCGTAACGGCTGCACGAGCTCGTGCCACTGTTGGTGAAATCAGTATGATGTTGGAAAACGCGTATGGCCGACATAGCGCCGAGATCAAAACTCTTTCGGGTGTCTATGGTGCGGCATACCGCGGAGATAAACGCTACGAGTCTATCCAAGCAAGAATCGAAACCTTTGCGCAAAACGAAGGCCGCCGACCTCGCATGTTGGTGGTCAAGATGGGCCAAGACGGCCACGACCGTGGGGCCAAGATTATTGCAACCGGTTTTGCGGATATTGGTTTCGACGTTGACATGGGGCCGCTTTTTCAAACCCCAAAGGAGGCTGCACAGTCTGCGATAGACAATGATGTGCATGTCGTCGGCCTCTCAAGTCAGGCGGCAGGCCATAAAACGCTTGCGCCGCAGTTGGTGCAAGCTCTCAAAGACCAAGGCGCAGAAGATATCATTGTTGTCTGTGGTGGTGTGATCCCGCAGCAAGACTATAAGTTCTTGTATGACAACGGAGTGAAAGCCATCTTTGGGCCCGGTACACCTATTCCAGACGCGGCAGAGGGGATCTTGGATTTGATTTCTTTGTCTCGGAATGAGGCGACAGAGTGACGCGCTGAAACTGTGCTTTTACGCCGGTAATGAAAACCTGCGCTGACAGGCTGTATAAATCAATGTAGGTTGCAGTTATGTCAATTTGGAAGAGCATATCCGAAGCCCTAGCGGCATTGAGGCAAGGTGAAAGCCTTACCCAAGTTTTTGAGCGTTTGCGCAGTCCACCAGAAAAATCTGTTGGGTTTACCATCGCGGTCATTGCGCTAGGGGCAAAGATGGCCAAAGCAGACGGGCAGGTGACCCGGGACGAGGTCACTGCCTTTCGTGAAGTTTTTCAAATAGCAGCCGCAGATGAACGCCAAGCCGCGCATGTTTTTGATCTTGCTCGGCGCGATATTGCAGGGTTTCGTGACTATGCTGGGCGCATTCAGAAAATGTTTCGCGATGACCCCAGCACCCTGTGTGATATTATGGAAGGGCTGTTCCATATTGCGCTTGCAGATGGTGAATTTCATCCAAACGAGGCTGCGTTTCTAACAGAAGTGAGCCAAATCTTTGGACAAAGCGCACAGCAATTTCGTGCCTTGCGTGCTCGTTTCGTCGCAGATGCTCCTAAAGACCCTTATGATATTTTGGGTGTGTCCCCTGATTTGACGTTTGAGCAATTGCGCGCAGCGTGGCGTGCTTTGGTGCGGCAAAACCATCCTGACGTAATGATCGCCCGTGGGGTGCCAGCAGAAGCAGTGCAATTGGCACAGCGACGCATGGCTGATATAAACCGCGCTTGGGAAGAAATTTCAGCGGCGCATATCTTGCACGAGGAAACAGATGCTGATTGTCACGCGTAACATTGAGTGTGTTATTTATCTATCTGATAATTAATGAAATTGTTGTTTGATGGTGATCTCGGCTCTTTAAATTTGTCGATAAACTTGTACGTGGCAGCGTGAGAAATTTAAGAGCTTTAAGAGCTTTAAGAGGGATATGAGATGAAAAACCTCAATATGACCGCAGTTGGTTCAGTGGTTTTAGTATGCGGCCTGGCATCGCAGCTTACCGCACAAAACATACAACCCGAAGGCACAGATGATGACCAAGGTTTGATGCAGCGTGGGTTTGAGATGTTGTTTGAGGGCATGCGACAGGAAATTGGCCCAAGCTTAGATGAGATGGCGGACTTGTTGAGTGGGATTGGACCTTCGTTCCAGAGCTTCTTACAGGAGATGGGGCCTGCGTTGGCCGATATGGCCGGTGAAGTGAGTGATTGGAGTGTCTATGAGCTGCCGGAAAGGCTGCCCAACGGTGACATTTTGATCCGTCGTAAACCTTTACAACAAGACGATACGCCTGCTCAGGATCCAACACAGGAAGAACTTGGCGGAGTGGATATTTAATCCATTAAGATCAGCCAGCCAGTATCTGGATGTTATTTAGGTGGGTTAAATTTAAGATCCGCTTTTAACGCCGAAGCCAGAGAGTCGAGCCGCGATTTGGCAACTTCGCCGAATAAGGCACCGGATTTATTGGGTAATTTTAAGTGCAACACTCTTTTCCGAGGTTGCCAGCGTAGGCTGCCGATTTCGCCGTTGGCGGATGCCATCATCATCGCCCCAAAACGCATCGCTTTGCCTAAGACTTCGGCCTCTTGTTGTTGTTCAGGAGGCAATAGGTCAAACAATCGATCAAACTGCGGAATTTTGCGTTTATTGCGATAGCGATGTAGTAAAGCCAACCCTAGAAACACGCGCTCTGGGTGGGTCAGGCCGCTTAAATTTGCACGGGTCGCCGTATCAAAGCAGACCTCAGCCCGGTAATCAGGGTGTGCTCGCCAACTGACATCATGCAGTAAACACGCGGCTTTAATGAGCCGGGTTTTTGCATATGAATTGGGAGAAAATATAGGTTTTACAAAGTGATATAACGTGTTTCCGAATCCAGGAACACGTGCGTCTTTTGCTTCGGCAAAACGACAAGCCTCTATCAGTGGATCACGCTCGCGCAGCTTGCTCGGCATTTGTTCATACAACAGTCCTTCGCGAATACCATAGGATGAAATTGTGATTTCCTTGGGGCGAAATTCTTTGACCAACCGTGACAACACATCTACCGCATAAGGCACCAGCGCCATTCTGCCAGAAGAAATCCCACATTCACTGCGCAATTTATCGAGGTTTTGCCCAGCGATAAACTGCAGCGTTTTGCGAATGTCTGAAGCGGTCATACGGTAGTCGTGCTGAACGGTCATTGGATAGTCGCGGCGATGCATGTCAATCCGAGCAATGGCGCGCCAGCTGCCTCCGACGAGAAATAAGCGTTCTCTCTGTTTGCCCATTTCGGCATGCAAGTCTTTAATAACACTTGAAATATGGGCAACACGACCTTTGCGCCCCCCTTTGATTTCCTTGAGCTTGAGTGGTCCAAGATTCGACGTCACACAGGTTCCAACCTGACCGTCGCGCAGCTCGGCGAGTTCCATTGAGGACCCGCCAATATCACAGATCATCCCGCTGGTGTTTGGCCAACCCAGTAACACGCCTTGCGCGGACAAGCGCGCTTCTTCTTTGCCGCTGATCACGGTTATTTTCAGGCCTGTTTCGCGCAGAACCTGCTCACAAAAATCGGGACCATCATTGGCGTCGCGCACTGCTGCCGTGGCGACCACGGTCAAAGGATCGGGTAACAGGCCTTCAGCGAGGAGCTGGAAGCGTTTTAAGGCGGCCAAAGCACGCTCGCGGCCTGCAGGGTTTAGCTTCCCTGTTTCCGACAAACCGCCGCCCAACCCGCACATGATTTTTTCGTTGTAAAAATAGGCTGGGCTGCGGGCTGCGCCGTCGAAAATAACCAACCGGACGGAATTCGACCCGACGTCTACGACACCTACACGTTCTAGGGCACGTGCGTCTGGACTGTTAAATACCGGATGACCAAATGGCCCCCATTCATCTGAAAGATCATGCGCAGAAGTAGAATTTGGCATCAGTCGTCCGTATCCATACAGGGTTTTGATCTAAGTGATGACGTAACATGACTTAAAGGTCAATGTATATGCTTTGTATATACAAATTAGCGACGCTGCATTTGTCCCATCGCCGTGATCGCTAAGGCGCGTGATAGGGTGCGTTGTTCAGCCAATGCCATACGGTCGAGTTGGTCCACAATTGCTTGGGCTGCCGCAAAACTGCGATCCATCCGGCCGACTAGATAAGGTATGACATCTGGTTTTGGCGTGATTTGACGATCGGAAAATAATTTGGCTAACACCACGGCCAGCAATGCGTCATCGGGTGCAGACAAAGCTGCGTGGGTGGCTGCCTGTACGCGGCTTTGCAAATCAGCGAGCCCCAATCCCCAAAGATTCGGAGCGGGCCTGCCTGTGAGCATCAATAAATGCCCGTTCGTCAAAACCATATTATGTAGATGGAACAGCGCATTTTGCGCCCGTGCATCATCTGCAATATCGGGGACGTCCTCAATGGCAACGGGGCCTTTGGCCAACCGTTGCACGTCACCTTCACATAAGTCCTGCGCCGATAAGATTTCTGCGCCGCTCTCTTGTGCCCAGACGTGCAATAAATGTGTTTTTCCTGCGCCTTTCGGTCCCGTAAGTACCAGCTTTCCGAGAGGCCAGGCAAAATTGGAATCCATCAATGCCACGGCCATGGCGTTGGAAGGCGCGACAAAAAAATCCTCGCGGCCCAGGGCAGTTTTTGCTGGCAAATCAAAGCTAAGCTGTTTTGGCATCGTCGTCTTGAGTGTTCTTATCATCTAGGGAGGGGTGATCGCTATCACGTACCTCGGGGTGGTCCAGCCCCTGATAGAGCCGACTGTCCAGATATTGCGTCACGCCGAAACGTGCAAGCACTCCTAGCGCTGCGGCAAGTGGAACGGCGATCAACATGCCGACGAATCCGAATAAGGCTCCAAAGACCGATAGACTGAGGAGCAACCAAACTGGGTGTAAGCCAACCGAGTTTCCGACCAGCTTTGGGGTGAGAAAATTCCCTTCAACGATTTGACCGGCAAAGAAAATCGCAGCGACCATCGAAATACGAACCCAATCAGTCGAATATGTGGTGATATCTCCACTCACGACTTCAATGGCGCCCCAGTATTGAAATAGGGCCAGTCCAATCGCCAGTGTGCCTCCGATCAGAGACCCTAGATAAGGAATAAACGTAACCAGACCAGCAACAAAACCTACCGCGAGACCAAAGTTCAATCCGACGACCATCAAAGTGACCGCATAATAGGACCCAAGGATTAAGCAGACCAACCCCATGCCGCGGATGAAGGATGCCAAGACGGCGTCGATCTCTCCTGCGAGACGCCGAATAACAGGGGCATGATCACGCGGTAACATAGCGTCAATATGGGCGATCATTCGATCCCAATCTACCAAAAGATAGACGGCAACAACCGGTGCGATGACCAATATGATTACTAGATTGACCAACGATATGGCCGATCCGATGAAAGCCTCAAAGAGCTGAATGCTGCTACCTTGCAGATTGTCCCAGATCGTCACAAAGACATCATGGACTTTGCTGTTTTCATCAAACAGCTGCGGAAACTGGTCTCGGGCAATATCGCGTAAATTTGTGAGCAGCTTTGGGAGTGTCTCAAACAGGTCGAGCATCTGACCAATCAATAAAGGGATAATGCGCAACAGGACAACTAAGAACACCAATATGGTACCGACTGTGATGATCGCGGTTGCGACCTCGCGGCTAAAACCTGCTTTTTCAAGGCGATCGGCGACCGGATCGATCATATAGGCAATCGCCGCGCCCAATATGAAAGGGACAAGAACGTCACCTAATGCCCAAAGAACAATAGAGAGCCCTACCGCAGCAAAGCCCCAGTATGTCATTTGTTTTTTAGCAGGAAGGGCCATGAATGCTCCTGTTTGATAGGGGGGCTTAAGCTGGGTGGAGGTGTCGGATCGGCTATTCTATTATTAGACGCAATATGGGGCGAGGGTCAGATCCGTACAACCATCTTATTACCGAAGAATGTAATCCCGTAGATTACACGCACGTATGTCATGTGTGGATCTTAATATTTGAGGTTCCATTATCCAGTCAAAATGGCCGTCGTGTGCGCAAGCACTTGTCTGTAGGCGTGGCACCTCGTAAACCGATAACAGTATATATTCCCAAACACCCGAGAGAGCCCTTATGCGCCTGTCCCGCTATTTCCTGCCGGTTTTAAAAGAAACTCCTTCCGAGGCCCAGATCGTCAGCCATCGCTATATGTTGCGTGCAGGCATGATCAAGCAATCAGCTGCGGGGATCTATTCGTGGTTGCCGTTGGGATTTAAGGTTTTGAAAAAAATCGAAGGCATTGTTCACGAAGAACAAATGCGTGCAGGTCATGTGCCAATGTTGATGTCAACAATGCAGCCTGCGGACCTGTGGCGTGAATCTGGTCGCTATGATGACTATGGCCAAGAAATGCTACGTATTACGGATCGTCATGACCGCGATATGCTGTTTGGCCCCACCAATGAGGAAATGATCACTGATGTGTTCCGCGCACATGTGAATTCCTACAAGGATCTGCCGCTGACATTGTATCAGGTACAGTGGAAATTCCGTGACGAAGTGCGCCCACGTTTTGGCGTCATGCGCGGTCGTGAATTCTACATGAAAGACGGCTACAATTTCGACCTTACAAAAGAGGATGCGCTGCACGCCTATAATCGCCATCTTGTCAGCTACTTACGTACTTATGAACGGATGGGCCTGCAGGCGATCCCGATGCGTGCGGATGGCGGACCGATTGGTGGGGATTATACGCATGAATTCTTGGTGTTGGCGGAAACCGGCGAATCCGAGGTGTTTTATGACAGCGCTGTCACCGATCTGACTTTTGGCGACCGTGAGATCGATTATGATGATGTCACACAATGCCAGAGCGTTTTGGAGGAATTCACCTCGAAATATGCGCGCACGGATGAGACACACGACGAGGCACTGTTTAACGAAATCCCAGAAGAGCGTCGGCGTGTGGCGCGTGGGATCGAAGTGGGGCAAATTTTCTACTTTGGAACCAAATACTCTGAATCCATGAACGCAAAAGTCCAAACCAGCGAGGGGGAAGTCCCCGTGCATATGGGCAGCCATGGCATTGGTGTGTCGCGTTTGTTGGGTGCGATTATCGAAGCGAGCCATGACGACAAGGGCACTATCTGGCCCGAAGGTGTGACGCCGTTCCATTGTGGTATCGTGAATTTGAAACAGGGGGATGACGCGGCTGATGCAGCATGTGAGGCGTTGTACAAAGCGCTGGTCTCAGCTGGATTAGACCCGCTTTATGATGATCGTAAAGAGCGGGCAGGTGGGAAGTTTGCCACCATGGATCTGATTGGCCTGCCTTGGCGGATCACGGTTGGTCCTCGCGGGTTGAAAAACGGAGTGGTTGAACTGACCTCTCGCCGCAGCGGTGAAAGTGAAGAACTGTCTCCTGAGGCGGCGGTTGCCAAAATTGTCGAAATTTATGCGGATTACCGAACACCACAGGGATTCTAATTCGCTTTCAGAGAGTTACTCGTGGTTGCTCTTACACTCGATGCCTTTGGATTACGAGGCTCAAAGGCATCGAGAAAGAGTTTTGTAACGCTTTAGCTTGGGTCGGCCATCTGCTGTGCAAGCTTGAGTGCTTCGATCAAACTGGACGGATTCGCAACGTCTTGGCCCGCGATATCAAACGCAGTGCCGTGATCAGGTGATGTTCTGATGAACGGTAAGCCCAAGGTGACGTTGACGCCTTTGTCAAAGTCTAAGGTCTTGATCGGAATTAGTGCCTGATCGTGATACATAGCGATTGCTGCGTCATATCGTGTACGTGCTGCGGCATGAAACATCGTATCCGCCGGGTGAGGTCCCGTAAGATTAAAGCCTTCGTCTGACATCACGCAAACCAATTCACGGATCCAATTCAATTCCTCGTCACCCATTGCACCACCTTCACCAGCATGAGGATTAAGGCCCGCAATTGCGAGACGAGGTGATTTTATGCCAAATTGTGTACCAAGCCCCTGATGAGTCAGCGTGATGACTTCGCGCAGCAATTCTGGTGTCAAGACAGTGGGCACGTCTTTCAAAGCGATATGAATGGTTGCTGGTACGACCCGCAACTGTTGAGACGCAAGCATCATTACAACACGATCACGACCCGCAAGATCAGCAAGGAATTCTGTATGCCCAGGGTAGGAAAACCCTGCGCCATCGATCAATGCTTTTTTATGAATCGGTGCAGTGCACAGTGCCGAGGCTTGTCCTGATCGAACAATTTCCACACCAGTTTCGATCGCCGATATAACACCAGATGCATTTTTCGGATCTGCGGCACCAAGTGTGGTGTTTCCTTCAAAGGTGACAGGCAACACGGGAAAAGCGGTCGCTGCAATATCGCTAGCCTCTTGTGGAGACGTGACAATACGCATCTTTTCACCAACGAGTGGTTGAACAAAGCGCGGATCACCAATCCAAACAAATGGAACTTGGTCACGCAATTGATGCCACGCCTTTACGGCGATTTCAGGGCCAATACCTGCGGGCTCACCGCAAGAAAGTGCGATGACCCTTTTGTCAGTCATTCCTGATTGATCCGTGCGTTTGCACGCAGTTGCTCTATGAAGCTTGCGGACAGAGACGACAGGCGCTGTTGTGTGAGCGCGTTTGAAACGCGGGTACGTGCATCTGCATCATCAGCGTTCGTCGTAGCCGTCCGCCCACACAGCATGAGCACCATCAGCGTTTCACCTTGGTTTCGCGTAAGCGTCGACGAGGTTTCATTTTCGTCTAATTTTGCCAACTCAAGGGCGATATCACGGGAAATTTCAGAAGGCGGCAGCGTCACCCGCTCGAGAACGCTTGCATCTTGTTCTTTTGCAATTCCATAAAAATCGTCGCAGGTATCGACCTTGTTGCGAATTGTCTGAGCTTGGGCGAGAGCTTCAGGGCTACGTCCGCCGGGAACAAAATAGCTTACGTATTCTATTGCAGAATAGGTTGGCTGCCGCCCTACAGCTTCGCGTAGGCCTCGCATCTGGAATAAGGCAACTGCCCCCTGTAAGGCCATCGGCGGGGTAACCTCACCGGGGTCAAGTTCAAGTACAATTTCTTGTAATGCCGGAGGAAGCCGCGTGATGGACATCCAAGGCAATTTGCCGCCATTGGTTCGGCTTTCTGATTGAGAGAACTGCCCAGCCGCAATCCCAAATGTGTTCACGTTACGAATTTCTGATATCTGTAATGCGACCTCTTCAACCTGAGCGGCGGTTTCAGGCGTGATGGGGATGAAAATTTCCGAGATGAGAACCTCTACACCACCCGCACCGCCACCGCCCATTGCGCGCTGTATTTCGGCCTCGCTGGGGCGCGCCTGCGCGAGGAAACGACCACGAATATAGTCACGCCAGCCGATATTGATCGCGGTGTAGTCACGGATTGTTTGCACGTCGACACCGGCTTGTTTCATTTGGGAAACAAAGTCATCCAGTTCCAAGTTGACTTGCCCAGCGAGCTGTATCATACCGTCAGTGATCGCCTGTTCGGGGACGACCAATCCAACTTCGGACAGGGCTTGGCGTTTGAGTGCGTCGTTGATGAGCTCCTCACGGGCCATCTGGACTGGGTCTCCGGGGCTTCCGATTAACGTGAAAAACTGTGCGCGCTGATCCAATTCAAACTGAGTGACCACATCCCCATTAATGCGAATGATTGGTGCAAATAGGTTCTGCGCATAAGACTGCTCTGGGATCGCAGAAAGTGGCATAGCCAAAAAAGCAGTCGCTAAAGCGCAGGCTTTAAAGCGCGTGCTTACAGCTTTTTTGAACCACATATGCAATGGCACAGACTTTTGAGTGAAGCTTAGGTTGTACTGCATGATCGCCTTTGGGAAGTGTTTCCGGATTTCACCGAAAACCCGTTGAGAGAAAGTGTAAAGCCTAAATCAGTCTGAGGCTCAACACTTGTTGTTGAGGTAAAGCTACGTCTAAAGGACAAGCTAAGCGTGACGCATTCGTTGCTGTAGCTTACACCAAGCCCTGCACGCGTTGCACGGTTCCCGTCGATATCATAGCGAACATTCGCCAGTGTTTTCCAAGAACTGTTTATCTTATAGTTGCCATCCAGCCAAAGTTCCGATGTATCGTCGTCACGATCTTCGTCCTCATCGGCTTCAAGCCAGATATAGCTACCGGCGAGATCTATTTTATCGTTTTGCCAGTCTCCGCGGAATTCGGCCTTCGTAATCGATAAGTCCGTGTCCAGCAAACCGCGCGCGGTCAGGGTTAGGTCGTCTTGTGTTCTAAGTTGGCCGGCAAGCAGTAAATCCGAACTGTTGCCGTCCAGCCCTGACGATTGAGTGAAATCTGACAGCGCGTCGCTTCTGAAAATTTGCCCTACAGATGCAGAGGTTTCCCAGCCTTTGGGGTCAAAATGAGACCAATTTAAACCGTACACAAACCGCGTGCCGTCATTTCGCGCATCGTCTTCGGGGAAGCGGGATAGGGATAGTAAATTCCCTTGGTCAAACTCTGATATATTGCTTGTTTCATTCGGAATGTCGTCTCCTGAAACATTAGACCAACCAAGTTGTGCGATCGGTTCTAAAACTTGTTTCGCCCCGCGCGCAGATGTGCGCGCAAGAGGAAGCCTGAATGTAACCGCTGTGGCTGGGGTCACTTGAATGGCATCATTTTCGAAAAAATCGTCGTCACCAAGTGCAACACTGTCAACACCTAATGCGGTGATCCAGTTGGCTTGCACGCCTAAGGGAAGTGACCAATTGCGCTGCCAGCTTGCATCCACTGAGAGCCTGGTAACATCGCGCCCATTACTGTCGGTCTCGGTGCCAGCAACGGTTGATGTACGGTTAAAGCTCAAAAGATCCAAGCCGAGTTGAAACTCTCCACCCAATCGCGTTGGGAATAGTCGTTTTTCATATGTTCCTGCCACGACATTGGTGGGAACCGTGTCTTGGTCTTCGCTGCTGCGAAGTGTTTTGTAGGTCGTAAAGCTTGCCCGTAAAAGTTTATCCCGCTTCACTTTAGAAAGAGAGATGCTAGAGCTTAACCGGTCGGCATCTGAGATATCATAATCCGCCAGATAAGCATCATCCGAGACGCTTTGAATGTCAAAGCTCAGTACATAGCCACGCTTTAGATCGAACTGTCCTTCGGCGAAGAAATAGCCACGATCTTCACCGGGTAGAATTTCGTCACGGCTGATTGCGGTATTGATTTCGATATCACCATTGCGAAACGCCTGTCGATATCTGAACCCAATCGACCGAGTTTCTGTGGACAAATGCGGTGTAACGGTCAGGTCCTTGTGATCCCCAATCTTGATAAAATAAGGGAGTTTAATACCGGTCCCGAGATCTGAAGTAGAAAGCAATGAAGGGGTCAGAAACCCTGTCGCGCGATCTAGTGTCGGGTCTGGAATACGAAGAGCGGGGAGATAAAATACAGGTACATCCCGCACCAAGATATGAGCATTTTCAAAGTATAACTGACGTTCTTGTTGATCATGTGTCACCCGCTCCGCGCGGATCTGCCACAAGGGGGGGCGTCCATCATCGCAGATATCGCATGAGGTCACAGATGTTTTATAGAGCTGTGTATAACGCCCTTGTGCACGGGTTATTTGAAGGGCGCTCAGTTGAACTTGTTCTTGAAAAACGAGCTTAGCTCCGCGCAGAAGGCCATTTTGTAAATCACGGTCTAACTCTGCTGCGTCGGCAAGAATTGTAACATCCCCGCTTTCGTCTATCCTGATCGGCCCCGTTATATCTAATTCGCCAGTTTCAGGATCAAAGCTGATGCGTTCCGCTTGCAGTTTGGTTTGTCCGCGAAAAGCTTCCACATTCCCTTGCGCGATAAGAGTGCGTTCAGGCGTTATCAATATCTGGTCAGCGACCAATGCAACGGGGATTTGTGTGCCTGCGTCTTGCGTGGACTGGGCGTGCGCAGAATAAAAGGGTGAAAATGCTGGGATGACGACCATCGATGTAACAACACTGGATGCAAAAGCAACGGCTGTCAGTTTGCGATAGGGGCGTGGTCTTTGATGTCTGCAGAGGCTCATAATCGCGCGGTTACCCGTCTTCGGCATGCAACAGCAAGCCCATGGTCAAAAATATAGATGCAACCGGTGGTGCCCAAGCAGCTAAGGCAACAGGTATTTGTCCGTTCTCTCCTAAGATTTGAGCGAAATTATTCATAAAGTACAGAACAAATCCAAGTATGATCGACGCTAATACTGCAAAGCCAGTTCCGCCCATGCGGACGTGGCGCATGGTGAAAGACGCGCCGACAAGAACCATCGCGACAAGGAATAGGGGGCGGGCCAGTTCACCTTGAAACCACACCCGAAATCGGGTTGTTGAAAATCCGGCTTGTTCGAGGGCAGATACAGTTTTGGGTAATTCGTAGATTGAAATCCCCTCAGATGAGTCGAGAGACTCGCGAATTTGCGCATCTGTAAGCGTTGTTGCTAAGCGCAGCTCATTATAACGCATCGAACTGCGCTCAGGGTTTATTCCTGGAGATAGCGGCCAAACTTTTGCATTGCGCAAAACCCATTCATTTCCATCAAGCTTTGCTTCGTCTGCTGCTGTGCGGCGAATGGGTGCGCCATCCTGAGTATAGGTCAAAATGGTGACATCAAAGAGATTGATAAGATCTGAGTCACTGCGATAGTTTGCAGCATGAATGACGGATGGTCCTGTCGCACCGCCTTGGCGTAACCATAGACCTTCACGGCCCAGTGAAACTGTCGCCGTACCACTGGATTGTCGGTAGGTTTCGGATAACGTTTTATACTTATTGGTCGTTGCCGCGACAATCGGATTTAATGTGGATACTGCAAGGGCACCAATAATGAGTGTCACGACGACAGGGGGAAGCAGGGCGCGCATACCCGATCGACCAACGGCACGCGTCACCACCAATTCGCTGCTGCGTGCAAGGCCGACAAACAATACAATCGTTGTCAGGATCATAATCAATGGTAAAAATTCGTCGAACGTAGCCGGCGCATTCAACAGCGTGAGTGCGAGCAGTCGGCCAAAGCGAATGTCATCCCCGCTAAAGCGGCGCAGATGTTCGGAAAGATCGATCAAAATGACCAGCGTCATGAGCATGCCACTGATAATGACGAACCATTGGAGGAACCGGCGTGCGTAATAAAGATCAAGCGTCATTTCGAAGCCTAATAATCGTGCCTGTCACCTTATATCCCCTAACAATGCGGTCTTTTTAAAGCTACCGTGACGTTTAATAGAATTCTCTATCAGGGAAAACTCCCTTTGTGGCTCATTTTTAATCTTCGCGTAAAATTGCGCCAACATAAATGCTGAGGCGGTAAAGCACTGGAATTCACGCCCTACAGGCGCTAGGTCTTTGTAAATACAATATCACTTGTCGCGCTGACGAGTGATTATGTCAGATTTAATTGCCATTTGTATGGTGTAAACAGGAGCAACTTCATGCCCGCATTGTCCTCAATTCGTTTTATCGCAACTGATAGCCTCTCGCTGGACGAGGTCACCGGGCAGCTTGCTGTTTGCGTCACACCTGAAGGGGTGTTGGGGCAGTCAGGGCGGACGTTGAACCGTTTGACCAAAGGCGCGTTGAAGCGATTTGTCGAAGACGACAGTTTCGCCAAGGTGAAATCTGGTCAAGTGATTACACTGGCGTGGCCAACTGGCCTGCTGGTTGAGGCATTGCACGTGGTTGTTTTACCGCGCCGTGTTTCACCGATTGAGGCACGGAAAGCGGGCGCGGCGCTTGCAGCTGCTGTGGGCCAAAAGCCTGTGACCATGGTCGCGGAAAACATGTCAAAAGTTGCAGAATTTGCCTTGGGGCTCGCGCTGCGCAGCTATGCGTTTGACACGCATAAGACTGCGGAGACAGCTGATGCGCAGGGGGAAATCACAATTGCCCATAACAAACCTGAAGAGGCTGAGGCAGATGCCACTGCAGGTTTAGCTGTCGCCGAAGGGGTGCATATGACCCGTGATTTGGTGAATGAACCTGCCAATATCCTGACGACAACTGAATTCGCGGATCGGTTGGACGAAATGAAAGCCTTGGGGCTTGAGGTCGAGGTGCTGGAGGAAGCCGCGCTTGAAGAGCTGGGCATGCGGACTTTGCTTTGCGTCGGTCAAGGTTCTGCCAGCCCATCCAAGGTGGTTGTGATGCAGTGGAAGGGCGGCGAAGAGGGTGTTGCCCCGCTTGCTTTGGTGGGCAAAGGTGTTGTCTTTGATACTGGCGGTATTTCACTTAAACCTGCCGGCGGAATGGAAGACATGACGATGGACATGGGCGGTGCTGGCGTTGTTGCGGGCACCATGCGTGCACTTGCCACACGCAAAGCCAAGGCAAATGTTGTTGGTCTTGTTGGCCTTGTCGAAAACATGCCGTCAAGCACAGCCACACGCCCGGGTGATGTTGTGAAATCGATGAAGGGCGATACGGTTGAGGTTATCAATACTGATGCTGAAGGACGTTTGGTGTTGTGTGATGTTCTGTGGTACGCACAAGAACGTTTCGAACCTGCGGGTGTCATCGATCTTGCGACCCTCACCGGAGCGATTATTATTGGTCTTGGACATGAAAATGCAGGTGTGTTTTCAAATGATGATGCATTCTGTAACGCGTTTCTCAAGGCTGCAAATGCCGAGGACGAAGGCGCATGGCGCATGCCATTGGGCCAAGCCTACGACGATCAATTGAAATCGCGAATTGCTGATATGAAAAACGTTGGAGGGCGTCCGGCCGGCTCGATCACCGCCGCGCAATTCTTACAACGTTTCATCAAAGATGGTATGCCATGGATCCACTTGGATATTGCCGGTGTTGCGTCTGTTAAATCCGCAACGTCTTATGCGCCAAAAGGTGCGACGGGTTGGGGCGTTGCCGCACTCTCTCGTCTTGTTCAAGATAAGTATGAGACCGTTGTCGAGGCCGCGCCTAAAGCTGAGGCTGAGTAAACATCAGTGGGGGCAGTCTATTTCTATCATTTGACGCGTCAGTCACTGCAAGACACTCTACCTGTTTTGTTAGAGAAGGCGCGTGGGGCAGGGTGGCGCATTCTTGTCCGTGGCCAGACCAGAGAGCGGATGGCCTGGCTTGACGAGCGTCTATGGCTTGGATCCGACAGCGGGTTTTTGCCGCACGGATTATGTGGCGGGGCGCATGATGCCATGCAGCCGATCTTGTTAAGTGAGGTTGCCCCTATCGACGCAAATATCGATTGCGTGATGGCGGTTGATGGCGCGAGACTTGATGCAAAAGATGTCGAAACAGTCTCGCGTGCGTGCGTGTTATTTGATGGCACGGATCCAGAAGCAGTTGATCAGGCGCGCAACCAATGGCGCGATCTGACGACAGCTGGCTGCATGGCGCAGTATTGGTCTGAAGAAAGCGGTCGTTGGGAGAAAAAAGCCGAAAGTGGAGGATAGGCAAGGATTACACCAGCCGCATTTCTGATCGCAGATGTATCATCTTGGGTTTGCTTGCTTTCCCTATACGCGCTGACGGGACCAGAAGTGCCACGGCATTCACCCAACAGCAACTGCGCGCGCACGGTTTTGCAGATGTTTGAACCGAGGAAATACCAGAGACATTATGACCAAAGATCGCCTTTGCAGGGCAGACTTGTTCCTGCATGTACTATTATTCACGTGTGAGAATTAATGTATCATCTCGGATTTCTAGAGAGTTCCAAAGCCTTAGGTAACTCATCCCCAAGAGGGTTTTTTCCTGCGCGCCAGTATTTATAACGGCTGGAATATGGGTGTCCGTAACCCCGCCCAGTGTGACCTTGTCCAGAGAAAAACGCGCGGTTTCAACAATGCCATTGGCTGTCTGCGCACGACCGGTAAACTCCAAGGTCTCTGTTTGAATGTCCAGCTTGTGCGCATCTTCTAAGCTCAGAACCAAAGCACTGGCACCTGTATCTATTATGGTGTCAATTGCGACGTCATTTACAGTGATCGGGATATGAAAATGGCCATCTAAGGCACGAGAAATTGTTACACGCCCTGTGCCTTCGATCGTAACCGCGCGAGGAGCAACAATATCACGAATGTTATCCGACAACCCGTATACAGCTACGGCGCCAATGAAAATAAAGACCCAGATCGCGATTTGTTGCAGGGTCTTATTCAAATTTTTGCGCAAGCCGACAACAAACCATGATCCAACTACACCTAGCAATACAAGCAAGTACAACAGGTGCGCGATTTCATCTTCGGTCACTAGCTTTCCGCCTTTTCTAACCTTTCCAAGGCTTCCATCCATAGGCTTTCAGCACGTTCAAGCGCCTCGATACACTCTGCGTGCTTGCGTTGCCAAACCGCGATATCTTCGTTGCTGCTATTGGCGTAAAGCGTAGGCCCCGCCAGTTTGGCCTCTAATTTGGTGCGCATTTCGGTGAGTTTTTCGATACGCATTTCTGCTTTTCGGGCGTCTGCGCGCAATGTTAAGATCTGATCGCGGCTTGGCTTTTTTGGTTTAGGAGCAGAGGGCGTTTTGCTTTTCTTGGCTGGTTTATCGCGTCCTAACAGCAGATCACGATAGCTATCCAGATCACCTTCATACGGGGCGACACCGCCGTTGGAGACAAGCCAGAGACGGTCGGCGACCATGGTCAGCAAATGCATGTCATGCGAAACAAGAATGACGGCGCCACTGTACATGGTGAGCGCCTCGACCAGAGCTTCACGACTTTCAATATCTAAGTGGTTGGTTGGCTCATCCAAGATCAACATATGCGGGGCATCAAGTGTCGCGAGCAGCAGCGATAGGCGCGCTTTTTGCCCACCTGAAAGACGTCCAACCTCTGTTTCGGCCTGATCAGCACCAAGGCCAAAGCCTGCAAGGCGCGCACGCCACTTTGCAGGGCCCTCATTGGGGCGCAGACTGCGCAGGTGATCGAGTGGTGTTTCGTCCACAAATAACTCGTCAACTTGATGCTGTGCGAAATACCCAATGCGCAGTTTTGAGGATCGGGTCATTTTTCCTGCCATCAAAGGCAGACGATCCGAGAGCAATTTGGACAGGGTCGATTTACCCTGACCATTCTTACCCAAAAGGGCAATACGGTCGTCTTGGTCAATGCGCAGATTAAGGCGGGTCAGGATTTCCGTATCCCCATAGCCTGTCACACCGCCTTCAATGTTGATAATGGGCGGCGACATTTCTTCGGGTTCAGGGAACGAAAACTTTCGCAGCGCGGCCTCTTGCGGAGAGGAAATCGGTTGCATCCGTTCCAAAGCCTTCATGCGAGACTGGGCTTGCTTTGCTTTGTCGGCCTTTGCTCGAAACCGGTCTACATAGGACTGCAGGTGTGCACGTCGTGCTTCTTGCTTTTTCGCAAGAGATTCTGCCTGAGCCAATTTTGCCGCACGTTGCTTGGAGAATTGGTCGTACCCACCCTGATACAGCGTCAATTTCTTATCTTCGAGGTGCAAAATCGCGCCAACAGCACGATTTAATAGGCCGCGATCGTGGGAAATTACCAAAACGGTGTGCGGGTATTTGGCGAGATAGGACTCGAGCCATAACGCACCTTCGAGATCAAGGTAGTTGGTTGGTTCGTCCAAAAGCAACAGGTCAGGTTGTGAAAACAACACAGCGGCAAGAGCAACACGCATCCGCCAGCCGCCTGAAAAATCAGAACAGGGCTGTGTATGTTGCGGATCATCAAATCCTAGCCCCTTAAGAATCGACGCCGCGCGGGAAGGGGCAGACCAGGCATCGATATCCACAAGACGTGTCTGGATCTCTGCGATGCGATCCCCATCGGTTTCCGTTTCGCTTTCCTCTAATAACGCAGCGCGCTCTAGATCTGCTGCTAGGACAGTATCGATCAGCGAAACTTCGGAGGAGGGAACCTCTTGGGCGATGCCACCAATGCGCGCTTTTAAGGGCAGGGAGATTTCGCCGGTATCCAACACCAATTCGGAGCGGATGAGGCGAAAAAGCGTAGATTTCCCTGTCCCATTGCGTCCAACGATCCCGACCTTGTGGCCATCAGGGATAGAGGCAGACGCGTGTTCAATGAGCGGGCGGCCTTCGACCGAATAAGATATATCGTTGATCCGTAACATGTCTTGTGTCTTGTCCAAACCATAGGCCGGGTCAATGACAATTTCCAAAAGAAGGGGGATCATAGCCATCTTTCGGCAAAAGCGCGTCAGATCTTTGTATCGTAACACCCGCGATGCTGGACAGACGGAGTGAGCGTGATAGGGAAGTGAAATTATCACAGAGGCTCTTTGATGCGACATTCGTCTCCACGACTTTCGACACTGGTTCTGACCACATCGATTTCAGTTATCGCGCTGAATTTATTTTTACCGTCACTGGCACATATTGCAGAAGAGTTTGACGTTGCCTACGGGCTTGCCAATTTATCTGTCGCGGGGTTTTTGGGGATCTCAGCTATACTGCAACTCGCGATAGGTCCCTTGTCTGACCGGTTCGGGCGACGCCCGCTGATACTGTGGTCGCTCGCGATTTTTACACTTGCTTCAATTGGTGCGGCATTGGCCCAGAATATCTGGGTCTTTCTGGGCTTTCGGGTTTTGCAAAGTGTTATGGTGGTTGGCTCTGTGGTGCCACGCGCAGCAGTACGAGATATGTATGACACACGCGAGGCGGCGCAGGTCTTGGGCTATGTCGCTATGGCAATGGCTTTGGCGCCTATGTTGGGACCTATGGTGGGCGGGGCGTTGGATTTGCTGTTTGGTTGGCGCGCTTCGTTCTGGCTTTATGCGGTGATGGGGGGCGCGATATACTGGGTATCCTTGCGTGATTTCACAGAGACTAACACAGACAGAGCAGCCAGTATTGCAGAGCAAATGCACCGGTATCCGCTGTTGTTCACATCTCGCCGATTTTGGGGTTATAGCATTTGCGCAGCCTTTTCGGTGGGAGGGTTTTTTAGCTTTATCACAGGCGCACCTTTGGTTGCGATTGCGTGGTTTGACCTAAATGCCGGTCACGTTGGCATTGGGGTTGGGATAATCTCGTTCGGATTCTTGGTCGGAAACTTTATCTCGACACGATTGATCTTACGGGTTCCCCTGACCACCTTGATCATTTGCGGGCGCGTCTCGGCTGTTATCGGACCTGTGATTGGTCTTTTGATCTTTGCAAGTGGCATGGGGACACCAGTGTTATTCTTTGGATCTGCCATCTTTGTCGGGTTGGGGAATGGGCTGACGTTGGCCAATGCCAACACAGGATTGATGTCTGTACGCCCAGAACTGGCCGGGAGCGCGGCAGGGTTGTCTGGTGCGCTGAGTGTGGCGATTGGGGCGGTGCTGACATGGATGACAGGGACCATGGTCAGTTCCGATAACGCGCCGTTTGCGGTTTTGGGTATTATGCTCTGCTCGAGTATCTTGGCATTATGTGCTGCACTTTATGTCCGCTGGGTCGATTGGCGCGAGGCCTGCGCGGCGGCGCAAGCGTGAGAGAGAGGGTAACAAGACCCTTCCCAAATGGGCTCAGCCATGTTAGGCGGCGCCAGAACGCTGCCACAGGGCAGCGCGACTGATTTGAACCTTCATTTAGGAGCTCGCCTCATGGCACTGGAACGCACTTTTTCGATCATCAAGCCGGATGCAACACGTCGTAACCTGACTGGCAAAATCAATGCCAAGTTCGAAGAGGCAGGTCTGCGTATTGTCGCGCAAAAGCGCATCCATATGACCAAAGCGCAAGCTGGTAAGTTCTATGCAGTGCACGCGGAACGCCCTTTCTATGACGAACTGTGCGAATTCATGGCATCCGAACCTGTTGTTGTCCAAGTTCTGGAAGGGGAAGGCGCAATCGCGAAAAACCGCGAAGTTATGGGCGCAACCAACCCAGCAGACGCAGCTGCAGGTACCATCCGCGCAGAATTTGCTGAATCTGTTGGCGAAAACTCAGTTCACGGTTCTGACGCTCCTGAAACAGCTGCAGAAGAAATCGCATATTTCTTTGCAGGCCTTGAACTGGTTGGCTAAAATTTACTGACATATCTGGGATGTGTCGTGAAAATTAAGCACCGCTTTGATGTAATGTCAGGGCGGTGTTTTTAATTGTTAGTCACACAGTTTAATGACGCCAATTTCGTTCAGTGCTTTTTCGAGTGCGGATAGATCTTGATCGAAACTACGTGCTTTGATTTGATCAAAGCGCTTACGAAGTGCCGCCTTCTCTTCGCCTTTGCAATCGTTCCATGGGCGTCCTTGTAGTGCCATGACCAATACATAATACCCTATGAAATGTGGTTTGGTTCCCGTTTTCAACATTGCCGAATATGCAGCATCAGCGCCTAATTCACGCAGTTGTTGCGCTGTGTGGATGCCGGCTTTTGCACAAGCTTGTTCCACAGCGGGGCCTAGGTTGCGAATAGATGATATCGGGTCGGACATATAAGACTGGGGTTCCTGTGTAAGAGAAACGTTAGACGTAGCTTGGCTCAGAAACGCGACGCGCTTCTGACATGGTTTTGGAATTATGGTTAATGTAATCTATTGAAAATTAACTATAATTAAACAGGAAATATTCGAATTTTCCTATCCCTTTGGATAAGCTTTACACTTTTTTCACTCTTTGAACACCTCACGGATAGAAGACGCAGATCATTGCATTGTTCTAATTTGGGTTACGTCATCTGGATGGGGTGGCTTTGGATAAGTACCCAAAGAGGAGAATATACATGCTGCACACAATCATTCTTGCTGCGGACGATCAAGCGACACAGGGTGTTGCGCGTCGAGAATTGCCTTTGCAGCTTGAACAGGCCGAAGGTGTCAAAAGCATGTTTCGTGCAACATTATCAGCGGTTTCTGGTCCTGCGTTTTCTTGCCCGACTGTTATTACAACCCTGTCCGCTGCAACGGAAGTCTCCACTCAGATGAAGCAAGAGCAGGCGCGTGGGCGGTTGTTGTTGGAGCCTGAAACCCACAAACCGGCTGCTGCGGTGACTGCTGCGCTCATGCGTTTAAAGCACCAACCTGATGCGTTGGCGATTATTTTGCCGACCTCTGCTGGCAGCAGTGACGCAAAAGCTGTGGATGATGCCGTCGCGCAAGCCTTGCCTGATGTGCGCAGCGGAAAAATTGCGATCTTGGCCAACCGTGTCGATCCAGTTGGTCGGGCAGGGATTGAGCTCTGTGTCGACGCGGCCCAGATCACGCAGGCACCGATGCGGATTAGACGTATTACAACGGCCAAATCTTTCCTTGGAGGGCTTATGAACAATGGACATACTATGTGGTCGTCAGGAATTATTGTCGCGCGTGTCGGCGTGTTGTTAACAGCGTTAAAGCGTTATGCTACCCGTTTGTACTTATCTGCCAAAACTGCCTTGCACAAAGCATGCTACGTTATGGATGGGATCCTTTTGGATCGTGCGTCTTACAGAAATGTCAAAGACCAACGTATCGAGGCGGCGTTATCTGGTGGTACAGAAAATCTTGTGGCTGTGGCCATGGGGAAAACACTCAGCCCTATCGAGGCCTGGGAGCAAGATGCGCGTGAGGACCACGATACATCATTGGGTATCGCGCGTGTTCACAGTGATGTTCCCAGCCGCGCGGCGCAAATGTTGAATTTGTTAGAAGACATGAGTGCAGAGCACCCGTCTGAGGGTGTTCTTAGACGGGAAAGCCATGAGTGGGGAACCCGTGATACGTTTGAAATGGGGGCAGGGCTCGTTATGCGACGTATTGTTCTATTGCCGGGAGAGCAAGTGACCGTCAGCGCATCTAATCACTGTGCAGAGCATTGGATTGTGGCAGAGGGGTCAGCCATTGTGAAGGTTGGTCACGACATAATGGTTATTCTGAAAAATCAAGGTACACGTGTCCCGACAGGGGGGAGCCGCATTCTTGAAAACCCAGGCTCGACCCCACTTCATCTTATTAAAATGCAGATTTCGTCGGTGTATTATACCGCTCAAGACACCACGAAGACGTCCCCCCCTGTTGAAGTCGCCTAACGTCCCATCCCAACCCTTAAGGTGACTTTGACACAAAGCGCTCTGTGATTTTCACAGGGCGTTTTGTGTTTATCGAGGAGTTTTAAAAGACTCCCGCTTCCTTGGCGGTCATCGCTGCTTGTGTGCGATTTTTTGCGTCGAGCTTACGACAGAGAGTTCTGACGTGAAGCTTAATTGTTACTTCTTGCAGGTTTAACTCTCTGGCGATTTCCTTATTCGCCAAGCCACGGCACAGGCCATTCAGTACTTCGGTTTCACGTGGGCTGAGTTGCTCAAGAAGAGGATGAGACGATTTGTCTGTATCTTGACGCATCAGGTCGACGGGCACGTAAATTTCGCCGGCACTCATAAAACGTACGGCGTTTAATAAAGACTGTGCGCCCATCGTTTTGGGGATGTAACCGATTGCGCCAGCGTCGAGCGCATCTTGTGCGGTTTTGGCCGGAGCACTGCCGGATAACACAGCAACACCTTTACCGCCATTTGCTTGTAACGCGCGCTTTAAGCCGTCTAGTCCGTTCATACCCGGCATATTATAGTCCAAAAGCACCAAATCAAATGGACCGTTTTCCGTAATTTCTTTTAGGGCAAGCGGAAGGTCAGTTGTTGGCGTAACATCGGCCCCTCCCTCGGACATTAAATAAGCCGAGATCGTTTCGCGGACCATGTCATGGTCGTCTGCCAACAAAATGCGCATAATATCCAGTGTCCTTTGATCGCATATATCAAATCGACATATCAAAAAATGGTTTCCAATCTATCAACATGTGATCGGATTAATCGAGATCTCTACGACACTGATAACATAACGAGGATAGGTATGCCTATACCGAAGAGTAGAAACCTATCCTCCGGCGAGGATGCAACAGATCTTAGGAAATGCAATGAGTGTTGAGACTATTTTATATTCCGCGACTTTAAAATGCAGGTAAGCGTCGTGGCCGGTATCTAGGAGAAGTGTCGTGAAACATGTAATAAGTGGAGTGCTGCTAATCGTAATGGCGTGTTGGTCTTCGGCTGTTGTTGCCGAGTCCGGCTCTGTGGTTCTACGTGTGCAATCCGGCGATGCTCTTCAAGAATATTCACTGGCCGACCTACGCGAAATGCCAGTTATGGACTTTGAAACAACCACCATCTGGACCGAAGGGTTGCAGCATTTTGTAGGTGTTCCCTTGGCAGAATTAATAGACCGCTCTGGTGTGACTTCGGGGACGATCCGTGCGCATGCTGTGAATGAATATGCAGTTGAAATTGATTTGGATGAAATCACTGCCAATGCACCGATGGTTGCATATGAGAGAAACGGAACCATGATGTCTTTGAGAGACAAGGGACCACTTTGGATTGTTTACCCATATGATTTTGCGACCGAATATCGTACGGAAAAAGTATACACACAAAGCATTTGGCAATTACATAGGTTATCTGTTCAATAGACCTATACTATTATGACCTATAGTGTCGGTTTATGAATACCAAAGATCATATCCTGCGTTGGGTTGCTTTTTGCGCAATTGCGATGTTCGTCGGCCTTGTTGGGCGCTCGCTTTGGTTAGGCCTAGAACTGCGTCAGGGCTTGGAAAGGCTGTCGACTGCAGCGACCGATAATATTCAGTGGACACTCGCTCAGGCCGAAGTTGACTATCTGAAGTATTATTCTGCAGTGTTGGAGGCTGAAACCTCGGGGGATCTCGCTCATGTACGCCAGCAATTCGACATTTATTACAGTCGTATCAGAACTTACGCAGAGAGTGGGCTTTACGCTAGGCTGCAGGATGGGGAAAATGGAGTATTCCTTGCGCATTTGAATGAAGGGTTAGACGCGCAAGTCCAGCTGATTGATGCCAGCGATGATATCTTGCTCAACAGTTTGCCACAGCTCACCGCATTAATCTTAAAAAATAGACACGAAGTTCGGGAAATCGCACTGGAGGGTGTTGAGCTACAAGCGGCGATTGCCAATCGTCAACGTGTACAGCTTCACCATCTTTTTGCACATCTATCTGCGGTGTTGGTGATATTGGTCGTTTCTCTTTCGGCAACGATTTTGGTACTGATTTATCTATATCGCCGTGGACAGAGTTTAACAGAACAAACCGTCCAAGACGCAGCGCGGGTACAAACCATGATCTCTGCGTCGTTGGACGCTATTATTCTGGCTGACGAGTTTGGGAAAATATGGACATTTAACATAGCTGCCGAAGAGATGTTTGGTTACACACAAGCTGATGCCTTGGGCATCGAATTGTCGCAGCTTGTATTCGACAGTGAAGCCCCGCCCAGAGATGCTGTTGCGTGGCTATTTGCGCAAGAACGTTTGGCCAATCAAGAAGATGGTCGCCTCAGGTCGACGGGTCATCGTCTCAACGGTGAGGCTTTTCCGGTTGAAATTTCTCTGTCTGCCAGTCGATCAATCGATAAAGGTGAAACCACCGTATGGGTCGCCTATGTGCGCGATATTTCCCATCTTCTTCAATCCGAGGAAGAGCTTAGACGTGCGCGTGATGATGCAATGGCGGGTGAGCGAGCTAAAGATCAACTTCTCACGGTGATGAGCCATGAGATGCGCACGCCGCTCAACGGAATTATCGGATCTCTGGATCTTTTAGCGAAACGCCCGCAAACACAAGAAAACCAAATTTATCTTTCCGCCATGCGCGTATCTGGCGATTTGCTGTTGAAACATGTCAATGATGTTTTGCAATTATCGCGCCTCAAAGCCAACGCCGAACCAGAAGAAGTACAGGTTTTCGACCTATGCCAACTTGTGCAAGATCTGGTGACAAGTCAGCATGCAAATGCCTTGGCGAATGGGAACGAGATAAGTTTTTATTGCCAGATAGGGACAGGTATTTTTGTTCAAGGGCAAAGACATAGCATACAGAAGGTATTGCTTAATTTAATTGGCAATGCGTTGAAATTTACCAACGACGGCGCAATCTCTGTTGATGTCTTACGCCAGACAGGCGGTGTCGAGATAACCATTGCAGACACCGGAAAAGGGATCGCAGAAGATGACCTGGAGCGGATTTTTGATGATTTTGTGACTTTAGACGGAAGTTATGGTCGCATCCAAGAAGGAACGGGTCTTGGTCTTGCGATCGTGAAAGGGTTGGTCACAGATATGGGGGGAACGGTCCATTGTGACAGCATATTGGGAGAGGGGAGTACATTTACCGTGACCCTTTCACTTCAGTTTGTTGCCGCAACCAAGGCAGATGAACCTGCGCAAACGAAATCCTTCTTACAGACCGTCGATAATGTAGAGCAGCAACACCGTATATTAGTGGTGGAAGATAATGAAATTAACCGTCTGTTGCTGTCACAAATGTTGCGAGATCTGGGCTGCGAGGTTGTCGATGCATCAGGTGGTGCACAGGGATTGGAACTCTTAAAACAGCGCACGTTTGATTTAGTATTGACGGATATTTCGATGCCCGATGTGGATGGCATCGCATTATTGCGTCAAGCGCGGGATCTTGGGGTTACACAGGATACAAATATCGTTGCGGTAACAGCGCATGCTGCTAAAGCGGAACTTAACCGGATCAAGGCAGCAGGCTTTGCGGATGTGGTCACAAAGCCGGTGCAACAAGAAGCATTACGCGCAATTCTTTCTCAGTTCGCTCATAAAAACGCGTCACGTTCGTCGAAAAAGACAGCGTTGCCCATAACTGTAGATAACGACGATGCATTGGACAGGTTTTTTACAACGCTCGGCGCCGACAAAGCCCAAGAGTTTATAACAGGCTTGTGCCACGAAATGTCTGAATTCTGTCTTATGCTCGCCAATGCCTCCGAAATGACGCTTTCTATGCGGCAAGAAGCACATCGCCTCGCGGGATCTGCCGCGGTCCTAGAGTTCTCTGAGCTGTATGAGGAATTGCTAAAAATTGAAACAGCCCCAGAAAATGAATTTCCTGATGTTACGACTCTCGTCGCTGCCTGGGAAAAAATTCACTCAAGGCTTCAAGCATTTGCTCTATAAAACAAGGCTGATGATTGTATTATAAACTTATACCAAGCGGCTCTCGGCGCAGCGGCTACGAAGACTGTCTTGCTATTTCATTGTTCCGCTTTGTCTAAATCGCCCTGAAGCGCCGAAAAACGTGTTTCAAGATGATCACGCATGGCTGTGCGTGCGACATCTGCGTGACCTGCAGCAATTGCATCTATTATGGCGAGGTGTTCATTATGGGTAACTTGCAGCGATGCACCATCTCGGCTTTTGGATCGCAGATGTACCCAGTTTGGATTGGAACGGATCTTATCAAGCAGAGAGAACGCCATTAACAACGGCCGATTGCGCGCGCATTGCGCAATTAAGCGGTGGAGGGAGCCGTCCCACAGTTCAATCGCCTGTGCATCGGTAGCCTCCAACTGTCGTTGCGCCAATGTCCGTAGGCGCGCAATTTCGTCTGGGCTCATTCTTTGAGCGCATAACGCCGCCAGTTCTGGTTCAATACAAAGACGCGCCTCCATAACCTCAAGAGCATTGGTTTCACCGGTTATCCGCGCCGCCAAGTCCCCCATTGGGTCTGAAGGTTGCCCTGCGAAGGTGCCTTTGCCTTGCTTGCGCCAGACAAGTCCCTCTGCTTCAAGCGTGTCCAATGCCTGTCGTACAAAGCGCCGACCAATACCAAATCTATCGGCAAGTGCCCGTTCTGTCGGTAACCTGCCATCAGGATCGATATCACCAGCTTTGATAAGGTCTAATACCCTGTCGCGAACTTGTGCGGTGGGGTGTTTCGTGGGCATAACAGTCATACTAATCTCAGCCGGCCTATGTGCGACAGGCGGACTATTAGGTTAATCGTCGTCATTGCTCAAGCTCTACAGCATACGAGCGGCTGGGACGACCGTCTGCTACGCGACGTGCTTCGGCAGCTTTTATGTCCGCATCAATACCATCACGAGTTGGGTGGCCTGAAAACCGTTTTGCGGATGGCATGCCTTTGGCGAAATGTACATAACGCTCCTGTGCGACCTCCCAGAGCCGCGAGAGTTCGTTCAAAGGATCAGCATGATCATCTGCACGTAAGTCTAACCAGGGATGAGCCTCGCCTTTGTGAATAATAAGCCCCGCAGCTTGCCTGCCACGTTTGTCGCCGCCTGCTGCTTCACCGGCGGCCATGGCAATAATGAGACGTTCGGCAAAGGGAAGGGAGGAGTTGGCAAGATATGCTTCGGAGGTCGCTTGGATCACACGAGGGCCAGCCAGCATGTTGCCTGCAACCGAATGTCCATCGTCCAAGATCTGCCCAGCCCATTCGACGCAATCTGCGCCGGTGTAGGCTGCAAAGTTGCCTTGGCTGTCCATCATATGAGCTTGCCGGATCCTATGCCCGTTGTCGCGTGCAACAAGATCATTAAGAACTTCTTGGGCCCCTGCGCCAGCCATCATCCGGTCACGTCCTTCTGTGCCCCAGACCGGATTACAAAAGGCCTGACTTGCAACTGCGACGCTGCCAGACACAAAGGGTACGACCGCACCGCAGGCGAAAAACTTGCTGGCCACGATTACACCAATACTGCCGTCAGCGTCTTTTGCGATTAGCGAATAGGTCATCGGCCAACCGCGTAGGCTTGCATCAAGCGCGGAGTCGCGGCCGCGCGTAACATGCCGTTGGGTTCACGCATGGCTGCGGTCAGTCGACCAACGCTCCAAGGCTCGGCCACAGTCACCTTATGGCCGCGTTCACGCAATTCTGCGATAGTCTGTTCACCAATATTGGGTTCGATCATCATTTCTGCGGGCTTGACTTCACGCGGGAAGAAGGAACCTTGGAAATGCATGGAATGAAACAAAGGGGCATCCATGCCGTCCTGGAGGCTAATGCCAAAATGCACAAAGCGCAGGAACCAGATCAATTGCCATTGGTCTTGTTGGTCACCGCCGGGTGTGCCGAATACCAGCTGCATGCCGTCTTTTTCGGCTAGGCTGGGCGTGAGCGTGGTGCGGGGGCGGCTGCCAGGAACGAGTGAGGTCGGTAAACCATCCTCTAGCCAGTACATCTGTGCGCGCGAATTGAGCGGGAAGCCGAGGCCAGGGATAACTGGCGAGCTTTGGAGCCAACCTCCAGACGGTGTGGCAGCCACCATATTGCCCCAGCGGTCGATGATGTCGAGATGCACTGTATCGCCACGTTTTTCTGTCAGATGTGACATAGTTGGCTCTTGTGCGGCGACGTCACCAATATTGAAATCCCGGGCCGCACGTTCGATGTAAGCATCTGCCAATGCTTCAAACCCGGGCACGCGCCCTGGTCGTTGCTCGGTCGAGGCTTGGCCACTGATCAGTTTGCGGCGTTCGGTATTATAGGCCTCGCTCAGCAGGATCTCCATCGGGACGTCGCTGAAGTTAGGGTCGCCATAATAGGCCTCGCGATCTGCATAGGCCAGCTTCATCGCCTCGATGACCGTGTGTACAAATTCAGTTCCGTTGGGGTCCATGGATGCGAGATCAATGCCCTTCAGGATCGCCAGAGCCTGTAACAGGACAGGGCCCTGCGACCAAGGTTGGGTTTTGTGGACTGTCCAACCATGGTATTCATAGGACAGCGGAGCTTCGTAATTCGCGCGCCAATCTGCCATATCAGACGGGGCAAGGACGGCGGAATGTTTCGCTTCTGAGACATCCATTACATGCGCGTCCTTGAGGTAGTCGAAAATCGCATCTGCGACAAAACCTGTTCTCCATTGGGCACGAGCGGCGTCGATCTGGGCTTCGCGCGTGTCGCCCTGGCTTGCGGCCAATAGATCATAGGTTGCGGCAAGGTCGGGGTTTTTGAACAGGGCCTGCGCTTTTGGCGCGCTGCCGTTTGGTGTCCAGACGGCAGCAGAGGTTGGCCATTCTTGGGCAAAGAAATCCGCCAACCCAGCAATTGTATTAGCAACACGCGGCAGCATCGGATGTCCATCGCGAGCGTAGTCGATGGCTGGTTGCATCACCTCGCGTATCGTCATCGTCCCGTGATCGCGTAGCATGAGCATCCAGCCGTCAAACGCGCCGGGCACCACTGTGGCCAACAGGCCTGAGCCGGGAACAAGTGTCAGATTTTGGGACTTGTAATGCGCAACGGTTGCGGCCTTGGGCGCGACACCTTGCGCGCACAGGACCTCAACCTTGCCAGTTTTCGCTGAATAAAAGATCGCGGGCATATCGCCGGCAGGGCCGTTCAAATGCGGCTCAACCACTTGTAAGGTCAGCGCGGTTGCAACAGCCGCATCAAAAGCGTTGCCGCCTTTTTCCAGAATACTCATGCCCACAGACGAGGCAATCCAGTGCGTTGATGTGGCGACTCCGAAGGTGCCTCTTATCTCGGGGCGGGTTGTGAAATCGGACATGAGGTCTCCAAATTAAAGTTCGCGCGGGTCGAGGGCGTCGCGCAGCCCGTCGCCCAAAAGATTAAAACCAAGCACAACGAGAAAAATTGATATGCCCGGCCATAAGGCCATCCATCGGGCTTGAGTGAGAAAGTTCTTGGCGGTGTTGAGCATCGATCCCCAACTGGGTTCGGGGGGCTGTTGGCCAAGGCCAAGAAAAGACAGGGAAGCTTCGGCGATAATTGCCGTTGCAATGGTTAGTGTCGCTTGCACAAGGATTGGTGGCAGCACGTTGGGCAGGATATAGCGGCTTAAAATACGGGGCGTGGGCAAACCAATGGCACGGGCGCTGTCAACATAATCTTCTGATTTGATGTTAATGACTTGTCCGCGTGTTAAGCGGATGAAAATCGGTGTCGCTGAGATGCCGATTGCAATCATTGCGTTGGTCAGGGACGGTCCTAGAAACGCAGCAAGGGCAATGGCGAGGATGAGAAAAGGCGCCGCCAAAAGCGCGTCAGTACAGCGCGAAATTACCGCGTCGGCCCATCCTCCAAAGTAGCCAGCAATGACACCCAGTGGTACCCCAATCGAAACTGCGAGACTAACCGAGACCACACCTGCCAAAAGCGACGCCTGTGCGCCCCAAATCAAGCGTGACATGACATCACGGCCAATTTCATCAGTGCCCATCCAATGTGCCATGCTTGGTGGTTTGCGCACCGCGCCCCAATCTGTTGCAGCTGGATCCGAGATTGGCAGAATTGGAGCGGCGAGGGCGATGAGCACGAAAAACGTGACAAGAAATCCGCCAACCATCGCGCTTTTGTGGCGGCGAAATTTTTTCCAAACACGGTTTTCAGGTTTTGCGGCTAGGATTGGTTCGCCAGAGCGATTTGTGGTCTGTGTAAGGGCGTTGTCTGTCATATTATTGCCCTTTGAGGCGCGGATTGAGAACGTAATACATTGCGTCAGCAAAGAGGTTCATAAAGATGAATCCCACTGCAGTGACGAGGACAATACCTTGCACCACGGCATAATCCCGGTTGAACACTGCGTCCACGATCAGTTTTCCGAAACCGGGAATAGTAAAAATCTGCTCGGTCAGGACAGCGCCTGCGACAAGTTCTCCGAATAACAACGCCGTCAATGTCACTATGGGAGTCAACGCGTTACGCAAGGCATGTTTTAAGATCACGATCCGTTCCGTTAGCCCCTTGGCACGCGCAGTGCGTACGTAATCTGTACTTAGAACGCTTAACATTGAGGACCGCGTGTGGCGCATTAAAGTGGCGGCGAGGGCGGTTCCAAGCACGAATGAAGGCATCAGCATAGTGCGAATGGATTGCCCGAAATCCTCGGACAGCGGCACATACCCGGAGGCAGGCAACAGTTGCCATTTTACCGAGACCAGTAAAATGAGCATGATGCCGAGCCAGAAATTAGGGATCGACAAGCCTGACAGCGCCACGATATTGGCAATGTAATCCGTCGTTGTGCCCTTTTTAACGGCCGACAGGATACCTGCAGGGATGCCAATAACTAAGGCGAAGATCATCGACATGATTGCGAGTTGAATTGTAACAGGCAGCTTTTGTGCCATCAGTTCGGTTACCGGTTGGTTTGTACGTAAAGATATCCCCAAGTCGCCCTGCAAGGCATTACGAATCCATGCCAGATATTGCATCCAGATCGGATCATTCAGGCGATATTTCTCACGCAGGAATGCCAAGGTTTCTGGGTCGCGCTCTTCGCCAGCCAGGACCAGCAATGGATCACCCGGCAACAGTTTTTGCATCGCAAACACAAAGACCGATATCAGCACGATTGTGGGCAATGCGATCACAATACGGCGCAGCAAAAACGGCAGCATGTCAGGCTCCTTGAAGAAAAGGTCGAGAAGAAAATACCCGCGCAACGATGACTGCGCGGGCTGGATGAATCATTCTTCCCAAGTGACTCCTTCCAAACGGATCATGCCATCTGGGTAAGGCGTGAAGCCTTTGATATTCTTGTTGTAAGCCCAGAGCCAGTTTACATGGTACAAGAAAACACGCGGCAACTCGTCAAGCATTAAAGCGGTTGCTTCATCATACAGTGCCTTGCGTTCGCCGATGCTGGGGGCAACGCGTGCCGCGTTCAACAACGCGTCCATTTTCGGATCCGAGAACTTGCTGTCATTGATCCCACCATCTGTTGTGACAAATGGGTGGTTGTTACCATCCGGGTCCACTCGACCCGACCACCCGATTTGGCTTGCGTAATAGTCGCCGGCGGACTGATCTGACAACAAGGTCGCGAATTCCTTGGAGGTCAAGGATATGTCAATACCGGCTTGTGCGGCCATGGCTTGGACGACCTGCATCACGGCGAGTGGCTCGGTTGAGTTGGGAACCTGGACCTCGAGCGCGATGCCGTCAGGGTAACCTGCTTCGGTCAAAAGCGCCTTGGCTTTGTCGATGTTGGCGGGTTCTAGGGGCAGCTCTGTGTTGTACCAAGGCGAGGTGGATGGGAAGGATTGATTGCCGGGCGCGAATGCGCCATCGAACACCACTTGGTTCAAGGCTTCGCGGTCGATAGCATAACTGAGTGCCTGACGTAGACGTTTGTCATTGCCCCAAGGGTTATCGCCTTTTTCTCCGTTGTTTATGTTGAGGGTGATCGCTTGATAACCCAGTGACACGGCACTATCGACAATGATGCTGTTGTCACTATTTGCCTGTGTTAAATCGGTTGCAGCCAAGCGTTCCAACATATCGATGTCGCCAGATTGCAGGTTGGCTAGCCGAACCGTTGTGTCCGGGATTGGTAGGAATGTGACGCTGTCAAAATTGATTGCATCGGCATTCCAATAATCAGGGAATTTGGACAGGACGATTTTGTCTTGGGCGACGCGTTCGGTAAAGCTGAATGCGCCTGAACAGACGGGGTTGAGGCCAAAATCAGCCCCTGCAGCAGAGGCAGCTGTTGGCGAGATCATCATTCCGGCGCGGTCGGCCAGTTGTGCCATCAGCGTGGCATCCGCACCAGTGAGGTGGAGCTCTATTTCATACTCACCCGTCACTTTCGTTGTATCGATCGACTTTAATTCGGACTTGCGACGGGATTCATCCATCGTCTGAGAACGCTCGATATTTGCAGCGACGGCCTGTGCATTAAAGGGGGTGCCGTCGTGGAATACAACACCTTCGCGCAACTGCATTGTGATGATGGTCCCATCATCCGAGGTGCTCCAAGACGTGGCCAGTTGCGGGATGATTTCCAAGTCTGGCGTAATATCGACCAGCTTATCGCACATAGAAGCATAAACGATCCGGCCCACAAATGTACGGGATTGATCAGGATCGAGCACATCTGCGTCCGATTGCAGTGCAATACGTAGATCTTTGGCCATAGCAGGGGCGACGCCAAGCATACTCGTACTCAGCAGCGCCGTGATCATGGCAGTTTTTAGGTGTGACATATATCAGGGCCTCTCTGTCGGTTGATGGTTTTTATAAGTGACGGTCCCGCCCTCTACCGCGGCACGGTAAAGGGCGAACCGGGCTTCTACGGCCTTGGTTTTTGGTGGAGACGGGGTCAGCGGGGGGGGATCGGGAAATGCCTCCCAGAAGTGGCAGGCGACTTGGTGATCATTGATATTGGCAGAGTGGAGATTAGGCGTGTCTGTTTTACATTTCGCCTGTACATGGGGGCAGCGCGTGTGAAAGCGACATCCGGGAGGTGGCGCCGTGGGGCTTGGCATTTCTCCCAGGACGGTCGGGGTCTTGCCGTCAGATTTGCTGCCCATTGCTGGGATCGATGCCAGTAGCGCCCGTGTGTAGGGGTGGCGCGGGTTCGTGTAGACTTCCTCGGTTGGCCCGCTTTCAACAATCCGGCCTAAATACATCACAGCGACTCGGTCGCTCATGTGGCGAATAACCCCCAGATCATGGGCAATAATGACAAGCGTAAGCCCCATGTCGCGAGAAAGGTCGCCCAGCAAATTGATCACTTGTGCCTGTACCGAGACATCTAACGCAGAGACCGGTTCGTCCCCGATGATAAGTTTCGGCCCAGATGCAAGTGCACGAGCAATACCAATACGCTGCCTTTGTCCGCCGCTGAATTCATGTGGGTAACGTCCGGCATATTCTGCACGCAACCCAACTTTGTGCAGCAAGTCTGCAACCCGGTCGCGGCGTTGTTGTGCGCTCAGTTCGGGAGCGTGCACCTCAAGAGGTTCACCCACCAGTTTGCCGACAGACATGCGTGGGTTCAGTGATGAAAAGGGGTCTTGGAAAATGAATTGCATCTTTCGGCGTAGCGCTTGCAAGGCGCTCCCGCTGGCGGCGCTGACGTCGCGTTTGTCAAATAACACATTGCCGGATGTCGGAGACAACAGGCGCATCAATACCCGCGCCAAAGTAGATTTGCCACATCCGCTTTCACCAACGATAGCGAAAGTCTCGCCACGACGGACACGTAATGAGACATTGTCGACAGCTTGAACAGTTGGTTCCTGAGAGAACCAACTGTTAGCGCCGCTGAAATGTTTGGTTACGTTAACGGCTTCAAGGATAATGTCTGCCTTCATGATGATACCGATAAGTTCGCCTCAAGAGGGGCGTAGTGGCAGGCGACACCATGGCTTTGTGTTATTGCCGCAAGCGGCGGGCGCATTTCGCAAGTTTTGGCAGCAAAAGCACAACGGGTGCGAAACCTGCACCCAGACGGCATGTTAGCAACTGTTGGCACTGTCCCGGGAACAAGGGTCAGCCGTGTGCCAGGTGAATCAAGCTGAGGCATCGCACTCATCAAGCCGATTGTGTAGGGATGCTGCGGATCGTTGAATACCTCAGTAACAGCCCCTTGTTCTACGACTTGACCGCCATACATCACGGCAACAGTGTCGGCGATTTCGGCAACCACACCCAAATCATGAGTAATCATAATCGTCCCCATACCAGTCTCGTCGCGCAGATCACGGATCAAATCCAAAATCTGAGCCTGTATCGTTACATCAAGGGCAGTCGTCGGCTCATCTGCGATCAAGACCTTTGGATCATTGGCTAGCGCCATGGCGATCATGACGCGCTGCCTCATACCACCGGATAATTGGTGCGGGTATTCGTGTAGTCGTTGTTCAGGGTTGGCGATCCCTACACGTTGTAACATGTCTAATGCGCGGGTACGTACGTTGGTTTGAGTGTCCGTGATGTGGCGTCTGATCGCCTCTTCAATTTGGTTGCCTATGGTGAAGGCGGGGTTGAGAGATGTCATCGGTTCTTGAAATATCATAGCGACGCTGTTGCCACGCATTTCAGAAGGCAAACACGTCTGTGATAAATCTATGTGGTTGCCACAAATATCTAATTTACCTGAAGAAATATGTGTTGAATCTATAGGTAGTAAGCCCATGAGTGCCATTGCTGATACGCTTTTTCCACAACCAGATTCACCAACGACGCAGAGGACTTCACCAGATTTCACAGTCAAGTTGACGCCATCAATGACGTCGTTCGTTTGACCTTTAAATCGCAGAATTAAATTATTCAGCGACATCAATGGTGTGGTGTGTGCACGGTTTGGGGCGTTTAAATCAACTTGCAGCGACATTTGCGTTGGGTCTCCAATGCATGAACTATCAGTGATGAACCAATATAATAATGGTTCATTGCTGGTGGCGCTGTCAATCATCCAAAGGTCATTACCAGCGAGAGAGCTGACAAGTCATAGGTTGTGCTTAATAAAGTATCGCTAGACCATCGTATCGAGCGCCCGTATCTTACGCTTAAGTGAAATGATACGTCGAAGATTCCTTCACCCGTTAAGTCGCTTAACAAGTACCCCATTGTTTTGCTCAACTGTGCGGCGTGTAACTAGGGAGCCGTATCATGTGCAGGCCGTTCGGATTACTTGAGTGATTTTTGCGGATTAGAATATGGTATTCGCGACAGAGATATGAAGTTGAATTGTCCATCGGTCGATTTGCGTTCTAGGGCGGGAAAGAGAGGGTTTTCGCCACCGAAAAGCAGCTCTTTACGCAAGAGCTCGACCCATGACGAAAAACCATCAAGTATGACTTTCCAATAGGAAAAGTGCCGTTGAAAATGTTTTCGAGTTCTTTGTATTCATTTCGTGCTCATCTTGAAAAACATGTCGATCTTCGAGGTTTCGCATCGAGAATTTGAATAAGGCTGCAGGGATCGAAGAGAAGTATAAGCTTCATGGCTTCAGATACACCGAGCAAGTGAACTTGGCGTGACGGTTGGGCGCGCTGGTGCATCGGTTACCGGACACCTCACGTCCGAAATGTTTGATAAATACGCTGGTGAAGCGATGGGCGAAGCACAGGCAAAACCTGCCCAGGCGAAACGAAATGAAAACAAAACGACTCAGTAACCTTTGAAACCGTGATTTCGTGTTGCAGCCTCTTTTGGAAAAGTCTAATGAAATCAATATGTGGAGAGGTGCCGGAGTGGTCGAACGGGGCGGTCTCGAAAACCGTTGTCCCTTTACGGGGACCCAGGGTTCGAATCCCTGTCTCTCCGCCAACACCTTATTTGATTTAATAACCCCTCTAACACTTTGAATGATAAGGTGGTTTATGGTGTTCGAAATTCGGGCTCTCTTGAATAGGGCATTCGCTCTGTAAATGTATTTATGGTATTTGATCCAAAGAACATTACATACCGCAAGCAACTCTATCTCGTCCTTAAGGCATTGGCGGACCAAGATCTGCACAAAGGCCCACTGGGGGTGCTGGACGAGGCCATGGCGCGACCCTTAAGTCGCGATACGGGACTACCTCAATAATATGCGCAAAGGCACGTGATGCTGATCGGTTGGATGGTCAATACGGCAGCTATTATCGACATGCAGGAAACTTGAACTTGAGGATTGTGCTGCTCGCTCGACTGCCTACTGGTAGTGGTTCAGGATTGAATGCTGATCTCCTAGAGGGGCAATATGGCGATGCATATCTCTGGCGTGACGCAGAAAACGATCTGAAAGGCCTTCTTCGCATGGAGTCCTCTGGTAGTAAGTAGATCCGGCTGAACGTCCCGATGCTGCAATGCAAAACTGCGAAGCAAACTTTCCGAGCTTAAGGTATTCGCACATACTTTTAAGCTGTCTCATTCGGTCGCTCCGGCCCCTCACCGATCATCGAATCCACTAGAATTTTCTGAAAGTGACCCACTACCCAATGCTAATTCGTGATTGTAAAATCAGTTTTAAGAATTCAGCAGTCGTTTTGCTTTTCTTTTGCCTGTCCGATGTTGTGACATGTACGAATGATCGTTCTCGTGCCCAATTTGAGTAATGACACATTGCTGTCGTGAAGGGTGTGTTATCGCTATCATCAATGGTGGATTTTGATGATTGTTCAAATGGAAAGAGCTAGAGTTTCAGGCATTTTACTTCGATTGATGTCAGTTTTCCTTATGGCAGCGATGTCTGCGGCGGTTCACGGAGCATCAAAAACTGTTCCCGTTGGACAGATCATGTTTTGGCGCTCGGCTTTAGCGCTAATCCCAATATGCTTTTATGTGTGGTGTTTAGGGCGCTTTCCTTATGGACTAAAACCCAGATATCCACGGTTACATGTGATACGCAGCCTATTTGGGGCTTTCTCAATGTCCCTTTCGTTTGTTTCGCTAGCTTATCTTCCTGTAGCGAATGCACAGGCTATTGCCTATCTTGCACCAGTACTCACGTTACCTCTTGCTGCGTTGTTGCTAAATGAAAAGATAGAAAAGTCGCTGCTTATATGCGTGGCTCTTGGATTTCTGGGGGTGATCATTTTGTTATGGGATGCTCTTGAAAGTGCAGGAAAGGGAGCATGGATCGGCGTTACGGCGGCGCTTGGCTATGCGCTGACGATGGCCTTTGTTAGAGTTCACATAAAAAAGATGACTGAAACGGAAAGCGCATCTGCAATTGCGTTCTTCTTTGCAATTATTTCAGCGTTGGTTGGTCTGCTTACGTTACCTTTTGGCTGGGTTGAGTTGAATTGGCCCATTTTCGGTTGGCTTGCTCTTGCAGGAATTCTAGGTGGCGCAGGTCATATTGCCTCAAGCGAGGCAGTTGCGCGCACGCCGGTGAGTACACTTGCGCCTTTTGACTTTACGGGTTTGATTTGGGCTGTTGGGTTTGATCTAATTTTGTTCGCGACGCTGCCCAACTCGCTTGCTTATGTTGGATTTCTTTTGATCCTTGCTGCCGCTGTCTATGTTGCTGTTAGACCAAATAGAACATAGGGAATTTTATAGAAACCCACAGCTCTGCCGGTATGTGTTTATGGTATGAGGTGCTTTTACGGGCATTTCAAAGCGAGAGACGACGGAATATAGCAGGAGGTGGCCTTCAAATACTTGAGGGCTTGAGTTTTGGCCGTTGCTGACTGAATGGCTTTCGGTCCCCTCGCCAAAAGCGCCAGACATCAAATATGTCAAAAGCGACACAGATCCCTAGCAAGATAATGAGACCATGTTTGTAAAGATGATCGCCGCCATATAGTGTCAGCCAGATCAATAAGGGAACCCAAGGGATAAGGTGTGCTAAGCCTAAGATCCGGCGAAGCCCTCCGTCAAAAGTAATCTGCGCGGCGAGAAGGGGCCCCGTCGCGACATATCCAATTAGAACAACAGCAGATAGACGGTCAGGCCAGAAAAGAACTGACATCAAAAAGTAGAGATTTAGCAAGCAAAGCCAGACCAAAACCCACTTGGGCATTGACCAGTAAGACGCCTTTATGATGGTCCAGTGTTGGCGCTTGAACGTTGTTTTTTGAGAGTGGCCATTAGCCAAATTTGCATCACCCCAATAACCGCGACGCCAAGCGCAATTACAAACATGGTGATTGCTCCTACGGGCGTGGTTATCCAAACATTTGCAGAAATCAGAAAGTTTGACCCCAGCCACCACACGAGATCCCCCAAGGAAAAATAGACAACCTCCCATTCCTTCAGAGTTGTACGGGAGGAGGCTATAATTAGGTGTAATCCATTTACAATCAGGACGGCTCCGAGAGCTTGAAGCAGTGAGACAGGTGGATCTCCTAGGAAGGTTGAAATACGAGCCGGTATCAAAAAGCCAAGAAGGCCAAAGCTGATGCAACTCATGGCGTTCAAGCGAAGTGCAATTTTTAGGCTATTCATGGATGTCTCCACTATGTAAACTATGTTTACAAGTAGGTGGGGTCAGAATTATTGTCAACAAAGTTTACAAGTCCAGCAGTTTCTCAACCGGCGTTGAGTTTACTCATGCAATCTGGAACTCGTTGGATATATCAAAGTGTGCTAAACATCTTAAAGCGCCAAGGGTATGATGCGCTGACAGTGTCGCATTTGTCCTTTTTCGCAAGTCTCGATTGCGGTCAGACACAAGCAAGCAAGGTTGCTGAACGATTGGGCATAACCCGGCAAGCGGTTTATCGCACGACGACTGATTTGCAAGATCAGGGGTTCCTCTCATTGGACACTAATCCTGCGAAACGTAATCAGAAGCAAATTTCGATGACGACGATGGGGATGCAGCTGGTCAATGATGCGCGAAAAGCACTTGAGGTGGCCGAAACCGAATATGTCAACCGTACCGGTTTGAGTTCGATCGAGGAATTGCGTCGCTTGCTTGACGTAGATTTAGGCCTGCCGCTCCAGAAATAGGCCAGCCCGACGTTTTCAAACTGTCAAACGGCCTCGACATATATCCGACGCAAAAGGTGAATGGAAACGAGCAACCAAATGAAGGCGCTTTCGATAAGGAACGTTTTCGTGAGCAAGAGTTTGTTAAGTGAAAACGAAAATTATTTACTTAACCGTGTTTGATCGCATAGGCTCAGGATATGATTTTTGCTGCAAATTTTTCGACGCCAACGGCGCGTATTCTTCGAACAGTATTTGCGATGTTTGTCGCATTGTCTGGTGCAATAGTTTTACTTGTAATGTCTGCTGTAAACAGTGCGGCAGCACCGCTAGACCGGAGGCAGGTCGAGACGTTTCTTGATGTGACGGGGTTTGACGTTGCTGTGGAAACGATCGTGCATTCGGCCGACTTCGCGCCGCGAATGATCGGGATTGATCCCAACAAGTTAGGCTCGCAGTGGCAAAACACGATCCGCGCTGTCTTTGACAAGGAGAAGATGCGCGAGGCGGTCGTGACAACCTTGCAAGACAGGCTAGATCCTGAGGCAGTGGAATATGCGCAGGCATTTTATAGCTCTGAGATTGGTCAGCGTTTGGTGCGTGCCGAAAATGCCTCTCATGATGTGCAAGACGGCGTCGTCACACGAGAGGCTGGTACGCGTATTGTTTCGCAGATGGTGAGGGATGGTGATCCAAAGCTTGAAATTTTCCTCAAGATGTCACGTGCCATAGATGTTGATGATCTCTCGGTTACATCGATCCACGATCTGCAGGTGCGTTTCATGTTGGCTGCACAAGCGGCAGGTATCCTAGAGATAACAGTTGATGAAGACACACTGCGGGCCGCATTAAAAGAAAGTGAACCGCAGTTGCGCCGGTCCATTCAAGAGGGAAACCTTGCCAGTAATGCCTACACCTATCAGGGCTTCAGCGAAGACGATTTGTTGATTTATTCCGACGCTTTGGCACATCCGCTGATGCAGCAGCTATATCGGCAGTTGAACCACGTTCAATACGCGTTGCAGGCCGAGTTGTTTGAGGTCTTAGCTTATCGTTTGGCAGATCTCGTCGTAGGAGAAGACCTGTAGGATCGTTCTATATCTGAGTGGGGCTTGACAGATCTTAGATAAATATGGATAAGCGCCCATCTCGGCTTGGATTCTCTGTGCCGGGTCATCTATATCATACAGCCCTATCGGGCGCGCTGTTCGAGGTGGTCAGGGATTGCTGGCCAAAACGCCCAAGCTGGTTGGGGACCATAGAATGCGGGTAACAAAGGAACACTGACATGTTCGCAGTTCTCAAGACTGGCGGCAAACAGTATAAAGTACAAGCGGGTGACATTCTCCGCGTGGAAAAACTGGTTGCAGATGCCGGCGAAACTATCCAATTCAATGACATTCTAATGCTGGGCGGCGACGCACCTGTCGTTGGTGCACCTTTGGTCGAAGGTGCCGCGGTTCAGGCCGAAGTTGTTGACCAAGTCAAAGGCGATAAGGTTATTAACTTTGTCAAACGTCGTCGTAAGCACTCATCCAAGCGGACTGTCGGTCACCGTCAGAAACTGACTTTGGTTAAGATCACTGACATTCTGACATCTGGTGCAGATGCGACAGGTGTTAAAGTTGCAACTGGCAAAGCTGCGGCATCCGCGTCGTCTGCTGCAACCGGTTCTGATGATCTGACCCAGTTGACTGGTGTTGGTCCTGCTGCGGCTGCGAAACTTGAAGCAGCTGGCCTGACCAGCTTTGCTGACATCGCAGCCTTGTCGGAAGATGCAATTGCTGCTATCGACGCCATTAAAATTAAACCCGAGTGGGTTGAGCAAGCTAAAGAGCTGGCTCAGGGCTAAGGAGATAGAGAATGGCACATAAAAAAGCTGGTGGTTCCTCCCGCAACGGTCGCGACTCTATTGGTCGTCGCCTCGGTGTGAAACTTTATGGTGGTCAAGCGGCCATCGCAGGTAATATCATCGTTCGTCAACGCGGGACCAAATTTTGGCCAGGCGAAGGCGTAGGTCTTGGCAAAGATCACACAATCTTTGCAACTGTTGATGGCGCTGTTACCTTTCATAAAGGCCTGAAAGGCCGTACCTTTATTTCGGTTCTGCCAGTGGCGGAGGCCGCTGAATAAACCGAACCTAAAAAGGTAAAGAAATCTTAGGGAGGATCGGTTAGGTAACCGGTCCTCTCTGTTATTTTGGCGACGCCAAAGTTTTGAGGAGGGGAGCCTCGATACGTGCGTTGTTTGGTTTAATGTTCAAGGGTGTATTTTGCATCCACGAAGGAGGAGTAACGAGATGAAAGAAGGTCAGAAATTGCAACACGCTGATCAACAGATGATGATCAAAGCTGATCGCTTTGTGTTGCGTCCTTTGCGTGTGTCTGATGCGGGACTTATTTCTTATTACGCCGGCGACAAACGTGTTGCGCGTATGACAACGCGCATTCCACATCCGTTACCACCTGGAGCATCCGAGGCATTTGTTGCACGTGCAATGAAAGCAGAAGAGGGCGAATACATCTGGGCGATTGATGGGACATGCGATGGCGCACCAGAACTCGCCGGTGTCATAAGTCTAAAACGCATGGATCGTGCCCAGTCGGAGGTTGGTTTTTGGATTGCACCGCCGTTTTGGAACACCGGCCTTGCGTCCGAAGCAGTTAAGCTGTTGGTTGATGCGAACCCTTTTAAAGACAGTGCGATGTTTGCTACGGCATTTCAGGATAATCCGGCATCAGCCCGTGTTCTGACGCATTGCGGTTTTGAGTATCTTGGTGATGCCGAAGTCTTTTCGGTTGCGCGCGATGCGAATGTCCCGACATGGACGTATAGTCATAAACTGTAAGGTGTAGGGCGAAATTAGTCTTCCAAACGGGCACCCTATTTTGGAGGTGCCCGTTTTCATTTAATGTATCCGTCTGCTCAGGCTTGAGGCAGGGTGCAAATTCAGTTAAGGCCTGACACACTTTATTTTTCGAGGCGCTGATATGAAATTTCTTGATCTTGCTAAGGTCTACATTCGCTCTGGCGGGGGCGGGAATGGCTGTATCAGTTTTCGCCGTGAAAAATACATCGAATACGGTGGTCCAGATGGCGGGGACGGCGGTAAAGGCGGCTCTGTCTGGGTTGAGACCGTTGATGGTCTTAATACGTTGATTGATTTTCGCTATCAGCAGCACTTCTTTGCTAAGACGGGTCAGTCGGGCATGGGTCGCCAAAGAACAGGTAAAGATGGTGATGATATCATCTTGCGTGTTCCTGTTGGGACTGAAATTCTGGATGAGGACGAAGAAACCGTGCTCGCCGATATGACCGAACTGGGTCAACGGGTTTTGCTTGCCAAAGGTGGCAACGGCGGTTTCGGCAACTTGCACTTCAAATCCTCGACAAACCAGGCGCCGCGACGTGCCAACCCTGGTCAAGAGGGTGTAGAACGTACGATCTGGTTACGTCTTAAGTTGATCGCGGATGCAGGCCTTTTGGGCATGCCGAATGCGGGGAAATCAACATTCCTTGCAGCGACCTCTAACGCGCGGCCTAAAATCGCAGATTACCCATTTACAACCTTGCACCCTAATCTTGGGGTTGTGGGGATCGATAACGCTGAATTTGTGATGGCTGATATCCCGGGTCTGATTGAGGGCGCATCTGAAGGGCGCGGCCTTGGGGATCTGTTCCTAGGCCATGTTGAACGTTGCGCTGTTTTGCTACACCTGATTGATGGCACATCTGAAACTGTTGCAGAAGATTACCGCACAATCATCAACGAGCTAGAGGCTTATGGCGGCGCATTGGCCGACAAGCCCCGCGTGACGGCACTCAACAAGATAGACGCGTTGGATGACGAAGAACGTGCCGAGGTGAAGGCTACGCTAGAAGCCGAAGTTGGTGGACCGGTTATGATGATGTCAGGGGTCAGTCGCGAGGGCCTAGATACAGTGCTGCGTGCTGTACGCTCGAAAATCACCGAAGATCGTATTCGTTATAAGAATACGGAGGAGGAGGACGCCCCTTGGCAACCCTAACCACGGCGCAGCGTGTCGTGGTAAAGATCGGATCCGCGTTATTGGTGGATCGCGAAACAGGGGAACTGCGAACGGACTGGCTGAAATCTTTGGCAGACGACGTGGCTTGGCTCAAGGGGCTGGGGCTCGATGTTGTCCTTGTGTCCTCAGGCTCGATCGCATTGGGACGTGGTGCACTGGGATTGCCGCGTGCGGATCTTGCGCTTGAACAATCACAGGCCGCTGCTGCGGTGGGGCAAATTCGTCTCGCCCAGGCCTATGAGGCGGCGCTTGCGCCGCATGGGATTACCGCTGCTCAGATTTTGGTGACGCTGGAAGACAGTGAAAACCGTCGCCGCTACCTGAATTCAAGATCGACACTGGCGACATTGATCGATTTGGGTGTTGTTCCTATCGTAAATGAAAACGACACCATAGCGACTGATGAAATTCGTTACGGTGACAACGATCGTCTTGCGGCACAAATTGCTGTGACGGTCGGTGCTGATGCGTTGGTTCTATTGTCGGATGTGGATGGGTTTTATAGTGCCAATCCAGCGCTAGATTCAAATGCCACGCGGTATGATGTGATTTCCGAGATCACGCCGGAAATTGAGGACATGGCCGGAGATGGCGTATCTGGCTTATCCAAAGGTGGTATGATCACCAAACTCATGGCAGCGAAAATGGCGACGGCTGCTGGTTGCGCAATGGTGATTACCGAAGGTTCACCTATGAACCCATTGAAAACACTTGCGGATGGGGCGACATGCACGTGGTTTACAGCGACCGAAGACCCGCAGCTTGCGCGTAAGCAGTGGATTGCGTCAATGAAGGCGCGCGGCGTTGTGCATATCGATGCCGGGGCTGTACAGGCTTTGGAAAATGGTAACAGCTTACTGCCTGCAGGGGTACGTCATGTGGAGGGTGATTTTGGCCGCGGGGAACCGCTGGCCATTCTTTCTCCGGCCGGGCATAAACTAGGGCAAGGCTTGTCGCGGTATACTGCGCAAGAGGCCAATGCTATCAAAGGGCACCGCTCGGACGAGATCGAAGCCATCCTAGGCTACAACGGGCGTGCTGCCTTGATCCATCGGGATGATATGGCGCTATAGGCCGATCTTCCACGCGACAAAGATACCAGTTTTGACTGGCTAAGCCTCAAGTAAAGGGCAAGATATGACACAGAGTGATGATATTTCCACAGTAATGACCGATATTGGCCAACGTGCCAAAGCGGCGTCACAGATTTTGGCCACTGCCACATCCAAACAAAAAGAGGCGGCTCTGTTGGCCTCAGCTGACGCAGTTTGGGCGACACGGGCGCAAATTATAGCCAGCAACGCCAAAGATTTAGATTTTGGTCGCGCAAAAGGTCTGTCAGATGCGATGATGGATCGACTGTTGTTAGATGAAAGTCGGATTCAAGGTATCGTAGACGGGCTGCGTGCTGTTGCAGGTCAAGATGATCCTGTCGGTACGGTTCTCGAAGAGTGGCAACAGCCTACGGGACTAAAGATACAACGTGTACGCACACCACTTGGCGTCATTGGTGTGATCTATGAGAGCCGCCCCAATGTCACTGCGGATGCGGGGGCGTTATGTCTTAAGTCCGGCAATGCAGTGATTTTACGCGGCGGTTCCGAAAGTTTTCATTCTGCACAGGCTATTCATGCCTGTTTGGTTCAGGGACTTGAAGCCGCAGATTTGCCTGCTGACGCAGTGCAACTTGTGCCCACCCGTGATCGTGCTGCAGTGCAAGAACTGCTGGCGATGACAGATTATGTAGATGTGATTGTTCCGCGCGGTGGCAAAGGGCTGGTTGGACTGGTTCAACGCGAAGCACGGGTGCCGGTTTTTGCCCACCTTGAGGGGATCGTTCACATTTATCTCGACAAAGATGCCGATCCTCAAAAAGCCTTGGATATCGTCGTGAATGCCAAGACGCGCCGTACTGGTATTTGTGGTGCGGCAGAATGTCTTTTGATCCACCAAGATATTGCTGAAACGGTGGGCAAGGCCGTTTTGACTGCACTGGCGGACAAATCAGTTGAGATCCGTGCCGTTGCCGGTCTGCCTGGACCCGAAGGCATGATCGCAGCAACCAATGACGATTGGGGCAAAGAGTATCTCGACAGCATTATTGCGGCACGGCAAGTTGCTGACATTGATGAGGCGATTGAATATATTCGCCAACACCATTCACAGCACACAGATTGTATCATTACCGAAGATGACGCTGCTGTTGGGCAATTCTTTGCCAAGCTTGATAGTGCGATTTTGATGCACAACGCGTCCACTCAATTCGCCGACGGTGGAGAGTTTGGGATGGGCGCTGAGATCGGTATCGCAACGGGTAAAATGCACGCGCGCGGCCCGGTTGGGGCCATGCAACTCACGAGCTTTAAGTATCTCGTGCGTGGGGACGGGGCTGTTCGCTCGTAATCGGTAAGAGGCACGAGTAAATTAAACAGGGCATCTCATATATCATGGGATGCCCTGTTTTTTAGAATTTGATTGTGACCGCCTCGTCGGTTGCTTCAAAGGCGATTTTACGACCAGCTTCAGCGGCCAGTTGTGGCAACATCGCGAATTGAACCAAAGCAGGTGTTAAATCTGTCGGATGATCACCAGAGACAAGGCTTTCCCAGACTAATTCATCTATATTGATCCGACGACCAGTTCCGACAAGCAGCCAACGATTTTCGTCATATGTAATCTGAATGCTGCCACCATAGGGCAGGGCTGCCTCAAGACACAATCCAGCAAGAAAAGCGAGGCGGACACTTTTGCGAAGGCTGGCGGTCTCAATGGACCAGTTGTATTGAACGCGTCCCCCTTTGTTGAGGTCCTCTAGAACACTGATCACTTCGGCGCGTCCCAGTTCCTGTTCGCCGGCCGCGCCAAAAGCGATACGAAAAAAGCGAATGCGGGCATTGGCATTGTTGACGCTGTCTGAGATCAATTCAAGTTCGGGGCCATCCATCGCACCTGCCATTCCCAACAGTTCAAGACCGTTGTTAATTGCGCCGACGGGGCTGATCAAATCGTGGCAGATCCGCGACCCTACCAATGCTGCGAGATTGGCGTTATCTACGGTCATGTAGTTCCTCCGGTATAGGCCATTTGAAATGAACGACCTGAATGCAATTTTGGCACCTGGCATGTATGTCCGTCACCCTGATCATCCTGAATGGGACATTGGGCAAGTCCAGTCAAATATTGGCGGCAAAGTCACTGTTAATTTTCGTGACCAAGGCAAGCTTGTTATTGATGGCGAACGTGTCGCCCTGATCCCGGTATTTAATCCTCAATAATGGTTTATAAAAGGTTAATATGCTCTCGCTGGTGTGAACTTTGTCAAGACGTGCCACGAGGTGCTGTTCTTGCTAAAGTTGCAGTATCTATATGAAAATAAGAAAAATTAGGACGAAACATGACCGACAACCTTGCGAGGTTTAGTGTTAAGATTGCTCATCACGAACAAGAGTTACGTGAGGCACAGCGCCTTCGCTATCAAGTCTTTGTAGAAGAACTCGGTGGAGGTGGAGTTTTAGTCGATCACGAGGCAAAATTAGAGTGTGACTCGTTTGATCCATATTTTGAGCATATGGTCGTGCGCGATGAGGCTGAGGGGCGTATCGTGGGCGTCTACCGTTTGATGCGGGAAGAACAAGCCCTGCAAGCAGGACGGTTCTATTCAGAAAGTGAATACGACCTTACGCGATTGCGAAGCAGTGGACGTAAATTGCTTGAGTTAGGGCGTTCCTGTATTCATCCCGACTATCGTGGTGGCGCAGCGATGCATTGTCTTTGGTCTGGCTTGGCGGAATACGTTGCGAAACATGATATAGAAATACTGTTTGGAGTTGCATCGTTTCATGGAACAGATGTGGGGAAATTGTCTAATACGCTTTCTATTTTACATCATCGCCATCTTGCACCAGAGACCTTAAGGGTGCGATCTAAGATATTGCAAAACATGAATTTAATACCATATGATCAATTGAACCGAAAGCAAGCCATGCTGGAAACACCTGCCTTGATCAAAGCCTACTTGCGTTTGGGTGGTTGCGTTGGTGAGGGGGCTTACATTGACCACGACTTTAACACCACAGATGTGTTTCTTATCCTGGATACAGCGCAGATGACTGATCGCCAAAGCCGGCGCTATACGCAACCCGGAGGCGGTTTGTCGTGAGATGGGAGAGTGAGGTACCGCCACCTGCTGCTGTGCCCATGTCTTTGGGGGGATGGTGTCGCGTAGTTATACGTGGAAGCGCGTTGGCTGTGCTGGTCTTTGGTGGTTTGATCTTAATGCTGCTGTTGCGTCTAGTAGAACGACCAGTCTTTGGGCACTCCCGTCCGGTAACACCGTGGCTCACAGTTTTTGTGTGTCGCAATGCGCTGCGCATTATTGGCTTGCGCGTTATGCGCCATGGCGCAGTTATGCCTCATGCCGGAGCTTTTGTTGCGAACCATTCATCGTGGTTGGATATTTTCATCTTAAACTCCGCCGCTCCGGTCTATTTCGTGTCCAAATCCGAAGTTGCAGGCTGGCCTGGTATTGGCTGGCTCGCACGTGCAACCGGGACCGTGTTTATCGATCGTAATCCAAGACATGCACGCGTGCAGCGCGATATGTTGACCAAGCGGTTGTTGTCACGGCACAGGTTAGTGTTTTTCCCAGAAGGGACGTCGACAGATGGACAAAGGGTTCTACCCTTTAAATCAACATTGTTCTCCGCAGTGTGTAATTCAGCGCTGACACAGACAATGTGGGTGCAACCGATCTCTATTGTGTTTCACCCATCAGGCGATCTTGAACAACGCCATTACGGATGGTGGGGCAGTATGAGCTTTGGTGCTCATTTTATCAAAGTATTGGCCACCAAGTCTCAAGGGCAGGTCGAGGTGTTATATCACCCACCTCTGTCCACGGCTGAATTTACAGATCGTAAAGCTATGGCAGCTCAAAGTGCGCGTTTGGTGCTAGCTGGGTATAAGAAACTCTCAAAACACCCATAAAACACACAGTAATTGTGGGCTTTGCACTTGCGATTAGCTCAAAGGTGACTTATACGCGCGACATCGAAACCCGCAGGTGGGGTTGGGTCTGATTAAGGGAGACATCCTTGGCAGACCGCCGGTTGGATATAAACGTGTCTGAACCCCCGCCGAGGATTAAACCGGAAAAGGATAATAGCATGGCTCTTCCTGAGTTCTCCATGCGTCAGTTGCTTGAGGCTGGCGTACACTTTGGTCACCAGACACAGCGCTGGAACCCACGTATGGCACCGTTCATCTACGGTTCACGTAACGGCATCCACATTATGGATCTGACGCAAACTGTTCCAATGCTGGATCAGGCGCTGAACGTTGTGCGCGACACCGTTGCCAAAGGTGGCCGCGTTCTGTTCGTTGGTACCAAGCGTCAAGCCGCAGCGCCTATCGCTGACGCCGCTGAGAAATCCGCTCAGTACTACATGAACCACCGTTGGTTGGGTGGCACTTTGACCAACTGGAAAACTGTTTCACAGTCCATCCAGCGTTTGAAAGAGATCGACGAGCGCATGGTAACCGGCGCCGAAGGCCTGACCAAAAAAGAACGTCTGGGCATGGAACGTGACCAGCAGAAACTGCAAGCCTCGTTGGGCGGTATCGCCGAAATGGGCGGTGTTCCTGATCTGCTCTTTGTAATCGACGTGAAAAAAGAAGCGCTGGCAATCGCCGAAGCAAACAAACTGGGGATTCCAGTTGTTGCTGTTGTCGACACCAACTGCCCACCAGATGGCATTGATTACATTATCCCAGGCAACGATGACGCGGCTCGTGCGATCTCGCTGTACTGTGATCTGGTTGCACGCGCGGCACTCGACGGTATGTCTGCACAGCTTGGCGCCGCTGGCGTTGATTTGGGTGCGTTGGAAGACGCCCCAACCGAAGAAGCTGTGGCGGAAACCGCAGAAGCTTAATCGTTGTCATCGAATTGACATGTGGGGCAGGGTAGATCTGCCCCAAATCGCATTTGACTTGAGGAGAGCCCGAGATGGCAATCACAGCATCAATGGTGAAAGAACTGCGCGAATCCACCGGCGCAGGCATGATGGACGCGAAAAAAGCGCTAGTTGAAAACGACGGCGACATGGAAGCAGCAGTTGATTGGCTGCGCACCAAAGGTCTCGCAAAAGCAGCTAAAAAATCTGGCCGTACCGCAGCAGAAGGTCTTGTGGCTGTTGTCGTTGACGGTGGCAAAGGTGTTGCTGTTGAGGTCAACTCTGAGACCGACTTTGTTGGTAAAAACAGTGAATTCCAAGAAATGGTTGCAGGCATCGCAAAAGCGGCTTTGACTGTTTCGGATGTTCAAGCTCTTGCAGCTGCGGACATGGGCGGTAAATCTGTTGCGGATACATTGTCCGCTAAAATCGCAACAATCGGCGAGAACATGACCCTGCGTCGTATGGAGTCTCTCGAGGGTGGTACCGTTGTATCTTATGTTCACAATGCGGTTGTCGCAGGCATGGGTAAAATCGGCGTTTTGGTTGCTATGGACGGCGGCGACGAAGCATTTGGTAAACAGGTTGCAATGCACATCGCAGCTGTGAACCCTGCGGCCCTGTCTGAAGCAGACATGGATCAAGCCATCGTTGACAAAGAGCGTCAGGTTCAAATGGATATCGCACGTGAATCCGGCAAGCCTGAGCAGGTCATTGAGAAGATGATCGTTGGTCGTATGAAGAAATTCGTAGCCGAGTCTACACTGCTGAATCAAGCTTTCGTTGTGAACCCTGACCTGACTGTTGAAGCGGCTGCGAAAGAAGCTGGTGCTACAATTACTGGTTTCGTTCGCGTTGAAGTTGGCGAAGGCATCGAAGTTGAAAAAGAAGATTTCGCAGCTGAAGTTGCAAAAGCAGCTAAGGGATAAGCCAAGGCGCTTTTGAACGACATCTTCTGAATATAAAGAGCCCGGCGCATTCGTGTCGGGCTTTTGTCTTTAGGATGTTATAATGCGCGGTTTTCTGTAGAGGCCTACAGATTCAAGAGTATTGATTGCTCTATGCTACTCTTGTGGTGCCGGGATCGTCTTTGGATGTGGCAATTTGTTTCGTGATACTGCTTATTACGTCTTTGCGCAGTTCATGTTTAATTTCACGATACGCGTCTTGCGGCAGGGCCGCGAGTTTGCGCGCTTCGGTCAAGCTGTAACGTTCGAGGTCTGCGTAATCATCGGCGATAATTTCGATGAAATCCGCATTTCGTGCTGCGATTGGTCCGATATCTTGGCCGGTCAACATAAGGCGGCGCTGTGTGTTACTGCTTAAGCTTGCTTTTGCAATCTCCATAAGCGCGCGCGGAAATCCTGTTCCTTGGTTGATCTGTGATAATTCAAACCTCGCGCGGGCGTGCGACACTCTGAGATCGCTGGCCAGAACGAAAAACATGCCCTCTCCGCTGACGCGTCCACGGACGGCAACAATAGTGGGGGTATCGCAGGCGTAGAGTGTCAAAAATAATTGATTTAAAGCAGTTTCCAGGGCCACAGCAGCCGTTTGGTCGAGAGTCTTAAGGGTTTCAGGGGTAACTCCGACACAAAAATCAGCAAAAGGGCTGCTGAGAAGAATAGCATTTACATCTGGATCTGAATCTAGAGCTTGAATTGTTTGCCGAACATCCAACAAGAAATCGGTGGTGAGAGCATTCATTGGACCATGCCCAAGTTGAAGCTCTGTTACCGCTCCGTCATGCTGATGTAGGGTCAACCATTCCATCTGTTTTATGTCCTATTGTAATCTGGCTTACATGAATTCGCCGTGATTTTGCCGCAAAGAGTCTTTGCATTGTGTTACAATAGTGGCAAAGAAAGCATCCAATTGGAGTGGAATTTTACAGATCTGCGTAACGGTCGTTTATGTCTCACATAGACAGGACAGTTATTTTAGTCACAGGTTGGGTGTTTTGGCTCAGATTAAGGCTTTCGACAGCGGACAAATATGTTGTAATGTGACACTTGTTGGCGTCAGGTCGTTTGACCTTATGAACAAGAGCTGTGGAGTGCTGTTTTGAATGCAGATAGACTATAGAATATTCGAAACACTCCAAACTAAGCGATCCATACAAAACGAGACAGCGCAATGAATAGTATTCTGTTGTTGAACGGGCCTAACCTTAATTTGTTAGGGACACGGCAGCCTGAAGTATATGGCGCAGAGACATTGGATATGATCCAAGATGGCTGTGTTGCTTATGGCAAAGAAAAAGCAACTGAGATTACGTGCTTTCAATCAAATCATGAAGGTGCTCTGATTGACCAAATCCACGCGGCCAGAGGAAGACATCAAGGCATTATTCTAAACGCAGGAGCTTATACGCATAGCTCAATTGCGCTAATGGATGCTGTGTTTTCCGTTGAAATTCCAACTGTCGAGGTTCATTTATCCAATATCCATGCACGGGAAGATTTTCGCCATCGCTCCTATCTGGCAAGGGCGGCGATTGGGCAAATATGCGGCTTTGGCAGTCTCGGATATTATATGGCAATTGACGCGCTTGTTGCGCGGTTTGATCAGGAGACCGTCGAGTGACGGTTAACGAATATCTCCATAGTGTGACGTGCCAAGTAAGTCTCGAAGACCTTTGGCCTGCGCATCTCGAAAAGATGGCAGAGTACGGGTTTGGCCGTCTCTTGTACGGGTATACGATGTTCAAGACGAAGACATCTCTCGGGGACCCAGATGATTTTGTGGTACTGAGCAACCACCCAAGAGAATATCTGCAAGCGTTTTTCAGTACCGGCATGTACCATAATGCACCATTAATGGAGTGGGCACTCAATAACGAAGGTGCACGTAGCTGGGCCTCGGTACTGGATCGTGAAAATTCTGGCCAGTTGAGTGAGACGGAGCAAAACGTCTTATCGTTTAACCGGAAAATGGGGTTAACTGCCGGATACACGATAAGCTTTAATTCGAGTAGCACACGCTTTAAAGGCGCCATTTCTCTTGCTGCGAAAGAAGGGGTTTCTCAGCAAGAAGTTGATGAGATTTGGCAAGAATTTGGTGATGAGATTACTTTGATAAATAATGTCGTGCACCTCAAAATTATGACGTTACCGTTTCAGGCTCCAAATCGAAATTTGACGCGCAGACAGCGTGAAGTCCTACAATGGGTTGGTGATGGTAAAACGACCCAAGACATTGCGCTTTTGTTGGGTTTAACTGTGGCGACCATTGAAAAACACCTGCGCCTTGCTCGTGAGTCTTTGAGCGTGGAAACAACGGCTCAGGCTGTTTTGAAGGCAGCGCTCCACAATCAGATGTACACTGCTGATTACCACACGTGATAGTTGTCGCAGTAGGGTGAAAAGGCTAAATACTGTTTAATAAAATGTGAAGGTAAGGAAATCACGACTGTTATCATTTCACCAAGTCGTGCAATTGTATAAAAGTTCCGTGAGTGGTGGCTTTGGCCTAGGAACTGTAGAAAAGACCCTTGATATTACAAGGCTCTCTGATCTTTTTCGGTGTGGAGCGTGTATTGATCCACGTGCTGCACCGAACTTATCTAACCTAAAATTTTCGAGATTTATTAGATCTCCGCATTGGTTGCTACGGCGAGGCATATGCCACAGTGCCCAGTAGCATCAGGTACGGCGAAGCCAACAGTATTTAGGTTCTTGAATGATGGAGCGGGTAGCGGGAATCGAACCCGCCTCCTAGGCTTGGGAAGCCCATGTAATAACCACTATACGATACCCGCAACGAGGGCTGGCTATCTAATAAGCCTCCCAAGGTCAAGCGCCAGATTGCGTCAACTGCGCCGTCTACGTCGGCGCCCGCCAGTGCTGCCCGCGTCGCCGCTGCTTGTGTTAAAGTTTACGTTTGGTAAGGTCACGAGAGTCTCAAGGATTGGAAATGGTTCCGCCGAGTTAGGGATTGCTGACGCATTGACAAAATGTTCTTGAAACCTTGGTTCTACAGCCGTTTCGATTTTCTCAATTTCTCGTACAGTGGTCTCGATGTCGCGGCGCGCTTTGGTGTTCAAGAGAGCAATACGCGCGCCGGTTCCAGCCGCGTTACCTGCACTCGAGACCTTGTCGAGCTCGCAGTCTGGGATCATGCCGAGAACCATTGCGTGTTTTGCCGAAATATGTGCACCAAAAGCGCCGGCGAGCACGACGCGATCCACTGTATCTACGCCGAACTTATCCATCAGTAACCGGGCGCCTGAGTAGAGGGCGGCCTTGGCCATTTGGATTGCACGAATGTCTGGATTCGTAACTGTAATCACAGGGCCGCCATCTGCAGATCCATCCCACAGCACGTAAGAATTGGTGCGGCCATCTGCTATACAACGTGGGCTTCCGGTTTGTTCGGCTGATCCGATTAAACCGGATGGGTCTAGCACGCCCGCGAGACGCATTTCCGCGATGGCTTCGATAATGCCTGACCCGCAGATACCGGTGATTCCTGTTGTAGCAACGGTTTTATCAAACCCGTCTTGGTCCGACCAAATGTCAGAGCCGATCACACGAAAGCGCGGCTCTTTTGTGTCAGGGTTTATTTCGACGCGCTCGATCGCGCCAGGGGCGGCACGTTGACCGGATGTGATCTGTGCACCTTCAAACGCTGGGCCTGTTGGGGATGAGCACGCGAGTGTCTTTTCTGTATTCCCAAGCAGAATTTCGGCGTTGGTTCCGACGTCGACAACCAGAACGAGATCTTCTGATGTGTTTGGACTCTCAGACAAGGCGACAGCCGCGGCATCGGCACCAACGTGGCCGGCGATACACGGCAGTAGGTAAAGCCCGGCATCGGGATGTAAATTCAGACCCAATTCGGCTGCCTGCAAAGACAAAGCATCCGATGTAGCGAGCGCAAAGGGCGCTTGACCTAACTCAAACGGATCAATGCCAAGGAACAAATGATGCATTACGGGATTACAGACCACGACGAGATCCATAATCTGCGAGACATCCACCTGCGCCGCATCGGCGATTTGTGCAAACAAAGCGTTCATGCCCTCACGAACTGCGCGGGTCATTTCTTGGTCACCACCCTTGTTCATCATCGCATAGGAGACTCTGCTCATGAGATCTTCACCAAAGCGAATTTGTGGATTCATGATGCCGGATGAGGCGACAACGTCGCCGGATTTCAGATCACATAGATGCGCCGCAATGGTGGTTGAGCCCAGATCAACAGCAAGGCCATAAATCTTTGTGTCGCTATAGCCAGGCCAAACATGAATAAGACGGGCAGGGCCTGCATCATCTGGTATGTGGAGCGCAACCGTCACCTTCCATTCGCCTTTACGTAGGATTGGCTGTAGTTGCTGAAGTATTCGCAGATTACCTTGCACATCCTTGATCCCCCACTGGGTTTGGATGGCTGAAATGAGACGCTCTAAATCCCCTGAGGGTTTGTGCATGTCAGGTTCTTCGACCTCAACATAGAATAAACGAATTGCGGGGTTCATGGTGATGTCACGCACTTCGGCGCGTTTGCGTACCACTTGGCGGTGGACCTGGCTTTCAGGGGGGACATCAATGACGATATCGCTTTGGATTTGGGCCTGACACCCGAGGCGGCGACCTTCTATGAGCCCCCGTTTGTCTTGGTAGCGTTGTTCAACTTTGTTCCATGCACTTAAGGCTGTGTCAGCAACAGTCACGCCAAGTTTTGAGAACTCGCCGTAAGACGGGGTGATCTGACATTTTGAACAAATCCCGCGCCCACCACAGACCGAATCGAGATCGACACCAAGTTGACGCGCAGCGGTGAGCACAGGCGTCCCAGCCGGAAAACGGCCGCGTTTGCCCGAAGGGGTGAACACAACCAAGGGATCGACTGTTAGGTCTTCACTCATCACATTTGCCTCTTTGTATCTGTCTTTGATGCAGAACATATGTCTCTTTTTGTCAGAGGAAAGGCAAGCAGCGTCATCTGAGGCGGTAGCTGCGTCATTTGATGCATGTGCGCCGCGATTTAGATGATTTTTGATGTAACCGTATCGCTTATCGGCGGTTGTTGACTGAATTAGGTAAGAAAAATCATCCGGCCTCTTTTCCATCTCCTGCAACTGTGCCATAGGGTGACCGTCAAACGGGCTTGTGCATAAGGAAAACAAATGCAGATTCGTGAGGCGCTTACCTTTGACGATGTACTCTTAGTTCCAGCCGCATCCAGCGTGCTGCCGAACACAGCAGATACAAAAACGCGGGTGACCCGCACAATTGATCTGAACATTCCTCTTCTTAGCTCGGCAATGGATACCGTAACCGAGGCGCGTATGGCGATTGCTATGGCGCAGGCCGGTGGCATGGGCGTGGTTCACAAGAACCTTGATACAGCAGAACAAGCGCTCCAGATACGGCGGGTGAAGCGCTTTGTGAGTGGGATTGTCTATAATCCAATTACATTGACACCCACCCAAACCTTGGCAGATGCCAAGGCCTTGCAGGAACGTTATCGTGTTACTGGATTTCCGGTTGTGAATGAAAACGGGCGCGTCCTGGGAATTGTGACCAACCGCGATATGCGTTTCGCCACTGATGACAAAACGCCAGTATCTGTGATGATGACGTCCGATAATCTTGCGATCTTGCAGGAACCTGCGGATCTGGATGAAGCTAAATCCTTGATGAAATCGCGTCGGATTGAAAAATTACTGGTGACGGATCCTGATGGCAAGCTCACAGGTTTGCTGACGCTTAAGGACAGTGAACAGGCGGTGTTAAACCCGACAGCTTCTAAAGACGAATTGGGTCGTCTACGCGTTGCAGCGGCAAGTTCCGTTGGTGATAGCGGCTTTGAACGGTCAGAGGCACTGATCGACGCAGGAGTGGACGTTGTCGTCGTTGACACCGCACACGGGCATTCTGCGGGTGTTCTTGAGGCCGTTAAGCGGATCAAAGCGCAGTATAGCAACATTCAAGTTATTGCGGGCAATGTTGCCACAGCTGCCGCTACCAAGGCTCTGATCGACGTTGGTGCGGATGCCGTCAAAGTTGGGATTGGCCCTGGTTCAATCTGTACAACACGTATGGTTGCGGGTGTCGGTGTTCCTCAGCTGACAGCGATTATGGATTGTGCAACTGCGGCAGGTGACGTTCCTGTTATCGCAGACGGCGGAATTAAATTCTCGGGCGATTTTGCCAAGGCGATTGCCGCAGGCGCGTCCTGTGCCATGGTTGGCTCTATGATTGCGGGTACAGATGAATCTCCGGGCGAAGTGATCTTGTATCAAGGTCGTTCGTTTAAATCGTATCGTGGTATGGGATCCATGGGTGCAATGGCACGCGGGTCTGCAGATCGCTATTTCCAAAAAGACGCGGCGTCCGACAAATTGGTTCCTGAAGGTATTGAAGGTCAGGTTGCATATAAAGGCCCCGCTGGAAATGTTATCCATCAATTGGTTGGAGGCCTGCGTGCTGCCATGGGGTACACCGGCTGTGCGACAGTACAAGAGATGCGCACAAACTGTGATTTTGTACGTATCACTGGCGCAGGTTTGAAGGAAAGTCACGTACATGATGTTCAGATCACGCGTGAAGCGCCAAATTACCGGGCTGGATAAGAGGGTAGAAGTGGGTGCTTCGTTCCATTAATTGATACGGCGGCATTCACTTTACACGCTTAGGTTGCAATTCGAGTTCTTTGCACGTATCTATAGATGGTGTGATGTCTGAGCGGTTCATATTGGGTAGCCAATTTTGAACTAGAATAGGAGGCTCCCGCATGGCTTTGATGCTTGTGGGAGCTGAGCAGCCCGAATATGGATATGCGATTGTGACCTTAAGCGCTCCAAATCTGCGGGCTGATGGAATGTACGCAGATCAGGCAAGATCTCTTGTGTGTTCATAAAACGGTAACGTCACCTGACGGTTTAACGCAAATATTTAGTGTCGGAGAGCAGACAACTATGACACCAGCAGCACGGATCAACGCCGCGATTGACGTCATTGACTCTATCCACTCAGGAGAGCTCGCGGATCGCGCCCTTGCAAGCTGGGGGCGTAAAAACCGCTATGCTGGGTCAAAAGACAGGGCTGCAATCGGGGACATTGTATATGATGTGCTCCGGAATAAGCACAGCTTTTCTGAGATTGGCGGTGGCCAAACAGGGCGTGCGCTTTTGTTGGGTTACGTTCGCGCGTCCGGACAAGACACAGACACAGTCTTTGGGTCAGATCGTTACGCACCGGTTAAACTGAGTGATGACGAGCATAACTCGGGTGTTAAGGATGGTTTCGTGGCCGGCGAGGGCGCTGATTTTCCTGATTGGATTTGGCCTGAATTGGTTCGGTCTTATGATGATAAAGCTGCAGCCATTGCTCATACTTTAAGAAGCAGAGCACCGATTTATCTCCGGGTAAACCTATCCAAATTGAACCGCGATGACGCGATTGCCTCATTGGCTGACGAAGGGATAATAGGGAAAAGCAGCCCATTGTCCCCGTCCGCAGTCCAGGTTTTGGAAGGAGAGCGGAAAATCCGGAGGTCACCGCTGTTCTTAAATGGTGAGGTGGAGCTGCAAGATGCATCATCTCAAGCGGTTGCAGACTTAGTTCCGTTAGAAACGGGCGAAAAGCTCCTTGATTTCTGTGCGGGCGCAGGCGGTAAGGTCTTAGCTGTGGCGGGGCGCGTCCGTGGTGATTTTTATGCGCATGACGTCGATGTGCGCAGAATGAAAGACCTGCAACCAAGAGCTACACGAGCTGGCGCGTCTGTAAAGCAAGTATCACTTGAAAACATAACCCAAGAAGAGGCGCAGTTTGATACTGTTCTCGTTGATGCACCCTGTTCAGGCAGCGGATCCTGGCGGCGCGATCCACAAGGTAAATGGTTGCTGGACGAGGAAAAGTTTGACCAAGTTGTTCAGTTGCAGCAACAGGTGTTAGATCAAGCGTCGATATTTGTCAGACCTCAAGGGCACCTCGTTTATGCGACATGCTCTCTCTTTCAGCGCGAAAATGAGCGTCAGGTTGAGAGTTTTTTGCATCATAACAAGGCGTTCTTATTACTTTCAGATCACCACTTTACCCCCTTGGAGGGTGGTGACGGATTTTATTGCGCCGTTCTTCGCAAGAATTGAGAAACTGAGTAAATCATCGTGTAGGATGTCATGAGATGAACCCGTTAATAAAGGATGGACCTATATTGCACGAGACGATGGGTCATGTGTCGTAAGCTGGGGTGGGCCTGTGAGCCAAATGCTTGGTGTGCGCATGGGGCACAAATGATATCACGTGTTGCGATTTGAAAAACGCAGATCACTTATTAATTAACGGAATTTGGTAAAGGATTGTGTGAAGCTTAACGCAAACTTAACCAGTTTCATTGCGATAGTGCAAAACAATAAAATTTTACGGAGCCGTAATGATCGGTCGTCGCTCTCCTTTTTCGTTTCCTGCTGTTCGGGGCCAAACTTCAGATCAAATTCGTATACTTGCTATTTTGTCAGTAGCTGTGGCTTTGATCTTATGTGCATGGTTGTTGAATATCCCGCCCGGGGCTGCACGTGGAATGACCGCTGTTGGTCTTACGTTGTCGGTTGTGACCGGACTTGTTGCGTTTCAAACGCATCGCAAGTCTGAAGCGCGCGGTCTGGTGACGAGCCTGCTTAAAGGGTTCATAGAAAAGGATGCCTCTCCGTGTTTTATCACGGATACAGATGGGGGTATTCACGCCTTTAACCCGATGGCGTTGAGCCGCTTTGAACATTCGGTTGCAGATACATTAGCGGCAACTTTGAGATCCATTTTGGCAAATCCTTCAGCCGTTTTGTTCCGCCTTCAAAGTAAAGCGCAAAATGAAGGGGCGGCGAGTGAAGATGTTGTCACACGTCGAGGACATGTCCGACTGTCCGTGCATGAAATGACGCCGGGAAATTATCTATGGCGTGTTGAAGATGTGATTGAGCGGATTGCATCGACGCGACCCACTGAAATCGTATCTATTCCAATGATCCAAATCGGTAGGAATGGGGCCGTTCTGTTTATGAACGAAGCGTCACGCAATCTTATCGGCGGGCGCGTGAAGACGCTTAAGCAGCTATTTCCGGCTGGGCCAGCACGAGATGGCCAAATGAGCACCTTGGTGTCGAAATCTGGGCCGGTGGATGTTCTTGTCTCGGCTCATAAACGAGATCAAGGTCGCAGTGAGTTATATTTCCTACCTTCCAAACCAATTTCAACTGGACCGCAAACCGGCTTTGATACGCTGCCGGTCCCGATGTTACGATTGAATCCTGAAGGTCAGATCCTTGCTGTAAACCTCATGTGTATGAATTTATTGGGATTAGAGGATTTTAAAGACGTTCATTTGGGCCAGCTTATGGAAGGCCTTGGACGTCCGATGTCGGACTGGTTCAAAGAAACAGCGCTTGGGCTAGCACCACATAAATCAGAATTTTTGCGTTTGTCGCGCAAAGATAAAGAAGTTTTTGTACAGGTGACTTTAACACGGGTTGTTCAAGACGAAGGTACGACAATCATTGCTGTGTTAAACGACGCGACCGAGTTAAAGACCCTTGAGGCGCAATTTGTCCAAAGCCAAAAAATGCAGGCGATTGGACAGTTAGCAGGCGGCGTTGCGCATGATTTCAATAACCTTTTAACAGCGATTTCTGGGCATTGTGATTTGCTGTTGCTGCGCCATGATCAACGCGACCAAGATTACGGTGATTTGATTCAGATCCACGAGAATGCCAACCGTGCGGCGGCACTCGTTAGTCAACTTTTGGCGTTCTCTCGTAAACAAACACTGTTGCCCGAAACTTTGGATATTCGAGATACTTTGTCAGACCTGACACATCTTTTGAATCGTCTTGTTGGCGAACGTGTGACCTTAACACTGAGCCATGATCCACTTATTCGTGCGATCCGCGCAGATAAGCGTCAACTCGAACAGGTTTTGATGAATTTGGTTGTGAATGCACGTGATGCGATGCCGCAAGGTGGGGAAATTCGGATCGAAACCGAAACCCTTACGCTGGATACGCCACTAGAACGCAACCGAGCAGTTATCCCACCTGGTGAGTGGGTGACGATCAGAGTGAGTGACGAAGGTGTCGGGATACCTCCAGACCGTTTGCAAAAAGTATTCGAACCTTTCTATACGACGAAACGCACGGGCGAAGGTACGGGACTTGGCCTGTCTACGGCTTACGGCATTATTAAGCAGACTGGCGGATATATCTTTGTAGATTCAGTACAAAACCGCGGAACGACGTTCACGCTCTTCTTCCCTGTGTATACACAAGTGGATGAGCCTGCTGAACCTGTCGTGAGCAAAATTGAGGCCAACAAGGCTGCAACAGCCAAGCACGGCGAAGGTGTTATTCTATTGGTTGAAGACGAAGCCCCTGTTCGTGCCTTTGCATCACGGGCGTTACGCATGCGCGGTTATACGGTTCTTGAAGCTGAATCCGCCGAAGATGCGTTGGATGTACTGTCTGATGATGCACTAGACGTCGATGTGTTCGTAACTGATGTCGTCATGCCGGGCATGGATGGCCCCAGTTGGGTGCGCGAGGCGCTCAAAGAACGACCAGGCACGCGTGTCGTTTTTGTGTCAGGCTATTCCGAAGGAGCCTTTAGCGAGAGCGAGGAACCTGTTCCCAATTCAGTCTTCCTCCCCAAGCCGTTCTCACTGAGTGAATTGACAGAAACAGTTCAAGAACAGTTATCTGCAGGTAGTGACGCATAGAGATCGAAATCCGCGGCAAACTTTCGGCGATAGATTGCGGCAGTTTTCTCTGATAATGTCAGCATAGATTGGTCCAATCTGGGGCTGACGTTTTTCTGGGGCAATTCGAAATCGATATCCAAACGTTGCTTAAGGAAGCTGTGATAGGTGTCGATGTGCTCGTAAGAAAACAAGTGATCAACTTTACAGCCATTGGGTTGGGGTTCTAGAAATTTTGCTTGGCTTCCGACATCAGCGTAAGCAGGGCGCTCACCCCGACAGTAATCGCGTACGAATGTGTCAAATGTAATGTCTTTCGTTGATGTGGGTTTTCCATCTAGGTGAGGGCGTTGTCGAAATCGATACCAACTGCTTAACCAATCAACAGGCTCACGCATCAGGGCTGCTACCTCGAGTTCTACATTGCAGACCTGCTTGAACATCGGACGAATCCAGCGATTGTAACGATACAGCGGCGCGTGCTTTAAAATCGGCGGATCGGTGATCGCCATGTCAGCATAAGGCTGTAGGGCCGCTTGCAGGGATGTGGTTCCCGTTTTGGGAACAGACAAAATGACAAGGCGCGCTTTGTAGAAGACCAGCATAAGCGTAAACTATCCGCGAATAATGAAAATATCCCTCTTAGGATAAACTATTCCTTAACCATGATGACAGTTCTTATTTTTATATAGATATTCTTGCTTTGTTCTCGCAATTGCTTCATAAGGAACAAAAGGAAAACAAAGCAGTTATTGTCGTCAGCCTCTGGGTGTGACACATAGAGAAGGACACAGGATTATGGCGGATCTATTGACCATGAAGGACGACAAGAAAAGCGGCGATAAGCAAAAGGCGCTGGATAGCGCTCTTGCGCAGATTGAGCGACAGTTTGGCAAAGGCTCAATCATGAAGTTGGGGGAGGGTAAAGCCCTCCAAGAGATCGAGGCGAGCTCGACCGGATCTCTCGGTCTTGATATTGCTTTGGGGATCGGCGGCTTACCCATGGGCCGGATTATTGAAATTTATGGGCCTGAAAGTTCCGGTAAAACCACGCTGACGTTGCATTGTATCGCAGAGCAGCAGAAAAAAGGCGGTGTTTGCGCCTTTGTTGATGCGGAACATGCGCTGGACCCACAATATGCGGCGAAGCTTGGGGTGAACCTTGACGAGCTGTTGATTTCACAGCCGGACACCGGAGAGCAAGCGCTGGAAATTACTGATACGCTTGTGCGTTCTGGTGCCGTAAATATGGTTATTGTTGACTCGGTCGCAGCTCTGACACCGAAATCAGAACTCGAAGGTGACATGGGTGACAGCAGTGTTGGGGTCCAAGCACGTTTGATGAGCCAAGCGATGCGCAAATTGACAGGCTCGATCAGTCGCTCGAGATGTATGGTTATTTTTATTAACCAGATCCGTATGAAGATCGGCGTTATGTTTGGTTCGCCAGAAACAACGACTGGCGGTAATGCGTTAAAGTTCTACTCATCCGTTCGGTTGGATATTCGCCGGATTGGTGCTGTTAAAGATCGCGATGAAATTGTCGGGAATGCGACTCGTGTGAAAGTCGTGAAGAACAAAGTTGCGCCACCGTTCAAACAAGTGGAATTCGACATCATGTATGGTGAAGGGATTTCAAAAATGGGCGAGCTGTTGGATCTTGGCGTTGCCGCGAGTGTGGTAAACAAAGCTGGGGCTTGGTTTTCTTACGGGGATGAACGTATCGGGCAGGGGCGTGAAAACGCCAAAACATATCTGCGTGAACATTCTCGTGTTGCTTTGGAAATCGAAGATAAAATACGGGCGGCGCATGGGCTTGAGTTTGACATGCCTCCCGAAGATAAAGACGACGATGTTCTATTCGAAGGCTAACCTTTGCACGCAACCTTAGACGAATTGAATGCGGGTCTTCCGCATATTTTAGCCGCACCTAAATCGGGTGCGGCTGTTTCGATGTTATGTCTGCGTCCAGACTATAACCAGCGCCGCTTTGTCGACGAGATCACGTTGACATCAGATCAGGGCATCCCGGGTGAACGATGGGCCACGCGCCCTTGGCTTCGCTTGCCTGATGGTCGCCCGCATCCTGGGTTACAAGTTTGTATTTTACCAAAACGGGTAATGGATTTGGTGTGGCTAGACCGCGAGAATACGATCCACCCTGGCGATACGTTTATTCTTGATCTCGATATGACAGAGAAAAATATTCCCAATGGCAGTCTCCTACGCGTTGGGACAAGCCTTTTACGTGTGACGGAGGTCTTTAACGACGCCTGTGTGAAGTGGAAAGCGCGTTATGGGGCAGATGCTAAGGATTGGGTAAATATTCCAGAATATCGGCATTTGCGGCTGCGGGGGCTGATGTGTGCGATACATCAGGGTGGCACCATCCGAAATGGAGATATTGTTGAGCAAACAGGCGAGATTGTCGACGTTACTTATTAGCCGAGATGCTTTGATATGTGGACAGCCTTTCGCTGGCGCGATAAACCGCTAGAGACTGTTACATATCACGCAGAAAGCCGTCTCACGATGCCCAGTTTGAACGACATCCGGTCTACATTTTTGAATTACTATGGGAAACAAGGGCACGAGGTTGTTGCCTCTAGCCCATTGGTGCCACGCAACGATCCGACGTTGATGTTCACAAACTCGGGTATGGTACAGTTTAAGAACTGTTTCACTGGCGTTGATCGCCGTGATTACGTGCGTGCTACATCCGCGCAAAAATGTGTCCGTGCAGGCGGTAAGCACAATGACCTCGACAATGTAGGTTATACTGCACGCCACCATACATTTTTCGAGATGCTTGGGAATTTCTCATTCGGGGATTATTTCAAAGAAGATGCGATCTCTTTTGCATGGGAATTGATCACCGGTGAGTTCGATATCCCAAAAGATAAACTATATACCACGGTTTATCACACGGATGACGAAGCATTTGAAATTTGGAAGAAAGTTGGGGTACCTGAAGAACGGATCATCCGCATCGCGACATCGGATAATTTTTGGCAGATGGGTGACACGGGACCATGTGGGCCGTGTACGGAAATTTTCTATGATCACGGTGATCATATTTGGGGTGGTCCTCCCGGCTCTCCCGAAGAAGATGGTGACCGTTTTATCGAGATTTGGAACCTTGTTTTCATGCAAAACGAGCGGTTCGCTGATGGATCCATGGTTGATTTGGACATGCAGTCTATCGACACGGGTATGGGCCTTGAGCGTATAGCAGCGCTTTTGCAGGGCACACATGACAACTATGAAACGGATCTGTTCAAAAGCCTTATCGAGGCTTCGGCGAATGTGACGGGCAGTGAGCCGTTTGGTGATCAAAACGTACATCACCGCGTTATCGCAGATCATTTACGTTCGTGTTCATTCTTGATTGCGGAAGGGGTGTTGCCCTCGAACGAAGGCCGTGGCTATGTTTTACGTCGTATCATGCGTCGTGCTATGCGACATGCGTCACTGCTGGGCGCATCTGACCCGGTGATGCATAAACTTGTACCTGCACTGGTCAGTCAAATGGGAGCGGCCTATCCTGAGTTAGGTCAAGGGCAAGCGTTGATCGAAGAGACATTCGAACAGGAAGAAACGCGTTTTCTCAAGACTTTGGACCGCGGTTTGAAACTGCTGGATGATGTTACGGGTGATTTAGGGCAGGGAGATACACTCTCGGGCGAAACCGCGTTTAAACTGTATGATACGTTTGGTTTTCCACTTGATCTGACCCAAGACGCACTGCGGGCAAAAGAAATTAATGTCGACACGCAGGGCTTTGATGCTGCGATGAAGGCACAAAAGGAAAAATCTCGCGCTGGTGGCACTGGCCTGGGTGAAGCCGCAGATGTGAAGGTCTATTTCGACATTGTCGATGAATTTGGCACAACCGAATTCCTAGGTTATGAGACCGAGCGCGCAGAAGGACAAATTATCGCCCTGATACAAGAGGGTGCCCGTATTGAGACGGCGACAGTCGGCGATCAGGTTCAAATTATTACAAACCAAACCCCGTTTTATGGGGAAAGTGGCGGTCAGGTAGGCGATTCTGGGATCTTGACCGTTGAAGGTGGTGCGGCGCGTGTGACGGACACTAAAAAGGTCGAAGGTGTATTCCTCCATTTGGCCGAGATCACCGAAGGTGTAATCACGACAGGTGTCGGAGCGGTCATGGAAGTCGACCATGTGCGCAGGGGACAGATACGTGCCAACCACTCCGCCACTCACCTTTTGCATGAGGCGCTTCGCAATGCACTAGGAGAGCATGTGGCGCAAAAAGGATCTCTTAATGCCGATGACCGTTTGAGATTTGATTTCAGCCATAACAAGGCGATGACTGGCGAAGAACTTGCTAAAGTGGCGATAGAAGTAAACGATTTTATTCGCCAGAATACTGCAGTGAATACCCGGATCATGACGCCTGATGATGCACGTGCTCTTGGTGCTCAGGCGTTATTTGGCGAGAAGTATGGCGACGAAGTGCGTGTCGTGTCTATGGGGCGTGCGCCGACTGGCAAAGGTACAGATGGGCAAACCTATTCCATCGAACTTTGTGGCGGAACGCATGTGAAGCAGACTGGTGATATCGGGACCTTTGTCATATTGGGCGACAGTGCGTCATCGGCTGGTGTGCGCCGGATCGAAGCATTGACGGGGGCTGCAGCCTTTGCGCATTTACAAGGCGAAGCTGTTCGGATGGCAGATATTGCCAGTGCGATGAAAGCGCCGCCGAGTGAAGTGATTGATCGCCTGAAAGCGATGATGGACGAGCGGAAGTTTTTGCAAAATGAAATCTCAAACCTGAAGCAGCAGGTTGCGATGGGTGGTGGCTCTGGTGGGGCTGTGGAAACCAAGGATATCAATGGAAAGACGTTCCTAGGCCAAGCGTTACAAGGTGTGTCTGGCAAGGATCTTCGTGGATTGATCGACGCCCATAAGCAAAATATCGGTTCCGGCATTATTTTACTAATAGCAGAGGATGACGGTAAAGTTGCGGTTGCAGCGGGTGTGACTGATGATTTGACTGGTGAAATCTCAGCTGTTGATGTGTTGAAAGTTGCAGTTCCTGCTGTTGGCGGTAAGGGCGGCGGCGGTCGACCTGACATGGCACAAGGTGGCGGCAAGGATTTTTCCGGCGCAGAGGCTGCTCTGAAAGCAGCTGAAGATATGCTGGCTGGTTGAGATATTAAACAAACGGGAGATACGTGATGCCTGCACTTTGGATTGGACATGTTACTGTGACTGACGCTGATGCATATGGGAAATATGCTGAACTGGCTGGGCCTGCGATTGCCAAGCACGGTGGTCGTTTTATTGCGCGCGGAGGGCGGTTTGTGCAGCTTGAAGGTCGGGAACGCCCGCGTAATGTTGTTGCCGAATTTGAGAGTGTGGATGCAGCTGTCGCGTGTTATAACAGCCCAGAATATCAAGAAGCGCTATCTTTTGCCAAAGGCGCATCGGAGCGTGAGCTGATGGTTGTTGAAACATCTACATAGATCATCCGGATCTGAGACGATTATATATTATTAAGGGTCGCGCTTTCGCGGCCCTTTTTTACAATCTGAGACCACATACATTTGCGAATCAAAAAATTGTGCGCAGCTGTAACTGGAAAATAAAATCATGATATTGGGAATTTAGTTGCTTTTAGAGCGACGGAAATGATGCCTGCTGTCGTGATACTTTTCAATTGGATCGATATTGAGTTTGGAACGGGGCACATTTTATGTAGCTCTGCAAACGTGTTTTCAGATGTTAATTTTCAGTAAAAATATAACTATCAATTTGATTTTTTTGTTTGAGTGGTAAGCTTTTCCAAGGCGTCGTCGCAATAGGTTCCTATCACAGTTCGATTTTGGCTGTATCTATAGAAGTGGAACGCGAAATGATGAATTCGGTCAATGGGATGATGCCGGCAGCTATGATGCCGCAGATGTCTCAAGTTCAAGAAGAAGCGATGACTGATGAGCAGACAGAAGGCCTTGATGCTCTTCTGTCAGATTATGATCTAGAAGATTTAAGCGATGATGATGCATCATCTATTGTCTCAGGCATTTCCGATTTAGGTATTGCACCAACCGAAGAGTTGGCAGCAGTTCTTTCGGAATATGGGGTTGATGCAAAAGGATTAGCGGAACAAGCAGGTACGCGGCCTCCACCGCCACCTCCGCCGGCAGATACTGAAACTGAAGATGATACGAGCGGTGTAGATGAAGCTGCACTCGAAGTTTTGACTTCCGTCTTAGAAGAACTATCAGCATCTGAAGAGACTGATGAAACAGATGAGGTCGAAGATACTTCTGCTGAAACGTTGAAAGATCTATTGGCGTTGCGTTTAGAAGAAGCGGGATTGGCCTCAGATACAAAGATTGTAGATTTACGTCTGTAGCAGAGCTTATCCAGAATAGCCAAAAGGCCGCCCATGGGCGGCCTTTTCTTAATAAACGGATGAGTCTCTGTGATTAAGAGTTCGTCTTTGCCATGCGCTTACGCTCGTGAGGGTCCAGATAACGTTTGCGCAGGCGTACATTATTGGGTGTCACTTCAACCAGTTCATCGTTGTCGATGTATGCAATGGCTTCTTCCAGAGACAGTGTCATAGGTGTTGTCAAGCGAACGGCATCATCGGTACCTGACGCACGTACGTTTGTCAGTTTCTTACCTTTCAGCGGGTTCACTTCCAGATCGTTTTCACGGCTGTGTTCGCCGATGATCATACCTGTGTAAACGTCCTCTTGTGCACCAATCATCATTTTGCCGCGATCTTCGAGGTTCCAAAGTGCGAATGCGACAGACGTCCCGTTTTCCATTGAGATCAAAACGCCAGCGCGACGACCAGGGATATTGCCCTTGTGTGGTGTCCAACCGTGGAAAACACGGTTCAATACGCCAGTACCGCGTGTGTCCGTTAGGAATTCGCCGTGATAGCCGATCAGACCACGTGACGGCACGTGCACGATGATACGAGTTTTCCCGGCGCCAGCTGGTTTCATCTCGACCAAGTCACCTTTGCGGTGGCCAGTCAGTTTTTCGATGACAACACCTGAATACTCGTCATCAACGTCAATAGTTGCCTCTTCAACGGGTTCCATACGCTGGCCGTTTTCCTCGGTAAATAGAACCTGAGGACGAGAGATTGATAATTCAAACCCTTCGCGGCGCATGTTTTCGATCAAAACACCCATTTGCAATTCGCCACGACCGGCAACTTCAAACGCTTCACCGCCTGGCGTGTCGGTGATTTTGATTGCAACGTTTGATTCTGCTTCCTTCATCAGGCGATCACGAATGACGCGTGATTGTACCTTTTTACCATCGCGACCGGCCAATGGGCTGTCGTTGATACCAAAGGTGACTGTGATGGTTGGTGGATCAATCGGTTGCGCTGGCAGCGGAGTGTCCAGCGACGGGGCCAGCAATGTGTCGGCTACGGTTGCTTCGGACATACCTGCGATGGAAACAATATCCCCCGCTTCGGCAAGATCGATCGCCTGTTGGCCTAGGCCACGGAAGGCCAAAATTTTAGTGCAGCGAAAGTTTTCGATGAGCTTGCCGTCACGCGACAAAGCCTTGAGGCTATCACCGGCTTTCAAAGTACCACTTTCAACGCGGCCTGTCAGGATACGGCCCATGAAGGGGTCAGCACCGAGGGTGGTCGCCAGCATGCTGAATGGCTTGTCCATCGCTTCAAGCTGCTTAGGTGCGGGGACATGTTCAACAATCAGGTCAAACAGCGCGGACAGATCTTTGCGCGGCCCGTCTAATGACATATCCGCCCAGCCAGACCGGCCAGATGCGTACATGGTTGGGAAATCAAGTTGTTCGTCGTTGGCGCCAAGGTTGGCAAACAGATCAAAGCACTCGTCCAAAGCGCGGTCAGGTTCACCATCGGGCTTGTCGACTTTGTTCACAACAACAATTGGACGTAGGCCTAATGCAAGGGCTTTGGACGTCACAAATTTGGTTTGCGGCATTGGGCCTTCGGCAGCATCAACCAAAAGGACAACACCGTCCACCATGGACAGGATCCGCTCAACTTCGCCACCAAAGTCGGCGTGGCCGGGCGTGTCGACGATGTTGATACGGGTATTGTTCCATTCAACCGAAGTCGCCTTGGCGAGGATGGTAATCCCGCGCTCGCGCTCCAAATCGTTGCTGTCCATAGCACGTTCTGCAACGGCTTGGTTCTCGCGAAACGCGCCGGATTGTTTAAGTAGCTCGTCAACTAGGGTTGTTTTACCGTGGTCAACGTGCGCGATGATCGCAATATTGCGCAGGTCCATGAGTATCTGCCTTTAGATATGAGGTTGATGCGCGGATACCCTGCTATTGGGTTAAAAGCCAGAGGGAATCTGGAATAAGCCCGTGTAGAAACGCCTCGTAAGCCCGTGTTTTGGTGTTTAGGGCTGTTTTTACCGCGAAAGAACATGACATACCACGCTGGTGTATGGCTTCACAGGGCCTGTGCAGGAACGGCAGTGGCCTTTGCCTATAGGTCTAATTCTTCGACGAATTTCGCATTTTCTTGGATGTATTGAAAGCGTAATTCCGGTTTCTTACCCATCAGACGTTCGACCAAATCACCGGTTTCCCCCGGCTCATCCTCGTCAATTGTAACGCGGATGAGTTTACGGGTTTTGGGATCCATCGTGGTTTCTTTGAGGTCTTTGGCATCCATTTCACCCAGTCCCTTAAAACGAGACACGTCGATTTTGCCTTTACCACCGAGCCCTTTTTCCATCCACATATCGCGTTCAGCCTCATCCAGACAATAGACGCGTTTTGCACCTTGGCTCAGACGGAACAGGGGGGGGCAGGCCAGATATAAATGGCCTTGGTCGATTAAGGGGCGCATTTGGGTGAAAAAGAAAGTCATCAACAGGGCGGCGATATGTGCGCCGTCGACATCCGCATCCGTCATGATGATAATTTTATCATACCGGAGGTCATCAATGTTGAACTTGGTTCCGACGCCGACACCCAGTGCCTCGCATAGATCACGGATCTCTGCATTTGATGATAGTTTATTTGATGCTGCACCCAGTACGTTGAGGATCTTTCCCTTAAGCGGCAACAAGGCTTGGGTTTCACGTTTACGTGCGCCTTTACCCGATCCACCGGCCGAGTCTCCCTCGACGATAAACAACTCGGTGCCTGAACGGTCTTTAGATGTGCAATCCGTCAGTTTTCCGGGCAGGCGCAGCTTTTTGGTTGCTGATTTACGTTGGGTTTCCTTTTCCTGCTTACGTCGCAGGCGCTCTTCGGCGCGCAGAATAAGGAAATCAAGGATAGCGCCTGCAGATTTGGTATCGGCGGCCAACCAGTTGTCAAAGTGGTCACGAACCGAATTTTCGACCATCTTTGTGGCGGATTCCGACGACAGTCGGTCTTTGGTTTGTCCGACAAAGGCAGGGTCCGCGATGAAACACGACACCAACGCGCAGCCGCCAGCCATCAAGTCATCGCGGGTAATTTGGCTGGCCTTTTTATTCCCAACCAATTCGCCATAAGCTTTGACGCCTTTAAGGATTGCCGCCCAAAAACCTGCGACATGGGTTCCGCCCTCTGGGGTGGGGACTGTATTACAATAGGATTGTGTGAAGCCATCGCGCGAAGGTGTCCAGTTGATCGCCCATTCAACATATCCGGGCTGGCCGAACTTTTCGCTGAATTCGACTTTACCTGCGAACGGTGCCTCAGCATAAATGGAAGCTTTTCCAAGCACCTCACTGAGGTAATCGCGAAGGCCGCCAGGAAAATGAAACGTGGCCTCAAGCGGAGTTTCCTTGTCGTCGATGGCCGATTTCCAACGAATTTCAACGCCCGAGAACAGATAGGCCTTTGAACGCACCAACGTCATCAGGCGTTTGGGCTTGAACTTATGAGAGCCAAAGATTTGTTCATCTGCGTGAAATGTCACGGATGTGCCGCGCCGATTGGGAGCCGCGCCGATCTTTGAAACAGGGCCTTGTGGGATGCCACGTGAAAAGCTTTGTTCAAATAGTTCTTTATTCTTAGCAACTTGAACAACCATAACGTCAGACAGTGCGTTTACGACTGACGAACCCACGCCATGCAAACCACCTGATGTTTGATAGGCTTTGCCTGAAAACTTACCGCCCGCATGTAGAGTGCACAAGATCACTTCGAGTGCGGATTTCTCGGGGAACTTAGGGTGTGGGTCAATTGGAATGCCGCGTCCATTGTCACGCACGGTGACGGAGTAATCCGCGTGCAATTCGACCTCGATGCGATTGGCGTGGCCCGCGACGGCTTCATCCATCGAGTTGTCGAGGATTTCAGCCACCATATGGTGCAGCGCGCGCTCATCTGTGCCGCCGATATACATACCAGGACGCTGGCGGACGGGCTCTAGCCCTTCCAACACTTCAATGGAGGAGGCGTCATAGGTCTCGACTGGGGCGGAGTTCAAAAGATCATCGGCCATTATGCTGCTCATATTATAGTACTATTTCTCTTAGTATGGCCGATGTTGTGACGCGGGGAAAGGGGGTGTCTCGGATTCTCGACACCGTCTTGGGATGCTTTGGCGATTTAACCGCTAAATACGAGGATGACAGGCGTTTCGAGGGACCGGTATAGATCCAGAACAATATCGATTTTTGCCTCGTTAGCTGGGAGAAATAAGGTTCAACCAGCGCAATTCTGCTGGTTGGCTGTCGGTTCAACAGAGTTTGATTTTATTCTCATGGAGAGGCATTGCTTGGCGCGTAACATAAGTTTACGTTTTGAATATGAAAAAACCTTTTTCGAATGTTCGTAAGCTTGGGATACGTTTGGCATATACGGCTGCAGCCCTATGTTTTGCTATATCGCCCACTCATGCACACCCACACGTGTTCATTGATACGTCATTGATGCTCGAGATCGATGCGCAAGGACAGTTGGTTGCCGTGGATGTGACCTGGGCTTATGATGATTTCTATTCCCTTGTTATATTGGAAGAACGTGGGCTGGATAGTGATTTTGACGGTCAACTCACTTCAGGTGAATTAGGGCAGTTGCAGGGGTTCGATCTGCAGTGGGATGCAGAATTCAATGGAGACCTTTATGTGACCACAACTAAGAATGCGGCAGGACCGATTGCTTTGGGAAAACCGCAGGATTTGGGTGTCACAGTGGCGAATGGTCAGATCATCTCTCGGCACCGCCGCCTGTTGGATACACCCATCTCTGCGGATCAATTGCAGATAAAAGCCTACGACCCGGGTTATTACTCTTCATATGAATTGAAGCAGGCACAGATTGCAGCGATGAATGGGCAAGATCGCACAAATCAAGATAACACCGGCCAAAATTGCTCTGTACAAGTTACGCAACCAGACTTGAATGCGGCTTATTCCAAGGTCGAGGAGCTGTTGTATGCAACGCCGCAAGATCAGGTCGAGGCGGCTTACCCTGAAGTCGGAGAAGCCTTTGCAGCAGTCGTGCACTTGCACTGTAAGGACACGTAATGACACAAACGTCCCAAGTTAAACTGCATGGCGACTGCATGACGCCTCATACCAAAACAGAAGAGGCATCGGTCGTCGTATCGCAATTTGGACGCAGATTATTGGCATTGTTGCTGGGCGGAGTCGCGTTTGGTGTGGTTGGGCTTGCCGTGTGGCTCTTTGCGTTTGGTGGGTTGGTTGATTTACGTATTTGGGCTGCAGCAGGTCAACGTGAGGCACAAACTGCACTGGCTGTGGCGCTGCGTGCCTTGCGTGCGGGCGAACCAGGGGCCTTACTCGGTCTTTGTAGTATAAGTTTCGCTTATGGTCTCTTTCATGCCGCGGGTCCGGGACATGGTAAGATTGTTATTGGCGGTTATGCTTTGGGGCAACGCGTGGCTGTTATTCGGCTTGTGGCGATTTCCTTTGCGGCTTCTTTGGCACAGGCTTGCACAGCCATTGTGCTTGTCGCAGGGACAGCTTGGGGATTAGGATGGACCCGAAGCGAGATTACGCAGGCTGCTGAACATTGGCTGGCACCTTTATCTTATGGTTTGATGGCGCTTGTGGGGATGTATCTGGCATTACGTGGCGCGCGGCGGTTGTTGACCTTACGAAACACTCAAAATGTGAAGACTCACCAAAGCCACGCTTCGGGTCACAATCACACGCATGAAAACGGTCATTCGCATTCATCAGGCGTGTGTGAAAGTTGCGGTCACCGCCATGGACCCACACTGGAAGAGGTTCAGGAACTGACATCCGTTCGAGATGCATTGGCGTTGATCGTGACGATCGCAATTCGGCCTTGTACTGGGGCAATCTTCCTATTGCTGCTCACCTGGCGCATGGGAATTTTAGGTGCCGGCGTTTTAGGAGCTCTTTCGATGGGGTTGGGGACGGCGATGATTACCACTGGGGTTGCTGTTGCGGCTGTGGGCCTACGCGGAGGGCTTTTACAGACCTTGGCGGCAACGGGCTTGCGGCGTCTGGTGGCCATGATTGAGTTGGGTGCCGGCGCGTTGGTGGTGTGGATCTGCTTGTCTTTGCTGGTAACTGCACTTTAGATCCAGCCGCCCTGTATATGTCGGCACCTCTGCATGCCTCGCATTCGGAAACAAGATCGAAAACGAAACAGAGGTATTAAGAATGCCGATCTCAGCTCTTACTTGCGCTCAAACGGTCTGATTTTTTACGCACCAAAACTTGGCGCAGATCATGCATCGCCATCAAAAGCGTATCGGTTACCTGATCAAGTTGATCATCTGTTGCGCGGCTTTGAACCCATTGAGCGGTGAGATTCAAATGATCCACTGTACGTAAAATGTCGTCGACCTCACGGCGTTCGACCAGTGTGGTGCGCTCCTGCATCCAAGCGCGGATCGCCGTTAGGTCATTTGGGCTGAGGATGCGATCTCCGTGGGGTTTGATGTCACCACGTTTGAGATGAACAACCGCTATTTGATCCATTTCGATCCTACGGTTGCGGTTCTCAGTGTCCAAGCGAAACACAAGGGCTCCATTTTCACGGATACGGAAATAGTACTCTGGCAGGGAAGGGGACATGGGAACTCGCGACGCTAAAGGCTTGTAGGTTAAGCTAATGATCTGCACACCATAGGCAAGTGGAAGTCGAAACTGTGCACAATAAATGGATATGTAAGAATAAATAATACACTCCGGTGCCAATAGCACCGGAGTGTTCGTTGCCGCGCATCACGCAGCGAACTGTTTCGCCGTTACGTCAAGGCCGCACAGAAACGTTGGATACGGGTGCAGGCCTCGATCAATTGTTCATCTGATGTCGCATAGCTGACCCGGAAGTTGGGCGATAACCCAAAAGCTGCACCAAACACCACTGCCACATCCGTCTCTTCAAGGAGTGCCGACGCAAAAGCTTCATCGTCTTTAATCACAGTCCCAGCAGGTGTGGTCTTTCCAATTAACCCGGCGATGGAAGGATAGACATAAAATGCGCCTTCGGGGGTAGGGCATGTAATGCCATCGATTTCGGACAACATTGATACCACCAGATTGCGACGACGTGTAAATGTCACGTTATTGGTTGCCAAATAGTCCTGAGGGCTATTGAGAGCTTCGACCGCGGCGTGTTGGCTGATGGAGCAGGGGTTTGATGTTGACTGAGATTGCACCTTGCGCATGGCCGCGATCAACTCAACCGGGCCTGCGGCATAACCTATCCGCCAGCCGGTCATCGCATAGGCTTTGGATACACCGTTGCAGGTCAACGTGCGGTCATACAAGGCAGGCTCAACTTCAGCCGGGGTGGCGAATTTGAAATCATCATAGGCGAGATGCTCATACATATCATCGCTCATGACCCAGACGTGCGGGTGGCGCATTAACACATCCGTTAGTGCTTTGAGTTCTTGAAAGCTATATCCCGCGCCGGTTGGGTTCGACGGTGAGTTAAAGATAAACCACTTGGTTTTCGGCGTGATCGCGGCCTCTAGTTGGTCTGGGGTAAGCTTAAAGTTATTTTCAAGCGTCGCCTCAACCGTGACAGGGGTGCCACCGGCCAAGAGAACCATATCTGGGTAAGACACCCAATACGGCGCAGGGATCACGACTTCGTCGCCTTCATTCAGGGTGGCTGTCAGTGCATTGTACAATGTCTGCTTACCACCCCCGTTTACGGTCACCTGCGCAGGTGTGTAATCTAAGCCATTGTCTTTTTTGAACTTAGCACAGATCGCATCTTTGAGCTCTGGTATCCCATCAACAGCCGTGTACTTTGTTTTGCCTGCGGCAATTGCGGCAATTGCCGCGTCTTTGATATTTTGAGGTGTGTCAAAATCCGGTTCTCCTGCACCAAGCCCAATCACGTCACGACCGGCCGCGCGCAATTCACGGGCTTTATGCGTTACAGCCATCGTGGGGGATGGTTTGACGCGCGACAAAGTGTCGGACAAAAAATTGGCAGATACAGTCATAATGTGGTCCTGTTGTAATGTCGTGATTTCAGCCCAAAACGCCGGTGCCGATATTATATATCCGACGCAAAAGCCTAAGGTTTGTATGTTTGGTGAAACCGTCTTAGGATGCGCAATAACTGCGATCAAGATGAGCCGACTATATTGGTACAACTGATCTATAAATACGCCCACAAAATAAGGGAGAGGCACATGAGCGAGACAGAGACAAATTGGTATAGTCCTGAGGTCGCAACCTTTGGTGATCGTGTGGCGGCTGCGCGTGAAGCGGCAGACATGGCGCAGGCTCAACTTGCACGGCGGTTAGGGGTGAAGAAAACTACCTTGATGTCGTGGGAGCAAGATTTATCAGAACCACGTGCGAACAAACTGTCGATGCTATCTGGTTTGTTGAATGTGTCGATGACCTGGTTGTTAACGGGGGAAGGTGATGATTTATCTACCTCTCCCCCTGAAGGGGAAGCGAACCCGGATATTGCGAATGTCTTGCGTGAATTGCGCTCGGTTCACACAGAGCAACGCGGTTTGGCTGAACGCGCAGCGCGTCTGGAAAAATCTCTGCGCCGTATGATTGGTGAGGGCAAGTTGTGAGCAACGCATTTTTTGACGGTAATCGACTACGTGAAGTCGCGCCAACAAATGAAGGTCGCCCTATCCGTATCAAACGCCTGAAAATGCGTTCGATGCGGCGGGGCATTAAAGAAATGGATATTCTGCTGATTGCTTTTGCGGAAAATCAGCTAGAAATCATGAGTGACGTAGATTTAGACCTGTATGATCAACTTCTGAGTGAAAATGACCAGGATTTGTATCAGTGGGTGACCGGTCAGGTTGCACCACCATCCCCCCTAGTTGAGTTGGTTAATAAAATCGCACAAACCTTCCAAAAATAAAAGAAAATTCGGCTTAACTCATTCTTGGGGATTATCTCGCATCTTAAGGCATAAGCAATTTCGATTCGGAGATGCTGGATGAGTATGGAACGACCTTTCAGCCAGACGGACCACAAAGGGTTCATGACTGGTTATCTTGATGCACTGGGAATGGTGGAGCGTTTGCACCGCCTATTGCTGGATGTAGTCAAGGATGAGTTTGAACGCGTAGGTGTCTTAGACATTAACGCGGTACAAGCTTTGTTGCTGTTCAACATTGGCGACAATGAAGTGACGGCAGGGGAACTAAAGTCCCGTGGGTACTATCAAGGCAGCAATGTCAGCTATAACTTAAAAAAGCTGGTTGAGATGGGCTATATGCACCATCAACGCTGTGAAATCGATCGCCGCTCCGTGCGGGTTCGTTTGACGCCTCGGGGCCGTGAAGTGCGCGATATTGTCGCTTCACTATTCTCACGACATGCAGAGGGGCTTGAGACCAAAGGTGTGATTAGCGCCGAAGGGATCGAGGATATTACAGCCTCGCTGAAACGGATGGAGCGTTACTGGTCAGACCAGATCCGCTACATTTACTAAGATATGCTGCCAAGAACGGGAAACTGCCCGTTCACCCAAGACAGTTCAATATACCCTTTAGTTTGGGATGCCCTAAGTTAAATGAATGTTGTTTTGTCGCCCTGTAAACGAAGTCTGCACCATAGGTTACGATGCCGTTGTTATAGGGAGGTCACAGAATGTGACCATTTTGGCACCATGAACGTCAAAAAATGACGGGGTGGCTGCCAGAGACCATTTTCAGCTCTCTTATCTATTTGTCTACAATAGAATAGATATCGCCAAATGTCGGCTGATATCTACTATAAGCCCTGCACAAAGATGCTCTTTATCGCAAGCACAGGGCTTTATTGGGGTGTGACTTACCAGCTACCAGTGTTTTCCATGCTTGCCCATGGTTCGGCAGGCTGAAGCCGCTCACCTGCTTGCAAGAGTTCAACCGAGATGTTGTCTGGTGAGCGTACAAACGCCATGTAACCATCACGAGGTGGGCGATTGATTGTCACTCCGTTGTCCATCAAGAATTGGCACGTCGCATAGATATCATCTACTTCGTAGGCTAGATGTCCAAAGTGGCGGCTATCCGAAGGCAATTGATCATCACCGTCCCAGTTATAGGTAAGTTCTACGGGGGTGTCCTCTTGACCTGGAGCCGCCATGAAAATTAATGAAAAGCGCCCTTTTTCACTTTCCATACGTTTGGTCTCTTGCAGACCTAGTAGTTTGTAGAAAGCCATAGATTTTTCCAAATCTTTTACACGCACCATTGTGTGGAGATATTTTAAAGCCATGTTTTCAATCCTTGCCTCAAGATAATGTTTCCGCCGCATTCTGACTGTGCTTCGCAACAATGTCGAGCGCCCTTGCACCTTTAGTGGCCAGTAAGATCATTGACGGGCTTGGACTAACGCGTATCAGACGGTATGACAGAGCAAGCACAGGCGCAAAGGGGCATAGAATGCAGCAATATCACGACGCGTTGCAATATATTCTGGACACAGGGATCGAGACGACGGACCGAACCGGTACGGGGACAACTTCTTGTTTTGGGATGCAACAGCGATATGATCTGAGTGCAGGTTTCCCATTGGTAACAACAAAAAAATTGCACCTGCGTTCGATCATTCATGAACTTCTTTGGTTTTTATCTGGCGATACAAATATTCGGTATCTGCAAGATAACAAAGTAACGATCTGGGATGAGTGGGCAGACGAAACGGGTGACTTAGGGCCGGTTTATGGACGGCAATGGCGCGATTTCGGTGGCGTGGATCAGATTGTAAATCTGGTTGACCAGATCAAGACGGCGCCGGACAGTCGTCGTATGGTTGTATCGGCGTGGAACCCTGTGGATGTGCCACAAATGGCATTGCCACCATGCCATACACTTTGGCAGGTTAAGGTATTGGGTGGCAAGCTACACCTACAGCTATATCAACGTTCCGCGGATATGTTCTTAGGGGTTCCGTTTAATATTGCTTCATATGCCTTGTTACTTGAGATGTTGGCGCATGTGACCGGCTATCAGGCTGGTACATTTGTCCACACATTGGGCGACGCGCACATCTATTCGAACCACTATGATCAAGTAAAACAGCTTCTTAGTCGTACACCAAAGACGCTACCGCAGCTTGGGTTCAAACGGCAGGTTAAGGACATCTTTGACTTCAAATATGATGATTTTGAAATCACTGGTTACGACCCTGATCCTACAATTAAGGCACCAGTCGCAGTATAGGTTACGATTATGATTTCACTAATTGTTGCACGGGCGCGTAATAGCGCGATTGGAAAAGACAATGATATTCCATGGTTTGCACCTGAGGATTTGAAGAATTTTCAGCGCGAGACTATGGGCGGTACTATTATTATGGGACGGAAAACTTGGGAGAGTTTACCTGTTAAGCCGCTGAAAAATAGATTAAATATTGTGGTTACCTCTAGCCCTTGTACTGCTGAGGTATCGGTGTCGTCTATTGAGGATGCGATCAGTCATGCACGTTTGCGCGGTTATACGCGACTATATGGTATCGGTGGTGCAGGTATTTATCGTTCAATGTTACCCTTTGCCGACCGGTTGGTCATTACAGAGGTTGCATTAGAGGTTTTAGAAGCTGACGCATATTTTCCTGATTTGAATATGCAGGATTGGCGTGAGGTCGGCCGGCACATGTTGCGCAGTGAAGCGCCTGTTTGTGAACAAGTCGAATATTTACGTAAATTACGATAGAGGCCCTAGTTTTAGAACCACACTGCCTACGATTGCTATTACAATCAGCGAGATCTATCTTCGACTGTGCCCGACATTGTAATCCGGGCGCAGTATAATTCTCGGTCAAAGTGGTAAATACTATTTATCGAGATCAGATTGCTTTGATATCGCTTGCCATCTGGCGGCCATCGCGTCCTTCGGACAGTTCATATCCAACTTTCTGATTGTCAGCCAAGCCAGTGAGGCCAGATCGTTCAACTGCGGAAATATGCACAAATACATCTTTCCCGCCTTCGTCAGGCTCGATAAAGCCATAACCCTTGGTGGTATTGAACCATTTCACGGTGCCGCTTGCCATGTCCCGTGTCTCCTTCTTACTTCACTTTGAGGGTGCTCAAAGTATTTGCTCTCGCTATAAGTCAAAATGCATTTAATTTTGCGTATGTCGCAGTGCGTTATGACCTTAATCCAGTTTGGCATGAGGGCTGAAAAATGCAAAGGAAAATGAAGAAATTCTACCATAAAGTGTGCGAGGCTTTTATGGAGAGTGAGGTTTAAATGAAAGTCTACGGTATAAAAACATGTGATAGTTGTCGTAAGGTACTGAAATCATTAAAAAGTGCAGAGCTTGTCGATTTGCGTGTGGATGGAATTCCTTCAGCGCTGCTTGAGCGTGCTTTTGCGCAGTTTTCAGACAAACTGGTTAATACCCGCTCAACGACCTGGCGAAATTTGGATGAGGATGAGCGTAAGATCCCGCCGCTTGAGTTGTTGACAATGCATCCTACCCTAATGAAGCGACCACTGATCGAAGCTGATGGGGTATTGTACTTGGGGTGGGGGAGCGATATTAAATCCGCCCTTAATGTTGACGTAAATTAAAAAGGTGCCTCAGTTTAACTGAGGCACCTTTTTAATGTAACAAATTATCGGTGTACGCGTATTAATGGTTCATGCGCTTGCAGATTTGCTTATCAACCGACAGGGCGCCGGCACCTTTGAAGACAATATAAGCGAGAACAAAAACCCACAATAACCGCTGATCCATGATCACACTATCGGATAAACGATCAAACCACATACCTAAGGTTTTTACATCTGTGGCATGGTGTCCGTACACATCGGTAAGGGATTGGACAACTACAAAGCCAATCATCCCTATTGCTGCAAGACGTGTTGCCAGCCCGATGATAATAAGCAGAGGCAGAATAAATTCCGCGTATGTCCCAGCCATCACCACAATCCATTCGAAGAAACCAAACTGTGAGATATCGTAACCTGCAGCCTCGAGCTTCTTTGGGAAAATCTGTGAATACGCCCCAATGGATGGTTTGAAGATACCTAGAATACCATCGCCAAGCTTAGTCAGGCCAGAGTTCCAGTAGTAGAACAGTAGAACCGCTCCAAAGGTGAAACGGGCAAAGATTGGCATAACCGTATCACCGATTTTCTCAACCCATGCAAAGATTGCATTGTGTAGATTGAACAGAGCATTCATGGATGTAGTCCCTTTATTTTCGTGAGGGCATTGCCCGAAATCATAAGTGTGAGTGTGGCACCAAGGTCAAACTCGGGTGTTTCTTTATTGGCAGCATTATTCGCGTCGCTTAGGCATTCGCCGCGTTGTAGGGCGTTGAAAAAAGCAACTCCTCCAACCGGTAACAAGTGCGGTACTGGATCAAAACCGTTGCGCACGATCAACACGTCTTGAGCGGTATTCGTTGGTTTTGGAGCATCATCTTGGGTATTAATGCGCCAAATATCGTAGATAGGCCAGAGCGAATTTAAAACCATCGCAGCAGGGGCTAGTTCAAACTTTGCCTCCATTAACTCGTCAGCAGACAACTGCGCAAGTGCTTCCGGAGCGAGAGGTGCCACATCTTTAGCATGATAGCTACGACGCAAAGCAAGCTCGAGCCGTGCTATATCAGGGAGATATCCCAAATGACTAAGTTGTTGCATATTGGCGAGAAACTCTGGAAATTCGTCGCCATAATGCATCATTAAAGGTGATTTTGGTGGATGCGCGCGCAAGAAGATACCTGCAAGCCCATCCATATTTTGCGGCCCTAAGAGCTTTGCAATTATAGGGAAACCTGTGTGCAATGCTTCACGTAGAGAAACTGCGACATTATTTCGGTAAACTGAAAAGCGCCGCCCTGCAGGATGATGCTCAGCATCAATCAAGCCTGCTGGAATATCCAGACGTGCATCACGCATTGCTGCTGTGAATTCCGCTTGTGAAACGGCAACAGTGTGAGATGCATTGGTCTGTGTCATTGAGCCGCCAGTTGGAATTGGTTCAACGCTGCGGTTGCGCGTGATGCTTCCTGTCTCAGGACGGACCACTCAGGTACGTCTGTATCCCATTCGATCAGCAATGGCTTTGAACCAGATTGCGCCAGAGTATAATCCAATAACGCCCAGACTGGGTCGACAACTTCACAGCCATGACTGTCGATCAACAGGGGATGTCCATGATCATCTTCATCCTCGTCGTGGCCGCCAAGGTGGATTTCACCAACGCAATCGAGTTTGTAGGCATCGATGTAAGCTTGAGGGCTATAATGTAAATTTGTCGCCGAGATGAAGACATTATTCACATCCAAAAGCAACCCACAGCCCGTGCGTTTGGCAATCTCAGCCATAAAGGCTGGTTCTTCCCATGTGCTTTCCGCAAACGCGAGGTAGCTTGAGGGGTTTTCAAGCAGCATTTGTTGGCCGACAGTACTCTGAACCTGATCTATGTGGTCGCACACACGCTCTAGTGTTTGGTCGGTGTAGGGTAGGGGGAGCAGGTCGTTGAAAAAGTGACTGTCGTGTGTTGACCAAGCTAGGTGTTCTGAAAAGCTTGCTGGTTCAATCCATCGCACAAGATTTTTTAACCGTGCGAGATGATCCTTGTCCAGTGATCCTTCGCCGCCAATTGATAAACCGACACCATGGACTGAGATAGGAAAACTTTCGCGTAAGTGGCGCAATTGGGCTAAAGGCCGCCCACCATCACCCATGTAGTTTTCAGCATGGATTTCAAGCCAGCGAACCGTTCCAGCATCCGCTTCGATATCTGAGAAATGCTGGGGTTTGTAGCCCACACCCGCGCCATTCGGCAGTTGTCCGAGGCTGGATCGATCAAACATTGTGACAGTCCCCTCTATTAATTTAGAGTTTCGTCGGTGATAAAACTAACATGTTATATAACATGAGTATATTTTTATCTGAAAATCTGGGCATTGTGATGCCCAGATAACGTTTATGGATTATTTCAATCCTAAAAGGATTATGCTGGCACGTCGCGAGCAAGTGGCTCAAGAGATCCATTTCGTGCAGAACCGTCTGCGCTTGCAGGCAACTCAAGTGTCGCGCAAGTACCCGCATCAACCAGTGTCCACGCGTTACCTTGGTAATCAACAGTTGATGTACCTGCGCATGTTGTACCAGGACCTGCCGCACAATCGTTTTGGCCAGCAAGTGAGATACCGTAGCACTTTTCTTTGGATTGTGCTGCTGCGTCGGTGCTTGCAACTGCAGTAAGAGCCGCAGCGACGGCACCCATTACGGCGAGAGTTTTGTGTGTGTTAGACATAACTTTAGTTCTCCTATTTAGTGGTAGGTCGGTCAAGTCGTTGTAAGTTAACCTTAGCCGAAAGAACGGCCAAGACAAACTCACGGTCGCGTGCCTCACGATCGCGTTAGTTTACGTGAGGTGTCTGTGTGGGAAAATTATTTATTTTCAGAGCGATACGTTATAATCTTCATATGTCCCACCTGAATCTTACATCCCTGGTGTTACAATTGAGAGGTAATTGTTACGAAAGTATTGCCACTCGGTGAATTTTTGGCTGAGTGTGTGAGCAATTGAAACAATTACATAGATCGTTGCTGCGCTACTTCTATCCGGCTATCGCCAGCGGTGGATCCAATTCCTCTGTGTTTGCTTCTGACGGGATCGTGTCATGAGCATCTATTTGTTTGGATAAGTCGTCTCTATTAAAGTCTATATCAAATCCGTAGACTAATTCATTGAGTTGGCTTGCATTCGTGTCCAAAAGGTGGCTGGCAGCTGTGGCTTCTTCAACCATAGCGGCGTTTTGTTGCGTGACTTTATCAAGTTGCACAACACCTGTGTTTACGTCTCCTAGCCCTGTTGATTGTTCGGCGGCGCCTTGAGCGATTGAGGTCACCAGCGACGAGATATGACCCACACGTGTGACAATACTTTCCAACGCCACACCGGTTTTGTTAACCAAATCCACACCGCTGGCCACTTGTTGGGAGCTTGTGTTGATCAAAGTCTTGATTTCCATGGCAGCATCTGAGGAACGTTGAGCAAGGCTGCGCACTTCAGAAGCGACAACCGCGAATCCTCGTCCAGCTTCTCCTGCGCGGGCGGCTTCGACACCAGCATTCAAAGCGAGTAAGTTCGTTTGGAACGCAATATCGTCGATGACGCTGATAATTTGCGCGATTTTTGTAGACGAATGCTCAATGTCGGCCATCGCTTTTACAGCTTCTTGTACCACGACACCGCTTGTCGTCGCTTCGTCACGGGCTTCTTCGGTGGTGCTTTGTGCATTACGTGCACCTTCAGCAGCGGAACGTACAGTATTTGTAATTTCTTCAAGCGCTGCGGAGGTTTCTTCAAGAGTGGCGGCTTGAGATTCCGTTCTGTTCGATAGATCGTCAGAGGCTTGTTTGATTTCCGCAGCGCCGCCTTTGATACTTTCGGATGTTTCGACGAGTTTAACCATCACATCATTCAATTGATGTACTGCCGTGTTGAAATCATCACGTAAGGCTTCGTATTCCGTTGGAAAATTTTCTGAAAAACGGGTCGTTAAATTACCCTTTGCCAATTGACCCAACCCATTACGGATGCGGTTAACGACGTAATCTTGTTCCTCTTTACGCTCAATCTGCTCTTGTTCGAGGGTTTCTGCATTGCGACGCATAGATAGGGTCTCTTGCTTAAATTTATAGATTGCAAAAGCCATACGACTGATTTCATCTTTGCCTTCGATACCCTTGATCCATATATCAAATTCGCCACGTGCAAAGCCTGCAACGACATTGGTTAGATTTTTGATGCGCGCAATCATGTATTCAAAGCTACCAATTGCGATGATGAGGGCGGTCACCGTCGCGGTGAATGCAATGATTGAAAGTCGGATATATACAGTATTCGCTGCGGTTTCTACATCGTGGGTCAGTGATGTGATTTCTTCGATGAGAGCCACCTCGCGTGCGCGAAGTAAATCAATCCAGCGGGTTGAAATCTGGAACCATTTTCCCGCTGTCATATCCTCGTAATCACCGGTTTCGATGCCTTGGTATATTTTTATCCGAGCTGCGATCAGGTCGTTATAGGCCTCTTCTGACTTTAACTGTCCTTCCCATTCCCCCCAAGCACCACCGTCAATCAAAACAGCTGCTTCGTGTAACATTGCAGTCATTGCTCCGCCAAGGCCAGCATAACGATTGTGAATAGCGATGTGAAATCCGCCACCAAGACCTGTTGCGCCCATAGCGCGTTCAAGACCAGCTTGTTCTTTGGCTGCGGCAACTAACGCACGTGCCTGCAATAGTGTGTTCATGCGTTCTTGAGCGTTGGTCGCGCCGGACGGACCGGACATATCAAGGAGGTCATTTATAGCTTCCGTATAAAACCTCGCAAGTTGAGGTACCGTAGTGTTAATCGCATCGATGGTTTTGCGTTCTTCTGGAAGGTCGACAAGGTGATGTTGCAGATCTTCGTATTGAACGGGGTGTGATGTTGCCAATAGGTCAATACGCGCTTTCATCGCATCGATTGCGGCATCTGTCTGCTTACGTTGATCAGCCAATTCACGAGAAAAGTTTTTTCCACCAGAGGCAACATGACCCGCCGAATAACCGCGTTCTTTCTGAAGTTCATGCGCAAGGCTGCCCAATACTGCACCTTCCTCGGATTTGAGGGTGGTGAGATGTGCACGGTCGTAAAAGCCGCGCTGGGTTTGAATCTCGGTATAGATCAGGTAAGCGCTGAGCAGGCAAAAGGGCCCGATTACCATAATCATCACTAAACGCAGTTTCATGAAGCTCTCCATGTCGCAGAATCAAATGTAAGCTAAGCCGAATTTGTTAATACCCCTATAAGGCGAGGGTGAAAGTGACTTCTATCCTGGTTCTATCATGCTGTATTTACGTAGGTTTATTGGGTTTTATAAGTGTGTGGCATTGATTGGATTGTATGGATGAAGAAAGTAGAAGTACCTAATTGCAGTTTAGTTGTTGATTGTTGGAATGTACGAGCTTTCAAACGAGTGATGCCATGGTTCAGATGTGTTGGCTTGTTGTCACGACTGGTTGTTATATCTCCCCAAAGGCGTATGACGCGGTTGAAGGCAATTTGACGTCAAAAATAGCCGATTTGCGGGAACTATCTTTGTGTTGAGCACGATCTGGCGCACAACCCTCTTGCACCGAGCGGCTTGTGACAATAGAAGGCCACAAATTGGCTGGGGTGCTGCCTGCGCGCACGCCCCGAATCTCTATGGGGAATAACATGCAGGTTACTGAGACGCTGAACGAAGGTCTGAAACGCGCCTATGCAATCACTATTACGGCTGCGGAGCTGAATGAAAAAGTGAATGCTAAATTGGTTGAAGCACAGCCTGAAGTCGAAATGAAAGGCTTCCGCAAGGGCAAAGTGCCGATGGCCATGTTGAAAAAACAATTCGGCCCACGCGTTATGGGCGAGGTCATGCAAGAATCTGTCGATGGTGCGATGAACAAGCACTTTGAAGACAGCGGTGACCGTCCTGCCATGCAACCTGACGTTCAGATGACCAATGAAGATTGGAAAGACGGCGACGACGTTGAAGTTGCTCTGAGCTATGAAGCTCTGCCTGAGATCCCTGAAGTTGATGTTTCCGGCGTTGCTCTTGAGAAATTGGTTGTAAAGCCTGAAGAGGCTGCCGTGACCGACGCCCTTACATCTCTGGCGGAAAACGCTAAAGATTTCGAAGCGCGCGAAGGCGATGCTGTTGCGGAAGATGGCGATCAGGTTGTGATCGATTTTGTTGGCTCTGTTGACGGTGAAGAGTTCGAAGGCGGCGCTGGCGAGGACTATCCACTGGTTTTGGGGTCCAACTCATTCATCCCAGGCTTTGAAGAGCAGCTGGTTGGCACTAAGGCCGGTGAAGCAAAAGACGTGAACGTGTCTTTCCCTGAAGAGTACGGTGCAGAACATTTGGCAGGCAAAGAAGCTCTGTTCAAATGCACAATCAAAGAAGTCAAAGCGCCTAAGGCTGCTGAGATTGATGATGAGCTGGCTAAAAAATTCGGTGCCGAAGATCTTGAAGGTCTGAAGGGTCAAATCACTGAGCGCCTTGAAGCGGAATATGCCGGTGCTGCACGTCAGGTGATGAAACGCGCTGCACTTGACGCGTTGGATGGTCTGGTGTCCTTCGATCTGCCGCCCTCGCTGGTAGAAGCAGAAGCTAAGCAGATTGCACATCAGCTGTGGCACGAAGAGAACCCAGAAGTGGAAGGTCACGACCACCCTGAGATCGAAACAACTGATGAGCACACAACATTGGCCGAACGCCGCGTGCGCCTAGGTTTGTTGCTCGCAGAAATGGGTCAGAAAGCTGAAGTTGAAGTAACGGATGCAGAAATGACTCAAGCGATTATGGCACAAGCTCGCCAGTATCCAGGTCAAGAACGTCAGTTCTTTGAGTTCATTCAACAGAATGCGCAGATGCAGCAACAGCTGCGTGCGCCACTATTCGAAGACAAAGTTATCGACCTTGTGTTTGAAAAAGCGGCTGTGACTGAAAAAGAAGTATCCAAAGACGATTTGGAAAAAGCAGTTGAGGCGCTGGACGACGAATAAGTCGCTCTGCGTATCTTAGAAAGCTGATTATACGAAAGGCCGCTCCCTATTTTGGGGGCGGCCTTTTGTGTACTATAACGAAGAAGAAATACGCTAGGGAAAGAGCGCCGAACCTGCCCTAGGGGACCAAGCCTGTTTCCTTGAGCATCCCGCGGCGTTTTGCCTCGTGCCAATACCCGCGTGAATAATGCTTGACTGCTTGGTCTTGTGAACCATCTGAAATCAGCCAGGCCCCGCGCAGATATCTCACCGCATATTTTAGGTTGGTATCCGCATCGAGCAAATCTGTTGGTTGCCCTTGAAATCCCATGGAACGCGCCGTGGCTGGTAAGATTTGTAGCAGGCCATAATATGGACGGTTTATGGCTGTTGGGCGGTGTGTGCTTTCACGAATAGCTAAGCGGTGAACTAAGCTGCGTGGAACCTCATAATGATCAGCCCAGAAGTTGATCTTAGCCCGCAATTCAGGTGTCTCATTGGGGTAAAGTGGGATCGCGCGTGATACAGGTGCTGGGGCATGGGTGTCGGCTCCACAAGCGGCGAGAGGAAGGCTTGCAACAAGCAGGTTTAGAAAGTAGCGGCGGTGCATGAGGGCTCCGTTTGGGTATTGTTTGCCATCAAGGCATGTCGTCGACTATCTTAAATCAAAAGAATGCCATGTAAGCAAACCATATTGATCGACGGTTTTTGTACATCTTACCTAGATTAAAATAATAAAACCGACTCTCGATGAGAGCCGGTTTCAATTTTTGACAAGATAGAAAGTGAGGCTTACGCCTGTGTTTCTTCTTCAGATGTCGCAACAGGAGCATCATCATCGTCAGATGCTGCGCTACCGATATCATCAAACAATTCCTGAATTTCAAATTCAGCAGCTGCTTCTTCTTCGGCGGCCAGTTCTTGGATCGATTTACCAGTTGCTTGCAGCTCGGCCTCTTCTACAGAACGTGCAACGTTCAAGAAGATTTCCAACTCAACTTCTGGGTGCAGTTTAACAGCGACAGTATGCAGGCCAAGATCTTTGATCGGAGCGACCAGAGAAACCTGTTTTTTGTCGAGGCTAAAGCCCGCTTCGGTTGCAGCTTCAGCTGCATCGCGAGGCGTTACAGAGCCGTAAAGCGCGCCAGCGTCAGACGCTGAACGAATTACGATAAACTGTTGACCGTTCAGTTTTTCACCCAAAGCTTCTGCTTCAGCTTTTGTTTCCAGGTTGCGTGCTTCAAGCTGCGCTTTCTGGGCTTCAAAAGCTGCAATGTTGCTTTCGGATGCAGTTTTCGCCTTGCCCTGAGGCAAGAGGAAGTTACGGGCATAGCCCGCTTTTACGTCGACAACATCGCCCATCTGGCCGAGTTTCGCTACGCGCTCAAGAAGGATAACTTGCATCAGAGGTCTCCTTATTTAACAGCGTATGGCAGCAGAGCGAGGAAGCGGGCGCGTTTGATGGCACGGGCCAATTCACGCTGCTTTTTCGCAGAAACTGCTGTGATACGGGACGGCACGATTTTGCCACGCTCAGAGATGTAACGTTGCAAAAGACGTGTGTCTTTGTAATCGATTTTAGGTGCGTTGTCGCCCGAGAAAGGGCAGACTTTACGACGGCGGAAAAATGGTTTTGCAGCCATGATTTACAGTCCTTTTCTCAAGCGTTGATCAACGGCGCTCGCGGCGTTCGCCACGGTCACCACGTTCGTCGCGTTTCTGCATCTGTACAGAAGGACCTTCTACGTGCTCTTCGACCTTGATGGTCAAAACACGCATAACGTCTTCGTGCAGGCGCATCAGGCGTTCCATTTCTTGAATGGCCGGCGCAGGTGCATCGGTTTTCAAGAAGGCATAGTGGCCCTTGCGGTTTTTGTTGATCTTGTAGGCCATTGTTTTAACGCCCCAGTACTCTTGTTCGACCAGCTTACCACCGTTGTCGGACAGAACAGCACCAAAGTGTTCAATAAGGCCTTCTGCTTGCGAGTTGGACAAATCCTGACGCGCAATCATAACATGCTCATAAAGGGGCATGTGAACTCCTGTTTCTATCGAGGCGCATTTCATAGACAGGGCTAGAATTCTTTCCGCAGCCCAATCACGAGAGTCTGCGCGGATCATTAAATGTCGCGGAAAGATGCGGCTTTATACAGGGTTTGCGCAAGAAGGCAAGTCATAAGAAGCCGTGGACAGGGTGTCTTGTGACTGGGTGATTAAGTTGTTTTGAAAGCGAATTGAAAGAGGGCAGTGGAGCACAATGGTCTTTACGTTGTTGTATTGGCGTTCGACAGTTTTCTCATTCCATTCATGCCGTGAACACAGGGGCACATAACTTTATGCATTCAGGAGTTGATGGATTTTTCATGCAAAACCCGACCAATCACATTCATTAATAATTGCGCGGCGAGCGTCGACGTTGAGCCAGCATGGTCATAGTCAGGGGCAACCTCTACAAGATCAATGCCGACGACCTCGCCGCGTTTGGCAAGGCCTGCCAAGAGCTCTAACACTTCATAATAGATAAACCCGCCGTGGCTAGGGGTGCCCGTTCCTGGCGCGATAGAAGGGTCAAATGCGTCAATATCGATTGTCAAATAATAGCGTTTACCCTTTGGAATGCGCGCTAACATAGCCTCTATTCCCATTTTGCGCACTTGTCGGACGGATTGAATGTCAGAGCCCATAGACCGTGCGTCGGCATAACCTTCTTTCGCGGTAGAAGACACATTGCGGATGCCGATTTGTGATAAGCCTGTAACGTAGGTTTTTTCAGCTGCCCGCCGCATTGGGTTCCCGTGCCCGAAACGTACGCCATGGCGCTCATCGACGAAATCCAGATGCGCATCAATCTGAACGACATGAATGGGATCTTGGTCGTCAAATGCGTTGATGCAGGGGATATTGACCGAATGGTCACCGCCCAGCACAACTGGTATCGCATTTGCTTTAAGGATTTTTCTCACGCCAAGCTCGATATTCGCATGGCTTTGTAATGTATCGGTATGGATTATATCGGCATCGCCAATGTCCACGATGGTGACCTTGGTTGGATCAAGATAGGTTATGTCGTCTTCATGATCATAAGCGCCGTTATGACCAAAGGAAAACAGTGTTGATGCCTCGCGGATCGCGCGCGGCCCCATGCGTGCGCCAGATCGCCATTGACTGCCAGAATCAAAGGGCGCGCCAAGAACAGCCACGTCTGCGCTGATTTCGTCCCAGTTTTCGACATAGGGATACTTACCAAAGGTGCATATGCCAACAAATGGCAAATTCAGGCGGCCGGAATTGTAACTATGGGCTGACATCGAACGCTCCTTTCCAAAGTGCGGTTGGTACAGGCGTACCCTATCTGGGCGCAAACTTCACAGAAATATCATATGTATGTTGACGTTGCTTTTGGCGCAGTGAGGAGGCTGGTTCATTGCGAGTTTGCAACAGGGGCACGGTTTTGATGCAGTTTCGTGGTGTTTTCTCTGCGTCGTCACAATCATGCCTTAATTTGGAAGGAAATCTTGGTTAACAAAAGGTTAATATTAATCACTCACCTCAGCGAGCCATATTTATTAGGTGAGGCTTGTGTTTGATTTAAAGGATCCAGACAATGACTGCTGTTGACCAAGAGACCGCTATTTTTACGCGCATTGCTCCGTCTGATGCTGTTTTGGAATTTGATTTTATTGCTGACGCCGAAGTGGTGGAGCAGTCGTCGACATGGATCTATACCGTCCTCCTGCGCCTGCTCGGCGGGAGTATGGTTCTGGCTTCGACCGGCATCTGGCTTGTGGCCGATGCCGGCGAAGATCCGGAGCGCGCATTGTTACGGCTTGGTGTTTCAGTTGTGACGCTGTCTTTGGGTCTTGTGCTATTGTTACGAAAAGATTCTAACGCGAGCCGTCAATTTTAGGCGCTCGAATACAGCATTTAAGAAATTTATATTTAGACATCGATTGACCACACAGGGTTGTGTGTCTCGAGCTGATTTTCCGACGTCAAATTTCCGTGTGATCATGATATTAAAGTAGGTGTGACGGTCGGTTTTTAAAAGGATCTGTGCTTATATTCACAAAGCATGTTCGCCAGTGCGGGGTGGTTTTTCGTCGTCCAGGCTTTAGCATGCAATATGATGTTTAACCTTTCGGAGCAGCACTCTATGAAAAATCTTATCCTTGCCACAGCCTTGATCGGCGCCGTAGCGACTTCTGCTTCAGCGGAAGCAGAAAAATTCGCCTTTGATGCAAGTCATAGTCAAATAACGTTTAGTTTTAATCACTTAGGGTTTTCTACCACGACGGGCATGTTCTCAGCCTTTGACGGTGAAATCATGTATGATGATGAAGCCCCCGAGAATTCCTCAGTGACTGCGTCTTTCCCGGTGATCTCGATGTTTACAGGTTGGGAAAAGCGCGATGCCCACTTCATGTCGGATGATTTTTTTGGTGCGACAGAAGAGGAAATGGTTACCTTCACATCCACGTTAATTGAGGTGACCGGTGAAAACACAGCGCTGATTACAGGTGATTTAACTTTGAACGGTATCACTAAATCAGTCGTCTTGGATACGACACTGAACAATATGGGGATTCATCCACAAGCAAATAAACCTTGGATGGGTCTTGATGCTACAACGACATTGTTGCGCACCGATTATGATGTTGGAAAAGCAGTGCCATTTGTGAGTGATGAAGTCGAAGTACATATTTCGATCGAAGCAGGTATCGTTCAGTAAGTTAACTTTACACAAGTATCTGACGAACACGTGTGAGATGCTGCTTATTGCCGTCGCCATATTAGGCGACGGCTTTTTTGTGGATCAATGGCGTATGATTATATGTGTACTGCGTAGGTGGCGCAGCAGAGGTATCAATTTACCAGCGAAATAAACCTAAGATAGCAGATGCTGCATAAAAGACCTGTAAGGCGAGGAAGGCCCAGCGGCGATCGATCAATGCCCATCCTGCAAATAGTATTGCTGATGACAGCAATAGTATGAAAGCGAGAATTTCGTTCCCAGTATTCGACGCGATTAGCAGCGCATATATTATACCAAGTGCGGAGCCGACCCATTCAAAAACGGTAATCAATAATTGTCTATTCATGTGCTTTCAGGCTTTTGTTTATATCACTCAAGCTTAGCGCATAATTTTGAAACTAACTACTGACTATGTTGTCTGGTTTGATCTTAAGCGGCTTAGGCAGCTTAGGAATTATTGTACCCGTTTAGCCGTCAAATCTATTGTGATAGGTACCTCAAACCCGAGGGTTGCCGAATCTTTGGTGCCAAGGCCTACGTGATAATCCATTCGATCGATTTGCGTCGCGCCAGACATTTCAACGGTGTCACCATTTGTTTTCAGAGTAAACGGAAGAGTTAAGGGCAAGGATTGGTCGCGGATTGTGAGCGCACCTTGGGCTTCGTAATCACTGTCTAGCGCAATGATGTCTGCTGTAAAAGTGGCTGTCGGAAAGGTTGTTGAGTCGAAGTAGTCTGCACCCATTGCTTGTTGCGTAACCCCGCCCAGGTCGAGTGATGGGATGGCGATGGTCACGGTTACATCACCGGCAGGACCGGTTTCGACGGTTTCGTCAAAATTAATCACAGCAGTCCAATCCGAAAAGCTGCCGCTCACGTTTGATCCCATTTGAACCACAGATATCCCAAGCGTGCCCGTTTCAACGCGCCAGTTTCCATTGCCGTTGGCTTGTGTTTCTACAATCGTTTTTTCGTCTTGTTCGCCGCCATGAGTATGAGTGTGCGCGTGATTAGCGGGATGGGTTCCATTCAGATGGATATAGCTTGAGCCACCCATGGTCGCAGTTAAAATGACGATCGCTGTGATAAAGGGGAGCGCATTGTGGCCTTGTTTCGCGGGTGTTGCGAGAGCTTTGTGACCAGGAAGCATTCGCATCAAGGTTGAATCGTAGTCAATAAAGTGATGTTTAAGCGCGCCAGCAACATGGGCAAGGATTGTCGCCCCGAGTAATAACATTGCATACCAGTGTAAGGTGCCAAATAGCGCAGCTACGACTTGTGATTTTGGTACAAAAGGCAAGTCTTGGCCAAATCCCCACCAAATTGGGGCAAAGCCTGTGGTTGCTGCATGGTGTATCCAACCACATAGCGGGACCAACACCATAAGCGAATAAAGTAGCCAATGTGCAGTCTCTGCAGCCCAAACTTCAAATGTGCGTTCTGGATGTAAAAGGCCGGGTTTGCGTTGTGTTAATGCCCAAAGAATACGTAACACCGCAGTGAAAAAGACGCTGACTCCAATGGTTTTATGCAGAGAAAATAGCCACGCGGCCCAATGAAGATAGTTCTGCGAACCATCAAAGCTGGGGTCTTGGATATGATGTGCCATTTCGCTCGCGATATAGCCCACAGGAAATGCGGTAAGTATCAATAACGCCGTAAGCCAATGAAAGAACTTTGTAATGCCGCCATATCTCGCGGATGTGTTTTGCAATATTCGAACGGAATGCTGATCTGCTGACATAGGCGCGGGCTTTTCTGCTAAAGGTGTTTGATATGTCGTAAAACGTATCAACCATGGTGTGAAAATTAGATTACAAGTTATTAACGATTGACTGTGTGCGAATTCACAGTTCCGTATGATTTCTTGTGATCCGTCGCTTTTGCAATGGAATATGCGCGATTTTAAGGCGAGGGCTCTGTGTGGGCGAAGGCCTTGTGCGTGCGGCGATGCGCGGCTAAACCGTCGCTAACGTGATTATAAACGAGGACATCTATGTCGATCGCTTTTGTGTTTCCTGGACAAGGCGCCCAGACTATCGGAATGGGCAAGGCGCTAGCCGAATGTTATCCTGCGGCTAAGGCCGTGTTTGAGGAGGTAGATGCAGCTTTGGGCGAGAGCCTAAGCCATTTGATTTGGGAGGGGGACATCGAGACGTTGACCTTAACCCAGAACGCTCAACCTGCGCTGATGGCGACATCATTAGCTGCAATGCGTGCACTAGAGGCCGAAGGCGTCACTGTAGATAAAGCAAGCTTTGTCGCAGGGCATTCGCTTGGAGAATACTCTGCGCTTGCTGCGTCCGGTGCGATTTCGATTGCGGATACCGCGCGCCTGTTGCGCATCCGTGGTGAAGCTATGCAAAGTGCAGTACCGGTTGGTGTTGGCGCCATGGCGGCTATTCTAGGGCTGGATTTTGAAACTGTGAAAGCGGTTGCTGATGAAGCTGCTGCTGAAGGGGAGGTCGTTCAGGCGGCCAATGATAATGATCCCACTCAAGTGGTGGTCTCCGGTCACAAAGCAGCGGTTGAGCGTGCGGCAGAGATAGCCAAGAGCAAAGGGGCGAAACGTGCGGTCATGTTGCCGGTTTCTGCACCTTTCCATTGTGCATTAATGCAGCCTGCCGCAGATGTAATGGCCAAGGCTTTGGCTGAGGTTGAGATTAGTGCTCCGGCGGTGTCCTTGATTGCAAATGTCCGCGCAGACGAAGTTACAGATCCGGCGGTTATCCGGACCTTGTTGGTTGAGCAAGTTACAGGTTCTGTACGTTGGCGCGAGAGTGTTCAGGTGATGGCAGCCAAAGGTGTGACAGAGTTCTGGGAAATTGGAGCAGGAAAAGCCCTGTCCGGGATGATCCGTAAAATTGATCGCACACTCGTCAGCCGTCAAGTTGGTACGGACACGGATGTCCAAGCTATTACCGCGCTATAAAGCCGATTAGGTACAAAGTAGGAATAATTATGTTTGATTTGACTGGTAAGAATGCTCTGATCACTGGCGCGTCTGGTGGTATCGGTGGTGATATTGCACGTGCGTTACACGCAGCGGGTGCGACGGTCGCGCTTTCTGGTACGCGCGAAGCCCCGCTGCACGCATTGGCCGATGAACTTGGAGATCGGACACATGTCGTGACATGTAATCTCTCGGATGCCGAGGCCGTAGAGGCACTTCCCAAACAAGCTGCTGAGGCGATGGGATCTGTTGATGTGTTGGTTAACAATGCGGGTATTACGCGTGACAATCTCTTTATGCGTATGAAGGACGAGGAGTGGCAGAGTGTCCTGGATGTGAACCTTACATCGACTATGCGCCTGTGCCGCGGTGTTCTGCGTGGCATGATGAAAGCGCGCTGGGGTCGGATTGTTAACATCTCCTCTATTGTTGGGGCAACGGGGAACCCCGGCCAGGCGAACTATGCAGCGTCTAAAGCTGGCATGATCGGGATGTCCAAGTCACTTGCGTATGAAGTGGCAAACCGAGGGATTACGGTGAACGCAGTTGCCCCTGGTTTTATCGCGACAGCAATGACAGAAAAGCTGAATGATAAACAGAAAGAGGGGATTTTGACACAGATCCCTGCAGGGCGCATGGGAGATTCGAAAGAAATCGCCGCAGCTGTCTTGTATTTGACGTCAGAAGAAGCCGGCTATGTCACGGGCACAACGCTGCATGTTAATGGCGGCATGGCAATGCTGTGATCGCGTAGATTGCAAATGAGTTTAAAAAGGCTGCGCAGGGTGCAGTCTTTTTTATTTATAGATATATCAAAGCCTTATGGTGTATGTGCTGCAGGGCAATGAGCTGTGATGTCCAGATTTCTAGACGGCATACAGCCTGTAGGTATCGGCTGGTTTGTTGTCAGGCTTTGATACATTTACCAGTTGGAAAACATTTGCCTAGACTTGTGACTGTGCTATAGGCCCCCATATTGATGCAGGTGTCGTTAGTCTTTTACTGTAGGCAGACACGGCACCTATATCTCCCCCGAATCGCGTGGGGATAAATGGTTACCAATATGTTTTGGTAACAAAACCATCCTACCCCGCGCGGGCAAGGGCAGAAACGGGCTACTGGCCCTAAAAATGAGGAATAGACATGAGCGACGTCGCAGACCGCGTAAAGAAGATCGTTGTTGAGCACCTAGGTGTTGAAGAAGCAAAAGTAACCGAAGCGGCTTCTTTTATCGATGACTTGGGCGCAGACTCCCTAGACACTGTTGAGTTAGTTATGGCGTTCGAAGAAGAATTCGGCATTGAAATCCCTGATGATGCAGCCGAAACGATCCAAACATTTGGTGACGCAGTTAAGTTCATCACCGAAGCGTCCTAAGCGTTTTTGTGAACTTAAACTCTAGCGGCGCTTTCCAGTGGGAGGCGCCGTTTTGTATATCTATATTTCACAATTATTAGCAAAATCTTAATTAAGTCATTAAGACCGCGATAGATGTGATTTGAAATACTGAACGAAGTGACGCGTAATCGTGTTTACGTCGAGCGGTACTGACTGTTGCACAATGGCTGACTGGTATGTGGCAGATTGCGGACCGTTTTGACGAATGCCTCTGGTTGAGTATTGAGCCGTTTGCAGCCATAACGCAAACTGCGCTGCTCTTGCATAGATCTGTGAAACTGAGCTATCTGAGTAATTAAATTGTTAATAATGGTCAAAGGCCAGGAGAATAAAACATGCGTCGAGTCGTTGTCACTGGTTTGGGAATGGTTACCCCGTTGGCTTGCGGGGTCGAGGAAACCTGGTCACGTCTACTAGACGGCCAGTCCGGAGCAGGCCCGATTCAGCGCTTTGATGCGGTCGAGGCAGGGCTCGCGACCACTTATGCCTGTGAAATACCGTTAGGGGACGGTTCTGATGGCACGTTCAATCCCGATGATTGGATGGAGAAAAAAGAACGCCGTAAAGTTGACGATTTCATCCTGTACGGTGTTGCTGCTGCAGAGCAAGCGGTTCGCGATGCGAATTGGCTGCCTGAAGACGAAGAAAGTCGCCTGCGGACTGGTGTGATGCTGGGATCTGGTATTGGTGGGCTTCAGAGCATTGCGGAAACGGCTGTAATGATTGAGGAAAAAGGCGTGCGCCGTGTATCGCCGTTCTTTATCCCTGGTGCGCTAATCAATTTGATTTCAGGTCAAGTTTCTATCCGGTATAAGTTTAAAGGCCCGAACCATTCGGTTGTAACCGCTTGCTCTACCGGCGCGCATGCTATTGGCGATGCAGCACGTTTTATTAAATCTGGCGATGCTGATGTGATGGTTGCCGGCGGTGCAGAAGCCGCGATTTGTAAGATTGGCATGGCAGGTTTTAACGCTTGTAAGGCTTTGTCTACTAAACGTGCTGATGATCCTAAAGCGGCTTCTCGCCCTTATGACGCCGATCGTGACGGCTTTGTTATGGGTGAGGGGGCAGGTGTCGTTGTTCTGGAGGAATACGAACACGCCAAGGCCCGCGGTGCAAAGATCTATGCCGAGGTTTTAGGCTATGGTTTGTCCGGGGATGCTTACCATATCACCGCCCCATCTGAAGATGGTGATGGTGGTGAACGTTCTATGAAAGCGGCACTGGCGAATGCTGGTGTGACAGCTGACAAGATTGATTATATCAATGCACATGGCACGTCGACTATGGCTGATACTATCGAATTGGGCGCTGTTGAACGTCTCCTTGGTGATCATGCGGCGAATGTAACGATGTCATCGACAAAATCTGCGACAGGTCACCTTTTGGGGGCTGCAGGTGCAATCGAGGCAATTTTCTCGATTCTGGCAATTCGGGATCAAGTTGCACCACCGACGATCAACCTTGATAATCCCGCGACTGATACTGAAATTGATCTTGCGGCAAATACGAAGCGGGCACGCGAAATTAATTTGGCACTTTCCAATTCTTTTGGGTTTGGTGGCACCAACGCGTCTGTGATTTTCGGGAAAGTCGACTGATATGTGGCGCAGTCTTGCCTCTAACTTCATGACGTTTCTTGTCGTGCTGGTGTTCCTTTTCGCTGGTGTTTTGTTATGGGGCAGGACTGAGTTTAGTGGAGCTGGTCCGCTTGAACAGGCGATCTGTCTGCAGGTTGAACGCGGTTCTAACTTTAACCGCGTCAGTCGCGATCTTGAGGCGCAGGGCGCGGTCTCTAATGCGGCACTGTTTCGCATCGGGGTCAAATACAATGATAAATCCAGCGCGTTAAAGGCTGGCAATTATTTGGTCGAATCTGGTGCGTCGATGGAGGGTATCGTCGATCAGGTCACACGTGGTGGTGCGTCGACTTGTGGTACCGAAGTGGTTTATCGTGTTGGCGTGACGCGTGTGCGTGCTCAGGTACGTGAACTGGATCCCGCCAGCGGCGATTTTGTCGAGCGCGCCGATTTTGTGATCGGCCAAGATGACACGCCCAATGCATATAATAATGTCCGTGCCCAAGATGACACCCGCTATCGCATCACTCTCGCCGAAGGGGTGACAAGCTGGCAAGTTGTTGAAGCGCTTAAATCCATGGACGTCCTTGAGGGAAGTGTTGATACGCTGCCGTTGGAGGGCGCGCTGGCGCCTGATAGTTATGAGGTTCGCCCAGGGGACAGCCGTTCGGAAATCGTTACCGAGATGGAGGATCGCCAATCTGCGCGAATTATGTCGGCATGGGAAACACGCAGCCCTGATGCTGCGGTTTCAACGCCTGCGGAAATGCTCATTCTTGCGTCGATTATTGAAAAAGAAACAGCGCTCGCTGAAGAACGAGGGCAGGTGGCTTCGGTATTTACCAATCGTCTCAAGCGCGGCATGCGTCTGCAAACGGACCCAACCGTAATTTACGGGGTCACAGAAGGTAAAGGCGTTTTAGGGCGTGGCTTGCGCCGCAGCGAACTACGTGGTGCTACCCCTTGGAATACTTATGTGATTGAGGGATTGCCGCCTACGCCGATTGCGAACCCAGGACTTGAGAGCCTGGTGGCGGCTGTAAATCCTGACGAGACCGATTTTATATTCTTTGTCGCTGACGGAACAGGTGGACACGCTTTTGCGCAAACACTAGAGCAACATAACCGCAACGTTGCTAAATGGCGTGAGATCGAAGCACAGCGTAACTGATATGTATTCGTTAAGTGTGAGATTTTGACGCTTTGTAAGAAGGCGACGGATGCTGCTTATTCTTTGATTTCCGGGCATAAGTTGATGTGACGATCTACTGAGTCCCGGGTCATTCGCGCGAACACTCGAGCGGCCTTATAGTCGCCTTGGAAGGATGATATCATGGCCATTACAGCCCAACCTTAGCAGATCATTCCGTCAAAGAGCATGAGTGAGAGATAACCAAACGTTGGGGCAGAGAGGCGGATTCTTGTCTACAATCAGCCAAGGATTGAAACTCGAAATACTTCTCTTTAAATCAACTCAGTGGTTTGAATATGGAGATTACATTCATGTCTGATGTCTTTGAGAAAGAAACGTTTTCCTTCCAGACGGAAGTAGGGCAGTTGTTGGAAATTGTTGCGGGATCGCTCTATTCCAATCGCGAAGTCTTCCTGCGGGAATTGGTCTCAAACGCTTCTGATGCCTGTGACAAGTTGCGGTACGCGGCCTTAACGGATGCAAGTCTAGCGCCATCAGACGATTTCACGATTACCCTTGCGAATAACACCGAGGCTAAGACGCTGTCGATCAGCGATAATGGGATTGGCATGAACCACGCCGATTTGCTGGAAACCTTGGGTACAATTGCGAAATCCGGCACAGGCGCATTCATCGATGCCTTGAAGGCAGAAGAAAAGGATAAAACCAACCTGATTGGTCAATTCGGTGTTGGGTTCTACTCGGCCTTCATGGTGTCCTCACAAGTGGATGTACTGACGCGTAAAGCTGGAGAGGAAAAAGCGTGGCTTTGGCAGTCCGACGGCAAAGGCGCATTTACGATAGAAGTTGCGCAACGAGATACCAGCGGAACTACGGTGACTTTACACCTAAAAGAAGACGCCAAGGAATTCGCCGAAGAGGCGCGCATTCGTCACATTATCAAGACCTATTCCGAACATATCAGTTTTCCTGTTAAGCTGGGCGATGACACGTTAAACGCGGCCGACGCTTTATGGATGCGCCCTGCCAAAGATATTTCTGCTGAGCAGTATACCGAGTTCTACCGCCATACGTCTCATGCTTATGATGAGCCTTGGCACGTTATGCATAACAAGGTCGAAGGTGTGCTGAACCATACAAGTTTGTTGTTTGTGCCTTCGTCTCAGCCCTTTGATCTGTTTGAACCGGATCGCAAAAGTCAGGTCAAACTATACGTCAATCGCGTCTATATTACAGAGACGACCAAAGATCTGATCCCAGCTTATTTGCGTTTCTTGCGTGGGATCGTGGACAGTCAAGATTTGTCACTGAATGTGTCGCGAGAAATGCTGCAAAGTGACCCGCAGTTGGCCAAGATAAAAACTTCGATCTCCAAAAAAGTACTCAGTGAATTGAAGAAGAAGGCCACTAAAGCGCCAGAAGATTATACAGTGTTTTGGGGGAACTTTGGTGCGGTTCTCAAGGAGGGTTTGGTCGAGGAGGTCGCGTTGCGCGACCGCATTTTAGAAATCTGCCGTTTCGATTCGACCAGCGCGGAAGGGTTAACCAGCCTCAGCGATTATGTATCACGTATGAAAAGCGGGCAGGATGCAATCTATTACATCGCAGGTGATGACGCAGCCAAACTGATGAAATCCCCGCATCTTGAAGGCTTTAAGGCCAAGGGTGTTGAGGTGCTGCTCCTATCGGATCATGTGGATGAATTCTGGTTGCAACATATCACTGAACATGACGGTAAGTCGTTTAAATCCGTCACACGCGGGGCCGCCGATCTGGATCAGGTTGCAGCCGATGAAACTGAAGAGGATCCAGAAAAGCCGGAGGAGGCTGATCTTTCATCGCTAATCGCGGCAATTAAAGCAGAGCTTGGTGAGGCCGTTAAAGACGTTCGTCCGTCAAAGCGCTTAACCGACAGCCCCGTTTGTCTGATCGCCGACGACGGTGATATGGATGTGAATCTGGAACGTTTGCTCAAACGCCACGGGCAATTGGACCACGGCATGCCACGGGTGCTAGAGCTGAACGCCAGTCATGCATTGATCACAACCTTGGCGGCGCGTTGCACGTCGGGTGCAGCCCATACGGATGATTTGCTAACAGACGCTGCGCATCTGTTATTTGAGCAGGCGCGTATCGCCGAAGGTGAAGTTCCGACAGACCCATCTGATTTTGCACGACGCTTGGGCGCAGTCATGGCTCAGGCCTTTTCAATGTAATATAACGAAACTGAGAACGCGGCCTTTTAGGAGGTCGCGTTCGAAGATTGCATTATGGTTTTTACCGTACTGTTGCGCAAATTAAATTGTGTTATCAAAATTAAGTTTGGACAAGGCGCATGATCTAACGCCAGTCTGTTTGGCTCCGTTCGGTATTTCTAAATAATGTAAGAAAGCCGTGACCCATAAGGCAGGCCGTAGTGTATTTCATACTATGAAGAAGAGGCACGGAGTTCATAGCTAGAACGTTCGAGTGCGGAGACAAAACGATGCTATCGTTTCCAAATACGCGCCGATTTTCGTGCGCATGGCGATTAAGGTCTGTGATAGGGATCTGGGTCGCGACCTTTGGGAATTTGATTTTTGGTGGGGTAAGATCCTAACACAGTATGGCGATCAGGTTCGTATTTGTACGGTTTCTAAAGTCTCTGGGGTTAGCCTAAGTATTGGGCATTTTAACGTGTCGCTTAACCTTTTCCCGGGAAATTTAAAATAAAAATTGCGAAAGATCACACTTTCACTCAGACTTGTGAAGTGTTCTTAAATCAGATCACGTATTGACAGTCGTCAAACAGGCATTCGGGCCTCGACAAGAGCAACATTGAGTTGCTGTGTCGGGGCTTTTTTTATGGGGAATTCATGTTCGAGAACTTTGATATTGGTGTTTTGTACTCTCGTTCGGGGACCTATCAGCTATTGTCTGAACCTTTATTCGTGGGGGCAATGTCTGCAATCGAGGCTGTGAATTCAGACAGTGCACTCCCGGTTTCCTTCAATCCTATTGTGCGCGATCCCGCAGGTGACCTTATAAACTATGCCCCAATGTGTGCGGATATTCTGAACTCATCAAAGGCCAGACATGTGGTTGGGTGTGTTACGTCGTCAAGCAGAAAGGAAGTCATTCCCGAACTCGATCGCGCTCAAGCGACGTTGTGGTACAACGTACCGTACGAGGGGTTCGAGACATCTGCGCGTGTTGTTTATTCCCACGCCGCTACAAATCAGAACATCTTACCCATCTTGAGCTGGGCTATGCGCCACTTCGGTATGGAGGCCTATCTGGTTGGCTCCAATTATATCTGGGGTTGGGAGACCTGCAGGGTGATGCGTACACGCCTCGAAGCGTCGGGAGGTGCGGTGCTGGGTGAACGCTACCTTCCGCTGAGAGACACATCTGTTGACGGCTTGATCAACGACATTGAACGGAGCCGACCAAAGTTCATTCTTAATTCTCTGGTGGGCGCATCCTCTTATGCATTCATCAAGGCCTATGCTGATTTAGGGCGCCGCGACCCACATTTTGCCCCGGAAAATTGCCCATTGTTATCATGCAATCTGACCGAGGCAGAATTGCCAGTTCTTGGTGATGCAGCAGAAGGGCTAATATCTGTCGGCCCGTCTTTTTGTGAAACGCCAAGCGCTGATGGTCGGGGATCCTCCTTGGAGTGTACTGCCTATCAGTCAGTTCTAACCTTGGCTTCGGTGCTTGCCCAAGGAGTCAGCGGCTCTTTTGATCGCTATTTGGCAGAGCATGGTGACCGTTACGGTATTGATCCCGCCACTCAACATAAAACGCTTGATGTGCACATTGCTCAGGTCCGCAATGGTGTGTTTGAAATTCTGCATAGTTGGTCAGATATCGCACCTGATCCGTATCTCACACGGCCTTCGCGCCACCCGCAATTTGATAGTCCAACGTTGTCTGTGGTGCAGGCATGAACAAGCGGATCGACATCGCAGGATTGGAGGGCGCGCGGGCAATTGTCTTGCATCCCGGGCATGACCGTTTGCCTGTCCTGTTGCGTCAGTTGCGTGCGATCGGTTTGGACGTTGAGGTTGCTTGGCCACAGTTGCCTACCTCTGCAATCGCTGCTGATTTTATCCTTTATGACACAGATGCAGGCCATGATGAACAGTTCCCGTGGCCTGCCGGTCAACCGCCTATGCCGATGATTGCCCTTGTCGGGTCAGAAGCACCGGGACGAATTGAATGGGCCTCCAAAACCGGAGCGGACGCACTGCTGGTCAAACCTCTGGCCGCCAGCGGCGTGTTTGCATCCCTTCTGATGGCGCGGCAATCTTTTGAGCGTAGGAAGGCATTGTTGGCAGAAAATGATGCCCTGCGGGACCGATTGTCTGCGCGCCAAACTATCGTGCAGGCCGTATCACTTCTGGCGAAAAGGAAAGGCTCAGAAGAGACGGCATACGATGATTTACGTCAACTTGCGATGGCTTGGAACATGACGATGGAAGATGCTGCAGTGCAGATTGTGAAACACAAAGAGGCGACAAGAGAAAACCGTGGCATTCGTTGAAACCGCTCCTGTATTGTTGCCGCTGTCAGTTTGGCAACGTCTGAAGAAACGCAAACTTGCCTTGTTCGGGATGACGCTGATTTTTCTTACGTTGTTTGGCGCAATCTGCGCGCCTTACCTGACACCTTATGGACCGAACGATCAAATGTTTGATGGGCTGACGCTGCAGGGTGCGCCTATGGCGCCTGGAGCGCAATTTGCGTTAGGGACGGACCTGTTGGGCCGTGATTTGTTGACGCGCATTCTATACGGCGCGCGCACATCTCTGATCATTGGTTTGGTCGCCAATGGCGTAGCGCTTATCATTGGTACCTTTGTAGGCGTTACTGCCGGATATTTTGGCGGTTTTTGGGGCAGTGTCTTGATGCGCTTCACCGATTTGATGATGGCTTTTCCGGCCTTGCTCTTGGCGATTTGTTTAGCTGCGATTTTCCAGCCTTCACTCTGGATTGTGGCGTTGGTAATCGCGACCGTGAACTGGGTGCAAACGGCGCGCGTCCTATACGCTGAGACCGCCAGTTTGTCAGAGCGTGAATTCATCGCTGCAGAACGTACTTTAGGTGCGAGTAATATCCGCATTTTGTTCCGCCATATCCTTCCGCATCTCACACCGACAATCATCGTTTGGGGCACGCTGGGGATTTCAACCACCGTACTACTTGAAGCAACACTCAGCTTTTTGGGGGTAGGAGTTCAGCCTCCGACGCCGAGCTGGGGTAACATCATCTTCGAAAATCAGACCTATTTCCAAGCGGCTCCTTGGTTGGTGTTCTTTCCCGGGGTGGCGATTGTCACACTGGCTCTGGCGTTCAATCTTGTGGGGGATGCTCTACGAGATGTGCTTGATCCCACGCAACGGGGGCGCGGGTAATGTTTGCTTTTGTCGTAAAACGTCTAATCCAGTCTGTGTTCATTCTGCTGGGGGTTTCGTTCATCACATTCGCGTTGCTTTATTTGCTTCCTGCGGACCCTGTGCGCCAAATCGCTGGCCGTTCGGCCACGGCGGAGACTGTCGCGAATATTCGAGCCCAGCTTGGTCTCGATAAGCCGTTCATAGTTCAGTATGCGCGATATTTCGGAAATCTTGTTCAAGGGGATCTTGGGCGCTCATACTTGCAAAAGACTGAAGTCAGCACGTTGATCGCCTCACGTTTGCCAGCGTCGTTACTTCTGATGTTAGGAGCAATTGTCTGCGAGTTGGTTTTGGGCATCACAATGGGTGTGGTGGCTGCGCTGCGCCGTGGGACGGTTACAGATAACAGTCTCATGATGGCTAGCTTTATCGGTGTGTCAGCGCCGCAATTCGTTGTCGGCCTCCTGATGCTTTATGTTTTTGCCGTACAGCTGCGTTGGTTCCCGATTGGTGGTTATGGAACCTTTGCGCATATGGTCTTGCCATCCATAACTTTGGGGATACTCGGATCAGGCTGGTACAGCCGGATGATGCGTTCTTCGATGATTGATGTGCTTCGGCAGGATTTTATCCGTACCGCGCGGGCCAAAGGGCTGGGTCGTATGCGTGTCCTCATGCGACACGCGCTGCCTAACGCGGTCTTGCCGATTATTGCGATGATCGGGATCGATGTTGGCATCTTCATGGGAGGGATCGTCGTTGTGGAATCTGTCTTTGGCTGGCCCGGTATTGGTCAGCTCGCGTGGCAAGCCATTCAACGCGTGGACATCCCGATCATTATGGGCGTCACGCTGGTTTCAGCCTGCGCCATCGTCATTGGAAATCTGGTCGCGGATATTGCGTCTTTGTTTGCCGACCCGCGGATCAAGGTCCGCTAAAAATACCAACCCAACAGGAGTAAATCGGAATGAAGAAACTGCTTACAACCTCGGCTCTCGTAGTTGTTCTCGGCCTGCCACAGTTGGCGGCTGCAGAAAGCCAATCTACGCTTGACCCGAATGCAAAGTCTGGTGGTAATATCACTGTAACGTACAAAGACGACGTCGCAACCTTGGATCCTGCGATCGGCTATGACTGGCAAAATTGGTCCATGATCAAATCGCTCTATGACGGTCTGATGGATTATGAACCTGGCACAACCGAGCTGCGCGCGGGGCTCGCCGAAAGTTATGATATTTCAGATGATGGCATGGTGTTTACCTTCAAACTGCGCGAAGGTGTGAAGTTCCACAATGGTCGCTTGATGACGGCAGAGGATGTTAAATACTCGCTGGACCGTGTGACTGATCCAAAAACACAAAGCCCCGGTGCAGGCTTCTTTGGCTCCATCGCGGGATATGACGCGGTGTCTTCGGGTGAGGTGAAAGGTCTTTCAGGGGTCAAAGTCTTGAATGACCAAACCGTTGAAATTACGCTTTCTCGCCCCGACGCGACCTTCCTACACGTGATGGGGCTGAACTTTGCCTCGGTTGTCGCAAAAGAAGCGGTTGAGGCTGCTGGTGCAGACTTTGGTAAGACAGCAATGGGTACAGGGGCATTCAAACTTTCAGATTGGACAATCGGTCAAAAACTGGTCTTCGCCAAGAACGAAGATTATTGGCGTGATGGTCTGCCATATTTGGATAGTGTGACGTTCGAAGTGGGGCAGGAGCCTATCGTCGCTTTGCTGCGTCTCCAGAATGGTGAAGTGGATGTTCCCGGTGATGGCATTCCCCCTGCCAAATTTCAGGAAGTGATGGGCGACCCTGATCAAGCAGCACGCGTGATCGAAGGTGGTCAGCTGCATACGGGTTACATCACATTGAACGTAAAAATGCCTCCATTCGACAATGTAGATGTGCGAAAAGCTGTCAACATGGCGATCAACAAAGAGCGGATTACCCAAGTAATCAATGGCCGTGCTGTACCAGCTACGCAGCCGTTGCCACCCTCCATGCCGGGTTATACTGAGGGGTACGCTGGCTATGCCTATGATCCTGACGCGGCCAAGTCGTTGTTGGCTGACGCTGGTTTTGCGGATGGTTTTGAAACCGAACTGTTTGTGATGAATACAGATCCAAACCCACGTATCGCTCAAGCAATCCAACAGGATTTATCCAAGATCGGGATCAAGGCATCTATCCAATCCCTTGCACAGGCTAGCGTGATTGCGGCAGGTGGTGAGGCGGATCAAGCGCCAATGATCTGGTCTGGCGGCATGGCATGGATCGCAGATTTCCCGGATGCGTCAAACTTTTATGGTCCGATCTTAGGCTGTGATGGGGCAGTACAAGGAGGGTGGAATTGGTCATGGTATTGCAATGCTGATGCGGATGCGATGGCGATTGAAGCCGATAGCATGACAGACCCTTCAAAAGTAGATGACCGCCTGAAAATGTGGTCAGATATCTATATGAAAATCATGGAAGACGCGCCTTGGGTGCCAGTGTTCAATGAGCAGCGCTACACCATGAAATCCGAGCGTATGGGCGGCGATGACAAGCTTTATGTCGATCCGGTCTCGATTCCTGTTAACTACGACTATGTGTATGTAAACGATGTGCAATAAATGTCCTGACTACACGATTCACGGCGCAAACCATCATTTTGGCTGGGACAACTCGTTTGTCCCGGCCATCACGGTCGCACCGGGTGACACAATCGAATTCAAATGCCATGACAGCTCTGCTGGTCAACTCACGGCTGACAGTACAGTTGCTGATGTTGCGGCGATGGATTTTGGTAAGATCAACCCTGTGTCTGGTCCCGTCTATGTGGATGGGGCAGAACCGGGTGATGCGTTGAAAATCACGATTGAGGGTTTTGCTCCGTCTGGCTTTGGCTGGACTGCCAATATCCCGGGCTTCGGGCTGCTGGCCGATCAATTCGAAGATCCGGCGCTGACGATCTGGAAGTACGATCCTGACACGTTGGAACCTGCGTTGTTTGGCAAGAACGGGCGCGTCCCGCTCAAGCCTTTTGCAGGAACCATGGGCTGTGCTTTGGCTGAGCCCGGTCTGCATTCGGTTGTGCCGCCACGTCGTGTGGGCGGAAACCTCGATATTCGCGATCTAGCAGCAGGAACCACGCTATACTTGCCCGTTGAAGTTGCGGGCGCGTTGTTCTCAATCGGCGACACGCATGCCGCGCAAGGCGATGGTGAGGTCTGTGGCACCGCAATCGAAAGCCCGATGGATGCCACAGTAACGCTTGATTTGATCAAGGATGCGCAGCTGAAAATGCCGCGTTTCACCACACCGGGTCCAGTCACTAATCATTTGGATGCAAAAGGATACGAGGTCACAACAGGCGTCGGTCCCGACTTGATGACGGGCGCGCAGGAAGCCGTTAGTCAGATGGTTGAGTTGCTGTGCAAAACCCAAGGGTTGTCCGCTGTTGACGCTTACATGCTGGTGTCCACTTGTGGCGATCTGCGCATTTCAGAGATTGTTGATATGCCAAACTGGATTGTCTCCTTCTACTTCCCGCGCTTCGTGTTTGAATGAGTATGCGTGCTAAAACAAATTCGGTGACCTCAGTGGTCACCGATGAACACCCCACGGTCCTATCTGTGCGGCAGCTTGATATTTCGGTACGTACCGAAGCAGGTATTTTGCCACTCGTTCAAAGCCTCAATTTCGATCTGAAGCGGGGCGAGACATTGGCAATTGCTGGCGAAAGCGGATCAGGGAAATCGCTCACGTCGTTGGCGATTATGGGTCTGCTTCCACCGCCCGCAGTGCATGTCGCTGGTGGCCAGATTATATTCGATGACTTCGATCTAACAAAGCTCCCAGAGAGCAAGATGCAGCGCCTGCGCGGTGATCGCATCGCGATGATATTCCAAGAACCAATGACGGCACTGAACCCTGTGATGCGCATTGGGGATCAGTTGACTGAAGCTATACGTGCGCACGAGCCGATGTCAGGTCGCGCCGCGCGCATCCGAGCCTTAGAGGCTCTGAAGGCTGTCCGTTTGACTGAGCCTGAGCGTAGACTCAAACAATTTCCGCATGAATTGTCGGGCGGCATGCGTCAACGTGTTGTCATTGCGATGGCCATCGCGCTGCGCCCCGATGTGATGATCGCTGATGAGCCCACGACAGCGCTGGATGTGACGGTTCAACGCGAGGTTTTAGATCTGCTACGCATACTGACTACTGAAATGGGCATGGCCTTGATCCTTATCACCCATGACATGGGGGTTGTCGCCGAAATGGCTGACCGGGTCCTTATTATGCAAAAAGGTCAATTAGTTGAGGAAGCGGACGTGCGTACATTGTTCGCCGCGCCGCAGATGCCTTACACACGGAAACTATTGTCAAGCGTACCGCGAATGGGGAAAGGGCGACAAAGTACGGTGGATACATCTATGCAGCCCTTGATCTCAGTCAGGGATTTGCAAGTCACTTATGATCTACGTGGTGGTATCCTCGACAGGGTGCAAGCACGGGTACATGCAGTTGAAAAGATCAATTTCGACATTTTCTCAGGTGAGACTTTTGCTGTTGTCGGTGAAAGTGGTTGTGGGAAGTCCACTGTTGCTCGTGCGTTAACGGGCCTTGTTCCTCATAAGGGGATCATCAAATTTGAGGGCCAACCAATTTTGCGCGATCGTGCATCCCAATTAGCCAACACCCGCGTCATGCAAATGGTTTTCCAAGATCCTATGGCGGCGTTAAATGGTCGTATGACGGTGGGTGATTTGGTGAGAGAACCTTTGGTTATCCACAACATTGGGACACCGCAAAGCCGAACAGATCGTGCTGCTGAGTTGTTTGAACGGGTTGGTCTGGGCGCTGAGGTGCTCGATCGCTACCCTCATGAATTCTCGGGAGGACAGCGCCAACGCATATGTATCGCGCGCGCTTTAGCACTGAACCCAAAACTGATCATTGCCGACGAAAGTGTCTCAGCACTAGATGTATCTGTTCAAGCCACTGTGTTGGAGCTTTTGCAAGAATTGAAGGCAGAGCTGAATATGTCTTATTTGTTCATTTCACATGACATGGCTGTAGTTGAGAATTTTGCTGATCGCGTGGCTGTCATGTATTTGGGTCAAATCGTTGAGACGGGCTCGAGCGCACAAGTGTTTGGGAACCCACAACATCAGTATACGCGGCGGCTCATTGCAGCGGCACCATTCCCTGATCCAGATCGCGTATTTCTGCCACGCGAAGATAGTGAAGATGATCTACGAAGCCCGATTATGGCGAAAGGTCAAACTCCCAAACGTCTAAAATATTGCTCGATAGACGAAGGGCATCTGGTGGCTATTTGAAGAACCTATTGATTACCAATTAGCTGATGCCTCCGCGTTGTGAAGCGTGTGACCATTGATAACGTAATTTAACCAATACGGTGTAATCTCCCCGTTCGTGCATGACCCTCAGACCAAGTATTGCGGGCGGTGTCGTCTGTGCATCTCCGTTTTCGTCGCAGGCATGACCAGGATGTTGTCGCCCAAGGGCAAAGCCTGTGCCAAGAGGCTGACGCCAACCGCTTGATTATGGGCATACCCGAAAACTGTTTCTGAAATCCCAAGGACCAAATTGGGGTCAACTGACCTCCGTTGCAGCGATGCTTCGATGGTCTATTTTTAGTTTGTTGAAATGTCGTAGTCGTTTCGCTTCGGATTATACTTCACGTAGACCGTATGCGGCCAGTCATTCGATGCTTTTTCAAAAATTTCAATAATTGCCGAAAATGGAATTCGCCAAATCTCCTCATTTTTATCAAAGTCTGAAACAACCATTAGGTCCGACCAATTGCGGTCGAGACCACGGGTAACAAAACTAAGGTATGCGTGAATACACTGGTTGCTTAAATAACTGGCAGGTTTTCGTTCTGCTTTTTCAGCGCTCCAGTCATAGTTTTCCTCAAGTTCTAAAAAGTTTCGTTTTGTGATGTTTTTTGTTGCGGGTGCGCTAAACACGTCAAACTTCATATCTGCTATAGATGATGAAACTCTTTTGAGCTCAATCATTCTACGAATGATGAAAAAGCCAATCATCACGTCTCGCTCGACTGTGCAAACAGCGTGTTCCGACCATCGTTTCGGTTTAGAAACCGGACTGATACTTTTTGCTATGCGGGCTAATTTTTCTTTTCAGTAGAGCGATACAATTGTCATTCTTTTCCAAGCGATTTTCGATCACCATGCGGTGGGGTCGATGTCAAAGCAAACAAGGCGCTCACGAATGCGCGATTGGTTCCAGTCTGTCGCAAATCCAAAGGGCGGAAAAGAACTGTGTTTAGATTGTTGATAAGTTTTGTACTTTGCCAATTTTCCAAATGAAATCGAGGAAATTTGGCTCCGGCGGTAGGGATCGAACCTACGACCAATTGATTAACAGTCAACTGCTCTACCGCTGAGCTACGCCGGAATGTGAGGGCGGTATAAGTCTGTGAGGGCAGGACGTCTAGCGGAAAATGATGATTATGTGTAATTATTTTTTCAGCTGAAAACGCGTTGATAATGAAAGAGATTCAATCGGTAAAATTAGACGGCGTTGTGAAAGATCTATCAGGTGCGCAAGGATATTACGTTGCGCAGCCTCGAACAACGTAGAAGGGACGTCAGTGTAGACTGCCGATGTGATTTCCGTAATGGTTTGCGGCCCATTTTTCAAAGCCAATATAATATCAGATTCACGTGATTGACGATGTTTGATCAGCCAGTCGAGGCGTGCATTTGGTTCGAGAATAGGGTCTCCATGGCTGGGGTAGAATACGCGCCAAGTCTGCTGACGTAACATTTCGCAAGAGGCCATAAAGTCAGTCAGATCCCCATCGGGCGGTGATACAAGCGAGCTGGCCCATCCCATCACATGATCACCACAAAATAGCATGTCGTCGCTGTACAGGCAGATGTGGTTACCCATGTGTCCAGGTGTATGTAGGCAGGTCAGCATCCAGTCAGAACCTGAAACTGTATCGAGAGTTTTAACGACAAAGTCACACTGGAAATCATGATCTACACCTTCACCACCACCCATCTCGCTGTGTTTGGCAAGCTGCGTCATAATTTCGCTCCGGCCAGCAGTGGCATCCCCAAATGCATAAATGGGTGCCTGCGTCGCATCTGAGAGTGAACGTGCAAGAGAAGAGTGATCGCGGTGACTATGGGTTACGAAAATATGCGAGATATATTGATGAGGTTCGATCGCGCTTAAGATCGCATGTAGATGTGTTTCAGATAACGGCCCTGGATCAATAACCGCGATATCGCGTTGACCTAAAAGATAGGTATTGGTGCCGTGGAATGTCATAGGGGATGGGTTGGGTGCAAGCAGGCGCCGCAAATGAGGGGCGAGTTGTACGGGTGTAGCGATACCATTTGCATGACGCTCGGACATTTCTGGTGATCCCCGTTTAATTCTTGTTTTCCCACGGTTAAGGTTACCTCATGAATATGACTCGTCTCAAACAGTATTTTCCTGTGATGCCTAAAGGGCTTTACGCGCGTGCGGCGTTGATACTGATACTCCCTGTTTTTGTTTTGCAATTGATTGTGGGCATCGTCTTTATTCGCCGTGATCTGGCTGATATTACAAGCCAGATGACCAATACGATGGTGCGCGAATTAAACTTGCTCGTCGAAGAGGCGGAAATGGCGTCTTCTCAATCGCAGGCACTTGAGATCCTTGCTCCCATCATTTCGGCGTTAAATTTTGAATTTCGATTTTTGACGCAAGATGAAACCATTCCGGAAACCAAAATCGGATGGGATGTCCTGTCAGGTTATGCCGTCCGTGATACATTGCGGGATAACTTTGATGCATACCGCAGTTTGGTGATGGAACGTGGACGTTTGGTATCGGTGGTGTTCGCAACGGAGCAAGGCCCCGCGGAAGTTCAGTTCAACCGTCGTCGCGTTACTTTAGCTGCCCCTCATCAGTTGATCGTGATCATGCTGGTTTTTGGCATTTTGCTTGTATCGATCTCCTTTATGTATATGCGCAACCAACTGCGCCCGATCAAACGTTTGTCAAGAGCTGCAGAGGCTTTTGGCCGGGGGCACATGATTCCGTACTCTCCGCGTGGTGCTACAGAGGTTCGCGCCGCTGGTGCTGCATTCGTTAATATGCGGCAGCGCATCGAGCGCCAGATTGAACAACGTACGTTGATGTTATCTGGTGTCAGTCACGACTTAAGGACACCTTTGACACGCCTTAAGTTGGAACTGTCGATGATGGAGACACAAGACGCGCAGGCGATGTTGCGTGACGTTGATGAAATGCAGGCGCTTGTCGATAGCTTTTTGGATTTTTCCCGCGGTGTGTCTACCAGTGAAATGGAGCTGTGCGATCCACAAGTCTTGATCGAAGAGGCAGTGGAACGATGGCAAGCGCAAGGAAAGACTGTTCATCTGACTGAAGTCTTCGGTGCACGTGAGGTACATCTACGCAAGGTGGCTTTGATGCGCGCGGTCGATAATCTTATTTCCAATGCTGTGCGGTACGGAACCCGAGCACGGGTGTCTTTAACTCTAACTGAAAAAGCGTTGCGCATTCGGGTTGAAGATGACGGGCCGGGTATCCCGGTTGAAATGCGTGGAGATGCAATGCGCCCCTTTGTGCGGCTTGATCCTGCCCGTAATCAGGACGCAGGGGCAGGGGTCGGGCTTGGGTTGGCAATTGTCGCAGATATTGCCCGTGCGCACGGTGGTGCTTTGCGCTTGGGGCGCAGTGATGCACTCGGGGGGCTGCAGGCTGATATTATGCTGGCGCTTTGAATGAAACGTCTATCTGTGCGGGTTACGTCATAACCACTTGGCAAATGTAATATAGCCGCGTATATCGGCGCTTTGACCGACATCGCCCCTGTTAAGGATCCTTCGCATTATGATTGGCAGCGCAAATCTAAACGTCATGGTAAAGGCCGCCCGTAAGGCTGGCCGCTCTCTTGTTAAAGACTTTGGCGAGGTGGAAAACCTTCAAGTGTCATCCAAAGGAGCAGGGGATTTTGTTTCGCGTGCGGATATCGCTGCAGAAAAAATCCTGAAAGATGAGCTAATGGGCGCTCGGCCAACTTATGGTTGGGTGGCCGAAGAAGGCGGCAGTGAGGAGGGCGAAGACCCTACACGTCGTTGGATCGTGGATCCACTTGATGGCACTACAAACTTCCTTCATGGTTTGCCGCATTGGGCCGTCTCCATTGCCTTAGAGCACAAAGGACAAATCATTTCTGGCGTTATCTATGATCCAGCCAAAGATGAGATGTTTTTTGCTGAAAAAGGCACAGGTGCTTGGATGAACGAGACACGAATCCGCGTCTCGGACCGTCACCGAATGATTGAGAGCGTTTTTGCGACAGGATTACCCTTTGGTGGACGTGCAGATCTTCCAGAGACTTTGCAAGATCTTGCCCGCATCATGCCGACCTGTTCAGGCGTGCGCCGTTGGGGCTCTGCAGCGTTGGATATGGCTTATGTTGCTGCTGGCCGCTATGAAGGGTACTGGGAGCGCAGGCTGCATTCATGGGACGTGGCCGCTGGGATTATCATCGTCAAAGAGGCCGGAGGCTTTTGCCAGGCGCTCAATCCAGAAAATCGTATCATCGATAGTGGCGAGGTTATTTGCGCGAACGAGGTGATATTTGACACCTTTGCCAAAGTTATTCGCAAGTAAGCTTTCGCTTGAAGTTTATAAAACACGTCCGGCATTCTACCGGGCGTGTTTTGCGTTTATCTAACATCTATCGACTCCATGGACCTGAATGGTTGCGTGAGCCTTTGACGCGTGGGCGGCGTGGTACCCGTGGGATACGGCTTTGACTATATTTATACTCTATCTCTGGATGTGGAGGGTGGCCTTGTGTTTGCTGCCAAAATGCAGGTCCGCCGCGTCGAAGCCATAGAGGGAGCGTCATTAATAACCCGATCAAAAAGCCGCCGGTATGGGCCCAATAGGCGACACCTGCACCGTCTCCTCCAAAGCCACCGATAAATTGTAACCCCAACCATATCCCAAGCATCAAAAATGCAGGTATGGGAATAATTTTAAAGAAGACCACAAAGAAGATAAAAATATCGATACGGGCCTTGGGGAACATAAGTAAGTACCCACCCATTACTCCTGCAATTGCTCCTGATGCACCAACAAGGGGTACCTGCGATGTAGGGTCTGATAAGACATGGGCAAGCGTCGCACAGACGCCACTGATAAGGTAAAAGATCAGAAATGGGATATGCCCCATTTCATCTTCCATATTGTCGCCAAAGATCCATAGAAATAGCATATTGCCTGCAAGGTGCATAAAGCCACCATGGACGAAGATTGAGGTCAACAGTGTCACTGTATCATCTCCGGCCATGATTTCTGTAGGAACCGCCGCATAGGCAGCGTAAAATGTGCCAAGGTCATGCGGACTGGTGAATGTTGTTGTGTACCAGAAATATCCCAAAATATTTGCGGCCATCAAAAAATAGACAACATATGGCGTAGAGCTAGACGGATTGTGATCACGAAGTGGAAACATAAGTAGAAATTGGGTTCGTAGATGCTGTTCGTCAAGAGAACAGCACCGCTCATAGAGCCAGAGAGTTGCGTTCGGTATGCGAAAAAATGAGGAATTTTATGCCAAGCGACCTCGAAATGCGAAATTACTATTGTCAGTGGTGACAGTGCTCGTTAGATAAAAGCTCCAAGAAAGATCAACGGGCTAGCCTCGATTTGATCAGTTGCGAGCGTGGTGGAATGGTAGACACAGGGGACTTAAAATCCCCAGGCCTAGCGGCCGTGCGGGTTCGAGTCCCGCCGCTCGTACCAGTTAAATTTAATGCACTATTTCTGACATACCTCAGCTGTTTCGTTTCAGCAGAGATCGTGCTCGCTGGTGATTTAAACCCAATTCGAGCGATCTTGCCTCATGAGTGAGCTGACTGGCTTAAAGGACCGCTGCAATTGATATGGGAACACTGAATTATGAATTGTTTTGACCAACAACCTAAATAACAGGCAGTGTCTCACAATGTATGTGTTCAAAATGATAGAAAATATTGACCACTTGGTAAAAAAATAGCACGCTCATCAACAAACAGCTAGAGGACGTGCAAAGATGACTGAGCTTTCTACAAATTTTACAGGTCTTGAGTTTGTGAATCCATTTGTGTTGGCATCTGCGCCACCTACGGAAAACAAGCGTAAAATTCTAAAAGCTTTTGAAGCTGGTTGGGGAGGCGTGGTTACCAAGACAATTGGTTTGCACCCGGTGGAAAACGTGGCTGGACCCAAAACGGTCTATCAGCGTACCAGCGAGACAAAGCCATATGTCTCTCGTATGAAGCGGCCAGATACGGTTTCTCACTCTTCTTGGAATTGGGAGTTGATCTCGGATCAGCCACTGGATTTGTGGTTGCCTGACTTGGAAGAAATCAAAAAGACATACCCAGACCGGATGTTGATTGCTTCGATCATGGCCGGCGCTGGCAGCGAAGAAGAAATGAATAATTGGCGTAAGCTTGCAACCTCATGCGTTGATGTAGGATGTGATGCTCTTGAGTTGAATTTATCATGCCCTCACATGGACCGCAAAGATATGGGGGCAAATGTTGCCAATGATGAAGACATCATCAGATCCATTCTGAACGCGGTAACCGAAGTGGTTAGTGTCCCGATTTGGGTTAAGCTAACACCGTCGACATCGACTCTTGTTGATGCCGCAGCAGCGGCATATGAGGCGGGCGCCGCGTCAATATCGCTATGCAATACATTTCCATCATTGCCTTTAATGGATCCTGAAACATTTAAGTTTGAGGTCGAGGTGGACGGTCTTGTGACCTCTGGCGGTCAGGGCGGATTGGCTATTTTGAACCAAGCTCTATTGCGTGTCTCTGATATTTCTCGTGCGTTTCCAGATAAATCTATTTCAGGGATTGGTGGAATAAAGGGCTTTCACGAGGCGTTTAATTTCATTGTACATGGGGCTGGGAACTTGCAGGTGTGCACCGCAGCGATGGAGGAAAAAGGCAGTGGCGGTGTTGGTATTAAGCTCATTCAGGAGTTGAAAGACGATTTAAGCGACTATTTACAGCGCAAAGGGTTTTCATCAATTGAAGAGTTTCGAGGTGTCGCACGTGAGCGGATTGTGGGCCATTCTCAAATTCGTCGAAAGAGTGACGACTATAACGGTGGCTATGTGAAAAGCGCATAGGTTTATTCAACAGTATAGCGGCCTACATTGTGATTTTATGAGTCATCAGAACTTACCAATTGGTGAGGTTCAGATGTGTAATGCAGGGCGCTGTACATTGACATAAAATGCAGTTGTCGAAAAGCTTACAAAGCACATCAAAGACAGTGGCGTGCTTTGGTCGATAAACCCGCGCTACCCGTTAAAGCAAAAATTGGTGATTAGGGTTATATGTGCAAATAGCTACGGACTGAGGCCTCGAATTCACGTGGTTTTTCTGCATGTAGCCAGTGTCCGGTACCCGGAATTTTTGCAAAATGTGCATTCGGGAATAGAGATTTTATTGTGTCACGATGTTCGCGTTGTACATAATCGGACGTGCCGCCGGATAAAAATAACGTAGGGCCTGAGAAATGTGTGCCTAGCTCAGGGAAACCCAAGATGGATTGCATCTGTGCATCCAAGGTGTCGAGGTTAAGTAACCAAGTTTTACTGCTGATGTCCAAGGATTGGGTGAAAAAGCTTTGCAAGTTTGGGGACACACCTTGCGCGGCGAGTTGCTCTTCTGCATCTGAGCGGCGCTTGACAGACGTTAAATCAACAGCGCGCATCGCAGCAATCAGATGGCTATGGCTATGGGTGTATGTTACTGGTGCGATGTCTGCGACGACAAGACGATGAACTTTCTCCGGGTATTGCAACGCCAGTGTCATCGCAGTTTTCCCGCCCATGGAATGTCCCAGAACATCCATTTGCCCACCATATGCATCAATGACTTCGGCAAGGTCTTGGGCCATGTCAGGGTAACTTTGGCTATCACTACGCGGACTGTGGCCGTGATTGCGCATATCTACAGCAATGACCTGACGTTCGTCCGATAGACGTTTGGCTATGACATTCCAATTGCGCGCCGAGCCAAATAGGCCATGGGCGATCAGCAAAGGGGGCGTTTGGGTCGGGGTGCCATGCACGAGGGTCGTCAACATAAGTTCCCTTTTAACGTTGACTGCATAGGCTGACTAGCGATGATCTGGCTTATTTCGATGTTTGGTATGTGGGGCGATTGTTTTACGATCGTTGCAAAGCTAGAATGCAGCCACCACGTATTTTATAGGGCACGCGTTATGGATCTGAAATTGGCCGACGATCTTTTAAAGATCAAGAAGCTGATGGAGGATCGTCTGAATGTTTCGGGCGATTTCTCGGAAATGGTAATGCGGGCACGCCGTTTTGTTCCTGCCAAAATTCTGCGACGTATGAAAAATTTGGAAGCCGCCCAGAGTTTTATAGATCATCCGAAACTGAGGGTCACAGTAAACCAAGACACTTGTGCGCAAGACGCACGAGTCGTGATGCAGTATTTGCAGCAATTAGATCTCGCAGATCGACGCAAAGGGCGTCGGTTAGATATTGCCGCGACATTGTTTTTTGCGCTATTGATGGCGCTTGGGGGGCTGGTATTCGTTTTACGCTGGCGTGGTTTTATATAGTGCTCGACGTTCAATAACCTTGCTTACGTGGCGACTGAAAACCCCTGCCATGCTGCATCAAAAAAAGCGCGTTCTAAGGTGACCGCTTGGGTGAATACATCGGCGACCTCAGCACGAGCATGGTCATCTAGAATCTCCCAAGTCGCATCGAGCTGACCACGCAGATAAGCAACAACGTCAGCGAAATCTGTACCAGCGTGCAAGGTGATCCATTCGCCAAACCAAAATGGTAAATCACCGGCGCAGTTTTCTAATGGGGTCGCCCATTCAAGATAGGTCCATTCGGCGACAACAAGAACGGCGAGCATCAACTCATATCGGCCCGATGTACGGGCCTGTACCATTAATTTTTGAAAGGCGGCTGTTTCTGGGTGGATCTCAGTTGCTTCAGGCACATTCAATGCTTTGAGGGCGCGTAGGAAATAGGTATTTTCTGGCCCGCAGATCACCCCAAGAAATTGTGCACCTGGAACTGCATCCTTAAGCGTGGGAGCATGCGCAACAGCCGATGCGAGAAGGCGTACAAACTCTTCGACAAATAGGTAATCTTGTTGCAGGTATCCTGCCATTTTCTCGGGACAAAGAGACCCATCGCCAAGTGCTGATGTGAAGGGATGGTTCGTCGCCGCGTGCCAATCCTGCTCAACATGTGATCGAAGGATTTGTGTTGCGCGCATGAGATGACTCCGTCGTATGTTAATCGCAAGTACGGGAGAGAGAAAGCCGCCACCGAATGGGCAGCGGCTTAGTCTGTATATAGATGTTAGGCGCTTATAGACCTGGGTACAGCGGGAAACGTCCGCATAGATCTGCCACTTTACCACGGACGGTTTCTTCGACCTCGCCGTTGTCATCTTGTCCATTGGCCGCAAGGCCATCAACTACTTCAACAATCAATCGTGCGATTTCGCGGAACTCGTCTTCGCCAAAGCCGCGCGTGGTGCCCGCAGGTGTACCGAGGCGAATACCAGATGTCACAGTCGGCTTTTCTGGGTCAAAAGGGATACCGTTTTTGTTTGTCGTGATATGTGCGCGACCCAGAGCTTTGTCGACGATGTTGCCTGTCACGCCTTTGGGGCGCAGGTCTACCAGCATCACATGCGTGTCAGTTCCGCCGGTGACGATATCGAGGCCACCTTTCATCAGCTCATCTGCAAGCGCAACAGCATTCGCGCGCACTTGTTTTTGGTATGTCTTGAACTCGGGACGCAGCGCTTCGCCAAAGGCTGCAGCTTTACCTGCGATAACATGCATCAACGGACCGCCCTGAATGCCGGGGAAGATCGCTGAATTGACCTTTTTCGCGATGTCTGCGTCGTTGGTCAGGATCATGCCACCACGAGGACCACGCAGGGTTTTATGCGTGGTTGTTGTCGCAACATGTGCATGCGGGAAGGGCGAGGGGTGCTCATCCGCAGCAACGAGGCCTGCAAAATGCGCCATGTCTACGTGCAAGTAGGCCCCAACCTTGTCTGCGATTTCGCGCATTTTTGCAAAGTCGATCTGACGAGGAATAGCAGAGCCACCTGCAATGATCATCTTTGGCTGGTGCTCGATTGCGAGGCTTTCGACTTCATCATAATCAATCAAGCAGTCTTGTTGGCGCACACCGTATTGCACGGCATTAAACCATTTCCCAGATTGGTTTGGCGGGGCGCCGTGTGTCAAGTGACCGCCAGAAGCAAGGTTCATACCCAAAATGGTGTCACCCGGTTGCAAGAGCGCTTGGAAGACACCTTGGTTCGCTTGCGAGCCAGAATTCGGTTGGACGTTGGCAAATTCACAGTTGAACAATTGTTTCGCACGATCAATGGCGAGGTTCTCTGCGACGTCAACATATTGGCAACCGCCGTAATAACGACGTCCTGGATAGCCTTCGGCGTATTTATTTGTCAGAACTGAGCCTTGCGCTTCCATGACGGCGGCGGACACGATGTTTTCAGATGCGATCAATTCGATCTCATCGCGCTGACGGCCCAGCTCGTTTGTGATTGCAGTTGCAAGCTCTGGGTCACGTTCGGACAGGCTTTGGGTGAAAAAACCGGGGTCGCGGGTTGTCTCGGTCATGCTGGCTTCCTTCGATAGGCAGAAGTATGAATGCAGGAGTGCGAAAGATACGCGTGTTTCCTATCGGAAACAAGCGTGGATCGAAAGGTTAAAAACGGCGTAATCGGTCTTGAAAGCGCTCACAAGAGGAAAGGCATGTAAACTATCCTATGAGCTCTGGATTTCCGGTGGAGCTTGTGCTTCTTTCGGAAACATTGCGACGGTAAGTGGAAACAAGAGGGTTCGATATGAAAATTGGCTTTACTGCCAGTAAGGCGTCTCTTGCCCAATCTGCGCGCGCAACTTTAGTCGCACGATACGGCGATGTGCCATTAGCCGAGGCTGATTATATCGTGGCCTTAGGCGGTGATGGCTTTATGCTTAAGACGCTGCGCAATTCTGTTGCATTGGAAATTCCGATATATGGTATGAATCGCGGCACCATTGGCTTCTTGATGAATGCTTATCATGAAGACGACCTGATGACGCGCCTAGAGGAAGCGCAAGAAGAGGTCATTCATCCCCTATCCATGCAGGCCATGGGACGAGATGGCGTGTTGCATCAAGCGATGGCAATCAACGAAGTCTCGCTTCTGCGTGAGGGGCCACAGGCGGCCAAACTGAAGATATCAATTGATGGCCGGATGCGTATGGCTGAATTAGTATGTGATGGCGCACTTGTCTCCACTCCGGCGGGTTCAACGGCTTATAACTATTCCGCACATGGTCCGATTCTGCCTATTGGTGCAGACGTCTTGGCGTTGACCGCGATTGCCGCTTTTCGCCCGCGTCGTTGGCGTGGCGCTTTGCTGCCTAGCAACACCAATGTCCGTTTTGATGTGATCAATCCAGATAAGCGGCCAGTTATGGCCGAGGCGGATTCTGTGGCGTTTAAGGATATTGATTGGGTTGAGTTGCACACAGAAGCCAATGTACGACATCGCATTTTATTCGATCCAGGCCATGGGCTGGAAGAGCGTCTGATTTCAGAACAGTTTATCTAAGCCCTTCAGGGGGAAGACTTATAAAGGTTAGCAAGCAAAAAGGGCAGCCTGATATGAGCTGCCCTTTTCCTTGAAATATATGTGATCTGTTTAACCGTATTCAGCGACAGGGGTGCCTGCGACGGCAGCCATGTTCAGCAGCCCGCGTGCGGTGATAGACGGTGTCACGATGTGCGCACGGTTGCCCATCCCCATCAAGAGCGGACCAACCGCGAGGCTGTTGCCTTTTGATTTCAAGATATTGCGAACACCAGACGCGGCATCGGCATGACCAAAGATCAACACGTTAGCTTCGCCAGATAGGCGATTGTTCGGTAACAACCTATTGCGTAGTTCGGCGTCCAGCGCAGCATCAATATTCATTTCACCTTCGTATTCAAAATCAGTGTCCATTGAGTCCAGAATACGGATCGCTTCACGCAGTTGTTTACCTGTGCCCTCTGCTTGGTTGCCGAACTGAGAATGCGAGCAGAACGCGATACGAGGCTCTACTCCAAAACGGCGCGCATGGCGGGCAGCTCCGAGCGCTACCTGAGACAACTGTTCTGGGGTCGGTTGGGTCCATACGTGAGTATCGGCAAGGAACAGTGGACCATCTTCGAGCACCATTAGCGACAGGGCACCTTCGGGTTCATAAGTGTCGTTACCAAGGATTTGTTTTATGTAATTTAGGTGCCATCTGTATTCACCAAAGGTGCCGCAGATCATGCTATCTGCATCCCCTTTGTGGACCATAACGGAACCGATCACGGTCGAATTGGTACGCATAATCGCACGCGCAAGATCCGGGGTAACACCGCGACGTGCCATAATGGCGTGATATGTCTCCCAATACTCCCGATAACGCGCATCGTTTTGAGGGTTTACCAGCTCAAAATCGCGATCAGGGCGCACCGTTAGACCCAACCGTTCACAACGTGCATTTACAACGTCTGGCCGCCCGATGAGAATAGGTTTCTCAGTTGTTTCATCCAAGACGGATTGGGCGGCGCGCAGGACGCGTTCATCTTCACCTTCTGCAAATACGATCCGGCGAGATGCAGCGCGGGCATGTTCAAAGACTGGCTTCATGAGAAGAGCGGATTTGAACACGGTTTGGTTGAGCTTACTACGGTAGGCGTTGATATCTTCAAGTGGACGTTTCGCAACACCACTTTTCATAGCAGCTTGCGCAACGGCAGAGGATACGACGCCGACCAGACGTGGATCAAACGGTTTGGGGATCAGGTAATCGGGACCAAAGGTCAGCTGTTCGCCTTTATAAGCAGCGGCGGCTTCTGCAGAGGTGGTCATACGTGCCATTTCAGCGATGCCATCCACGCAGGCGATTTGCATTTCGTCGTTTATTTCCGTGGCTCCGACATCTAGTGCCCCACGGAAAATGAACGGAAAGCACAGGACATTGTTAACCTGATTTGGAAAATCACTGCGTCCAGTTGCAATAATCGCATCTGGTGCCACCTTGCGGGCCTCTTCCGGCATGATTTCTGGAGTGGGGTTCGCCAGTGCAAAAATAATCGGACGCGCCGTCATTTTTGCGACCATTTCAGGCTTCAGAACGTTTGGTCCAGAAAGGCCAAGGAACAGATCTGCGTTATCTATAACCTCACCCAGCTCACGTTTGTCACTGGCCTGAGCAAAGGCTGCTTTATGCGGGTTCATATCCTCTTGGCGGCCTTCATAAACGAGACCATGAACATCACAGAGCCATATGTTTTCGCGCTTTACGCCCAGTTTGATCAACATATTCAAACAGGCAATCCCGGCAGCTCCACCACCTGTTGAGACGATCTTTATCTCGTCAAAACGTTTTCCTGTGACGTGCAGCGCGTTCTTGACGGCGGCACCGACGACGATGGCCGTCCCGTGCTGGTCATCATGAAAAACTGGAATATTCATTCGCTCGCGACAGATTTTTTCGACAATGAAGCAATCGGGCGCTTTTATGTCTTCGAGATTGATGGCGCCAAAAGTTGGTTCAAGTGCGCACACAATATCAGCGAGTTTTTCAGGGTCTTTTTCGTCAACTTCGATGTCGAAACAGTCAATGTTCGCAAATTTTTTGAATAAGACTGCTTTGCCTTCCATCACAGGTTTTGATGCTAAGGCACCAATATTTCCAAGACCCAGAACTGCGGATCCGTTGGTGACGACTGCTACAAGATTACCACGCCCTGTATAGCGCGCAGCAGTGCTCGCATCTGCTTTGATCTCCACGCATGCCTCGGCGACACCAGGGGAATATGCCAGGGCAAGGTCTTGGCCATTTTCCATTGGTTTTGTTGCGCGAATCTCGAGTTTACCCGGACGCGGGTATTCGTGATAACTCAGCGCAGCGTCACGAAGAGATTCGGATTTTTTGTCGGACATTGGAAACTCCACAACCTGTATGGTTTAATGTTAAACTATCTTTCGCGGTTGGGGAACCAGCTTTTAAGATTGTGTCTTAAAACGTAATAGGAAAGCATGATCAAGTGTTCGGGGTAAAATTTTCGATATCGTCACGGTATAATTCATTTGCCTTTGCTTTGAATTTTGCTCAGCATTAGGTGGTGCGCTAGGTATTTACCATTTGGTCAAAATTTTGTTACTTAAGATCTAAACTGGGAAAGACTCGCAACCTCAGAGATCTGAAATTCACTTATGCAGGAAACTATATGTCGCTGAAAATTGCCGCAACATCTGTGCGTGAAAATGCATATGCACCCTATTCAAACTTTAAAGTTGGTGCAGCGATCCGTGCAGCATCAGGGAAGGTCTATGTGGGATGTAACGTAGAAAATGTCGCTTATCCCGAAGGTACATGTGCAGAGGCAGGAGCGATTGCGGCGATGGTGGCTGCTGGTGAAACCCAAATAGACGAAGCCTATGTAATTGCAGACAGTCCAACGCCAGTCCCTCCGTGCGGAGGGTGTCGCCAGAAATTGCAAGAATTTGCAGGTGGGACTGTACGGGTTACACTGGCAACGACATCAGGGAATGAGACACACACCACGATTGCTGACCTACTGCCGGGTGCTTTTGCAGCAGATCACATGACAAAAAGCTGAGTTTAATGTCACAGTCAAATTTTGATGCACGCGGAATTCTTGGCGTATTGCGACGTGGTGAACATCCAGAGCCCGGTGCAATGACGTGGTTTGCAAACGCCTTGGCAGATGGCCGTGTAACGGATGCGCAAGCGGGGGCTTTTGCCATGGCGGTCTGTATGCATGGGCTCTCACATGCTGCGCGCACTGAGTTGACGGTTGCAATGCGTGATACCGGAGCTGTGTTGCAATGGGATCTTCCGGGGGCGGTGGTCGATAAACACTCCACTGGCGGCGTTGGGGATTGCGTGTCTTTGGTTCTGGCGCCTGCGCTTGCGGCTTGTGGTGTTTTTGTTCCGATGATTTCGGGGCGCGGACTTGGGCACACTGGCGGTACGCTGGACAAGCTTGAATCCATACCGGGTGTAAAAACACAGATTGATGGCGATCTGTTCTCAAATACTGTTGCGTCTGTAGGCTGCGCGATTGTTGGGGCCACTGCAGAGATCGCACCTGCGGATAAGCGTCTGTATGGTATTCGGGACGTAACAGGGACAGTCGACAGTTTAGATCTCATTACGGCGTCTATTTTATCCAAGAAGCTTGCAGCTAGTCCTAATGCTTTGGTGCTTGATGTCAAAGTTGGGGCAGGCGCTTTTATGAAAACCATTGATGAGGCGCGCAGTCTTGCACGATCTTTGGTGACCACAGCCAATGAGGCAGGATGCCCCACGGCAGCTTTGATCACCAATATGAACCAACCTTTGGTCCCGAGCCTTGGAAATAATCTGGAGGTTCGCGAGGTAATGCATGTCTTGACACAGAAGTGCAGCGACAGCGCGATCGGTGAGCTGACTGTTGCATTGGGTGGTATGGTGTTACTGCAGGCGGGGCGTGTTCAAGCGGCACAAGATGGTGCACAGTTGCTTCGCGATGCAATAAACGACGGGCGCGCGCTAGACCGGTTTTGTCGAATGATAACAGCCCTAGGTGGCCCAGATGATTTTGAGCAGGACTGGGATGCTTACCTAACAGCTGCTCCAAGTGTGACCGACGTTATCTCTTTGAACGCTGGATTTGTCACAGCCTGCGACGGCGAGGCATTAGGGCATTTAGTTGTGAAGCTTGGGGGCGGGCGTTTAATTGAGAGTGATGAAATTGACCCAACGGTGGGTATTTCAGATCTCGTACGTCTAGGGCAATACGTCGCGGAGGGCGATGTGATTGCCCGTATCCATAGCGCCTGCGCGGATGTTGCACCTGAGGCTGTCGCACATGTGCAGGCGGCTGTGACGATATCGTCTGAGGCTCCCGAGGTTAAGCCGTTAATCTATGAGAAGATCTTATAATGGCACGTGTTTTCCTTATTGTGATGGACAGTGTTGGTATCGGAGGGGCACCCGATTCCGCAACATTCTTTAATAAAGATCTTCCGGATTTAGGGGCTAATACGGTTGCCCATATCGCTCAAGCCTGTGCGCAAGGAAGGGCAGAGGAGGGGCGAACGGGGCCCTTACGCGTCCCTGTCCTTGATCGTCTTGGGTTGGGGGCTGCTGTTTCTCTGGCGTCAGGTCAGTTTACGCCGGGACTTGGGGCTAAACCACAAGGGTTGTGGGGGTGTGCTGCAGAAGTGAGTGCTGGAAAAGACACGCCCTCGGGGCATTGGGAACTGGCAGGTTTGCCTGTGCCATGGCAGTGGGGATATTTCCCTGATGAAGAACCTGCGTTTGACGCAAAGCTCATTCGACATGTTTGTGATGTGGCTGGTAGTGCAGGTCTTTTGGGTAACTGTCATGCTTCTGGAACAGAAATTATTGCACGATATGGCGCACAGCATATGCAAAACGGATGGCCGATTTGCTATACGTCAGCTGACAGCGTGTTTCAAATCGCAGCTCATGAAGAGAGCTTTGGCTTAGATCGATTATTGAAGCTTTGTCATGAAGTGGCACCGTATCTGCATGACAACAAGGTTGGCCGTGTAATTGCACGGCCTTTTATCGGAACACCACAAGATGGGTTTTCAAGAACGTCCAACCGGCGGGATTTTGCAATAAAGCCCCCAGCCGACATTTTGACAGATTGGGTCAAAAACGCAGGTGGAAAAGTGCACGGCATCGGTAAGATTGGCGATATCTTTACGATGCAAGGTATTGATACTATTGAAAAGGGCACGGATTCACAGCTGATGCAATACCTTTTCCATGCTGTCGAAGGGGCTGAGGACGGAAGTCTGACATTCGCTAACTTTGTTGAATTTGACAGCCTCTATGGGCACCGTAGAGATGTTTCAGGCTATGCTCGGGCCCTTGAATGGTTTGACGGGCAGATTGGGCAGATTATTGCAAAGTTGGCTGTGGACGATGTTTTGATTTTGACGGCAGATCATGGGAATGATCCCACATGGCCGGGGACAGATCACACGCGCGAACAAGTGCCAATATTGGTGACGGGTGCTAGAATTCCTAACGGGTGCATAGGTCAACGCCGATTTGTTGATGTTGCCGCCAGTGTCGCTCAGTACTTAGGGGCAAGCGAGACAGGCCCGGGAACGTCTTTTTTATAGATTGAAAATTAGGGTCTGTGCACAAAAACAGAGACCCTTTGTACCTTATTTTCGCTGAGGAGCGCGAGTTATGACAGACCATTTGACAGTTGTGGATCATCCATTGGTTCAGCATAAGCTGACGATTATGCGGAAGAAAACGACTTCAACCTCGGAATTTCGCCAATTGCTGAAGGAGATTACCCAGCTTTTAGCATATGAAATTACACGAGAGCTTCCATTGACAACGACGACGATTGACACGCCGATGGAAGAGATGGACGCGCCAATCCTTGCCGGTAAGAAAATGGCCTTGGTATCTATTTTGCGTGCCGGAAATGGTATGCTGGATGGTGTTCTTGAGCTGGTCCCGTCCGCACGCGTGGGCTTTGTTGGGCTCTACCGCGATGAGGTTACGCTTGAGCCTGTACAGTATTATTTCAAAGTTCCTCAGCAAATTTCTGACCGAATGGTCATTGCTGTTGATCCGATGCTGGCGACAGGAAATTCATCGGTCGCGGCTGTAGAGTTGTTGAAACAGGCAGGGGCGACAGATATCCGCTTTCTGTGTTTGTTGGCCTCACCTGAAGGGGTGGCACGTATGAAAGAGGCGCATCCCGATGTGCCGATTGTAACGGCGTCTCTGGATCGTCAACTTAACGAAAAAGGGTATATATTGCCTGGGCTCGGCGACGCTGGAGACCGGATGTTCGGCACTCAATAAGGTGTTAAATAGAGTTCTACCGTCGTACTCTGATCATAGTTATGGTAGGAATATATAAATATCTGCCACAATCACGCCACAATATGGCTAGCATTTCTTTACTTTACCCTCGTTCTCAGGCATTTTGGTGCTAGATTTCGTAGGGTAGAGTGATGAGAACAACTACAATTGCCGCACTTGCCATAATGTTGGTGTCTGTGTCACCGTCGATACTGCACGCGCAAACGTTAAAAACCAAAGGTCCGCCTGCAGAATTTCCTCCGACGTCGTTTAAGGGGAAGCAGTTTATTGACAGCCGTGGATGTATGTACATTCGTGCAGGAAACGCCGGGGCTGTGACTTGGGTGCCGCGTGTTAATCAAAAACGCACACATATTTGCGGGCAAACGCCGACGAATTTATCTGGGCTTGGGCCAACAACTGTAAAGCCATCAAATAATACTGTAGAAGTTATTACCATTGAGCCAACTCCTCAGCCCAAGAGCACCAAACCAGTCGCGTCGGCAAAGACGACTGGTAAAGGTAATCAAGCGAAGGTTAAGCCTGCTCCGGTCGCGCCACTTGCGCCCGAGGTGCCGAAACAGACACGCCCTAGCGCGAGATGTCCGGGGGTTTCCTCTCTTAGCCAGCAATATACCAATTCAGGCGGGGAAGTCCGCTGCGGGCCGCAGGCAATTGATCCATTAAGCCAACTGGCGCCGGACACACGGATTGTGCCCAAACATGTTTATATTGAACGTAAACGTTCTGAAGATGTAGGGGTTCCAGCTGGGTATCGGCCTGTGTGGAATGATGATCGTCTCAATCGCAAGCGTGCAGAGCGTTCAACACGTGCCCCTAAAGTTGTCGAAAATGTCGCGCCGCCTAAAGGCTATCAAGCCATTGCAGGGAATGATAGCCGACTGAACACGCGCCGAGGCCCACAGACTGCCGCCGGTAATGCGGATATGGCGCGTGTTTGGGAGAATAAACGGGGTGTTCTTGTCTCTGTTCAACCCACGATCAATAAGGCAAGTTTTGATCTAAAAACTGTGCAGAAAACTCCTGAGCAGACGTCTCAGGTTGTTTCGCGAGCTGCTACGCGCGCTGACCTAAGTGGACTTGCTGTGCCTGTTCAGAAAGTAAAACCGGCTGCGCAAAGATATGTGATTGCCGGCCGCTTTAACACTGAAGCACAAGCGAAACGGGCAGCAGAGACGTTAAAGCAACAAACAGGTTTTCCAACCCGAATTGGACAAGTACAAGGTAAGGCACAGACAGCTGTACGTGTCGTGATAGCAGGCCCTTTTTCACATGATGCTGTGGGCGTTTTAAGAGCTGTACGAAAAGCTGGATATCGTAATGCCAGATTGGCGAAGTAAATATTTACCGTCTTACACCTAGCCCGATATTAATGGGTATATTTACATATCCTGCTAGCTGCATATGTTTTGCAGTAATACCCAATCTCGATCGGATAAAATGGGTGGTGTTTCTTTAAATGCCATAGGGTCAGCCTCAATCAAGCCAACAGTTGTTTCACCAGTGATATCAATTGCATAGGCATATGGTGCGGATGAGATCGAAGCCTGAGCAAAGAGAGGCAAAGCGACTTCGTCTGGTACAACAGGGCGATCATGAGCAGACAGGCTGGCTTCGACAACCTTGTCCAATGTCGAACGCTCAATACGCCCAGTCGTAAGCAAGCGGAATGTCGCCCGCAAACCGCCAATATGCAAAATATCGCTTAAGGGATCTTGCAGAGACGCGCGGGCACGTTCCATTATAATCGCGCCCAAAGCCACCGATGGGTCTTCGTAATCTTCGACAAACTCCCGGTTTAATAAGATAATTCCACCTGGCAGATATTGGCTTTGTACGACTCCATCTCGAAACACCACAACTTGATTTACACGACTGCGGTCAGCAACAGTGCGTAATATTCTGTTCGTTGCGGGGCTATGACACGCTGGGCCAGTGATCCGTTCTATACGTTGCAATAGGGCATTGCCAATTGCTGTGCGTTGAACATCAGGGATTACGGAAAGCGCTTGACGGTGCATTGTATGAGGGAGACCGACGGCGAGGAAAACAATGATCGCAGCGGCAACTGCAGTAAAGCTCAGCAATCGTAGCCTACCGGGATGCGGACGTGATTTTTCGATGGCATTTTGTAGCCGGTCAATCGCATCAAGCATTGCGGTCTCATCACCAGGCAGCTCAATTGTTTCTTCGGGGTCGCCATCTGGATGAAAAATCGCAGGAAAGCTGCCAGGGTTTGCGCGTTGTACGGCAGCGATAGACCAATGTGCAAGTGGGCGGTCTTGCATATCCGTAATGGTTAGCGTTGCCTCTCCGAGAGCAATGATAACATCGCGTCGTTGTGCATGCGCTGAGGCGCGCCAAAGACCGGCTGCCTCAAGTCGTTCAAATTCCCGCAGTGCCGTCATGCAATCTGCCCATGTGCCCGTTTTAATTGAGGATAAGCTTACCACGCTTCTGCGTGCGGCTACAAATGGCTTTACCTTGTCTTTGATATTTGTCGAGGTAATGTGCGGTTATGATCTTATCACGTGGCCGTTCTTTCATCTTTATCCATATTCCGAAAACCGGGGGAACTGCGCTTGCGCTTGCGCTTGAGACACGTGCAATGGCCGACGATGAAATGTTAGGCGATACACCTAAAGCCCTTAAACGCAGGCATCGGCTCCGGGATGCGAAAACCCGTGGTCGGTTGTGGAAGCACTCAACACTGGCTGATATTGAAGGGTTGGCGAGTCGTGAAGAAATTGCGCAAATGTTTACGTTTACTTTGGTGCGCAATCCATATGACCGAGCGGTAAGCTATTATCATTGGTTGCAACATCAAACGTTTGACCACCCAGCTGTCGCATTGTCCCAAAAGCTACCGTTTGATGGATTTGCTTGTCATCCGTTGGTCAGGAAAAGTTTCATGAACAACCCTGCGCATCGCTATATGCAGCTCGGAGACAAGCGTGAACACTGTTCCTGCTATATTCGTTTGGAACATTTTAAGCGAGATGCGGAACCAGTGTTTGACCATCTCGGGTTTTCCATAGAGTTGTCGCAGGTTAATACTTCCATGCGTCGACGTGACTGGAAAAGTTACTATACAAAACAGTCGGTTAAATCGATATCTGAATGTTGTGCGGTAGATATTGAACGATTTGAATACTCTTTTAACGATTCGCCTTTATCTCTGTGAACGTAGGAAACTCCCGCTAAGGTAGCCAGGTTGAGCGTAGAATATGCTCCTATTAGGCTGTCTGCGTTGTCGCAAGGATTGAGACATGTTTGACTGGTTTGACAAAAAAGCACGCTCACCAATGGCTGAAGCGTTTACGACAGAATATGATATGGTGGCGACTGGGCACCCGGGCTTGATACAGGGCACTATGGTCGCAACTTCGCAAGGATGGCGTTGTGTGGAAACACTGAACGAAGGCGACGAAGTTTTGACTTTTGACAACGGTTTATGCCCTGTAAAACAGGTTCGACATAGCCGCATGACTCTCGGACAGACCGATAGCGACGCAATGATGAGCCCACTTTATGTGCCTCGTGATACGATGGGTAACCGTTTTCCTTTGTGGCTTCGGGCTGATCAAGGCGTGTTGATTGAGCACGACTTGGTAGAGGATGCTCTGGGGGATCCGTTCGCTGTTGTTCCTGCTTGTGCATTAGAAGGGTATCGTGGAATTACGCGCGCCGCGACACAGGTGCATATGGATCTTGTTCAACTCACATTTGACGAGGATGAAGTGATCTATGTCGAAGATGGAATGCTGGCATATTGCCCGACATTAAGCGATTTATTGCAACGTTCCTTATCTCCGCAAGATCATCTGTATACGGTAATGTCTAAGAATGGTGCGCGTGAACTTGTGATTGATATGATTGCCGAAGATAAGTTTTGGACGCCTGACGTCGCTATCCCAGGTGGCCATGGTACACCGCAATTTGCGATGCACGCTTAATAATACTTTGGATTTACCAATACATCGCCCTTTCATGTCATAGGAAGTAAAAGGGCGATGCGTTTTGATATTATGCGACTTTGGTCTGTGACGTAAAACGCGTATAAAAACTCTGACCTGATTTCGCCATCTCCTGTAGCAGGGCAGGGCAGGCGAACCGTGGACCGTACGCCTTGGCTAATTGATCACAGCGCTCAGCAGCATACGGGCTGCCTATGATGTCCAGCCAAGACAATGGCCCACCTGACCAAGGGGCGAATCCCCAACCAAGGATTGCGCCAACGTCACCCTCGCGAATATCCATGAGCACACCTTCTTCTAAAGCACGCACGGCTTCGAGAGACTGTGAAAACATCAGACGCTCTTGGACCTCAATTAGATTGGGATTGGTGTCGACTTGAGGATATTTTTCTGAGAGACCTTTCCAGTACGCGATCCGTTTGCCTTTGGCATCGTAATCGAAAAAACCAGCATTAGATTTACGCCCAAGACGCCCCTGAGTTTCCATCCAAAAAATAAGATCGTCTGCAGGGCTTTCTGGATAAGTGGCGCCCATTGCTGTCTTTGTCGCACGTGCGATTTTTGCGCCTAATTCAATAGAGATCTCATCAATCAGCTGAATAGGGCCAACAGGGAAACCTAACTGACGTGCAGCGTTGTCTATGAAAATGGGGGGAACACCTTCCGTCACCATCCGCAAACCCTCGTTGATATAAGGGAGAATGCAGCGGTTTGCATAAAAGAACCGTGCGTCGTTGACGACAATAGGAGTTTTGCGAATTTGACGGACATAATCCAACGCTTTGGCCGTCGCCCGGTCCCCAGTCTTTGTACCTTTGATGATTTCGACCAGCATCATTTTCTCAACGGGTGAGAAAAAGTGAATGCCGATGAAATCTTCGGGGCGCTTTGAGGCTTTGGCAAGTTCAGTGATAGGCAATGTGGAGGTATTAGAGGCAAAAATACAGTCGGAACCAATAATTTCTTCAACCTGTTTGGTCATCTCTGCCTTGATTGCAAGATCCTCGAACACGGCTTCGATGACCAAATCGCAGTCTTTCAGCATATTAAGATCCGTGGTTGCCGTGACACGTGCAAGCATAGATATTTTTTGCTCAGGCGTGGTCTTGCCACGTTTGATGCCTTTGTCGGCATAATCGCCAATGTAGATTTTACCCTTGTCAGCCGCAGTTTGATCGCGATCTATTAGAACAACCTCAATTCCAGCCTGCGCAGAAACCAAAGCGATCCCAGTCCCCATCATACCTGCGCCTAATACACCGACTTTCTTGACCTTCTGATCCGCAACCTCGGTGGGGCGAACGGCGCCTTTTTCCAACGCCTGTTTGTTTAGGAAAAGAGAGCGGATCATTGCAGACGAAGAGGGATTCATTAGGATATGGGTAAACCAGCGCGCCTCAATTCGCAGGGCTGTGTCAAAATCAACCAATGCGCCTTCGTAGATTGCTGATAGCAGGGCCTTGGCGGCAGGGAATGCATTTTGTGTTTGTCCTGCGACCATCGCTGATGCACCGACGAAATTCATAAAACCTGCCGGATGGTAAGGAGCGCCTCCGGGAAGTTTATAGCCCTTTTTATCCCATGGTTTTACAATATCATCATCTGTAGCTTGCAAAACCCAAGCATGTGCAGCAGCCAACGGGTCATCTGAAATCGCGTCTACCAATTGTGAGGATTTCGCCTTTGCGGGAGATAACATTTTCCCTTCTAGCAAAACAGGAGCGGCTGCAATGGCACCAACCATGCGGGTATAACGTGTGGTGCCACCACCACCCGGAAAAATACCTAATAAGATTTCAGGAAGGCCGATTTTTGCCTTATGGTCATCGTTGATAACACGGTAATGACAGGCTAAGGCGATTTCGGTGCCGATCCCAGCACAAGTCCCTGTCAATGCGCAAGCAACAGGTTTACCGCCTTTATTGGATTTTGGATCCATACCCGCACGCTCTAACTTGCGCATGATTTTATGGCCGTTCATCGTGAAATCAAACAGGCTCTGTGTTGCGTTTTCGCCAGCCTCGTCTCGGATTGAGGCCAGTACGTTCAAATCCATTCCACCGGCAAAGTCTTTTTTACCTGATGTGATCACAATTCCTTTAACGATGTCATCGGCTAAGGCCTGATCGATATAAGTGTCGAAAAGCGCAAAGGCCTCGCGGGTTAGGACATTCATTGATTTGCCTTGGGCATCCCATGTGATGGTGGCCACGCCATCGGCGTCTACGTCATAGGTGAAATCAGTCATAGTTTTACTCCCATGTTCCGCAATTTTACACGCGTTCGATGATGGTGGCCGTACCCATGCCTGCTGCAACACACAATGTGGCAAGGCCGATTTGCTTATCTTGACGCTCAAGCTCGTCCAACAAAGTCCCGATAATGATTGCCCCCGTTGCTCCTAGCGGATGCCCCATCGCGATTGCACCGCCGTTGACGTTAACCTTGCTGTCGTCGATGTCAAAGGCTTGCATGAAGCGCAGGACGACGGCCGAGAACGCCTCGTTGACTTCAAAGAGGTCGATGTCTGAAATTGACATACCGCTGTCTCGCAGGATTTTTTCAGTGACGGGAACTGGTCCAGTCAGATTAATAGTTGGTTCTGATCCGATCTTTGCCGTTGCACGAATGCGTGCGCGGGGAGTTAAACCATTTGCGACGCCAAATTCTTTGGATCCGATCAAAACAGCAGTTGCGCCGTCCACAATCCCTGATGAATTTCCGGCGTGATGCATGTGATGAATGCGTTCCAGGTGCGGGTATTTAAGTTGTGCTACCTTGTCAAAACCGGGCATATGCTCGCCTATCATGGCAAAGGCTGGGTTGAGTTTCGCCAGATCCGCAGGCGAGGTTCCGGGGCGCATATGCTCATCATGATCCAAGATCGTCAGGCCATTTATATCCGTTACCGGTACGATAGATTTATCAAAACGACCCTGTTCCCATGCAATTGCAGCACGGGTTTGTGATTGTGCAGCAAATGCATCGCATTCTTCGCGTGAAAAGCCATATTCAGTGGCAATCAAGTCGGCAGAGATACCTTGTGGGATAAACCCCGCACCCATTGCAAGGCGTGGATCCACCGCCATGGCCGCCCCATCTGACCCCATGGCGACACGGCTCATCATTTCACAACCGCCAGCGATATATCCTGTGCCTACGCCCGCTTTGATTTGATTGGAGGCAAGGTTCACCGCCTCCATACCCGAGGCGCAAAACCGATTTATTGACAGGCCAGGGACACTGTCGGCGAAGTCGGACAAAAGAACCGAAGCCCGCGCAAGACATCCGCCTTGTTCCATAACTTGGGTTACATTCCCCCAAATGACGTCTTCTACGGCATCGCTTGGGATGTCGTTACGAGATTTGATCGCATTGAGCATGTGCGCCGAAAGCGCCACGGATGTGACTTCGTGCAAAGCACCGTCTTTACGGCCCTTACCACGTGGTGAGCGGATGGCATCGTAGATATAGGCTTCGGTCATGTTGTCCTCCTCCTGTGCGCAGAGTTTATGCGCGGTCTGACGGGTTTCCTGGCATCAGGTCATAGGGGTGTTTCCATCCGGGTAGGTCGCTAATACGGGTTAGCCATGCATCGATATTTGGTAGCTCTTTTCGTTCGAAACCAAAGGGTTCGGGATAATAAAGGTAGCTGCAACAGCTAAGATCAGCTGCGGTGAGTGCATCTCCCACTATCCAATCTCGACCTTCAAGATGGGTTTCTAAGGTAGAGTACGCTGCTTTAAGACGACCGCGGATAAAGTCTGTCGCAGCCTGTGGGCGTTTGTCTTCGGGGAGGAAATTCATCATGAAACGAACTGGCCCAACTTGCGAAGATAACTTGTGATTGTCCCACAAAACCCAGCGCAGGACTTCGTATTTATCATCAGGCTTTCCCATGAATTTACCGGTTTTATCTGCGATATATTGTAAAATAACGCCAGATTGGCTGATGGAAGTCGCACCGTCGATCAGAACAGGGCATTCCCCCATAATATTGGTTTTCCGAAATGCCTCACTGCGGCTTTCTCCGTTGAAAAAATCGACAAATATGGGTTCCCACTCGATATCGCTCAGTTCAAGAGCAAGAGCTGCTTTGTAGGAGTGCCCGGATTCTCCAAAGCACTTGAGTTTCATCGTCATTACAAATTCTCCTTAGTGTAAAATACACTGGGGTGTGTGTCTGAAGTTCAACGTTTGCGCTCTTCAAGCTCTGCATTAAAGAGGCGCAAGCGGTGTGGTAGGTTTTCGCTATCGGTAACGCTGTCAAAGTTTTCAAATAGAAACGAAAGTGCCTCTCCTTCGTCCAAACCAGCCTCAGTGGCAAAGCGTTTTAGACGACGGTAGCCTTCTTCTGTCATTGCGACAGGAAAGCGGCGGGTCAAGCGAAAGCGTTTGGGCATTCATGTCTCTTTAGTTTGGAGTTTCGAAGGTTCCGGTATTGTCAGGGATGCTCAAAACTGTTCCGCAGTGAGTGCCATAACAGTATCTGCTCCTGTTTCAATACGCGCGAGGTGCAATTTCGTCGCACAAAGTTGTCGTGACATATAATAGCGACCGGTGGTGATTTTGGCTTGATAAAAACCGGTGTCTGACGATCCTGTATCAAGAGCAGCTTGTGCTGATTTGGCCATTTTCGCCCACATCAATCCCATGCAAACATGCCCAAACATATGCATGAAATCATACGATCCTGCGAGTGCATGGTTTGGGTTTTTCGTGCCGTGCTGCATAAAGTACATACCGGCGGCTTGAAGGTCCTTAGAGGCAGATTTTAAAGGGGTGATGAAATCTCGTAAGTATTCCTCTGAAATATCGGTATTTTCTTTGCAGAAGCTTTTTATCAGATCAAAGAAGGCCATAACATGTTTGCCACCGTCTTGTGCTAACTTACGGCCCACAAGGTCCAAGGCTTGGATGCCATTTGCGCCCTCATAAATCATCGCGATGCGAGCGTCGCGGGTGTATTGCGACATGCCCCATTCCTCAATGTATCCGTGCCCGCCAAAGACTTGCTGGGCTTGCACAGTCATATCGTAACCTTTGTCGGTCAAAAAACCCTTGAGAACTGGCGTGAGCAGTGAAATCAATCCGTCGGCATCTTGATCCTGTTCACGGTAGGCTTTGTCCAGCATCATTGCCCCCCAAAGTAAAAATGCGCGGCCACCTTCTATAAAGCTTTTTTGATCCAGTAGGTTGCGGCGGATATCTGGATGGACGATGAGTGGATCAGCTGGCCCACTGGGATTTTTGGCTCCGGTCACGTCACGGCCTTGTACGCGATCCTTTGAGTAGGCGAGGGCGTTTTGATACGCGGCTTCAGCTTGGGCTAAACCCTGCATCGCGACACCCAATCGTGCCTCGTTCATCATCGTGAACATGGCGCGCATGCCTTTGTGCTCGCTCCCTAATAGGAAGCCCGTCGCAGCGTCATAATTCATCACGCAAGTGGCATTGCCATGAATGCCCATTTTGTCTTCGATGTTTCCAACGGAGACGCCGTTGTGCGAACCCAGTTGGCCGTCGGTGCCGACGATAAACTTGGGGACGATGAACAGTGACACCCCCTTAATGCCATCAGGGCCACCAGGTATTTTTGCCAATACAAGATGGATGACGTTTTGAGATAGGTCGTGATCTCCGGCCGAGATAAAGATCTTTTGCCCTGAAATCTTATAAGTTCCGTCGCCCTGCGGTTCAGCTTTTGTGCGCATTAACCCCAGGTCCGTACCGCATTGCGGCTCGGTCAGGTTCATGGTGCCGGTCCATTCGCACGAAACCATTTTGGGCAGATAGGTTGCTTTTTGGCTGTCAGTGCCATGGGCAAGAATGGCCGAAGCTGCCCCATGCGTAAGGCCTTGGTACATTGTAAATGCTTGGTTCGCGCCTGAAAAGTACTCTCCGACAGCGGTGCCAAGCAAAGTGGGCATGTTCTGGCCGCCAAAACGTTCTGGCATATCCAGCCCTGTCCACCCGCCGGCTTTCATTTTCTCAAAAGCGTCTTTGAAACCGGCCGGTGTGGTTACAGTGCCGTCTTTTAAACGGCAGCCTTGCTTGTCTCCCACTGCATTTAAAGGGTGCAGGATCTCGGTCGCAATTTTTCCAGCTTCGTCTAAAATGGCAGAAGTGAAGTCTGCTTCAAGTTCCTCAAAGCCGGGAATACTCGAACCGGTCACATTGAGCACTTCATGCAGAATGAATTGGGTCTCCTTGGTGGGCGCGATATAGCTTGGCATTTCTGGCCTCCTAGGGAAAAGAATGGATGAGGTAAGGGCTTACTCGGCGGCTTTTGAAGGCACCTCCATGGAGTTCATGACTTTTTCACCCCATTTCAGCTGCGCCTTTAGGTCATCAATCGCTTCGGTTAACTCATCACGCTGGCGTTGCATGTCGGCCAGACGCTCGCGGGCAATAGCGTATGTACGCCGCAACTGTACCAGCTGTTGATCATCTTTATGGTATAGGTCTAACAGTTGGCGTATTTCTTCAAGGCTGAAGCCAAATCGCTTGCCACGTAAGATTAGTTTTAGCCGCGCTCGATCCCGTTTGGTAAACAGACGCTTTTGTCCATCTCGGATTGGAAAGAGCAATTCCTTAGATTCGTAAAAACGCAGCGTACGCGGTGTGACGTCATACGCGTCACACATTTGTCGAATTGTTTTAGTGTCTTCATTCATAGATGTACCCCCGCTGGACCTATCATGTGAAACGTCGGCAATACGTTCAATGAATATAGCACAGGCTTGACGTTTACGTAAGGAAGACGCTACGTCACATTATGGAAGTACTATTTCCCAAGAGTTTCCACAGTAAGATCCCTTAGGTTCTTTAATTCTGCCATGGCTTCTTCGAGTTGGGCATGCTGTTGTTGCAGTGCAATCATTTGATGGTCAGCCATTTCCACAAACGCCTGCATTTGCGCTTCGGATCCTTGATTGTCATAGATCATCAACCATTGTCGTATGTCTTCAAGGCTAAAGCCAAACCGGCGCCCACGTAGAATTAACTCCATTCGCGCGCAATCTGTTGCGCCATAAACACGCGACCGGCCTTGGCGTTGTGGTTGTAACAATTCAATATATTCGTAATAGCGCAGCGTTCGAGGGGTGACGTCGAATTTAGCGCACATCTCCTTAAACGTAATTTGAGTTTCTGACATATGCTCCTCCCGCATTGCCGATGAAACTGGCCTAGTCTATCTTTATTTGCAACCGGGGTGTTGTTTCTGTCGGTGCGCCTTGTCAGCCAATCCAAGGCGCGTTTAAGTAATATCTCACTCTCATGCCGTATGGCGCAGTCTCTGGAAACCTCATGACACAAATTACGCACCGCCGAGTTCTAGGTGTCGCGCTGCCAATTGTATTGTCAAATGCAACAGTGCCATTACTTGGGATCGTTGATACAGCTGTTGTTGGGCAGTTAGGTGCCGCAGGTCCGGTTGGTGCTGTCGCTATCGGAGCCGTCGTTTTGGCGTCTCTATATTGGTTATTTGGGTTCTTGCGTATGGGGACCGTCGGATTGGTCAGCCAAGCGCTAGGTCGTAACGATATAGCAGAGATAAGCGCGCTTTTGACACGGTGTTTGATGATTGGTCTGGGGGCAGGGACCGTTTTCATCCTGTTGCAGAAACCGCTATTCGCAGCCGCTTTGGCATTGGCCGCACCGTCTTTGGAAGTCGAAGGCTTGGCTCGTGAATATTTGCAAATCAGGATTTGGTCCGCTCCCGCCATGATCGCGCTATATGGGATTTCCGGGTGGCTGATTGCACAGGAACGCAGTCGTGCTTTTATGATGGTACAGATTTGGACCAACGGCGTTAATATCTTACTGGACGTTTGGTTTGTTCTTGGGCTTGGCTGGGGTGTTGGTGGGGTTGCTTTTGCCAGTGTTATCGCCGAGTGGTCTGGTTTTGCTGTGGGGCTGTGGTTTTGCAAAGTCGCCTTTGTTCAATCGACGGCCTGGCGTGATTGGGCTGTGGTGTTATCCCCTGCGCGCTTAAAACACATGGCAGGGGTCAACACGGATATTTTAATCCGGTCATTATTATTACAGGCTGTCTTTACCTCTTTTACCTTTCTAGGAGCGCGCGAGGGAGATCTGGCGTTGGCCGCAAACCAGGTGTTGTTACAGCTGTTGATGTTGACGGTTTATGGGATGGACGGCTTTGCCTTTGCAGCTGAAACGCTTGTCGGGCAATCCATTGGAGCTGGTCGACGAGACCAACTGAGACGCGGTGTACGGATCACCAGTTTTTGGGGAGCAGTCGTTGTTATTGTCATGAGCATATTTTTCGCACTCTTTGGTCGCGGGCTTATTGATCTCATGACCACTGCAAATGACGTAAGAGAAACGGCGCGCCTGTATTTGCCGTATTTGATTTTGGCACCCTTGCTCGGATGGGCGAGCTGGATGTTAGATGGGATTTTTATTGGTGCCACTGCGACACGTGATATGCGAGATATGATGGTTATCAGCAGTTTAATTTACTTGGTTGCGGTTTTGGTGACGTTCCCAACACTTGGAAATCACGGCTTATGGTCAGCATTATTGATCTCATTCATTGCCCGTGGGATTACACTTTGGCGGCGTTATCCAACAATCGAAGCTCGTATTAACACATAGCGCATAAGTCATTGCTGCGAGAGCCGACATGGTGCGTTGGAAACGTCTGCAACATTTGCGATGTCCGTTTTATACATGGTCGCACATACCAAATCCGTAGACTCATGAACGTTATTGAAGAACATTCATTAATCTAGCCAGTCAGAACGTTTGCTCCCCACCGCTTCGGCTACGTTAGTAAATCCGTCCTGCGCTAGGAGCTTATCCAAACCGGTTGCAATCTCACTGGCAAGAGAGAGACCGTGATACACGAGTGCGGTGTAAAACTGCACTGCGCTGGCTCCTGCACAGATTTTGGCATAGGCATCCTGGGCGCTGCTGATGCCTCCGACACCGATCAAAGGCACTTGGTCGTCAAGTAATACCGAAAGCTGGGCAAGGACACGTGTCGAATGTGCAAACAAAGGGGCGCCAGACAGACCTCCCGCTTGGTCTTTGTCAGCGCTTTTCAAACCCGTGCGATCTAAGGTTGTATTGGTGGCGATCACGGCATCAATACCGCTAGAGCGCGCGACATCTGCAACATCACGGATGCCTTGTTCATCCAGATCGGGTGCAATTTTCAAAAAGACTGCAACACGTTGGTCCAGCTTTTCACGGGCTTCAATGACCCCAGAAAGTAGTGCTGATAAAGCGTCTTTACCTTGTAAATCGCGCAGCTTTTCGGTGTTTGGGGACGAAACATTTACTGTCGCAAAATCAAGATGGGCGCCGCAGTGCGTTAGAACACGCGCAAAATCGTCTGCACGGTCGTCACTGTCTTTATTTGCACCAAGATTTAGGCCAATCACCGCATCTTTCGGCCGTTGAGCTAAACGTGTTGCGACGGCATCCATGCCTTCGTTGTTAAAGCCGAACCGGTTGATCGCCGCGCGGTCTTCGGTCAGACGGAAAAGCCGTGGCTTGGGGTTGCCTGACTGCGCACGGGGGGTTGCTGCCCCAACTTCTATGAAGCCAAAGCCAGCTTTGGCAAGTGGTGCCAGTGCTTGGGCATTTTTATCGAACCCTGCAGCCAAACCCACAGGGTTAGGTAGATCAATACCGGCTATGGATGTACGTAAACGGTCGGAGGTCACGGGGCCAGGTTGCGGAGTAAGCCCAGCTCCTAGTGCTTTGATCGACAGTGAATGCGCGAATTCAGGATCAAACCGATGCAGCGCAGCAAGCGCCAGTTTTTCGCTCAGGGACATGAGGGGCACTCCGGCGTAAGAGGTTAGGTTATTTCGTCTGGAAATACATGCGTGCCAGACACCAAAGGCAAAGGCTTAGCCCAAAGCATGTCGGTCATATTCAAGTCACGATATAGATGAGGAAACAGAGCGCCGCCACGCGATGTCTCCCACTTTAGGTCATCGCCAAGCGTATCTGCTTCAAAGGCAAGTAGCCAAAGGTTGTCTATGTTCGCGAAATGTTTGGCTGCTGTTTCTGCGGCCTGTTCAGCGGTCGAGAAATGAATATACCCGTCGGCCAGATCAACCGGCGCGCCACTGGTATGCCCTTCAGCTTCAAAGCTTTGCCATTCTTCGGCACGAAATATTTTATAAATCAACATAACAGGGTGATGCCGTGGCAACTCATGTAGGTCAAGTAGCGACTTGCTTATCGCACTGCAAGTTTAGCGACATCGCTGCAAGGATCAGGTTCAGCTTGATCGTAAAATACGAGGGGCGCGATTTAGAGAGCTGACTTAAGGTCAACTTTGCGTTTTGATCCGCCCATATTTTTAGCGCTTATAAAATTGTTTCTTGCCGACATCCAGTTGTCATCAAAATCGTCTTTGACTACGCTAAGTGCAGCATTCAACATCTTGCGAATAATTCTAGATCCAACCCCGAGGATTGAAATATGATGACACGTTTTCTTAGTTCAGTGGCCATGATTGGCATGACTGCCGGTATGGCATCCGCTGACTATAAGCTCACTATTTTGCACACCAACGATATTCATAGCCGTATCGAATCAATCAATAAATATGATTCAACGTGTGATGCGGAAGGTGAGGCCGAAGGGACATGCTTTGGCGGTGTTGCGCGTATCAAAACAGCGGTTGACGCAAAACGTGCGGAATTGGCAGGCGAGAATTTCCTTGTACTAGACGCGGGTGATCCGTTCCAAGGGTCTCTGTTTTACACCACCTATAAAGGTGCTGCGGAAGCAGAGTTCATGGAAGGAATTGGCTATGATGTCATGGCAGTTGGCAATCACGAATTCGATGATGGACCCGCCGCACTAGAGAAATTTGTGGACACGGTGTCATTCCCGGTTATTTCGGGTAACCTTGATCTGACCTCAGAACCTTTGTTGACTGGTAAAGTCGGCAATCACGTTGTTTTAGAAGTTGGCGGTGAGAAGATTGGCGTTATTTCTGCCCTCGCCACTGATACAATTGATACATCCTCCCCTGGGCCTAATGTTGTATTTCACGATGAAATTGAAAGCCTCAAAGCGGATGTTGAGGCGCTACAAGCTCAAGGTGTAAACAAAATCATCGCGCTGACACACGTTGGTTATAATAAAGATCTTGAAATTGCAGCCGCAGTTCCGGGCTTGGATCTGGTCGTTGGCGGACATTCACATACGCTATTGTCCAATACATCCGATCGTGCTGCTGGCGCATACCCGACAATGGTTGGCGATGTTCCTGTGGTTCAAGCCTATGCATATTCAAAGTATCTCGGCGAAATCGAACTGACATTTGATGATGAGGGTCAGTTAATTTCGACCACAGGGGAACCCATCCTGTTGGATGCATCAGTTAAGCCTGATCCTGTAATGGCGGCGCGGGTCGCTGAAATGGGCGCACCTATTGAAGAGACGAAGAAACGCGTTGTTGCGGCCTCGGAAGATGTTATCGTGGGCGACCGTGATGTGTGCCGTGCACAAGAGTGCTCAATCGGTAACCTCGTAGCAGATGCAATGCTGGATCGCGTAAAGGATCAAGGGATCACTATTGCTATCCAAAACGGCGGCGGTCTGCGTGCATCCATCGATGCGGGTGAGGTTACAATGGGTGAAGTTCTAACGGTTCTTCCATTTCAAAATACGTTGTCGACATTTTTTGTCTCAGGCGAAACAGTGATCGCAGCACTTGAGAGCGGTGTGTCGCAAGTCGAGGATGGCAAAGGCCGCTTCCCTCAGGTCGCGGGTCTAAAGTACAGCTTTGATTTAGCCGTGGCACCAAACGAAGGACGCGTTTCTGATGTTCTGGTTCAAGACGGAGACGCATGGATCGCAATTGATCCCGCAAAAACGTATGGTCTTGTTTCAAACAACTATGTGCGTGGCGGTGGTGATGGCTATAAAATGTTTATCGATGCCGAAAACGCATATGACTATGGCCCGGACTTAGCTGATGTGACGGCTGAATATATGGCGAAGGTTGGACCTTATAAGCCATATACCGATGGACGCATTACCCAAAAATAAGAGTTTCGACTTTCGACAATTTTGCCGCGCCGTCGATCGGCGCGGTTTTTTGTTGGGAGAGGTATGCAAAACTTCAAAGAGTTGCGCACCCATTCCCAGATAGCTTGGGCGCGCATGTCTCAATGACATTGAGCATTAAATTCAATTTAGTAGTGATCCGCCCTCCAACTGGAGGAGGTGAGCTTTGCTTCTCACACGATCCATGAACACGTCGGCAATAAGTGGGTCACCGATGTAATCATACCAATCCACAGGCGGCCGTTGAGAGATCATAAGAACAGAAGACATCGTCGATCGGTCTTCAATGACCTCGAAAAGATCCGTTAGTTCTTGTTTGCTGGGCGGGCTAAGTGCAAAGTCATCCAAGATAAGAAAATCTAGGTTGACGATCTTCTTACACAACTTTGGAATACTGCCATCCAACCGTTAATAACCAAGTTCCTCTACAATCCGAGCTGCACGCGCATACCGAACCGAAAGTTCGTGCCGCACTGCAGACACCCCTAGTGCGCAGGCCAGCCAAATTTTGCCAGTGCCGGAAGCACCGGTGATCAATATGTTCCTCTTACGCTTAGCCAGCATAGCCATCGATCTGCAGGACGCCACTGAAGCCCTTCAAAATAGTGTCTGCATACTGGCCGGATCGTCCCGGCGCTTAAGTGAACGCCACTCCGGGTGGGTCATCGCCGTCCCATGGCCTGTCATCACGGACCAGCGCCCAGAAGTAGCCTGTTTTGGTCTTTTTCCGTCCCGATGCCAGAACAGGTGCAGGGGTTTCATACATGAACAGCTTGGTGGAGCGCTTCAGAGCAGCCATCAGGGCATCATAGGCCGAGATCAATTCGAATGCCGACTTGCCCACCCACGCGGCCAGGGTCGAACAATCCAGATCGATCCCCTAGCGGCTGTAGATTTGAGCTTGTCGATAGAGGGGCAAATGATCGGCGTATTTTGAGACGAGCACATGGGCCAGCGTGGCCTCGGTCGGTATACCGCCTGCAATGATGTACGCAGGTGCTGGGGCTTGGGCAATCCCGACTTCGCAGGATCGGCACGCGTATTTGGGGCGACGGGTGACAATCACGCGGAACTGCGCGGGGATGATATCCAGCCGTTCGCTTACGTCTTCGCCAATGACATGACGCGCGGCTCCGCAGGCGCAGGCAAGCTCGTGTTCGACAACCGCTTCCACCCGCTCCAGATGCTTGGGCAGTGAGCCTCGATTGGTCTGGCGCGGCTTTGGAGGCCGCACGGATACGGTGCGCTCATCTGCATCTATCTCGGCTTCAACCTGCGCGATGGCCGTCTCGATATCCTCGAGTTCCAACTCATATTGGGCGGGGTCAATCTTCTCGGATTTGGACCCAAACAGCGCCTTCTTGAAGGACGCGACTAAGGCTTCAAGCCGCGCATTCTGATCCTGTTACGCACGGATGATCGCCTTCAACTAGGCAATATCGTTGGGCAAGCCATCAGGGGAACTCATGTCCAGTTCCATACCAAAACAAGGGTGGAATGGCCCGCCCAAACGCCCCCGTGAGTCACTCCACCGCAGCCGGTGCTGCCACCTCCAGGTGCTGCACGCGTCGCCAGTCCAGACCTGCAAACAGCGCCTCAAATTGCGCCGGTTCCAGACGCATCACCCCGTTCTTAATCGCAGGCCATGTGAAACTGTTATCTTCTAGCCGCTTATACGCCATCACCAGCCCGCTCCCGTCCCAATCGATCAGCTTCAGCCGATCCGCGCGCTTGGCACGGAACACATAGACGGAGCCATCGAAAGGCTTTTGGTGCAGGTGGCCTTGCACCAAAGCAGCCAGCCCATCATGGCCCTTACGAAAGTCCACCGGATCACTGGCCACAAAGATCCGAACCTTGTGGGATGGCATGATCACGGTGCCAAAACCCGAACGATTTCGGCGATCCGCACCGCGGGCGTCTCCGCATCCAGACGAACAGTGACATCGCCTTTGATCACATCAAGCGTACCGGAGAGAGTGGTAGACAGAGGTTGGACGACAGGCGCAGGCGCCTCGATCTCAACAGGAACAAAATCCATACCCTCCAAATTTGGAAGAACCAGCTTGCCCTGCCGCGCCATCCGACGCCAATCAGATACAGTGCTTGGGATCAGCTCATATCGCTTAGCAATCGCGTTGACCGTCTCACCCTCAATCAACGTCTCCGCCACGATCCGAGCCTTCAACTCAGGCGGCCAATCTCGCTTACCGTCCGAACGCCGCAGCACCCTTGCCAGAAACTCGCTTGTAGCTCCCATAGAGAAACTCCCCAAATCAAAGAAGCCTCTGAATCGCAGATCAAGCGTCAGCGCAAAAGTGTGGGGTCGAAGCACCGCTTACACTTCACTGCGATTGTCGAATACATTTAGAAACCAGAGCCGAAGATGCTTGTAATAAGCGCAGTAGAAATGTGCTCCAAGCTATGCACTTCTGGAAGAAACAGATTCTTGATTATATCTGAAACGGCATTATCATTGACAATGCTCGGCAACATCAATGGGGATGGCAGGGTAATCAGCTGGGAATACGCAAGGTAAAAGGATTAGCTAAGCTTTTCTTATGGACCATCCTCTCATTGATCTGATCAACGCCCGTATTGCGGCAGCACAAAAAGACGGAGCCTTTGATAATCTTAAAGGTGCCGGAAAACCTTTGTCCGACTGTGATGATCCTGAGAATGCAGTCTTGCACCGTATCCTAAAGGAAAACGGTGCAGTTCCTGAAGTTGTAAGCCTATCGCGAGAGCTCTCGGCGTTGAGAGACGAACTGAATGAAACGGCAGATCGCACGAAGCGCCGTGACATTATTACAAATATGTCTCTTATTGAAGCGCGTATTGAAATGGTACGCAACAGATAGAACGTTTTTGAAAGGTCACGAATTTAGTTGATTTGGCTCTCTGTTCTTAGGTTTGACTATTTTGGGGTGCTCTGTGTGTCTGGATCGTCGGCCAATTGTTTGCGATCATGTGTTGCCCAAATTCTATCTTTGCCCGGGCTTGGCAGCATATCGGGCGTAGTGTGGCGGTTCAGATAAACCTTGGCAATGAAATTGGCAGTGACAGGGGCCGTTATCAAAAGCGACATACAAATCAGCAATTCATGTACGGATGGCTCGTGTTGAATTCCCCAGTCATGTAACGCAGAGCCAAGCAACACACCGCCAACACCTAATGTGCTAGCTTTTGTTGGGGCATGCAGACGCGACATAGAGTCATTAAGTTTGATCAATCCATAAGATCCCAGTAGTCCGAACAAACCACCAATAACCACACAGATCGCAATTAGGATTTCAATAATCATACATTGATCCTCTATTCGATGATATTGCCGCGCAATAAAAAGCGCGTGTAAGCAACGGTTGAAATGAAGCCGAGCATCGCCATGATAAGTGCCGCCTCAAAGAAGACTTCGGTACCATTGACCAACCCATATAGGATCATCAGTGCGATAGAGTTTACGAACATCGTGTCCAACGCCAAAATACGATCACTTGGTTCTGAACACCGCAGTATTTGAAACAGGTTTAAAGAGAGCGCCAAACAGAAGCAGCCAAAAGAAAAACTATAGACATAGAACATCATTCAAAAATCTCCTTTAGACGAGCTTCGTAACGGGTTTTTATCTCGTCAACGACGTCTTGAGGTTCAGGCGCATGCAGACAGTGAACAAGAAGTGCGTGGCCTTCACTTGATATGTCGCAGGTCACGGTGCCGGGAGTCATCGTGATTGTACCACCTAAAATCGCCATGGCTTCAGGTGTGCGGATGTCTAAAGATATCGTGACATACGCAGGTTTACGCCGGCTGTTTGGCATAAAGAGAACGATACGGGCGACAGTGAAATTCGCGACGACAATGTCCCACAATACGATGAGCGTATATGTAACTAGACGAAACGGTTTCTTGAGAGTCGGGCGGTCAGGCCAAAATGGTTGTGTGAAAATTGGGATTACCACCCCAAGGAAAAAACCAAAGACCAACGCATTTACTGAAAGGCGATTGACCAATAAAAGCCAGACCAAGGTCAGGATGAGAGTTAAAAGAGGGTGAGGGAGTAGACGCGTAATGAAGCGCATTAGTGCTCCTCCTCTGTCGATACATGTGACTGGGTCTCATCGTGTTGAGCATGAGCGTCATCATCGTCGTGTGACGATGTTACAGGGCGATCTCGATTGGCCAATACGGTTTCTATATAGACCTGAGGATTAAACAACGACTGTGCAGTTGCTTCGGTATAGCGCAAGATATACCCAGCCAATGCCGTATGGGCGATCAGCGGACCAATGAGCGCAAAACACACCACCAGTGTCAGGCGAGATGATGTATGATTGTCCTCATCCGTTTCGCCGTTGTCGTGGTTTTGCGATATGGGTATTTTCTTTTGGTCTAATCCGTAACCGCTCCAGAAAATCAATGTTCCAGCACGTGCAAAACCCATCATTGTAATAAGTGATCCTCCTAAAATCACGCCCCAAATCCATGGCGCTAATGGGTGGGCTCGTGCGGCATCCAGCACCATGATTTTACCTAAGAACCCGGACAGCGGCGGCATTCCAGCTATCGCGATAGCTGCTATAAAGAACAGTGCAGACAACAGACCGTTTTGACTCATCACTGGTTTTACGGCAATTTCACCACCTCGGCGTTCAAATATCTGATCTGCGATCAAAAAGGCGAGTGCGGCAGTGAGCGTGGAGTGGATCATGTAATACAATGCCGCTGCCGTGCCCACCGGTGTCATGAGAGCGATTGCCGTTAGCAAGGTTCCAACCGAAGAGAGCGCGGCAAAAGCCATAAGGCGGCCAATTTCGCGTGACCCCAAAACACCAATTGCTCCAATAAGTAATGTCAGGAGCGCAGCCGGCAAGAACCACATATCGAGCAGTCCGGCTGTTGCTGCGACATCAGGGCCAAAGGCCAATGTGTACATTCGCAAAATCGCATAGGCCCCGACTTTGGTCATGATTGCAAAAAGCGCGGCCACGGGCAAAGGCGCATTTGCATACGAGGCAGGCAACCAAAAATGCAAAGGTAACAGGGCTGCTTTTATCGAGAAGACCAAGAATAACATCATCGCGCCCACGCGAATAAGGGCGCTATCCTGGATAGGAATTTCTGCGACACGTTGCGCGATGTCGGCCATGTTCAATGTGCCAGTGACAGAATAAATCGTCCCCAACGCCAGTAAGAACAGTGCAGACCCAAGTAAGTTAAACACGACGTATTGCGTTCCGGCCAGAAACCGTTGCGTACCACCTGCATGGATCATTAGGCCGTATGAGGCGATGAGCAGGACTTCGAAAAAGACGAATAGGTTGAATGCGTCACCCGTAAGAAACGCGCCAATGATGCCCATTAACTGGAATTGAAACAGGGCATGAAAGTTCTCGCCACGTTCATCCCAACGTGATCCGGTTGCATATAAAACCACGGCAAGCCCTAGGGAAGCCGTCAACAGAACCATCATTGCCGACAAACGGTCCAGTACCAGAACAATGCCAAATGGAGCTTGCCAATTGCCCAATTCGTAAATTTGAACAAGGCCACTATTGGCCTGCGAGACCATAACAATACCCAAGATAACTTGGAAAACACAACTCGCGATAGCAAAGATACGTTGTAAGTCGATATGGTATCGTAGCACCAAAATGATGAAGGGCCCAACCAAGGCAGGTAGGACAATAGGTGCGATTAACAGGTGGTTCATTGGCTGTCTCCACCGGTTGTTTGGTCATGGATCATGTCAATCCTGTCATCCCGAGAGCTGAGATAGGCCGCCAATGCAACCATTACGATCACCGCAGTCATGCCAAAAGAAATAACGATAGCTGTCAAGACAAGTGCTTGTGGCAACGGATCGGTGTAGGCCATATCTTGGTATTTGTTCAAAATTGGGGGCGCGCCGGTCATTAAGCGCCCTGTGGAGAACAGAAAGATATTCACTGCATAAGACAGCAGCGACATACCAAGGATCACAGGAAAGGTTCGTTTGCGCAGAACCAAATAGATCCCTGCAGCACTTAAAATTCCGACGGCGGAAGCAATTAAAAGTTCCATGCTCAGCCCTCTTTCTTATTCATGTCCGCGTCATCGCGCGCGGGATTAATGTCGATCGCGTGTTCTGATTGGATCCCAGGCTGCCAAGCAAACCGTGCCAGGCTTTTGAGCGCGAGCAACACGGCGCCAACAACGGCCAGAAAAACACCCACATCAAATAGCGCAGCTGTCGCCAATTCGAACTCTTCGAGGAAGGGTAATTTGAAATACCCAAAATCAGAGGTCAGGAAGGGCACATTGTTAAACCACGCGCCCAATCCTGTAGCCGCGGCGATTAACACACCCCAGCCGATGGTCCCGTGATAGGCAAAAGGTTGGCGTTCTGAAGCCCATCCAAAGCCGGACGCCATATATTGCATAATCAGCGCAATAGCGGCGATCAAACCGGCGATGAAACCACCACCGGGGAGATTATGACCTCGGAAAAAGATGTATGCGGCTAACATCAGTGCGACAGGCATCATAACCCGTGTGACAACAACCATCATGCCCGGATGTGCATCGCCGGCTTGCTGCTGATACGGCTTACGGTTCAGCAAATAGGCGCTAGCATTAGATTTTAGAACGGCTTCGGTGAGTGCATAAATCACCAAGGCGGCGATACCCAAAACGATGATTTCACCAAATGTATCAAAACCCCTGAAATCAACGAGAATGACATTCACGACATTTGTCCCACCGCCACCTTTATATGAGTTGGCCAAGTGGAACTCGGAAATCGAGGGGGCAGTGAAATCGCGTAATAACAGAGCATAGATCAAGGCTCCGATCCCAAGCCCACCAGAAATTGCGATTGTGATATCACGTAAGCGCGTCGTTAAACTGGTTTCGCTGGGCATATCCTTTGGTAAAAAGTTCAATGCCAGCAACATCAGGACAATCGTGACAACTTCGACAGAAATTTGTGTGAGCGCCAGATCTGGTGCTGAAAGATAATTGAAGCCTAGAGATACCATCAGCCCAACGATGCCTATCAAAATCAATGCGTAAAACCGTTGTTGATGCATCACGACAATACCGAGAGTCGCGGCGACTAGACAAACCCAACCGACGATCGTCAACAAGCCAGTGTCTTGGAGCTCACGCGTGGGGCCCGCCATATCACCGCCTTGAAAGGCGATAAGGCTTATCACGATGGTAAAGCTGATCATAATGGCAGCATAGCGGGTTATAGAGCCATCATGCAGGCGGTCTGCAATAAACCGGCTGCCAGCGATAACCACACCTGTGATTGCATCGAAAATGGATTTAGCTGGGGGGACACCTGCGCGGGTCCAAAGCTTTGAAACGGGTGTAAACATCGCGAGGATGATTGTTCCACCCACGACTGCTGCGATTGACATGTAGAGCGCAGAATTTAAGCCGTGCCAAAGTTTGAGGTAAACTTTGGGGTGTGATCCTGTAACGGCATCCGCTGCTGCTTGTACAAGTGGACTGGCAATGGGACCCGAGAACAGGCCAATCACGACAACAAGTATCGTCAAAATTGCAGGCGATAGCCAAAGGCCTGCTGGCGGATCATGAGGCGTGCCCACATAATCTGTTCGCTTAGGACCCATAAACGTATGCCCAATGAAACGCAGAGAATATGCTACAGAGAACACCGCTGCCAATGTTGCAAGACCGGGAATGATATAAGGGTTGCCCATCCAAGAACTGTGGATTGCAGCTTCGAGCATCATTTCCTTTGATATAAAACCGTTAAAGGGTGGAATACCCGCCATCGATAATCCCGCTACTAATGCAATGGTAAAGCTGAGCGGCATAAGATGGCGCAGTCCCCCTAGACGGCGAATATCGCGTGTGTGTGCTTCATGGTCAACGATACCCGCGGTCATGAAAAGTGCCGCTTTGAATGTTGCGTGATTCAATATATGAAATACGGCCGCAACGGCTGCTGCTTTTGTACCTAAGCCCAGTAGCATCGTGATAAGCCCTAGATGCGATACCGTAGAGAAGGCCAACAATGCTTTTAAGTCATCCTTGAACAAGGCAATAACCGCGCCAATCAGCATGGTAATCAGGCCTGTGGTGGTCACGATATAAAACCACTCGGGTGTGCCTGATAACACGGGCCAAAGGCGGGCCATTAGGAATATTCCGGCTTTAACCATCGTTGCAGAGTGGAGATAAGACGAGACGGGTGTCGGCGCTGCCATTGCATGGGGCAGCCAGAAATGAAACGGGAATTGTGCTGATTTGGTAAAGGCTCCGATTAAAATGAGGAGCAGCGCGGGGAAATAAAGTTCTGAAGACTGGATCGCGTCTTTGTTTTGTAAAATGACGCTGATGTCATAAGATCCAGCAATCTGGCCTAAAATCAGCATGCCAGCGATCATGGACAAGCCCCCCATACCCGTCACGGTCAAAGCCATGCGCGCGCCTTGTCGACCTTCAGGGAGGTGCTTCCAAAAGCCAATTAGCAGGAATGAGGAGAGAGACGTAAGTTCCCAAAAAATAAGCAACATCAGAATATTGTCTGACGTAACAATCCCAACCATAGCCCCCTGGAACAGCAGTAAATAGGTATAGAAATTTCCCATAGGGTCGCTGCGCGATAAATAAAACCGCGCATACAGAATGACCAATAGACCTATGCCTAAGATCAGCGTGGCAAAGAGAAAGCCAAGGCCATCAAGGTAAAAGTTCACCGACAAACCCAGTTGTGGCAACCAATCCACGCGCGCTTGAACTGTTTCCCCTCGTAGGATTGCGGGGGCGTGAAGCATAAGGCCAACAAAGGTTAGGAAACTCGCGAGACCTGCGGATGCAGCTGAGGTATCACGTCCTGCTCGGATCAAAAGTCCCGGAAAAAATGCTCCTAGAAAAGGGAGAGCCGCAATCAAAAAAAGGGACAAATATTTTTCTCCTATAGAACAACACAGGCTTTCTGCCTGTGCAATAGCTTTGCTGTCACGCGGTGAAACGCAGTAGCTTCGACAGCTTGTATATCAGGTTTTGCACACCCTCGAATAGGATAAACAAATTATTTAATTCGGATACATGTTTAAACAGTTGCGTAGTTTTAACTGCGACACGATGACAGGAACTTGATCACAAGAGATGTTGTTAAATGGTATAAGTGCGCAAGTGTATCCATATTTCTGAACAGTTATGCTTGGGAGATAAATCCACATTGGTTGGGAAAGGCTCCCGATGTGTTTTCATCGTATCGAGGATAGTTAGAGCAGACATAGTTTTAAAGTCGTTAATTCATACAGTCAGCTCACGATTGATCCGTCTGGGTGTCAGAATGATCTCGATAATCTTGCAAGAGTGTTTGGGCTTAATGTCAGTAAGGGATGCACGAGGTTGCCAGCGATGGATTGGCAAAATTTAAACAAAAACGGTTGATACACATGAAAAATATGTTCGTACTCTTTGCTTTATCCAATAGCGTTGCAGGGGCTGCATTTGCAGATTGCGCTGACGGGCACTGTGAAATTGAACATGGTACCTATGAGATATCACTCCCGTCCGAGCCGCAAGACGCGCAAAGCAATATGCCAGCGGTGATTTTCCTACATGGTTTCGGAGGCTCCGGTAAGGGCGTCATGACCATGTCCTCAATGGTTTCCAGTCTAAATGCACGTGGATATGCGGTCATCGCACCGGATGGATCCAAACGACGAGATGGCCGACAGTCTTGGGGCTTCCTTCCTGGGTTTAGTGAACGGGATGACGTGGCATTCCTTCAAGACGTTGCTACAGATGTAGCGACCCGTTTTGGGGTGTCTCAGGAACGGACTGTTCTTGCGGGCTTTTCTGCAGGCGGTTTTATGGTCAACTATACGGCCTGTGCTGAACCTGGTAGTTTTGCAGCCTACGCACCTGTTTCAGGTGGCTTTTGGAGACCACAACCAGAAAGTTGTGCTGGACCAATTCGGCTGTTTCACAGCCATGGTTGGCGCGACGGTGTTGTTCCGCTTGAAGGACGTGCGTTGCGCAACGGTCAATTTATTCAGGGTGATATTTGGGCTGGTCTGGAATTATGGCGTGAGACCAACGGCTGTGACACCCATGCACCAAACAAAATGGATATCGACGATGGCCTGATGACCCGCAGTTGGACATGCGAAACGGAAGACGGCACAGTGTCAGATATCAGTTTTGAACTATTCCCTGGTGGACATCAGGTGCCCAAAGGTTGGGGTGATCGTTTGGTGGATTGGTTTGACGCTAGCCACCTTGGCGGCTAACGCATTGATCAATGTCCCGCAGGGTATCTTATTCTGCGGGATGTACTGGACCTGTTCCGCGAATGACTTGATCCAACCATGTCTGATGATGCTGCGCAGCCTGCCTGATTGCAGGGGCTTTCAGGTCTTCGGCTGTTTTCATACTTGCAACGCGCAGACCTGATATCGCGGATAACGGAACCGCCAAAACGAGTGACAGCGCGATAGGGACGAGCCAGAATGACACAAAGCCCAAAGCAATACCTGCGGTTAGTGCCACCCCAACGAATGTCTCTAAAGCATGAAACGTCATCAATGTACGCAGGCTGTAACGTCCTCCGGATCGCGCCTGCGGTGCCCATCCTTTTTGCAGGCCAATTATGGTTCGAAAGACTGCTAACATTTGTTGCACCATTAAGATGGGTGCGAACAAAATTGCCAGAAGGATCTCAGTGACCATAGAGCGTATGAAAGCCCGAAAGCCACCGAACTCTGTCATTTTGCGCCCTGCCATAGGGAGTGCCAAAGCAGATAGAATTTTGGGCGCAAGCAACATCGCATATATTAACAAGATTACGAGAACATGACGCGGTTCTGACATATCCGGCCACGACGGGCGCGTTGGGTTTGCTTCGGAAAAATATGTAATAACGGATGGGCCATCATCACGTCCGATCAATGCCCAAATGACCAACAACGCAAACCATAATGGAGCCATAAGATAGCCAATCGCGCCATGTGCGAGGTGAAAGCGTGACATAGCGTGGAAGCCACGCGCACCTATAATTTGCAGATGTTGTAAATTCCCCTGACACCACCGGCGATCCCGCAAAATATGATCGATTAAGGTGGCAGGTGTTTCTTCATATGACCCGCGAATACGTGGTAGAAAGCGAACACGCCAACCAGCACGACGTAACAAGCCGGCTTCGACGAAATCATGGCTCATGATGATTTGCTCTCGCCCTGTTAGGCTACGCAAACTGGGAAGACCCGCGCAGCTTGCAAATGCACGCGTGCGAATAATTGCGTTATGCCCCCAGTAATTTCCTTCGTGACCAGCCCAACGTGACAGACCTTCGGCCAGCGCGAGACCATAGATTCCATTGGCAAACTGTTGCATACGTCCAAAAACGGATTGTGCACCAATCAATTGCGGAAGACTTTGGATGAGGCCCGCATGCGGATCACGCGACAAGGCATTGGCGAGGCTTTGAATAGCGCGGCCAGTCATCAGGCTGTCTGCGTCCAGTACCAGCATGCCCTCGTAATTGGCGCCCCAACGTCGGATCCAGTCAGAGATATTCCCAACTTTACGCGCCGTATTTTCATCGCGGCGGCGGTAGTAGAGGTTAATCTCTGTGCCCATATCTTGTTTTAAGGCAAGGAACGCATGTTGCTCCTGCTGTGCGGTCTCTTCGTCGCGCGTGTCAGACAAAATGAACATATCGTATTGATGCACGCCGCCTAAAGCCTGCAAATCTTCAAGCATAGAACGGGCATTTCCGAACACATAAGCCGGGGCCTCATTATAGACTGGCATCAAGAGCGCAACACGCATTGGTGAAAGCGACCCGTCTTCTGTCTGCCAATTACGGTGCGATAACCCGTAAAGGCCCAGTAAAACGGTTGATACTGAAAACGTGATCCAGAAAAAATTAAACGCGATCAAAACCAGAAGAACGATTTCCAAAACAGTCGTTCCACCAACTGCGAACCAACCCTGCATAACCCATGAAAGTGACAAAGTTGCCATCATCGCCGGCGAAAAGGCAAGCACACGCCAAAACGTGGTCTTGCGATCCCGTGGAGATTGCGGTGCGGCTTGGTCACGAAATTCAGCCGAAAAATCCTGTTCGGGCATTTCGAGTGGAGCTTCGGGGGGAAGGAGAGAGGAAAACGACTTACTTTGCATTAACTGCTCCATCGATATAGCCAAACCTCAGTCACAGCCGCGCCATTTCGGCGCAATTGTGCACGCAGTTCGATAATGTCGAGATCTTTAGGGTCGAACGAGAAGGCCAAACGCAGTCCGCCTGTTTCAGGGTTCCGTTGCAAAATCCCTTTTGTGGTTTCGACCTGTGGGGATGAGATGAAAATATCATACTCATCAGGATCCGCTTCTAGGAGTGGATGAGCATCATAGTCAATTTTCATCAAACGTCCTGCAGGGCCAAATATTTTTGCACCAGAGGCAGTATTGCCCACCGCTGCAAGGCCCATGTCGGGCTCGTGTCCCCAAGTCAGACGATAACTTAAGTCGATCTCAGCACCAGCAGGGTAGGGTGTATATGGACGCCAATAGGCGACGATATTGTCATAGATTTCTTTGTCCGCCGGAATTTCGACCAAGGTTACAGCACCTTTGCCCCAATCTTGTTTTGGCTCTACCCAAGCTGATGGTCGCAGGTGATAATTGGCTTCTAAATCCGCAAAATTCGACAGTTTGCGGGATCGTTGCATCAAGCCAAATCCGCTGGGATTGTTGTCGAGGAACGACGACACTTGCAGGTGTTGTGGGTTTGCGAGCGGACGCCACAGAACTTCACCATTACCATTTTTGATAAGCAGACCTTCGCTATCATGGACGGCGGGGCGAAAATCATCAAAACGCGATCGATTGGTATCATCGTATAAGAACATAGAGGTCAAAGGTGCGATACCGACGTGGCTTAGCTCTTCACGGGCGAACAATGTAACATCAACATCCATGATGCAGTTGTCACCGGGTGAGATGTCAAAACGATACGCGCCCGTAACGGATGGGCTATCCATGAGGGCATGCACAATAATATTCTTTTGGTTCGTCCCAGGAGCTTCCAGCCAGAACTCAATGAACTCAGGGAATTCTTCGCCGTCGCTGTCAGCTGTTTTGAGCGCGAGACCACGCGCGGACAAACCATAGGCACACCAATTCGCGATTGCACGGAAGTAGCTTGCCCCTTGGAAAACACAAAATTCGGTCTTTTTGAGTTTTTGTTTGACGGGTGCGCCGGGTTGTTCTGTTCGCAAACGTAGGCCAGAATATCCCAAATTCCCTTCGGTGCTTAGGTCAGGCGCAATTTCACCCTTTTCAAACAGCGAGAGATCAAATGGAACACGTTCACTGACGCCGTCGGTCACTGTGTTTACCTGAATGGCACGAGGGAAATACAGACCAGGTAGGAAAAAATCCACATTATAGCTGCGATCTGTATCTGCCCAAAGCGCATCTTTGACACGGAACCAGCGGTTTTTGTATTGATCATAGCTGATGTCGAGCCAGTCCTGCGGAACCATTGGCCGCAGCCCATACGTCTCTTTGGCGAGCGCACGCGCTTTTGATACTACATCTTCACGCGTGAATTTTGCGGCTGGAGCTGTATCTGCAATGGCAGCGGTTGAGATCAACCCGAGGGCTGAGGAACATGCAAGAAAGCTGCGTCGGCTCATTATTGAATGGGGCGCGGTCATGATTTGCGTTTCCAAGGTTGAGATTTAAACCAAGCTGCGCCAAAGGCGCAGGCGATGATCAGGGCAAAACCAACAAGGTTCATTGCCGCTGTTGTAAGAACCGTGCGTTCCGTCTGATCCAGCACAACGCCAATCAAACGGGCGAGTGCCATGGAAAAGACAAAGACGGCTAGGCTCTGTTGTCCGACTTTTAGCAATATTGCTAAGATAACGGACCAAATTCGTGATGCGACGCTATGACCCTTTGCGAGAAGGTTTGCGCCATTTGTTCCAGCAATAACCCAAGCGAGATAGGCGAGTGCAAGGAAATGTACATAGCGTAATAGACCAAAGTCGCTTTTTTCACGAAGTTCTTGTGTTGCGTCCCAAGACGGGCGAATGATGTCGGCCAAATTTGAGTTCACTTCGTCTAACCACGAGAATACTTTCCAAGATCCAAAAGGAGCTGAGAGGACCAAGAACGCAGCCGCTAAGGTCATCAAAGCCCAATGTATTTTAGGTTTGGGTAACCATCCCTTCATAAAGGCAAAACCTGTAAAAAACAGTAACTGCCAGCCGAATGGATTGAAAAACCATTCGCGGTTTGACCAAGGTTCTGCAGGTAAGGACAGTCCTTCAGGACCGAGCCCTACGACATATGGGTTCGCACTGATCCAGATTGAAATCGAAACTGCAGCAACTGCCCATAAACCAAAGCGTTCTAGTCCCATCATCAAAGGCATCAAAGCCAAAACCACCAGATACATAGGCAGAATGTCAAAGTAATTCGGCACGTATGTAAGCGTGAAAATTCCAACAATTTGCGAGGGCGTGTCCTCAAAAAATCGCATCAAATTGAGGGAATTGATATAAGATTTGTCGAAGATCTCGCTGACGTCCAATGCAGCCATAGACATGGCAACAAAGAAGAATAACCCAATATGGGCCCAATACACCTGCCAGCAGCGAAACAGAACACGTGCGCTGCCAAGCAGCCAACCGTTACGAGCGTATGAGCCTCCGAACGCGATGGCAGAAGCCATGCCTGAGCAAAAGACAAAAATTTCGGTCGCGTCCGAAAACCCAAAACGCGCAGGTATCCAACCCGTCCAACGGTTCCCAGGAATATGGGCAATTAAAATGATAAACATCGCAATACCTCGATAGAAATCGAGGCGTGGGTCACGCACACGCACTGCGGTATTTTGCGCCGCACTCTGAGCCGGAGCTTGGTGTGTATTCGCAGCAGCAGGGGGCTTCGCGGCTTGTGATGCCGGGAATGACGCGGTCTCTACCATTCTTTTTGTCCTATTCAGCCGGAACGCTGTGTGTATCTCCGGTGCTCCGACCCGACGCGATTAACTCGCGACGCGCCAAAGCATAATTGTCGTCACGTCCGCCGCGTATTGCGCATCTGTCGTTCAAAATCTCTTCGACGGTGCCCCATTGACCGGCTCTGATACCTGCATCAATTGTTACCCGTTCAAAGACATCTCGTTGAGCATGGCTGCCGCCGGCCAACGGAAACGACTTGCGCGCATGCGACAAGTGCTTGAATGCGAGCGAATAATCACCTTCGCCAAAGGCCTCAAGCCCCAAAGCGGTTGTTGCACCAGGATTGGCCATTCTCTGCTCAGGTTCTGTCGCAGAGCGTTCACCATCAGCGTGAATACGCGCAATCATACGCGAGGTTTCGGCTTTTTTGTCACGACCAGCTAAAGCCAGCAGGTAATGCAGGTCTGCAAAGATTAAACTGCCGTCTTCTGTACGGTTGGCGCAAAGATCACTGAGTTCTTCCCAGCGGTTTTTCACGTCAACGCCTTCAAGCTCAAGGCGCATCAACAAAGACGTTGCATTCGAGATGTCACGATAGTCATCTGTTTTATCTTTGCGTACCTCGTGGTCGTACAGTTGGAGCGCTTCGTCCATTTGCCCAAGATCCAAGTGCATCAGGGCCTTGTGCCACCAAACATGGTAGCGAAAGTTGTTACAATGTGCCCATGCGTCCTCGCGGCCCTTCAACCATTCCAGACCACCCGCTGCGTTGCCTGTCATATCATGGACGTGGGCAACAGCATGTAAGCCCCAAGCGTCATCAGGTGCCGTCCAAAGTGCCTGACGCCCGATAATCTCGGCACGTTCATAAGAACCTGTTTCCTCAAGCGCAAAAGCGTGACACCCCAAAAGATAACCATGCGCTGCGTGATCTGTTCCATAAGCAGGCATGACCCGCTCTACGGATTTACGCATCCCGTGGCTGTCACCCATAATGAAACGGATGCCATGTGAAAGTTTCATAGCCAAAGCATCAGTTGGATGGTGATCTAAAACTCTCTCCATGCAGGCGGCGGCATGGCTGGGGTGACCTGCAAGCCAAACCTCTAATGCGTCAACGTATAGACGTTCGCGGGGTAGGGCATCTGCATAGAATTCTTTTGCAGCAACCAAAGCGTCGTGTGCCATTGGTTGTAGTTCCCGGCGACCCAGCATCAACAAAGATAGACCTTTGATCGCCTGCGCCATTGAAAATTCCGGCGCGCCGTCGAGTAGTTTTCCCAAATATGTACCCGCAGCCGCTCCGTGAGCTAAAACGGCGAGTTGTACACCATCCCAATCCTGGGCGAGAGAAGATTGTGTCAGGCTGATATCTTGGCCGAAAATGTCTTGCTGCATAGATGAGTTCCACTTTAGCTGAGGAAGTAAATTCCAGTCTTTGTAGGAAAGTTATCCTAAGAAGGGACACTGGGCGACGTGTGCTCTCGCGTTGGTGAAGCCCTGTGTGAAGAAATCGGAGGAAAATCGCCGAAAATGCCTATGATTTCACTTTTATAGTAGCGGAAGTTGATATTTTACAAAGCTTTGAAACAATGTTCTAAAAAACTATCCGCAGGATTGTAACATTTAAGCCGAAGAGCACAGGTTTCATGCGCTCTTCGTAAGGTTTCAATCGTTTACATCATCAAAAAAAATCGGCGATGATAAGATTTCTTCACTATGCGCACCACAGCTGGGCGGCGGGCGGCGGTATGTGATCGGAGTCTTTGAGAGGTTAATTGGGTTGCCCAGTAGGCGCACCTCTCCAGCACTCGAGTCCATCTCTACAGTCATTCCCCGCGCCTGAACTTGATCTGTTGCGAACACTTGGTCCAATGTTTGGACTGGCCCAGCAGGCACTTTGCGCAGTTCCATCGCTTTGATAATGTCGGCGGTGTCGTGTTGGCGAATGGCGGGTATTAAAATGTCATTGAGCGCGTCACGGTGCGTAAGACGGGCAGGGTTTGTCGCAAACCTAGGATCGTGACCTAAGCCTGAAAGCCCTAGATATTCGAGCAGGCGTGCGAATTGTCCGTCGTTTCCTACGGCCAAAATCACATGCCCATCAGCTGATTGATAGGTTTGGTAGGGTACAATTGCAGGATGGCCGTTCCCGCGACGCACAGGAACCTGGCCACTGTTCAAATAGGCAGTGCCCTCATTAATCAACCACGAGATTTGGCTGTCCACTAGGGCAATATCCACCTGTTGGCCTTGACCTTTCAGATCACGGTGGCGCAATGCAGCCAATATGCCGATACAGGCATTCATGCCACACATAACGTCTGCTATACCGACGCCAACCTTCATTGGGTCGCCCTCCGGCTCGCCGGTTAGAGACATAATTCCACCGTAGCCCTGTGCCATTAAGTCATATCCGGGCTTTTCCCGGTTCGGACCGATTTGACCAAATCCAGAGATGGAGCAGTAAATGAGCTGCGGCAAATCTTGCGAAAGGGTCTCGTAGTCGAGTCCATATTTGGCCAATCCTCCGGGCTTGAAATTTTCTATCAAGACATCTGCGTGTGCAGCCAATTTTCGTAGGGTTTCTTGGCCTTCTGATGTTGAGATATCTAACGCCAAAGATCGTTTGTTCCGATTGGCGCACAGAAAATACGAAGTAAGGTCGCTGTCATTCCCAAGGCTTTGCCCCCATTGGCGAGTGTCGTCCCCTCCGGTTTTTGGGTTTTCTACTTTAATCACATCGGCGCCCAAATCCCCAAGAATTTGAGTACAAGTCGGGCCTGCTAAAATGCGACTAAGGTCCAGAACCTTAAGGCCGTCGAGTGCACCGGGCGGGAAAGGCAGTGTGGGATTAGATACGACCATCATAGCCTCCGCGTTCGATTTCGGCAGCAATAACAGTAAAGCGATCTGCTGACATGGCCTGGGTGAGGGCGGTGCGCAGCTCGCTGCGGTTCGTAACACGGTGACCATAGCCACCAAATGCCCGCCCCATTGCTGCAAAGTCGTGATGTGCAAAATCAACGCCCGTATTGGGGAGTTGCCGTTGGCGTTGTTTCAATTCGATCAGCGCAAGGGAGGCATCGACGAACACGACGAAAATAGGAGCAATGCCCATTTCTGATGCGGTGGCCAATTCACCTGCGACCATCAAAAAGCCCGCGTCACCAGAGAAGCTGACAACAGTGCGATCTGGCTGCGCCAGCTTTCGTCCCATCGCAAGAGGAACTGCACACCCCATGGTACATAAGCCGGATGATTGCACCAGTTGACGTGGCTCGGAGCAAGACCACATTTGGCTAAGTAAAATACGATGCGCACCGCTGTCTGCAGAGAGCAATGTATTTGAAGGCAACACGGACTGGCACTCGCTTATGACGCCAGCAGGACCCCAGTCATTATCTTGGGGGAAATCCGCGTTTAGTGCGACTTTTGTTTGAGTGGGGCGTTCATTTTTCCAAACGCTTTGAGCGGGAGGCGTATCAGCCAATGCATTGAGTGTCGCTCCAATGGAAGCGATGATGTTTAGGCTTGCCTGATGCATATAGTGGCGATTTGCCTCAGGTATGATATCAATCACATGCTGTTTTGCAGGATCCCACACGTTACGCCAGCCTGTGCGCATTTCGATCGGGTCATAACCAATCGCAATCACCAGATCAGCGTCCTGAACCAAGGGCAAAAGGTGTTTATCTGCCAAAGGAGATAATCCAGCCCCCCCAAGGCATAAGGGGTGATCTTCTGGGATAACGCCCTTAGCTTTATAAGTGGTGACAAAGGGGATATTGAACTTTTCTATAAAAGAAAGAAGTTCTGCGCTGGTTTTTTCGTATAGAACATCCAACCCAATAAGTGCGACGGGTTTGGTTGCTGCGCTTAACCAAGCGCGCGCCTGCGCAAGGGTCTCACCGCTTGGCGAGGTTTCACCTGCAGGCGCAAGGCGAATGTTACGTTCACTTGCGGGCGCGGCTGCGACCGAGATCGGTACATCAATGTGTACTGGCCCTTTGCGGTCACTTGTTGCGATTGAGACGGCTTTGTCAGCGATTATTTCTGCGGCATTTGCATCTAAGCGAAAGCTTGCCTTGGTGATAGGCGCAAAAACAGCTTGTTGATCGAGGACTTGGTGGGTGTAACTTTGCTCTTCATCCGCATCGACGCAGCCTGTGAGCACAAACATTGGAACGCGGTCTTGATGAGCGTTTGCGACTACATTTATTCCGTTGAGTGCGCCTGGACCCAAAGTCGCCACTAAAATAGCAGGAGCACCGTCCGCGTGATGTACGCCTTCACCCATAAACCCGGCACAGTTTTCATGTTTGGCTAGGTGAAATGTGATCCCAGCGCGTGTGAGCGCATCAACAAGCGTGAGAACTTCGCCGCCGGGCATGCCAAAAGCATGGCGACATCCGGCTGCGTAAAGACGGCGAGCCAAAACATCGGCCGCGCTAAGGGGGTTCGTCATATGGTATCCGTTTGAAAAATTACGTGTACTGTACATTAGCGCGTAATTGTAAGGTTGGCTCTAGCTTACTAGTAAAATGCACGCGAGAAAATAGGTCACTATGTTACAGTGATTAATAAGATGTGTTTTTGCCGGCCAATGTGGTGCTGGAAGCGAATTTAGGACCAGCTTTTACGGAAAAAATGTGGACTTGCGCCAAATTTGCGTTTGAATTGCCTTGAGAAATGCGTGGCATTGTTAAAACCTGAAGCCACGGCAATTTCTGATACGGAGAGCGCGGTTTCGTTCATCAGGCCAAAGGCATGGGTGAGCCGCATGTCGCTGTATACGTGCATCGGGCTTTGATCGAGATAGCGCGAGAACAAGCGCTCTAATTGCCGTCGTGAAATGTCTAAATCGGAGCACAATTGAGAGATCGATAGCGGGTTTTCGATGCGTTCCTGCATGAGCTGTAAAGCGCTAAGTAAATGTTGATTGCGACTGCCGATGGCCACTGCGTAATTTGATTTCTGTGGTGAGGTAACTCCACGAGACCGGGCATGCAGACACATATCAGCCACAATAATTGCGAGCTGTTTTCCGTGATGTTGCTCAATTAGCGTCAACATAAGGTCTGTTGATGCGTTTCCGCCCCCGCAGGTCATCAATGTGTCGGTGATTTCAAACGTATTGGGCGTCGGGCGCAGATTTGAGTAAGCTTCGATGAAGCTGGGTTGGTTTTCCCAGTGCAGGGTGAAGCTCTGTTTGTTTAAGATCCCAGACTGAGCAAGGGCAAAGGCGCCGGTGCAAATCCCGCCCAGCTGCCGACCAAAACGATGCTCTCGACGGAGCCAGTTTAATGTGGCGTTTTGTGCAGCCGTATGAGGGGCAACCCCTGCGCATACGAACCCGACAGCAGTTTGGGGCAAAGGCTGTAGGGCTGTGTCGGGCGTGATTTCCATTCCGTTTGAACAGCGAATTGGTTTGCCGTCTTCTGTCATGATGAACCATCGGTATAGACATCTATTGGTCACCTGGTTCGCAATGCGAAGTGGCTCGATTGCCGCCGCGACGGCAAGCATTGTTGCGCGCGGTAACAGTAGGAAATAGAAATCTTGAGGAGGGCCTTCAAATGCAATCGAAAGGGTTGCGGCTGCGCCTTTTGGTACGAAGTGATCTGAGGCCATTGTCTGAGCGATTCTATTCAATAATTAAGAGGACGCTTTTACGCGATGCTGAGGTCGCGCACCTTTGTGTCTATTGATCTAACTGCACGCTGAGCTTTTGGTAGCCGTTAACGTTGAGCGTCAATGACAGCTTTGCGACTTCACCTTTAGAGATAGCGACATCGGCCGTTTGAGAGAAACAGAACAAAGGCCTGTTTTCCGGATACAACGTATGTGAGTAAAATGCGCTTGGCCCTCTTGCAGCTCTAGAATGTGGACACTAAGACTCGAGTAACACTCTGTCGGGTATGGTACCCGTCATGAACCGAAGCAGGCAGGTCCGATGATTGATCCCAGAGAAACATATATGAATACCCTTGTCCCTATGGTGGTGGAGCAAACCAGCCGGGGGGAACGGTCCTATGACATTTTTTCCCGTCTCCTAAAGGAGCGGATTATTTTTCTAAATGGTCAAGTTCACGACGGGATGAGTTCACTTATCGTGGCACAGCTACTTCACTTGGAGGCTGAAAATCCATCGAAAGAGATTTCGATGTATATTAACTCTCCGGGCGGTGTCGTGACCTCAGGCCTATCCATTTATGATACGATGCAATATATTAAACCTAAGGTATCGACCCTTGTGATTGGGCAGGCCGCGTCAATGGGCTCTTTGCTGTTGACCGCAGGCGATGAGGGTATGCGGTTCTCGCTCCCAAATTCACGTGTGATGGTACACCAGCCCTCTGGTGGTTTCCAAGGCCAGGCGACGGATATTATGATTCACGCTGAAGAGACGTTGAAGCTGAAAAAGCGCCTCAATGAAATCTATGTGAAACACACTGGTCAAGAGTATGATACGATCGTAGATGCGCTGGAGCGTGATAACTTTATGTCTCCAGAAGAGGCAAAAGATTTCGGTTTGATTGATGAAATCGTCGAAAATCGCGCTAAAACAGATGATGATGAAAGCTGATTAACCGCTTTTTGAAAGATCATGCGTCCCGCGAGGGTCGGGGCGCGTTTTGACATTGTGGCTGCTGAGGCTCTGGCCTAAGCTGTCTGAAAGACGAGGCGAAACCACACGGTAAGGCTTCGAAGCGGATCGGAAGGGTAACCATGGCAACGAATTCGAGCGGCGATAGCAAAAACACGCTTTACTGTAGCTTCTGCGGCAAAAGCCAGCATGAGGTTCGCAAGCTCATTGCAGGGCCAACCGTATTCATCTGCGATGAATGTGTAGAGCTCTGTATGGATATTATCCGTGAAGAGACAAAAGCCAGCGGCCTAAAAACAAGTGACGGTGTTCCAACACCGAAAGATATTTGTGGTGTGCTTGATGATTATGTGATTGGGCAAGCAACTGCTAAGCGTGTTTTGTCCGTGGCGGTACACAACCACTACAAGCGTCTTAATCATGCGCAAAAAGCGGGTAATGATATCGAATTGGCGAAATCCAATATTTTGCTGATTGGCCCTACCGGTTGTGGTAAAACGCTTTTGGCGCAAACCTTGGCACGTATTTTAGATGTGCCGTTTACGATGGCTGATGCTACAACGCTGACCGAAGCTGGCTATGTTGGCGAAGATGTTGAGAACATCATTCTGAAATTACTGCAATCGTCAGAGTATAATGTTGAACGCGCACAACGCGGGATCGTCTACATTGACGAAGTTGATAAAATCACCCGTAAATCTGAAAATCCGTCAATTACTCGCGATGTGTCAGGCGAGGGTGTTCAGCAAGCCTTGTTGAAATTAATGGAAGGCACGGTTGCATCGGTTCCGCCACAAGGTGGGCGCAAGCATCCTCAGCAGGAATTCTTGCAGGTGGACACGACGAATATCTTGTTCATTTGCGGTGGCGCATTTGCTGGCCTTGACAAGATCATCGCACAGCGTGGCAAGGGCTCTGCTATGGGGTTTGGTGCTGATGTGCGTGAGAATGATGACCGCGGCGTCGGTGACCTATTTAAAGAGCTTGAACCGGAAGATTTGCTGAAATTTGGGTTAATCCCTGAATTTGTGGGTCGTTTGCCAGTTCATGCAACACTTGAGGATCTGGATGAAGATGCACTGATCATCATCTTGACCAAGCCTAAGAATGCATTGGTCAAACAATATCAGCGTCTGTTTGAGATCGAAGACACTGAACTGACCTTTACCGAAGACGCTTTGTCCGCGATTGCTAAGAAGGCAATTGAACGTAAAACCGGTGCGCGGGGTCTGCGTTCTATCATGGAAGATATCCTGTTGGATACGATGTTCGATCTGCCTGGAATGGACAGCGTGACTGAGGTTGTGGTCAATGAAGAGGCTGTGAATTCAGACAAACAACCATTGATGATCCACGGTGAAGGCGAGGCCAAGGAACCAGCGACCGCTGGTTGATCTTTAAGGTATCGGCTTAAAATTTAAAAATCGATATGGCCAATGTCACGATGACATTGGCCTATCGTTGTTGTTACGCTTTTTCGTTCATGATGTAAGTCAACTCTGATGGATGGTCCAATTTTCGCAGCGTAATTCTGGGACCAAAGCTGGGTTGTCGCAAGTTTGGCTGCATCGCACATAAGAGGTCTCATATGCCTATCAAACGTATTTCATCCGGCGGCGAGTTTGAAACCAAAATTGGTTATTGCCGCGCTGTTGTCGCAGGTGGTTTTGTGCATGTAGCAGGAACTGTTGGTGCCGGTGATGATGTGGTTGCTCAGTGCAGCTCAGCGCTAAAGACCATTGCTGAGGCTTTGGAAAAGGCAGGAGCTTCTATGGCCGATGCAGTTCGTGTGAATTATTACTTATCAGACGCGGCTGAATTCGAGGCGTGTTGGCCACTTTTGGCACAGACGTTCGGTGATAACCCTCCCGCAGCCACAATGATTGAATGTCATTTGATCGATCCTAAATTTCGTATTGAGATAGAGCTCACGGCTTTTGTGTCGGATACGTGACTAGATCAGAGAAAGCTGTTATTGCTAAGAAGAATTCAATGTTTGTGCTGAATTCTGCCATGGAAGCGGTTGCTTTAAGCTAAGCGACTGGACCTGTGATCGAAACTGCGCCATATCATAACCAACACTGTCGGAGGCACCAATGGGAATTCTCAATACATTGCTTAAAGCTGTGACATGGTGGAACGGTTCCACTTTGAATACGACGCTCTTTACTCGCCGACATGGTCTGCGTGTGGGAGAAGATGATCAGGGTAATGAGTTCTACCGCAATGCCGACGATAGCAAGCGTTGGGTTATATATAACGGCGAGGTCGAAGCATCGCGTGTTAGCGCTGATTGGCATGGCTGGCTCCACCGGACTTATAACGATGTCCCAAGTGTGAAACCTCTTGTACACAAGGTTTGGGAAAAACCTCACCAGGAAAACCTTACCGGTACAATGCTGGCCTATGCGCCGGCTGGCTCGATCCGTTCAGGAGTAGCGCCTAAAGAACGTCACGATTACGAAGCTTGGGTGCCTGAATAATACCGGATAAACACCGGTTTAACTACACCCTATGATACTGCCAAAAGGCACTTAATATGTCCTATAATACTACAGAAGTCCTCACTGGAGGCGTTGTTTTCGCCGCTGCACTTGCGTTTGGCGTTTATGCTACACAGGTTGCTGGGCTTGGAAATGGATCACAATCCTACGACCTGACTGCTTCTTTTCGATCCCTTGAGGGGATTGCCGTTGGCAGTGATGTTCGGCTTGCTGGTGTGAAAATCGGAACAGTCAGCGATGTCGTTTTAAATTCAGAAACCTTCCGTGCAGACACAACCGTAGCAATCAACGACGGCATTTTGATTCCTGAAGACAGCTCGATCATTATTTCTTCAGAAGGTTTGCTAGGCGGAAATTACGTCGAGGTTATGCCCGGTGGGTCTACCTATAATTTAGAAGCAGGCGATGAGGTGACTGATACTCAGGGTGCCGTCAGCTTGATTTCGCTCTTGGTTAAATTTGTGTCTGGAGGCGGCGGCTCCTAATGCTGCGGCATATGTTAAGAACTTTATTGTGCGTAGGCGTCACGACGACTGTGTCCTACGCACACGCGCAGTCTATTTCAGTTGAACCGCTTGCGCCATTAGAAGAAATCCCTGCTGAGCAAGGCTTGGCTGCTCAAGAACGGATTGAGCATAATCAGGCCGAGCAAGGCGTGATGGCAACGATCCGTGCTTTGGACAAAATCAACGGTCATACCCAGGATGTGGAACTAAGGGCTGGGACTTCAGCCAAAGTTTTTGGTATCTTGGTTACAATGCAGGAATGTCGCTATCCTGCTGATAACCCGACCGGCGACGCTTATGCGTTTTTGAATATTCGTGATCCACGCACCGGTGCAACCTTTTTTAATGGGTGGATGGTTGCATCCAGTCCTGCGCTGAACGCATTGGATCATCGCCGCTACGATGTTTGGGTATTACGCTGCAAGAGTGTTTGAGGTGTCGGTATTTCTGCCGTTGTAAAATCTGCGTCTAATTTTAGCGCGTCTTGCAACCGCATGTGATAGGCTTTGCGGTTAATTTCGCAGGCACCCAATGAGGCCAAATGTGGTGTAAGAAACTGCGTATCACATAGACGGTAACCAGTAATATTGAGACGATCGATCAAGTAGGCCAATGCGATTTTGGACGTGTTGGTACGGCGTGAAAACATACTTTCACCAAAAAATGCGGCTCCCAGCGAAACGCCATAGACACCACCAACGAGATCAGAGCCGTCCCAGACTTCGAGCGAATGTGCATGTCCCAGCTCGTGCAGTTCGATATAACGTTCAAAAATCTCCTCGTTGATCCATGTCTCATCTCGGTCAGCACAGCCATCTACGACGGCTGAGAAGTTTTTATTGATGCTGATTTGATATGTATCTTTGCGCAACGCACGCGCCAGAGAGCGGGAGATATGAAAGCGATCCAACGGAAAAATGCCACGTTCTTTTGGGTCGACCCAAAAAATCTCAGAAGCATCACGAGTCTCAGCCATAGGAAAGACACCGCTTGCATAGGCATGGAGCAATAAATCAGAGGTTAGGTTCATATTCTACAAACTAACACAAATAAAAAAGGGCGAAACCCGAAGCATCGCCCTTTTATTGAAGACTTAGATTCACCTGAGCCGAAGGCTTAGTTAAACGTCTTTTCGAGCCATTTTTCGAGCCAGTGAATATTATACTCTCCGGTTAGAATATCTTCTTCTTGTAAGAGCATATCAAACAATGGTGTGGATGTATCAATACCATCAATGATCAGCTCGCCCAAAGAACGGTGTAGTCGGGCTAAAGCTTCGTTGCGATCACGGCCATGAACGATCAGTTTTCCGATCAAACTGTCGTAATAGGGTGGAATTGAATATCCGTCGTAGATAGCTGAATCCATGCGGACGCCCAAACCACCGGGTGCATGATAAGCAGTGATTTTACCCGGGCATGGTGCAAAATTCGGGAGGCGTTCAGCATTGATCCGAACCTCGATTGCGTGACCGTTGATTTCCAACTCGTCTTGCGTAAACGACAGTGGCATACCGGCAGCAACGCGTATTTGTTCACGAACAAGATCTTTGCCGAAAATCGCTTCGGTTACGGGGTGTTCAACTTGTAGACGCGTATTCATCTCGATGAAGTAGAATTCACCAGCCTCGTAGAGAAACTCGACTGTGCCTGCGCCTGCATACCCCATTTTACCGATTGCATCGGCACAAATCCCACCGATCTTGGCGCGTTCTTCGGGGCTGATACAAGGGCCGGGGGCTTCTTCGAAGACCTTTTGGTGACGCCGTTGCAGTGAACAATCTCGTTCACCTAAATGAACGCCATTACCTTGGCCGTCGCCAAAGACCTGAATTTCAATGTGACGGGGCTTTTGGAGATACTTCTCCATATATACTTCGTCATTCCCAAAGGCGGCTTTGGCTTCGGATCGTGCAGTTGAGAATGCAACTTCAAGCTCATCTGCATTAAGCGCCACTTTCATTCCGCGACCGCCACCACCTGCGGTGGCTTTGATAATGACAGGATACCCCATCTCTGCTGCGGCTTGCTTCGCGGCTTCAACAGTTGGAACGCCACCAGCCGAGCCCGGAACGCAGGGTATGCCCAAGACTTTGGCTGTGTCTTTTGCAGTAATTTTGTCTCCCATCTGGCGAATGTGTTCCGCTGACGGGCCGATAAATTTTAAACCATGATCTTCGACGATCTGCACAAAATTCGCATTTTCAGACAGGAATCCGTAGCCAGGGTGAATCGCCTGCGCGCCTGTAACTTCGCAAGCGGAAATAATTGCGGGGATTGACAGATAACTTTGCGCACCAGAAGGAGGGCCGATGCAAACGCTCTCGTCTGCCATGCGTACATGCATCGCATCGGCGTCCGCAGTTGAGTGAACTGCAACAGATTTGATGCCCATCTCGCGACAAGCGCGGATGACACGCAAGGCAATTTCGCCGCGGTTGGCGATGAGGATTTTGTCAAACATGGGTCGTCCTTACTCAAGAATGACCAACGGAGAGCCGAACTCAACGGCGGCCCCATCTTCGACCAAAATACGTTTTACGGTTCCTGACTTTGGTGAAGGGATATGGTTCATCGTTTTCATCGCTTCAACGATGAGCAATGTATCACCTTCGTTAACCTGTTGTCCGATCTTAATAAATGTTGGCGCACTTGGTTCAGCTTGTAGATAAACTGTGCCAACCATCGGCGATGTGACAGCGCCTGGGTGTGCGGCTGGATCATCAGACACTTCTGCGGCAGGAGCAGCAGCTATTGGAGCAGAGGCTGCTGCAGCAGGGGCAGCAGCTATTTGAACAGGAGCTGCTGCCGCAACAACGCTTTGACGAGAAACGGTCACATTTAAACTGTCATTGTCGCCGTACTCGCGCTTTACCTGTAGATCGGTTAGGTCGTTTTTGCGCAACAGCTCTGCCAGAGCTTCAATAAATGCGACGTCTGCGCTATGCGTTTTATTGGTCATCGTTTTCCTCAGTGGTGTCTTAGATCCGAACAGTCCCGGATTGAAATTTTTTAACCTTATAGGCAATTGTGATCCATAACAAAAGCAGGACATTTACTGTATATTATTGAGTAGACATGGAGATGCATGGCTTGGAATGCAATCCCATACCGGCGGCATGTCTACAGTGGCATACCCGAGAGCTTTGCAACCAATTCAGGGAGCTTGCGTGCCTCGAATTTTTCCAACAGCTTAGCACGGTGCGTTTCAATCGTGCGGTAAGATAAATCAAGGTGCCGTCCGATTTCTTTGGCTGATAATCCGCGACAGGTTAAGATTGCTACCTCGCGCTCACGTGGTGTTAGATCCACGACAGGGCGTTCAGCCGACAGATCTGCAAAAGACCACACACCAGATTGAAAAGCCTGATCCGGTGTTAACGATTTCCCTCGAACCCGACACCAGAATAACTGTCCGTCAACGCGGCGCATTATGCGCTCGTCATTGTATAGACCTGATTGGGCTTGAGGTAGTTTTAACTGCGCGCCAATGCGGTCATAGTCGTCGACTGTAGGGTAAAGCGAAGCGACAGGTTTGTTTGTCAATTCACTGACTGACGTAGTAAATATTGTTGCGAATTGCAGATTGCAACGGATGATGACCCGGTCTTCCAGTAAGGCCAATCCGACAGGGGCGTGATCAAAAATAACATCCGTCATCATCTGACATCAGTAACGCAAAAGGAGAGGTGGCGAAAAGGGGGTAAAAACCGGTTAAAGTAACCGGTTTTTATTTTGATCCTAAACGTTTATTTTTTATAGTTTAAATCGCCAAGTATTCTGCACGCAGGTCTTCATTTTCCAGAACCTCAGCCGCCGTTCCATCAAACACAATCCCGCCTGTATCCAGAATCACGGCACGATCGGCCAGCTCAAGCGCGCGCACTGCGTTTTGTTCGACGATGATCGTGGTAATGCCCTGCTGTTTAATATGGATCAGTGTTTTTTCGATTTCATCGACGATGACAGGCGCTAAACCTTCATAAGGTTCGTCCAGCAATAACACTTTGATGTCACGCGCCAAGGCGCGCGCGATAGCCAGCATTTGTTGTTCGCCACCTGACAGAGTAACGCCCTCTTGGAGACGGCGTTCGCCGAGACGTGGGAACAATTCATACAGGCGCTCGATTGACCAACCGATCGGTGGTGCGATTTGTGCCAGTTTTAAATTTTCCTCAACGGTAAGGCCTGGGATGATTCTTCGATCTTCGGGCACCAATCCGAGACCAGCAGTCGAAGCTTCGTGTGCGGCCATTTTATGTAAGGGTTGATGATCTAACCATATTTCACCATGGGTCACCTGCGGTGCATCTAGGCGCGCAATAGACCGCAGCGTGGATGTCTTTCCTGCACCATTACGCCCCAGAAGTGCAAGGATTTCACCTTCGTGGACATTAAAGCTGATGCCTTGCACGATATAGCTTTCACCATAATAGGCGTGCATGTCCCAGATTGACATAAATGCAGGCGCCGTCGCGGCGCGGTTCGAATTCTTTGAGAAATCAGGCTTGATTGTCATCTGTCACACTCCTTATGCGGTTTCGCCGAGATACGCTTCACGCACCTTTGGGTTGCCGCGAATGTTTTCTGGATCGTCTTCGACTAAAGGGGTGCCTTGTGCGAGAACTGTGATCCGATTGGCGAGTGAGAATACAACATGCATGTCGTGTTCGATGATCGCAATTGTGATGCTACGTTGTTCAGAGATCTGCTTGAGTAGATCTATTGTGTTATTGGTATCTGCCCGCGCCATTCCCGCAGTGGGTTCGTCCAATAGCAACAACCGAGGTTCTTGGCTGAGACACATACCGATCTCTAGCCTTCGTTTGTCACCACGTGACATGGCGGCAGCATGCATATGGCGTTTGTCCGCCATATTCATTTCTTCGAGCATATGTTCTGCCTTTTCCATAATGTCGCGCTGGGTGAGAGCGGCAGCTAAGGCATTCAATTCAAAAGCACCGTCGCGTTTGGCTAAGCACGGGATCATCATGTTTTCTAATACCGTTAGATCTCCAAATATTTCAGGTGTTTGAAAGACACGGCTGATCCCCATCTGGTTGATCTCATAGGGGGCGCGACCCAAGACAGACTGACCATCAAACATTACTGATCCGGTATTGGGGATCAACTTACCAACCAGACAGTTCAGCAAAGTGGATTTACCTGCACCGTTTGGACCGATGATTGCATGAACAGAGTTTTCTTTGATCGACAAGTTCACATCACTCAGCGCCTTGAGGCCGCCAAAACGTTTGCTGACATTTTTGACTTCTAAAATTCCCATTAGGCCTCTCCTTATTCTGCCGGTTCTATTTTGGATTTCGACGTTTCGGTTTTTTGCCCACGTTTTTGAAACCATGCCGCCAGTTTTTGACCGCCTTCAACAAGGCCACCAGGTAAGTAAATGACCACCAACATAAACAGCAGTCCCAATGTTAGGTGCCAGCCTTTGCCGATGAAGGGGTGAATGATGAAGACCATGAAATTCTCGATACCATCCGGTAAAAATGCAAACCATTCATGCAGGACATTGTCGTTGATCTTGGAAAAGATATTCTCGAAGTATTTGATAAAACCAGCGCCAAGAACGGGACCTATCAAAGTGCCGACACCGCCAAGGATGGTCATCAAAACGATTTCACCCGAGGCTGTCCATTGCATGCGCTCGGCGCCGGCGAGGGGATCCATTGAGGCCATCAAACCACCGGCAAGTCCTGCATACATGCCAGAGATGACAAAGGCTGCAAGTGTGTAAGGTCTTGTATTCAGACCTGTATAGTTCATCCGTTGCTGGTTGGATTTGACCGCACGTAACATTAACCCAAACGGAGAGCGGAAAATCCGGATCGCAAGGTAAAATGAGGCGAGCAATACCAAAGCACAGAAATAATAGCCGAAGTTAAAGGTAAAGACCCAAGCTCCCAGCACAAGATCGAAGCTTTCCCGCATCTCTAGGCCGAACAGGCTTGGCACAGGGATGTTTCCGCCAGGTGTTTGGCTGGCGCCGAATATACGTGGGTCATCCAATGCGAGCTGCAGACCTGTTTCGCCACCAGTTATTGGGGTTAACACGGAATAGGCCAAAGCAAACATCATTTGCGCGAAGGCAAGTGTTAGGATCGAGAAGTAGATCCCTGATCTTCGTAGGCTGATATAACCAATGACCAGCGCGAACAGACCGGAAATCGCAACAGATAGTACAATGGCAGGCAGAACGTTCATGCTGAGCAGTTTAAACATCCAAACAGCAGCGTAAGATCCCACACCCAAAAAGGCGGCGTGCCCAAAGGATAGGTACCCTGTCAAGCCAAACAGGATGTTAAACCCCACGGCCAGAATGCCAAATATCACAAAGCGTTGCATCAGGTCTGGGTAGCCTGCGTTAAATTGTGCCATTGCACTATCGGTCGGAAACGGATTGAGGATAAAGGGCGCAAGCAGTGTAAGTGCGGCTACAAGTAGCATTAGATTAAAGTCGGATTTGGTGAGTTTGAGCATGGTATTAGTCCTCCATCACGCCTTGGCGTCCCATCAGGCCACGTGGGCGGGTGAGAAGAATGAGAATGGCAACAAGATAGATGATGACTTGGTTGATGCCGGGAATGATTGCGATAATTTCACGCATTGAGGCAAAACTTTCGAGTATGCCTAGGAGGAAACCAGCCAGAACAGCACCAGGGAGAGATCCCATGCCTCCGACGACAACCACAACAAAGGACAGTACAAGAAAGTCCATTCCCATGTGGTAATTCGGGGAGTTGATTGGAGTGTACATGACACCAGCCAGACCGGCGACAGCGGCTGCGATGCCGAACATGATAGTAAAGCGCCGGTCAATGTTAATGCCTAACAAGCCGACGGTCTCACGATCAGCCATGCCTGCGCGTACAACCATGCCGAAGGTTGTGAACTGTAAAAAGGCGAACACACCGCCGATGATCACGACTGAAAACCCAAAATAGACAATCCGCCAGTAGGGGTAGATAATAACATTCGGGTCAAAACCCAGCGCTGCACCAAAATCGAGCGATCCTTTGAACGCTTCGGGGGCAGGGGTTGGGATAGGGTTGGCGCCATAGAAATATTTGATGACTTCTTGCAGCACAATCGCCAGACCAAAGGTTACAAGGATCTGGTCTGCATGAGGGCGTTTATAAAAGTATTTGATCAGCCCACGTTCCATGATCACGCCAACAGCAATCATGATCGGTATGGCAAACAACACCGACAGCGGTACAGCCCAATCAATCACCTTATCTCCCGCCGTCGCGCCCAGTAAGTCATGGATATAGGGCACTTCGACTTTCAGAGGATTGCCGAGAAAGTCAGTGCGCTCTGGGTCGACGATAGTATGGCTGAGCGTCAGAATGCGCGATAAGGTCACCGCGCAAAAGGCGCCGATCATAAACAGCGCACCGTGTGCGAAGTTGACCACGCCCAGTGTGCCAAATATTAACGTAAGGCCCAGCGCAATTAACGCATAGGCTGACCCTTTGTCGAGCCCGTTTAGGATTTGAAGGATAATGGCGTCCATTTCCTACCCCTTTGTCATGTATAATAGCCGTCTCGCCCAGTCGTATGAGGATCACACGCTGGCTCACATGTTTTTCATGTGCAAATTTGTATTTTCGAGACTAAATAGAGGAGGCGATGGGCGTTGAGCGCCCATGCCAATTTTATAAATTACAGAGCGTTATACGCCATTGTTACATGTGCCCAGCGCACCGCCTGCAAACTGTGGATGATCAGGCTCGTATGTAATCTGATCAACAGGCGTAACCTCGACAACTTCAAGAAGATCAAAGGAAGACGTCGGGTTTTCCGCACCTTTCACTACAATCACGTCTTTAAAACACTGATGATCGGTGCCGCGGTATAACGTTTTGCCATTACCCAAGCCGTCGAACTCGAAATCCTCTAGTGCTTCGGCGACCGCGCATGGTGCAAAGGAGCCCGCGCGCTGTACCGCGTCTGCGTATAGCAAGGTCTGCACATAACAAGTGTGCGCCGCCTGGCTAGGTGGGAAGCCGTATTTTGTTCCAAAGGATTTTACAAACGCTTTGGAACCTGCATCAGATAGAGACCAATGCCAGTTGGTTGATCCATAAATCCCTTTAACATTCGCGCCAGCGCCTTTGGCCATCAATCGCGAATAGAGAGGTACGACGATTTGGAAGTCCTTCCCATTTACTTGCTTATCGCGCAGGCCAAACTGTACCGCATTGGTGAGTGAGTTGACCATGTTCCCACCGTAGTGGTTCAGCACCAGTGTATCGGCACCGGATTGAAGGACAGGGGCGATATAAGAGGAAAAGTCGGTCTGTGTTAGTGGTGTCTTGACGGCGGCGACAGTTTCCCAGCCCATTGCTTCAGTGGATGAGCGAACGGCTTCTTCAGTGGTATATCCCCAGTTGTAATCGGCCGTCAGATGGTAAGCTTTACGATCCGTACCATAGGCATTTGCAAGCACTGGCGCGAGTGCTGCACCAGACATATATGAGTTAAAGAAATGGCGGAACCCGTTGGCGCGTTTGTCTTTTCCAGTCGTGTCATTAGAGTGAGTCAGACCAGCCATAAAGATGACACCAGCCTCTTGGCACAGGGCTTGTACGGCCACAGCGACGCCCGATGACGAACCGCCAGAGATCATAACGGCGCCATCTTTTTCGATCATGGATTTAGCGGACGCACGCGCTGCATCGGATTTCGTTTGTGTGTCACCCGTTACATAGGAAACTTTTTTTCCCAAAATACCGTTGCCTTGCAACACCTTGGAGCTGAATGTTGACAACATTCCGCTGTCGCCCCCACCATTTAGATGCTCAACGGCCAATTCAAATGCCCGCAACTCATCTGCGCCTTCATCAGCGTAAGGGCCTGTCTGTGGCACGTTAAAGCCCAAGGTGACTGTGCTGCCTGTTGGTTCATTTGTAAAAGCATGGGCAGACTGCGCAGTAAAGATCGTGGGCAGGGCAAGGCCTGCGCTGCCAATGGCACCAGATTTGATCAGGCCCCGACGGGTTAATGTAGTCTTGGACATTTGGTTCCTCCCTCCAAAGGTTCCAACTGGAAAATCTGCTCTCTCCCTGCAGATTTTCACAGTCAAAAAACACATGATGTGTTGATTGATTATGGGAGGTGTTGGTAAATTATCGCAATAAATCCCTTGTTTTACGTGGTTTTTCAGTAAATAAATAAACAAGATGTGTGAGATTTTGTAAATTTACTTATGTTGCAGCGCGGAAAGTGGTTGATCGCAATAAGTTTTGACGAGGAGCGTTGATGAGTAGAGGAGCTTTAACCGGAAGTCGTATCCGTGAACGCAGATTGATCAAGGGGATGCGTCAGGCAGATTTGGCACGCAGTGTTGGGATTTCCGCGTCCTATCTTAACCTTATTGAACACAATCGCCGCAGAATCGGCGGAAAGCTCTTGTTAGCTCTTGCACAGGTCTTGTCTGTTGAACCGGCGACGCTTACCGAAGGCGCGCAAGCTACATTACTCGCTGCCTTGAGAGAGGCTGTAGCTCATTTGCCATCAGATGAATTGCAACGTATCGATGAATTTGCAGAGCGTTTTCCGGTTTGGGCCGAGGCAATGGTGCAATCTTATCGTCAGACCCAGTCTTTAGATGCAACGGTTCGTAGACTTTCAGATCGCCTGACGCACGACAGTCATCTGGCAGCGTCGCTACACGATGTTTTGAGCACGACAGCCGCCATTCGATCGACAGCCTCTATTCTGGCAGAGCCCGACGGTGTTGACGAGGTATGGAGAACTCGGTTTTTAGGGAATTTGGACGAAGACGCCCGTCGCCTTGCACAAAGCAGTAAAGCCCTCGTGTCGTTCCTCGATAACAGCGATAATTACGATACACGCCCAAGCTTGCCACAAGAAGAAGTCGAAGCGTTTCTTGCTGACAACGGATATTATTTTGCAGAACTCGAACAAGATGGCGGTTCAATTCAGAGCATAATAAAAAATAGCCCGCGCCTGGTTAGCAATGCTTCACAAGAATTAGCTGTCCGCGCGTTGAGCCAATATGCCGTGGATGCGCAGGCGTTGCCACAAATCCCGTTGATTGATGCGATCAAAGACGTAGGTGTCGATCCGGCCGCCATTGCTCTCCAATTTTCGCAACCGTTGCATGTGGTGTTTCGCCGCCTGGCGTCATTACCCGAAACTGAGATTGGGAGGCTCATTGGCCTTGTTATCTGCGACGCGTCAGGAGCAATTGTGTTTCGCAAATCTGTTGAGGGATTTAGCCTCCCCTTACTTGGATCATCTTGCCCATTGTGGCCTGTGTTTACAGCTCTTACCCGTCCGCATCGGCCGATACGGCGTCGTGTGAGACAACATGATGGTGGAGGAAAAGATTGTACATGTCTTGCAGTGTCTTGGGCGCAAGGGACAGTGGATTTCGATCGTGATCCGATGTTGATGGCAGGGATGCTTATTTTACCTGAAAACACTGATGCACCGGATGTGCTGGCCTTGGGGGCCAGTTGCCGTATTTGCTCAAAGGAGGCTTGCGAATCTAGGCGAGAAAATTCAGTAATTAACAATCTATAGGCGATTTTCTCGTGCGAGAAGAGAATGGTGACAGGTGGTGTCTCTTGGTGCATGATAGCGGTCATGCATCGATATGACGGGAGGAGCCATCCATGGGTGGTCGGCATATCATGAAAATACGAGGAGGAGAGTGCGGTGTCAGGACATGTGATTCTTGTTGAGGACGAAGAAAACATCGCGGAAGCGATACGTTTTCTATTGTCCCGCGAAGGTTGGAGCGTTGACGTACTTGGCGACGGTACCAAAGTCGTAGAGACATTACAAAACGTTAAGCCTGATGTGTTGATTTTGGACTTAATGCTGCCGGGAAAAAGCGGACTTGAGGTGATGCAGGATTTGCGCAGCGAGCAGCTTTTGAAGGATATGCCCGTATTAATGCTGACTGCGCGCGGTCAATCGCGTGATAGGGAAATGGCGGAACAGGCAGGGGTGACACGTTTCATGACCAAGCCTTTTTCTAATAGCGAGGTTCTGACGGCTGTGCGCGATTTACACGCTCAGGCGCGTCAGCACCGAACGGCGCTTTCTCCGAACTTAACGGATCAAGCCACGCTCGCGCAGCTAAACCGTGTAACCGAAGTCTAGACCGGCCGTGTTACGAGGAGATGGCGCAAGCGAATATAACGAGCGGCGCACAACATTTGTTGAAAAAGGAACCTACCGACGACGGAGGCTGATGGATCTTTCGCGCATTGCTTTGATTTTTGGTGCGGGGGTGATCGCTGTGCCATTGATGTGGAACCGTCCCGACGCATTGGCGGAGCTTGGAGGGGATCCTGCAGTCACAACGTCAGGTGCGTTGATATATTTGTTTTCTGTGTGGACCAGTCTTATCGCCTTTTCTCTAATCTTTTCCTGGGCTGTGCGCAGATGGGCCGGGCACTGGGTGCAAGCTGGAGAAGGCGTATCAGGTGAAACCACCAAAGCAGATGAAACTGGACGTGGTAAGTCAGGAATGTTGGCATTTGACGCATCGCAGGAAAATTCCCGATGACGTTGTTGAATTTGCTTGCGATTGTTTGTGTTCTCTATGCGGTGATCTTATTTGCCATCGCTTTTTGGGCTGATCGTCTGGCCGAACAGAGACGGGCACGCTGGCTTATCAGCGCACCAGTTGTCTATACATTGTCTCTGTCTATCTATTGCACGGCCTGGACATTTTATGGCGCCGTTGGGAGTGCGGTCCATTCTGGATTGGAGTACCTGACGATTTACCTTGGCCCGTCGCTCGTAATGATTTCTTGGTGGTGGGGATTGCGTAAATTGGTTCGCGTAGGGCGAAGCCAACGGATCAGCTCGATCGCAGACCTTCTGTCTGCCCGCTACGGAAAGTCCAATACGCTGGCAAGCGTGGTGACGCTGCTCGCGGTTGTGAGTGTGACCCCTTACATAGCGTTGCAACTTCAATCAATTACACAATCTATTGCATTGTTTGCGGCCGCAGACGGGCAGGTCGATTTTAATTCAAACAGGATCGCATTGTTTGTGACTGTTGGATTGGCAGGGTTTGCAGTCCTTTTTGGAACACGTAACTTACATGTTCACGAGCGTCACCACGGGGTGGTGATGGCCATCGCTGTTGAAGCTGTCGTAAAATGTGTGGCTGTGATTGCCGTTGGTATATTTGTGGTGTGGGGGGTGAATGGTGGCGTTACTCAGACATTGTACAGTATGGATACATCATCAATTGGAGTGTGGCAGGTAGATGGTAGCCGTTGGTTGACACTGACCGGCCTCGCGGCTGCGGCCTTCGTTTGTTTACCGCGTATGTTTCAGGTCATGGTGGTCGAGAATGATGACGAGCGCCATCTCCTCCTCGCCAGTTGGGCATTTCCAACATACCTTTTATTGATGTCAATCTTTGTCATTCCTATCGCGGTTGCCGGTTTGGGAATACTACCATCATCGGCCAATCCAGACTTTTTTGTGCTGAGTTTACCGCTTGCTTTGGATCACCAGAATTTGGCGGTTCTAGCATTTTTGGGAGGATTTTCAGCCGCGACCTCCATGGTGATTGTGGCGGCTATGTCATTGGCAACAATGGTGTCGAACCATCTCATTGTTCCGCTGTGGCTCTCACAGCAAAGCAAACGCGGCGGAGCCTCAATGTCCGGTGATGTACGCCAGGTCCTGCTGCTGTCGCGCCGCCTCGCGATTGCGGGAATTTTAGGACTCGGCTACGCGTATTATCAATTATCCGGCGGCGGTGATGCGCTTGCTAGTATTGGTTTGGTGGCTTTTACCGGGATTGCGCAGATTTTGCCGGCCTTGGTTGGCGGGCTTTTTTGGCGCGGTGCGACACGTTCAGGCGCGCTTTCTGGTCTCAGTGTTGGTTTTACGATCTGGATCTTCACTTTGGTTCTGCCTGAAATTGCAAGCGACGATATCTTGCAGCCTTTAATGCAAAATGGGTTGTTCGGTTTTGGGTGGCTACGTCCACTTGCGTTATTTGGGATTGCTGGGATCGATCCGGTTGTGCACGCCACACTGTGGTCGATGAGCTTGAATGTCGTCTTTTTTTGCCTTGTGTCTTGTTTTAGCTTTCCCTCCCCGATCGAACGCCTGCAAGGCGCACAATTTGTGAATGTGTTTGACCACTCCACCTCGGCGGGCGGGTGGCATGGGTCGGCTGTACAAGCCGAAGACCTTCAGGTTATGTCACAACGCATTTTAGGTGCAGCTGAGGCGCAAGAGTTCTTTCGGCAACAGATTGAGCAACAAAATGGTACAGGTCCATTGCCTGACCCGACACCTGCGTTTTTGGAACGCTTGGAACGAGAACTAAGTGCCTCAATCGGAGCGGCCGCTGCACATGCTATGGTGGGGCAGGTGGCCGGGGTGTCATCTGTCAGCGTTGAAGATTTAATGGCGGTTGCAGACGAATCTGCACATCTTCTGGATTACTCTAATCGACTAGAGGCGCAGTCGCATGAGTTGACGATAACGGCACGTAAGTTGCGAGAAACGAATACGAAACTCACCCAAATATCACGCCAAAAAGATGATTTTCTAAGTCAGGTGAGTCATGAGTTGCGAACGCCAATGACATCTGTGCGCGCATTTTCGGAAATTTTACGGGATACATCGGATTTATCACCAGCGGATCAGTCCAAGTATGCAAATATCATTCACGACGAAGCGCAACGCCTTACGCGTTTGCTGAACGATCTATTGGATCTGTCCGTGCTCGAAACTGGGGCTTCTGCGTTAAATGTCACACGAGCCTCTCTCAATACGATCCTAGACCGCGCTGTCGCCACGGCCCTTGCAGGTGAAAAAAATCCAATCACAGTGCGACGGAGTGAGCAAAGTGAGACATTTTTTGTCACCACAGATATTGATCGTTTAACGCAAGTTTTCATTAATTTAATTGCAAATGCCCAAAAATATTGCACACACTCAGAGCCAGAAGTTGAAATCCAGATCGCCTTAGTTGACGGACGTGTGATTGTAGATTTTATAGACAACGGAGATGGAGTGGATCCGCTCCATCAAGATGTAATATTTGAGAAATTTTCTAGAATTACGCCGGAACGGGCGGGGGGATCTGGACTGGGACTCGCAATTTGTCGCGAAATTATGACGCGATTAAAGGGCTCCGTGCAGTATGTTCACCGCATCAACGGTAGTTGCTTTAGGGTGGATTTTGACCATTCGGACAGATAAGTAGGCGATATAGTTGCAATCTAAGTGACTGTGTAAAGCTCTTGGTAACCAACGCTGCGTTAAAACCATGATCAAACGGGTGTGGAAGGCTCAGGTTCATAGTAGATGACTGACAAAGATCAATCTTTAGAGCAAGAGAGGCCGGTCGGGGGACTGGCCCGAAAACTTGCAGCGACCAAAGAAGATAAAGGTCGTGCTGGCGGCTCTTTGACGCTTAAAGCGTTGCGCCGGTCTGTTGCCCGCTCAGCGGAAGAATTATGTGAACTGCCCGTTGCTGTTATCGCAGCACGTCAGACAAACCGTATTCCCGAAGATTTGGCAGCGCATCTATCCGACAAGCATCTGCTTGTTGTTTTAGATTGTCCCGACGGGCGCGTCGGGGCTGCTACATTTGATGCCAGTACTGTGACTGCATTGATCCAAAAGCAGACCATGGGATCTGTGATGGGCATGTCTGGGGATGAAAGAAACTACACCCCGACAGATGCGGCTATGGTGGCAGAATTTCTAGAGATGCTGTTCGACAAAGTCACCACGATGCTGCAGGAGCAGCGCGACATTCGTATTTTCGAAAGTTATCGTTTCGGTGCACAGGTAGACGATGTCAGAACTTTGGTTTTGGGAATGGAAGCCAGTGATTACCGCGTGATCAATATGAATGTGGATCTTGATTGCGGTAAGATGCAGGGGGAGATTTGTCTTGTTCTGCCGGAAACAAAAGATGAAGCGCTGAATGAAACCAACCAGATTCGTGGTCCTCGCATAGGGGCCGGTGTCGCGACTATGCGGGCTGAGTTAAGCGCAGTGCTGTGTAAAATGAAGATGCCTTTACGTGAGTTTACGACTTTGGGGATCGGTGATTTAGTACATCTTGATCAGGCTTATTTGTATGAAACCCATTTGTTATCAATCGGGGGACGTGTTGTTGCCAAAGGGCGTCTTGGTCAAATTGGCGGAGCGCGGGCAGTTCGGATAAATGAACAACAGCAAGACGAAATAAACGCCGATGCGGCCTTTAGTAGCTCTGTTGCCGCAGGTGGCGGCAATGGCATGAATGATACTGATGACGGCGGTGGCCTTGGATTGTCGATTGCAGCGCATGGCCTGCAGGAGCCAGGCGACAGTGCCCCTTTGGGTGGCATGGGTGACTTAGGTGATCTTGGCGGTGGATTAGGTGATGATCTAGGTGGAGATTTATCTATGGATCTCGGTGGCGGACTTGGAGGAGACTTGGGAGGGGATCTAGGCGGAGATTTCTCTAATGATCTTCCACCTCTTGGTGATCTTGATAATTTCAACGCTGACGATACTGCTGCAGAGATTACAGAGCTCGCAGGACTACCTGATACGGGAACTTAAATAAAATCAGCTACTTATTTCTGGATTGTTTTAAATAAATATATTTGTGCACTCTACTTTACCAGACGTGCGAATGCTTTGAGGGATTCAGCACGTCCGATTGCGTAGAAATGAATTAGGTTGGTGTAGCTGTAAGCGATACGAGAGTATCACGCAGTCCACTCAAATCGTATCCAGCCTCGAGTGTTTGTGCCAAAATTTCGTCGACGCTTAGATCGTTTACCTGTCCAAGTGCCCAAACGACTGAACAGCGCGTCCCCGACGCGCAATAGGCCAGCACCGGTCCATCGCAGGTTTCATACATGTCACGTTGACGTGCGACATTTTCCGGCGTCATAGTTTGATGGGTTAATGGTAAAACCTGAAAATTAAGCCCTGCGGCGGCAGCTGCAGCTTCAATGGCCTCAGCTTGGTGGCTGGGTGGAACTTCATCATTGGGGCGGTTACAAATAATAGTTTTGTATCCTGCAGCTTTGATCGCGGGAATGTCTTCGACTGATATTTGCGGCGAGACGCTATAGCGGGGGGTAAGTGTGCGTAGATCCATGCTCGCGTGTTTAAGACTTAGATTTGTATAGGTCTATATCTTTGAGGACTGTGTTTGCGTGTTATCACAGTGATGCTATCGTTAAAATGAAAGCAACGACGTCCTGACACTTGATCCTTGTGCGCGGCACGAGCAAACTCGTGATAGATGCCGGATCAGCCGCATCTACTGTGGGTTGAAACGCCTATAGTTAGCAGTTTTGGGAGGGCCAAACGGTGACATTAGAGGATCTGATTATACGCGCACACAAGCTTGAGACGAAAATTCATGAGGCAGCACCCTCAACGCGGCTTGATTTACAACCCGAATTTGATAGCGCCTTAAAGCACATTCGACTTGCAGGGGGACAAATTCCGCCACGATTGCGAAGATTAGAGCAAACTCTAGGTGATGAGCTAACCGAAAGTCGTTTCGATAATATGCCTGTCTAGGCATACAGGTGCGTGTTTGCGCTATTGCTGCGCGACACGCCTCAGGACAGCATTAATCCTACCATGACCAGCATCAGGCCAAGAATGGATAGCCCAAGCGCTGCCATATTGTAAGGTAAGACCTTTTGGACAACATCACGCAGGTCATCGTCGCTCAGCCCTTTTTTACGAGCTGATACAACACGTATGATAGACCACACTAAACCCAAGAGGCCTGCAGCCGATAGGCCTCCACCAATCCAAATCAATATTTCCATAATTAATCTCGCGGCCTTCACTGGTTGCGTTGGCGATGCAGGTATCATCAGATAAGTTCCAGAACAAGGCGCGTAACAGTGCTTGCGGGGCGTGTATCCCCTCTGTATTTCTATGAGCGCACCGGGCATTAGAACCGGATTGAGGCAAAGAGTAGATGGAGCCGACGATGGATATGACAGAAGACCAAAAAATCGAAAACTACCGTGTAACAGCGGGAGAGTTGCGCCAATTTATTGAGCAGTTTGAACGTCTCGATGAAGAAAAGAAGAGCATCGCGGAGCAACAAAAAGAAGTCATGGCAGAGGCAAAAGCCCGTGGCTACGATACCAAAGTTATTCGCAAGGTTATCGCGTTACGTAAGCGCGATGAAAACGACATTGCTGAGGAAGAAGCGGTTCTTGAGATGTACAAAGAAGCGCTTGGCATGGCGTGACAACAATCATTTTCTGGGTGTTGCGTGGCGTTGAATAAGTTGCGCAATACCCCGCTACTAGGTGGTCACTTCCCAGGGTCATATGGCTATGGTTTTGCCAGTTTCAGTGGTTGACGAAGATGCCTTATAGTACGATCCACTGAGATTTTACCCCTTTGGACGCAAGAGGTTACGGTACAAGTCATCTAGAAATTCTTGTGCACCATCCATCGGGTCTTGAGGGGACATGAGAGCACGGACTTGCACTTCGAAATCTGCATAATGCTGTGTCAGTGACCAGATCGAAAACAGCAAATGTTTTGGGTGGGTCTGCGCAATTTTTCCCTGCTTCATCCAATTGTCTAAGATAATTACAGTATCATCTACCAATTTACGCAAGTCGATCGACAGGGTATCATTTAGTCGTGGTGCACCTTGAACAATCTCGTTAGCAAACAGGCGACTTTCGCGCGGCATATCGCGGCTCATTTCGAGTTTGCGTCGCACATAAGTGAGGATTTCCTCTATAGGTTCGCCTTGTGGATCAAGTGCGCGTAGCGGCGCGAGCCAAACGTCCAGCAGCTCTGATAACAGCGCGGTAAAAATGGCCTCTTTAGACGGATAGTAATAAAGTAGGTTTGGCTTGCTCAGGCCTGCGGATGTGGCGATTTGATTCACCGTTGCTCCGTTGAAGCCAGATTGCGAAAAAACATCTAATGCAGCATCTAAAATAGTTGCGCGATTGCGTTTTTGGATGCGTGTGGAGTTTTGTTCGCTTGCCATGAGGATATGTTGTCTCGTTTTCGTGTTTTGTATGCCAAGAGTAGGCCGAGTGTCTATAGATCTAACTGCATATAGAGCAGGCGGTTTTGGTATAAATATCCACCAGGCAGGTGCAATTTCTTGACCCATGTCGTCGAAGTGTTACCGTTACTTTGACCATATGGTCAAATGTGACTGAAATATAAGCAATACTCGCGTTTGATTGTAGATCTAGCATTAACATCGGGCCGTGCAGCCCGCGAAGACACCGCTAGCCTATAGTGGGATAAGGGAAGGAACTCTGTGATGACCGCGCTTAGCCAACAGCTTGGACAAAATCTTAAAATCAATGGTGAACGCCTGTGGGATACCTTGATGGAAATGGCGCAAATCGGTCCTGGTATTGCAGGGGGGAATAACCGCCAGACCTTGACGGACGAAGACGCAAAGGGGCGGGAATTATTTCAATCGTGGTGTACCGCCTCAGGCATGACTATGGGCGTTGATACTATGGGAAACATGTTTGCTACCCGCGCAGGCACTGATCCCGATGCTCTTCCAGTTTATATGGGGAGCCATCTGGATACTCAGCCCACAGGTGGAAAATATGATGGTGTATTAGGTGTGCTTGGCGGGCTTGAAGTTGTGCGCACCTTGAATGATCTGGGCATCAAAACCAAACACCCGATTGTGGTAACCAATTGGACGAACGAAGAGGGTGCACGCTTTGCACCTGCTATGTTGGCCTCCGGAGTCTTTTCCGGCAAGCACAGTCAGGATTGGGCCTATGGCCGCGTAGATGCAGACGGAAAGACCTTTGGGGATGAATTGTCCCGTATTGGTTGGGTCGGCGATGAGGTCGTCGGTGCACGTAAGATGCATGCTATGTTTGAATTGCACATCGAACAAGGTCCGATTCTTGAGGCTGAAGGCAAAGACATCGGCGTGGTGACACATGGCCAAGGATTGTGGTGGCTGCAATGCACTGTGACGGGCAAAGATGCTCATACAGGGTCGACGCCGATGAATATGCGTGTGAATGCAGGGCTCGGCATGGCAAGGATGACCGAAGCTGCGCATCAGATCGCTATGCAGCATCAACCGCATGCGGTGGGCGCTGTGGGACAATGCGATGTTTACCCTAATTCGCGCAATGTGATACCCGGTAAGGTTGTCTTTACGGTTGATTTCCGCTCTCCTGATTTGGCAAAGCTAACCTCTATGCGTGAAGCTTATGAAGTAAAAGCCAAAGAAATTGCGGATGAGCTAGGTCTTGGGCTTGAGATTGAACCTGTGGGTCATTTCGACCCCATTACCTTTGATGAAGGTTGTGTCAGCGCGGTGCGCGAGGCGGCCACACGTCTGGGGTATAGCCACATGGATATCGTGTCAGGCGCAGGTCATGACGCGTGCTGGATCAATGACCTTGCCCCGACGGCGATGATCATGTGTCCCTGTGTAGGCGGGTTAAGCCATAACGAAGCCGAAGAGATCTCACCAGAATGGGCTGCGGCTGGCACTGATGTTATGTTGCACGCGGTTCTCGAGACGGCGCAAATCGTAGAATAAGCACCCTTAGGTGACAATAAGAATACGGCATAATATGCTGAATTTAAGGAGTTATATCATGTCAAAAGTAATCAAAGGCGGCACTGTCGTGACCGCAGATCTCAGCTATGTAGCAGATGTTTTGATTGAAGATGGTGTGATCGCCGAGATTGGTGAAAACCTGAGTGGTGATGAGGTGCTCGACGCGACGGGGTGTTACATCATGCCTGGTGGCATTGACCCGCATACGCATCTAGAAATGCCTTTCATGGGCACTTATTCCACGGATGACTTTGAAAGCGGAACCCGTGCGGGATTGGCCGGCGGTACGACCATGGTTGTTGATTTCGCACTGCCCAATCCCGGTGAGAGCCTACTAGAGGCATTGAAACGGTGGGACAATAAATCGACCCGCGCCAATTGTGACTATTCCTTTCACATGGCGGTTACATGGTGGGGCGAGCAAGTTTTCGATGATATGAAAACTGTGGTGGAAACCCGTGGTATCAATACGTTTAAGCACTTTATGGCCTATAAAGGTGCATTGATGGTGAATGACGATGAAATGTATGCGTCATTTCAACGCCTTGCGGAGCTCGGCGGGATAGCCATGGTTCACGCAGAAAACGGTGATGTCGTTGCAGAACTGTCAGCAAAACTGTTAGCTGAGGGCAATACTGGTCCCGAAGCACATGCTTATTCTCGTCCCCCTCAGGTCGAAGGTGAAGCAACCAACCGCGCGATAATGATCGCAGACATGGCTGGCGTGCCGCTTTATGTTGTACATACCTCCTGTGAAGACGCACACGAAGCCATTCGCCGTGCGCGGATGCAGGGCAAACGTGTCTGGGGCGAGCCGCTCATTCAGCACCTGACCTTAGACGATAGTGAATATCTTAACCCTGATTGGGATCATGCCGCGCGACGCGTGATGTCTCCGCCATTTCGAGATAAACAACACCAAGATAGCCTTTGGGCCGGTCTGCAATCAGGCTCTCTGAGTGTTGTGGCGACGGACCATTGCGCTTTTAGCACGGAGCAAAAACGCTTTGGGCTTGGTGATTTTACGAAAATACCCAACGGTACCGGAGGATTAGAAGACCGGATGCCCATGCTGTGGACACATGGTGTGAACACTGGTCGCTTGACCCCGAATGAATTTGTCGCTGTTACATCAACAAATATCGCTAAGATACTGAATTGTTATCCGAAAAAGGGTGCCGTTCTTGTCGGTTCTGATGCGGATTTGGTTGTGTGGGATCCAGAAAAAACCAAAACGATTACCGCAAGTTCGCAACAATCAGCGATCGATTATAATGTCTTTGAAGGTAAAGAGGTCAAAGGCTTGCCGCGCTATACATTGTCACGCGGACAGGTTGCTGTGATGGACGGCGAGATCAAAACACAAGAAGGCCATGGTAAATTCGTCGAGCGCGCGCCGAACACGACAGTTAATAAGGCGTTGTCCACTTGGAAAGATCTGACCGCACCACGTCCGGTGTCGCGCAGTGGCATTCCTGGGACTGGGGTTTAGGCTGACAATGACAACGACGCCTGTGGTAATTGAGGCCCGTGACCTCAATTTGACTTTCGGTGCCGGAGACACTGCTGTCCAAGCGCTGAAAGATGTTAATTTACAAATAGATAAAGGGGATTTTGTATCCTTCATTGGTCCATCTGGTTGTGGCAAGACGACATTTTTACGGTGTATTGCTGCGCTTGAGCAACCGACAGGCGGCAAACTTACTGTAAATGGCCTCACGCCAGATGAGGCTCGTCGCAAAAGAGCCTATGGTTATGTGTTTCAGGCGGCTGGGCTATATCCATGGCGTACAATTGCTAAGAACGTCGCGTTACCCCTTGAAATTATGGGGTATTCCAAAGCTGATCAAAAGCGCCGTATCGAAGAAGTTTTGGAACTGGTTGAACTCTCAGGGTTTGGGAACAAGTTTCCATGGCAGCTATCCGGAGGGATGCAACAGCGGGCATCGATTGCACGCGCGCTGAGCTTTGATGCGGATATCTTGCTCATGGATGAACCCTTTGGGGCTCTGGATGAAATCGTGCGGGACCACCTGAACGAGCAATTGTTGAAGTTGTGGATGCGGACGCAAAAGACGATTGGATTCGTAACCCATTCCATTCCCGAAGCGGTCTATCTGAGCACTAAAATCGTGGTAATGTCGCCGCGACCAGGTCGTATTCACGAAGTTATCGACAGTCCACTGCCACGTGAACGCCCACTTGATATCCGCGATACACCTGCATTCATCGAGGTTGCACACCGTGTCCGCGAAGGATTGCGCGTGGGGCATAGCGATGACTAGGGGAGATCGCACATGAAAACCCTGTGTTCTGTTTTGGTGGTGATCGCGGGGATCGTCGGTATTTGGTATTTGGCCTGTGTGCCGATGAACATCAAAGGTGTGTTGGACCAAGCCCAGCGCGCAGGCGAAGTCGTTAGCCCTGAAACTGCCAAGGACCGCCGTGATGTGAAAGCCTGGGCCTTAGTCGCACAAAACAGCTTTGCCATAGATCGTGTCTGGTCGGTTGAACGTCCACGTCTACCTGCTCCGCATCAGGTCGTTACCGAACTGTGGAAAACCACAGTTGAGAAAAAAATCACGTCAAAGCGCAGCCTAATTTACCATGGGCAGGTCACTTTGACGGCAACCTTGATGGGGTTTGCGATTGGTACCGGTCTGGGTATTCTTCTTGCAGTGGGAATTGTGCATTCCAAAGTAATGGACATGAGCATCATGCCGTGGGCAATCGTAAGTCAAACAATTCCTATCATTGCTCTTGCGCCGATGATCATCGTTGTTCTGTATTCCATTGGGGTGCAAGGCATGCTGCCTAAGGCCATCATCGCTGCTTATCTTAGCTTTTTTCCAGTGCTCGTTGGTATGGTTAAAGGGTTACGCAGCCCCGATACGATGCAATTGGATCTGATGAAAACCTACAATGCCTCAGGGGCGGCTGTGTTTTGGAAGCTGCGCCTGCCATCATCGCTGAGCTATTTATTTGCTTCGTTCAAAATTGGTATATCCGCCGCCTTGGTTGGCGCGATTGTTGGTGAATTGCCAACCGGCGCTGTCGCGGGATTGGGTGCACGTTTGTTGGCAGGCAGCTATTATGGCCAAACCGTACAAATTTGGTCGGCCCTTTTTGCGGCAGCGCTTTTGGCAGCTGCACTGGTCGCAATTATCGGTGTGATCGAACGGGTGTTGCTGGCACGTATGGGAGCAAAGTCATGATGGTGTTTGCTGCTCTTTGTGTATGGGTCTGTGGTTGGTTATTGAATTTGCGATTGGCGCGTAGCGCCCAGTCAAAAACGTTAACTGTACGCCTGACTGTGCCAATTATTTTCGGTGTTACCTTGGTGGTGATATGGGAGCTTTTGGTTCATGGGTTGGATGTGCCGATGGTGATTCTACCTGGGCCGACACAGATTGTTGCGCGCTTTGCTACAAGCTTACCGCTACTGTGGGCAGACTTTACACAAACCATATTAAAAGGGGCTTTGGGCGGCTATTTGATCGGATGTGGCGCAGCGTTTGCAACGGCTGTTTTCATCGACCGAAGCCCGTTCTTACGTCGCGGTCTATTACCTGTTGGTAATTTTGTTGCAGCTCTTCCTGTGGTGGGCACGGCACCGATTTTGGTCATGTGGTTTGGTTTTGACTGGCACTCCAAAGCTGCTGTTGTGGTTGTAATGGTGTTTTTTCCAATGCTGATCAATACTGTCGCTGGATTGCGTGAAACAGATCATATGCAACGCGATTTGATGCAAACCTATGCGGCCAACTACGGTCAGAGTTTGTTAAAACTGCGCCTGCCAGCAGCCTTACCGTTTATCTTTAATGGATTAAAGATAGGGACAACTCTCGCGTTGATTGGGGCTATCGTTGCTGAGTTTTTCGGCTCGCCAACAGTCGGAATGGGCTTTCGTATATCAACTTCAGTCGGACAACTGGCACTTGATATGGTCTGGGCTGAAATCGTGGTTGCCGCACTTGCTGGTTCGCTTTTTTATGGCGGTGTTGCCTTGATTGAACGTGCACTGACGTTTTGGCACCCATCGCAACGTGGTTCATAGGACATGGGAAAAGTGGACTGAATTTCAAAGAGATGTTGCGATGAATTGATGAGCAAAAGTGATTTGAAAGTGATCAAGATCACATAATTAGCTTTGATTTGACCGGTGTATCGCACAGAATTTTGACCAGATGGACAAGAGAACAACACAACAGGGAGATCCATAATGAAACACGTGTTTACAGCTGCTGCAATGACACTGACTGGCGCGTTGGCCACAACATCGGCGGCACAAGCGGACGATGACGTCAAGCTACAGCTCAAATGGGTGACGCAAGCGCAGTTTGCTGGGTATTATGTTGCATTGGACAAAGGTTTTTATGACGAAGAAGATCTCAATGTAACCATTTTACCCGGTGGACCAGATATTGCACCAACTCAAGTCATCGCCGGCGGTGGTGCTGATGTCACTGTTGAATGGATGCCTGCCGCGTTGGCTGCGCGGGAAAAAGGATTGCCGCTGGTAAATATTGCTCAGCCGTTTAAGTCATCGGGTCTTATGTTGACGTGCTGGAAAGACGCGGGCATCACGACGCCTGTGGATCTTGCAGATCGCACATTAGGCGTTTGGTTCTTTGGCAACGAGTTCCCCTTCCTGAGTTGGATGAGCCAACTGGGTCTCTCAACAGATGGGAAATCCGAAAGCGGCGTTGAGGTTCTCAAGCAGGGCTTTAACGTAGATCCTTTATTGCAACGTCAGGCGGATTGTATTTCAACAATGACGTATAACGAATATGGTCAGGTCATTGATGCGGGTATTACACCAGAAGAGCTTGTGACTTTTAAATACGAAGACCAAGGTGTCGCGACGCTTGAAGACGGGCTGTATGTGTTAGAAGAGAACCTCTCGGACCCTGCATTTACAAACAAAATGGAACGTTTCGTGCGCGCTTCTATGAAGGGTTGGAAATATGCAGAAACTCATCCGGATGAAGCAGCTGAGATTGTTTTAGACAATGACGCCTCGGGTGCGCAGACAGAGCATCATCAACAACGTATGATGCGAGAAATTTCGAAACTGACTATGGGCTCAAATGGTGCTTTGGATTTATCGGATTACGAACGCACCGTTCAAACATTGCTTGCTGGTGGCTCTGATCCGGTGATTTCGAAATTGCCTGAAGGGGCCTGGACACACAGCATTACCGATGCTGCCTTAAAATAAACCGGCAATTTAAAAACTAAAACACAGTAAAAAGGCGCACTGATGACAGTGCGCCTTTGGTGTTTTTACGTTCTGGTAAGGTTTTGTTAACCATCTCAGCGTCCCATGAACATATGGGTATGCTGTTGTAAACGAATAAAGATTATGTGGAGCGTCCGGAATGCAAACTGCCAACGTTTTATGTGTCTGTGGTGATACGGATGATGAAGGCGTCACGTCACGGCCAACACAAACTATAGAACGATTGTGCCTTGAGGCACGGTTGCGCCATGAAATATCTGGATTGTCGCAAATTCTTATCCTAATACAACCTGATAGCAAGACACAGTATACAGCGCGCTCTGGTACGCATGAAGTGTTGGGGATGCAGACTTGCGCCGCGAATTGTGTGTCATCCACGGATCTTTCCAAGATGTTGTCCCATGGCTTTGATCGGGTGTTTCTCCAGCTTGCAACGCAACTGTCGATGTTAAGTGACCAACTCGATATGGCTGATTTGGTAGCTCAGCAGTTCAAAACAGGACAGGGGCTAACGCTGTTTCAAACTCTTGATGCGCTACACACCTTGCTGGACGGCGCAACGAATGAAGTCGCGGCCTCAACTGAAGAGATGTCTTTACTTACGATTGCAGAGAACGGTTGTACGCTATGTGGGACCTGTAGTTGGGTTTGCCCGACAAGCGCATTAAGGCTCAGTGAAGATGGAGAAACATTGGATGTTCGCGACAGCTTGTGTACGGCATGTTCGATCTGCGTTGCGGCTTGTCCTGAACAGGTTTTAGGGTTGGCATCGACACCGACCCTGTTAGATCCATCTTCAGAACACCTCTTAGACACACCTTCGTTTGTAAAATATTCATAGAACCGCCTCTCAAAATTTGAGGGGCGGCTGATCTTGATCATTCAAACAGCTGTCGTGTCAGCTCAATCGGCACATACGATTATGTCATCGACGATTTGGGCCATTGCAACTGCGACAGTCTGAATATCTTCCATCGCATTCACCTCTTCCAACAAATTGGCTTCGCTATAGTAGTCTATAAGCGGTGCGGTTTGAGCATGATAGGCACGCAGGCGATTGGCCACCAAATCCGCTTTGTCATCTGAGCGACGTGACATATTCGTACTGTTACATCTGTCGCAGGTATCGGCAATCCGCGGCATTTTAAAGCGATCATGGTAACCTTCACCACAATCCGCGCAGGTAAAGCGACCAGATACGCGTTCAACCATGGCCTCATCATCTACTTTCAGGCTGATTGCAGCATTGACCCTTTGGTAGGTTGCTCCAAGACGCTCGTCGAGCACCTTGGCTTGGGCTTTCGTTCGTGGAAACCCATCAAGGATGACACCGGTGTTACAGTCTTCGGAGGCCAGACGGTCTGACAGAATTGACACGACGATGTCATCTGAAACAAGGTCGCCGGCTTCCATTACGGATTTCGCCTGTTTGCCTGCCTCAGTGCCACGGGCAACCGCGTCACGCAACATGTCTCCGGTGGAAAGCTGTATCAATCCAAACCGGTCCTGCAAATAACGCGCTTGAGTGCCTTTCCCCGCACCGGGTGGGCCCAGCAGGATAAAAACAGGAGGGCGATTTTCATTTATAACAGTCATATCTTTATCCTTTCTGTGTCCGGTTATTTATCAGGTCTTCCACAACAGATGGGTCGGCCAAAGTAGATATATCCCCTAATGTATCAAAGTCATTTTCTGCGATTTTACGCAAAATACGGCGCATGATTTTACCAGAACGTGTTTTAGGTAAGCCAGGTGCCCATTGGATCACATCGGGACTGGCAATTGGGCCAATTTCACGACGTACCCAATTGCGAAGCTCGTTGAGTAATTCGTCTGATGGTGTGCGATCATTCATCAAGGTTACATAACAATAGATACCTTGCCCCTTAATGTCATGCGGATACCCAACGACAGCAGCTTCGGCAACAGCTGCATGAGCAACCAATGCGCTTTCCACTTCGGCGGTGCCCATACGGTGACCGGATACGTTGATAACATCATCGACACGACCAGTGATCCAGTAATCTCCGTCCTCGTCGCGGCGGCATCCGTCACCTGTGAAGTAATACCCCTTATAATCAGAGAAGTATGTTTTCTCGAATCTTTCGTGATCCCCCCAAACTGTCCGCATTTGTGCGGGCCAGCTGTCTTTGAGGCATAGGACACCTTCGATACCGTTACCGTCAATTTCAACACCGGACTGGGGATCAAGCACGACAGGCTGGACGCCAAAGAATGGTTTCATCGCAGCACCAGGCTTTGTCGCATGAGCACCGGGCAGGGGGGTCATCAACTGACCACCAGTTTCTGTTTGCCACCATGTGTCAATGATCGGGCACTTGCCCTTTCCGACAACTGTATTGTACCAATTCCAAGCTTCGGGGTTGATAGGTTCACCCACTGATCCCAAAAGCTTTAGATCTGACAGGTCATATTTTTCAACGAAATCATTGCCTTGACCCATCAGGGCACGAATGGCGGTTGGGGCCGTATAAAATTGGTTGACCTTATGTTTTTCACAAACCTGCCAAAAGCGCCCGGCGTCCGGATAAGTGGGGACACCTTCGAACATTAGAGTTGTCGCGCCATTGGCTAGAGGGCCATAAACGATATAGCTGTGACCCGTTACCCACCCAACATCTGCTGAGCACCAGTAAATATCGCCATCGTGGTAATCAAAGGTAACTTTATGCGTTAGCGATACATAGACTAAGTAGCCGCCGCTTGTATGAACCACACCTTTGGGCTGGCCAGTCGAACCGGAAGTGTAGAGAATAAACAATGGATCTTCAGCGCTAATCGCAGCAGGTGTGTGTTCGCCTGGCATGTCAGCAGCAAGTGCTTTATAGTCAAAGTCGCGCTCATCTATCCAGGTGGTTTGACCGCCTGTGTGTTTGACCACCAGGCATTTTACGGTGTCTTTGCAATGTAACAGAGCCTGGTCCGCATTAGATTTTAACGCCGTTTTACGCCCGCCGCGTGGAGCCTCGTCAGCAGTGATGATCACTTTGGCATCACAGCCATTGATGCGCGCGGCCAAGGCGTCAGGACTAAAGCCTGCAAAAACAATGGAATGCACCGCACCAATGCGGGCACATGCCAACATCGCATAGGCCGCTTCGGGAATCATTGGTAAATAAAGAACAACACGGTCACCTTTTGTGACACCCAATCCTTCCAAGACATGGGCCATCCGGCAGACATGACCGTGCAGTTCGCGATAGGTAATATGAAGCGCGTCATCTGCGGGATTGTCAGGTTCCCAGATAATAGCAGTCTGGTCTCCACGAGTTTTAAGATGCCGGTCGATACAATTCGCCGCAACATTTAAAGTACCATCTTCAAACCATTTGATTGCAACGGATCCATGATCAAAATTGGTATTTTTAACGGTGGTAAAAGGTGTGATCCAATCAATCCGTTGCGCTTGTTCACGCCAGAACCGGTCCGGATTGGTGACGGATTCGGCATACATTGTCTCATAGGTCTGTGCATCGACATGGGCGCGGGATGTGATCTCGGCTGATGGCGGATATACGGTGTGGTCGGGTGTGGTCATGGAAAATCCTCCCTCAAATCTTAGATATCCGCCCGTCAGGGTGAAAATCTTGTCTCTTCCTCACGGTTGATGATAAACGAATTTGAAAATAAAAGCATAAACAATGATAAATAAATGGTTTACTTGTAAATGAATTTTCGCCGCACTGCGGAAGGCTTGTAAATTTATGATGGTTTTGAACAAGCGGGTAGTGGGGATATTTCGAGAGTCTATTGGGATAATCGCAGAGCATGAACCATTGGCGCGCAAGCCTCATGGGTCGTGACCGACCACGCTTGTAAGCAAGGTTGCCCATGCTATTCTGGGGCTTTCATCATCAAGGGCGTAAATTGTGAAGCCCCATCTCTGACGACGCAAAATTTATGTAATACGTGAGAGAAAATCTGTAAAACGCGATCTGACAAGACGCGAGATATTCGATTTAAGCTGGCGATTGCACTGAGGTATGCAGCCTTTAGCATAGCCGTAAAAACGCTAAAGCTCTCACGACCGAATAGGATTTCTTGAGGAAGAGCATTTATCCGGAAATGCGGGAGTTGCCTAGATATTCCAGGTCTTCATACGTCCCGCATCCCTTAATCTTGCAATTAGAGATGAACAATTGATCGATTGTTATTCGAATGCCTCTGGAGAGGTCACATTGCCACCTTGTGAGGACTAGAACGGAATTTCGTCGTCATCGATGTTAGAGGATGGCCCACTTTGACCACCGCCGCCGAAACCACCGCCGCCTTGGTTGTTGTCATATCCGCCGCTGTAATTGCCGCCGCCATAATCTCCACCACTTTGACCGCCGCCGCCAAAGCCGCCGCCTGAGCCACCACCTTCTCCGCGACCATCTAGCATGGTCAGAGTTGATCCAAAGCCTTGCAAGACAACTTCGGTAGAATAACGATCTGCACCGCTTTGGTCTTGCCATTTGCGCGTTTGCAACTGGCCCTCGACATAGACTTTTGATCCTTTGCGCAGGTATTGTTCTGCGACACGAACGAGACCTTCGTTAAAGATCGCGACCGAGTGCCATTCTGTGCGTTCGCGTCGCTCGCCGGTATTTCGATCTTTCCAAGTCTCGGATGTGGCGATGCGTAGATTACAGACTTTGCCACCATTCTGGAAATTTCGTACTTCTGGGTCGCGCCCAAGGTTGCCAATAATCATGACTTTGTTCAGTGAACCGGCCATCAGATCCTGTCCTTTGTGGTTGTTTTGACTTGGGGCCAGACATCGTGGTGCCAAATTTTAGGAACGCACGCGTCTGGGGTCGAATCCCGTTGGGTGTTTGATGTAACGTAAACCGCACCGTTGCGCGAGGCTAGGCTTTGAATAAAGAGTGTTTTTCACTGTGTGAACACACATCTTTTGTCTGTAATATTGATATACGTCGTGAGGTTTGTGATCTAGATTTGCATCTTTAATTCGTGACTTTTTTACTTTAGGGTAACCGCAGTTTTGTTGCAATGAATGCGGTGTCTAATGCGCTTTCCTTTTATGATTTCAACGGCCTTTTTTCTGGGGTTTTCGGGTCAATCTTACGCGGATCCCTTTGACAATAAGGCCAATCGGTCGTCATTTTTTAGCAAGACCAAGGTCTTGGATACGCGGGCAGCCAAACAATATAAAGATTCAGTCCGATTAAAGCCAGAAAGCGTGAGTTACGCTGTTTTGCCCAAATATTCCGGGGGGTATCGCGGGCGGTATCTAGAAGATGCCAAGCACGCCGCGCGTAGTAATGGTGTGCCCGAAGATCTGTTCCTGAGATTGGTGCAACAAGAAAGTAACTGGAATCCCGTTGCGAAATCGCACAAAGGTGCACTTGGGTTGGCGCAACTCCTGCCACAAACTGCCTTAGGGTTGGGAGTAGACCCGCTTAATCCAAAAGAAAACCTCCACGGCGGTGCTAAATACCTCGCGCAGCAATATCGGACATTTGGTTCGTGGTATCTTGCCTTAGCCGCGTATAATGCTGGCCCCGGTGCAGTGCATAAATACGGTGGTATACCACCTTATAAAGAAACACAGAACTATGTGCGTAAAATTATGGGAAGTTAACTTTCCTGCGATTGTCTCCCAACTCCAATAGATGTGATAATTATCCTCCCCATTTTCTTCGTTAACCGAACATTAATCTGCCTTAATTTGCGGTAAATATATCGGCTAAACTCCGAAGCGAGGAAATAGCAGAGCATGTCCAGTATATTGCGTGAGACACAATTGTCTCGAATGACACATAGGGTTACAACAACACCAAGCCAGGCCTTGGTTGATCAGGTTATTGCTCAAACTGGCAATGACGGACGTCAACAATCGGCATTACCGACTATTCTTGGTGCGATATCTGGATTGTTCGTCGGGCTGCATCTCAAAGTGGCAAATGTTACACTTGATAACTTTGGTAGTTTAAACACGGAAGCTTCTGCCCTTTGTATTACGATGATCTTGGCATTGGTCTCAGCGATATTTTATCGGCGCTTGCCGTATAGCTTCCAATTTTCTGCGATCACACTGTTGTCTGCTTTGGTTGCCTTCCTGAGCTAGAAGATCATACCATGGGGTATGAAATGTGGTGAAACACGCACTGATTGTCTTTAAAGAGCCATATTCGGCTAGATTTTGACACGTTTTACTGAAATTCGATGATATTTTTGTATTTTCTTTAAGGGCCGGTTCACCAATTTCACGCAATCTCGCTTCAAGCTAGTCAGAAAGGCGAGACCAATGCATGTAGAACACAATCAATTTACAAATTCTGCTGAGCCAATCCCAGCAGATGTTATCGCAGATGCTGCGGTAGAAGCAGAACAACCGTTTATCCCAGTTGACCTATTTGAGACAGTTGACGCACTTATGGTTGAAGGGAAATTTGCCAAAGCCCTGCAAACAATGATGCCATATGTAAAAGAAAATCAGCTTGATGTCGGTCTATTGGACCGCACTGCAGATTGTTTTTTCCAGGTGCAAGATACGAACAATGCCATTGATGTGATGTATTTCATCACAAAGCAATGGCCTGACAATGCAAACGCGTGGGCAAAGCTTGGCCTGATGCTTCAGATTAATGGAGACATCTACGGTGCAGAAACTGCGCTGGAACGCGCTTTGGATATCAATCCATTTTGCGCTCCTGCATTGTGTGCGTTGAACGGAATCGAAACCTTTGAATTAACAAGCAAACATACGACCAGCCTTGAACAGATGGCGAGTGACCCTGAGGTTGCTGACCAGCTTAAAGTTCTCGTTTATAATGCACTGGGCCAAGTATGTCACCGCGCGGGAAAGACCAATTTGGCTGTCATGATGTTTTCGCAAGCGAAGACATTATCGGGAGGACAATTTGTCACTGAAATCTTCGAAGATATGGTGACAGAGCAAGAAACGCACTTTACATCCGTCGTCGCTAGTGAGGACGCTTATTCCGACCTCAACATGGTCTTCGTTGGTGGTATGCCTGGGGCAGGCACTTCGCTACTCGAACGCGTTTTGAGCTCTCATTCTGAAGTCACGTCTATTGGTGAAAGCACAGCGTTGGCACGGACCTATGGTGCGTTGCGGATGCATCTGGCCCGGACTAATCGTGGTGCAGGATATTGGGAAGAATTAGCAAACCTGACAGAGCAGGAAGTCGATATTTTCCGTCAATACTATTTGGAACGTGCTTTTTCAGGTAAGAAGCCTCAATCTAAAACTGTTGTTGATGCGCGGCCATTTGGTGTGTTTGAGTTCGCTCTTGCGCAAAAACTGTTCCCGAATGCTCGTTTCGTCTGCATGACGCGCGATTACAATGACGCGATTTTGGCGAATTTGGCGACGATTTTCACAAGCGGTAATACATATGCAATCGAACCTGCGGGTTTGAGCAAAATGATGAATTTTGTTGCGCGCTCAGGTGTTGATTTCAAATCTAAGGTTGGTGAGCAAATGCGTGTCCAATCTTTTGAGGCTTTGGTTAGTAAACCTGAAGCAGAAGTACCTGCATTGTTGTCACAAGTGGGACTGTCTATGGATTACGCTTGCTTGGTACCTCAGTCGTTCAGCAGACTTGAAAATCTGACGGATGCACTTGGTAAGGAAGAGATGTCAGCTGACTTGATAGGTCAAAGCAAAAGCTACGAAGCAGATCTAGCTCCGTATCTGACGGCATTTGCCGAAAATACAGCGAACAGCTGGAGCAAACTTGAAGCTTCTGCTGACTAAGAAGTTATTTATCCCCCTGGTGAACAAATCATCAGGGGGATTTTTTATGCGACTGCGATTTTAATGAGCGGGGCTATACGGTTCATAGTCTCATTATCCATAAGGCATTGAGTTAATGTCGAGCGTTGAGCCTCAGCCATCAGCTAGATATGCTATGCCCAGTGTCGCCAAATTGACCGTAGGTCGGATGCATCTTATTCTCACATGCTATTATGAATAGACTAATTTGGATTTCGTAAGACAAAGCGCGTGTAATGAAAGTTGTATCGCTTGATGTCAGAAGGAGCTTAAAGTTCGTTCCAAAGCAAGCAGATGACATAACTTCAAAGACATGAGTATGGCTTGTCGGGTTTTGATTTTCCCGAAGGCTGTTAATCTTCGGGCTATATTTTAATCGTTCAAGCTCTCCTCTCGCAAACCATCGGCGAGTAGATTCAGCCCCAAAACAAGCGTCATTAACGCAAAGGCAGGAGGCAGAGCAGGGTGGAGGTAGATAGCCAAAAGTTTCCGGCCGTCGTTGATTGTTGACCCCCAATCAGGGCTTTCCGGTGGTAAGCCAAGGCCAAAAAATCCCAAAGTCCCCAACAAGATAATCGTATATCCGATACGTAAGCAAAAATCGACAATGAGTGGCCCGCGCACGTTTGGTAAGATTTCCCACAACATGATATACCAAGGACTTTCGCCTCGAGTTTGAGCTGCGGCGACGTAATCGCGGGTTTTGATATCCATGGTTAAGCCGCGTACGATACGAAACACAGTAGGAGAATTCACAAAAACTACCGAGACAAAAACCACCAAAACACCGCCGGGAATATCAAAGAGATCCAGTGGCCAGAAATCGATTTTTGACCCCTTTTCGTTGATCAATGAAAGATACATTAATACCAGCGGCAACAAAACTATGGTGAGCCAAACCGCATTTTTCACTGGCTGTGTTCGATACCGGGAATTCAATAGGACCGCAAAAAACGCAATCGGGAAAGAGAATAGGATGACCGCCATATATTGGGGTAGGCCAGTTGCTACGATCTCTGGTGTGACGAGAAGATAAAACAATAAGATCACAGGAAACGCGAGGATCAGATTGGCGAGGAAAGAAATCACCAGATCCAGTTTGCCGCCATAGTAACCAGCAGGCAAGCCAAGTGTAATTCCAACCATAAAGGCGAACAAGGTCGCTAGCGGTGCGTATTTTAGGACCTCTGATGCGCCTGTGACCATACGACTAAAGACATCACGTGCCAGATTGTCGCCACCCAGTAGATAATAAGCGTAGGCACCGTCTTTGGGGTCGCGTAACGCAGTGCCGGGGACTTTATTCTTCATACCCGAAATTTGTGCGAGTGGATCATGCGTTGCAATCAAATCCATAGCTGCAAAAATACCAGTCAGGATCCAAAACATCACGATAGCATAACCAATCATACCAACCTGGTTATCAAATAGTTTACCATAGAGACCAAGCTTGCGCTTGAAAATTATCGACAATGCAAAGATCGCGGCCAGAGCTATCCATACAGGAATAAATTGTTGGGCCATCGCGCCGACGATACCTGCGGTTAAGCCCATAAACATCCCCAGTACAAGATATGCGGTTATCAGCGCAGCCGAGGTGAAAAAGAATAGACGCACAGAAAAGCTGCTAAAGGCTGCTGGGCTTGCGGTAAATGTTGTGGTTGCGTCGTTATTATAGGTTGTCTTTGATCCTGATGTGACGATGTTCAGGCAAACCCATATGATGATCGACGCCGCCAAAAGACCAAACGAGAGCATCAGTATAGGATTTAAGAAGGCGATTGAGCCGGTCCAGCTGAGAGGTTCCATGTGAGTGCTCCTGCCTTAAGAAATACGAATACGTGGGTTCAGGAACACATAGCCAATATCGGACAACAGTTGTGTCAGAAGGACTACGACGACAGAAACAACGGAGATGGCGAGCAGTAACTCGATGTCATTATTACTGGCTGCTTCGACCAATGCCCAACCGAAGCCTTTGTAATTGAAAAGCGTCTCAACGATCACAACGCCATTCAAGAGCCAAGGGAATTGCAACATGATCACGGTAAATGGTGCGATCAGCGCGTTTCGTAAAGCGTGTTTTATAACAATATTGGGAAAGCTCACACCTTTGAGACGAGCAGTGCGTATGTATTGCGCTGTCATGACTTCCGTCATTGAGGCGCGCGTCATACGGGCAATATATCCCATTGCATAAAGTGCGATGGTCAAGACGGGTAAAAAGAAATTCTCAAATGTCGGATTTTCCATTGCACCCGTTGCCGTGCCTTTGAACCATTTTAGTCCTGCAGTAGAAGATGCAAAGATTGCAATGAATACCACGCCTGAAACATATTCAGGCGTCGCGGTTGTCACGATTGAAAATGTTGAAAGTACACGATCAGTGATAGATCCTTCACGCATTCCAGCGAGAACACCCGTAATCAACGCCAGCGGAATCATTAGGACGAGAACCCACATCATCAGGTAACCGGTGTTGCTCAGACGTGTTTGGACGATTTCACCAACATCGGCTTTGAATCGTGTGGAGTGGCCCCAGTTGCCTTGTAAAATGCCACATAGCTGAGGAGCTTGGCTGGCAACATCTGCGTCAACAGTGCCTATGATACAACGTCCAGTGACACCTTCGTCGGTTTCGTAAGTCCATCCTGGCACAACACCAAGCCACTGACCGTATTTGGCGAACACAGGCTGCATATAACCGTTTTTCTCAAGCCAACTCACGACAGCTTCGTCTGACATACGAAAATTGCCTTGTGTCTTTGCGAGTTTTTCCAAATTCGGAAATAAATTGGTCAAAGAGAACACAATAAAGGTCAGGCACAAAGCTGTTAAAAGCATCACAGCTGTCCGGCGAAGTATGAAGAGTCCCATATGATCCTCTGGGCGACCCCGTCACTGGGCAGACCAAAACCTAGGTAATGATCCAGTGTTTCGCGCAAGAATCGTTAAGATAAGCGCAAGTGTCAGGGGATTGTTGAATGTAGGGCTCCCGCCAAAACGGCGGAAGGCTCCCAAGAGTTTCGCAGCCTATGTCGCTATGCTGCCCAGCCCCATTCATAATGATTGTGGAAATACGAGATATGCATTTCGGTTCCCACTAGACCTTCACGCATGTGGCGATACAGCGAACGCCAATAAGGTTGTAGGGTGACGCCCTCTTCTTGGATCAGGGCTTCCAACTTTGCCATGACAACCTTGCGTTTGTCCACGTCAGCTAAGGACAGAGCTTCACCGAGCATCGTGTCAAATTCGGCATTTGACCAGCCAAATTCATTCCAAGCTTCGCCAGTGCGATACGCAACTGCGTAGATTTGAACGCCAAGTGGACGATGGTTCCAGTTCGTTGAACTGAACGGATAGCTCACCCAGTCATTCCAAAAAGTTGAGCCGGGCAGAACTGTCCGCTTTACCTTGAAACCAGCGTCGCGAAGCTGCGCGGCAACAACATCAGTTGTATTCTTGAGCCAGTCATCATCAACTGAGAAGATCTCGTGTTCATAATCCAGCATGCCCGCCTCTTCCATCAGAGCCTTGGCTGCGACAGGATCGTAGGTTTGTTTGGGAAGAGGCACATATTCGGGGTGTGCAGGACCAACATGGTGGTTTTCGGCGACGTTGCCACGTCCACCGAAACCAAGCTCAAGGCAAACTTCGTTATCGACAGCCATCTGAATCGCCTGCCGAACGCGTTTGTCCGCATATGGTTTTATATCGTCCACTTCAGTAAGCTGGTTTGGACGGATGACGATAGTGGACATTGTGACGACTTCTGATTTTACGTAACCCAGTGCATCCATGACGTCGATAAATTCACCGACGGATTCGTACAGCATGTCAACTTCGTCAGATTCAAGCGCGGCCAGCCATGACGAAGGGTCGGTGCCAAAATCGATATATTCAATGCGATCCAGCGCAGGCTTACCCAAAACGCTTTCGCCCCACCAAACATGGTCTTCGTTGCGTGTTAAAGTTGCTTTTATACCCACTTCCATTTCAGACAACAGATAAGGGCCGGTGCCCACATTTGCTGTGAAATCGTCGGATTGGTATGTGGAATGAACGATAGCCGCAGGGTAATCTGACATGCCCGGGATCAAAGAAATGTCCGGAGAAGGGAGGGTCAAAACAACTGTGTGGCTGTCTGTTGCAATAATTGCGCCTTCGAGTGCTTTTTCTGTTTCTGGGTTCACCAGCGCAGAGAAACGGCTCGCCATTGAATTGCCTTCGACGGTTTTGTCACACCAGTCAGTGATGTTGCGCGCGACGTCGTCGGCAGTAAAATCTTCGCCATTGTTCCATTTCACACCCTTGCGCACATTCAATGTGTACACGGTTGCATCGTCGTTTACGCTCCAGCTTTCCAACAGCATCGGTGTAAAAGAGCCATCATTGTTGTATTGAACGAGATACTCAAGGGTCCCGCGTGTCACGTTCCCCATCTCGGTCCAGTCATAAGTCCGTGGATCTTTGAGGGCTTTTACGTTTTGCTGGATACGTATCGTCCCGCCCATTTTCTTTTCAGCGGCTTGTGCTTGTGCAGGGGTCTCAAGCCCGATTAATCCGTATGCGGCTGCGGTACTCACACCTAATGCGGTCGCACGTGTTAGAAACTCCCGACGAGAAATTTTACCATCTTTGTGTTCTTGCGCGTGCATTTCTGCACCCCAATGCGTGATGGAATTCTCGGTATTTTCGGTGGTCATCATAGTCTCCCTGTTGTGACCTTCGTCGGCCTGATGCCTTCGAAGTTACCCCGCCTTAAAAGACTTGTGACGTTTTTGGGCGAGATTGCCGGCTTTTGACGCCAGTTTGGTTCTATACACTTGGTATTGCGCTACAGATTGGACTGAACGTCAATGCATGCAATCGACATTGTATATGTAGAATGCGACATTTAACAAGCCTTACTCACGAATCCTTAAAGGTGCGGCTAAGCTGCGACACCAAGGTGAGTGAAAGCCCAGTTAGGTACTGTAATAGGGGTTAAAAGTCCAAAAGCGACAAGTTTTGGCGGGAGGACTGTCGTATTTGCGTTGGGGATTGGCCTGTGTGTTGCTTTACAAATCGTGTGAAATAGGCGGCGCTGCCGAAGTTCAATTGCTTGGAAATGTCGCAAACTGACAAGTTTTCGGAAGTCAGTGCTAATTGAGCACGATGTAAATGCATTTCTGTCAATATTTGTGCAGCTGTACGACCTGTCTGTGCCTTACAAACGCGTGTGAGATGTGTGGGGGTTACTTTCAAGGCCTCGGCATGCTCTGCCATAGAGTGCACGAAGTCGTGATATTGGACGATCCGAGTGCAAAAATCGTAACTGAGGCGCTCTCCCGCAGTACATCCTTTTGATGTTGGTATCTGCGACATTTGCCGTTGAATTATGATTTTAACAAGCTCGTAATAATTCAATAATGCGGATGTCGAAAGCGCGTCGGCGGTTGTTTCTTCCTGCTGCATTGCGTCAAGCAAAGCCATCAGCTGGTTCTGGATGTTCAAATCGAGGACGCGCAACGCGACACTTTCATCCGTGGCGGCAGCTTCAGGCAGTGCATCACATCTAATAACATGTCCAAAACACTGGCGCCCTAAATCTAATGAAAAAAGCTGTCCTGCAGGAATGTGAATAAGCGTTTGAGCCCCAAAGCCACGACGACTGCCATTTATCAAAAGTTGGCCTTGCCCGCGTGTCACCCAGATTGTCAAACTATGGTCGCGCGCGTGGGCTAATGACGTACGCCAACTGCCGCCGGAGATCAGGCGCATCACAGGTTGAACCGTGATCCTTGCAGAGGAGTCGTGATTGCTGTTCATGGTGACAGGGTGTTTTCCATCTGAAAGTGATGTCTTTAGTTTGTTCCTTAGACAGTATCGATTCTACTAATAAATTTATGGTGTATTTTTGCTATTTTATACGTTTTGCAAAATGTAAATTGGCTTAAGCTGCAACTTTTATCCAGTTGGCCATGCGCTTGCGGAACCATGTGCGTTGGCGTTTTGCATATTGACGGGTTGCGATAGCGACCTGTTCTGAGGCTTCGTCTAGCGTTATGTGCCCGTCAACGTAGCGAACCAATTCGGGGACGCCAATGGCTTTGCATGATGTCAGATTCGGATCATACCGATCACGCATCGCGTATATTTCACCAAGGGCGCCGTTGTCTAACATCTTGGAAAACCGTGTTCGAATGCGGGTTTCAAGCCAATCCTTATCGTTTTCCATCACCAAAGCGGTGCAAGATGTAATCGGTAAAATAGCGGGTGGTGTATCGTCTTGCCAATCGGCAAGCGCCCGACCAGTCGCGCGCAACACTTCCCACGCGCGCTGGACGCGAGCGCGATTTAATGTGTCAATCCGTGCGGCTGTTGCACTGTCAAGCTGAGCGAGCAATTGTTCTAATGTCAAAGTGTCCCCCTCGGCGCGTATTTCTGCGGGGGTGGGTGGGATATCGGCCATGCCTTGGGTTAAAGTTTGAAAGTATAATCCAGTTCCACCGACGATAATTGGTCTGATGTTCGCATCTAAAAAAGGGGTGACCTCTCGCAACCAATGTCCGGCAGAATATTGTGCGTCAAAGGGATGATGCCCATAGAGCGCATGCGGAGCGCGGGTTTCCTCGTCGGCGGACGGGCGTGCGGTAATGGCACGCCAACAGTCGAAAACTTGGCTCGCATCCGCATTCACGATAACCCCACCTTGGCGTTCGGCAATTTCAAGCGCCAATGCGGATTTTCCTGAGGCAGTCGGCCCTGCGATCAAAACCGGTTTTTCAGCTGAAATGTTTTCAATATTGATCAAGGCGTGCTCATTCTGTGTCAATTTAGGTTTGCCATTAGGCCTAAGTTTCGGCTGTGTGCATATCCTTTAGCATTTCCTAAAGGAACCCTGTTGATCCCGCGGTGGTTTTGCTTCATTTTACGCCGAAATTAACCCCGACATAGTGTGGAGCGCAACATGCCCCAAGAAACCGATCTGCCGGAAACGTCCTCGGCGACGACCTATAAACGTGTCATGCTTAAAATCTCTGGCGAGGCCTTGATGGGGCCACAGGGATTTGGGCTGCATCCACCAACCGTGCGACGTATCGCCGAAGAAGTGAAGTCCGTACACGACCTTGGTGTCGAAATATCCATGGTCATTGGCGGCGGAAATATCTTTCGTGGCTTGTCTGGTTCGGCCCAGGGTATGGAACGGACCACGGCTGACTATATGGGTATGCTGGCAACAGTGATGAATGCGCTTGCTATGCAGTCTGCGCTTGAGGATGTTGGCGTCTTTACCCGTGTTATCTCGGCGATTCCAATGGATCAGGTCTGCGAACCTTATATTCGTCGCCGTGCGGTGCGTCACTTGGAGAAGAAACGAGTGTGCATCTTTGCTGCAGGCACAGGTAACCCGTATTTCACCACGGATACTGCCGCGACACTGCGTGCGAATGAGATGAGCTGCGAGGCCATCTTTATGGGCAAAAATGGTGTGGATGGTGTCTATGATAAAGACCCCAAAGAACATGACGATGCAGTGCGTTATGACCATGTCAGTTTTGACGATGTCTTGACCAAACGCTTGCGGGTTATGGATGCATCTGCAATTGCCTTGGCGCGGGATAACAACTTGCCAATCATCGTGTTTTCACTGGATGAACCAGGCGGGTTCTGCGGTATTTTGGCAGGCGAAGGGACCTATACCAAGGTCGGCAACTAGCACACATTCACAGTAATTTATCGTGTAGGAGGCGGCTTTTCGAAGTCGCCTTTAATTTCAAGATCCTGTGATGAATAGGCTTTAGGTGTATTTTGACATTCTTACGCTTATTCATAGCGCCTCAAGGCAAGATTGCTATACAACCGTAACCCAATGCCTTATGAGCCTTCACAGACCACTCCAATCAAGAGGAGAGAGCAGAATGTCTGAAGAATTTGAACTTGATACTGATGATCTAAAGCGCCGCATGGAAGGTGCTATGGCTAATTTGAAGACGGAATTCGCCAGTCTTCGTACCGGCCGTGCCTCTGGCTCGATGTTAGAACCTGTTATGGTTGACGCCTATGGATCTATGACGCCGATCAATCAGGTTGGGACCGTTAACGTGCCCGAACCTCGCATGGTGACCATCAATGTGTGGGACAAAGGTTTGGTTGGGAAAGTTGAAAAAGCAATCCGTGAAAGCGGGTTGGGCATTAATCCCCAGCTTAATGGCACGATTATCATGCTGCCTATTCCTGAATTGAACGAGGAACGTCGCCGCGAATTGGGTAAAGTTGCTGGTCAATATGCCGAAAGTGGTCGTGTCGCCGTCCGTAATATTCGTCGCGATGGTATGGACCAAATCAAGAAAGCGAAAAATAACGGCATGTCGGAAGATGATCAAAAGCTGTGGGAAGCCGAAGTTCAGGATATGACCGATGCAATGATCAAAGCCGTTGATGATGCGCTTGAGATCAAGCAAGCCGAAATTATGCAGGTTTAATCAAACCTTATGTCATGCGACACAGAAAACAATGAGGGCGGCGAAGATAAAAAACGCACCCCTCAACACGTTGCCATCATAATGGATGGCAACGGTCGCTGGGCGCAGTCTCGCGGCAGGCCACGTCTTTTTGGCCACCATGCGGGTGCGCGCCGCGTGCGTGAAGTGGTTGAGTGTTGTCCTCATCTTGGCATTCGTTATTTGACGATATTTGCGTTTTCGACAGAAAACTGGAAACGAACGCAAGTTGAAGTTGCTGGTCTGATGAGTTTGTTTCGTCGTTACATTTCTAAAGAAATGAAGGCACTTGCTGCTCAGGATGTGCGTGTGAGATTTATTGGCGACAGGGTGAGATTAGATAAAAAACTGGTCCACCTTATGGATACGATGGAAGTCGAAACGGCCGGCAACGTTGGCACGCAACTCACCATCGCGTTAAATTATGGTGGACGGGACGAGGTTGCACGCGCCACCAAGCGTTTGGCGCGTGATGTCGCAGATGGCAAGCTTGACCCTGACCTCGTGGACGAAGAAACACTGCCAAAGTATCTGGATACGTATGTTTTACCCGACCCGGATTTGGTTGTGCGAACAAGTGGTGAGGCACGTATTTCAAATTTTCTGCTCTGGCAGTCAGCCTATTCGGAATACGAATTTATTGATACGCTGTGGCCGGATTTCACTGCCGAGGAGTTGGGCCGTCTTTGTGCGAACTATAGCAACAGGGATCGCCGCTTTGGCGCAGTCGGTCCATGAAAGCCATGAATAAAGGGCGTTGGGCTGACCTTGGGCCACGAACTGCATCCGCTGCAATTTTGTTGGGGTGCGGTGGCGCGGCTATTTGGGTCGGCGGATTGGTGTATACCCTTTTTGTAAGCCTGTGCGTCGGGGCGATTTTTTGGGAAATCCTACGCATGTTTGACCGTGCGTTGATGCTGAGTGCGCTGGGTCTCGGGGCACTCGCTTTTCTGTGCTTATGTATTGCAGCTTATATACCTCTGTGGATCGCGCCTCTGGTTCTTGCCGTGCCGTTGATATTTGGTTTGCAACAGGTGTTTCTTCGTAGACGAGAATACGCAAGATTTGCGACCTGGATATTGCTTGGCGGTTTTGGTTTGATTTGGCTGCGTACCTCATATGGGGCAAGTTGGACCACGTGGTTGATATTCTCCGTTGTTGCAACGGATGTCGCAGGATATTTCGTCGGAAAATACATAGGCGGTGCAAAGCTTTGGCCACGTATCAGCCCAAATAAGACATGGTCTGGCACGATTGGCGGTTGGGCAGCTGCAGCGTTTACAGGTTTCTTGGTGTCTATTATTTGCCCTGATATGCCGTCTTTTTTAATGTGGATTTCGGTTCTCGTGTCGATGGCAAGCCAGATTGGTGATATCGCACAAAGTGCACTGAAACGTGCAGTCGGTGTAAAGGACAGCAGTAATTTACTTCCTGGGCATGGCGGTGTTTTTGACCGTTTTGATGGTATGCTAGGGGCAGGGGCCTTGTGCTTTCTTGTCGCTATAACCTGGGGATAACGCCGCAATTTTTATATGCGGCGTACAGTCAGCCAATCACGGATGTATCATGGTAGCAAAAAGAGTTTCAATTTTCGGGGCGACAGGGTCCATCGGTCAAAATACCATTGATTTGATCCGCCGTGATCGCCCGGGGTATAACATTGTCGCTCTGAGTGGCGGGCGCAATATTGCGCAATTGGCGTGTGATGCCATAGATTTACAAGCAGATATTGCCATTACCGCATTTGAGGACTTGCTGGAACCCTTGCGTGTGGCGCTGACAGGGACAGGGATTGAGGCTGCGGCTGGACAAACTGCACTGATTGAAGCGGCGTCTCGGCCCGTTGATTGGGTGATGTCTGCGATTGTCGGTATCGCGGGGTTATTGCCGGGGCTCAAGGCATTGGAACAAGGTGCTACACTGGCTTTGGCTAATAAAGAGTCTCTGGTTTGTGCTGGGGCCTTGTTGAAGGAGACAGCCTCTAAACATAACGCGCGCATTCTCCCGGTCGACAGTGAACACTCTGCAATTTTTCAAGCCTTGGTCGGTGAAGACATCACTGAGGTCGAGCGTATCATAATAACGGCTTCAGGAGGGGCGTTTCGTGATTGGCCACTTGAACGGTTGAAAACCGCGACATTGGCACAAGCCTCATCACATCCGAACTGGGATATGGGACAACGGATCACCATCGACAGTGCATCTATGTTCAATAAAGCTCTTGAGGTCATTGAAACAAAAGAATTCTTTGGTGTGGATCCCACTCAAATCGAAGTTCTGGTGCACCCTCAATCACTTGTCCATGCTTTGGTGGGGTTCAAAGACGGGGCTTTGATGTCGCATCTTGGCGCGCCGGATATGCGGCATGCGATTGGTTATGCCTTGCACTGGCCTCAGCGCAAAGATTTGCCGGTACAGCGCCTCGACTTGGGGACGGCGCCTGCGTTAGAATTTTATGCACCAGATCTGGAGCGTTATCCGGCGTTGCGTCTTTCTTATGAGGTAATGTCCAAGGGCGGGCTGTCAGGCGCAGCGTTCAATGGTGCCAAAGAACGAGTCTTAGATCACTTTATTGCGGGACGTATTGGTTTTCTGGATATGGCAAGTCTTGTTGAAACCGTTCTAGAGCAGGCTGACGCGCAAACAGGCCTCATTGAAACCGCAATGTCTCTTGATAATGTCATGCGGACAGACCATTTCGCCAGAACAGAGGTCGACAGAATTGTGTCGACGTCCACCACATATAAATAGCGATCAGGCAGGGTATACCTTTGGACTTAATCACCGCTTTCTCTCAGATCAGCGATTTTGCATTTACGTTGCTCGTTTTTATTATCGCCTTGTCGGTCATCGTCGCTGTGCATGAATATGGCCATTACATTATTGGCCGTTGGTCAGGTATCAAAGCCGAAGTTTTCTCGCTTGGGTTTGGTCCTGTTGTCTGGAGCTGCATGGACAAGCGCGGTACGCGTTGGCAGATCGCAGCTTTACCATTCGGTGGGTATGTTAAGTTTCTGGGCGATGCAAATGCAGCTTCGGGAAAAGACGGGCAGGCGATGGCGGATGCGGAATTGGATCCAGCTTTGTTGCGACAAACGATGCATGGCGCGCCGTTGTGGGCGCGTGCGGCGACAGTGGTTGCAGGGCCAGTTTTTAATTTCTTACTGTCTATTGTCGTCTTTGGCGTCCTGATGTGGTCAACAGGTCAGATCCGTGAGCCCATTACGGTGGCGGATATGCCTGATTACTTTCAAACCAGCACCGGATTACGGGTCGGTGACGAAATTTTGCAGGTTGCTGGTGAAACCGTTGACACGCTTGATGCTTGGTCTACGGCTCAGGAAAACTTGCCTCTAACCCCGACACTACCTTATGTTGTGCGCCGTAATGGTGCAGAAGAAATCGTTGAGGGACCATATTTAACGCCAAGTCGAATATCTATGGTTCACCCACGCAGTGCCGCAGATGATGCAGGTCTTAAGCCCGGCGATATGGTCACCGCCATTGATGACGTGGATGTCTTTGCTTTTAGTCAGCTGAAGGATCATGTTGAGGCCGCCCAAGGCAACGAAGTTGAATTGCAAATTCAACGCGGCACGCAGACGTTAACTGTCGCACTCACACCGCGCCGCACAGATTTGCCCAAAGCCGAAGGCGGATTCGAAACTCGCTGGTTGGTTGGTATCCAAGGTGGAGACGCTTTCACCGCGGCACGGGAGTCCATTGCGGTCTGGGACGCCGTCACAGGTGGAACCTTACAGGTTTGGAATGTGATCAGTGGTACTTTCGACGGTATTTCCCATATGATTTCCGGCAAAATCAGCACGTGTAATTTGTCCGGCCCTGTCGGAATCGCTCAAACAACGGGCTCTATCGCAAGTCAGAGCCTTCTTGATTATATCGGGATGATTGCTGTGCTATCGACCGCGATTGGCCTGATGAACCTGATGCCTGTTCCCGTGTTGGATGGTGGTCATTTGATGTTCTACGCTTATGAAGCTGCGACGGGCCGCACGCCGAATGACCGCGTGATGCAGTGGTTGATGACATGTGGTGTGGTAATGGTTCTGTCGCTTATGTTGTTTTCTGTAGCTAACGACTTTTTGTGCTGAGCAAGTCGTCTCGCTGAGAATGTGTGCAATAGGTTGAAATGCGGCAAAACAGAGGCATTTAATTGCCCTGTTTTCGCCATAACACCCCCATATGATAGACACGGTGGTGAAGTGCATAAGACCGCGTGTAATTGCGTAGGGCAGCGCGATAAATGGGAGCGTATTGATGTTTGTAAGATTGCATCAAACGCGGTGATGGAAATATGTATATTTTACAACGCTCGGTGCATGGCGCAGCTGTATTGTTTCGTGTGAACATCGATCGCTTTTTGTCTGGTCTAGCTGTAATGGCTGCGCTTGGTACTGCGACGATGTTATGTCTCGCACTATAGGCGAAGATTTGCCAGTTCAAATAGGGTGACCTGAACAAAACTCAAGATCACTCGCTTCAGGTCTAGGCTAAACCTTTGTTGTTTTTGACAACCCTCTTCAAACCCGATACGCAGACTGTAACGGGAAAATAAGAATTGGGTTAAAGCGAATGCTTTGGGGGAAATCTCTTACACCTTTGCGTGTGAATTACAGCGTAGTGTCCGGGTCTTTATCAGGAAAATTGCAAAGATCTGCGTCAATAGTCGCAATGGTCGTCGGGTTCGGTGTCGGGGCAACGTTGATTGGATCTCGCGCGGAAGCACAGGATTTCCGGTTTTCCAATGTTGCTGTTGAAGGCAACCAACGAATTCAGAGCTCCACAATCGTCGCCTATACTGGTTTGCAACGCGGACAGTCTGTAACAGGTGGCGAATTGAATGATGCCTATCGTGGTGTGTTCGACAGTGGCCTGTTTGAAAGTGTTGAGTTGGTACCTGAGGGCAATACTCTCGTGATTAAGGTGGTTGAGTACCCCACTATCAGCCGAATTAGTTTCGAAGGAAACCGCCGTATTAAAGACGATAGCCTGAATGGGGTGATTGAATCGACACCGCGCCGCGTCTTTAATGCTGAGCAAGCCGAGCGCGACGCGGCTGCAATCTCAAGTTTATATCGCGCACGCGGACGGTTGGCCTCGCAGGTGACGCCACGTATCATTCGCCGCAATGACAATCGTGTTGATTTGGTGTTCGAAGTTTCAGAAGGCGACACAATTGAAGTTGAACGCGTGTCTTTTGTCGGAAACCGTGCGTATTCAGACCGACGTCTGCGCCGCGTGTTAGAGACAAAACAGGCAAACTTCCTTCGGACATTTATTAACAAAGACACGCTTATTGATGATCGTGTTCAATTTGACCGTCAGGTTTTACGCGATTTCTACTTGTCTCGTGGATATATTGATTTTCGCGTTAACAGTTCTAACGCCGAAGTCACCCAAGAACGTGATGCTGCGTTTTTGGTTCTGGATGTGACCGAGGGGCAAAAATATGAATTTGGTGAAATTACGGTCACCAGTGAAATTGCTGAAGCTGATCCCGCTACGTTCCGACCTATTGTGAGAATTAAACCAGGCATGGTTTATTCGCCGACGGCGATTGACAATGCGATCACCGCGCTTGAACAACAAGCGGTGCGTCAGGGTATTGATTTCGCCCGCGTCGAACCTCGGGTTGTTCGTGATGAACGTAATCTGTTGCTAGATGTCGAATTTGCAATCGTACGAGGCCCGCGTATCTTCGTGGAGCGCATCGATATTGAAGGCAATACGACAACCCTTGATCGTGTTATTCGTCAACGTTTTAATGTTGTAGAAGGCGATCCACTGAATGAGCGTGAAATTCGTAACAGTGCCGATCGTATTCGCGCTTTGGGATTTTTCTCCGATTCGCAAGTGAACACACGTGAAGGGAGTACGCCTGATCAAGTGATCGTTGATGTTGACGTCGTTGAACAACCCACCGGATCTCTATCCCTTGGTGGTTCGTTTTCTGTGGATAGCGGTGTCGGTCTGGCAATTGGTATTTCAGAGTCGAACTTCTTAGGTCGTGGGCAAAACCTGTCATTTACAATTGCGACCACCGAAGATGACGAAGAATATACATTGTCCTTTACTGAACCGCGCTTGCTAGGACGAGATGTCAGTTTTTCTTTTGGCCTTGGGCTAGATGAAACAGAATCGAGCTTTGCGGAATACGATGCGGATGAAATATACTTTCGACCGTCGCTAACTTTTAAAACCAGTGAACTCACGACGCTTCAGTTGCGATACGGCTTGACCGCGAGCGAAATGGTGAGCCGTGGGGATGATGACAATGGTGATCCGTTGGCCGGTCCTGTTGTGTTAAGCGAAATCGCCGAAGGCGAACGCACGACCAGTTCTGTTGGATTGACCTATACATATGACAGCCGCCTCTCGGGCTTAAACCCAATTTCAAGCTATGTCTTGGAAGCTGGATTTGATTACGCCGGTGTCGGCGGCGATGTGAATTACCTGAAAACAACTGCGCGTGCGGTTGCTCAGCGTTTGGTCTTTAACGAAGAGGTTACACTGCGCGCAACGATCGAGACTGGCGCGCTTCACTGGATGAGCGATGAGTCAAGTAGAACAGTTGACCGCTTTGTTTTGTCCTCGAATACATTTCGTGGCTTTGAGGCAGGCGGGATCGGTCCCCGGGATCAATCTTCGATTTCAAGTGGTGGCAACTACGACGATGGGCTTGGCGGTAACTACTTTGCTGTTGCACGCTTAGACGCGGAATTCCCGTTGGGATTACCCGAGGAAATCGGTCTGCGTGGTGGTTTGTTCTTTGATATCGGCAACGTATGGGGCTTGGATAACTCCAATGCCAGTTCAGGTACTGTTGTTGGTCGAGATGGATCCTTCCGACAAGTTGTTGGTTTCTCGTTCTTGTGGACAACAGCGATTGGGCCTTTGCGCTTCAACTTTTCCAAAGCTATCAAGAAAGAAGAATTCGACCGCGAACAAAACTTCGACCTGACCTTCCAGACAAGTTTCTAGACATATGTCGGGTGTGACACTGATGCTGGCGCGATCTTTTCTAAGATGTTTAGGCTGTGTAATTGCAACAACTGCTGTTGCGCAACCTAAGTTTTCGCCCCAGATTGGGGTGGTTGTTTCGCCCAGTTTACAAGAAACCACCCAACCTGCGCCCGTTATTGGTCTTCCTCGGAGTGTCGTTCTGACGATTAATTCCAACGAGTTTTATGCCAAAAGTGCCTACGGGAAACAGGTTGCTCAGGAAATTCAGGCGCGTAGCGCCGTGCTTGCGGCAGAAAACAGCCGCATAGAGGCAGAACTGAAAGCCGAAGAACAAGATTTAGCGCAGCGACGGCAGTCTACGGACCCAAATGTTTTTCGCAGGCTGGCTGAGGCCTTTGACAAAAAGGTTCAAAATACCCGGGCTGTACAGGAAAAGAAATCCGCGGAAATCACATCGGCTGAACAGGTCTCGCAACGTGAATTTCAGAAAGTCGCACTTCCTGTCTTAGAGGATATAATGACTGAAACTGGGGCTGCAGTGATTTTGGAACAATCAAATGTTTTGATCAGCGCGACATCCGTTGACGTTACTGATCTGGCTATTGCACGCTTGAATATCATCCTTGACGGGCAAAATATGGTGGGCATTACACCGGGTCTTAGCCAAGATGGCACAGATACTGAGACGAACAACTAAAGGCACCGCCTGTTCGCTTGCTCTGCTTAAGAGGTCTTGGTAAAGCATTTTAAACTTTTAAAAGATGGAATAACCTTATGACCGCCGATGTGTCCAGTGACCTTAAATCTGCTGATATTCAACTTATCCAGCGCATTTTACCGCATCGCTACCCATTTTTATTGATCGACAAAGTGGTTGATATCGATGGATATAAAACAGCGCGCGGTATTAAAAATGTCACTATGAACGAGCCACATTTTCAAGGGCATTTTCCTGGAACACCCATTATGCCGGGTGTGACGATCATCGAAGCAATGGCGCAAACATCTGGTGTTATGCTTGGGGTCGGGATGGATTTGATCGATACGGATCTTTTGATTTATTTTATGAATATCGACAAATGCAAGTTCCGCCGCAAAGTTGTCCCTGGCGATGTCTTGGAAATGAATGTTGAAACCATACGCGGCAAGATGGGTGGGAAAATATTCAAATTCTCTGGCCGTGCAACTGTTGATGGAGAAGTCGCCGCCGAAGCAGAGTTTACTGCGATGGTCGATCGTTCGGTCGAGGGCGCATAATGACTGCAATACACCCTAGTGCGATTATCGAAGACGGTGCGAGTATCGGGCAGGGCTGTGAGATTGGTCCGTTTTGCGTGGTTGGCCCCGATGTAGTTCTTGGGCGTAATGTTACGCTCAAGTCCCATGTCGTTGTGACCGGGGATACAGAAATCGGCGATGAAAGTGTTGTTTTCCCGTTTTCGGTCATTGGTGAAATTCCGCAGGATCTGAAATTTAAGGGCGAAAAATGTCGTACGATCATCGGTGCGCGTAATCGTATCCGAGAACATGTGACTGTAAACGCCGGTACAGAAGGTGGTGGCGGTATCACGCGTATCGGTGATGATGGGTTATTTATGGCAGGATGCCACATCGCGCATGATGCTCAGGTTGGTAACAGGGTTATCATCGTCAACTCGTCTGCTGTAGCCGGGCATTGTGTTTTGGAAGATGACGTCATCGTTGGAGGTTTGTCTGGCTTGCATCAGTGGGTGCGAATTGGCAAAGGGGCAATTATCGGTGCTTTGTCGATGGTGACCAATGATGTGATCCCTTACGGTCTGGTTCAGGCGCCGCGTGGCGAATTGGATGGTCTGAACCTAGTTGGCTTAAAGCGCAGTGGCGTGTCGCGTGCGGATATTACTGCGTTGCGGGCAGCGTTCCAAATGCTTGCCCAAGGCGAAGGGACGTTCTCGGAACGTGCAAAACGTTTGGGCGATGAAAGTGACAGCGATTATGTGCTTGATATCGTTAAGTTTGTGACCGGCGATACACATCGCTCGTTCCTGACACCTGGCGGTTAGGAGGAGAGTGAGATGATTGCAGTCATTGCTGGCATGGGCGCATTACCTGTCGAACTTGTCGCGCGCCTAAGGACGCGCCCTCTAGTTTGTGGGCTTGAAGGCAGTTTGCCGGATATGCTGGATCCGGAGATTACCTTTCGAATTGAACAGTTTGGTAGCTTTTTAGCGCGTCTTAAAGCAGCAGATGTTACCAAAATTTGTTTGGCTGGGGCTGTATCGCGCCCGAACATAGACCCATCTATGATTGATGCGGAAACTTTGCCTTTGGTTCCAGTGATCCAGGCGGCAATTGGTTCTGGTGATGATGGCGCGCTGCGTGCAATCATGCAGATCATTGTTCAAGCGGGCTTTGAAATTGTCGCAGCTCACGAGATCGCGCCAGATCTTTTGATGCCTGCTGGGATTGTGACACAAATACAGCCCGGCGAAATTGACAAAGCAGACGCTGCGCGCGGCGCAGTGATTGTGGATGCAATGTCGGCGGTGGATATCGGTCAAGCGTGTGCCGTCCGCAGCGGTCAGGCCATCGCTGTCGAGACCATATTTGGCACGGATCATATGCTTTCACAACTGACGCGCCGACCAGACGGTCAGGGCGGTATTCTATTCAAGGCACCAAAATCAGGCCAAGATCGCCGTGCTGACCTGCCAACAATTGGATCTAAAACAGTTCAGGCTGTTGCGGATGCAGGTTTGTCTGGAATAGTGCTTACTGCGGGTGGTGTGATTGTTTTATCCCGTGAACAGGTGATCGCCGAATGTGATCGCTTGGGCTTGTTTCTTTGGTTGATTGACGCATGAGCCTTCGGGTTTTTATTGTCGCAGGCGAGCCATCAGGAGATCGCTTGGGCGGTGCCTTGATGCAAGGGTTAAACACGTTGCAACCTGATGTGACGTATCAAGGTGTTGGCGGTGTCTTAATGCAAGCGGCAGGTTTGACATCGCAATTCCCGATGGACGAGCTGTCGGTGATGGGAATCGCAGAGGTTCTACCTAAGTATCGTCACCTAAAACGCCGGATTTCAGAGGTTGCAGATGCTGTGATTGCAATGCAGCCGGATGTGTTAATCACGATTGATAGTCCTGATTTCTGCCTGCGAGTTGCCAAATTGGTAAAAGACCGTAGCGATATCCGTACGGTTCATTATGTTGCACCCACCGTCTGGGCTTGGCGACCCAAACGCGCGCAGAAAATGGCGCGTTTTATTGATCAGGTCTTGGCTATTTTGCCATTCGAGCCACCTTATATGCACAAGGCGGGTATTCAATGCGATTTTGTCGGGCATCCTGTTGTTGCAGAATCAGTTTCGACAGATGCCGATGTCGAGGGTATTCGGGCCGAACTTGGTTTGGGAGAAGACCCCTATATTGTTGCGCTTCCCGGCTCTCGTAAATCCGAAGTTTCTCGGTTGGCGCCGGTATTTGGTCCTGCATTGCGTGATTTCATTAAAACGCACCCGGAATTTCGCGTGGTATTGCCTGCGGCCGGCCCAGTTGTCGAAACTGTGAAACAACAACTGGATCTATGGCCAGAACAAATTGTTGTACTCGATCCCAGAGGTATCGACCCTGATGTCGCAGCTGCGCGTAAACGGGCTGTGTTTAAAGGGGCAGAAATTGCTTTGGCAGCATCTGGTACGGTCTCACTAGAACTTGCCGCGTCCAAAACACCTATGGTGATCGCGTACACATTTAACTGGCTCACATGGCAAATGATGAAGCGAATGGCACTGATTGATACGGTGACCTTGGTAAATTTGGTCAGTGATACGCGCGTTGTGTCTGAGTTTTTGGGGCCTGATTGCACACCTACCGCCATCTCAGCAGGGTTAACTGCCGCACTTCAGGAACGCGAATCTCAAGATTTAGCGATGGAATTAACCATGGAGCGTCTGGGACAGGGAGGGGAAGCACCTGGTTTACGTGCTGCCCGCGCTGTTTTGGCTGGTTTATGAAGGCAATTTGGGAATGCCATAATCAAAACTAGCCACAATTTTCACTAAATTGCGCAGATTCGGTGCGATTTTCGCCACATTATTAGGGTCAATACCCGCGCCAAATCCAGCCACCACCAAAGATGCGACTCCCCTCATTGGCGTAAAAAACGCATGCCTGACCTGGTGAGATACCCTCTTCCGGAGTGAGAAGTTCGACCTCGGCTGTGGTGTCTGTAAGGGGGCGAATGATGGCCTCGCGTGGTGGACGGGTCGAGCGAACTTTGACCTGTGTATGCCATTCATCGCGGCTGGTGAACGGTTCATCCCCAAGCCAGTTAATCTCACGTACCGGCACCGTGCGTGTCGCGAGGAGGTCCTTGGGACCGACGACAACATGCTTGGTTTCCACGTCGAGTTTGACCACGTATAACGGCTCGCTCAACCCGCCAATCCCAAGGCCGCGGCGCTGGCCAATCGTGTAATGGATCACCCCATTATGGCTTCCCAAAACACGACCATCAGCATGGATAATATCACCAGGTTCTGCTGCTCCGGGGCGTAATTTTTCGATCAAGCTCGCGTAATTTCCATCCGGTACAAAGCAGATATCTTGGCTGTCAGGTTTGTCTGCAACAGCCAATCCATACTGTGCGGCCATCTCACGCGTAGCGTCCTTGGAAGGGAGATGTCCCAAAGGAAATCTAAGAAAATCAAGCTGTTCCGGAGTGGTTGAGAACAGAAAATAGCTTTGATCGCGGTTCGCATCTTCTGCACTGTGCAGCTCTGCGCCTTGCACGCCCATCTTGCGTTGGATGTAATGACCTGTCGCCATGCAATCGGCATCTAAGTCTTTGGCCGTCTGTAGCAGATCTTTGAATTTCACCCGTTCGTTACAACGGATACAGGGCACCGGTGTGGCGCCTGCCAGATAGCTATCAGCAAACTCGTCTATGACGGCATCTTTGAAGATGTTTTCATAGTCCAATACGTAGTGAGGAAAGCCGCGCTCTTCTGCGACACGGCGGGCATCATGGATATCGATGCCTGCGCAACAAGCACCTTTCTTTGCCAAGGCAGCCCCATGATCATAGAGCTGCAATGTGACACCCACGACATCATATCCCTGTTCCGCCAGATAGGCAGCCACTACAGAACTGTCGACGCCACCAGACATGGCAACGACCACACGCGTCTGCGAGGGTGGCTTGGCAAAACCAAGAGAATTCAACGGGTGGTTGTCCACTGGGGCTTTATCGTCCAGCGCCATAGCATGCTCCTGAATTGGAAATCGTCGAAGAATATACGAAAATTAGAACTATTCTCAAGGGGGACATTTCATTCGTCATTAAGGCTAACAGCGGATCCTGATCCAGCACTCAAGAAGTTGCATCGTGGTAAGGATAATTCGATGTATTTGAAGAAAGTAGATGGACCTCGGGCAGTCACTCTCCCAGATGGGTCTGTTATGACAAGAGCGGATTTACCTCCGACAAAGACCAAGCGTTGGGTCGCCTCACGTAAGGCGGCTGTCGTGCGGGGTGTTTTATATGGTTTGGTTCCTCAAAATGAGGCGCTGGCTATGTATGGGTTGAGCGAAGAAGAGTTTCGCAGTTGGATCTCGGCGGTCGCTGATCATGGCGAGGATGCCCTGAAAACAACTAGACTAAAGGATTATCGTAGCGCGGAAGGCTAGATACTTCTGAATAACTTGCAGTTGTAGGGAAAATTAACGAACATAGTAACGAGACATTAACCTTTTCCAATCAAGGTTAACGCAACGAAGTAAACAGAGTATAGGCGGAGAACCCAATATGCGCATTCTTCTCGTTGAGGATGACCCCACAACAGCAAAGAGCATTGAACTGATGCTCACCCACGCAAACCTAAACGTTTACACGACGGATTTGGGTGAAGAAGGCATAGATCTTGCCAAGCTATATGACTACGATCTTATTCTTCTAGATCTTGGCTTACCTGACATGAACGGCCATGAGGTCCTGCGTCAGTTACGCATGTCTCGTATCGAAACGCCCATTTTGATCTTGTCTGGTGCAGATGACACTGAAAACAAGATCAAAGGGTTCGGCTTTGGAGCTGATGACTATCTGACCAAACCGTTCCATCGTGAAGAACTAGTTGCCCGGATCCACGCGATTATCCGTCGCTCCAAAGGACACTCACAATCGGTTATCAATACTGGTAAAATCGCAGTCAATCTTGATGCCAAGACTGTCGACGTCGAGGGTAAAACAGTCCATCTGACAGGGAAAGAGTACCAAATGCTCGAACTTCTGTCGTTGCGTAAGGGGACGACGCTCACAAAAGAGATGTTCCTTAATCACCTCTACGGTGGCATGGATGAGCCTGAGCTTAAGATCATTGACGTATTTATCTGTAAACTGCGCAAGAAGCTTAGCACGGCGACCGGTGGCGACAATTATATCGAGACAGTATGGGGCCGTGGGTATGTTTTGCGCGATCCACAACAAGACCATGTAGATGACGATACACGCATTGCTGTTGGTGCATAAAACGCGCCTGTGTGGTCTTTTTAATACCACTTGAGTACGAATATTTAAGGCCTGCTTAGGGATCTCCTAAACAGGCCCTAATTTTTTCTAGCCCATATGAGAAGGGCTAGACCTTCGTTGTCGCTATGCGTATCACATGCCAAGATTGAGGATCTAAGGCAAAGGTACAGGTGCGATGGAGCGGTTGGATATCAAGACGTTGAACGATGTTCAGGCGGCGGCCGAGTTGAAGAAACTTGGTGATATTCTCACAAGTGCCGATCGCGACTATCATCAAAAAGACGCTCCGACCTTATCTGATGCGCAGTACGATTCCCTTAAAAAATACGGTCGTGATATTGTATCGCGTTTTCCACAATTGGAAAAAACAGCGCAATTCCTAAACAGTGTTGGCGCGCCGGCAGTGTCCGGTTTTGGCAAGATCTCTCATTCAGTTCGTATGTTGTCTTTGGGTAATGCATTTTCAGATGAGGATGTTTTTGATTTTGTGCGTGGTATTTGCGATTATCTGGGTCGTGGTACATCTCAAGGTCTTGCGTTTACGGCTGAGCCTAAAATCGACGGACTCTCCCTCTCCTTAAGATATGAAAACGGAGCGCTTACACAGGCTGCCACGCGCGGCGACGGAGCCGTGGGGGAAAATGTTACAGAAAACGCACTCACCATTTCTGATATCCCACACCACATCGAAAACGCGCCCGAAATTTTAGAAATCCGTGGTGAGGTTTATATGAGCCATCAGGATTTTGAAGCGTTGAACCTCCGCCAAACTGAAAAGGGTGGTAAGGTTTTTGCCAATCCGCGTAATGCTGCTGCTGGATCTCTTCGACAATTAGATGCTGATATTACACGTCAGCGCCCCTTGCGTTTCTTTGCTTATAGTTGGGGATTTATGTCAGAACCTATTGCAGATACGCAATCACAGGCTATTGAGCGGCTCACTCAATTTGGTTTTTCGACGAACCCTTTAACAAAGTTGTGCCAAAACGCCACAGACCTTATTGGACATTACCATGAGATCGAACAGCGACGCGCGACATTGGGATATGATATTGATGGTGTTGTCTATAAGGTTGATGACTTGGCGTTGCAGGGTCGCCTCGGGTTTCGGGCAACCACGCCGCGTTGGGCCATCGCACATAAGTTCCCGGCTGAATTGGCATGGACACATTTGGAAGGCATAGACATCCAAGTTGGCCGAACCGGAGCTCTCAGTCCAGTTGCGCGTTTGGCACCTGTTACGGTCGGCGGTGTCGTCGTCTCAAATGCGACACTTCACAATGAAGACTATATTCTAGGGCGCGACAGTAAAGGCGCCATGATCCGTGACGGCAAAGACATCAGGATTGGCGACTGGGTGCAAATATACCGCGCGGGCGATGTTATCCCAAAGGTTGCAGACATTGACTTAGGTAAGCGGACCGCAGAAGCGCAAGTTTTTGATTTTCCCAAACACTGCCCTATCTGTGGCAGCACAGCCTTACGTGAGGAAGGTGACTCTGTGAGGCGGTGCTCGGGCGGTGTGATTTGTGCCGCGCAAGCTGTTGAAAAACTGAAACACTTTGTATCACGTGCTGCGTTTGACATAGAGGGTATGGGAGCAAAACAGATTGAGCAGTTTTACACGGATGGTTGGATCAAAGAACCTGCTGATATCTTTACGCTGAAAGACCGTTTCGGCTCTGGCATACAACAGCTCAAAAATCGTGACGGCTGGGGGGATAAGTCGGCAAATGCGCTCTTTTCTGCGATAGAAGATAAAACGATTATCCCATTCTCTCGCCTTATTTTTGCATTGGGTATTCGTCATGTCGGTGAAGTGGCCGCGCGAGATTTGGCCTTACAATTTGATACGTGGACAGACCTCGCACAAGCTGTAGATTGCGCACGCCCAGCTGCTTTGGCATTTCGCAAAGCTGATGAGGCTGAGGAGCAGGAACGCCTTGCAGCTATGCAGATGCAGCGACGCGCCAGAATTACTGAGACACGTAAAGCAGTATTGTTCGCTGAAAACCCAGATGAGACCGCGATATCCGCCTGGGACGATTTGATTTCTAAAGACGGGCTTGGCCCAGCCTTAGCGCTTTCGCTATCGGATGCGATGGCCAACAAAAATGAGCGCGCGGCTTTTGAACGTTTAATCGCACATCTCACGGTCACACGCTCAGAGCGTCCTGCTCAAAACAGTGTCGTTGCAGGTCAAATCGTCGTTTTTTCTGGGACGCTCGAAAAAATGTCTCGCGCCGAGGCTAAATCTCAAGCTGAATCCTTGGGCGCAAAAGTATCTGGATCTGTGTCTAAAAAAACAGATATCCTTATCGCGGGACCAGGTGCTGGTTCTAAAGCCACAAAAGCAAAGGAGCTTGGCGTCAAGATTCTAGACGAAGATGAGTGGTTATCCTTAATAGGTCGCACTTGATATGAGTGGGCGGCCCGAAGTCCTGTTTCCGCTGTTCTCTACATTGGAGAGTTTGCAAGGCATTGGACCAAAAACAGCTGCTAGTCTTACGCAAACACATCTCTCCGCTCCCGTAGATTTCCTTTATTCACTTCCCTATGCTGTCGTAGACCGCCGCCGTCGCCAGACGATAAGGGGTATGGAGTTTCCAGCGATTGCAACTGTTGAAGTCATTGTAGGGCGGCATGTCGAGCCGAGAAACCGCAATGGGGCTTATCGAATATATGTGTCTGATTCTGAAATAGAATTTCAACTTGTTTTTTTCCACGGGCGCAGCAAATATCTGACGGCGCAAATGCCGGAAGGCAGCAGTCGTGTGGTGTCTGGTAAAATTGAACTTTTCGACGGACTTGCACAAATGGTGCACCCGGAGCATATGTTACCAGCTGCTGAAGCTGCCGATATTCCGGAATTCGAGGCGGTTTATCATCTGACCCAAGGATTGACACAAAAGACCTGTCATAAAGCGACCCGCAGTGCATTAGAGCGTGCGCCTGATTTACAAGAATGGTGCGACACTGCCTTGTTGGATCGTGAAGGTTGGCCCAGCTGGAAAACGGCTTTGACAACCGCGCATCATCCTGAAGCGTTTGATGATATACTGCCGGATGCGCCTGCGCGGGCGCGCTTGGCTTATGATGAACTGTTCGCGCATCAGCTTACACTTGCCATAGCTCGAGCCACAGAGCGCAGTGCACCGGGGCGTAGCAGTGTAGCGACGGGAAAACTGCAAAGTGCAGTCTTGAAATCTCTACCTTATACGCCAACAAATGCACAGGCGCGTTCTATTGCTGAGGTTACGGACGATATGGCCGCGCCACAACGCATGAACCGGCTGTTGCAAGGAGACGTCGGAGCAGGAAAAACCTTGGTCGCGTTTATGTCGTTATTGGTCGCAGTTGAGGCTGGTGGGCAAGGGGTGATGATGGCGCCCACAGAAATTCTGGCACGGCAACATCTTGAAGGATTGCAGCCTTTGGCGGAACAAGCCGGTGTTGTGCTTGAATTGTTAACGGGGCGGGACAAGGGGCGCGATCGAAAGGCTAAGCTTGCCGCTCTGGCGCGCGGCGATATTCAAATACTCGTTGGAACTCATGCGGTTTTCCAACAGGGTGTTGATTTTCAGGACCTTCGGTTGGTCGTCGTTGATGAACAGCACCGATTTGGGGTTCGGCAAAGAATGGAACTTGCCGAAAAAGGCCAAAATGCTGATGTTTTGGTTATGACAGCAACGCCAATTCCGCGTTCCTTAGCTCTGACGCAGTACGGAGATATGGAAGTATCGATCCTAGACGAGAAACCTCCGGGGCGTAAACCTATCAAAACGGCGGTTATGGCCACTGAACGTATGAATGATGTGTTGTCGCATCTGCGTAAAGCCATAGAAGAGGGACGACAGTGTTATTGGGTCTGCCCCTTGGTCGAAGAGTCCGAGGTTTCAGATCTAATTGCCGCTGAGGAGCGCTTTAAACATCTACGCGCTGCACTAGGTGAGGATGTGGTTGGGTTGGTGCATGGGCAAATGCCACCGGCCGAAAAAGACGCGGCCATGCAGTCTTTTCAGGATGGGAACAGCCGTGTTTTGGTTGCCACCACGGTGATTGAAGTGGGAGTAAACGTTCCCAACGCGACAATTATGGTGATTGAACGGGCCGAGACCTTTGGTCTTGCACAGCTCCACCAACTGCGTGGCCGTGTTGGTCGTGGGTCCGCACAATCGACATGCTTGTTGATGTATCAATCTCCCCTGAGTGAAACAGGCCGAAAACGGTTAGAGGTTTTGCGCGAAACCGAGGACGGCTTTCATATTTCTGAGACAGATTTGCAAATGCGCGGAGCTGGTGACATGATTGGGACTGCTCAATCTGGATTGCCGCGTTTCAAAATAGCGGACTTAGAACGCCAATCAGGGCTTATGGCCATTGCACAAAGCGATGCACGCGCTTTGCTCCAGCGTGATCCAACACTTAAATCTGCAAGAGGGCAGGCTGCCCGTGTTCTACTTTGGTTGTTGCGACAAGACGAAGCAATCCGTCTCATATCTGTCGGTTAGTAGATATATTCCTGTTATGTTCTGTTTTTTCGTCAATGTTCACTAAAAGTTCTTTACACGACTCACGTAAAATGAGAACAAAAGAACAACAAATACAATGTAACATTGACGACAGAGGAGACGCGGTCATGGTTGCCCAGATCAAATCAACAGTTCGAAATACACATTCAACACTCTTGTGCGACATCGCTGGCGTTGCCGCACTTGTTGTTATGCTCGTTGTAGGCCTTCATTTGCCGGGGTTGGTTTAGATCACCCGTTTTACAGTTTCGCGCTTTCATACCGGAAAACATCTATACTGTAGCACTCGATTGCCTGTTCGACTGTTCTCTTTTTTACAGATGTGATCCGGGTCCCGTATGAAACCGCTTACCTCACCGCCGCCATCTGCCCGGATGTGCGGCGGTTTTTTGTAGGTTTTAAGTGGAATGTGCTTCGCTGACCGTGGTCAGGGCCTCTAATGTCGCCTCAAGTGACAGCATGATCGAAGCATGACGATTGGTGAAATCGCGCGCTGGTATCAAGACCTCAAGCCCCTCAAAAGGAGCTGAGGGAGCCGGACTATCTGAGGCAAGCATTGCTTTTAGCTCATCACGGGCCTGCGTAACCTCTGCGATATTACGTCCAATAATCGCGTGCCCAACAATTGCAGCGGCGGCTTGTCCTAACGCACAGGCTTTTACGTCCTGGCCAAATTGCTCTACCAATCCATCCTTAACAATCACATCAACTGTAACTGTTGAACCGCAAAGCGGCGAGCGCCGTTTGACTGTGGCGTCAGGCGTATCCAGCCGATCTTCGTACGGAATATCCGCCGCCAGCGCTAAAATCTTACCGGAATAAAGTTTAATTAAGTCAGTATCACCAGACATATGCGCCCCTTAGGCTTTTCCTTGTCATGTTTACCTTTTAGATAGGGCACAATTGGCAGATGCAAAAGGGGTTTAAGATGACCACTGATCATAATGGCGCGCAATTCGACGTGACCACATTGAAATTTAATGAAGCAGGTCTTATTCCATGCATCGCACAAGACCATGAGACGCATGAGATCTTAATGATGGCGTGGATGAATGCCGAAAGTATTGCCAATACGCTGGAGACGGGCAAAGTCACCTATTGGTCCCGGTCACGGCAGGCCTTTTGGATCAAAGGCGAAACTTCTGGGCACTTACAAACGCTAGTGGATCTGCGTATCGATTGTGACCGTGATGCATTGGTTGCTGTGGTTAAACAAATTGGTGCTGCCTGCCATACCCATCGCCGCAGTTGTTTTTACACAGCAGTTCGTGAGGGTTCCGAGGTTGAGCTTATGGAACCAATGTATTGAAATAATTAGAGAAGGCCGATCATTTTCTTGATGTCTTCTGGCGTTATGCCGCCGTCGCGATATGTGGCAATGGCGCGCGCATCGTCTCGCTTTGCGAGGCGCTTTCCTGTGTCGTCACGGATCAGCTGATGGTGATGATAACGAGGTTTAGGCAAGCCTAGCAGGGATTGCAGCACAACATGGATTGGCGTTGCATCAAATAAATCTTGTCCACGTACGACATCCGTCACGTTCTGTGCCGCATCATCCAAAACAACAGACAAATGATAGGACGTTCCCATATCTTTGCGCGCTACGACAACATCCCCGACAGACGTGATGAGGGCATCAGGCGTTAAAACCATGGAACCGTATTCGCCCCTTGGACCAGCCCCGGTTTCGGTAAACGTCGAATACTCAGCAGGGATACCTGTCGCCAGCGCGGCTTTCATATTAAGGCGCAGTGTTACATCTCTAGGGCGCGGAGTTTTCGGGTCAGGTGTCGACACGGGGGCAGGTCTGCAGGTTCCTGGATAGACTAAACCATCCGGCCCCAAAAGGGGTGCACCTTCTTGTGGGGCACTTACCGCGGCTTGAATATCACGGCGGTTGCATTGGCAGGGGTATAACAAGCCGCGTGCCCAAAGCTTATCTAATGCAGCGTCATAAATAGGCTGGCGTGTGCTTTGTCGCAGCACAGGGGTGGACCAACGCAGGCCAAGCCAATTTAAGTCATCGTAGATGCGTTCTTCCCATGCGAGGCGTGCACGGGATTGATCTATATCTTCGATCCGCAACAGAAACTGACCCTTTGCATCCTGTGCCAGTTGTTGGGCAACAAGTGCTGAATACGCATGTCCAAGATGCAATGGGCCTGTTGGAGATGGTGCGAACCGGGTGATGAAACTCACTTTACATCAATCCCTTAGCGTTATTTTCTAAGGTCACTTGAGGCGCTCAACCACTCTGACCACGCAAGCTTGGCACGATCCGTATAGGCTTTATATCGATCTTTGCGCCCACGCCGCCCACCTTTGAGACCTTCAATCGGTCGAAATAAGCCGAAATTTACATTCATCGGCTGAAAGGTTTTCGCTTCGGCACCGCCAGTAATATGATGGATTAATGCACCCATAGCGCTGTCTTGTGGTACACTCGGTAACGGATGCCCCAAGATCTCAGCGGCGGCAAAACGTCCGGCCAGAAATCCCATCGCAGCGCTTTCCACATACCCCTCAACACCGGTAACCTGACCTGCAAAGCGTACATGGGGGCGGGATTTTAAGCGCATTTGTGAATCCAACAGGGTTGGGGAATTCAGAAATGTATTGCGGTGAATGCCACCTAAACGCGCAAAATTCGCATCTTCCAAGCCAGGAATTGTTTTGAAAACATCGACTTGAGCACCGTATTTCATTTTTGTTTGAAAGCCAACAATGTTAAACAATGTGCCCAATGCATTGTCGCGGCGCAGTTGTACTACGGCATAGGGTTTGTCGTCTGGGTTATGTGCGTTTGTCAGTCCAACGGGTTTCATAGGTCCAAAGCGCAGGGTTTCACGTCCACGTTCGGCCATGACTTCGATCGGCAGGCAGCCATCAAAATACCCTGCGGTTTCGCCTTCGTGAAACTCGGTTTTCTCGGCTGCCATTAAGGCGTCAATAAAAGCTTCATATTGCTCTTTGGTCATAGGGCAATTAAGATAGGCTTTGCGCTCGTCTTCGGTCTCACCTTTGTCGTATCGCGACTGCATCCAGGCCTTGGACATGTCAATACTATCAGCATAGACGATAGGTGCGATTGCATCGAAAAATGCCAGACGTTCGGCGCCAGTTTCTTGCTGTATAGCCGCTCCGAGTGCTGCGGATGTTAAGGGACCTGTTGCGAATATCCACTGGCCATCATCGGGTAGCTCTGTAATTTCTTCATAAGAAACAGATACATTCGGTAAAGACTTCAACTTTGCAGTTACATCTTGAGCAAACAAGTCGCGATCTACCGCAAGTGCACCACCGGCTGGAAGACGATGGTTTTGTGCTGTTGACATGATCAAGCCATCGGCTGCGCGCATCTCCCAATGAAGCAGACCAACGGCATTTTGTTCATCATCATCCGAGCGGAACGAATTTGAACAGACCATCTCGGCAAAATTACCCGATTGATGCGCAAATGTTTCCACCTTTGGGCGCATTTCGTGGATGACCACATCAACACCCATCTGTGCAGCCTGCCAGGCTGCTTCCGATCCGGCCATTCCGCCGCCGACAATATGAAGTTTTTTATCCATATGCGTCACATAGGGCAGGGTGACCTGCGGTGCAATATAGCAATCGTGTAAGATATGTATGAGGGTTCGAACCATAGTCATTGGAAAGTCAAATGCCAGTGAGAGATCCGGTCGGAGGGACGTTCCAAAACTATGGTTCTATAATAGCACGCTTAGCGTACGCCTCATTGGTGCCACATTGACGACACTATGAAAAGACGTGACATCGCTATTGTATGGTTGTTTAGGTAAATTAAGGGTGAATTTGTCTAAAATTCGACTGAAGTGAATTTATCCATATCTTTACGCAGTGTCTGACGCAAAAAGGGCCGGGGAGTTCCCCGGCCTTAGGTGGTTCTGGTTCATCTAATCGCCTCGGGGCGTATTAGGGGCGCCAGAACGGAAGAGAGGCTTGCAAGTCGGCGTCCTTACGGGAAATGCCGATGTCATTCAGTTGTGAGTCAGATAAAGTGCGCAGCTGTCGCCGTGAACGACTACGAACAGACCACATCGTAATCACAACCGCTAAACCAATTGCTGCACGCGCTGCCAGCGGAAGTGTCGGGCGCGCAGTAAGGTAAGCAATAGAAGGCGAGGGTATTTGTATTACGTGTGTCATAGTTATTCTCACATATTGTGTTGGTACAATCCTATTGATCTGGTGGTTTATTCTTAGTATGTATCAAATATAATGTCGAATGGGAGATTGTAATGAGTACAATTTGGCCTGATACACTTGTCGAAAAAACCGGACCTAAATACAAGCGCGTGGCCGATACCATACGTTTGGCTATTAAAAATGATACATTGAAAATTGGGTCAAAACTGCCACCCGTGCGGGCGCTGGCTTATCAATTATCGATCACACCAGGCACTGTGGCCCGCGCTTATACGATCCTGACGAACGAAGGTGTTTTGCAAGCCGAAGTTGGGCGCGGCACATTTGTCGCCGAGCATAAAACGCCAGTATTAGATGATGTATGGTCGCGTGATTTCCATTTGGCAGAACTGGCCAACCCTGATCATGTCAGTTTGTTCAGTCCGCGTTTGATAGATGTAGGTCAAGTTGGCCTTATACGTGAAATCACACGCAAAACTGCAGATATGGATGCGTTTTCGTTACTGAATTACCCAACAAGAGATGCCTATAAACCTGTGAGAGAGGCAGCTTTGGCGTGGCTGGATGACCTTTTGCTTGGTCCTTTAAAAGAGTCGGACATTGTTCTGACACATGGGGGGCAAAACGCCATCATGACAGTGTTACAAGCACTGCTAACCGAGGCCAGTCCGGTTGTGATGGTCGAAGATCTCTCATATGCAGGGTTTCGCCGAGCCGCCGAAATGCTGCGTGCCAATGTCGTAGGGATCCCGATGGATGAGCATGGCATTGTACCTGCGGCATTAGAAACCGTTATTCGTAAAACTGGTGCACGTATCCTTTGTACCAGCCCAGAGGTACACAATCCCACTGGAACTTTCACACCTCTTAACCGGCGAAAAGAAATTTTAGACATAGCCAACAGGCATGGGGTGCAAATTGTCGAAGATGATTGTTACCGTATGGGCGTCGCGCGGGCGCCAACCTATCGTGCGCTTGCGCCAGAGTTAGGTTGGCATGTTACATCGATATCCAAGTCTTTGACACCTGCGTTGCGTGTGGGGTTTGCCATTGCCCCCGTTGGGAGGGCTGCCGATCTGCGCCGTGCTGCTGAGTACAGTTACTTCGGCCTCGCACAGCCGCTTGCTGAAATCACGCGCCTTTTGCTCAGTGATCCGCGCAGTCGTGATATGGTCAAAAATGTTCGCGCTGAAATGGCCAAGTATGTACGCATCGCAGTCAATACGCTTGGCGGGTATGAGCTTAGATGGGACGACCAGGTACCATTCCTTTGGTTAAACTTGCCATCCGGCTGGAGAGCTGCGGCGTTCACGCGAGCTGCAGAAGCGAAAGGTGTTCAATTGCGATCCGCGGATGAATTCGCGCTACGTGATGGTCGCGCCCCAAATGCGGTACGTATTGCAATTAATGGCCATGTCACACTTGAGCGCTTTGAAGGGGCAATGCTGGCTTTGCTGACGCTTTTGGACAATCCACCAGAACAAATCAGCGTATAATATTGGGGTATTTTAATACCTATTTTTTAAGCATTTGTATTTAAACAATAAAAACATGATTGCATGTGTTGACTGTTAGATGGTCGCACCGTAAACCCCCTTCATCGAATTCGGATACGGGCGCATGCCTTATGTCCTCACGCAAACAGGATTGACCTGATATGAAAACCTTTTCTGCTACCCCGGCAGATATCGACAAAAAATGGATCATCATCGACGCTGAGGGCGTGGTGCTGGGCCGTCTTGCATCGATTGTTGCTACCCGCTTGCGTGGCAAGCACAAGCCTTCATTCACGCCGCACATGGACATGGGCGATAATGTCATCGTTATCAACGCTGACAAGATCCAAATGACCGGTAAAAAGCGCGAAGAGAACTTCTACTGGCACACAGGCCACCCAGGTGGCATCAAGTCTCGTACCAAGCAAGAGATCCTTGATGGCGCACACCCAGAGCGTGTCGTGTACCAAGCTGTCAAGCGTATGCTACCAGGCAACCGCCTGTCACGTCAGCAAATGACCAACCTGCGCATTTACGCGGGCGGTGAGCATCCTCACGAAGCTCAAAGCCCCGACGTTCTGGATGTTAAGTCCATGAACAAGAAAAACACTCGGAGCTAATATCAATGGCTGATCAGATCACATCTCTCGAAGAGCTGAGCGCCGTTGCTGGCGTTGAAACTATCGTCGAAGACTCCGCTCCGCGTGAGCCTGTTCGTGACGAACTGGGCCGCTCTTATGCGACCGGTAAACGTAAAGACGCTGTTGCCCGCGTTTGGATCAAGCCAGGTTCTGGTAAGATCGTTGTCAACGGCAAAGAGATGAGCAAATACTTCGCTCGTCCCGTTCTGCAATTGATCGTTCGCCAGCCATTCGGCGTTGCAGGTGTCGAAGGTGAATTCGACGTATTCGCAACTGTCAAAGGTGGCGGCCTGTCCGGTCAAGCGGGCGCGGTTAAGCACGGTATCTCTAAAGCTCTGCAATTGTACGAACCATCTCTGCGTGGTGCGTTGAAAGCAGCTGGCTTCCTAACACGTGACTCGCGTGTTGTTGAACGTAAGAAATTCGGTCGCCGTAAAGCGCGTCGTTCTTTCCAGTTCTCAAAGCGCTAAGTTTAACAACTTATCTTTTAGTTACAAAAAGGCTGCGTATTTCGCAGCCTTTTTTGTACGTAACAGGTGCTGTATATTGGCACTCTGGTTGAACGATTTTAATAAATTTGTAACGTTAAGCCGTTATTGGAATTCACTATCAGTGTTTTGCGAAGGCAAAATGGAGATTTTGAAGCGTGTATTGTGCTGTCTGATCGTAACCTGACTGCTGTAACGCCTGAGGCTGAGAAATACAGGTAAGCAATCGGCTAAGCTTGAATACAGAGCTTGAAGGACATCGCCAAATGGTATGCGGCAGATAGCGCTGGCAAATCCGGGTGGCGGCATCATTCCATTATTTTAAGAAGAGGTGAGTAATTCTTAATCTCAACGGTAGTAGATTGAGTTGTGGAGCGTAGAGATACAGTAAAAAAGAGAATAAAATGGAAATGAGAATATTATATGACTGTTGTCCTTTGTGCAGCTCAAGTGAAATTATAAAATCTTTGTTGGGAGATTGTAGCAAACACCGTTTGTATAATAAAGCTGTACCGTCCGAAATGCAGTGGATGGATTGCAATGAGTGTGAGCACCAGTTTGTTAATGGATATTTTTCAGACGAAGCTTTAGGAATTGTTTTTCAAAAAACTCATGATAATCAAAAAGTGGGTTTCCAGATCGAAAAACAAAGAGAGGTTTCAGCAAAAATAATTGAAAAAGTGCTACCGTATAAATCGTCAGGAACCTGGTTAGATATAGGTTTTGGGAACGGTTCTATTCTTTTTACTGCAGATGAGTTTGGATTTGACGCGATTGGTGTCGATTTGAGAAAAGACAATGTTGATGTGATGAAGCAGTTAGGTTTCGAAGCACACTGTCAGCTCGTAGAAAATATTGATTTTAAAAGAGATATTTCCGTCGTTAGTATGATGGATGTACTTGAACACATACCATACCCTAAAGAAGTTTTAAATGCTCTACATTCTAAAATGGAAAAAGGAGGTTGCCTCATGATCTCTATGCCAAACACCGAAAATTTAATTTGGAAATTGACGACTGAACAAAATGTAAATCCCTATTTAGGTGAACTTGAACATTATCATAATTTTAGCAGAACGCGTTTATTTTCTCTGCTCGAGGAATGTGGATTTGACGCTGTAAAATATGGGATTAGCGAGAGATATCGTATTTGTATGGAAGTCGTGGCTTTAAGAAAATAATAGATGCCTTTAGAAGATATTGCCGTCATAAATATCTTAAGATGACGAATGATTGTGTGGTTGTTTTGTGGAATTTATAGTGCAAGATAAATGCAAAAATATTCGGGGCAATAAGGGTAGATTAAGACCGTAAATCAGTGACTTCTAAGCCAATCTTGTCGATGTCGTATGGTGTCGTTGCATAAATTTCCGACAACCAATTCCCATATAATAAATGAGCATGACTGCGCCAGCGATTCAGAGGCGGTAGGCGCGGATCATCACCTGGATAATAATTACAAGGAATATTGATCGGCGTATCATTGGCGACATCGCGATCATATTCTTGTTTCAATGTCTCACTATCATATTCAAAATGATTGAACGTATACAGAGCTCGATGCGCTCGATCCTCCACCAAACAGGGTCCACTCTCTGAACTACCAAGTAAGGTGTGTAATCCGGAAACTTGATTAATCTCGGTTTGACGTAGTTCTGTCCAACGCGAGACTGGAACCACGCATTCGTCCGAAAATCCGCGCAAGTAGGGCGAATGCGGCATCAGATTACGATGATTAAAACACCCAAAAACCTTGGCATCCAGAATGTGTTTTTGAATGCCATGGAAGTAATTAATCATGGCCATAGCACCCCAGCATACGCCAAAGGTGGAATGGACATTGGTTTGAGACCACTCAAATACTTGTCGCAGCTCGTCCCAATAGGTCACATCATTAAATGGTAAATGTTCAATGGGTGCACCAGTGATGATCAGCCCGTCAAATTTCTGGTCAATGACATCACAAAATGGCTGATAGAACTCGGCCATATGCGCAGCTGCGGTATTTTTGGTTCTGTGTTCACTCATGCGGATCAATGTCAATTCGATCTGCAAAGAGGTGGCACCAATCAGGCGTGCGAATTGATTTTCAGTTTGAATTTTCTTTGGCATCAAATTCAACAAACCAATGCGTAACGGACGAATATCCTGACGGTCTGCCTGATCCGGCGACATCACCATCACGCCTTCGTTCGTTAGAACGTCATAAGCGGGTAGGTCGGCTGGAATTTTAATAGGCATATCTGGTCCATAGTGTTGCGCATGTAGGGGCGATTGGTACAGGTGTGAGACCTGTAGATAGGGTGATCAGGCTTTGGCCTCAAGAGCGGAAGCGATCAGATCGTTAAAGCCTTGCGCATCCGTTACACTGTAAATTTGATCTGCTGTCACTGTGACGCCCCAGTTTTTAGCAATGGCTGCGTACCGTGGTTGGCGATGGGCAAGCGCCTGTGCATAGGTCCATCGTAAGAAATGATGAGGGTCAACATCGGTGTCTTGGACATTGTTTTCAATCAGATATTCGGACCAAACGCGTGACAGGAATTCAGGTTGATATGCCATGGGTTTAGGGGCACGGTCAAAGCGGCGTACCAGCTCTTGGGTGTGAGAAACACTGCCTTTAATCCAGACCAATAAAGTTTGGGTCGATAGGGTCTTCAACATATCGTCATTTGGATTTTCAGCATCGACCCATTCACAGAGTGAGCCGCCAGTATCACAAATGAAATGAGGATATCCGTAAATACTCTGCGCGCGGCGAATGAAATACCCTGTATCCATCAATGCATTGATTTCAGCGCGCTGAAATTGTTCCTGGCGGTGGCGATATTCCTCGATGCAGACCCCACCCTTTGTGGTGTCCCCAGGCATGCCTAAATAAGCAGCAACTGCGCCAAGGTTTTCAAAGGTGATATTTGATGAAATATCAATAGAGTCATTTAACAACAGTTGGCGCAAAAACGGCAGTTTCATGGCTTCTGATTTGGCATAATCAGCAATATATTCCCCCATATAACGGGTCCCAATCCGGTAATCGATTGAGTAGTGAAACCAATCTCCGGTCCCACGCAAGATATTGCTGACATAGGTTTTCCCCAAGCCCGACATCCCAAAGAACAAGACACGTTTTTGTGGCGCATAGCGCCAATCCTGAGCAGAAGCGTAGAGCATGTAAAAGACCTATTTATTGCATGCGCTCTTGCTAGTGTGCACAGCCGATAAGGTCAATTATGGTATGTAAAGAATTGCAACCGGTTATGAGGTTTCATCTCGACACAGGCAATGAGAGCTTAATAACGATAAGCGACCTTGACTCCCAATGCGGTCGCATCATTGTTGCTGAAATTGGACAAGCCGTTTGTTGTCCTGGTCGTTGCATCGCCGATCAATGTGTAATTCACGCCACCGGAAATTTCCATCGCACCACGGGTGTATTTTGCACCAATCGTTAAACCTGTCTGTCCATCTTTAGGGCCGAGATTGGACACAGGACCACCGTTACTTTTCTCATAGTTAATGGAGATCGACCCTGACCAGTGGTCGTTAAAACGTCGCCCGAACCCCATTGTGTATGTAAAAACATCATCGCGAAACGCGACCAAAGGCAGGCCGCGAGTTAACTGACTATAATGTATGGGGCTGATATTAAACTCAGACCATTCCACCCAACGAATGCCACCAAATAATAAAGTGTTTTGGGAAATTCCTGTTTGGAATTTTAAGCTTATAGATTGTGGTGTGGATGATTTTGTTTCCGAATTCAACACGTTGCCAGAGGTCAACAACGACTGCTCAGCCGGCGAAAATGTGTGATCGATGCTGGAATGATAGATTAAGGATATACGTAAGGCAATTTCAGGTTTTTCATAGGCTGCCCCAACCAAATACCCATATCCACTGTCTTGGCCTCCATCTACAGTGTAATCTGCTATGGCTGGAATATTAGATGTAGCTTCTACAGTTTGGTAGCGAACCCCTGCCAGAATACTTACGCTATTGTCGAATTTATATCGCAGTACTCCGGTCCACGCCTCGGAATTAAAAATGGCAGTTGCACCTTCAAAGGGGTAGTCAGCGCCCTCGGGATAGGCGACATCGGCACCATAGGGTCGGTCATAGATCAATGCTGCGCTGATGCGGTCGGATATTTGATGTTTTATAGTGAATTCTGGTTGGCGGTGACTTTTTGCAAGGTCGCCAGATTGACGGGTGCCTGCCTGCACTGATCCGCTGATCTGAGGGCTAACCAGTCCAAATGAAAGCGACACATAGTTTTCAGGTTCAAAAATCACATCAACGGATTGCGGCGTGCGTTCAATTCCACCACAAAACCCTGCACATGGCGTAACCAATAACGTTATGAGGTTGGCGATGTGCGATTTCATTTTTCCTCACAAGCTTATATTATCTAACGACTTTCTAATCAGTTCACTTAACCATCCCCCACAGGGGAGGCAACGACATCCTTTGCTAATGTGTGGCCGCCTGTTGCTGCGAATACGCTATGTTGATGTAATTTCCCAAAAGAATAAAAAACCCACCGACAAACAACCAAAAATCGACAGACTCACCGTAAAAAATCGCACCTAAACAGGCGATTAATGGCAGGCGGGCAAAGTCAAATGGAACAACCTCGGCTGCAGGAGCCAGAGAAAGTGCAGTGGATAAGCAATAATGCGCTGCAAGCCCACTTAATCCGATGATCACCAGATAGGGGATAAATTCCCAATGCAGAGGTTCAATTTGACCATCCCAAAGGGTCAAGATTAAGCCAAACCCAAGCTGCATCAATGTCAGCCAAAACATAATCGTTATGATGTCCTCAGTCGTGGTCAGCCGCTTGGTCGCAACAATGGTGAGTGCAAAGAAAATTGCGCAGCTTGCTGCGGCAAAAGTCCCGATATTGAGCGCTGTCACATCCGGGTGCACGACGCAGATTACCCCGATAAATGCCAAGGCTACGGCCAGCAATCGGATGGGGGTCAGCTTTTCTCCTAAAAACACCGGAGCCAATAAGATCAACCAAATCGGCGAGGTAAACTCTAGCGCGACGACTTGGGCCATAGGCACCAGTGATAAGGCATAAAACCATAGGTTTTGTCCGGTGAAATGTGTGATGTTACGGACTAAGTGAAACGGTAACCGATTGGTTTTAAAAGGCTGCGTGTTTCGCGTTGCGATTAGAATTGCACATACAACAATCACTCCGACAGCACTGCGATATGTCATGATTTCGAAGGTGTTGTACCCGGACATGGCTTCACGTCCTGCAAGCGCCATGCAAGAGAATGATAGAATTGCTGCAATCATCCACAGAGCACTTTTAGTGAAATTTGTCATGATGTTACGGGTCTTCTTTTATGTGATAGTGACGGGGAATTCCGTCACTGATATGTCCCCAGTCCGAGGTTTGAATGCGCGATTTATGTTGTTCAAACGCTTGCTGATTGATGAACGTCTCTGATACGTTAAATCGCCCTTGTTGACTGATATCTTCGGTCACATCAAAATGCAGGCATCCTGCTTCGTTTAGTGTTGCAGCGATATGTGCGGGCAAGGCTGCACGAATTTCAGGAACTCGTGCAGCGGGAACCAAAATGTAACCTTCGACAATAATCGCCATTCTACCTCACTCCAGTATTTGGATACGTTGACTGTCAGGGATGCCCAGCATGCCTGCAAGCGAATAAACCTGTGCGCGCACGAGATTGACCCAGATTTTGAGCGCTTCGACTGCAGTTATCTGTGTGAGGCGGGGCTGTATTGTGTTTGATCCGACGAAAGAAGGATATGGCTGTATGTCCCGTGCCCCGGCCCAGTAAAAGGAGGCTAGCGAGCGTGGGAGGTGGAATTTATCTGTGACTAGGATCACACCCGCCGTATTTGGCAGCTTGTTTAATGTGAACAGTGCATTTTGTAATGTCGATTCAGATTGATCTTCGATCACAATTGCTGCAGCTGGCACCCCGAGATCAATGGCCAGTTGGGCCATCTGTTGTCCTGTGGCGGGGGCATCATGTGATGAATTCCCACCTGTAAAGGCCAACTGCGGGGCCAAGCCCTGTTTGTACAAATCCACACATGTGAGGGCGCGATGGTGTGTGTAAAACCCCATGCTTCCGTCAGGTTTTAACCCAGCTGCAAGACAGATAATTGTATTGGTTTTCTGTAGTTTATCCTGCTCGGGGTATGTCAGGTAATGCGTCCAACCATAGACCATGGCGATAGTAAAAAGGCCGAGAAAAATCCCAGCCTTTAATGTACGCCTCAAGAGGCGTGTTATTCCCACTCGATTGTTCCGGGAGGCTTCGATGTGATGTCATAGGTGCAACGGTTGATTCCCTTGACTTCATTGATGATCCGCGTCGCCGTCTCACCAAGAAAGGCGTGGTCAAACGGGTAATAGTCTGCGGTCATGCCGTCAACGGATGTTACAGCGCGCAAGGCGCAGGCAAAATCATAGGTCCGCCCGTCGCCCATCACGCCAACGGTGCGCACAGGAAGAATCGCAACAAATGCCTGCCAGATTTCATCATACAGACCATGTTTGCGGATCTGGTCGATGTAAATCGCATCCGCTTCACGCAGGATCTCTAGTTTTTCACGGGTGATTTCACCGGGGCAACGAATGGCCAGACCTGGTCCGGGGAATGGATGGCGACCAATAAAGGATTGAGGCAGGCCAAGTTCACGACCCAAGGCGCGGACTTCGTCTTTGAATAATTCACGAAGCGGCTCGACCAGTTTGAGGCCCATTTTTTCAGGCAAGCCACCAACATTATGGTGCGACTTGATCGTGACAGAGGGGCCACCAGAAAAGCTTACCGATTCAATGACATCTGGGTATAATGTGCCCTGGGCCAGAAACTCGGCATTCTCGATCGTGTCGGCATATTTCTGGAAAACATCGATGAACAGCTTGCCGATGATCTTACGTTTGGTCTCGGGGTCGCTTTGACCATCGAGTTCGCCAAGAAACAATTCCTGCTCGTCGGCATGGATCAGTTGCATGTTATAATTGTCACGGAACATGGTGACAACTTCTTCGGCTTCACCTTTGCGTAGCAGGCCGTGGTCGACAAACACACATGTTAACTGATCGCCAATGGCTTCGTGGATCAAGATCGCCGCAACAGAGCTGTCAACACCGCCAGAAAGACCGCAGATGACTTTTTTGTCGCCAACTTCGGTGCGGATCTTTTCGATCATCTGTTCGCGGTAGGCGCCCATTGTCCAGTCACCGGTAAAGCCGGCAAGTTTGACAAAGTTTTCATACAGCTTGGCACCGCGTGGGGTGTGGTGTACTTCTGGATGAAATTGCACAGCATAAAAATGGCGCGATGTGTCGGCCGTAATGGCAAATGGCGCATTGGGTGAGGTTCCGTAAACCTCGAAACCTGGTGCAATTTCAGACACGTGGTCGCCATGGCTCATCCAGACTTGTTCATCGCCATCAGCGAACCAACCGTCTAGAATTCCAAGTGAGGATTTCGGTGTCACAAAGGCACGGCCGAATTCTGCGGTGCCATGACCACTTTCGACTTTACCACCAAGTTGATGCATCATCATTTGCTGGCCATAGCAGATGCCAAGGATTGGCACGCCGAGGTCAAAGATTTCCTGTGGGACGCGGGGGCTGCCCTCGCGTGTCACACTGTCTGGGCCACCAGAGAAAATCACAGCTTTGGGGGCAAAGCCGCGCACAAAATTCATCGTGACATTCTGATAGGGGTGGATTTCGCAATAGACATTTAACTCGCGCAGGCGGCGCGCGATCAGCTGCGTCACTTGGCTGCCAAAGTCTACAATAAGAAGGCGGTCATGGGCTGTCTGGGTCATATGTGGCTCTTAGGTGTTGCGCGCGCGGCTGGCAAGAGAAGACAACGCAAGCCTAGGCAAAAAATCCGCAAGAGCACAGGCCGCAGAGGTGGTAATTGATCAAAGTCGTAAAAATCATCTCCGAACTTGATTGAAATGTCGCATTTTAACCTCAAGAGACGTTTCCTTTCTGCAGATATGTTTTGCGCTCCAGTAAGGATGGCATCCAAATTAGGATTGTTATGAGGATCGAACATGACAGAAGCGGCACCGCGTCGTCGTAGCCGGGGGGGCGGAGGAGCCGCTCGTCGTGCAGAACGGACAAGCGTAAAGATCGAAACCGCCAAATATATTGAGCGGAATATCCCAAATTTCGAGGTCCTCAGCACTGAAGCGTTAGAGATCATTGAAGCAAACGCGGAAACGATCCTCGAAGAGGTTGGCGTTAATTTCGTCGACAATCCTGCCGCGCTGGATCGCTGGCGCGAAGCCGGTGCAACTGTTGAGGGCGAACGCGTTCGTATTCCACGTGGTTTAGCCCGCAAACTCTGTGAAACCGCACCGAGCCAATTTACGCAACACGCGCGAAACCCTGAGAAATCTGTGGAAATCGGCGGGCGGAACTTGGTTCTGGCCCCTATTTACGGGCCTCCTTTTGTACGTGATCGTAGCGGCGGGCGACGTTATGCGACGCTGGATGATTTTCAGAAATTCGTCAAACTGGGGTATATGTCTAAATGGTTGCACCATTCTGGCGGTACCGTTTGCGAACCAACAGATGTTCCCGTGAATAAACGTCACTTGGATATGCTGTTGTCACATATGGAATTGTCCGACAAACCCTTTATGGGCTCGGTAACAGATCCAAGCCGCGCACAGGATTCTGTCGATATGTGCGGTCTGTTGTTTGGCAAGGATTTCGTTCAAGACAACACCGTGATGACCTCATTGATTAACATCAATTCGCCAATGACATTTGACGATGTCATGATGGGCGCGCTTGAGGTCTATGCGAAGAACAACCAAGCCTGCATTATTTCGCCCTTTATTGTTGGTGGTGCGATGGCGCCGGTTTCTGTTGCAGGAACCCTGACACAAGTTCTGGCCGAAGTTCTGGCCGGCGTTGCCTATAGCCAATTGATCCGCCCCGGTGCACCAGTGATTTTCGGCGCGTTTGTGTCTTCGATCGACATGAATTCCGGTGCACCAACCTTTGGTACGCCCGAAGCATCTCTGGTCAGCTATGGTGCTGGACAACTTGCGCGACGCCTTAATCTACCGTTTCGTTCAGCTGGGTCATTTTGTGGGTCCAAATTACCCGATGCGCAGGCCGCTTATGAGACAGCCAATTCATTGAATATGGGGCTGATGGCTGGTGTGAACTTTATGTTGCATTCTTGTGGCTGGCTCGAAGGCGGGTTGGTCGCGGATTTCGAAAAATTCGTCATGGATGCCGACCAGCTGGGGACGTTGCATGGATTGGCGAAAGGCGTCGATGTAACCACCAATGGTCAAGCGATGGATGCGATCCGCGAAGTTGGTCCAGGTGGTCACTATCTTGGGTGTGAGCACACGCAGAACAACTTTAAATCTGCGTTCTGGAAGTCTGATCTGCTCGATTATAAACCGTTTGAGACATGGGAAGAAGAAGGCTCGCGTGATACGCATACCCTGGCCTCAAACCGTGTTGAATATTTACTGGCGAATTACCAACAGCCTGCAATGGATCCGGCGGTACGCGAATCTTTACATGCTTATGTTGCACAGAAAAAAGAATCTATGCCGGATTCTTTCATGTAATTCAGTGAAATTGGGTAATGTTCTGAATGCGGTTCTCTTTTCGAGAGCCGCATTTTTTTATCTGTAGCGGATCTTGTCTTGGTAAGAAACCGTTGTCCTTCTGCGGCAATTGCAATTAAAATTTCGACATGTTTGATTAAAGAATATCCAGGCGAACCAGAACGTCGATCCTCTTCGAAACGTTGCTCATTATCTAACAATTTCAGAATAATGGCTGATGAAGCTGATGTTTCATATCCAGGTATAATACGTTTTAAATCCCGTTTTCTCTGATAGGATGTCACGCCGTTTTTCGCAGCACGTGACAAAAGGCGTGATCGGCAAAGCGATTGTAGCTGATGTTCTAAATTTCCCACAGTGACCTCCTGAAAAAGATAACGCCACAATAATACAACCCAAGCGGGTGTTGCGTGTCGTGGCAATAGTGCGTTCGGGGGTTTTGGAAATAATTTAAAACTCATGAATATGTTTAAGAGCACTCTCGGAATGTCAAATTCCAAATGGCTGCGCGCCTATTAAATCACAATAGACAGGTGCGTAGATGAAGAGGGTCAACATTGGGGGAATTTGGGATGTCAAATTTAAACCTAGGCTCGTTACCTGACTGGATACCTGTAGAGATTGAGCGATACCTAAGGCACACGCTTTTGGGGGTTTCGATCCGTAAATTGGCAAAAGAAACCGGCTGCCACCCTTCGACCATATTACGGCAGGTCCGACGTATAGAAGACAGTCGCGAAGATCTCTTGATGGATGGTGGGTTACAGGCAATCACGACGCGAAACTTGGGGCGGGTTCATATCGAACAGGATGGAACACTCAGTTATAAAGCACAGAAATCAAAGGATATGGACCGCACCAAGTTTAATTCTGACGCGTTGCGAATTTTGACTGTGCTTGCGACGTCTGGCGCGATTTTGGCTGTCGCCAAAGGCATGGATCGCGCGATCATTGTGCGCGAAAGCGAACATACTGGACAGGCGCGGGATGATAAAATCGCTGTGGACGTGTTTTTAGCCCAATGTTTGGCGATGAGAGGCTGGATACGACTGCGCAGTGACGGACGTGTTAAACAATACGCGATTACGCCTGAGGGGCGCAGTAGCCTAACAGAATTGGTTGCCGCGCGCGAAGAGCAAGCCCGTGCTCGAGCTGAAAGTATGACACAAAGCGGTTTGAACGAAACGTTGCGGCAGCGGGATCGTTCAACGGCCACACCGCTTTCAGCACGTGTACGCTATGGGGTGCAAGAAACGCCATTGCAACAGTTGGCACGATTGACAGATAGCAACGGTGAGACGTTTCTCAACCCAGAGATGATCCAAGCTGGCGAGCGTTTGCGCGAGGATTTTGAGTTGGCACAGATCAGGGATACGAATCTGGATTCTAGAGAAGCACCTGTTGGTGCAAGAGATATCTCAAACGATGCTGCCCGTCGCGTGACTGAAACAATGTCTGCACTTGGACCAGGTCTGAGTGATATTGCTGTCCGGTGTTGTTGTCATCTTGAGGGGTTGGAAGCCGCGGAAAAGCATTTAGGCTGGTCTGCAAGATCTGGTAAAATCGTTCTACGAATTGCGCTGCAACAATTGCACGCCTATTATGACTCTCAGCCAGAAAATATTAGTTTAATAGGGTGATACCTATAGGGATCACTTGGTGATCTGTTTGGTTTGGAACGTATTGGCCACTGGCCCCCGTCGTTTTTGGCTGATATGGTGACCTACAGCCATGACTGAAATGCAAAGGACAGCCCCGTGCGAGACCTGAAAATCCCCGAGCAGCGCCATCCCGAAAAAGCGCACCGCCCGGACAACGCTCAACCCAAGAAGCCTTCGTGGATTCGTGTGAAAGCGCCCGGTGGAGAGGGCTATCTGGAAACGCAAAAGATTATGCGCGACAATGGCTTGGTCACGGTTTGTGAAGAAGCAGGTTGCCCAAATGTTGGCGAGTGTTGGAGCCAGGGTCACGCGACTATGATGATCATGGGCGAGGTTTGTACGCGGGCCTGTTCTTTCTGTAATATCGCAACCGGGAAGCCGCCCGAGGCTCTCGACGTGTTTGAGCCAGGGCGTGTTGCACATGCCGTCGAAAAACTGGGCCTCAATCACGTTGTGATCACATCCGTGGACCGTGATGATATTAAAGACGGTGGTGCGGACCATTTTGCGCAAACCATTCGTGCCGTACGCCACCGCAGCCCCAAAACAACCATTGAAATCCTAACACCTGACTTTTTGAAATGTGATCCGGCTGTTCTTGAAGTCGTGGTTGCCGCTAAACCAGATGTGTTTAATCACAATCTTGAAACGGTGCCGGGCCTGTATCCTGAGGTGCGTGCGGGCGCGCGTTATTTCCATTCCTTACGTCTATTGCAGCGTATTAAAGAGATGGACGCGTCCATCTTTACCAAATCCGGTATCATGGTCGGTTTGGGTGAAGATGAAATGCAAGTTAAGCAAGTCATGGATGACATGCGCGCCGCGGATGTGGATTTTCTGACCATTGGTCAATATCTACAGCCGACACCGAAACACCATCGCGTTGATCGTTTTGTGACACCCGAAGAATTCGCAACCTATGAAAAATCCGCCTACGGTAAGGGGTTTTTGATGGTATCGGCCACTCCGTTGACGCGATCATCTTACCATGCGGGTGATGATTTTGCACGTCTGCGTGATGCCCGTAACGCAAAGCTTGGGCTAGGCTAAGGCCGGATCCACTAGCGTTATTGTCATGGGGAAAGGGTTGCTTTGAGCTTGATCTTTCCTCTTATAGCGACACATATCCCTATGACCTTTACCAAATTGATTAGAGTTTGATGCCTACGCACTCTGAAACACGACCTTTGCCTTATACCGCGCAACAGATGTACGATCTGGTTGCAGATGTTGGCAATTACCCCAAGTTCCTCCCTTGGTGTGCCGGAGCACGCATACGCAGTCGTACTCCTGATGGCGCATCCGAGGTGATGGAAGCAGATTTGGTGATTTCGTTTAAGGTTTTTCGGGAACGTTTTGGCAGCCGGGTTGTACTTCATGCGCAAGACCTGAAGGTCGATACCGAGTACCTAGATGGACCATTTCGCTATATGAAATCCAATTGGGCATTCACTGATCGAGCCGACGGCGGCTGTGATGTTAAGTTTTTTGTCGATTTTGAATTTAAAAACATGGTGTTGCAGGGCATTATTGGTGTCGTTTTCAACGAAGCTATGCAACGAATTGTACGTGCTTTTGAACGCCGCGCAGCCGAGCTTTATGAATGATCTATAAGTGTCTGTAAAATCATATTTAAAGCATGGTTCGTCGTAGCTTGCCGTACTTTGTCTCGTCCGATTGCACCAAATTCAATTGTTTCGACGAAGGTATCAGAACCTATATAACTTAAGCCGAAACAAACCCGGCCTTCGGGTTTAAAGTCAGATCCACCTGGGCCTGCTATACCTGTGACTGCGACAGCCAATGTCACACCGGAGCGTGTTCGTGCTCCATCGGCCATTTCGCGCGCCACAACCTCGGAGACCGCGCCAAAATTTTGTAGCGTAGCGGCGTTGACGCCCAGCATATCCTGCTTTGCGCCATTGGAATACGTTACATAACCGCGATCGACCACTGCAGATGACCCTGGCACTGCGGTGAGCGCCGCCGCGATCATCCCACCTGTGCAGCTTTCGGCGGTGGCCAATGTGGCGCCTTGGGATTTCGCAAGCGATAAAAGCTGCGTGATATCAACGCTCATAATCCTAAAACTCCATGGCTAAACCCCGCCAAAAGGGCAACACCAATAGCCGCCATGAAACCGGCAATCAGATCGTCGACCATAATACCAAAGGCCCCATGTTTACGATCGGCCCAACCAACCGGGCCGGGTTTGCGAATATCAAACAAACGGAATAAGAGAAAAGCGGTGATCCAACCGGGCCAGAGTGCCGCGATATCAATATGGTGTAACCACGCGGGCAAAGATAATGCCCAAAGCGCAAGCATTTGACCTGCAAATTCATCAAGCACAAATTCCGATGGATCGGCCTGCGGTTCATCTTTGATCATGTCAGCCGCGGCCCAAAAACCAAGACCTGTGGCAAGAACTGTCACCAAAGCGACCAAAGGAAAGCCGCCCAGCTGATGTAATAGATAAGCAACAGGAAGTGTTATCAACGCACCCCATGTGCCGGGGGCAGGGCGAATATATCCGATATAACAACAGGTTCCAAGGACAGTTGAAAGCTTCATTGTATTAGGCCTTTATCAAGGCAGCTGTGGCCAGAGCTGCGATACCTTCGCCACGACCTGTAAATCCTAGCCGCTCAGAGGTTGTTGCTTTGATTGAGACACGGGTAGGGTCAATTGTAAGGATTTCGGCCATCACAGACTGCATCGCTGCTGCGTGTGGGCCAACTTTGGGGAATTCACATACCAAAGTACAATCAACATTTGAGATGCTAAATCCTTTGTCGCGCGCCAAGGTTACCGCGTGCCGGAGAAAGATATCAGAAGCTGCGCCCTTCCACTGGGGGTCGTTGGGCGGGAAATGGCGGCCGATGTCGCCTTCGGCCAATGCGCCATAAATGGCGTCTGTAACCGCGTGCATACCGACGTCCGCATCCGAGTGCCCCTGCAGCCCACGTGCGTGTGGAATAGCGACTCCGCACAACATCACATGATCGCCCACACCAAAGCGGTGGACATCGTATCCATTTCCAAGTCTGATATCCATCGGTCTGATATCCCTGTTTTTATTAAGTATCATCTCGGCACGCGCAAAATCTTCGGGGCGTGTAATCTTGATGTTATCGGTGTTGCCTGCTGTGATTGTGACTGGATACCCAGCAGAACGGGCCACTTGAACATCATCGGCGGCAATACCGTTATATTGTTTATGTGCCGCAAAAATTGTCTGATAGTCAAATCCTTGCGGCGTTTGCGCAGCAAAGAGGCCATCACGGTCGCGAGTTCCAGTCACCGTCAGATGATGTTCTTGAGATGCCCCAACCCATAGTGCATCTGTAACGGGCATCGCGGGTGCAGCTGCAAGATTATGATTGAGAGCATCGATCACATCGTGAATGGTTGTGCTATCGATGCAAGGCCGCGCGGCATCGTGGATTAATACCTTGTCTGGGGCAAAATCGACAAGCGCTTGCAGGCCGTTTTGAACCGACTGCGCGCGCTCTGAACCACCATGAGCGCGAATTACATCCGGATAGGCCGCTAGGGCCGCGGTGGCATGCATATCATTCGGATTATAAACTACGGCAATATGGTGAATACCTGCATCGTGAAATGCAGCAATCGTCCAATCAATAACGCGTTTTCCTGCTAAAGGGCGCCACTGTTTTGCTATCTCACCGCCGGCGCGCGTCCCTCGACCCGCAGCAACAATGAGGGCGGCAATCGTCATGATTTGATACCTTTATGATATGCGACAGCTCTGTGCGTCGCGGTCAAATATTAACGCGGTCTTTAGGCCGTCATCTGTGTGATGGCAATCACCCGCGCGAGTTTGATTAAATATTAATCAACACCGCTCTTAAAATAGGCTGGAAACTGCGCTTTCCATGGAGCATAGCGAAATCTCAGTTTAAAACCAACCTAACTGCTCATGGATTAAGCACTTGCCTTTTACTCTTGGAACGACATCTTTCACGCCCCCAATCGCTTTGGCGCCTATGGCCGGTATAACGGATCGACCTTTTCGCGACTTGGTCCGCTCCTTTGGAGTGGGTGTCGTCGTGAGCGAAATGGTAGCAAGCCAAGAAATGGTACAGTCGAAACCTGGTGTGCGCGAACGCGCTGAGCTGGGCGCGGATGTTGAAAATACAATTGTGCAAATCGCCGGGCGTGATGCAACATGGATGGCGCAGGCGGCGCGGCAATTGGCAGATCAAGGCGCATGCGTCATCGATATAAACATGGGATGTCCTGCTAAAAAAGTAACCAGTGGATATTCTGGATCAGCCTTATTGAAAACGCCAGATCATGCGTTGAGATTAATTGACGCAGTGGTGTCTGCGGTGGATGTGCCGGTGACGTTAAAAACCCGTTTGGGATGGGATGAAAACAGTCTTAACGCGGCTGATGTCGCGCAGCGTGCGCAAAATGCAGGTATACGCATGGTGACGATCCACGGGCGTACACGCTGTCAGTTTTATAAGGGTTGTGCGGATTGGGATGCTATTGCGGATATCCGGGCCGCGATTGATGTCCCATTGTTGGCCAATGGCGACATAACCGATAGCACAACCGCGCAAGTCGCGCTGGATAAGTCCGGTGCAGATGGGGTGATGATTGGTCGGGCTTCCCAAGGTAAACCATGGATTTTGGCGCAGGTTGCTCATGATTTGTGGAAATCCCCAGCGCCGGATATTCCTAGAGGAAGCGATTTAATAGACTTGGTTTCAAGACATTATGAGGCAATGTTAGCATTTTATAATGGTGACTTAGGGCTGCGCGTGGCGCGTAAGCATCTGGGATGGTATATGGATAATGCTGGCACCGCACCTGCTCTCAAACGCGAAGTTTTGACTGCTAAGACATCACTTGAAGTTTTACGCCTTCTTCCGTTGGCCTTATCGAAATACACTACAGAGGTTGCGGCATGAGCGACGTATTAAAATTACACACCAGCGATTGCGCCGTTTGGGCATCTTTGCCTGTTCCGACCTTTTTGATTGGTGCTGATAATGTCATTATAGATGTCAACTCTGCCGCAGAAGGCTTTGTAAACGCATCACGAAAGTCTATGATTGGCACAGTTATCTGGCAACAGATTACGATCGAAGAAAAGATCGAGTTGGCCTTTGAAAAGGCCAGGGTTCAAGGGACGCCGTTGTTCGTAAATGATCTGGATGTGGGGGGGCGAATGAGATCGCCTTTGCAATGTTCCGTACAAATTAGCCCAATCCAAGCCCATGAGGGGGCGATGTTGCTTATGTTATCGCCGCGCGAACTGGCGGGGCGGATGACGCAAAACCATTCTGCCAAATCTGCTGCGCAATCTGCGATCGGGATGGCCGAAATGCTCGCGCATGAAATTAAAAACCCGCTAGCAGGCATTACAGGTGCAGCGCAGTTGCTTAGTATGAATCTTGCGCCAGAAGATCTTGAATTAACTGAATTAATTGTCAGTGAAAGCCGCCGCATCGTGAAGCTGTTAGAGCAGGTCGAGCAATTTGGAAATCTTTCCGAGCCTGATTTCCAACCCGTCAATTTGCACGATGTGTTAGACCGTGCGCGCCGCTCTGCTTTGCTAGGGTTTGGTTCACATATGAAAATTGTTGAACAATATGACCCATCTCTGCCTCCGGCATGGGGGGATCCGGATCAGTTGTTACAGGTTGTGTTAAACCTCTTGAAAAATGCGTCGCAGGCGGCGGGAACGGAAAACGGGACGATCACTATACGGACGTATTTTGAGCATTCCTTCCGTTTGCGTCGAAGTGACGGCACAGGCAAGCTTTTACCATTGCAGATCGAAATTATCGACGATGGGCCAGGTCTTCCTGACCATATTAAAGATGATATTTTTGAACCTTTCGTTTCCGGGCGTGAGAATGGCACGGGTCTAGGATTGGCGCTGGTTAGCAAAATCATCTCGGATCATGATGGTTGGATTTCAGTTAAATCGGAACCCGGGAATACCGTATTCCGTCTTTCACTTTCGCGGGTCCCGCGCGAGCAAAATACTAAAACAGGAGCAAATTAAATGGACGGCACTGTTCTTGTCGCAGACGACGATCGCACCATTCGTACAGTTTTAACCCAAGCGTTGACCCGCGCAGGGTGCAAGGTGCACGCGACCTCTTCCTTGACGACATTGATGCGTTGGGTTGGTGAAGGCAAAGGTGACGTCGTCATCTCGGATGTAATGATGCCAGACGGTAACGGGCTTGAGATGCTACCCAAGATCGCTCAGGATCGCCCTGGTTTGCCAGTGATCGTAATTTCGGCGCAAAATACAATCATGACCGCGATCAAAGCCGCGGAGGCAGAGGCGTATGATTACTTGCCTAAGCCGTTTGATTTGCCAGAATTGATGAAGCGCACCGCGAAAGCATTGTCGGAAAAACGCACGGCACAGGTTGCGAGCCGCATCGAGGTAACAGAACGTCCGGACGAGCTGCCTCTTGTTGGTCGCACCGAGGTTATGCAGGCGCTATATCGCCTGATCGCGCGGGTTATGAACACGGATATGCCGCTGTTGATCACTGGCGAAAGTGGCACCGGCAAGTCTTTGATCGGTCGTGCAATTCATGATTTTTCGGATCGAAGAACATTGCCATACGTTCAAGCAAGTGTGGAAAGCCTGATTGAATTGGAGGGGCCGGCGCGTTTGTTGCGCGAAGTTAAGGGCGGTACGCTGCTGATTGATGAAATTGTAGACCTGCCGGACGAGGCCCAAACGCGCCTAGTTCGAATGATGGACACCCCTGGTGATCATGCACCTCGCTTCATTGCGACGACCACTCAGCAAAATCTCGCCGATGGTATCAAGGCAGGGACGTTGCGACAGGATCTCTATTACCGGATCTGTGGAACTGAACTGCATGTACCGGCTCTGCGCGAACGTGTTGAAGACATCGCATTGTTGTGTGAACACTTTTTGGCACGTGCGGAAAGCGAGGGTGCACCACATCGCGCCTTTAGCGAAGAAGCCCGTGAACTGATGCGGCATTTCGCGTGGCCTGGAAATATCAGGCAACTGGAAAATATCACGAAAAGACTGTCACTTACGGCACCTAGTGAAGAAATTGGCAAAGCTGAAGTGGCTGCTGCTTTGGGGCCGCAATCAACAGGTGTTGAACCTGTTATGGGGGCCGGAGTCAGCAATGAAAAGCTATCGGATACTGTCGCGCGGCACCTGCAACGTTACTTTGATTTGCATGGAGATATGTTGCCACCACCGGGATTATATGCGCGACTGGTTAAGGAAGTTGAGACGCCCTTAATCGAAATTGCACTGTCTGCGACGGGCGGAAATCAGGCCAAATGTGCTGATTTGCTGGGTATCAACCGTAATACTTTGCGCAAGAAGATCACAGATCTCGATATTGAGGTGACACGCCGCCGCAAACTGATGTAATATCGCCACATAAGCGTGACGTCACCTAGGTGATGTCACGATATAGTGTGGGGCAAGCCTAAGGCTCGTCAAGATTTTGGGAGTATCCCGTGGCGTATCAGTCACATTTTCGTTCGGTGTATGCAGGCTTTTTAGCCTTAGATACTTGGCGCAAAACCCGTAAAGCCCGCAACATCACGACGTTAAGTCTTGTGATTTTGGGGCCGATCATGGCGATCTGCACATTTCTTGTAATTGGCCCTCTGGACAAAGGCACCAGCTCAACTGTGTTGCGGTTGATCGTTTTGGGGGACCTTGTCTATGTGCTTTCTGTCACAACGTTAGTCCTAAGCCAAATTGGAAAATTGGTTGTTGCAAGGCGTGCGAAATCCGCGGGATCTCAACTGCACTTACGGTTGATAGGTGGCTTTGCATTTCTAGCATTGATGCCGACCTTAACCGTAGCTGTCTTTGCATTTTTGACCGTGAATGTTTTTTTTGAAGGATGGTATTCAGAACGTGTTCGCGATGCGATTGGTAATTCATTAACTGCGGCGGAGGCGTATCAATCGCAGCAGCGTAATGATCTTGAGGAAGATGCCACGTTGCTGGCCAATCATCTTGATCGCAGCCGGTCGGTTAATTTCTTTATTAATGACGGTGATTTACGTCAACATCTTGCACAGGGACAGTCACTTATCCAGCGTGGCCTGCAAGAAGCCTATATCATTGACAGTGCAGGAGAGATCCGCGCACGAGGCCTTCGTTCTTACGACTTCGACTATGAGGAACCTCAGCCAGACGAAATCGCGACGGCAGAGCGGGATGGCTTGATGGTTATTCAGGATTGGACCAATAACGAATTCCGCGCCGTTGTTCGGCTGGATTCATTTCTTGATCGGTATTTATATATCAGTCGCGATGTTGATGGTGAACTTTTAAATCTGTTGGATGAAACAAAAGAAACCGCCACTTTTTATCAACAGCTCGAAGGTGAACGTGGTCGCGTTCTGTTTGAATTTGGCTTGCTTTACATAGGGTTCGCCGTCATTTTAATCCTCGCGGCCATGTGGTTGGGGATGTGGTTCGCCGAACGTCTTTCACGCCCAGTTGGTCGATTGACGGTTGCAGCGCAACGGGTCGGTGCAGGAAACTTAGACGTTCATGTTGTCGACGACGGCCGTGATGACGAAATTTCGCAGTTAGGTCGGTATTTCAACCAAATGACCCAAGAGCTGCGGGTTCAGCGGCAGGCGCTCTTGGACAATACGCATCAGATCGAAAGCCGTCGTAGACTTTTTGACTCTGTTTTAACATCGGTGACCTCTGGCGTTGTTGGGTTAGATCCCAGCAGCCACGTGACCTTTGTCAATAAATCGGGCAAGCGTCTATTGGATTGGCAAGGGACGCATGACGCCTTGGCCTTAGCTGTCGCCGTACCGGAGTTTGGTCCATTATTTGACCAACTTAAAGACAGCGGTGCAAATGTTGTGCAAGGTGAGGTTAAGGTTTCACGTCAGGGGCGTCTTGAAAATCTGCTAGTACGCATGTCGCCACGTCGCTCTGAACATGGACAGCTTGAGGGATATGTTGTCGCCTTTGATGATGTCACAGACCTGGTCAGTGCACAGCGTATGGCAGCTTGGGGGGATGTTGCACGCCGTATTGCCCATGAAATTAAAAACCCGCTAACGCCCATACAACTCAGTGCAGAACGTATTAAGCGTAAATTTGCACGTCAACTTGACACGGAAAACGGCACAATTCTTGAAGATATGACAGCCGTAATTGTTCGTAAAACAAACGATTTACGACGCATTGTTGATGAGTTTTCTAAATTTGCTCGCATGCCAGAACCAGAGCGGCGTGAAGAGGATTTACTCGTATTGGTAAAAGAAGCGGTGTTGTTGCAAGAGGCGGGGCAACCGGATTTGACCATCCGAGCGACATTGCCGGATCTCCCCCTCTGGGCAGATATAGACGCAACAATGATTGGTCAGGCTTTGACCAATTTGATTAAGAACGCAGGTGAAGCAACAATGACCCTGCGCAAAAAAGGTGCGCCTGACGATTATGTTCCCGAGGTTCATGTCACCTTGTTCACCGAGGACGATGGCGCAGCCTGTATCATGATTGCCGACAACGGCGTGGGTCTTCCTGAAGATCGTGCACGGTTGTTCGAACCCTATGTGACCACGCGCGACGAAGGGACAGGGTTGGGGCTGCCAATTGTGAAAAAGATTATTGAAGAACACGGTGGAACATTGACGCTCGAAGATGCGCCGGTGTTCGACGCAAATACGCATTTCGGAGCGATGGCGGTGATACGTCTAGCCACATCCGGTGCAGAAACGACTGTCCAACGACAAATGGTAAAAGCAGGGCTGACATGAGTGATATTCTGATTGTTGATGATGAACGTGACATCCGTGAGCTAATCGCGGATATTCTTGAAGACGAAGGCTATTCTGCTCGCAAAGCTGCGAATTCAGACGAGTGCATGACGCAGTTAGAGACGGCAACGCCTGCACTGTTGATCCTTGATATTTGGTTGAAAGACAGCAACATGGACGGGATCGACATCCTGAAAGTGGCCAAAAAAGAATACCCAGACGTTCCAGTTGTCATTATTTCAGGGCATGGCAATGTTGAGATTGCTGTCGCGGCGATCAAACAGGGCGCTTATGATTTTATCGAAAAGCCCTTTAACATTGATCAGCTGATGGTGGTAATCCGGCGGGCGATGGAAACCTCGCGGTTGCGGCGTGAAAATGTAGACCTACGCAAAAAAGACACTGGACCGACAGAGATGATTGGTCAGTCTGCAGTGTTTAAAAACCTGTTGGGTCAGTTAGATAAAGTAACAAAGTCTAATGGGCGAGTCATGCTGAGTGGCCCTGCCGGAAGTGGAAAAGAAGTTGCTGCGCGTTATGTCCATGCAAACTCTAATCGGGCTTCGGCGCCGTTTGTTGTCGTAAATTGCGCCAGCATTGCCCCCGATCGTATGGAAGCAGAGCTGTTTGGTCATGAAAACAAAAATGACGAAGTAGAACCTGGCCTGTTGGAACAGGCAGACGGTGGAGTGATCTTCTTTGATGAAATCGCAGACATGCCGTTAGGCACACAATCCAAAATTCTGCGGGTTCTCGTCGATCAAAAATTCATGCGCGTGGGCGGAAACGAGGTTATCAAAGTTGATTTGCGGGTTATTTCTGCAACCAACAAAGATTTAGAACAAGAAATTATGGAAGGCCGCTTCCGGCAGGAATTGTACCATCGTTTGAACGTTGTACCAATCAAGGTTCCTTCGCTCTCGGACCGCCGCGAAGATATTCCGGATCTGGTGTCTTACTTCATGACACAATTCAACGCAGCACAGGGTTTGCCCATTCGCGAGTTGACCGAAGATGCCTTGGCACTGTTACAAACCATGATGTGGCCAGGCAATGTGCGGCAACTGAAAAACATGGTCGAGCGGGTTTTGATCCTTGGCGATGGAACGGGTCCGATCCATGCAAAAGATTTACCAAGAGACGAAGAAAAAGTTGATGCCGAAGGGCGGGTCGTCTTGGCTGGTGCATTGGCAACGCTGCCGTTGCGCGAAGCACGTGAGGCCTTTGAACGCGAATATTTGCTGACACAGATTAATCGCTTTGGCGGCAATATTTCGCGAACAGCCGCATTTGTTGGCATGGAACGGTCCGCACTGCATCGCAAACTCAAATCTTTGGGTGTTGTGACTGGTAATAAAGGGGCTGGCCGTGTGGCACGCGTGGATGCCGAAGAAGATCTCGTCTAGCGGTATTATCGCTATAAAGGTAGGACATTTGAATTGACCTGCCTTTGTGCCTCTGCCATTCAATCTTGTGCAATCGTGGCCTGAGGAGCGATGTCATGAAAGTTATCATCTGTGGTGCCGGTCAAGTTGGGTGGCAAATTGCACGTCATCTTTCGGCCGAAAACAATGATATTACAGTTGTTGACAACAACCCTGATCTGGTGCGGCGCGCTACAGATACGCTGGATGTTCAAGGGGTTGCGGGATTTGCATCATTTCCAGATGTTTTGGACCGGGCGGGCGCGCGCGACGCAGATATGATTATCGCAGCCACTCATTCTGACGAAGTCAATATGGTGACATGTCAGGTTGCTCATTCCGTGTTTGGAATTCAGCGTAAGATTGCGCGACTGCGCGCTAAGAATTACCTTAACGCGATTTATTCAGATTTATACCGCCGTGATCATCTGCCTATCGATGTCGTCATCAGCCCCGAACGTGAAGTGGCCGCCGCTGCCATGCAACGTCTGCGTGCACCAGCAGCCTTTGATACCGAAGTCTTTATGGGCGGAAATGCACAGCTTTTAGGGGTGCATTTAGATGATGACTGCCCAATTGTGAATACGGCGTTACGCCAACTGACAGAGCTGTTTTCAACGCTACGGGTGATGGTGGTTGGTATTCGTCGCGAAGGTACGCTGTTTTCGCCAGGGCCAGGTGATCAGCTTTTTGTTGGCGATTCCGCTTATTTGTTTTGTCATGCGGATGATGTGCGCCGCACCATGGAAGTCTTTGGTAAAACAGAAAAACGTCAGGACCGGATTGTACTTGTCGGGGGTGGAAATGTTGGTTTGGAAGTCGCCAAGGCAATTGAAGGTCGTACAGGGCGAACGCGTGCTAAAATTATCGAGAAAAATCGTAAATGCGCTGAAAAAGCTGCGGAATCTCTCGAGCGAACAATCGTCCTTAACGGCGATGGTTTAGATCGAAGTCTGATGCTGGAAGCCGGTATCGAGAAAGCCGATGCGATGCTGGCGGTGACGGATGATGACAAGACCAATATCCTTGCGGCGGTGCGGGCTAAAGCTGAAGGTTGTCCTTTTACGGTCGCGTTGATTAACGATCCGACTTTGCTGCCGTTGCTATCCCACCTTGGTATTGATGCGCATATTAATCCACGTGCGACAACGGTCAGTTCGATTTTACGCCATATGCGCTATGGCCGTATTCGCCAAGTCTATTCCATTGGTGATGCCGAAGCGGAGGTTATCGAAACCGAGGTTCTATCAACCTCGCCTATGGCTGGCAAAACCATTTCCGAGATCGATTTCCCCGAGGGCGTCTTGGTTGGAGCCGTCGCAAAAGATGGTAAAGTTTTACGCCCAAATGGTGGCTTGCGCATTGAAGCCGGTGATACGATTGCTCTTTTTGTCATGGCTGCAGATGTTCATGAGGTGGAACGGTTGATGCAAGTTTCCATCGATTACTTCTAGAATGGCGCGCAAACGCATACCAACGCGGGGTATTTTGCGATTGCCTCTGCTGTTGCTGATTTGGGGTGGCTTTTCGTTGGCCATGTGGCTTCCCGCTGTCCATGCATTAATTGTCGACGACCATCAAACCTCTCGTAGTTTCTTTTATGCGGGGCTGGCTGGGGGGATTGGCGTTGTCTTTATTGGGTTTTCAGTCGTTAACCGTCAACCAAAGCACGGCATGCCTGGACAGTTGATGACTCTCTTGGCCACCTTTGTGTTTTTGCCGCTATTCCTTGCGATCCCTGTTCAGGATGCTTTGCAAAATACCACCTATATCAATGCCTATTTTGATATGGTCAGCGCGCTAACGACAACGGGCGCAAATTTGTATTCCGCTCCTGAAAGGTTACCGGAAAGCATACACTTATGGCGTGCCCTGGTTGCATGGCTGGGTGGTTTATTTATGTGGATTGCCGCATCTGCGGTTATGGCTCCGTTATCTTTGGGTGGTTTTGAAGTTACAGCACGTGCGGAACCTGGCGAGGGGTTGGGAAATGGATCACAGGAGGCCCGCCGTGACGATGCAAGTCACCGCAAACTAATAGTGGTCTGTCGCGCGTTGTTTCCCGTCTACATTGGCCTGACTTTTGCGCTTATGTTACTCTTGGTTCTCAGTGGAGAGCGGACGTTGACAGCGACAGTGCACGCGATGTCGGTGATGGCAACCTCAGGTATTTCTTCGATCGGAGGCTTGGCAAACGGGCAGGGCGGATTTGCCGCGGAATTTGTTATATTTCTCTTTATGCTGTTTGCGTTATCGCGCCTGACATTTTCTAGCGATACAATTGGTGTCGGCACCAATCGATTGGATTTAGACCCGGAGTTTCGCACTGGTATTCTGATTATTATCGCTGTGCCTATTTTACTGTTCCTGCGTCATTGGCTCGCCACATTCGAAGTCGACAGCGCTGATAATTTTGGCTTGGCTATCTCGTCGTTATGGGGCGCTATTTTTACCGTAACTGCCTTTCTGACAACCACTGGCTTTGAAAGTGCACATTGGGCGGCTGCACAACAATGGTCCGGCTTACAGACGCCAGGGATGATTTTGATGGGGCTCGCGCTTATGGGCGGCGGCGTTGCAACAACGGCTGGCGGCGTGAAATTACTGCGCGTTTACGCACTTTATTTAAATGGATTACGAGAGATGGAATTGTTGACCATGCCCAATTCCGTCAGCAGCCTAACACGACGCAATCGCCGTTTGCAAAGCAACGGAGCCTACGTCGCTTGGGTCTTTTTTATGCTTTTTGCCTTATCTCTCGCAGTGATCAGTATTGCATTGTCCGCAACAGGGATCTCGTTTGAGGATGCCTTAATCCTGACCGTTGCGACTTTGTCTACGACAGGTCCTTTGACAGACATAGCGGGCAATACGCCGATTGATTTAGGGTTATTGGAGACCACGGCTAAACTTATCTTGTGTTTTGCAATGGTTCTTGGGCGTTTAGAAACTTTAGCTATTATTGCACTTTTGTCTCCAAACCTCTGGCGAAGTTGACACACTTGGTGCTGCAGCATTTAAAATTGTTGTTTTATACTGGCAACCTTGCAAAACAACCGTCATACTCAAGCTAAAGAGGTGCTCCGGCCAGGGGGTACTCCAAAACAAAGTGAGATAAAAACAAATGGCTTCGGACAGACAGAATCTTCAGGATGCATTCCTGAACCACGTTCGCAAAACCAAAGTTCCTGTAACAATCTTTCTTATCAACGGTGTGAAGCTGCAGGGTGTAATCACTTGGTTTGATAATTTCTGTGTGTTGTTGCGCCGCGATGGTCAATCACAGCTTGTTTATAAACATGCGATTTCGACGATAATGCCAGCTCAGCCTATTAGCCTGTATGAAGGCGAAGACGCCAATTGATGGAGCATGAGCGGACGCGAACCCGCGCTTGGGTTCTGCATCCAGAGATCAAGTCAGATAGGGCTCGCCGTAATCCGCAGGCAGCCTGCCAAGAGGGTGTTGCGCTTGCTTCCGCTCTTCCTGATCTCGATGTGATCGGGTCAAATGTTGTGCGTTTGCCCAAAGCGCATGCTGGGATGTTGTTTGGCTCCGGTAAAATTGAGGAACTGGCAGCGATCTTAAAGGAAAACGAGATTGATCTGGTTCTGATTGACGGGCCTGTGTCCCCCGTTCAACAGCGGAATCTCGAGAAAGCCTGGAAGGTTAAACTTCTAGATCGAACTGGCCTCATCCTTGAAATTTTCTCGGATCGTGCCCGCACCCGTGAAGGTGTGTTGCAAGTCGAAATGGCTGCATTGAGTTATCAAAGAACCCGTTTGGTGCGTGCGTGGACACACTTGGAACGCCAGCGCGGCGGTTTGGGATTTGTGGGGGGACCCGGAGAAACTCAAATCGAAGCAGATCGTCGTGCAATTGATGATCAATTGGTACGTTTGCGCCGCCAGCTTGAAAAAGTGGTAAAAACGCGCACTTTGCACCGCGCAGCGCGGGCCAAGGTTCCGTATCCCATCGTGGCATTGGTTGGCTATACGAACGCGGGGAAATCAACTCTTTTCAATCGCTTAACCGGTGCAGATGTTATGGCCAAAGATATGCTTTTTGCGACCCTTGACCCAACGATGCGCCGTGTTGTTCTGCCGGATGGCCCAGAAATCATTATGTCCGATACGGTTGGTTTTATTTCTGAATTACCTACCGAGCTCGTTGCAGCGTTTCGAGCAACATTGGAAGAAGTTTTAGCTGCGGACATTATTTTACACGTACGAGACATCAGTCACGACGAGAGTGAAAACCAAGCGAAGGACGTCGAGACGATTTTGGCTTCACTTGGGGTTGATGACTCTCGGCTTCAAATCGAAGTGTGGAACAAACTAGATCTGCTTTCACCGAACGATGCGGATGCCTGTAAGTTACGGGCAGAACGTCAAGACGATCTACATGTGGTTTCTGCGTTAACCGGAGATGGCCTTGCGTCGTTGCTTGATGACATTGCTACAAAACTGCAAGGTGTCCGCCGCCACGAAGAGTTAACCTTGGAGTTTTCGCAAGGACGTGAACGGGCATGGTTATTCAAAGAAGACATTGTGAAGTCTGAAGAACAAACTGAGGATGGCTTTGTTCTTCAGGTGGTCTGGAGCGAACGGCAAAAGGCGAAATTCGCTGCATTGTAAACAATAAGCGCGTGCCGCGCTCAATTGATGAGGTCAGCGCGGATCAATTCGCGTGACCCCAACTGCTGCGGCACGGGCGAGACCTTCATCCAATGACATCGGAATATATTCTCCACGACGCCACAGCTGTGACATATCATCATAGTAGCGCGATAGAAAATGCCCTGATTGACCAGTTGCGATAGCAAAAACTGAACTGTCTGGATCTGCGAAATCATACACACCACGATACCCAGCAGCATGAACGTTTTCGTATGGGTTTTCGCCTGTGCCTGACGTTTTTCCACGTTGCAATGTGTTGTCGCCACCACTGGTGGATTGACGGATGTTGACGAACCAATTCACGAGCGGAACTTGACCTAGGGTTTTGTGGTCGTGATGTGCTTCGTGCAGATCACCCCAACGCAGTGTTTCAACTGAACGACCATAGGTCTCGTGGAGTTCGAGCAAAGCATCGTCCAGGGCAAGTCGGGCTATATCAGTACAGCTTTCAACTGGGGCGCTTTGGCGAACATCACACCACTGACTGGCCCCGTCAACATCCCGAAACACGCGTTCGATAAACAGTGGATCGGCATGTGTAAAAGCCTGTGCCTGAGGGCCTAAATCATCCAGAATCAAGCGTTTCTGCAAAGCGCGCAGCCAGCTTGCATAGATCAGTGGCTCGGGCAGGTGTTCATTCATTTCACCATTCCACTGCGCCAATAAAGACAACGCGGTTGCACGGCGTTCCTGAGTTGTCCCTTGAGGTGCAGCTTCACTGGTATACCATAAATCGGCGCCGATCAGCGGCAATAAGGTGCGTGCAGAATACGATACTGTATCAAGTTGCGCCTCAATAAAGCTTTCTCTGGTATGGACTTCGCGGCTTTGCATTAACCGTTCCCAGCGATTGATACGTTGCGTATCGCCCCAGTCAAATGACACATGATTGGGAAACGGGCGATCGACCAGCTTGTTATTTGTATTCCCCACAATACCACCCTGCGGTGCGATAAATTCGGGGTTCTCGTTATAGGGAAAAATCCCTTGCCATTTATTTTCGGCACGCCAACCTTGATTGGGTAAACGGCCTTGGCTTTGGTTATTTGTCGCACGGATTGGCATTGCACCAACAAGTTTAAGGGCAATGCTGTCCTGATCAGCTAACACCAAATTAAGAGATGGCGCGACAACCCCACGTCCTGCGGCGAGCGCATCTGGTATATCCTGCGCGCGCATCAATTCCAAAGCCGCGGAGATCGTGGTATCATTCGGGGATAAGGCCGTCCACCTCAGGCTTGCGACATGTCCGGGAGGTGTGATGGAGGCCAAGCCGAACTGTGTACCAGGTAAAACTGGCCCATTATCTGTCCAACGTAAGGTGAGTGTTACGGGCGGCGCATCTTTTATCTGAATGATCGACGGGCGTGAGACAAAGGGTTTGTATCCATCTGTTCCCAAATACTGGCTGGGGTTATCTGGATTAAGCTGCTCAATAAACACATCTTGGTCGTCAAGATAGGACGCTGTTACCCCCCATCCTAAGCGTTCTGAACGACCTGTTAAAATAGCGGGCACACCCGGTATTGTTCCGCCGATAACACCACCGGTCGCAAGCTCAAGCCGTGCCAGATACCAAAACCCAGGTGCGGACAAGCCTACATGCGGGTCATTGGCGAGTAGTGTGCCGCCACTGGCTGACCGTGTCGCATCGGCGGCCCAAGCGTTAGATGCCCCTGCCAGACCTATGTCCCCCACAGGCATCAATGGATCTTTGATTGTTTGTGCAAAATTGCGTCCTTTGACGTCCGGGAAAAGGTCACTGTATTTTGGAAGTGTTGTGATCGAGGTATCGGGTGCATCAGGTAGGATATCCTGCAAGCGTGCAGGATCATTCAAGGCAAGAGATGTTTGCGCGCGCAAAATCTCCTCTCGCATGTGCCCTGTGAACTCAAGCGCCATCAGCTTCATTACAGCGATGCTATCCGCAGGCTGCCAAGGTGCGATAGGGGCATTAAAAATAAACATTTCTGGCGCCCCGCGGCCTAAAGCGTTTTCGTTAATTTCAAGCAAACGCGCATTCACGCCTGCTGAATAGGCGCGAAGTGACCGCAACGCGTCCTCGGTCTGATCTTCAACTGAGGCGCGAGCCAACGCATAAATATCCAAACGGCGCAAGAAACTATCGATGTTGACTGTTCGTGTTCCCAAAACCTCTGACAATCGTCCCTGAGCAGTGCGACGCATCATCACCATTTGCCACAGGCGATCCTGAGCATGGGCATACCCAAGTCCGTAATATACATCTTCATCACTGGCACCGAAATTGCCAAAAACATGCGGCACATTTGCGTTATCACGCACAATTTCGATTGGAGCCGTTAATCCGGGTAAGGCGATCTGTTTATCATAATTGGGCAGGGACTGGGCTGCGAGGAAATAGACCAAGCCCGACAGGATTACCACGAGTAGAATCGCGACTGCAGTTAATCGGAACAGCCAGTTAAAAAGGCGTCTCATGTAGCTCAATTCCCTTGATTTTCTTGCATCCTAAACCCGGACGGATTGCGAATTATTATATGCCTGATAGGGTGTGCGCAACATATGCGATATGATGAAAAGGGGAAAGATCATGGCGAAGGTTGCGTTTCTTGGATTGGGCGTCATGGGACGCCCAATGGCCGGACACCTGTGCCGGTCTGGACATGATGTGACAGTTTACAACCGCACCACATCGAAGGCACAGGCCTGGGTTGAAACCTACGGAGGCACTTATGCGACGTCTCCTGCGGATGCCGCACGTGGAGCTGATTTTGTGATGAGCTGCGTCGGCAATGACGATGATTTACGTGCGGTATGTTTGGGTGTTGATGGCGCTTTTTCTACTCTGGGCAAAGGCGCAATTTTTATTGATCACACTACGGTTTCAGCACGTGTCACAAAAGAACTGTATGCCATTGGAAAAGAAAAAAATATTCACTTTTTAGATGCCCCAATTTCAGGGGGACAAGCAGGTGCTGAAAACGGAGTTCTTTCAGTGATGTGTGGCGGTGATCTTGAAGTCTTTCACAAAGCTGAACCAATAATTGGTGCATACGCGCGGATTTGCAAGCGCATCGGGGAAAGTGGCGCCGGCCAAATGACTAAGATGTGTAATCAAATTGCGATTGCTGGTATCGTACAAGGGCTAAGCGAAGCGATTAATTTTGCGGAAAAATCCGGTCTCGATGCTCAGGCTGTGGTTGATGTGATCAGCCAAGGTGCGGCGGGCAGTTGGCAAATGTCCAACCGTTCAGATACGATGCTCGCTGATGAATTTGACCATGGTTTTGCAGTGGATTGGATGCGTAAAGATCTGAAAATTTGTTTGGATACCGCAGAGGATGTAGGCGCAAGCCTGCCGATGACTGCTTTGGTTGATCAATTTTACAAAGACGTCCAAAACCTAGGTGGCGGTCGTTGGGATACGTCAGCTTTGATCAAACGCCTACGCGCTTTGAGCTGAGAAAAACGCGACCTTCTTACCATAAGAAGGTCGCGCAACATATTGTTCTAATTGTAAATTAAGGGATGATGCGTGTGTATTTTGAGCCCTCTAGCGTTGCGCCAATACGCAGACCAGCCTGCGCAAAAACTGCAGCAATAATAGGTGCTGTCAATGTGTTTGTATCTGCCGTGATTGCATCACCTTCGTCCAATAAGACATATTCCAAATCGGCGCCCGCAGCCCAACCGGAGGAGCGACGGAAGGACGCTAGGGCTTCATGTGTCATAAAGAAGAGAACATGTGCATATTGTTGGGCCCCTATTTGGAGACCTGCATTGCCCTTAACAGAGGAATAATAGTCAACGGTTACCCCATCAATACGCAAGGCCCCGCGACCAAAAGAACCACCAAAGATAAAGCCTGCTTCGGTTACCAAGGGCATGATCAGCATGCCGACGGATTTTTCAGCCAAGTCTGCGGTACCCGGATAGCTGCTGTACATTTGGTTCAGCGTTGCATTCACGCGCGCATCGATTTTACTGGCGTTCGTGTTTCCGACCCCATTGCCACAAGCTGCCGCTGTAACCCCGACGCCTGCCAAAGCCCCGAACGTGAACACACGCCGTGAAAGTGGTGATAATTGTTTACTGCTCATTTCGTTTCTCGTTTTTGTCGAGGTTGATTATACACCGCATGCGCGGCTTATGGCTTAGGTTAACGCAAAGCAACCTAACTGTCATCTAAAGCCAAAGTGAAGTGGGCGATTTCATGCCTTAGATTGATATTGGGCTTAACCGTTTAGGTATTTTGCCACTTCGGGCGCGAAATATGTAAGAATTCCATCGCAGCCAGCACGCTTAAAAGACATCAGGCTTTCCATCATAACAGTGTGCCCGTCGATCCACCCGTTTTGCGCTGCCGCCTGAATCATCGCATATTCTCCTGACACTTGATAAGCAAATGTCGGGACACCAAACGTCTGTTTCACACGGGTACATATATCTAAATAGGGCATTCCAGGTTTAACCATCACCATATCTGCGCCTTCGTGTAGATCGCGTTGAACCATTCGCAGGGCTTCATCGGAATTCGCCGGATCCATTTGATAGGTTTTTTTGTCGCCCTTTAGAGCACCAGACGCCCCAACGGCATCACGAAATGGACCATAAAACCCCGACGCATATTTGGCGGAATAAGACATGATCGTAACGTTTTGATGCCCCGCGCTTTCAAGCGCGCCGCGCATCGCTGCGACACGCCCGTCCATCATATCGGAAGGACCAATAATATCTGCCCCAGCATCGGCTTGCGCAAGTGCCATCTTTACCAATGCCTCGACCGTTTGGTCATTTACAATCTGGTCATCCACAACAAAACCATCGTGACCGTTGATATTATAAGGATCAAGTGCGACATCGGTCATGACTGCGATATCAGGCGCGTTTTCTTTAATCGCACGAATGGCGCGATTGGTCAGATTGTCTGGGTTCCATGCTTCGGAACATGTTTCGGTTTTTAACGATATATCAGTATAGGGGAACAAGCAGATGGCTGGAATGCCGAGGTCTTGTGCCTCTTTTGCGGCATCTGCAATCTTATCAACCGAGCGGCGCACGACACCTGGCATTGAGGCAACAGGTTCAATTTCTCCGTGGCCATCGCGCACAAATACAGGCCAGATTAGATCATCCGAAGTGAGATGCGTTTCACTCACCAGTCTGCGCAACGATGTAGATTGGCGCATGCGTCGTGGACGTGCCAAAGGAAACGGAGCAAGTGTGGGAGTCATAGTTGCCTCATCTGTACAGTGTGCTCTCAAGTCGTCGCATAAAACCGAGACCGTTCTCAAGAGCTATACCGCGAGAAAGCTGTTTGTTTTTGTCCAACTAGCTCTTGTATCTGACGTCGCTGCGTTGGATATAAGTTCAATACCTGTCAGGCAATAGCGGCCGACGGCAGGATGTCGCAGCAGAACCAACGGATGGGCCGCACAGTGGACATGTTTCATATCATCGCCGAGTTGATCGACCTACGTTCATTTTCGAACCTGTGGTACTGGATTTGTCTTGCGGTTATGTGGTCATCCGCCAGTCATTGGGTGCTAGGCATACCATATGATATGGTCTCTCGTGCCGCACGATTGGGGCAACAAGAGGCATTAGATCTCGAGGCATCTGTTTACATCCAAGCGCGCCGTTATATTTATATTTCAGAGGCTTCTGGAATGTTCTTGGTCCTCTTTTGCTGTTTTGTGTTCACAGTACTAGGCGTGTTGGGCTTTGCATATGGCTTAGAATTCTCGCAGGCCGCATTTCTGTTGTTAATGCCGATGAGCATCGTAGGTCTTATTACAGTTTCTGCTGCGCAAACGATCATAGCGCAAAATCTGCAAGGCGAGCATTTGTATAAATATCTAGCGCGTACACGTTTTTATATTCAGCTACTGGGAATGGCATGCGTTTTTGTGACCGCCATTTGGGGTATGTATAAGAACCTCTCGATTGGTTATTTTTAGCAAGGTCATAGCGCGGGCGGGAACTTGGTCTCGAATGAGGAGCAATAATTAATGTCACGACAGTCTTTGACAATGGGTGGCGCACCTGAAGGTTTTGATGCCAAGCTTGTATTGGCCGAAATGACCAAATCTGACGCGCCGATTGTACATGTGGCCCGTGATGATAAACGTCTCGAGGCAATGCGGGCAGCATTGGCATTTTTTGCACCAGATGTGCCTGTCTTTGTATTCCCGGGGTGGGATTGCCTGCCTTATGATCGTGTGTCGCCCAATGCGGATATTTCAGCCGCACGGATGGCGACTTTGGCCGCCTTAGTTCATGAAATGCCGTCGCAATTTGTCTTACTGACGACACTGAACGGCGCAACACAACGTGTGCCAGCGCGCAGTATTCTAAGAAAAAGCGCGTTCAGTGCCAGTGTTAACGGGCGTATTGACGAAGATGCATTAAGGCATTTTTTGACACGAATGGGATTTACCAAGGCGCCGTCGGTGATGGAGCCTGGCGATTTTGCCGTACGAGGAGGGATTATCGATATCTTTCCTCCGGGACAATCCGGTCCTGTCCGTCTCGATCTTTTTGGGGATGTGCTAGAGGGTGCACGCCGTTTTGATCCGGCCAGCCAACGTACAACCGAAAAATTATCAGTTGTCGAGCTTGCGCCCGTATCCGAAATCATCCTCGACGAGGCTGCGATTACGCGGTTTCGTCAAAATTACCGGATCGAGTTTGGCGCCGCAGGCAATGATGACGCACTCTATGAGGCGGTCAGTGCTGGACGTAAACATCAAGGGATGGAGCATTGGCTTCCGTTTTTTCACGATGGTCTTGAAACCCTATTTGATTACCTGCCAGAGGCGACAATTGCGCTGGATGACCAGTTAACACCTGCACGTTTGGCACGATGGGATACAATTGCGGATCAATACGAGACCCGTAAGATAGCGATGTCCGCCAAGGGACGATTGGACAGTGTTTATAAACCTTGCCCACCAGATCTGTTGTATTTGGACGATGCGGCTTGGGAAATTACGATTGCCTCTCATCGCATAATCCAATTTCACCCTTTGCCGCAAGCTTCGGGGCCTGGTGTTGTCGATGCCGGGGGGAGGATTGGCCGCAATTTTTCGCCAGAGCGTCAACAAGAAAGTATAAGTCTTTTTGGATCTTTAGCTGGCCATATTAAAGCAAAGCTACAAAAGGGTCCCGTTGTTGTCGCGTCCTATTCCGAAGGTGCACGTGAACGTTTGGAAGGGTTGATTGAAGATGAGGGTCTTGCCGAAGCTATCTTGATCACCAATGGGACGCGCTTGGGGAAATCAGGGCTGCACCTCGCGGTATGGGCGTTGGAAAACGGCTTTGAGACGGATGACATGACCGTCATTTCAGAACAGGATGTTTTGGGCGATCGCTTGATCCGCGCCCCCAAAAAACGTCGTAAAGCTGAAAACTTCTTAACCGAGACACAATCCCTTAGCCCTGGCGATCTGGTTGTGCATGTTGATCATGGCATTGGCCGTTACCTCGGCCTTGAGGTGGTCAAAGCCGCCGGATCCGCGCATGAATGTATCTTGCTTGAATATGCCGAGACAACGAAGCTGTATCTGCCAGTTGAAAATATCGAGCTATTGTCAAAATACGGCCACGACGAAGGGATGCTTGATCGCTTAGGTGGTGGGGCATGGCAGTCGAAAAAGGCTAAACTGAAAGAACGCATTCGCGAGATGGCGGATCGGTTGATCCGTATTGCCGCAGAACGTGCCTTGCGCAAGGCGCCTATGATTGATCCGCCACCTTCGGCATGGGAAGAATTCTCGGCGCGCTTCCCGTATCAGGAAACCGATGACCAATTACGCGCTATTGGCGATGTTATGGATGACTTGCACTCTGGGGCTCCAATGGATCGCCTGATTTGCGGGGATGTCGGTTTTGGTAAAACCGAAGTTGCGATGCGGGCCGCATTTGTCGCAGCCATGTCCGGACTGCAGGTCGCTGTTGTTGCCCCAACGACGCTTTTGGCCCGCCAACACGCTGCGGGTTTCAAAGAGAGATTTCGTGGTTTCCCATTAGAAGTCAGACAGCTATCGCGCTTTGTTACGGCAAAAGAGGCGGCTGAAACCCGCAAAGGTATGGCCGCTGGAACCGTTGATATTGTCATCGGCACTCATGCGTTGTTGGCCAAAAACGTCAAGTTCCCAAACTTGGGATTATTGATCATCGACGAAGAACAACATTTTGGCGTTGCCCACAAAGAACGCTTAAAACAGATGCGCAGCGATATACACGTCTTAACACTCACTGCGACCCCAATTCCGCGCACCTTGCAGCTGAGTTTGACAGGTGTACGTGATTTATCCATTATCGGCACGCCACCGGTCGATCGTCTTGCCATTCGCACATACGTGAGTGAGTTTGACGCCGTTACGATCCGCGAAGCCTTTTTGCGTGAACGTTATCGAGGTGGCCAAAGTTTTTACGTCGTCCCTCGGATAAAAGATCTGGCCGAAGTGGAAGAATTCCTGAAACAACAATTGCCTGAGCTGCGCTATGTCGTGGCGCATGGTCAGCTGGCCGCGGGCGAGCTCGATGAACGTATGAATGCGTTTTACGATGGAAAGTTTGATATTCTTTTGGCAACAACGATCGTAGAAAGCGGGTTGGATATTCCAACGGCCAATACAATGGTTGTCCACCGCGCCGATATGTTCGGCCTGTCTCAGCTGTATCAAATTCGTGGGCGTGTCGGACGTTCGAAAACGCGGGCTTATGCGTATTTAACAACAAAACCGCGTCAACGTTTGACGGATGCTGCACAAAAACGATTACGCGTTCTTGGTTCTTTGGACACATTGGGGGCCGGATTTACATTAGCATCGCAGGATTTGGATATTCGCGGGGCAGGGAACTTACTCGGCGAAGAGCAATCCGGCCAAATGCGAGACGTGGGGTATGAACTGTACCAATCCATGCTTGAGGAAGCCATCGCTAAGATCAAATCCGGAGAGATTGACGGTTTGAGCGACGGCGACGATCAATGGGCCCCACAGATCAATTTGGGCGTGTCCGTGCTGATCCCTGAGACTTATGTCCCTGATTTGGATGTGCGGCTTGGACTATATCGCCGTCTATCTTCGTTGACGACAAAAGTCGAGCTGGAAGGTTTTGCTGCCGAGCTGATTGACCGTTTTGGTAAATTACCGAAAGAAGTTAATACCTTAATGCTCATTGTTCGAATTAAATCGATGTGTAAAAGGGCAGGGATCGCCAAAATGGATGGTGGTCCAAAGGGGGCGACAGTTCAGTTCCACAATGATAAATTCGCCTCTCCGCAGGGGTTGGTTGAATTCATGCAGGCACAAGACGGCCTCGCCAAAGTCAAAGATAACAAGATCGTTGTGCGACGGGATTGGAAATCAGACGCTGACAAGATCAAGGGCGCGTTTGCCATTGCCCGTGATCTTGCCGAGAAGGTTGTTGCTCATAAAAAGAAAGCAAAGGCTGGTTCATAAAATACAGACGCGTAAAGTCATATTTACGCGTCGCGTACTCTCTCGGCGCGGTCAAGCCACAGCATTGTTAAAAATGCTAAAACCACAGCGCAAAAAATGCCAATAACCATTGGGAATAAGGTGCCATCGAACATCTGTCCAATGATCGCCCCGACAGTTGCCGAGAACACCGTTGAAACAGCCCCAATAACCGAGGCTGCAATGCCTGCGATATGGCCCAAGGGCTCAAGCGCGATGGAATTTAGATTTCCCAGTGTCAAACCGACAATTAAAAAGATGCTCAGTTGCCAAACAAGAAACGGATAGAATGTTAACGCACCCAAATCGGCAAATAAAATCAAAAGCATAACGCCGCTTACACAAGCTTGTCCCAATAGTGACCAAGTCACGACTTTACGCATGCCCAGACGCACAACGATACGAGAATTGATAAAACTTGCCGACATCGATAACAAAGCAATGATCATGAACCAGATAGGGAAGCTTTCGGCTTTATCAAAAACGATATCGTAAACGGGTTGCACCAATACGATCATTGTAAACAACATCGACAGCGTCAGACATTGCGCCCAGATTGAAATGCGTACGGTTGGATTGGCGGCCATTTCCTTGAGCGCATCTATGATAAGAGACAGCTTTAGCGGACGGCGCTCTTCTACTGGCAAAGGCTCGGGTAAACGCATCCCTGCCCAAAGCGCGATTACTGCGCCAAAAAGTGCAAATGCTAAAAAAATAGCATGCCAATCTGCGAGTGCAATAATGACCGTCCCTAACAAAGGGGCAAAGGCCGGAACTAAGGCAAAGATCATCATTACAAATGACATGATACGGGCCATATCACGCCCCGCATAGAGATCACGAACGATGGCCACACCAACAACACGCGGTGCGGCTGCACCAATCCCCATTATGACACGTGTCACAAGGATCATTTCCAAGGATAAACTAACATATGCAACGATCGCTGCAGTTGCATATAATGCAATTCCCAGCATTAAGATGGGTTTGCGCCCAAAAGCGTCAGACAAGGGTCCTGTGAAAAACGTGCCTATTCCCATGCCTAAAATAAACAAGGCGATAATTAGCTGCGCACGGTTGGGGTTTTCGGGGCTAAGGGCCGCGCCAATATTTGGCAGTGCAGGCAGCATAGCATCAATGGAAAAAGCAATAGTTGCAAACATCATTGCAATCAGCGCAATAAGCTCGCGCTGAGAAGGTGCAGAGCGGCGGACGAAGGGCATAATACATTCCTTTGAAATGCCCGATTGACGGTAAAATTCTCGTCAAACGGGTATCTCTCCGGCTATCATGAAACGCGAACTAACAATAGCCCCAATAAGATCCGCCAATCCTACTTTACACAGAATAAAATGGTTACTCTACGTCGTCTTGTGCCAGCTGCGCACGAATGTCCGCAATGACCTGTTTCCACAATTCAGGGGGTTGGGCACCAGGGACAACATGTTGATTTGCGATGACGAACGTCGGGACTGAATTTGCTCCCTTTTGGCGTGAATGCGCGTCGCGTTCTTTAATCGTATCGCGATCTGAAGAGCCTTCTAACAACCGTTGTGTCACAGCCGCGTCCATACCCGCTTCGCTGGCAATCTCAACCAAGATATCGATGTTACCGATGTCTTTTCCATCTTCGAAATAGGCTTTGAATAACCCATCAACAACAGCTGTTTGCTTTTCTTCCAACCCTGCCCAGTGAATCAACCGATGAGCATTAATCGTATTGGGTGTGCGTTGGATACCGCTTAGGTTCAAGGGCAACCCGATGCTTTCGGCATGATCAGCAATTTGACCATATACCCTGATGGCGCCATCTTTACCGCCAAATTTGTTTTCCAGATAAGCGCGTCGATCCATGCCATCTACAGGCATATCTGGGTTCAGCTGAAATGGATGCCATTCGATCACAAAGGGATGGTCAGTTTCCTCGGCCAAAGCCCGATCTAACAGTGTTTTCCCAATGTAACACCATGGGCAGATGGGGTCAGATAGAATATCCAGTTTTATGGCCGTCATCGATATGTCCTTTGCTTCCCTCGTGTCAGAGGTTTCCGTATCATCCTTATACATGTTTTGGAATTGCACAGATTGCAAGCCACTACTGGCACACATATACGTTCAGTATGGCTGACCGTGACCCAAAGAATCTGATTTCAATCGCCCATGCGAATGGCAATGAAACTATGCCCGAACCCCTTGATCTTGGGGTTCGTGTTCGTGAATTGCGCAAGGAACGCGATTGGACCCTTGAACACGCAGCCAATCAAGTGGGCCTCGCCCGTTCGACATTGTCCAAGATCGAAAACGGACAAATGTCACCGACCTATGAAGCATTGAAAAAACTTGCTGTTGGTTTGAAAATTTCGGTGCCTCAATTATTCACCCCTACACAACGCGAGCAAGTGAATGGCCGCATGATCGTTACCAAAGATGGTCAAGGGAGCATGCAGGCGACGACAACTTACGAACATGAGCTCTTGGCCGACGGATTAACGCGTAAAAATATGTTACCTTACCGGGCGCGCGTGCGTGCACGTAATATGGATGAATTTGATGGCTGGGTACGTCACGACGGTGAAGAGTTTTTATATGTTCTGACCGGAGTGATCCGTTTGTTTACAGAGTTTTATGAACCCGTTGAAATGCGCCGCGGTGATAGTGCCTATTATGATGGCGCTATGGGGCATAATGTCGTGTCTACCAGTGCTGAGGATGCAACTGTTTTATGGGTTACGTCGCTAACCTAACGTGCTGATACGGCTTGAAGTGCCGGGTTAGCTGTAATCTAGTTCTGCGTGTAAGCTTTCCACATATAAAAAATCGGCAACTTCTTCGCGCGCTTCAGAAATCGTGATATGCTGTTTGTCCGCGACGCATTTTAAAAAATGATCCGGGGTTTCAAAACCATTTCTGGCGTCTTTTTCCGCGATATAAGGGAAACGTTGGCGCAAGCGTGGCCAGCATTCTTTCAGATCTGAAATATTCATCGGCTTTAACATGTCACTCTCTAACGTTCGAACTGGTACACATGCTGAAACGTTAGCAAACTAATCTGAAAATGTAACCAATATTTACAAAATATTAACATTTGACACGAGTGAAATTAGGCATAGGTCCGTTAGAGAGAAACTAGCCCGCAAAGGGATTTGAGAAACTTTAAAAAGCAAACCGGTTCTACATCAGGATTTGAGGCGATCAGGAAAAATCAACGGTAGGAATAGATGTGCGAGTCCAACTGCAAAGATCTGCATCCCGATGAACATGACGATATGCCCGGGATAAATACCGGCAAATGTATCACTCAATCCACGGGCGATTGTAACTGCTGGGTTTGCAAAACTGGTTGACGATGTGTACCAGTACGCCCCCGTAATATAGAGTGCGACAAGTGTTGGTACCGCGTCGGGGCGACTGTATAATCCACCAAAAATCACAAAAAGCAGTCCAAAGGTTGCAATGATTTCTGAAAACCACTGCGCGCCACCGGTTCTGTGCATCGTTGTCGAAGTCTGAAAGACCGACAGGTCAAACATAATATGGCTGGCCCAAACACCAAGTATCGCACCAATAACTTGCACGGCAATATAAGAAGGCATGTCCTTAAACGGAAATGCACCACGCAGTGCAAAAGCCAATGTCACGGCGGGATTGAAATGCGCGCCAGAAATCGGCCCTAAGATCGTAATTAAAACATATAGAATACAACCTGTTGCGATGGCATTTGCCAACAGTGCAATAGCCGTATTTCCGTCAGAGAGCGTTTCACCCATTATTCCAGAACTAATCACGCCGATCAGTAACAAAGCGGTACCGACCCCTTCGACCAATAGTTTCTGCACGGTCATAAGATGTCTCCGATACGTGAAAGTTCGACGTTTAGTACATCTTTGGACATGTGCTCAAACTCGAGTGCTAGGAATGCTCGAGCACGCTTTTCTAGCACTGTGTAAGCTGTACGAAATGCTTGATCCCAGTCAGGTTCTGACGCTGCTGCGGGATCCTCGACGCCCCAATGAGTTCGCAATGGCGCACCAGGCCACATAGGGCATTCTTCTTGGGCAGCGGAACCACAAACTGTTATCACCAAATCCATTTCCGGCGCAGTTTCAGTGCCAAATTCGTCCCAGCTTTTGGATCGGGCACCTGATGTATCATGTTGTTTTTCAGCCAAGAGAACGAGGGATTGAGGATGAACACGACCTGAAGGGTTTGATCCAGCCGAATAGGCCATCACACGCCCAGCCCCAAGCGTATTAAGGAGGCTTTCTAACAGGATGGAGCGTGCGGAATTCCCAGTACATAATACTAAAATATTCATGGTTTTTCTTTTCAGGTAAACGGTTAGATGCTTAGGCGGCTATGCCGCGTGCGATATCATCAAGCGCATGTTGCAGGGACACTCGGTCCAATGTCTCAATTGGTAAGTCAACAAACGCGCGGAGTTTGGTGGTCAATGCGTCATAACATTGCCGGTAAGCGAGGGTCGCCTGTGAGGCTGTCGCGTTGATGTGCACTGGATCCGGCAATCCCCAATGGGCCTGTATCGGTTGACCAGACCAAATCGGGCAATCATCATTGGCTGCGCGATCGCAAACCGTGATCACAAAATCCATTTTGGGGGCCGTGATCTGTGTAAATTGGTCGACATTCTTGCTTGTGAGGTCGGATATATCGTGTCCTTGTTCTCGCAGCATCTGCAAAACTTCGGTTTGTGGTCCTGTTGCGGGTGCCACACCTGCTGAGTAAGCGGTAAATCTATCTGCGCCGATTTTGTTCAAGATCGCTTCGGCCATGATGGAACGGGCAGAATTTGCAGTGCAAATAAATAGAAGATTATAAGGCGGTTGGCTGGCCTCTGATCGTGCTTCGCAATAAGGGCCAGTTAAGCAGATGTCTGGCCTGTTTTGACAACAGTCATTTAACAATACTCCAACGAGATCCCGCATCGCCGAAATTTCGGATTGATAAAACAGGCTTACTCCGACGCGATCCTGACGAATTAGTCCAACCTGTCGCAATGTAGACAGATAGACAGAGGCAGTATTTGCTTTAAGATCGAGTGTTCGCGCTATTTCACCTGCTGAAACGGAATCTGGATAACGCCGCATCAACAGGCGGAACAAATCCAACCTTTTGGGATGAGCAAGGGCTGACAGTTGATTTACGATACCTATTTCCATATTTCATGAATTATGGAAATAGGTATCGTTATGCAAGAAAAAAGCGACATTCTAGATAATGTCGCCTTTGTGTCTCTTATCTAGGTGATCTAAAAATCTTGAGACCACCAAACCTCAGGGAAATAATAGATGCTATCCCCATAAATAGGAGGAGTATCTGGCGCCCGTAACGCCTGATCATGCGCAATCCGGCTATCCGCATAATGCCAAATTGGGATCACATAGCGCCCGGCCATCAGCAATCTGTCCAAAGCTTTCACTGCAGAAATGAATTCTGATTGATCCGTTGTGCTTAACATCGTGTCAATCATGGCATCAATCGCAGGGCTCTGAATACCTGAAAGGTTACGGCTGCTGGGTTGGTTTGCTGTTTCACTGCCCCAATACAAACGCTGCTCGTTACCAGGGCTCAATGACAAGGCTCGCCGTATAAAGATCATATCATAATCAAGCGCAGCCTGCCGCTCAATGTATTGAGCGCTATCAATAACATCAACTTCGAGCGCGATACCTAGCCGCTCAAGCGCCGGGCGATATAGATCGACGGCCTTTTGCATTTCTTCTTCGCCAAGATTACCGTTCTTTAACAGGACATTCAGGGTGAATGCTTGCCCGGATGCATTGCGTAAAACGCCTTCCTCTACAAACCAGCCAGCCTGTTCCAGAAGCTCACGCGCAGCCCGAAGGTTTTTTCTGTTCCGTGCGTTGCCGTCTGATACGGGCAGGGTGTACCCTTGGAGCGTACCTGGCGGTACATCAGCTGAAAATGGCTCCAAAAGTTGTGCTACCTGCCCAGACGCTGCATCATGGTTCATGGCTAAGTAGGAATTCGAGAAATAAGAGGAAATTCGTGGGACCTGTCCCCCTGTCAGGGCATCATTGATGAACTCAAAATTAAACGCAGTAATTAACGCCTCGCGGACACGCCAATCCTGTAATGTCGCGCGACGTGTATTGAAAGCAAGTCCAGTCATACCTGAAGGGGCTTGGTTTGAAATTTCCGCTTTCACAATCTTGCCAGTTCGAACCCGCGCAAAATCGTAATCGCGATTCCACTTGCTAGCATTAAACTCTCGAATGGCAGAGAGCTCACCTGCCTTAAATGCTTCGAATAAAACCGTCTGGTCACCAAAGAAATCTAATTTGATGGTGTTTAGATTGTTTGTCCCACGTCGCAGAGGAAGGTTTTTCCCCCAATAGGCCTCATTGCGCTGAAATGTAATCTGGCGCCCCATCTCAAAGTCGCTCACCAGATAAGGCCCGCTGCCGATAGGCACTTCGTCAGAGGGCGCATCGCTAAAAGCACGACCTTCCCATTGCGACTTTTTTAACACCGGACGCATGCCCGCGATCAGTGCCAACTCACGATTGTTGGTATTAAAACTCAGCCGAAGGCTGCGCGGCCCTGTCTGTTCAATGGTTTCGACCGCTGACCAAAAACTGCGATATCGCAAAATGCCCTCAGTGCCCAAAGTTTTATAGGACCAAATCACATCATCAACGGTGACCGGGCTACCATCCCAAAATTGTGCCTCGGGACGAAGGGTGAATTCGACCCACGAACGATCAGCTGGTGTGACAATTGATTCCGCGAGTAGACCGTATAATGTAAATGGTTCATCCTGAGATTGTCCCATCAGGCTCTCATACCCCCAAAACCGCATCTGCCAAGGTGTTGTGCCTTTTGGAACAAACGGGTTGAGCGCATTAAAGCTGCCACTGTTTCCCAGAACTACAGATCCACCTTTAGGTGCCTCAGCATTCACATACGGAAGCGATGCGAAATCGGGTGGCAGATTAGGGCTGCCATACATTGAAATTCCATGCGAAGAGATCCCATGTGGCGGTTGCAATGCCGATTCTGCACTTGCAAGTGAGCCGTGAAAACCCAAGGCGATTCCCCAAAACGTGCATAAAATGCGAGATAATATTTTCTGTCTCACGCTGCGAACCAATCCTGTTACGTCCTTATTTATATGCCTTTCTACCGCGATATACGGGCAAGGTGGAGTTTAAACTTTTAGCTTGGATGCTAAGGGGAAACAGCGTATAAAGAATTCACTGCTCGATAGGTTTCTTGCCTGTATGAAACCTGCCTCAATGACTGGACGCTGGCCTTGTGCCAGCGTTTTTTTTATTCGCATAAGCAAGAATGAGCACAGCGGAAAAATCAACTATGTGAATTACACGCCCTGTTTTTTTCGAAAGCTTACGAATAAAAGCACACTGGGAATCTCATCGCATCAAAGATTACAAGACGGGCAGAACCTGTAATCTTTCTGAAGAACATTATTCAGTCTGCAGACCATAGTCGGCTCGCTAAGCACATACTTATGTATCAGGTGCTTGCGATGGATCCTGTCCATTGGGGTAGACGAGGCCAGCCGATATCACAAGCTTTGCGGCGTCTTCGACGCTCATATCCAATTCGATAATATCGTCTTCGGGAAAATAAAGCAGAAATCCCGAAGTCGGGTTCGGGGTTGTCGGGACAAAAACGCTCTGAAGACGTCCAGTGGTTTCGGCCTTATCAGAGATCTCACCGCGTGCTGTCGTAGAAATAAAGCCAATCGCCCAAATTCCTTGACGTGGATATTGGATCAAGCAGGCTTTTTCAAAACTACGATCAGACTGCGCAAAAACAGTTTCCGAGATCTGCTTAATACCAGAATATATGGATCGTACGACAGGCATGCGAAGGACAAGACTTTCGGCAAACCCAATAAGGGAACGTCCAATAAGACCTTTCGCAATCCAGCCCACAAGCATGGTGAACATTAAGAAAAAGATAACGCCGACACCACGCAAGTTAATGCCGATATATTTTTCGGGTTGGAATGTTTGAGGAACCAACGGCAAAACGACGCTATCAACCCAGCCAATTGTGGTCCAAAGCAGCCAAACTGTCAGACCTACAGGCGAAATCACAACGATCCCTGTCAGGAATGAAGATCTTAGTCGCGCAAAAATGCCTGGCTTACGTAGGTGTTCGTCGTCAAAGGGTGTATTCATTTGTGCAAAACCATCCTGGTTGCCTGAAAGCTAGGCATTGAAAGGCACATCCACAATGCTGCGCCGCTTTAATTTATCGGGCTAAACTTATCGCGTGATCATTTCCTGAGCAATTTTAGCTGCGAGACGCGCATTGTTACGCACAAGCGCAATGTTTGCATCAAGAGATCGGCCGTTTGTAAGTTCAAATATCCGTTGCAGTAAGAAAGGTGTTACGGCTTTACCTACGATATTCTGAGCATCGGCTTCGGATTGCGCTTGTGCAATGATTGGTGCCAGTTCTTTAGCAGGGATTTGCATATCTATTGGGATTGGATTGGCAACCAACTGGCCACCTGGGACCTTCATATCCTGTCGTGTCATATGTGACTTAGCGATGTCAGATGCCGTATCCATACGAAGGGGTGCCATTAAGTCGGAGGTTGCCGACCAGAATGCCGGAAAGCTATCTTGCCCGTATGCGATCACGGGAACGCCTTGTGTTTCAAGAACTTCAAGCGTTTTGGGAACATCCAAAATCGCTTTGGCTCCAGCGGCCACAACAGTCACAGATGTTTGTGCGAGCTCTAGTAAATCTGCTGAAATGTCAAAGCTTTGCTCGGCACCTTTATGGACGCCACCAATGCCGCCAGTGGCAAAGACTGAGATCCCTGCAATCCGCGCTGCAATCATCGTCGCCGCAACCGTTGTTGCACCTGTTCCGCCAGTTGCCAAACAGGCGGCGAAATCTGCGCGCGACAATTTGGCGACACCCTTGGCTTGGCCAAGATCTTGCAATTCGCTGTCTTCAAGTCCGACATGCAATGCACCATTACGGACGGCCATCGTCGCAGGCACTGCACCCGCATCGCGGATATCCTGTTCAACCTGTCTCGCAACTTCAACGTTCTGCGGATACGGCATCCCATGCGTAATAATTGTACTTTCCAAGGCAACCAAGGCTCGACCTTGTTTGCGCGCTTCGGCTACTTCGGCTGAATATTTAATTGTGATCATAGACGTCACTTTGGAGCTTCTCCTGAGACATAAGTTGCAGCGGCACGCAAAGCTGTCGCCAGTGCCATTTCACGAGGTTCACCACGCATCTCTGCAGCGACATGTGCGGCCATGAATGTATCACCGGCCCCTGTCACGCGTGTTACATTTACTGCTGGTGGAACGAGAGTATATAGATCGTTAGCGTCTGCCTCGGTTGCAGATTTTCCACCGTCGGTCACCAAAACGCGTGCGCAGCCGCGTGCCAGCATTGCTTTCGCAGCCACTTCGCTGGAGTCAAAGTCTTCCTGACATAAAATACCTGCTTCTTCGAGATTTACATAAAGTGTGCCACGGGAATGAATGATAAACGGACGCAATCGTTCCGCCTTTCCAGGCGAGGCCGGTGCCACGCGCAGGTCAGCCTTTGCAAAGATTGTGCTGACTGCGATTTCGCCCAACAGTCCAACTTTTAGATTTCCATCCAATGCAATAGCCCCGGCGTATGGCATATCGGCACGCCCCAAAGTTCCATCTTGTAATGGAGAGAGGATTTTGTCGCCTGCAGCCTCTAACGAATGCGCGTCTGCAATCGCTGCGATTAACCCATTTGCACCTTCGACGGCCATATAGGTATCTGTCGGCAAGTCATCAGACCGGTAAATATAACGCGAAATAACTCCAAGGTGACCGCAAGCAGCCACCAGCTCATCTCCTTCAGGGTCACGACCAACCGCGCTGAGGACCGCAGGTTTCAAACCAAAACGCGCCAAGGTCATTGCAATATTCATCGCAACACCACCGGGAATTCGATTTATGCGCCCGGGAACATCAGAGCCGACATGCATTTGCGTCGTACTGCGCCCGATAATGTCCCAAAGAACAGATCCGATGCAGAGAATATCTGTAGGAGTGGCTGGTTGTGTCATAGGCTTGTCATGACCTCTTTTATCTCCTGCGGCAAGGAGTTTCACATCGTCGCACTTGGACAAGACCAAAGGGCACGCGCTAGAGCATTAAAAAATATCAACCCATGGCATTTTGTAATAATTTCAGTGCCGTTTGAGGATCTTCCTGCTTCCAAATTTCGTCTCCGATACCAAAGAAATCGGTGATAGGGGATAAATTCCGCACCAGATCTTCGGTTAGACCACCTTCTGCCACAACTGGGACTTCGATCATTTCGGTCCACCACTGAAACAGATCTTGGTCGGCAATAGCGCCATCACCTAAAGCCGAAGAGCCAACAGGACCAAAACACACATAATCCGCTCCGGCTTCGGCAGCTGATATACCGTCATGCCGCGAGGTTGCACTATGGCAGCCAACAATCGCATCAGGTCCCAAAGTTTTACGCGCACTGCGCACGGAACGAGACGCATCACTTAAATGTACGCCGTCCAACCCTAAGCGTTCTGCAAGAACAAGGTGATCAGATATGACCAATGCAATATCACGTTGATGGGTAACTTCACGCAATGCGTCGGCTGCTCGGCTCAGGTCATCTTCATCTCGACTAGCGAGGTCCAAGCGCACACAAGCAATTTCTGTGCTATCCAAGACCTTTGCAAGCTGCACAGGAAAGAGATCAAGATCGAAACTGGGCGGGGAAATTAGATAGATTTGCGGCTGGTCTGGTGTTTGATCTGCGCTGTCCATATCTGATCTCCTGACGTGATTTACCTATACTGATCGCGTATCTACCCAGATTTGCGGCTGATGCAAGGATTTGGGTCGCAATACCTCAGAATTTAGCAGCAATCCCCTTGCCGCAGCCAGTACAGATCAGTAGAGCGTAGTGCACTTTTGTCAGAAGAGGTCCGAATGCCCAGCGAAACCCCGCAACCATCATTTGTCTTGGTACGTCCGCAAATGGGCGAGAATATCGGTGCAGCAGCCCGTGCGATGTGGAATTTTGGTCTGGACCGGATGCGTATCGTTGCTCCGCGTGATGGCTGGCCAAACCCAAAATCCGTGGCAATGGCATCTGGGGCAGGGCGGTTGCTGGATGAGGCAAAGCTGACCGCGGATCTACCTGACGCACTTGCTGACTGTACCTATGTATTTGCAACCACTGCCCGTCCACGTGAGTTGACCAAACCTGTTTTCACCCCAGAAGGTGCGATGAAAAAAGCGGCCGAGCTGATTGCCAAGGGCGAAACGGTGGCAGTGATGTTTGGCCCAGAGCGCGCGGGATTGGAAAATGACGATATTGCCCGTGCAAATGCCATTATAACCGTGCCGGTAAACCCTGAATTCGCTTCGCTCAATCTCGCGCAATGTGTGCTGCTCACCAGCTACGAGTGGAAGCGCCAAGCCGAGACCGTGGCTGAGGAAACCTTTGAACTTGGAAAATCCGATTGGGCAACCAACTCCGAAATCGAGGCTTTGGTAACGCATTACGAAGACCGTCTTGTAGACGCCGGGTATTTCTATCCACCAGAAAAGGCACCGGGGATGAAAACCGTGTTTCGTAATCTCTGGAGCCGCATGCGCCTGACCCGTGCTGACGTGCAAATGCTTCACGGTATCATGCGACAAATGGTCCGTTGGAAAGAACACAGCAAAGACTAATTGTCCCCTAGACGCAGGGTGTTACAGAACCTAGCGCCACGTTAACGACGAGAGAGGCCAGTGATGAGCAAGCGCAGCATTTTTGAAGAGGTGTCGGAACCTCAAAAACCGACACACACCGCCAAAGCTGGGTTGATCGAGAAAGATACGGGACATGCACGATTGCTAATCCGGATCTGGTTGGGGCTGTTGTTCGTCCTTGTCGTCGCAATGATTTTTGTCGGAGGGCTGACCCGCCTGACCGATAGTGGCCTTTCCATTACAGAATGGCGCCCGTTTACAGGTGCCTTGCCACCTATGAACCAAGCCGACTGGCTTGTTGAATTCGAGAAATATAAGGCGATCGACCAATATCAGATTATGAATCAATGGATGGAACTATCTGATTTTAAAAATATATATTGGTGGGAATGGGGACATCGTCAGCTGGGTCGGGTAACTGGTCTTGTCGCACTTGTCGGTTTTATAGGCTTTCTTGTGACGCGTGTTATCCCAACAGGGTGGACTGTGCGCCTATTTGTCCCAGGTGTGCTAATAGGCTTACAGGGCGCAATTGGTTGGTGGATGGTCCATTCTGGTGTCACGCAGGGTGAAGGGATGACAGCCGTGGCATCCTACCGTTTGGCCACACACCTTGGTCTCGCATTTATTATATTGGGCGTTCTGTATTGGTATATGCTAGGACTTATACGTCCCGACCGTGAGCTTTTACAGGCCCGCCGCCTGAAAGAACCCAAGATATATGGTCTATCGACGGGTTTGTTGCATTTTGCTTTTGTGCAAATCGTCTTAGGCGCATTGGTCGCTGGTATTGATGCAGGTCGATCCTACACGGATTGGCCCTTGATGGGCGGTCAAATATTACCACCCAGTGTTTGGATTGTCGAATTAGGTTGGAAAAACCTCTTTGAAAACCCAGGCTTGGTGCAATTTATCCACCGTGTGACCGGGTATCTTCTGTGTGTATTTGGTTGCCTTACATGGCTGCGCGGTCGCCGTAGTGCTCACCCCAAGACGCGTGCTGCGTTTAACCTTGTTTTTGCAACTCTGTGTTTACAAGTTTTATTGGGCATCGTGACTGTTCTTCACGGGGCGCCTGTAAATTTGGCCAGTTTACATCAACTTGTTGCTGTAGGACTTTGGGTTACCATCCTACGAGCACGTTTCCTATCTGCCTACCCGATTGCAACTTCACTCAAGGGAAATTAATTATGACGACTGCATTTGACGCATTGGTTGCCTTTGAGCGCGACACGCAGGCACTTGGACAAATCGCCGGGCGTTTAGGCTGGGACCAGGAAACAGTGATGCCACGAGGTGCCGCGCCGCAACGTGGTGAGGAAATGGCTGCGATTGAGGGCGTGTTGCATGCGCGCCGTTCGGCCCCACGCATTGCAGAGTGGTTATCCGAGGCAACAGCACCTGACGAACGTGGCAGTGCTATTTTACGCGACATTCGCCGATCCTATGAGCGAAGCTTGAAAATTCCAGCAGACCTCGCACGTCGCATCGCACAGGTCACATCTGAGGCACAGGGTAAGTGGGCTGCTGCACGCGCCGCGGAAGACGTAGCTGCGTTCACACCAGTTCTTGAGGAAGTTGTTCGCCTTAAGCGCGAAGAAGGTCAGGCTCTCGCTGCGGGTGGTGATGTTTATGACGCAATGGTTCAAGATTATGAACAGGGCACAACGGGTTCAGATATCGCAAAAATCTTTGATGCAATGCGCCCGTCATTGGTGGATTTACGGGCACGTGTCTTGGACAAGCCAGCTGTAAAATCACTGTCTGGGTCGTTTGATATCGACAAACAAATGGCAATTTCTACAAAGTTGGCTGCAGCCTTTGGCTATAACTTTGACTACGGCCGTATCGATAAGGCTGTGCACCCATTTAGTTCTGGCAGCGGTTTGGACGTGCGCATCACGACGCGCACAGCGGAAACAGACCCGTTCAACTGTTTCTATTCAACTATTCACGAAGTTGGTCATGCGTGTTACGAGCAAAACATCGATCAATCCTACCTTCTGACCCCGCTCGGTCATGGGGTGTCGATGGGTGTTCACGAAAGCCAGAGCCGGATTTACGAAAACCAATTAGGGCGCAGCCGAGCTTTTACAGGTTGGTTGTTTGAGCAAATGCGCGCGAGCTTTGGGGATTTTGGAATTGAAAATGCCGACGTATTTTACGCAACGGTTAACGCGGTTCAAAATGGCTACATTCGCACAGAGGCTGACGAACTACAGTATAATCTCCATATCATGCTGCGTTTTGATCTTGAGCGTGCCTTGATGTCTGGTGATTTGGCGGTCTCAGATCTAGAAGGTGCGTGGAATGATCGGTTCAAAGCTGATTTTGGATATGCTGTCGACAAGCCATCCAATGGATGTTTGCAAGACGTGCACTGGTCGGTTGGTTTGTTTGGTTATTTCCCAACATATTCTCTTGGGAACGTCTATTCCGGTTGCCTTTATGATGCGTTAACGCGCGATGTGACCGATCTTGATGATCAGATAGCACGCGGAGACACGTCGGCGGCGACCGGATGGTTGCGGACAAATCTACAACAACATGGCGGGTTGCGATCACCACGTGCGACGATCGAACACGCGACTGGCTCCGCTCCGGATCACGCACCGCTTATCACGTATCTTGAGCGTAAATTTGGCGAACTTTACGATTTATAACTGGATTTGATGGCGCTAAATCAGCGCCATCCGTTCCGCACGTTCCGGGTCAGGAAATACACGATAAAGTCCAGAATCGCTGGCCGCGATAAACGCAGTTACGGTGTTATATAAACGCTCAACCGCTTCGTCATGTTCGCCAAGGACTTTGAACGCACTATCCAATTGGATCATGTCTTCGAATTGGATTTCAAGCAAAAAGTCGCGACATGAGTCGCTGGCCAGGTTCAATTTCCGCCGTAACAGACGCCATTCACTGATCACACCACGTTGTTTTAAATACCCCATCCATTGCTCAACAGCGCTGGAAAAGGCCAAAGCTTTGGCCTCGTGATGCAGATCAATCTGGCAGTGATAAAGATTCATGCCATGCCCTCCGTGCAATGAAACAGGCACAGTTTGCATCACAAAGATGATAAAGCCGTAAAAGCCGCCCTCGAAACGAGAGCGGCTTGGTCAAATCATCTTTAGGGTTAATAGAATTAACCTTCGCTATCCTCAGTATCTTCGTCGCTATTTTCCGCGATCCAAGCAACCGAGACAACCTCTTCGCCGGCGCCTGTGTTGAATACGCGGACGCCGCCAGCAGATCGCGACCGGAAGGAAATACCATCTACGGGCACGCGAATAGATTGACCCTTGGAGGTCGCAAGCATGATTTGATCATCCATATCGACCGGGAAGGATGCAACCAAAGATCCGCCCCGCATTGCCTTGTCCATGGCCGTAACACCCATGCCACCCCGACCTCGGACAGGATAGTCATGGCTGGATGATAGCTTGCCGGCCCCGCCAGATGTGATGGTCAGGATCAGGTTCTCAACCGCAGACATTTCGGCGTAGCGTTCTGGTGACAAGCTGCCTTCGGCCACTTCATCTTCGTCTGTTTCAGGTTCCTCAGTCACACCGGCCATAAGACGACGTTGTTTGAGATATGCGACACGTTCTTCGGGTGAGGCATCGAAATGGCGAATAACCGACATTGACACCACTTCATCACTATCGCCAAGTTTAATGCCGCGGACGCCCAAAGAATTACGTGAGTTAAACACGCGAACCTCGGTTGATGGGAAGCGAATGGCACGTCCTGTGTTGGTCACCAACATGATATCATCGTCTTCAGAGCAGATACGCGCATTGATCAGCTTGGTATCTTTATTTTCCTCATCAAACTTCATGGCAATTTTACCGTTGCGCATGACATTTGTAAAATCTGACAAACGGTTACGACGTACGGTGCCGGCTGATGTGGCGAACATAATCTGTAGATCAGCCCATTCATCCTCGGCGCGGTCAACGGGCATAATGGCTGCGATAGAGACCCCTGTTGGGATCGGAAGAATGTTCACAATTGCCTTGCCTTTGCCGGTCCGCCCAGATTGGGGGAGGCGCCAGGTTTTGAGTTTGTAAACCATGCCATCTGTGGTGAAGAACAATAGCTGTGTGTGTGTGTTGGCAACAAAGAGATTGGTGACAACATCTTCTTCTTTGGTTTGCATCCCCGAGATGCCTTTTCCACCACGTTTTTGCGCGCGAAAATCGACCAAAGGCGTACGTTTAATGTAGCCACCAGATGTGACGGTCACAACCATATCTTCGCGTTCAATGAGATCTTCGTCTTCCATGTCGCCAGACCAGTCAACGATCTCAGTCCGACGTGGAACGGCAAAGCCATCACGCACTTCGCTTAACTCATCCGCAATGATGCCCATGATACGTTCACGAGATGACAGAATATCAAGGTATTCCTTGATCTTAAGCGCAAGTTCTTCCAACTCATCCGTGACTTCTTTGACACCAATCTGTGTCAAACGCTGTAGGCGCAGTTCAAGAATGGCGCGCGCTTGGGCCTCGGATAGGTTGTATGTCCCGTCATCATTCATTGTGTGGGTCGGATCGTCGATCAAACGGATGTATCCAGCAATATCCGCAGCAGGCCAGCGACGTTCCATCAGCTTAAACCGTGCCTCGGCTGCATCTGCTGAGGCACGAATTGTTGCGACAACTTCATCGACATTGGTGACAGCAACGGCCAAACCACACAGGATATGGCTGCGTTCGCGCGCTTTTCGCAGCAAATATGCGGTGCGACGGGCAACAACATCTTCACGGAAATCTATGAAAGACGTCAGGAATTTGCGCAGCGTCAACTGCTCAGGGCGCCCACCATTCAACGCGAGCATATTACACCCAAACGAGGTTTGCATCGGTGTAAAGCGATAGAGTTGATTCAACACAACTTCCGGCGTTGCATCGCGTTTTAATTCAACAACAACACGCACACCATTGCGATCAGATTCATCTTGAACATGAGCAACGCCTTCGATCTTTTTATCGCGAACCTGTTCCGCGATTTTCTCGATCATTGATGCTTTGTTGACCTGATAGGGGATCTCGTCCACGACGATTGCGTATCGATCTTTTCGGATTTCTTCGACACGTGTTTTGGCACGAATAATAACACTGCCACGCCCTTCGAGGTAAGCTTTGCGCGCACCGGAACGACCAAGCATCAGCGCACCGGTTGGGAAATCCGGGCCAGGCACATAGTCGATCAGTTGTTCAGTGGTCAAATCAGGGTCGTCGATCAATGCGAGCGTTGCATTGATCACTTCGCCCAAATTGTGTGGAGGAATATTGGTTGCCATACCCACAGCAATACCACCAGCACCATTCACCAACATATTTGGGAAGCGGGCAGGGAGCACGGTTGGCTCTCGATCTTTACCGTCGTAGTTGTCTTGAAAATCAACGGTTTCTTTTTCGATATCCGCCAGCATAAAGCTCGCGGGCTTATCCATGCGAACCTCGGTATAGCGCATCGCGGCCGGATTATCGCCGTCCATTGACCCAAAATTACCCTGCCCATCAAGCAGTGGTAGAGACATAGAGAAATCCTGTGCCATTCGCACCAGCGCATCGTAAATCGCGCCATCACCATGTGGGTGATACTTACCCATTACATCGCCAACGGGACGCGCGGATTTACGATATGTCTTATCGTGCGTGTTGCCGGTCTCATGCATAGCATAAAGAATACGACGGTGAACGGGCTTTAAACCGTCACGTAAATCAGGAATTGCGCGACTGACAATGACCGACATCGCATAATCGAGATACGAGGTTTTCATCTCGGATTCAATTGAGACGCGTGGACCGTCGTATACTGGACGCTGTGGACGGTTTTCGTCTTGGTTCTCAGGAGTTTCCGGCGTATCGCTCACGTTGGCAGCCTGCTCTTCTTAAGGTCAATATTTTGTGTCACCATCCTATCAGTAACCACATATCAGGTGCAAGTGTTCTCCCTGTGATATGCAAACCATTAAACCGTTGGTGAAGCATCCCTTTGCACAGGGGGCTTCTTTTGCTTATGTTAGCGCAAAATGATGCAACGAGACCGCATCCCTAAACCGTTTAAATTTCCCTTGAGGTAACTTCTATGAATTTCAACACCTATGCCGACCGCGAGATTTTGACCTTGGCGGTTGCAAACGAAATTGCAACAACATTGAAGACGCAACTTCAGTCTCAGGAACAGGCTTCTATCGCGTTGGCGGGTGGAACAACTCCAGGGCCAATTTTTGATGAACTTTGTGCCGTTGAGATGGACTGGAGCAGCGTGAGCGTCATGGCCTCTGATGAGCGCTGGGTCCCACAAGGGCATGAACGGTCAAATGCCAAACTTATCCGCGAACGGTTATTGGTTCAAAATGCAGCAGCCGCGAATTTCATACCGTTTTTCCGTGAAGGGCACACACCGGAAACTGCCGCTGAGGAACTTTGCTCGGTTGTCAAACCTTATAGACCCTTGACCGTCGCGCTTTTGGGTATGGGAGAGGACATGCATACCGCGTCACTGTTTCCCGGTACGTCTGGTCTTGCCGAAGCTTTACACGATGCTGCACCAGAAGTCATGGTTTTGCGCCCAGATAGCCAGCCCGAAGTGCGTATGAGCTTATCAGCTCCTGTTTTAAACGGAGCTCTCGCCAAGCATTTGGTTATTTTCGGAGAGGCAAAAAAGGACGCCTTGGAACGTGCATTGACACTCTCGCCACAAGAGGCACCAATTTCTGCCGTGCTACATGAAACCCAAGTACACTGGGCACCTTAAGTGTCCACATTTTAATTCCTGCTCTCTGATTCTCTATAATAGCTTGATAGAATCGGAGGGTAGTGGTCAATTTCACGCGCTTCAGGCCTATTTTCGTAAAATCTTGCTCAACATTCCGCTCACATTTACGAGATACAAAGCGACCGTAAAACATTTTTGAACGATTTTTTGTCAACCTCTCGTGCAAGAGGTCTATAAATGTCAAATTTCGTTGTCCAAATCTGTGCAATATTTGCGATAATGGCGCTTCCCTTATTAGGGGTCGCTGCCGTCCCTGCGTCTTTAGGCCAGGGTGATATAGCATTGGTTGTCAGCGGACTAGCATCCTCTCCAGAAGCGATCATAACAAAAGCAGGCCTTGATTTAATCGGTCCTGAAACTGCCCCGTTTGGCGCTTTCACGCAAATCAACACGCAAAACGATATCGGTGCTCTGCGCGAAGCAGGCGCATTACTCGTACTTAACGGTCAGAAGGTTTTAGAACTATGCCGCTAGATCAATTATCGCCTACCAAAACGGATAATCCGCCAGCAGAATTGGGCACAGAATTTAAAGTTCTGCAGCTGACCAATTTGATTTTTATTCCGTTGCCCGCATTGACTGTGCTCTTCTTAAATCCCAGCATGCCTTGGGAGTTGGCTGGGGCTGTCAGTCTGGTGCTCGGTCTTATCGCTTATTTCGCGAAAACCCTTAAAGCAGACACGCGCGATTTCTTAATAAGTTTCAGCCTAATCGGCCACTGCGCTCTTTTGACTGCGGTTTTCGCCGGACATGCATTTCAAATCGACACGCACATGTTGTACTTTGCGATGCTTGCAATTATTTCGTCCTTGTACAACCCAAAGTCGCTGATCTTTGCAACGGTTCTTATTGCAGCACATCACGCATCGATGAGCATTTTCTTACCCAAGCTCGTATATCCAAGTGTTAACCTTATAGAGAATTTGGAACGAACCGCAGTCCACGCAGCCATTGTTGTCATGGAGTTTATAGTTCTGTTTACGGCTCAATTGCAGCGCATCAAAGCCGACAAATTGCTCGCCCAACGTCAGGCTGAAGCTGAGGCGCAAGCTCAAGCCGCAGCAATGGCAGAAGATCAAGCGCAGGAGGCTCAAGAAACTGCGGAACGTATCGTTAAAATCTCAGGTGACCATCTGGCACGAATGGCAAGTGGTGAGCTCAACTGTAAAATCGACGAATCCTTCCCTGGGGCCTACGCGAAAATTAAAAATGATTTTAATCTTCTAGCAGACGCTTTGATAGACCGCGTCGGCTCCGCAAAAAATACCTCAATCGAATTTAGAGATCAGGCCCAAGAGGTTGCGGGCTCTGTTCAAAGCCTCTCGGAACGAACAGAATCTCAGGCGGCAACTTTGACAGAAACAACAAGCGCGCTCCAAGAGCTCAGCTCATCAGTCAATAAAAGTGCCGAAGATGCAGGATCTGCAAGTTCTGCAGCAAATCAAGCACAAGACGATGCACGCAAGAGCGGAAAAGTTATGGCATCTGCAGTTGAAGCCATGTCAAGCATCGAAGCATCTTCCAGCGAAATCTCTACGATTATCAACGTTATCGAAGATATTTCGTTCCAAACCAACCTTCTTGCACTTAACGCTGGTGTTGAGGCCGCACGTGCGGGGGAAAGTGGGCGCGGCTTTGCAGTTGTTGCCGCCGAAGTTCGTGCGCTTGCACAACGAACCGCTGATGCGGCGAATGAAGTGAAGGACTTAATTGGCAAAAGTGCGACGCAAGTCCGTAGTGGATCAGATTTGGTCAACAACGCAGGTGAAGCATTGGATCAGATCGTTGCACGGGTTTCGGAGACCTCTGAACTCATTCAGGCAATTTCAGGAACGTCTCGCGAGCAGGCATCGGCCTTACGTGAAATGGCAGATGCCCTAGGTTTGCTGGATAACGCCACTCAAACCAACGCCGCAATGGTTGAAGAAATGACCGCTATGAGTGCGCAAATGGACGATCAAGCACGTGCATTGAATGAAAACCTATCCTATTTCCGCGAGCATACGTCAGCCGATCAATTTGATGAAAACAACGCGGAAAACAGGTTGGCGAGTTAATCTAGTAAAATATATCAATGTAACGAAAACACCCATAGCTGCTTGCTATGGGTGTTTTCGTTGTAGGGTTAGCTCTCTTTTGAGTCTTGCTTGGCAGTCGTAAGTTTTCGTTTCAAAAAATCACGAGCATTGCGTTCTGCGAGATGTACGCGAATCTCTGTCAAAAAGGCTTCCTCAAGAGATTGGGACGATGCGCTCAACACCTGAGCGACCTCAATATAAAGACGGTCTTGTTGCAGCGCATCTTGTAATTTCAACGTATCTTCCGCAAGCTTTTCAGCCAAACGGTGAACCGATGACATTAACGTGTGTTCTCTGTTAGGCGACGTTTTACGTAATCGCTGACATTGCCAATCATCGCGTCCATATGATCAGGGTTCTGATAAAAATGGTCAGCACCTTCAATTTCGGTATGAGTGGCCGTGATACCTTTTTGCTCGTGTAACTTATTGACCAAGTTATAGGTATCTGTCGGCGGTGCTGCGCGATCAGCCGTACCGTTGATGATCAAACCAGAAGACGGACAGGGTGCCAAAAATGAAAAATCATACATATTTGCAGGTGGAGACACTGAAATAAAACCAGTGATTTCCGGACGGCGCATCAGCAGCTGCATACCAATCCAAGCCCCAAACGAAAAGCCCGCAACCCAGCAATGCTTGGAATTGTTGTTCATCGACTGCAAATAATCTAACGCAGAAGCCGCATCCGATAACTCTCCGACACCCTGATCATATTCACCCTGTGAACGACCAACGCCACGGAAGTTAAACCGTAAAACAGTAAACCCCATATTATAAAATGCATAATGAAGGTTGTAGACAACCTTATTATTCATCGTACCGCCAAACTGTGGATGCGGATGCAAAACAATCGCGATCGGCGCGTCTCGTTCCTTTTGGGGGTGGTAACGGCCTTCTAAGCGACCTTCGGGTCCGGGAAAAATGACCTCAGGCATAGGTGGGTTTATCCTATTCTCATTTTGCAGTTTAGCCTCAGAGAAATACTTGACGCATTCCCTCAGACATCTTAGAACGGTTCTAAATAGACGTAAGTGTTATTTCCGTCGTGTCGCTGGGATACGCGTTAGCACGGCGGTCGTCAATGACTAGCGAATTGTAACTGTGAGGAGGAGAGGATGAAACTCTCGACTAAAGGACGTTATGCTATGGTTGCTCTGGCGGATATCGCTTTGCAGCCAAATGACACTCTTGTAATCCTCGCGGATATTTCCAAGCGGCAAGATATCTCACTGCCTTATCTTGAGCAGCTCTTCGTGAAATTGCGTCGTGCAGGCCTCGTCACGTCAGTACGTGGCCCGGGGGGCGGTTATAAGCTCGCTCATCTGCCAGCAGAAATTCGTGTTGTCGATGTGCTCTCCGCTGTAGATGAAACCGTAGATGCAATGCATAAAGGTGCAGGCGCTTCTGGCGGATCGAGCGGTTCTCGTGCTCAGTCCTTGACCAATCGTTTGTGGGAAGGGCTCAGTGCGCATGTATATGTTTTCCTGCACCAAACACGTCTGTCTGACGTGATCGAAAACGAACTGGCTCCCTGTCCTGCGGTTCCCAGTTTGTTTGACATTGTCGACGAATAAACCTCCGCCGTTCGAAATTATAACCCTTATCTGGAAAAAGATGACTGTCAGATGCGTGTCTATCTAGACCATAATGCGACCTCACCGCTGCGTCGTGAAGCGAAAGATGCGATGATTGCTGCGATGCATATCGCCGGAAATCCGTCATCTGTACATGCAGAGGGGCGTGCAGCCAAGGCTGCTATAGAACGTGCGCGCGGCCAGATCGCAGCGGCCTTTGGGGCAGAGGGTGCTGATATCGTCTTTACTTCGGGGTCAACCGAAGGCGCATCTCTGGCTTTGGCTGGGCGTCATTTGTCGAGTGCTGAAATTGAGCATGATGCTGTACGCGCATGGGCAAAAAATGATCTGGATGTTGATGAACAAGGACAGGTTCATCCAATCGATCCTGCGCACAGTTGCCTGCAGTTGGCGAATTCCGAAACCGGAATTATACAGTCTCTCCCTCAAGGGCTTGCCGTAACCGATGCGACACAAGCCTTTGGGAAAATACCTTTGGCGTTTAATTGGCTGGGATGTGACATGGCGTTGATCTCGGCTCATAAATTTGGTGGCCCCAAAGGTATTGGCGCCGTTATCTTAAAACGCGGTACAGAGCTAGCTGCACAAATCAAAGGTGGCGGTCAAGAAATGGGCCGACGCTCCGGAACGGAAAATACACTAGGAATCATAGGCTTCGGCGCAGCAGCTCAAGCAGCTGCATCCGATTTAAACGACGGCGTATGGGAAAAAGTAACCCAACTTAGAATTATTCTAGAAAAAGCTCTTGAGGCTGGCGCCGATCACACTATCTTAGTCGGGAAAGACGCACAGCGCCTTCCAAACACCCTGTGTTTTGCGACACCCGGGTGGAAGGGCGAAACGCAAGTCATGCAAATGGACCTCGCTGGGTTTGCCATTAGCGCAGGCAGCGCCTGCTCTAGTGGAAAGGTCAAAGCCAGTACGGTTTTGACAGCCATGGGGTTTGATACTGAGATCGCTCAAGGAGCCATACGGGTTTCACTTGGGCCAGACACAACTGAAACAGACGTACTGCGCTTTGCTGAAGTGTGGTGCAAGAAACAAAAGACCCACCGTGCCCGCCAAGTGTGAGGCAATTATAGGTTTTTGAGGAGAAGACGATGGCCGTTGTGGACCAATTTGAAGCCAAAGAAGGCGTTGATCAGGAAACCGTTGATGCGGTTCGCGAGGTCAGTACGTATAAATACGGTTGGAACACCGATATCGAGATGGAATACGCACCCAAAGGTGTAAACCCTGATATCGTGCGTTTGATTTCCGAAAAAAATGAAGAGCCCGAGTGGATGACACAATGGCGTCTAGACGCTTTTGCACGTTGGGAAAAACTAGAAGAACCGAATTGGGCGATGGTGAGCTATCCCAAAATCGACTTTCAGGACCAGTATTATTACGCACGTCCTAAGTCGATGGAAGAAAAGCCCAAATCCTTGGACGAGGTCGACCCAAAGCTGCTTGCCACTTATGAAAAGCTGGGAATTCCACTCAAAGAACAAATGATATTAGCGGGTATCGAGGGCGCTGAAGACGCGCCAGCAGAAGGCCGTAAAGTCGCGGTTGATGCTGTCTTTGATTCCGTCTCAGTTGGCACCACCTTTCAGGCAGAGTTGAAAAAGGCTGGCGTAATCTTTTGTTCGATCTCAGAAGCTATTCGCGAGCATCCCGAGCTCGTTAAGAAATACCTTGGCACAGTCGTTCCTGTCAGTGATAACTTCTACGCAACTATGAATTCGGCTGTGTTTTCTGATGGATCGTTTGTCTATGTGCCACCCGGCGTACGTTGCCCAATGGAACTGTCTACTTATTTCCGCATTAATGCGGAAAACACAGGTCAGTTTGAACGCACGTTGATCATCGCAGATAAAGGGAGCTATGTCAGCTATTTAGAAGGCTGTACTGCTCCACAACGTGATACAGCACAGCTGCATGCCGCGGTGGTCGAAATTATCATCGAAGAAGATGCAGAGGTGAAATACTCTACTGTTCAGAACTGGTATCCTGGTGACGAAAATGGCCAAGGTGGTATCTATAACTTTGTGACCAAGCGCGCAGATTGCCGTGGGGACCGTGCAAAGATTATGTGGACACAAGTTGAAACCGGTTCAGCTGTGACTTGGAAATACCCAAGCTGCATTTTGCGCGGCGAGGAAAGCCAAGGCGAATTCTACTCAATCGCAATTGCAAACAACATGCAGCAGGCGGACACTGGCACCAAAATGGTGCACCTGGGCAAAAACACAAAGTCACGGATCGTGTCCAAAGGTATTTCCGCTGGTAAAGCCCAAAACACCTATCGTGGTTTGGTCTCTATGCACCCCAAAGCCAAGAACAGCCGAAACTACACTCAGTGTGACAGTTTACTGATCGGCGATAAATGCGGCGCGCATACTGTTCCGTATATCGAGGTGAAAAACAATTCGTCTCGCGTGGAACATGAGGCAACGACATCTAAGGTTGACGACGACCAGCTCTTTTATTGCCGCCAACGTGGCATGGACGAAGAAGAGGCTGTTGCCTTGGTTGTTAACGGCTTCTGCAAAGACGTTCTGCAAGCCCTGCCAATGGAATTTGCGATGGAAGCTCAGCAGCTTGTCGCAATCAGCTTAGAAGGATCAGTCGGTTAATTCACCGAAGGTTCCTAACTCATCAGACATTCGGGGAACGATCCCCAACCGATATAAGACGAGGAAGAAAATGCTCGAAATCAAAAACTTGCACGTGAAACTTGAGGAAGAAGACAAGCAAATCCTCAAAGGTGTCAATCTCAAGGTTGAAGCAGGTAAAGTACACGCGATCATGGGTCCGAACGGATCCGGGAAATCCACACTGTCCTATGTCCTGTCAGGCCGTGACGGTTATGAAGTTACAGAAGGTACAGCGAGCCTAAATGGCGACGAACTGCTGGAACTGGAAGCTGAAGAGCGCGCTGCGCTCGGCGTGTTTCTTGCATTCCAATACCCTGTAGAAATTCCAGGTGTTGGCAATATGACGTTCTTGCGCACAGCCGTAAATGCTCAGCGTAAAGCTCGCGGCGAAGAAGAACTGTCCGCGTCTGATTTCCTTAAAACTGTGCGTGCCAAAGCGAAGACGCTCAAAATCGATGCTGATATGTTGAAGCGTCCTGTGAATGTTGGCTTTTCTGGCGGTGAGAAAAAGCGTAACGAAATCCTTCAGATGGCTATGCTTGAGCCTAAGATGTGTATCCTTGATGAGACCGACTCTGGTCTTGATGTTGATGCAATGAAATTGGTTTCTGAAGGCGTAAACGCACTGCGCGACGAAGGCCGTTCATTCCTTGTGATCACACACTATCAGCGCTTGCTCGACCATATTAAGCCAGATGTTGTGCATATTATGGCCAATGGTCGCATTGTGAAAACCGGTGGCCCCGAGCTCGCACTAGAGGTGGAAAACAACGGCTACGCTGACATTTTGGCCGAGGTGGAATAATGGCGCTTCCCGAAGTTAAACAAAAAACAACCGAGGCACGCTTAGCTAGTTTGACATTGCCAGAAGGTGGTTGCCTTGATGCTGCCCGGCACGCCGCGTTGAGCCGTGTTGAGGTAACGGGTCTTCCAGATCGTCGTGATGAATATTGGAAATATACCCGGCCGGATCTGTTCACACAGGCAACCGCACCCGTTGCCGTAGTTTCAGATCGCAGTGAAAGCGCTATTTTCGACGAATTTGACCGTATAAAACTGGTCTTCGTTGATGGTGTATTCGATCCTGATGCATCAGATGCCGCAGTACTGGAAGGTGTGGATGTTACGCGCCTCGCAGATCTTAAATCTCGCGATGATCATTGGTCAAAAGAGATCTATGGTGTCCTAGAGGCACGTGGACAATCCCCTGTAGCACGCCCGCTGGCCGCATTGAATACGGCGTTTGCGACAGATGGCGTGTTGATCCATGTGACAAGCACGCCCACCAAGCCGATCCATATCGTTTACAAACAAAGCTCGGAAAGCTCTGATGCGATCTTGCATCATGTTGTTCGCATCGACAGTGGCGCGCAGGCGACTATCTTAGAAGATGGTCCAGCTGCGGCGCGTTTTAACACTGTTTTGGAAGCCGATATTGCTGATGGCGGACAGCTGCATATGGTTCGCACGCAAGGGCGTGAACATGAACGCCATGCTGTGACACATATCTTTTCGAGACTCGGGAAAGAAAGTGTTTTCAAGAGCTTCACGCTGACAGTGAATGGATCTCTGACACGTAACGAAGCGATCATTGAATTCACAGGTGATGATGCGGTTGCACATGTGGCCGGAGCGTCAGTTGGTGACGGCGCATTTCATCATGATGATACGGTTTTTGTTACTCATGATGCCGTCAATTGTGAAAGTCGCCAAGTTTACAAAAAGGTCCTCCGCAACGGCGCAACCGGCGTTTTCCAAGGTAAGATCCTTGTTAAAGCAGGTGCACAGAAAACGGATGGTTATCAAATTTCACAATCTCTTCTGTTAGACGATGACAGCCAGTTTCTTGCCAAACCTGAGCTCGAAATCTATGCCGATGATGTTGCCTGTTCACACGGGTCAACATCAGGTGCAATTGACGAAGAGGGATTATTTTATCTTCGTTCGCGTGGTGTTCCTGTTGAAGAAGCAACTGATTTGTTGACGCTGGCTTTCCTCGCAGAAGCCGTAGAAGAAATCGAAGACGAAGATATTGCCGCCACTATGGTTGACCGCCTGCACGGTTGGCTCGCGCGTCGCGGTTAACAAATGTCCGTCACCTCGGATATTTTTGCGACTTACAAAGGCCCGCGCAAGATCTTTGCGCGGCTCTTATCTCAAGGATGTCATGAAAGCGTACTGTTGGCGTTTGTGATGGGGTTTTGCACATTAACTTTTGTGTCACAAATTCCTGTGCGGGCAAGAGAATCCTATCTCAATGGCACCGACCTAAATACCCTTTTGGCGGGCTCCCTCATGGCAATTTTATTTGTCATGCCTTTGATTTTATATGCTTTGTCTTTTGTCATTCATGTCTTTGCTAAGTTGGGCAAAGGGCGAGGCACGGCTTACCACGCGAGGCTCGTCTTATTTTGGTCGTTGTTTTCAGCAACACCTTTAATCCTGATCCACGGACTAATTGAAGGTTTCTTCGGACCAGGGCCAGAGAAAACAGCAATCGGAGCCTTGTGGTTGGCAGTCGTTTTATGGTTTTGGAGTTGTGGAATGTGGCAATGCTATTGGGCACGTAAATGATTGATGTGAAAAAGCTAACTCTGGAAACGATTTCTGACCCGCGTGCTGCGGCCGAGAAAGTTCTAGCTATTAAGGCTGATCGGCAAACTATCCTAACAGGGCTTGCACTTGTGTTGGTTCTTTCCACATTGGTTGATATGTTGCATCGGCTCATTTTACCGATACCGCCTGCGTTGAGCGAAATACTACCAGGGGCAGTAAGCTTACTTTTGATTAAAGCGATTGCGCAGCTTGCCCTCGCTGCTGCAGTAACTGGTTTTGGCAAGTGGCTTGAAGGGCAGGGACGCTTTCAGGATGTTCTAATTGTCTCCATCTGGTTAGGGTTTGTTGCCTTAGTTTTTCAAATATTCGGGGTCGCTCTTTTCATTGTTTTGCCGTTTATTGCAGCATTGTTTCACATCGTAACGGTTCTATATGGCACCTATCTGTTTGTGCATTTTGTGAATTCAGTGCATGGCTTCAACAATATGCTAAAATCTTTTGGGGTCGTTATTATGTCTGCTCTCGCGGTGTTTTTTTGTTTGTATTTCGTCTCCTGAATTTTCTCATAACTGCACCAACCGTCTTCCTCTGCTGTCTGGATCTGCCTCATGTATGATATCGAAAAAATCCGTTCCGACTTTCCGATTTTATCGCGACAGGTGAACGGAAAACCTCTGACATACCTAGACAACGGTGCTTCGGCACAAAAACCCAAAGTTGTGATCGACACGATAACCCGTGCTTATGCAGACGAATATTCAAACGTTCACAGAGGTTTACACTATCTCTCGAACCTTTCGACAGATCGTTATGAAAGTGTACGTGGAACGGTCGCGCGTTTTTTGAATGCTGCACATGAAGATCATATCATCTTTAACTCGGGCACCACTGAAGGCATCAATATGGTTGCTTACAGCTGGGCTATGCCCCGACTGGAAGTAGGGGATGAGATTATTTTATCGGTGATGGAACACCACGCGAATATCGTGCCCTGGCATTTCCTGCGCGAACGACAAGGGGTGACACTCAAATGGGTGGATGTTGCCGAAGACGGAAGCTTGGACCCTCAAACAGTGATCGATGCGATTGGGCCTAAAACAAAATTGGTATCGATCACACATTGTTCCAATGTGTTAGGAACTGTCGTTGACGTAAAAGCGATTACCCAAGGCGCACATGCAAAGGGTGTTCCGGTCTTGGTCGATGGATCTCAAGGTGCGGTTCACATGCCTGTTGATGTGCAAGATATCGGATGTGATTTTTATGCAATCACTGGGCACAAGTTGTATGGGCCATCTGGGTCAGGTGCAATTTATGTACATCCTGATCGAATGCATGAAATGCGCCCCTTTATGGGAGGAGGTGATATGATCAAAGATGTAAGCAAAGATCATATCACCTATAATGATCCACCAATGATGTTCGAAGCCGGCACGCCAGGGATTGTTGAGACAATCGGGCTTGGTGCGGCGTTAACATATCTAATGGAAATTGGTATGTCCAACATTGCCGAATATGAGGCAGGGCTCCGTGACTATGCAATACAGCGCTTTAAAGCACTTAACTGGTTGAATATTCAGGGACAAGCGACCGGAAAATCCGCTATTTTTAGCTTCACCTTGCAAGGTGCAGCGCACCCCCATGATATTTCTACAATTCTAGATAAGAAAGGTGTCGCGGTCAGAGCAGGTCACCATTGCGCAGGACCACTTATGGATCATCTTGGTGTTACAGCTACATGTCGTGCATCTTTTGGTCTTTATAACACCAAAACTGATGTAGATACGCTTGTGGATGCTCTAGAACTGGCAAACGAGCTTTTTGCTTAGATGATAAATCAAATGCCCCGAGCGATCCGTTTACATTGATCACTCGGGGCTAATGATCTTAGAAATCTTCCCATCCACTAGGGGTATCATGCGCACTAGGAGCAGATGCACCCACGGCAGCGCGCATTGGTTCTGGTTCAGCCTGTTCCTGTACCGGGGCGGTCTGTTCGCGTACAGGCATCGGAGTCACATTTGAGCTTTGTTTTATTGAAGCACCGACTCCGACGTCGAATTTCCCTAGATACCTGCTTAGCTCCTTGGCATCATTCGCCAATGTTTGACTTGCGCCTGTGGCTTCCTCAACCATTGCGGCATTGTGTTGTGTGACCTGATCGAGCTGGCCGATCCCTGTATTAATCTCACTGAGTGTAACCGCTTGTTCTTCAGTCCCACGCGCAATACTTGTCACATTGTCAGAAATAGAATTGACGCTGCTGATAATATTTTCCAGCTCAGTTCCTGTTTGTCCAACCAAGCTTACTCCGCTTGCAACATGTTGTGAGCTTTCACTGATTAACCCTTTGATTTCGCCAGCCGCATCTGCCGAGCGTTGCGCCAAGGCCCGGACCTCGGATGCAACAACAGCAAATCCTCGGCCAGCTTCGCCTGCACGTGCAGCTTCAACACCGGCATTCAATGCTAAGAGATTTGTCTGAAAGGCGATATCGTCAATGACAGAGATAATTTTGCCAATCTCATTAGATGAATTTTCGATCTGTGACATCGCTTGGATAGCATCACGGACCACATCGCCGCTATTTTTTGCCGTTGTACGCGCAGATTGAACTGCTCCTTCAACTTCTTTAGCACCTTGTGCTGCTGATCTTACTGTTGCGGTTAATTCCTCAACGGCAGCAGCTGTTTCTTCCAATGTCGCAGCTTGGTTTTCAGTTCGTTGCGATAGCTCCGAGGACGAGGAGCTCATCTCGTCAGAGGTTTTATCCAACTTTATAACGATTTCATTTACAGCAGAAATGGCATCTTGCAATGTAGACGTGGCTTCGTTGTAGGCTGTGGTCAGGCGGCCAATATCTTCTAGATCAGAATCTTCACAGCGATGTGTCAAATTTCCGTCACGCAGATGTTCAAGTGCCTTAGCTAGATCGTGGATTTCCCCACGACGCATTGTAATATCGATCGCAATTTTAACAATATGGTCAACGTTGCCTTCGTCATCGAACATTGGACCATAAGTCGCCTGGATCCAGACCACAGAGCCATCTTTACGCAAGCGTGGGAATTGATCTGATATAAATTCACCATCAGCGAGATCACGCCACATTTGCGCGTATTGCTCTTTCTTTACAAAGGTGGGGTAAACAAACATACTATGATGCTTACCTTGGATCTCTTCTAAAGTATAACCAAGCGTATCTAGGAAGTTCTTGTTTGCGTTGATTATTGTACCGTCCGGCTTGAATGCAATCATTGCCTGTGAACGATCAACCATTTCTCGAAGCATGGCATCTGCGTTGCGCTTTGCTGCTTTGGGTTTTGATTTTAGAAAAAACATACGAAATGGAGCCTCTCGCAAACCTAACTATAAAGTCGTAACTGGAGGGACCATAGCCTCTAAGAGTTGAACTTTTCTTAATCGGGCATTTTAAATTTATAACATAATACTTATTATAAAAGTATCAATATACGCTACTCTCTAGGTTGGGTTAATATCCTCGATGATGCTTGATCTCTTAAGTAATCAGCGTTGAGAGCGCTACATTTAAACCGGAATCTGCTGTGTACACTATAGAGTATTGAAATGACCCTTTTAAGGTACATCGAATACGGCACTTGCAGACAATTATCATTCGAATTTCGACGTCATCGCTCTGCAATTATGCAGTATGAAAAGAAATATAAAGTGAACATAGCTGCCCATCAATTATGCAAAACCTCAACCAAATAACGCTATTTCAATTTGCAAACATGTACTTTTGCAAAGATGCATTAAGATACATTTACAACGCCCTTTAAAAATACGTAATTATTGATGGACTTTTATAACGCGGGTTAACGTATTTATTAACATGTCCAATCACTCATTATAAGGATTAGGATAGATACTGCATCGATCATGCATATAAATATGCAAAGCTGTGACCGTCATGCGTTTTTGCACTCCTAATTTGCATATTTGAGATCCTCTGAAGTCATAAAAAAAACCCTGCTCAACGAGCAAGGTTTTAATTTACGCTATCTATTTGGTTAGAAACTAGCCTAACGCGTAGCCAGAACCGCGAACTGTACGTACTGGATCCGTGCCACCATATTGAGTAAGTACTTTGCGCAATCGCCCGATGTGAACATCAACAGTTCGAGTGTCCACATATATGTCACGCCCCCATACTCGATCCAACAGTTGTTCTCTGCTCCAAACGCGTCCCGGTTTTTCCATAAAAGTCGACAACAGTCGAAATTCTGTCGGCCCGAGTTTCAGTGATTGATCTGACCGTGACACTTTATGCGTTTCTGCGTCGAGAATAATGTCATCAAACTCAAGTCTAACACCCACAGTTGCCGGTCTCACACGCCTTAATTGAGCACGTACACGCGCCATAAGTTCCACAACGGAATAAGGCTTGACTACATAATCATCAGCCCCGGTTTCAAGTCCTCGGACTTTATCGACCTCTTCTGAACGAGCCGATAGCATAATCACCGGAATATTGCGCGTTTCGACTTTTGTTTTCAGGCGCCGGCAAACCTCGATGCCACTCAGGTTTGGCATCATCCAGTCCAAAACAATAATATCCGGCATGTCTTCAGCCACGACAAGCATTGCTTCTTCGCCATTCTCAGCCTTTACCACTTTGAAACCATCCGCCTCGAGATTGTAAGCAAGCACTTCGCGTTGCGCTAACTCGTCCTCGACGACAAGAACGACAGGCTGATCGACACTCATGGTTAGGCCTCCTGTGACGCGATCGTCGATGTGACATCGCCTTTCTCGCGAACTTCTTCGTCACGTTCACCGGTCACCAAATAGACAACCTGTTCTGCAATAGATGTGACGTGATCTCCCATGCGCTCAATATTCTTTGCAATGAAATGCAGATGCATACAGGGGGTAATATTGCGCTGATCTTCCATCATATGGGTCAAAAATTCGCGAAACATTGCATTATACATCTGATCGACATCTACATCGCGCGAAATAACATCGCGTGCCAGCTCTTGATCACGTTGGATATAGCTGTCTAATGCGTCTTTCAGCATCAGCTCAACCTCACGTGCCATACGCCGCAGTGCTGCGGCACTTTCAATCACGGGTTTTGTTGTTTCAGTAAGAGATGCAGTCCGTTTCGCTATATTCTTGGCATAATCCCCAATGCGTTCAAGGTTCGCGGACACCTTCATAACCGTCAATACAATCCTAAGATCTACTGCTGTTGGCGTGCGCAGTGCTAAAACGCGTGCGGTTTCCATGTTAATTAGGTCATCAAGCCCGTCGATAGCGCCATCACCTGCAATCACTTGATTGGCCAACTCAACATCACGGGTTTCAAGCGCTTTGGCCGATTGCAGAATTGCAGCCTCGACCAAACCACCCATTTTCATGATATGCGCTTGGATAGATTCAAGATCACGATCAACCGCAGAACTAATATGTTGTTCATTCATTTACTTATGTCCTTCGTAATCCGAAAATTTAACCAATACGGCCTGTGATATAGCTTTCGGTGCGGGGATCTTCTGGATTGGTAAAGATCTTACCTGTTTCTCCGAACTCAACAAGATTTCCCAAGTGGAAAAAGGCCGTTTTTTGCGAAACACGTGCAGCCTGCTGCATAGAGTGTGTGACAATCACAACCGAAAAGCTGGTTCGTAATTCGTCGATCAACTCTTCGACCTGTGCCGTTGCAATCGGGTCAAGCGCGGAACATGGCTCATCCATCAACAGAATTTCAGGTTCAGTCGCAACCGCACGCGCAATACATAAACGCTGCTGTTGACCCCCAGATAATCCCGTGCCGGGTTTATCCAAGCGATCTTTGACCTCGTCCCAAATGGCACCACGGCGCAGTGATTTTTCAACGATGTCGTCTAAGTCCGCTTTTGTTTTGGCAAGACCGTGAATACGCGGTCCATAAGCGACGTTATCGTAGATACTTTTAGGAAACGGATTTGGCTTTTGGAAAACCATACCCACTTTTGCACGAAGCTGCACTGGGTCGACACGCTTGTCATAAATGTCTTCGCCATCAATCAGAATGTCGCCCTTGACCTGACAAATATCAATGGTGTCGTTCATACGATTTAGGCATCGCAGGAACGTGGATTTACCACATCCTGATGGGCCGATGAATGCCGTTACCGTTTTGTCTTCGATTTCAACATCCACGCCTTTGATAGCATGAGCGTCGCCGTAATATACATGTACGTCATTTGCGGCGATTTTTGTGTTTTTGATTTCCACGGCTTTATCCAAAACTGTCATATCATTCATTGCTCTGCCCCCTGCTCTACCAACGTCGCTCAAAACGGCGACGCAGGATCACGGCGATTGTGTTCATTGTGATCAAGAATACGAGAAGGATGATAATCCCCCCCCATGCGCGTTCGTAAAATGCCGGATCAGCGCGTTTTGCCCATTCATAGATCTGCGCTGGCATCGCAGAATTGGGCGATAACAAGCCACTGGCTAACCCATCCGGCGCGTTAGAGGCGATAAAACCAACCATACCAATCAGCAGAAGTGGCGCTGTTTCACCCAAAGCTTGTGCAAGGCCAATAATCGTACCAGTTAAAATACCAGGCGCAGCCAAAGGCAATACATGATGAAAAACGGCTTGCATCTTAGATGCGCCAACCCCCAATGCTGCGTCGCGAATAGACGGAGGCACCGCCTTTAATGACGCGCGGGTAGAGATGATGATGGTCGGCAATGTCATGAGTGTAAGAACAAGGCCGCCGACCAAGGGTGCAGATGTTGGCAAGTGCAAGTAGTTGATGAAAACCGCAAGCCCAAGGATACCAAACACGATTGATGGAACCGCGGCGAGGTTTGCAATGTTGACCTCAATAATATCGGTCAACCAATTCTGTGGCGCGAACTCTTCAAGGTAAATAGAGGCCGCCACCCCAATTGGAAGTGCAAGCACAAGCACCACCATCATCATGAACAGTGATCCTAACATCGACACACCGATACCCGCAGCCTCTGGGCGGGCGTCGGACGCATCTGATCCAAAAATAAAGGCTAAGTTAAAGCTCTTTTGGATCACACCAGCATCGACAAGTTGATCCACGAGATCCAATTGCGCGACCGAAATATTTTTGTCGTTTGCAATGCTTTCTCGTGTCACACGGCCTTTCAGATATCCATCAACGCGGCTTTGTGCCAGGAAACGGAAGGTAACTGTGTCACCAATCTGATTTGGATTGGACACAACATATTCGCGCAGTGTTGCGGCAGCATTTTTAGACAGCAAACCTGCAATGTCCTTGGACTTAAGGTCCGTTGCAATCCCCGCCTGTTCGACGGAAGTTTCAGCGGCAGCCCGGATCAACGGAGAGTAACCAAATGTGGTGACCTTTTTGATGTCATCCAAGTTTCGGTTACCCTTTTTATCCAGTTTGTCTGCCAAAAGCTCAACTTGAACTGTCACAAAAGTCTGCTGAAACGCGCCAACTCCTTTTGATATGATCGTAAAGACCAAAATCATTAGCATGATCAGGCCAATGGCAATTGCTGTCATACCATATCCGCGAAAGCGGGCTTCGGCAGCGTTGCGTTTCTTTGTGCGCTCTGACAACTCAAGAAGAGAACTGCCCTGGCGCGAAGAGGTTTGAGACGTATCGGACATTAGTCGTACTGCTCCCGGTATTTGCGTACTATATAAAGCGCGAGCACATTAAGGCCCAAAGTGAGCACAAAGAGAGTAAGCCCTAGTGCAAAAGCCACCAAAGTTTCAGGGCTGGCGAAATCGGTATCGCCTGTCAATTGGCTGACGATACGTGTCGTAATCGTTGTCATGGATTCCAGCGGGTTCAGCGAAAACTTTGCAATTGCCCCTGCCCCCATAACAACAATCATCGTCTCACCAATTGCCCGCGATGCGGCCAAAAGCACAGCACCAACGATACCTGGCAACGCAGCAGGAATAACAACCTGACGAATAGTTTCAGATTTAGTGGCGCCTAATCCCAATGATCCATCACGCATAGTCTGAGGGACCGCATTGATGATGTCATCGGACAGGGACGATACAAATGGGATGAGCATGATGCCCATAACAACTCCGGCCGTCAAAACAGACGTCGCGCCGGCCATCCACTCGACACCTAAAATGCCGTTATTGCCTTGGCCAAAGAAAGTCACCAATGCCGGACCAACTGTCAGCAGTGCAAACAGACCGTAAACAATGGTTGGAATACCAGCTAGAATTTCAAGCAATGGTTTTGCAAAAGAGCGGACAGTGTTATTCGCATATTCGGATAGATAAACCGCTGCAAATAACCCGATTGGCACAGCAACCAAGAGCGCTATGACGGATATATAAAGCGTCCCCCACAATAATGGCAGGATTGATAGATCTGAATCACCCCGGAAATTTGGCGCCCATGTCGTGCCAAGATAGAAGTCTTTCCAGGAATGAAGGCTGAAGAAGTTGAGCGTTTCAAAGAACATCGACAAAACGATACCGACGGTCGTCAAAATGGCCAGCGACGCGGCCAATATCAACAAGCCTAAAACGCCACGCTCCACAATGTTACGTGCGCGGAAATCTTTATGGGTAACACTGTAAGCATAAATAAAGCCCCCGCCTGCGATCAAAAGAACCAAAGCAGTCATTACAGATGACCCCACATGATTTATTTTACGATATTTTTGCGCAGCCGACAGAATCTCGGGTCGCACGTCATTCCCGACAGCGATCCCACTTTCACCCAATAAAGCACGCACATCTGTTTTATCAGCTTGCAAAGCACTCGCGCGCTCTGAGCTCAGACTGCCTTCTGATACTGCATGATCAAGACCATCGGCAACGCGGCGCACATCACTCATCACCAGACCGAGCGTCGAGTTTTCAGGAATGGCCGTAGATGGAATGAGGTTTGAGACCCGGTTGTCGATAATGATCGGTTGAACCAACACCCAAATGACTAAAATTATCAACGCTGGCAGTAAACCGGTAAAAGCAACGTTGTGCCCATAGTAAGATGGTAAAGAATGCAAATCCCTAGGGTTTCCGTCCGCAGTGTGCAACGCGCGTTGGCGGCCAAGAAAAAAACCGACAATCGAAGCAGCGATCAGAATAAGGACAAGCCAAAGAAGAGGCATAATATGCTCCGTTCCAAGAGGCAGTTAAGATATCAAATGAATAGCCGAGGTATTTTACCCCCTCGGCCACCATTTAATTGTGAGCAAGCAACTTAGGAATTGTCGCCCATTGTTGCTTCTGTTGATACAGTTTCCTGTACCTTTTCCAGCTCAGGATCAGACACAAGACCGTATTCAGCCAAAGGACCATCAGGACCGGCAACTTCGTCAACAACAAAGAATTCAGCAAATTCTTTCAGACCCGGAATAACACCGATGTGTGCTTTTTTCACGTAGAAGAACAACGGACGCGATACTGAGTATTCACCAGTTGAGATGGATTCAGTCGTAGGAACGACACCTGACATAGTCGCAACTTGCAATTTGTCTGTGTTGTTCTCGTAGAATGCCAGACCAAATACACCGATACCGTCTTTGTTTGAGTCGATACGCGCCAGTGTTTCTGTGTAGTCGCCGTCAATATCAACGGACAGGCCATCGTTGCGCAAAGAAATACATGCTTTTTCAGCTGCTTTCTTATCGTCGCCATTTGCATGTTTAAAGACTTCAAAATCACCAGTTTCTTCACAACCGGCGAGGATGACTTTGTCTTCGAAAACTTCGCGCGTACCGTGCTTAGTGCCGGGAACGAACGCTTGGATTGGCTGTGCTGGGAACGCTGGGTTTACATCGGCCCAAGTTTTGTTTGGGTTGGCAACAACTTTGCCATCGACAACGATCTCAGCAGACAGAGCTTTGTACCAGTCAATCGGTGTAAACTCGAATGAATTGCCATTAATGTCGGATGCAAAAACGATACCATCATAACCGATGCGAACTTCGATGATGTCTGTAACACCAGCTTCCGCACAGGCTTTGATTTCTTTTTCACGGATCGCGCGAGACGCGTTCGCAATGTCGATTGTGTTCTCGCCAACACCTTCACAGAAGCGTTTCAGGCCAGCAGAAGATCCACCGGACTCAACAACAGGTGTTGGGAAGTCGAAGTTTTCTCCAAAGGCTTCGGCAACGATAGAAGCATAAGGCAGAACGGTAGATGAGCCAGCAACTTGTACTTGGTCACGTGCTGTCGCTGCGGTTGCGGATACGGCAGCAATTGCCAGGGTAGATGCGGTTAGTTTCACAAAGGACATAGAAGTCTCCATGAGATTAAAATTACGACCATCCCCAAGATGATCTCGCGCTCGTCATACGGGGCGCGCATGTGGCTTTTGCGACAGTTCTGTAACAGTTTTATGAAGCTCGGTGTTTTCGTGGTAATTTATCGTTAATATATAAATCGCGGTTGTTTCCCTAGGAAAACCGCATGTTTTCGACTTTCGGATCACGCGCATGCAACAAACACAGCGCCCTTTGTCATCTCAATATGACACTATTTTAAGAAAGTCGTTTAACGCGGTAGGAGAACTGTAAAGGTCGCACCCTGCCCGAGTGTGCTTTCGACGCGAAGCCGACCTCGATGGCGGTTGACGATATGTTTCACAATCGCCAGTCCCAACCCAGTCCCTCCCAAAGTCCGTGAGCGGTGATTATCTGCACGGTAAAATCGTTCTGTCAGTCTGGGTAAATGAAGCGGATCAATACCTGGGCCATTGTCAGATACTTCAATACGCACGGCTTGCATACGTAAAGATGGGCACCGCTCAAGCGAGACGACCTGAACCTGAACTTGATCGCCTCCATATTTTACAGCATTCTCGATTAGATTGGTAAACACCTGCTGTAACTGATCTGGATCTGCTGGAACCATCAACTTAGGGTCGGAAAATTTAGCTACCAACACGACTTTCGCGGCATCGGCAAGCGGAGCTAGAGAGCGGATTGTTGACTGGAGATGCGCAACAATATCCACTTCTTGTTGTGGCCTGACACGTTCTTCGCTTTCCACGCGGTTTAAGGATAACAAATCACCAACCAAGCGGTTCATCCGACTGGATTCCCCCTCCATGATCTCTAAAAACCGATCACGCGCTTCAGGGTCATTGCGTGCTGGACCGCGCAGAGTTTCGATAAATCCCATTAATGCCGTCAAAGGGGTGCGCAGTTCATGGCTTACGTTCGCAACAAAGTCCCGTCGCATTTGACTGGCCTGCTCGCGTTCGGTGATATCCTCGAAACTGATAAGTACAGCACCACCGCTAACCGCGCCGATACCCGGCACATACCGCAAGTACACTTCAAACTCTGTATCTTGCGCGCCGTCATTCGACAAATAACGGGCTTGGCGAGATTGATAGTCCAGCAAACTGCTCTCAATTGCAGAGGCTACGCTAGGTTGGCGTAAAATCGTTGCGAAATGTCGACCCATAATGGCCGTACCCAGTAATGTCGTGGCCGCAACATTCACTGCGATAAAGCGTTCTGTTTGATCCACCAGCACTGCGGGAAACGGAATAGCTTCGATAAAGCCATTAATCAGGTCTTGAGACATTTTGCCACCTACTCGCTTTTGTGCCAGCCTCTGTAGAACGTAATTGTAACCACTACATGGCAATAAGAACCATAAGATGACTTAACTGTCATTTTACGATCCTTCAACAACACGTTAGCATGGTCTTAAGTCAGATCGAAAACGGCGCATATTGCTCTGATATGTCAATGCGCTTTGCGTCAGTTTCATTGCAAGTGACGCGTCGACCTCTCGTACGACTTTGCCCGGTGCCCCCATAACTAGGGAGTTGTCTGGAATATGCTTACCTTCGGTGATCAATGCCCCAGCACCAATCAGGCAATTGTCGCCGATCACCGCGCCGTTTAGTACAGTCGCTCCCATGCCAATCAGCGTATTGCGACCGATGGTACATCCGTGCAGCATCGCCTTATGTCCGATTGTACAATCTTCACCAACCGTCAACGGAAAGCCCGCATCAACATGCATGACCACATGCTCCTGAACGTTGGAACCACGACCGATCCGCACTTCCTCGTGGTCTGCTCGAAGTGTCGCGCCAAACCAAACAGAGGCCGCGGTCTCAATAACAACCTTCCCAATTAGAATGGCATCCGGTGCCACCCATGTATCATCAGCCAAATATGGTCGATCCTGATCTAACGCATAAAGTGTCATTCTAGATCTTCGAACTCCTGTTGCAGCATGCGTGCATGATCGATGAGGTGCGGTTGTTGAATGCGACGCAGACGCGTGGCAGAAATAATTGTTTTCAAATCACATTCGGTTTTATCCAAGTCTTCGTTGATCAGCACATGATCATAAGATCCCCAATGCGAAATCTCGTCCCAGCTTTTCTGCATACGACGAAGGATCGTTTCTGCATCATCCTGCCCCCGACTTTCCAGACGCCGACGCAATTCGCGAATTGATGGCGGTAAAAGGAAGATCGACAACGTATGTTGTCCAAGATCTGAATTTCGGATCTGTTGTGCGCCCTGCCAATCAATATCAAATAGCACGTCTTGGCCCTTTTCAATGGCCTCTTGGACAGGTCCTTTGGGAGACCCATAAAAGTTCCCAAAAACATGCGCGTGTTCGAGCATCTGTGAATACGCGACATCCCGCTTGAAGTCTTCAACGGACACAAAGTGATAATCTTGCCCATCGACCTCGCCGTCGCGCGGCGCCCGCGTGGTTGCTGACACGGAAAAGCGGATATCTCCGTCCCACGCCCTAAGTCGCTTGGCCAAGGTCGATTTGCCGGCCCCAGATGGAGAAGACAAGATAATCAATAGACCGCGACGGTTTGCCATAATGGGAGTTCCTTGTGTTATTCGATATTTTGGACCTGCTCGCGCAGCTGGTCGATAACGGTTTTGAGTTCTAAGCCAATCGCGGTCAAGTCAGCATTTTGAGCTTTTGCACAGAGAGTGTTTGCCTCTCGGTTAAATTCCTGCATCAAAAAATCCAACCGACGCCCAACCAACCCACCTTGGCGCAGCAACTTGTGTGCCGCCTCACAATGCGCAAGCAATCGATCCAACTCTTCGGTGACATCTGCTTTTACAGCAAGCATTGCCAATTCCTGCGCAATCCTGCCTTCGTCTAAGGCATCGACGTTTTCGACAATTCTTGCGAGCCCTGCACGCAAGGTCTTTTGAATTTGTTCAGAACGTGCCGAACTCATGGCGATTGCAGCCTGTGTCAAATCGTCGATTTGCTTCAATTGCTCCGACAAGATTGCATGTAACGCATGCCCTTCCTCAGCGCGCATGTTAACGAAATCGTTCAAAAGTGAGTCGAATTCGGATAGGAGGTGCTCCAACAACGGAGCATAATCTTGTTCGGTATCGGCATATTCCAGCGCACCACGCATTGTTAAAAAGTCCGTTGCTCGCGCAGGAGAAAGCTGAACATTCGCCTTTTGCGCATGTGCCTCAACTTTGGATACAGCGGCCAAATACACCTCAAGCATATGTTCATTTACCTGAAGCTCTTGTGCCTTATTGTCAGGCCGCAGTACGCGCAGGGTGATGTTTACATTACCACGCCCTAATTGATCTGATGCTCTTTTTTTTACAATATTCTCAAGACCATCCAGCCATTCTGGAACCCGCAAACGGACGTCTAGGCCCTTGCCATTCACAGATCTAATATCCCAACTCCAGTTGTAGCTTTCCCACTCACCCTGTGCAGCAGCAAAGCCTGTCATTGAATTCAGTGTCATGCGCTATCTTTCCGCGAACCGCTTTTAAACCTTAGGTATCAGTTATACCCCACAAGGCCAGCCTAGCTATCCCTAAGTATTAACCATTGATTAAAGTAATAGTCCAAAGTTGAGTCACATTGTGTCATGTTAACTCCAACGTAACCAATTCGGCGTTAACACATGGTGCACGATTGCTGCACCGCGCCACATGACGCAGCAGAGGACGACGAGATGATTTTTGGTGGTCAGAACAATTCAGATAACGATGCAAACAAAGGTAATATTGTAACAATGGATAGGTTCCGCTCACGCACCAATGTATCTCCTCTGCGTCAGGCCGAAGCTTATTGGGCGGCTCTACGCTCAGGCAACAACATCCCTAGCCGATCACAGATTGATCCGCGCGGATTGGAAAACATGTTGAGCCAGACATTTATTCTGGAACGTGTGGCCCCTGGCATTGCACGGTTTCGTCTAGCAGGTCAGCGTGTAAATGAATTGGCAGGCATGGAAGTACGTGGCATGCCGATTACTGCATTTTTTACAATAGAAGCCCGCAAAACAGTTTCCGCCGCGCTTGAAAACATGTTCGAACAACCTGCGATCATCGAGATGGAACTACAATCCGAAGCAACACGTACACGTGGCAGTCGCACAGCGCGTATGATTTTACTCCCACTGCGTTCAGATCTGGGTGATGTTAGCCGTGCGCTGGGCGTTATGGTTTCTGAAGGTGGCGCAAGCCGTGTATCACAGCGCTTTACCGTCAACAGCTGCGATATTCGCCCCGTGCAGGTCGATGCCAAAACGCAATCTCAGAAACCAACCAAAGCTCCGCGTGCGCCACATCCGGTCGCACCGCAAGCGACAACAGCTAAAGGTTTCTCAGAGGAAAAGCCTGCATTTGAACGTCGGCCCGGCAGCTTAATGGACGAAGCCAGATCCTTACTGAACCGCGCCCGCGAAGAAAGTGCGCGCCCACTTAAATCTGAAGTGGTTTCGGCTGTACGTGATGCAGGGATCAAGACCGGAGGTGAACTTGTCTCACGTCGTCCTCGCAATGCCAAGAAATCGGCATCTCACCTACGTTTGGTGGTTTCTCGGGACTAATATCTAAAATTTTTATAGAATTCGATAAGGCTTTTACAATATTTCAACCTACTGGACATAGCAGTTGAAAACATAGCGCCCGGCGGCAGAATGCCCCGGGCGTTTTTTTATTATGTCAGTCTTGATAAGCCCCCAAAGAGGCTCGGAACTATTTTCCGCGCTGCTGAGAAAGCTCTTCAGAGACAAGAAATGCCAGTTCAAGCGACTGACTGGCGTTCAGGCGAGGATCACAGGCTGTGTGATAACGGTCGGACAAGTTTTCCTCGGTTACATCGTACAGACCACCCGTGCACTCTGTAACATCTTGGCCAGTCATTTCGAAATGAACCCCACCTGGGATCGTGCCTTCGGCTTTATGGACGGCAAAGAAATCGCGAACCTCGCCCAACACGCGCTCAAATGGTCGTGTTTTGTAGCCGGTCGCGGATTTGATGGTATTACCGTGCATAGGATCGCAGACCCAAGTGACATGCGCGCCCACTTCTTTCACCGCTTGGACAAGGCGTGGCAAATGCTCTGCAGCTTTACCGGCACCAAAACGAGCGATCAGCGTCAGCTTGCCTTCTTCGTTCTCAGGGTTCAGCTTTTCCATCAAAACCTTAAGATCATCTGCTGTGGTGGTCGGGCCGCACTTTAGACCAATCGGGTTCAATACCCCGGAACAGAACTCAACATGGGCGCCATCTGGTTGGCGTGTTCTATCGCCGATCCAGATCATATGACCAGATCCGGCAAGCCACTTGCCCGATGTTGAATCAAGACGCGTCAATGCCTCTTCGTACTCCAACAACAACCCTTCGTGACTGGTGTAGAAATCGACGGATTGCAGTGTATGGGCTGTTTCTTTTGTAACCCCTGCTGCATTCATAAAATCAAGCGTATCCGTAATGCGGTTGGCCATTTCACGATATGCTTCAGCCTTTTCGCTTTCTGTAAAGCCCAAGGTCCAGGCGTGCACTTGGTTTACATCCGCATAGCCACCGGTCGAAAATGCGCGCAACAGATTCAAGGTTGCCGCTGCTTGTGTATAAGCCTGCAGCATTTTGGACGGGTTCGGGCTGCGTGCTTCTGGCGTAAAGGCCAACTCATTGATAATATCACCACGATAGCTTGGTAGCTCAACGCCATTAATAACTTCGGTCGGCGCCGAACGCGGCTTAGCAAACTGACCCGCCATACGGCCAACTTTGACCACAGGAACTTTGGCCCCATAGGTCAACACCATTGCCATCTGCAGCATAACTTTGAACGTGTCACGGATCGCATCCGCACTAAATTGATCAAAGCTTTCCGCGCAGTCACCGCCTTGCAGCAAAAAGGCCTCTCCACGCCCCGCAGCCGCAAGATGCGCTTTTAAGCGACGCGCTTCGCCCGCAAAGACTAAAGGAGGAAACTGAGAGAGTTTTGCCTCAATCGCTTCTAACGCTACAGAATCAGTATAATCCGGCATTTGAATGCGCGGCTTGCTGCGCCAGTTAGTTTTTTGCCAATCGCTCATCGCGTTTGCTCCACTTGCGAGGGGAATTCATAAGGTTATTGGTCGTTTCCTATACATTACCCCCTATGGGGAGGCCAGTTTAGTTTTGCAAAGACTTGACCGCGCTGTTGACCTGTGATCACGGTCATTCAATGCGTAACATTCAGGTGGAATCTGGGTGCCAAGCTATCGTCAGACCAGCGGCGTGTTAGGACTTACTCATGGACACTCACTCAGAACTTCTTTCGAACCTCACACGAGTTAAAACGCAACGGCATTTTGCTTTTGTCCTAATGGATAATTTCACGCTTCTTTGCTTCTCGGCAGCTATGGAGTGCCTGCGTATTGCCAATCGGATGGCGGGCAAAGAGATATACACATGGCGCGTAATCGGTGAAGGCGGAGACACGATATCCTGTTCAGCAGGAACACGTTTTGCGTTGGACGGTGATCTGTGTGACTTACAACGTGAAGATACAGTTCTGTTGTGCGGTGGGATCGAAGTAAAAGCCGCTACCACCAAACCATTGCTGTCCTGGTTACGTCGCGAGGCGCGAAAAGGTGTGAGTATTGGTGGCCTGTGCACCGGCGCATATGTCATGGCGAAATCGGGCCTTTTAGATGGGAAACGCGCGACCATACATTGGGAAAATGCCGACAGCTTCGCCGAAGAGTTTATGGAAATTGATCTGTCAAAGTCCGTGTTTGTTATTGATGGAAACCGAATGTCGACAGCTGGCGGCACGTCGTCGATTGATTTAATGCTTAAGCTCATCGCAGACGATCATGGCGAAACCGTTGCAAATCTCGTGGCGGATCAATTGATTTATTCTTCAATCCGCACAGACCAAGATACGCAACGTCTCTCGATCCCTACTCGGATCGGAGTACGCCATCCCAAGTTGTCTCAGGTGGTCAAAATGATGGAAGAGAACATCGAAGACCCCATTAGCCCGTCAACACTTGCAGGTGATGTTGGCATGTCGACACGCCAACTAGAACGCTTGTTCCGACGCTACCTTAGCCGCAGTCCCAAGCGGTATTATATGGAATTGCGTTTGCAAAAAGCCCGTAACTTGCTGATGCAGACGGACATGAGTGTCATTAACGTCGCGCTTGCTTGTGGTTTCGCCAGCCCTTCACATTTTTCAAAATGTTACAGGTCGCATTACAATACAACGCCATATCGGGAGCGTGGATCAAAATCATCGCCTGCCACAGGGTAATGAGCTCGCTGAGGCCTATCTGCCTTTAAACAACCCACCTAGAATACCGCGAACCAGACGTCGCCCGGTGGCGCCTTTTAGCTCTTTGATGACGGCCTCAGACAGGGCTGACGACAAACTGTCTTTGCGATTATAGCTACGGCGCGACGATGATCTGCTGACCCGTGTTCCACTATACCGACGGGCAGCATTAAATTCACGCGCCATTGGTTGCGGACTTTGCTCTGCAGTGTTTTCTGCGATTTCTGCAACCTTTCCCGCGTCAGCCGCACGCGTCCTAAGGATTTCATACGCAGATTCGCGATCAACCGTCGTCTGATATTTTTCCTGCATTACAGATGCATCCATAACAGCCTTGCGCTGCGCTATACTCAGGGGGCCTAGCTTTGATTGAGGAGGACATATTAATGTACGTTCGACGACGCCCGGGATACCTTTATTTTGCAACATCGAAGTTACGGCTTCGCCCACTCCCACTGTTCGAATAGCCTCTTCGGTATCAAACTGAGGATTTTCTCGATACGTTTCTGCCGCCAATTTTAGTTTCTTACGATCCTTAGCCGTAAACGCACGTAGCGCGTGTTGGATACGATTGCCCAGTTGGCCTAAAATATCTTCGGGTATGTCATCAGGGGATTGCGTGACGAAATAGACACCGACACCTTTGGATCGGATGAGGCGTGCCACCTGTTCAACCTTATCAACCAACGCTTTGGGAGCATCATCGAATAATAAATGCGCTTCGTCGAAAAAGAACACAAGCTTGGGTTTGTCCGGGTCTCCCACTTCAGGCAATGTTTCAAACAATTCGCTCAAAAGCCACAACAGGAACATCGCATAGAGCTTAGGAGAAGCCATCAACTGATCTGCTGCAAGAATGTTTATCATCCCTCGCCCGCTCTCATCGTGACGTAAGAGATCACCAAGCTCTAAGGCAGGCTCTCCAAACAAATCTGTTGCACCTTGGTTTTCCAAGACAAGCAAACGTCGCTGTATCGCACCGATGGATGCAGTCGATATATTTCCATAACGCAAGGAAAGATCGGCGCGGTGTTCTCCGACCCAAACCAAAACGGCTTGCAAGTCCTTAAGATCTAACAAAGCCAACCCATCTTCATCGGCTAAACGAAATGCTATATTCAAAATACCTTCTTGCGCCTCAGTCAAATCAAGTAGTCGCGCAATCAAAAGCGGTCCCATGTCCGAAATCGTTGTTCGAATCGGATGACCGGATTTGCCAAATAAATCCCAAAATGTGACTGGGCTTTCACGGTAAGAAAAATCGTGAAGCGCAATTTTTTCAGCCCGAGCTGTAAAAGCGTCATGTAATTTCGACGTCGCGGATCCAGGATGTGCAAGACCAGACAAGTCCCCTTTGACGTCTGCCAGAAACACCGGAACACCAGCACATGAGAGACGTTCAGCAAGCACCTGAAGTGTTACCGTTTTTCCAGTTCCGGTTGCGCCCGCAATGAGGCCATGCCGATTGGTGTACTTTAATGTGAGATGTTGCGGGATTTCGTAGTTTTCCCCTCCACCACCGATGAAAATATCCTCTATCACCTTAAAGCCCCCAATTCCTACGATGCAAATTCCACGATGCAAAAAACATAAAATCTTAACCTTTATCTGCAAACTTGGGCTTATACCTATTAGCCCAAATGCGGTTGGTGCTGTAGGTATTTCCTCCCTGTCAGACTGGCCGTGCTTAGTGCACGGCCTTTTTTTTGCCCAAAACACGATTTCCCAATAGGGTAACCCATTCTAAAATGTGCTCAATGATTAAGCGAATCAGGTCCTTGGAAGCGTTTTTTATGTTTGCCTGTTGACGATCAGCGCATTCACGCCTAACATTTTCTCTAATAACTAAGTCGGCCAGTTCGACGGGGAGACTAAATAAAAAGAGAGCCTTAGTGGTTCTCTTTTTTATTTTACCACATAATCAATTCAAATAAATACGCTTATGTACGTGTGACGCTTACATATTCATGTTCAGAACGCTTGGGCTTACCAACCCAGCTTATCATTCTTATGTGTTTCACTCAGATAAGTGCCTGACACTGCGCAATTTGCATGGTAAACGCCGTATCAAACTTAACCAAATGAGGCGTTCATGTTGAAGTCCTTCCATCAGATTTCCTGTTATGCAGTAATAGCATGTTTATCCGCAATTCCGCTCACAGCACAGGAGGCCGCGCCCTCGGAGGCTCCGGCCCCAGATCAAGGGCTCGACCTAGGACAGCCCGTCGAAGAGACACTTCAAATCGGCCAGCGTTACTCTAAGGACAAGCTTGGTGATTGGGATTTGGTATGTATCAAAACCGAAAGCGGCGAAGACCCTTGTAATCTGTTCCAGTTGCTCAAAGATCAAAACGGCGGCTCTATCGCCGAAGTCTCCCTGTTCCGCATTGAGCAATCAGGCGGTCAAGCCGTGGCTGGCGCAACACTGGTCGCCCCACTAGAGACCCTGCTGGCGTCCGGTGCAACTCTTTCGATCGATGGCGCCCCTGGTAAGCGTTATAGCTTCAACTATTGCACGACCACAGGCTGTGTTGCTCAGATCGGTCTGACTGATGGTGATATTGCCGCGTTAAAACAGGGCTCTCAAGCGATCGTGTCCGTTCGTCCTGCTGGTTCTCCCAACACTGTTGTAAACGCGCAAATGTCGCTTAAGGGCTTCACCTCCGGTTACGATATTGTTGACGTAGTAAAGCAACAATAAAATATCCCCTAAGACTGCTTAACGCTATACGTGAGCAGTCTTAGACTTTGCGCAGGGCCAAAACTGCGTTTAATCCCCCAAACGCAAAGGCGTTTGACAAGGCGACATGCGTATCAGCATCCCGTGCTGTATTCGGCACAACGTCGAGCGCACACTCTGGATCAGCTTCTTCGTAACCAATTGTTGGCGCTATGATGCTGTCGCGTAATGCCATAATACAAGCCAGCAGCTCCACGGCGCCTGTGCCACCAATAAGATGGCCATGCATGGATTTCGTCGATGATATCATCAATTGATCTGCATGGGGGCCAAATACATCCGCCACAGCCGCACATTCTGTTTTATCATTGGCAGCTGTTCCAGTGCCATGTGCGTTGATATAGCCGACGTCTTCGGCGTTGAGCCTTGCATCCTTTAGCGCGCCTGAAATTGCGCGTGCAGCTCCTTGTTTACTGGGCATAACAATATCGGCAGCATCGGAGCTCATTGCAAACCCAATGATCTCGCATAAAATATCTGCACCACGTGCTTTGGCGTGATCATATTCTTCGAAAACAAAAACCCCAGCGCCTTCGCCTTGGACCATACCATTACGATTGGCGCTAAACGGGCGACATGCGTCTTTAGACATCACACGCAGCCCCTCCCATGCTTTCACACCCCCAAAACATAACATGGATTCAGAACCACCTGTCACCATAGCCTCGGCCATTCCTGAACGTATCATCTGAAACGCCTGCGCCATCGCATGGTTTGACGAAGCGCAAGCCGTAGAGACGGTGAAGCTCGGGCCTTTGAGGTTGTACTCCATGGAAACATGGCTTGCCGCTGCATTGTTCATAAGCTTTGGGACGACAAAAGGATGGACTCGGTTTTTACCGTCCTCATAAACAGATCTATAATTGTCATCCCACGTGGAGACTCCGCCGCCCGCAGTGCCAAGAACAACACCAGTTCGAGCCGCCAGTTCACCAATGAACTCTAATCCCGATTGCTTAATCGCTTGGTCTGCGGCAAAGAGTGTGAATTGAGTAAAACGATCATAAAGCGCTATCTGCTGGCGATTAAAATGACCTTCGGCCTCAAAAGCTTGGACCTGACCGCCAATTTTAATAGCCAGTCTGTCAACATCACGAAAATCTAGTGCTGCGATACCACATTGCCCCTCGCGCATTGCCTTCATGGTTTCATCAACCGAATGTCCAAGCGCATTAATCGTACCAGCGCCAGTAATCACGACCCGCTTCATGTTGACAGTTCCTATGTTATGGAAACCAATCGAAAAGGGGCACTAACCCTTTTGCGCGATCAGCTTATCGATGCCGGCAATGATAGACGCCACGTTGGATATATCGAAGTCACTGTCTTCAGGCGCGTTCGCATTAAACGGAATCGAAATATCAAAGGCTTCTTCGATTGCAAAGATACTCTCGACAAGACCAAGACTATCAATGCCAAGGCTGTCTAAGGTGCTGTCGAGAGAAATGTCTGAAGGGTCTAAAAGAGCTTGATCTGCAATGATTTCAATAACCTGTTGCTTAACGTTCATGACATTCATGCCCCGTAATCGATCTAAAGGTATCCCAAGCTTTAATAGGTCATCTGCTATTTGAAAACAGCCTTTTTCAGCGCATCAATATCTTTCAAAATACGCGGAAGTCTGCGTTGTGCTTTGTAAATTTCGGTTTGCGTTTCCATCTTTACCGCAGGGTATCCTAGGATGACGCGCCCTGCCGGAACCCTTGATAATATTTTACTACCACCGCCCGCGACAACACCATCGCCTATCTGAATATTATCCGACACGCCAACTTGCCCACCTAGGACTACGTTGTTTCCGATATCTACGGATCCAGCAATACCAACTTGGCCGCATAAGAGACAATCACAACCAATACGAGTATTGTGACCTACGTGAACAAGGTTATCGAGTTTCGACCCATTCCCAATTTCCGTATTGCGGATCGTACCGTTATCGATCGTGGAATTCGCGCCAACTTCGACGTCATCCCCAATTGCTACGGCACCAAGAGAATGTATGCGAAGCCAGCTTTGGCCCTGCGCATCTTGCGTATCACCCAACGTCTTGCGTGCATTTTCGACATGCGACACTTCGGGGGTAACGTATGAAAACCCGTCCGCCCCAATTCGCGCACCCGGTTGTGCAATAAATCTGTCCCCGATTTGTGCACGTGCACCAATAGAGACCATTTCGCGTAGCACTGCATTAACGCCGACTCGTACGTCTTGACCAATAAAACAATGTGGACCAATCACCGATCCTGCACCGATCTGCGCACCCGCACTTACTATCGTCAACGGACCAATAGATACGTTATCGCCAATCAAAGCATCAGGATCAACAACCGCGGTTGGATGAATTCCGGAACCAGCCCCCTGCCCTTTGTCTAACAATTGGGTGATACCACCCATCGCCATACGTGGGCGCGGAGCGAATATCGCAGCCTCCAAGCCAAAACTTTGCCAATCAGCACCTTCCCAAAGCAGCGCCACACGTGCCTTTCCCAAGGCAAGACTCTCGGCGTATTTAGGAGATGTGGCTATCGCAATTTGATCAAGATTTGCATCTTGTGGCTCTGCCGCCGAAGTGACCACAAGGGTTTTATCCCCTGCGTATTGCGCGTCTAAAGTCTTCGCAATCTCATGTACACTGTACATTGGGTAGCACTCCTGATGTTTGTAGGTTCACTACCCAATGGCTTTAACTTTGATATCCAGGAAGCACCACCCCTGCCTCCTCCAAAGCAGCCCAAATTTTCGCATCACGACCGTATACATCACGGCGGAATTGCGGCTGACCCTCCTCGTCAACGAAAGCGGTACGATAGATGATGTGGACCGGAACTTGCACATCCAGTTTAACTTTCGTCTCGTGCCCCGAGTTCAGGATACGGTCAAACAGCGCTTTAGGTTCATCTGATTGTTTTGCCAGCAATGCATAACCAAATTCAAACGGTTCGGCCAATCGAACGCACCCATGCGAAAACGCGCGCGCTTCGCGTGAAAACAATGACTTAGCAGGTGTATCGTGTAAATAGATATTATACTTATTGGGGAACATAAACTTAACCAGCCCCAACGCATTGCGTGCACTTGGCGGTTGACGCATCGCATAAGGGAATGACCGTGCCGTGTACTGACTGAAATCGACAGACGCGCGATTGATGACCTGACCTCGATTGTCCGTAAGGACCATATAATCATGTGCGTTTGGATTGTTTTTGAGCTTGGGCAGGTATTCTTTTGTCACGATTGACCTTGGGACATACCAGCTTGGGTTAATGATCATATGCTCCATCACGTCAGAAAACTCTGGCGTGCGGCGGTCATGACTGTTTTTCCCGATCACCGAACGTGTTTGAAAGGTCACTTTCCCCTCATCGATAATCTTAGCCGTAAAATCTGTCTGGTTGACCAATACATGGCGTTCGCCAAGCTCAGGCTCTAGCCAACGCTCACGCTCCATTGCGACGATGACACCCTTTAGGCGGTCCGTGATTGGGCGGTTAATCTCGGCAAGAGTTCCCGCACCGGCAATTCCATCCGGCTCCAGTCCATGGTCTTCTTGAAAGGCTTGGACGGCCTGTTCAAGCTTAATATCATATTCGATAGATGCACTGCGCCCAAGGTATCCCATAGCAATCAAGCGATTACGCAGATTGACAACATGCTCACCGCGCGCGCCGCTCTCCAGCTTATCGCTGTGAACCGCCGGGCCCCACCCTCCGCGTTCGATACGTGCTTCGAGGTTCATCTTTTCGCGCATCAATGCCCGATACTGAGACGAGCGCGGTGCTAAATTCTGCAAATAGAGATGAGGCGCGCCTGTCGCGACCCCATTAAGTAGCGCTGTTTCGTCCAGTTTACGCTTTTCACGCACCATCTCGCTGTCGATACGACTTGGGGTTAAAAGCCCAGTATTGATATCACGCGCATATTCTAAAAATGCACGGCTCATCGCCACCTCGGCCGCGCCCAAATCCCGCGTGGACGTGATATCCTTTAGCTGTTCCAGAATGTCACGTGCCTGTGCTGACATGTCAGGCAAGCCATGGAAACGCGCTTCGCCTAAAGCTTGAAACAGTGCGTTCCGGCGCGCTTGTCCAGCCTCGTCTACCGCTGTCCATATCGCTTGATATCCATTCTCACGGTAAAACTTGGCGACGGTGTCGTCTTCCCACGCCATTTCTGCGACAGCTTGTCTAAATCCCACAGTGTCTGCGACAGCAAGATTAGCCCCTATAACGCTTGATCCAAGAACACAGGCAAAAATCCCGTGCTTTACATAAGTTACAGTGGATAACAAACGGGCTAAAGGCATTGCGCTCTCCAAAAATCAAACATCCTTACAGGATCACTTAATATACCAAGTCGGTAAAAATGCTGTGGATATGCTTATTCACATTTCTATGAACAGGTCACCCCATCAGTTAAAGGCGTCACGTAAACTAAATGTTATCATACGAGTAGTGTAACGACGTAAAAATCCTCAAAATAAAGGGGGAAAGTATAGGGTTTTTCCTCATTTGCGCGAAATTTTGCCTAAAAACCTGCGTTTTCACAGCAAAATCAAAGCAAATCTTGGCAGACACATAATGTCATGCAATACATTACGTAGCGTTTCAAAACGTTAAAATGCTCCTGCAACGTCAGAAGCACCTTAGCAATAAGCGTATGGGACAACGCGTAACATGGCAGATCAAAAAAGCGGTTTAAACCGTCGTGCATTATTACAGGCTTTTGCTGCAACAGCAGTTACCGTAGCACCAACGTTTGCAAATGCAGCTGGGTTCTTAAAAGGCAGCGGAGACATTCGTCGCCTTAAAATGTACTCAGGGCGCACAGGCGAACATCTAAATATGGTCTATTGGGTCGACGGTGAATACATCAAAGACGCTATGGATGAAATCAATACTTTCATGCGGGACTGGCGTACCAATAGCATCAAAAAAATCGACCACCGCACAATCGATATTATGGCTGCATCTCACAATTTGATGAATGCGTCAGAGCCTTATCTGCTTCTTTCTGGTTATCGTAGCCCAAAAACGAATGCGCAGCTGCGTAATAGTTCACGCGCCGTTGCCAAAAATTCCCTTCATATTAAAGGGCAAGCGGCCGATCTACGGCTATCCTCGCGTTCCGTTTCGCAAATGGCAAATGCAGCGCAATCATGTCACGCAGGCGGTGTGGGACGATACTACGGGTCAAATTTTGTACATATGGATTGTGGTGATATTCGCACCTGGCGCGGGTAGGTTTTTCGACATATGGACGTGGGGTGATTTTCATATATTGAATCATGAAGATTACCCGTTGCACCGCTTTCAAACCATAGATATAGCATAAGTGCTTCTATAGCATCCGGACCCATAGCTCAGCTGGATAGAGTGTCGCCCTCCGAAGGCGAAGGTCGAAGGTTCGAATCCTTCTGGGTCCGCCATTTCATCTTCACCTGATGAGATCCCCTTCAACACATTGAAAACACTAGTGGTTTTTGCGGTTCGGAAACCTTTGTTTCGTGTGTATGGAATTGGGGCTGTAAATACCAAGTTTAGCAGGGCTTTGCGGTCGTCGATGCGGCCTGTTTCCCAGAGTTTTCGGGGGTTTGCGAGGAAATCTATCGCGGTTCGGAAACTTTGATCGAAGTCTTTGGGCTTTGGTTTGGTTTTTGCCAGATCTTCGGCGATCAGGGCTTTTTCCTTTTCCAGTTTATCCAGCCGTGCCTCTAGCGCTTTGATGGTGGCTTCGCTGTCCGTGCTGATCAGTCGTTCCGTTGCTTTGCGGATGTCTGTATCCAGACGAGTCAGATTGGTCTTTTGCGCTTTGCGATGCCCTGAATGGGCGGTGATACGTTTGTCCCAAAGCTCTTTGAACATCAGTTTTGCCATGGCAAGCGGGCCGTTGCTGAGGCGCAACTGATTTAAAAGCCCGACAAAGTGCGCCTCAGCGTCGGCACGACGCACGGATTTGCGCCGCTCGGGGCATCCTTTCTGAAAGCATTCGTAATAGGCATAGCGCTTGCTGCGCCCCTTGACCCAGTACCCCGTCATAGGGTGGCCACAACAGCCGCAAGCGATATGTCCGCGCAGCGGGAAATCTGCGGCGGAGGTGGTCTTTTGCGGTGCGCTTGTGCGGGCTTCAAGGCGGGTCTGGATCTGTTCGAATGTGGCCCAGTCGATGATTGGTTCAAACTTGCCCTTGGTGAGAGGAATGCCCCAAGGTTTGTGTTCGTAATAGCCCGCGTAGATTTTGTTGGTCAGCATGTTCTTGACGCGCTGCGGGTGGATATTTCCGTTCTTGTCGCGGCTAAAAATCGGATGAGGCTCAAGAAATCGGCGCACGTCCGCCTGGGTTTGAAACCGCCCCGAGGCAAAGCCCTCTAACGCCTCTTGAATGAGGCTGGCGGCGGGCTCGTCGCGCTTCAGAACTTTGCCACCCGAGGCGCTTTTAACGTATGTATAGCCCGTCGGAGCCCAAAAGCAGAAATACCCTGCCTGCAACCGCGCACGCATGCGGTTTTGCGTTTGCTCTGCGTTTTTCTGGCGATGGTGTTGGCTGACCGAGGCCAACATATTCTCAATCAACTGACTGTCGCTGTCCTCGCCAAACTCAATTGAGGGGCTTTCCAGCCGCGCACCGACCGAGCCGATGGCGGCGCGTAGTTTCAGATGTGCATCCAAGTCGCGGGCCAGCCGCGAGATGTCGTCGATGATGATCACCGGCTCGCTGTCTTTGTGTTTGCGCAAAAAGCCAAGCATCTCGCGCATGGCGGGACGGTCCACCAGACCGCCCGAGATGCCCTCGTCTTTGAAAACCTTGATGATTTCATAGCCTTTGTAATTGGCAAACTCGCGGCAGCGGGTTTCCTGACTGGCGAGGCCATCGCCCTTTTTAAGCTGCGCTTTGGAGGAAACGCGCGTGTAAATGACGGCTGTGCTCATGTTTTGGCCTCCTTTTGTGGTTCTTTAGAGTATAGTGCAAAGGTGTCGCAGATCGCCGTATTTGCCGCTGGGTCTTGCGCAATAAGATGTGGACAAGCCTGTTTTATGGCCCGTGTGGCCAGATAATCGACAAAGCCCCAAAGGCGCAGGATCTCGGCGTCGGTATAGTGCCGGTGGTCGCCAGCAGCCCGCGCAGCGGCGCGGTAGTGGTCAAAATTTAGTGTCATAATGGATGCTTTCCTGCGGCCCTCGCCAGAGGGACGCAAATTTTTGTTTCTGATCCGAGGATCAGAGCCGTCCGCGCGCACAGAGGCGGGCCGCAGCTGGGCTGGCTGCGGGCGCATAGGGATTTGACGGCCCTCAAATACGATTGAGACCACGACAAAATGCAGACGGATTTCTAGGAATGTTGTCCTAAATGTAGTGCAAAATTCCAAAAATGTCAAATGATCGTAATTAGTTACCATAATTCAGCATGTCGCCCGCGCCAATCTGGATGGATCAACACCAAACGCCCCTTAAGCTGCGCACGGACATGTTCTTGCACCACATCCCGAGCAAACCCCTCGGGCGTTCGCCCCTTTTGCGGTGGTAATGAAGCCCCCAGAAAGCTGCGAAAGCCTGTGTCACTTAAAAAGGGCTGCGACTTGTCCACCGAGCGCACGCAAAAGCCGAGATAAGGCATTGCCGTTGCGCCAATCCCAAACATGCCGCCCATGGTGACCTGCATTTCCATGCCTGCGGCGCAGGTCGTGAACATGCCGTCTTGACCCCAAAGCGGTACTGCGCCGTTTGGGGCGGCGCATGCCTTCGCAAGCACACAGCCTGGGGCATCATCATGCGCGATAATCCCATGCCTGCCGCCATTGAGCTTGCGCGCCAAAAGATGCGCCTCTTCGCGAATGGCCAAGGCTTTCTCAAAGTCACTGGCCAGCATTGCTTCGTGATGGGCCGCAATCTGATCCCGATGAAACGCAATCGCCGCCGCCATATCCGCAGGCAGATGCGCCACTTCGTGATCAAACTGACGTGTCGCATTTTCTGTTTCTGCGCTCTGTAGCAGCGCGTCAAAGCCGAGTTGATCGGAACACGCATTCATGCCGCAACCCTCCCTGCCTGATAGCGTGCCACGCCCGCGAGCCGCGCTTGTGCTGTCGCCACATGTTTGGGATCAATATCGATGCCGAGATAATCCCGCCCGTTCAAAGCTGCCGCAACCGAGGTCGAACCAGAGCCAGAAAACGGATCACAGACCAAATCCCCCGCTTTGGAAAAACAACGCACCAGTGGTGCAAGGATTTCCACGGCCTTTTCTGTCGGATGTGCCCGATTACCCGAATAGACCCACTCCATCACGCTTGGCACAGGCTGCTTAGGCCGCGCAGGATTGCCCTTTGCCAGCACATAGGCGCTCTCATGGCGATACTGCGTAAAACCACGGCGCGAAGCATAACGTTTCTGCCAGATGATCTGGCTCACAATCCGCAAGCCTGCCGCCTCCCACGCGGCGGTGAACTGCGGCAAAGCCGACCAGCCCGCAAAGCAAATTGCATAGCTGTCCTGCGTCATCGCCCGCGCCATCGGTGCAAACACAGGTAAAACACCCTCGGGGTTGTCATCATTCTTGAGCTTACTACCCAAGCGATCCTGATAGTTCACCAGATACGGCGGATCGGTGATCACCAAATCAACGCAGCCCTCTGGCAAAGTGTTCAACACATGGGCGGCATCGCCCTCAATAATCAAATTCCTTTTCATTTTCTAATATCCCCAATGGTTTAGGGGTTGCTCCTGCAACCCTTGCCCCTCGGCGAGAGTGGAGATGGGAGGGGAAAAGAGAAATCGGCGAAAGAGGCTCTGTTTTGTTGGGGGAAACCTTCAGGAGGAACCGACAAAACAAGCGTCTCTTCGATCTAATTCTCTTTCGGGGAGAGAAGAGGCAAAGCCGCTCGGCCTCCCCGACTAAAGAAAGAAGTGGCTGAAAGCCTCAAGGTCATGGCGTGAATGAATAAATACTGGTCAGCAGATGGCTACCCTTACGCTCTAGCATCTGATCCGCGAGCAGACGTTCAGCTTGGCATTCTCATCTTCCAAAGCCTTCAGCTTGGTCGCGTCAGACACATCCATGCCGCCATACTTGGATTTAAATTTATAGAAAGTGCCCTGACTCAGGCCATACTGACGGCACACCTCCGCTGTCGGCATCCTGGCTTCCTGTTCTTTGATCGTTCCGATAATCTGCGCTTCTGTAAATCGGCTCTTTCGCATCTGTTTACTCCTTCAAAAGGTTGAGCAAACTCTACATTAAAGTGCGGGAGGTTTCGGGGGGGGGGCAGGTCACCCCCACTGAAGTGGTCCTCCGTTTTCCTAAACATAGCGGAGGACCACTTAGGTGGGGCTGATCAATCCCGTGGCGTCATCATGTGGTGATGAAAGTCTTTGTTACTGAGCAGCTGTGCCCTCCTTTAAGGCATCTATTGCGATCAGCGCATGCAACCGAGCGCCTGTTGACAGTATTTCATCGTTGAAATCATATCTTGGACTGTGAAGAGGCGGCGCGTTCTCTCCTATACCTAGACGGAAGAAAGCGCCCGGTCTCTCCTGCAAGAAGAAAGCGAAATCCTCCGAGGCCATACTCGGCCCTACGCCCCAATATGTTCGGTTTGAACCAACAACTCTCTGGGCGACTTTCAAAGCCAACTCGGCCTGTTTTCTATGGTTGATTGTCGGTGGATACAGCTTTTCATACTTCTCGTTGATCACGACGTCGAACGATTTGGCCGTACCTTCGATCTGATCAGCAATTCGATTATGTAGTAGGCGGCTTATGTCTTCATCAAACCACTTGGTCATCCCTTGGATGACAGCAGAATCTGGAACGACGCTAAGGGCGCCTTCGTGTCCAGACTTTACAAGATTCAAACTAACCACTGCTTCCCGAAAGGCGCTTACATTCTTGGACACAATCGTCTGCAATGACTGAACAAGTTGGACCATCGGTAAAATAGGATCATTGGTTTGGTATTGGTGACCTCCGTGCCCACCTTTACCACGTATTTTGATGGTAAATCGGTCGATGCCAGCCATCATTCGCCCCGGGTTAAGCGCCACATGGTTCACGTTAAGGCCTGGCCAGTTGTGCAAGCTATAGATCTCATCAAAAGGGAAACGTTTGAGCAGGCCGTCCTGTAGCATCGCGCGCGCGCCGGCATGGCCCTCCTCGCCGGGCTGAAAGATCAGGACAACAGTTCCAGAAAATCGTTCTTGTTGCTGAACCAAGAGACGCGCGGCCGCCAAGAGCATCACGGTATGTCCATCATGACCACAGCCATGCATGCGCCCAGGATGTTTTGAGACATAGGGCAAATCGTTTTCCTCGGTGATTGCAAGCGCGTCCAAATCTGCCCGAAGAGCAACTGTTCTGTCTGACTGTCCCATCGTTCCAGTTATTGTTGCGACAACGCCGGTCTTCGCTATGCCGGTATGTGGGGTAAGGCCGATGTCGGAGAGTTCGCGGGCCACAACCGATGACGTCAGCTCTTCTTCAAAGCCGATTTCTGGATGCTGATGTAAATACCGCCTCAGCTTAACATAGTGATCAAGCTGTGAGTGCGAAAGCGCATCGACCAGACTGTTATTCTGCATTCGTCTTGCCCGAAATTCATCGCCACATAGAAATAAACACCAATGATACGTATCGTTTCGTATTTGATCTTCGGACCCAGTCGCGGAACATTGAAAATGTTGTTTAGCACAAGCTGGACGAAGCAATGTTTGTTTCGTTTCTTCAATTTGGATCAGGCCCTTTATCCGCAGATCCAGCTGAATAATTGGTCCGAGTTTTGATAATCACCTCTTCAAACCCGAATGCAATAAATACGCGTTTCGCGGTGTTCTCCAATACCGAAGAATTGACATAGTGCATCCCGGCGCAAGTTTAGCCAAGTTACTGTTAAGCTAAGTATCTCAACAACAATACGCATTTGGGTCATGACCCAATGAAAGGACATCAAATGGACCTCAAAACCGCAGAAAACAAACTTCGCGTATTCCTTCTGGATGACATGATGAAGGACGAAGTCGAAGAGGCTTCCAACGACGATCAACTCGACCTCGACAGTCTGGATCAGACTGAACTTCGCGTATTCCTAGAAGAGGAATTCTCCGTCAAAGGACTTGGCTCTGAAAATATGGATAAGCCAATGACCACAATCGCGGAAATTCTCGCGGTGATCGTGGGTGCTACCGACAAAGTGGCGGAGTCAGCCTGATGTTGGAGCGTTTGCCGCTGACACATGACGACCTTTGGGACGCAGCCCGAGACAATCAGATAGTCGACCCGGACTTGCTGCCGGAAACCTTACGGACTTGCGTTGAGCAAGGTGACGAGGTCGCCGACCACTATGGTGGGCGCACCAATTTTACCTTTCTCAACCAGAAAGACACCCGTATTCTGACTCTGGAGCTGTCTGACAGCGGTGTGATCCAAGCACGTGATGTGATTAATATGTCTTGCGGCTACGGTACCGGAATTCTTGGCGACAAAATCGCGGAAATCGGCCAGCAATTACCTAATTTTCTTGTTCAAAGCACAACCACCAACGACGAGTTCCATTCTCTTGAGCGTCGCCAATTGGTGAGAAACATCAAAGGTATGATTGGTGCGCATACCGCAACGTCCCCTGATAGCTGGGAAATTACCTTTACCAGCACCGGGTCTGAAGCCATGGACCTCGCGCTGCAACTTGCTTGCCTTGATGGGTTTGATCTAGCACGGGGCATCGATACGCGGGCCGAGAAAGACGTTATCATCGCCTGTCATGGCGCCTGGCATGGCTGGTCACTTGGCACCAACCAGATGCTTGACCGCCGTCAATTTACTGATGGGTTGCCCCGCGTACAATCGGTCGAGACCGCGTATCTGGTGTATGGAGACATGGATCATCTAGAAACGCTGTTCGAGACTTATAAGGGTCGAATTCGCGCCGTGTTCGTGGAAGGTATCCTTGGCGATGGCGGGATTATTCCCGCCTCGGACGCGTGGTGGGACAGCTTATTCGAACATGCCGCAGCTGAGGACGCAAAGGTCTTTGATGACGAAATTCTGACAGGTTTTCGTACAGGCAACATTTTGGCTCTGCCAAAAGGGCGTGTACCGGACTGTATTTCGCTAGGCAAAGCGCTCGGGTTTGGTCTTTTCCCGATGTCAGCGCTGGCATGGCGCAAAGATCGCCTGCGTCTTCGTGCCGGGATTGGTGTACGCACATTCAATGCGCGCCCATTTCAGGCCGCTACCGTGAACGCTGGGTTGGATTATATCGCTCGCCACGAGCTCATTGAACACTCCGCTCGCTTAGGTCATTTCCTACTGGATGGGTTGAAGTCGGTGCAGGCAGAACATCCGGAGGTCTTTAAGGAAGCCCGCGGTCAAGGCCTGTTTGCAGGGTTGGAGCTTTCAAAAGCATTCGCCCGCAAAGGCCATCTGGTGCGTAATGAGCTCGTGCGACACGGTGTTCTAACTGAAACCGAAAGTGGTCTATTTAACCGCAAGGTGCCTAAAGAGGCTCGGATTAATGAGACCATCCGCCTAACTCCTCCGCTCACGATCCACGAAGACACTTTGACCGAAGCCATGTCGCGTATTTCCCAGTGCGCAAAGACGCTGAAGTCTGCCTGAGCGAGGAGAGAGTTCCTATGACTTATCAACGACGCTTGTTCCACCACGAAACTGACAGCGATGGGGTGTGTCACTTCTCTAATTATCTTCGCCATTTTGAAGAGGCCTTCTCTGAGACTTTGACGGCTCTCGACCTGCCGATGGAGACGCTGCCGCACAGCTTTGCGGTGACAGATGTGACGTCTCAGTACAGCCACCCAATCCGGTTCGGCGATCAATTCGCAGTTGCCTTGGATTTCTCCGGGGTTCGGCGCTCGTTCCTGGTGGCTGATGCAACGATCACATCCAACGGCGCGTTATGTGCAAATGTTCGCGTCAAGCTGGCCGCCATTGATCGTGATACGGGCAATTCCACTGCGCTTGCTCCGGACCTTCGAACTTCACTTGCCTCTTACAAGGACGATGCAAAATGACTGAATTCCCCCACGACTCCATTATCGAAGATGCACCCGCTTCGGAGGAAACGGCGTCTGCTTTCTCGTATGATAGCATCGTCAACCACACGCGCGAAGACGACAATGGACCAATTACACATACTCAACTCAAGAGCTACTTACGCCACAAACACCCTATGCTCGGTGTGGACCAGGTTTTAGCGCACAATTTCAAGTCGGGTTGGATGCATGCTGTTCGGGCGGTATCTTGCTCTCATCCAGCATTCGAGGGACATTTCGAAGATGCTGGGATCTATCCCGGAACAAACATGATGCAGGACACGATCCAGCTTGGTATCGCTATGTTTCTCGGCACGACTCGTCCGCTTAAAGGCGATGGCAATAGCCAAGAAATGACCGTCGTATCGGATGTAAATATCAAGCTTGGCCATCCCGTTCCACCTGGCACGCTGCTGGATATTGCCGTCTGGCGCACAGGCGGGCGTGGAATTCATTCCATCAAATTTGATTTTGAGCTGCGTGTGCGGGATTTCCCTTACTACGAAACCAAAAACGATCTGGGCATCACCTTTTCTCCGGCCATGGAAGGTAGTGCCGAGTTGAATCGGGTCAAACGTCGCATTTATGCAGGGATCGGGTTTTGAACGTGCGCAACAGTTCGCATGATTACTATGTCCTACATGCCGACGCTCTCACCTGCCTCGGTCATGGAGATGCGCTCTTCAACGCGCTCAACATGGGCAGATCGGGTCTTAGCGTAGCCAGCGACGTGTTTGATCATCCGGCGATTGACGAACACGGCGGACATGTCGGTATCTTGCCACAAGTGACAGGAGAGGACCGGCTTGGCCAAATTTTTGAACTGGCCTTCGCTACAATTATTCCGTCAGCCTTGTGGTCGTGCGATCTGATTATTGGTGCCTGCAGCGTTGGCGATCTTGTGGGCGACGACGCAGGCAACCCCCGGGCAGCCTTGTCTCGGTCCCTATCTCGGCATTGTCCCCCGACACGACTTGTCCCGCCCCACGTTGTAGTTTCCAGTGCGTGCTCCAGCGGCACTGATGCCGTCTCTCTAGCGGCTCAAGCGCTCTCTACCGGATTAGCAAGTGCTGTTGGAATCCTAGCCTTCGATAGCCTTGGCGCCGGAAAGTTGATGCAACATGTAGCGCTCGGTACCCAAAGCCGCGATCGAGCGCGGCCCTTTGACACTTCTCGTAGTGGAACTTCGTTCGGAGAGGCCTGTGCCTGTAAAATCCTTGCTAACAGCTACGCTGCAACCCGGTTGAAACTGCCGATTATGGGTCGAGTTGTTGGCTATGGTGCATCAGCTGACGCTCATGACGTCACCGCACCCAACCCGCACGGGACTTATGTTGCCGAGGCGCTCCAACGCGCCTGTATTGGCGTAGAGCCCGGTAACATTGGCTATATCAACGCTCATGGCAGTGGCACTCGCCTGAATGATTTGGCTGAAACCAAAGCCATTGAACTGGCGTTTTCCTCAGAAGCCAAGAAAATTCCCGTTAGCAGCACCAAAGGAGCCCTTGGTCATACCTTAGGTGCAACCGGGCTTGTGGAGGCAGTTGTGACAATGAACGCTCTCAAACGCAGCGAACTTCCTCCTGTATATGGGCTAGTCACGCCTGATCCGGACATCACCCTAAATTTGCTCCGCGTTGCGAGCCCTTCAACCAAACCCTATGCTGCGTCTGTCACATTAGGGTTTGGGGGGGTTAATTCCGCGATATTGTTAGAGGCCGCATAATGCTTGAATGCGTTCCAGGATTGGGTGTAGCTGTTTCCGTGCCTCGCGTTGAGCCAATCCCGAAATCGGCCTTTGTGCTGAAGGACAAACGTTTTGATCCACTGGTAGGGGTAACGCTGCATGCGTTAGAAACTTTTGCCGCGCGGGTTGCTCCGACAACACCCCGTACCGCGCACATAGCGTTGACAGACCGGGGATGTACGGCGCATTTAAATCGTGTTTTCGACAGCGTTCGCGCACAGCGCCCTCGGCAAGCCTTCTTTGCACGTGCGAGTAATACTATGCTGGCCAGCTATCCTGCTATGGCTGTACAGTCTCATGGGCCGTGCTTTGCGCTAAGCGGAAGCACTGACGCTCTGCGCCTGGCTTTTGCCAGTGCAACAGCGCTCACGCAGACTCGTAACTGCGATTGCATTGTGCTGATCGCAGCAGATGACGATAACACCACACATCGCGCCAGCGTCATCGCCGTAACCGAACGCTCGCGCCGCCTTTACAAAGCTTCAAGCCTTCCGGACGGCCTGCCACCGGTCGATCTATTGAACCTCATCCTACTGGACTCCAAGGAACCGCTACTCTCATGATTAACTTCGAAGGTAAGAAAGGGGTCGTTCTCGGCGTCCTGAACAAGCGCTCGATTGCAGCAGACTGCGCGAACCAGCTGCTGGCGTCGGGTGCGGACTTGATATGCAGTTATTTGCCCGAGAATGATGACCCGAAAGCTAAAAGATTTGTGATGGCTCAAAAAGCGCTGCCCACCCTCGCGGCGGATCACCTTCTGCCCTACGACGCTTCGGATCCGGCGAGTGTCAATTCATTTTTTTCTCAAGTTTCTGGAATTTTTGGAAAAATAGATTTTTTGGTGCATGCTATAGCAGCGGCTCCTACTGCTAAAGGTCCCTTCCCGATTACCGACCTCAATCGCGCGGACTTCCTGCGAGCCATCGACATCAGTGCTTTCAGCTTGATCGACGCTGCAGGTCACGCCCGCGAGTTGATGCAGGAAGGTGGCACAATCCTAACCTACAGTTTCCTAAGCAGCGATACTCTGGTTTCGGGATATGAACTCCTTGGCCTGTGCAAGGCCACACTAGAGGGCGCAGTGCGCCAAATGACACCGGAACTAGCCTCGCAGGGAATTACGATTAACACCCTTAGCGCTCCGCCAGTTGCCAGCAGCGCGGCGATGAGCCACCCAAATTTTCGAAACTTGGTAACCGTCTATGAAAAAGCAACACCTGCAAAGCGCGTGCCTAGCATCCAAGAGGTCAACAAATTAGCCTTATTTTTGCTATCCGGAGAGGCTACGGCTATCACAGGCGAACGATTGTTCGCGGATGGCGGATTCCACCACACTGCGGTAGTCTAATGCATAAGGCACCCACGCTAACTTCGTTGGCTTTGCTGAATAAGGTCGATCCCACAGGTCTTCTGACTTGGATGAGCCAGCAAAATGATCGGGCTGGACATTGCCAAATTTTCGACCCCGCAAACGAAGCGATCCTGCGAGGGCCCGAGATTGCACAACAGGCGGTGGAGTGGGCCAAGATGCTCCAGAACTTGGACGTAGCTCCGTCTACTCCAATCCTAATCCCGATGCGCAATGACCTTGCTTCGGTTGTACTATTGCTCGGAGCGAGCGTGGCTGGGCTATTTCCGATCCTGATCAAGCCCACCACACCAGCGGCTGTCCGGCTCGAAACCTTACTCCAAGGCCGGGGTGGTCTGATGGTTGTTCCGACCAGCGCCGTTGGTAGTTATCACGTCCAAAAGCTGTACACGCGGCGCCCGCTACCCGGGGGGCTCAGCCTTCTATCAACGGCTCAGATGGATTCCGGACACTACTCTGGCGCTGCTCTTTTAGGGATCTTGTCTAGCGGTACGACAGGGCGCCCAAAAGTCATCGTGCACTCCTTCGCCAACGTGATCCGTAATGCCCAAATGCACATGGAGGCGATCGGCTTGCGCGCATCTGATCGGATAGCCTTGAATTTGCCGTTCTATTTCAGCTACGGACTGGTGGCAGGGCTGTTTAGTACGCTTCTTGCCGGGGCCACTGGAGTAGTGATCGACACGCACCGGCAGAATCCCCTCAAACTTTTGTCCGCTCAAAACCTTACAGTAGGTATGATAACGCCCGGCAGTGCCCAATCGACCTATAATCCGCATGTACTACGCCGTCTGCGTGTACTGACAGTTGGCGGGGATTACCTGCACGCGCCGCAAGCGCGGCGCTTGTTGTATGATGCGCCACAAGCCCAAATCTTTTCAACCTATGGCCTGTCCGAGGCTGGTCCTCGAGTTGCAAGCGCGCTTTTGGATGCGGAACAGCTCGAACATTATCAAGCCGTACCGCTTGGCACACCAATGCGGGATGTGCATTTGTCCTTAGCTGCAAACGATGGGGAATTACTGGTTCAGACACCGACCGCCATGCTGGGATACCTCAATGACCCAGTGGGTTCCGCTAGCGCATTTGGCAATACGACCGACACGATCAGAACCGGAGACATATTCCAGCGGCGTGATCAATTCTATTTTTTCGCTGGCCGCAAGAAGCGACTGATAGTTCGGGCAGGTGAAAACCTTTACCCGTCTTATATAGAAGCTAAGCTCCTCATGCATATCAATGCACAAGACGTCTGGGTCACAGGAGAAGCAGATCCTGTGCACGGAGAACGCGCCGCCGCCTATGTTGTCGCTGCCGAGAAATTAGACTTCACGCAAATAGCTCGAAGTTTGCGCCGCGTAATGTCCGCGGCGCAAATTCCGACGGTCTGGTATCAGGTGGACGCCTTACCTGCTCAGGCCCGTAAGTAGGTTACAGAGTTGCAGTTTTATGTGTCAAAAGCAGTAGGATACCGAACAAGATCATTCCCACCCCGGAAGCTTTTTGGAACCAATGTAGTTTTGAGTGTGCAAGACTCGCAGCGTAGTGCCCGACCGAAGCGTAAACCATGATCGCCAACATCTCTAGAACGAGAAACAATCCGCCCAGCAACAAGTAGCTCGCAGCGTAGTTTTGTAGATCAACAAACTGTGGGAAAAAGGCTGCGAAGATCAGGATCGCTTTGGGATTACCAGCTGCGACAAGAGCTTCGTTGCGAAAGGCGGACCTAATCCTCGGCGCCCTCTCGACAGATGTTGTCTTGAATGCGGGGTCAACGCTTCGCAATAACTTAATCCCTATCCAAATCAGATATGCCGCGCCTAGGATCTTGATAATCGAAAAGAGAATCATTGAGCTCTGAACCACCATCCCAAGCCCCAAGCCACTAATCGCAATCATGGGTGTAAAAATTAAAATTCGGCCAAAGCTCGCAAAATAGGCAAATGATGGTCCGAATTTTGCTCCGTGTGTCAAGGCCAGTAGATTGTTTGGGCCAAACGCCATGTTGAGCGCAAAACACGCAGGAATAAATACCAATAAGTCAATCACTTGATGTATCCTCTTTGCTATATTTCGTTTGTTTGACATCTGAACCATTTCTTTAGGTGGTCATCATCACATTGATTCCATTTATTAACTGTAGGTAGATTATATGAGCCTTTCAGAAACTTTTATTGAGAACACAGAAACCTTCCACAACTCTGCATGCAAGGTAGGGTTTCTGCGGAACCTTGCCGCTGATTTTGGAATCGGGAACATAACGTACTTAGCTACAAGTATCAGAGGGCGGTGTCCTCTGCCGCATGGGTTGATGACGACTTATTCCAAAAAATGGGTCACATATTATTTCGAAAAGAGCTTCGATTTGGTTGATCCTGTTGTGTTTTATGCCGCGAAACGAAGCTTGCCTCTTGATTGGCAAGACATTCCGCTCAGTGGTCGTAAAGTGCGCCAATTTTTCAGCGTAGCCGAAGACTTTGGTGTGCATAAGGTCGGAGTAACACTTCCTGTACGATGTTCTGCCGGCGGCGAAGCGCTGATTTCGCTGGGCGCAACCGACCAACCCAGTGAATGGGTTAGTATCATGCGGCATAAGGTACCGGAATTGATCTACTTTTCGCATTTGCTGCATAAAGAAATCCTAAATATTCGACCTGAGGAAGACCCTGTGCTTTCCAAAGACCTCTCCTTCAGAGAACGCGAAGTTCTGCGTTGGGCGGCAGATGGAAAAACATCTTGGGAGACCGGAAAAATTCTGAATCTTTCCGAGCGTACTGTAAACTTCTACATCACCAACGCATGTAAAAAGCTCGATGCAGCCAACAAGACGCAAGCCGTTGCAATCGCACTCCGAAACAACAGCCTCGGCTTCGCGTGGAAGGACTAAGCGCGACCGACCGTAAACCCTATCTTTCAGATTACATGCTCCGAAACGATACTGCAAAATTGCGGTAGTGTGTTGAGACTCCCGATCGGTAAGGTCTTACCAACGCTAGAGGACGAAATGATTGTTACAGCTTACGCAAACCAAATAAACGAATATGCAGACCTTTTTGACCAAATGTACCGCTTGCGAGCACGCCAGTTCTGGAATCGTCGCGGGTGGCGCGTTAATGTCGTCGACCGCAAAGAGATCGGCCGGTTTGATGAACTCAATCCGCTTTATGTTTGCACTGTTGATTCCGATAGTCAGTTGTTGGCATCACTACGTTTGTTACCAAGTGTCGGGCCACACATGCTATCAGATGTATTTCCAGAGGTGATGAACGGCAAGCCCATCATCAGAGACATGCGTATCTGGGAGAGCTCGCGCTTCTGCGTGGATACTAGAGCAATAGCTAACTTTGGTCCTGAAGGCCTACACCAAGCGACGCACGAAGTGCTTTTCGGACTCTTTGACTTGGCAGAACGGGAAGGCTTGACGCATATAGTCTCGGTATATGATGTCTTTGTCGAGCGTATTCTTCACCGGGCCGGGTGCAAGTTTGAACGCTTGGGTCAACCATGTCTATACGATAATCATGTCTATACGATAATTTGCGCACTGTTGGCGGACTATTTGAGGTGTCCCCGAAGATCACCGCGACTTTGAAGAAGCGTGCGAAACGTCAGCTTGACGGTAACTGGTTTCCAAGTGTGGACCGCCCTGTAGTGGAAGCTCCCCAATGTTTGGTGACCAGGCCCACTTAAGATGTCTAATTTGATTGCTAGTGCATGATATGATAGGCTTGTGGTCCATATGGAGGATGGTTTTGGACGCTGGAGGGCGGTAACCCAGAGCACGATGTGGCCGTTTGATATTGCTCTGCTACCCAACCTTCTGCCACGGAGGGTCAGAGTTTCCATCTTTTCTCAGCATGACAGGCTGGTGACGTCAGGTAAGTCCGCCAGCGTTATCGGGGGGATGTTGCCAATCGCGCTGTGGGCTCGTTCTTCGTTGTAGTATCTGCGCCATGCCTCCACCTTTTCACAAGGGTCTTCGCGGCTCATGAACCAATGTGTGTTCAAATATTCACTTCTGAGCTTTGAGTTGAAAGATTCGATAAACGCATTGTCGGTCGGCTTGCTGGGACGTGAGAAGCCCAGCGTGACGCCGCGTTGATAGGCCCATAAATTCATATCGCGAGAGATGAACTCGCTTCCATTATCCACACGTATCGTTTGGGGATATCCGATGTCACGGCAAACACGACCCAAGGTGGTGACAACATCCTCACCTCGATAGCTGAAGCGCGGGTCGATGACGGGACAATAACGTGAAAACGTGTCGACGACCGTCAGGACGGGACGATGTAGCAGATTATCGATGCGCTGCGCGGGTGGATATGACCTGTCTTCGTGCTCTTGGGATACGCTGGCTGATCCTGAAGAAAGCGCTAAATTTCAGATTTGGTCTGGAAGCGCCCCAAGGCAAAGCCTTAAAGGGCTTCTTGGATGAGAGAGGCCACGGGCTCATCACGCACCAAAATATTGCCATGAGCCGGGTCACGCGTGAAACGATAGCCCGCAGGGGCACTAAAAACGTAATAACCCTTCTCCACCCGAGCTTTCATTTTCTGGATAGTCTGGCGCCGATTTTGTTCACGTCCCAACTCGCCCTGTGCCGCAAAGATTGTTTCGGCAAAGCTGCATTCCGGCGTCTCTTCAAATTTAAAATTGAAACACTCTACATCGGCACCGCGAGCTGCGAGTTCTTCCGTATGTCGCGGTAGGACTTCGTGAATTCGGTTGAGTCGCTTTCGCCTTTTTCGGTCTCATTCCTCCAGATCGTAGCGCGCACGGGGCCGTCAGCCATTCAAGATTATGTCGTCGAAACGCAGGCGCAAACCAAAGGCCAGTAATCCGAGATCGCCCAACTGTCCTGAAAGAACCCTTTCAGCTTTGCCCAGCGACCTGACGTTAAAGCTCAGCGCGCTCTTTTGCGGATATGTTTCGGTTGAACCAGCTTAATGCCGTCTTCTGATCTCGACGAGATTGGAGATAAGAAGACGACCACTGAAACACTAAAAACTCAATGAGAGTTAGCCGTTGGCGACAAGGTTCTCAGGCGAAAGCTCTGCAATAGATCGACATCCCATCAAGCGCATATCTCGCAGAACTTCTGTATGAAGGTTCGTCAGTGCCCGATCAACACCCGCTTGGCCTGCTGCCGCCAAGGGATACAAATAATAACGTCCCAGACCTACGGCCTTTGCACCACGAGATAGTGCCTTGAGGATATGTGTTCCCCGTTGGATACCACCATCAACGATCACGTCGATCTGATCACCAACGGCCATAACGATGTCTTCCAGTTGATCAAACGCTGTGCGCGATCCGTCAAGTTGTCGCCCACCATGATTGGATAAAATGATACCAGTACAACCGATTTCTACCGCACGTTTTGCATCTGCGATTGACATGACGCCTTTCAAACAAAACTCACCATCCCATTCCTGAACCATTTTGGCGACATCGTCCCAATTCATAGTTGGGTCCAGCATCTCGGTAAAATATCCACCGATAGATTTCGCCCCACCAGACATATCAACATAGTCGTCCAATTGAGGAAGCCTGAATTTTTCATGGGTAACATAATTGATACCCCACACAGGCTTGGATATGAACTCGTACAATCCACGTACATTTAATCGCATCGGGATCGAAAACCCTGTGCGCAAATCACGTTCGCGATTACCGCCTGTGATACTATCAACGGTCAGCATCATGACGTTCACACCGGCCTCTTTTGCGCGCTGCATCATGGCCGAATTTAATCCACGATCTTTGTGGAAATAAAACTGATAGACCTGTGGATTGCTGTGTTTCGCGCGCAGGTCTTCCAATGAAGCTGTGCCCAAAGATGACACACCAAACATCGTCCCAAATTTCTCGGCAACCGCAGCCACAGCATGCTCACCGCTATGATGAAACAGGCGTTGTAACGCTGTCGGAGAACAATAAAATGGTACGTCCAGTTTTTGCCCCATGACTGTGACGGAAAGATCAACGTCCTTTACGCCACGCAAGACATTGGGCACCAGATCAACTTTGTCATAAGCGGTGGTATTGCGGCGCAGAGTAACTTCGTCGTCAGCACCACCGTCGATATAGTTGAATATTGGCCCCGGAAGCCGCTTTTTAGCGAGCTTCCGATAGTCATGAAAGTTGTGACAATTTTTCAAACGCATTGATCAGTTTCCATATGCCACAGCGGGCAACCAAGTTGTGAGAGATGGGAATGCAAACACAAGGCCAAGACCAAAGAGTTGCAACAGAACAAACGGAATGACACCGCGGTAAATATGACCCAAAGTCACTTCCGGTGGGCAAACACCTTTGAGATAGAAAAGTGCAAATCCAACTGGAGGTGTCAAGAACGATGTTTGCAGTGTCACAGCGACAAGAATTGCGAACCAGACAACAGATGGGTCCCCGACAACACCAAAACCGTTCACGACAAGCTCAAGAGATTGGATCACAGGCAACATAAGCGGCATGATGATCAGTGTGATTTCGATCCAGTCCAATAAGAACCCAAGGCAGAAGATGATAAATAAAATGAAACCAACAACCATGTAAGGGTTTTCGAACGATCCAAGCACGATCCCTTCGATGATTTCATCACCACCGTAGCGTCGCAATACGAATGCAAAAAACGATGCGGTGATAAAGATACCAACAATGTAACCACTGGTTTTCAATGTCTGCATCATGACTTCTTTGAATACAGGCATGTTCAAGTTCTTGCTGAACAACGCAAGCAGCGTTGCACCTAGGGCACCCAGACCAGAGGCCTCAGTAGGTGTCGCAAAACCAAAGAAGATCGACCCGAGAACCAGCATAATCAAACTGAATGGTGGTAAAACAGATACCGCGACTTCGCCTATAATCTTCATTGATACAGGTTCATGGTCTTCCGGCAATGGCATAGCCTTGGGATTGATCAACCCATAAACAATCAAGTACAGAACGTAGAGCCCACCAAGCAGCAGTCCGGGCAGCAACGCCCCCATAAACAGATCACCTAGCGAAATCGCAAGTTGGTCTGACATGATAACCAGCATGATTGAGGGCGGAATCAAAATCCCCAATGTGCCAGAGGCTGCTACTGTACCTGCAGCCACAGGGCTATTGTAATTTTGTTCCAACATCGTCGGAATACCCATTACCCCCAACAAGACAACAGATGCACCGATCACCCCTGTTGACGCCGCGAGGATAATCCCGATCAACATAACCGATAAAGCCAGACCGCCGCGTACCGCGCCAAACAAAACCTGCATCGAACGCATCATACGCTGCGCAACACCGGACTGATCTAACATCAGCCCCATAAAGATGAACATCGGCAAGGCGACAAGAACAGGATTGTTGATTGTTCCTCCAAAGAAACGACCACCAACTGCCGCCAATCGTTGATAGGTCAACCGGACGCGATCATATTCGATGAATTCTTCTATGAAACGGCGGTTCGGGTCCAATATGAACTCGCCAATGACGATGAAGATAAGACTGATGCCAACAAGCGCATATGCCACGGGGATCCCGCGGAACAGCAGGTAAATAAATCCCAAAAACATGGACAAGACCATCCATTGATTCAGGTCCATAAATTCACCCATAAAAGAAAGAATTTGCATGGTCTTTATCCTTTAGACACACGACGGCTTAAGCCGAAACTGATGATGATGGCGACAAGGACAATGACGAGCCCGTACCAAAGGGTATGTGCGATCAGAGGCTCGCGTGAAATTCGGCGAACTTCGATTTCACCGTTCGTTACACGGATGAACCACCAAAGACCGTAGAAACAAAACCGTTCCGCTAAGAACCACGCAGCCGGGAACATACCAATCAGCACTGTCCAAAGACGACCACTGGCAAACACCAACAAGTGGCGATACATCATTGATGTGGATGCTAGTATAGCGAGTACAAACAAGGCAGGCAGACTGAGCTTTAAAAGATAGAGCTTATGCAGACCATTCGCGCTGCTTGAGCCTTCGCCGGCCGTAAACGATGCCCAGCCATAGTGAAACAAAACATCCGCCATGATTATCAAGAATGGCAATAACAACCATCCAAGCCCGAAAACTTCGAGTTTGGCTTTCTTTGTTTTACTGAAATGCTGATGTAAAATATCAACGCGCACATGGCTTTGTGTCGTGATCGCATAGGAAAAACCGACTGTCATTGCAAAGCCATAGATCCACCATTGTGCATCATCCAACCACGCTTGGTTATGACCCATTTTCCGCATGATCACCTGAGCCGTAATCGCAATCATAAGAATAGGAAACAGCCAGCTTGTTATACTGGATACAAACACAACCAAGCGGTCGAAAACTGTTTGATGTGTATTATCGCTGTCGGCATGCGGAACAGTCGAAATATCTATTTGTCCTGACATTTTAATGGATTCCTCCCCTTACCAAACAATAAGGGCGGCATGTTTGCACGCCGCCCTAGTCTGGTTTTGTTATTATTGACGCGGCAGGTAGATAGACGTGGACCAAACAGAATGCCCTTCGCGGAATTCCTGCAGGTCAGCCCAAACCTCTTGGAAGAAAGGATCATCTTCTGCGAGATCAGCTACGACGTCTGCCCAAGATTCTTTGAACGCAGTCATAATTTCATCAGGCCACTGCTTGATGATCACACCATTGTTCTCGACATTATCCACCATTGCAGCAAAGTTTGTTGCTTCGCCTTCGGCAAAGTTGGTCGTGATATTTGCAAGACACGCAACCTCAATCTGATTTTGCGCAACTTCCCCAAGATCGTCCCAGACGTCCTGATTGATCAAAAGCTCAAACAATGTCGAAGGTTGGTGCCAGCCAGGAAAGTAGTTGTAGCTTGCGATTTTGTGGAACCCAAGACGCGCATCGATGAGTGGCATTGAGAACTCGGTCGCATCAATAGCGCCCCGCTCAAGTGCAGGGAAAATGTCAGAAGCCCCCAGAAGCGATGTAGAAACGCCCAAGTTTTCCATGACCTTCGCACCAAGGCCAAAGAAACGCATGTTCAGCCCCTGTAGATCCTCGACGGTGTTGATTTCTTCTTTGAACCAGCCCGATGTTTCTGGAGCAATAATCCCGCATGGCAATGTTTTTACATTGTAACCATTGTCGTCATACATCTGCTGCCAATAGCGCGCGCCGTCATCATAGAGAATCCAGCCCATAAATTCACCAGCTTCAGGGCCAAAAGGCACCGCAGCGAAAAGAGATGCAGCGTTGATTTTACCCTGCCAATAGCCTGTTGTTGCATAGGCTGCATCGATGGATCCGTTGGATACAGCATCTAACGCCTCGAGTGTCGGAACCAGCTCGTTTGGATCAAAATGTTCAAATTCAACTTCTGTAGAAATGCCGTTGATTTTTTCAACGAAATCGACCGCTGCAGTGCCTAGAATTGGCAAGTTGCGCCCGAATGCAGATGTCATTTCCAAAGTGTCTTGCGCGGAGGCTGTTGCCGTCATCGCAAGGCCAGCCACAGCTGTTGTTACAAAGTTCTTCATTGTTTCCTCCCTTTCGGTAGCTCCCACGCGGCTCCGACAATTCGTAACGCCACTTGGTGCATACTGGTAAATAAACTTAACCAGAATTTAAGGTCAAGTTTATTTACCAGAACACGAGAAATCGTGAATGCCGTTGTTTTCAGATGCATTCTGCGCCAATACAAAGCAGATAACGACCACGCCGCGCCATACGGAGCAGTGCAATGCGAAAGAAAAACGCGCCCGGACGCCTATTCGACCGAATCGACAACCCGTCCCTTTCGGACGCAGCAGTGATTCAAATCGAAGAATTGATCCTGTCCGGTGTCCTAAGAGAGAACGACATGTTACCGGGTGAGCGCGAGCTCGCGGAGCAAATGGGGATTTCTCGTCCAAAGGTTCGCCAGGCCCTGCAGCAGTTAAGCGAGGACGGTTTAGTTAATATCGTTGCAAAAGACGGCGTCTATATTGCAAAGCTGGGTGGAGATATCATGTCACCGGCTCTCATAGCTCTGTATAATCGCAGCCCTTCCGCGATCCGCGACAATCTGGAATATAGACGTGAAAAAGAAGGGTTTGCCGCTCGGTTGGCTGCAAATCGCGCAACGACGCGAGATCGTGATGAATTACAAGAAATCCTCGCGGAAATGCAAGCCGCAGACCAAGAGGGTAATCCTGAACGAGCTTCAGAACTTGATCTTACGCTACATCACTCAATCGTATTTGCGGCACATAATCGAACCTTGACCCATATGATGACGGGGCTCTATTCGCTAAATAAAAGTACTTTATTTTATAACCGCAACGAGGTCTTAGACATAAGCACCGTCTCGGATGATCTGTTTCAGCAACATGAAGCCATCGTAAATGCCATCTGTAAGGCACAGCCATCAGAAGCGGAAAAAGCGGCACAGCAGCACATAGATTACATTCTAAAATTGATCGAAACAGAATTCGAACGCCGGCATCGTGAATCTATTTCAGACAAAAAATATGTACCACGAACTCCGTAAGAAATTATTGCGAATGTCATCTTTTTACAGGGACATACGGATCATCTCTCACCTGTGTGACACGTGGCGTCGCTGTACCCACCGCCTACCCCATAGCGTTATGTTCTCATCGTACTTGCAGTAAATTCCAAAATTTACTGCCTCGTTGGAGGATGTATAGGGCCCTTCGTGCCTACTTTCATACTTACGCTCGCGGACACTTTGTTATTTTAGGTCTATCTGCTCAGCCATTTCCGCAATCAGAGAACGCAGCCCTCCCTCGGTATTCGTCTGCCCCTTCCTCATCAAAGCTTATATGTGTTTTCTTTTACAAGATTATCACCGCGTTGAGCGCCTCCACTTGCCGTTTACCGCAAGCTCGCTTATCACGCAGGCAATTGCTGATCCCATACATAGAGGTGACTTCACCGATGATCCCCCGCTATTCCCGCCCAGAAATGGTTGCTATCTGGTCTCCTGAGACCAAGTTCCGCATTTGGTACGAAATCGAAGCTCACGCCTGCGAAGCCATGGCGAATCTTGGCGTTATTCCGCGCGAAAATGCGGATGCCGTTTGGAAAGCCAAAGACGTCCAGTTCGACGTTGCACGTATCGACGAAATCGAAGCCGTCACCAAACACGACGTCATCGCATTTTTAACACATCTTGCAGAGCATATCGGTTCAGACGAAGCGCGCTTTGTTCACCAGGGCATGACTTCTTCTGATGTTCTAGACACCTGCTTTAATGTCCAGCTCACACGTGCTGCCGATATCCTGATTGCAGACACCGAAAAGCTGCTCACCGCACTGAAAAAGCGCGCAATCGAGCACAAAGAGACCGTACGTATTGGTCGTTCACATGGTATTCACGCAGAACCGACAACAATGGGTCTGACCTTTGCACGGTTCTATGCTGAAATGGATCGAAACCTGAAACGGTTAAAAGTGGCCCGTGACGAGATTGCGACGGGTGCAATTTCCGGCGCTGTTGGTACTTTTGCGAATATCGACCCACGCGTCGAAGAATATGTTTGCGAACAGCTTGGATTACATGCGGAACCCGTTTCAACTCAGGTTATACCGCGCGATCGCCATGCTGCGTTCTTTGCCGCATTGGGGGTTGTTGGCTCGTCGATTGAAAATGTCGCCACTGAAATTCGTCATATGCAGCGGACCGAAGTTCTGGAAGCCGAGGAGTTTTTCTCCAAAGGCCAGAAAGGTTCATCCGCGATGCCGCACAAACGTAACCCTGTGTTGACCGAAAACCTGACCGGTCTTGCACGTCTTGTACGTATGGCCGTCATTCCTGCCATGGAAAATGTAGCATTGTGGCACGAACGCGACATCTCTCACTCCTCCGTGGAGCGTAACATTGGACCAGACACCACCGTAACGCTCGATTTCGCATTATCTCGTTTGACCACAGTTGTCGAAAATCTTGTTATCTACCCCGAGAACATGCTCGCCAACATGAACAAGTTCCGTGGACTTGTTATGTCACAACGTGTTTTGCTCGCCTTGACCCAAAACGGTGTCTCGCGCGAAGATGCTTACCGCTTAGTGCAACGCAATGCGATGAAGGTCTGGGAGGAAGGCAAAGACTTTAAAACCGAACTTCTGGGGGACGCAGAAGTTCTCGCCGCACTCTCTGTTGAGGAGATCGAAGAGAAATTTGATCTTGGCTATCATACAAAGCATGTAGACACGATTTTCAAACGTGTTTTCGGCGAGTAAGTTTCAGATCTTGTGATGAACATGAACCTGCTACAGTGATGTAGCAGGTTTTTTTATTTCACAGCTTTGTTATGATTAATTTTGAACCAAAACACATCTGAAGAGTACTAAGCTATATACGTTTAACAGGAGATACTTTCATGCGTACTATCATCCTTGCTCTTGCCCTTTCTTTGCCCGGCGTTGCTTTTGCTGCTGGCAGTGATAGTTCAGAACCACCAAAGCCGTCTGAAGGTACTAAAAAATGCTGGGGCAAGCGCGTTTTTGACAAAGAAACTGGCAAATGTATCAAACCAGAACAATCGTCGATGAACGCGGATGAATTGCTTGAAGCAGCACGCGAGCTTGCTTACTTAAACCGCTTCGAGGATTCTCAGGCTGTGTTAGCTGCGCTTCCTAATCAAACCGACAGTCGTGTTTTGACATATTGGGGCTTCACCAATCGCAAGCTCGGCCGAACAGACCTCGCTAACGAGTTTTATGAGCAAGCAATTGCACAAAATCCCGATAACATCCTCGCACGATCATACATGGCTCAAGGCTTTGTTGAAAAAGGATATTATGGCCAAGCTCTCGCTCAGTGGAAAGAAATTCGCGCGCGCGGTGGAGAAGGAACTTGGGCCGAAGCCTCCCTACGTCAAGCCTTAGAAACTGGTGTGACCGTTAACTATTAAGGTTCAGGCTTTCTTTACAGCTGTTGAGTTATGTTGATCCTGACGGAAAGAGAATCTTTTTGGGTAAGGTTCAAGAATGGAACAATCTACAGCTTTAGCGCTGCCACCCTTGGGGGGATCCGATTTTGGCGGACCTCTTGGAGACATGGCAGCAGCACCACCACCACCAAGTTTGCCTTCTTCGGGGGCAACAAGTCAACTTTCTGGTAAAGCAAAAGCCGCAATAGTCGTGCGGCTTTTGTTAAACCAAGGTACAGATATACCTCTGGATGATCTTCCAGAGTCCCTTCAGCTTGAGTTGACAAAGCAAATGGGACAAATGCGTTTGGTAGACCGCCAAACATTACATTCTGTTGCTGAAGAATTTGCAGCGCAGCTTGAAAATATCGGGCTTTCCTTTCCAAATGGCTTGGCCGGTGCGCTAACTGCCATGGAAGGGAAAATCAGCAATCACACCTATGCGCGCCTACGTCGCGAAGCAGGTGTGCGTCAATTTGGCGATCCATGGGATCGACTGCGAAGTTTAGCGCCAGAGGAGCTTGCAGAATTAGCTCAAGCAGAAAGCATCGAGGTGGCAGCAGTGATGCTATCCAAACTCGACACTGGGCTGGCTGCCAAAATGCTACAACATTTGCCAGGACCACTTGCGCGCAAAATCACATATGCTGTCAGTCAAACAAGCAGTGTTACGCCCGAGACAGTCGATAAAATCGGTATGGCTCTCGCTGCGCAGGTAGATGCACGTCCTCCTGTTGCATTCGACCAAACTCCAGGTGCGCGTGTTGGTGCTATCTTGACCGAATCCTTGTCGGATAAGCGCGAAGAGGTTTTGACCGCGCTTGATGAAGAGGATGAAGAGTTCGCACAAGATGTTCGAAAATCTGTCTTTACATTTGCGTTGATCAAAAAACGTGTCGACAAAATGGATGTTCAACAGATTATCCGGGCCGCGACGCCACAGGACCTTATGACTGTTATTGCTTACGCTACAGACGAAGATGATGTCGCATCCTGTAACTTCCTGCTCGAGAACATGTCGAGCCGTATGGCGCAAAACTTGAGAGAAGAAGCTTCCAACCTCGGAAAAGTAAAACAAGAGGCCGGAGAAGCAGCAATGTCTATGATTGTTGGGATGCTCCGCGAATTGGTAGCCAATGGCGAGATTGATCTAAAAGACGAAGAAGACGGTGAAGAAGACGAATAAGGTCAGCGCACAGTCTGCTATAATTACAGTAAAAACCCGCTTAGTCATCTAAGCGGGTTTCTTGCTGTCTAGGAATTAACAGAGTAAGGCTTTATCTTACCTGTTCATTGACTGCTTTCGAGAACCCAATATGCCTCGTGACCCATCACAGCTTACTAAACGTCAACACGCGCAATATTTTGCGACAAACCTTATCCTACGTGGTGTTTTCGGGTGCTTAAACTGTGTTCCCTATGACAAGCGCGTCCCTCTTATGGGCGCAGTCTTACGTAAAATTTCGCCTGCTCTTGGATATCACCGACGCATCAGAAACAATCTAAAGCATACATTTCCAGAACTCGTTGAACCTGAAGTTACCAAAATTTGTCATGATGTTAGTGACAATATCGGACGCGTTCTTGCTGAAATTTATGCTGGCCAACCGTTTTGGACACGCGCGAAGGCCGCACAAATTCAAGGCGACAGTTTTCAAACGTTGATAGATGCACAAAAAGCGGGTCGACCAGCAGTATTGATCACTGGACACTTTGGAAATTACGACGCCGCGCGTTCTAAACTCTTGCAAATGGGGTTCCCGCTGGGGGCGCTGTACAGACGGATGGCCAATCCGTATTTTAACGAACATTACGTACAAGCAATGGAAACAACCGGGAAACCGCTGTTTGAACAAGGCAAACGCGGTATGATCGAAATGGTACGCCACCTCAGAAAAGGCGGCGTCATTGCTATTGTTTCTGACTTGCATACCTATGGCGGGGAAGAAATCGAGTTTTTCGGGAAACCCGCAATGACATCCTTGGTTCCCGCTGAACTTGCCTTAAAATATAATGCTGTCTTTATACCGGTTTATGCCCTGCGTGACCAAAACGGCTTGGATTTCAAGATTATTTTTGCTGATGAAATCCCTCATTCGGATCCAGTCACGATGACACAAGCTGTCACCCAGGATCTCGAGACACAAATTCGTCAACATATGGGGCAATGGTTTTGGGTACACAAACGTTGGAAAGTTAAAAAACGCAAATAAGATACTTCTAATAAGTCATTGAATTACATGCGTTATTAAATCAAGGAATCCGAACAGCAGATAAAATCGCACCCTGATTTTGCTGCTGTACTAAAACGGCAGCTTTTAGTCCTGGGATTGTAGACACCGGTATCGTAATCTGACTTTTCCCATCCCAAGTGGCTATCGTGTCAAGGTTTTCGACAATATTAGTATACTCCAACGTATGGCCTGCCAGTTCACCGCGTAATATATTCACGGTTCGTGACGGTGCATACTGAACTAAGACAACCGTTGATGGAACGCTCGGTTTTTCCGCAGAAATTTTGACGAAAACATTTCCCTCTGTCTCAACAACTTTTAAATTAACCGAAGAACGGCGAGACAGGTGATTTGCGACCGCCCTTGTTAACTGGTCTTCATTTGTCCCTATGATATCATCTTGTCCCATAACAATCATTTGCGGCGTATATATCATATTGCGCCCTGCGACATGGGCATACACACGTTGACGATGTGAATTTTCGGGATCAGCAAAACTGTCCTTCCACCCGATATAATCCCAATAATCGACGTGTAACGCCAAGGGAAGAATATCAGTCCGCGTTTCAGACAATTTATGAAGCAGCCTATCCGCAGGTGGGCATGATGAGCACCCTTGTGAGGTATATAACTCAACAACAATAGGATTATTGTTAACCTCTTGTTGAGCGTGCAAAGGCAATATACTTAGTAGGGTACCAACAGCGCCCCCAACAAAAATCTTGAAAATTGAACAACCCATCAACAGCTCCACTTGCGTCTAGGGTTTTAGATCTAAAGAGAACCGATTGTTTTTTCCAATCAAGCCTTATTAACACTCTCGTGTATCACACGGCCCGTGATCAGATCTAAGGTGATATATTTTCTATTGCGGGTTGGAGGATTGTTGAAATAACACGTTGAGTTACAGGCCCAGCAATCCGCAAAATAATTGTTCCTTCCCCATCAACGAGATAGGTTTCGGGAACACCATAAACACCCCAATCAAGTGCCATACGCCCTTGGGCATCGATGCCTTGTGCTGTGTAGGGATCGCCAAGATCCTCAAGAAAAGCAGTTGCTTGCGCTGGTTGGTCTTTATAATTCACACCATAAATTGCCATTCCTTGACTGGCAAGCTTGGTGAGGTTTGGATGTTCAACCCGACATGGGCCACACCAACTCGCCCAATAATTCACCAGTTTCAGGTTCCCATCACGCAGTGTTTCACTATCCCAAATTGGTTTCTCTCCAAATGTGGTCAACGTAACATGCGGCGCCGTTTTACCTGCATGTGCAGAGGGTAAACTGTCACGATCTTCGCGCCCCATACCAAATACTGCAAGCCCAACAAAGCCGCTGAAAGCGAGTACGGGAAGTATCATAATTGGCGATAACTTAGTCATCGCGCCGCGCCTCAATTGCATTCAACTGAGCTTTGACACGTCGTCCCTGCCAAAGCGTAACAGCGATTAAAACACACAAAAGAAACAGCGCCCCAGCGTAAGCTGAAATCACGATATTCTCATATTTTCCTAGATCAGGCATCATATCACCCGTCTTTCCCGCGCGATCAGTGCCGCAATTCTACGCAGGCGGATCTCCGTTCCTGTGCGGTAGAATACCAATGCAAGAAACAAAAGTATGAAGCCTGCCATACACATATATAAAGGATAAGCGAAAACATCGGCGACATTTTTTTCCTTGTCCAGCGATAACGACGCCCCTTGGTGTAAGCCTTGGTTCCAAAAATTGACGGCATATCGGCTAAGCACTGCAAAGACAGATCCGACCAAACATAAAATAGAGGTTAGATCCGCCGCCGCATCCGAGTCATCAACGGCCTGCCACAACGCAATATATCCGACATAAAACAAAAACAGCACTAGAAACGACGTAAGACGCGGATCCCATGCCCACCATGTCCCCCACATCGGCTGTCCCCAAATCGCACCAGTTAACAAAGCAATCAATGTCATGACCAATCCTACAGGTGCTGCAGCTTTGGCCGCCAAGGCACTCACGTGATGACGTCGGACAACCCAGACCAGAGATGAAACAAGCATCATAAACCAAGCATTTATCGCCATGAGGGCCGATGGAACATGCAGGTATATAATCTTGACCGTAGAACCTTGGCGATAATCATCTGGGGTAAAGAAAAACCCCCAAATCAGTCCACCTACAATAAAGGTCGCTGCACAGATCCACAAAACAGGTAGAAGTCGCGCGGACAGGCGTAAGAACTTTGTTGGATTAGCGTATTCCCAAATCGACATAGGCTTCTTTGTGCTTTCTTTTTGTTTTTGTTCCAACATGACTTTAACGCAAATTAACTCGTACAACCGCAGCACAAGCAATCGGCATTAAAGCCAGACTGCCGGCAGTGATCCCTGCTAACATCACAAAAGGCGTCTCTACTGCCATTCCTTGGGATCCTCGGCGCGCAACCTCGGCTCCGAAAATCAAAGTGGGTACGTAAAGCGGCATAACGAGTAAAGACAATAACAGCCCGCCACGTTTGAACCCAACAGTCAGCGCAGCTCCAAAGACCCCAATGATCGAAAGCGCTGGTGTCCCAAGCCCCAAGCTCAACATAATCCAAATAATCCCTTGTGACGGAAGGTTAAGCAATATTCCTAAAACCGGTGCGGCCAAGACCAGCGGCACTCCGGTTGTTAGCCAATGAACAACAGCCTTCACCCCCATAACGGCTTCAAGTGGTAAAGGTGACGTTGCCAACAGATCAAGCGAACCATCCTCCCAATCCAAAGCAAGTATGCGATCCAATGAAAGAAGGCAGGACAGCAAGGCTCCCAACCATAATATCCCCGGTGCAATCACAGCCAAAGCGGATGTATCTGGACCGACTGCGAAAGGCACGAGGACAACGACAATCAAAAAAAAGGCCAACCCCAAACCAAAACCACCACCGGCGCGCATTGCCAAGCGCAGGTCACGGATCAGAAGTGCTCTCATAAAAAGGCCTCATCAAATCCGCTGGGGACGCCTGTATTTGAAGTCGCAGCATAAGGATCAAGTTGAAGTACCTGCCCATTGACGCCCAAATCGATATGCGTCGCTATTATTGCAGCCCCTGCCGCATCAAGATGCGTTTGTACCGCCTGCGCAAACAGGAGACAGGATGCCTGATCTAAACTAACCGTCGGTTCGTCTAACGCCCAGATCGGACGGCCCGACACAACGAGACGCGCAAGAGACAAGCGTCTTTTCTGCCCTGCGGACAATGTACCCGCCATACGATCGCGTAAAGCCACAAGATCAAACGCAACCAGTGCTGTCTCGATATCTGTGGTACCAAAAACCTGTGCCCAAAATCTAAGGTTTTCCGCGACGCTTAACATCGACTTTATTCCGTCTGCATGACTTGCATAGGCGATCGCATCAGCGCCCACATCAATTGTCCCATTCAACACCGGCTGTAATCCCGCAAGACAACGCAAAAGTGTTGTTTTGCCAATTCCATTACGTCCTCGCAAGACAAGCGCCTGACCTGGGAATAGATCAAAGGAAACATCACACAGAATAGAAAGCCCACCACGTGCGACACTCAGCTCATGTACCGATAACAAGGTATCCATAGTCTCTTGTTTCATCGCCAACCCGCCACATTAATAGTCTGCGTTAAAACCGAACCTTTTCATCTGGTCTTTGCGCTGGATCAAATTGGCAAGACTGCAAGTGCGATCCGTCTCCCTTCGGACAATAAAACATTATATGTCCGGCAAGCCGCGGGGGAATTCATAATTTCGACACCAATGCCGGCGGCTTCCAATTCGTGGCGCAGTTCCGCCGGAATATGAGCTATCTCTGAACCGGTTCCGACAAAGAGAACATCAATATTTCCAGCGAACCCAAGCAACGGCTCTTTGTCCTGAAAACCGTCCCAGATCCGTGTCCCTGCAGCACTGGTGATAACAGCGCCATTATAAACTGTCCCCCCAACGCGAAAAAAGCCCTGTCCATATCCATCCACCGGCTGAGCATCGGAAAAGACCACTTCGTTCAGACGCATATGCAGGCTCCTTTAGAGACTAGTCGAATATTGGTAAACTTGTTAGCACAGCAACCCCAATGACGGAATAGGCCGCAACCCGATACAGTCTTTCGCGAGCTGGGTTAAAGAGAGACTGCCCCAATAATATCGTAACGGTGTAGGGAATGAGTAAAACACCGCCCAGCCACAACATTTGTCCCATGTCGGCGCCGGTTCTGAAAATGTTAACTGTAACAGCCAAATCCAACGCAACCAAAAACAAGATGGTATTAGCCCGAACAGTGGCGATCCCACTTGGGCTTGATAAGTTGAACACAACAATAACGGGCCCTGTTAGCCCAACAAGCCCACCAAGAAACCCTGCCGTCCCGCCAACACTAAGACGCCCAGTTATTCCAAGAGCACCGCTATGGCGCCACCCAGAAACGAGCGTAACCAATGCAACAAATATTACGATAGAAACCACCCATCGTAAAACCAGCGTATCCGCCTGAGTTAACACCCAAACACCAATAGGAACGGTTACACATGCGGCAAGAACAAGTACGCCAACATCTTTGCGTTCGCCTATGCGCCAAGCGTTGGGCAAAAGCGGCAAGGTGGATGCAACCCCCAACAGCGCAGACAACAGGACAACATCACTCGGTTTGAGGAACTGACCTGCGACGGGAATAAAAATCATTCCCGTCCCAAATCCTGAAAACCCGCGTACGATACCAGAAACCGATATAGTCAGGACGAGCCACCAAAATCCGGGTGTCTCAAACACGCTCATCAGGCCATCCGGTATCATCATATTTTCACAACGTTACGCGTCAATATTAGCAAATTGATTTCCTGTAGGTGTACTCGGTTTATTCCAGTCTCTTTTAACACCTAACCACAGCAGAATCGTCGATGCAACAAACACGGACGAGTATGTACCAACAATGACACCCCAGATCATAGCAAAGACAAAACCACGGATCACGTCACCACCCAAAACATAAAGCGAAATCAATGCCAACAAAGTGGTTACAGAGGTCATCAACGTACGGCTTAGTGTTTCATTGATTGAAATGTTGAGCACCTCAGACAATGGTTTTTTCTTGTACCGGCGTAAATTTTCACGCACCCGATCAAAGACAACAACCGTATCGTTTAGCGAATAGCCAACAATCGTCAAAAGCGCTGCAATGATCGCCAAATCAAATCGGATTTGTAGTTCCGAGAAGACGCCGATCGTCAAGATCACATCGTGCACCAATGCAACAACGGCCCCCAGGGCGAACTGCCACTCAAACCGCATCCAGATGTAAACCAACACTGCACCAATCGCAAAAAGCACAGCAAGTGCTGCAGTTTGAACCAGTTCACCCGAGACCTTGGGCCCCACGCTTTCAACGGAAATAAATTTAATTCCCGGTGCGACACCACTTAAGGCATCTTGAACTTGGGCGATCACGGCACTGTCCAATGCTTCTCCATCGGCTTGTGCTTGGATGCGGATCATCGCTACGTGTTGATTATCTTCAAAACTTGGATCAAAGACTTCGGTGATCGTGACATCACCCAGGCCTAAGGGTGCAATCGCATCGCGATATCCCCCTACGTCAAGTGCTTTGGTCGCCTCGGTTCTAATCGTTGTCCCGCCGCGAAAATCAATGCCAAAGTTCAGGCCTTGCAGCATAAAGGAGGTAAAGCCAACGATCACCATAATCGCTGAAGCCCCTAGCCAGAGTTTCCAGCGACTAAAGAAATCAAACGAGGTGTTTTCGGGAATAAGTTTTAACCGCATAATCTTACACCTCAATGGCTTTAGGGCGACGGCGTTCAAACCATATCACCACAAACAAACGCGTCACATAAATCGCAGTGAACACTGATGTCATAATCCCGAGTCCCAACGTAATCGCAAAACCACGTACAGGGCCAGATCCCGCTACAAATAGAATTACGGCTGTGATGAATGTCGTGATATTCGCGTCTACAATTGCTGAAAGCGCTTTTGAATAGCCCTCATCAATCGCTTTTGCCGGACCACGGCCCGCTCTGATTTCTTCACGAATACGCTCAAAAATCAGAACATTTGCATCCACAGCCATACCAACCGTCAGAACGATACCTGCAATACCAGGCAGGGTCAGTGTTCCTCCGATCAAGCTGAGCACGCCAAAAATCAAACAGACGTTGATGATAAGTGCAAAGTTCGCAAACAACCCAAACAGACCGTAACTTAGCAGCATAAAGACAAGCACCGCCGCAAAGGCAACAGCAGTGGCAACCTTCCCGGCATCAATACTGTCTTGCCCAAGCTCAGGACCGATGGTGCGCTCTTCTAGAAACTCCAGCTCTGCGGGCAATGCGCCAGCGCGCAACAGCACAGCAAGATTCGTACTTTCTTCGACGCCAAAGTTACCGGTGATAATACCTGAGCCACCCGGAATATGAGATTGAATAACCGGCGCGGAGATCACCTCGTCATCTAAGACGATAGCAAACGGTTGTCCGATATTTTCAGCTGTGTAATCACCGAATTTACGTGCGCCAGATGTGTTAAATCGGAAGTTTACGGCCGGGCGACTGTTTTGATCAAACGCCGGTTGCGCATCCACCAGCTCTTCGCCGGTCACAACGGGTGCGACCTCAACTGTGTAATATACTCCTGGTTCATCCAAAGACGGGATAACTTTGTTCCCAACACCCGGACGCGCATCGGCATCGCTGCCACGTCCAACAACCGGGTTAAAGGTCAACTGTGCGGTTGTGCCGATAATCGCCTTAAGTTCTGCCGCCGAGCCGATACCAGGCACTTGGATCAAGATACGATCTGAACCCTGACGTTGGATTGTTGGCTCACGCGTGCCGACCTCATCGATACGACGACGGATAATCTCTAAAGATTGGCGTACCGTCCGGTCATCCGATGCAAGCTTTTCAGCATCCGACAGCTGAATAGTAACAATATCACCAGATCCACTCACATCCAGATCAAAGCCACCAGCGCCCGCCAGTGTCGTGATCGGATTTGCCAAGCCACGCAGAACCTCGAGTGCACGCGCCATTCCGTCAGATTGTGAAATGCGCAGTCGAATCACACCTTCCGGGGCATCTGGATCACGACGGAAGGTTCCAACGGTTGCTCGTTCGGCCCGCAGGGCAGTTCTCACATCCGGCCATAATGCATCCATTCGGCTTTGGTAAACATCCCCGACCTTCACTTCGGCCAACAGATGTGCACCACCACGCAGATCGAGACCAAGGTTTACCAATCCAGAAGGCAAGAATGACGGCCATTGCGCTGCAACCTCACGATTGGCTGGCGTATCTGCGCCTAATTCAATAGCCGCCTGAGCATCATTCGCGGTTTCAACACGGGTGTAAAACCCATTGGGCAGAGCCAACAAAAGGCCCACAACACATGTGAGCCAGATGAGAACCCTTTGCCAGGTTTCAATTTGTATCATTACCCTGCCTTTATAAGGGGTTATCCGTGGATTGTGAAATTGACCTAAGTCTTAAGACGCAGGCTCAGTCTTGGTCAAAACTTGTGCAATTGTGGATTTTACCACACGCACTTTGACGCCGTCAGCGATCTCAACCTCAATTTCACCGTCGTCCTTAACCTTGGACACTTTCCCAATTACCCCGCCTTGGGTAACCACTTGGTCTCCGCGGCGCAGGGCTTCGACCATACTTTGATGCTCTTTGACCTTCTTCTGTTGTGGACGAATGAGAAGAAAATACATGATCGCGAAGATCAGAATAAGGGGGACGAACTGGGCAATTTGCTCCATCGAGGTATTCCTTTGTCTCGAACCTGATTGGTCAGGCCTATTCCTGTAACAGCGACGCGGATCACGCCCTGCAATTCGACAGGAACCTATGCGCTGTATTGGGGCTTTGCAAGCCAGCACAGGCTGTCGTCACTGCAAAGCGACATGCGGCAAGGGGGAACATTCCTGAAAGGCGCTATCGAGATACGATTAACATCGCTTATTTCTCAAATCTTTTTACATCCAGCCCTGTTCAGAGACACCAGAGCGTTGATTACTGTGCATGTGAGAGCATGCATAAAACATAATCACAAATTCGCTTTCTGATCGCGCAAATATTGTTCTCTGCGGAAACGTGATCCGAGCAAGGCGATCAGATAATTTGGGTTCTCTCTCTTCCCCTCGCCTCTACTCTAGGGCATAGCTTTATCCATTGATTCAAACCGCATGACAGGAGCAGACCCATGCATGACATCCGCGCAATTCGCGAAAACCCGGCCGCTTTTGACGCTGCCTTGGCGCGTCGTGGAGATGCTGCTCTGTCGTCGCAAATCTTAGAAGCGGACGAGGCACGCCGCGCCAAAATCCAAGAAGCCGAAGAAGCACAGGCTGCCCAAAACAAAGCAGCCAAAGCTATTGGTGCTGCAAAGGCCAAAGGTGACGAGGTCGAATTTGAGCGCCTCCGCAGCGAAGTGGCCGACAAAAAAGCAGCTGTCGCGACATTACAAACAGAAGCAAAAAAGCTGGATGCTTCGCTTACCGATATACTGGCACGTATCCCAAACACACCAGCCGAAGATGTGCCAAACGGCACCGATGAGGACGACAATATCGAAGTGAAGGTTTGGGGCACCAAACCAGAATTCGACTTTACGCCCGTCGAGCATTTTGAAATCACAGGTGTCGCTGCATCAATGGATTTTGAAACCGCTGCCAAGATTTCTGGCACGCGTTTTGTCATGCTGCGCGGTGCTGTCGCGCGTATCCATCGTGCCCTTGCACAGTTTATGATCGACACACATGTGGACGAAAACGGACTGACTGAGATCAACAGCCCTGTGTTGGTGCGTGATGAGGCCATGTACGGCACAGATAAGTTACCTAAATTTGGTGAAGACAGTTACCAGACCACAAATGGTTGGTGGTTGGTTCCAACCTCCGAAGTCCCGCTGACCTATTCTGTCGCTGGTGATGTATTGGACGAGGCCGCCCTTCCCTTGCGCTATACTGCACATACGTTGTGTTTCCGCTCCGAGGCGGGCTCGGCTGGTAAAGACACATCAGGCATGCTGCGTCAGCATCAGTTTGAAAAAGTCGAAATGGTTTCCATCGTTCATCCCACACAGTCTGACGACGAACAAAAACGTATGTTAGGCTGTGCTGAGGGAATTTTGGAAAAACTAGGGATCGCTTATCGCACCGTCGTTCTATGTACCGGCGATATGGGCTTTGGCGCGCGCCGTACATTTGACATCGAAGCGTGGGTTCCAGGGCAAAATACATACCGCGAAATTTCTTCGGTCTCGACTACAGGTGATTTCCAAGCCCGACGGATGAACGCACGCTTTAAACCTGCAGAGGGCGGCAAACCTGAATTCGTCCATACACTCAACGGTTCAGGTCTTGCAGTTGGACGTTGTTTAATCGCCGTTTTGGAAAATGGCCAACAGTCGGATGGATCCGTAAAACTGCCTGAAGTTCTCGCCCCCTATCTTAATGGGAAATGCACGTTACGCGCGACAGGCGAACTTTGTTAAAACCAGAAACGCACAACACTTAGAGCCACAGATTTTCATGTAAATATGCAAATCTGTGGCTTGGTAATTTCAGCTAAAGTCAGCCCTATTTATGCGTCCAAACTGAACGCTCAAATAGGCTCAGTTACAAAATACGAGTGCACGCGCCCCTTTGGCCGTATCACTACGCTGGCAACTTTACCTTTTTTTACCTTTCTTTTTCTTCTTCTCGCTCTTGATCGCCAAGATTTCTTTCTCGCGCAGCTTTTCTTTTGCGATAGCTTTCTTGGCTTTTTTCTTATGCTTGTTCGCTTTTCTCTTGGCCTTCTCTTTGGCCTTTGCACAAGCTACAGCAAGTGCATCGGCCTTTTTAGCAGATTTTGCAGCCTTAGCTTCTGCTTTTGCCGCGCGCTTTTCCGCAGCAACGCGTGCGGCCTCGGCAATCTTCAGGGCTGACGACTCTGTTATACTTTCGTCGCGAACAGATTTGACCGGCTCAGCTATTGCATCAACAACGTGCGACAACAACAAATCTGCAGCTGCGATAATGCGCTTCGAGCGGTTCGCACCAATACTTGGTATTTTGGCCAATTCATCCGGTGTCTTCCCTTTGACATCCTCGGCACTTTTGAGGCCATGCTCATGCAAAGCTTTGGCCAAAGCAGGCCCCACACCGGGAATTTTCAAAATAGGTGTCATATGTCGGTCTTTCCCCTCATATTGAAGTCATTTAAAACGTATAAACAATGTATATACATTTTATCTATTCAGGGAATGGGATTAATTTTTTTTCTCCTTCATCCCAGAGTTTCAACCACAATGCACCAACGGCCTCAGAAAACTTAATACGCCGCAACCCAAGCTCTGGTGGAATGTTATAATGACACTGGCGTAACCGGTAACATGGTATCCGAGCGTTATAGTGATGAATGTCGTGTAGCGTAATATTCGCAACCAAAAAGTCAAAAAACCAACCAAAATCCAAGCAGGAAGACCCTTGCAGCGCAGCAATCTGAGGTTGCAAATCTGGGCGGCGATCCCAGTAGGTATCCTCAAAATTATGTTGCAGGTAGACAAGTAAAACGCCGATCATTCCCGCCAGAAACGAAGATCCAAACCAAACCCATAATCCGATGGAACCGAAAACTTTATAAACACCTGCGCCTATTAGCAGTAATATAACATTGTGCATCAAAACCGATTTAGCCCCGAAACGAAGCGTATTCTTTGGCCAACGATAGCGAATAAAATACACAAAGAACGCGCCAGCCGGCACAAAGAAAAATGGGTTTCGATATACTCGATAAAAAATTCGCTGCAGCATGCCCGCGGCCTGCCACTCAGCAAGCGTCATTGTATAAATCTCGCCGGTCTCTCGGTGCTCCAAATTCCCAACGTAACTATGATGCAGGTTGTGATTTTGTTTCATCACTTCAAACGGCGCAAAAGTAAAAAGCGAAAGCACCTGCCCTGCCCATTCATTTTGCTGCCGAGTTTCAAAAAACGAATTATGCCCGACATCATGTTGCAACACATAAAGCCGTACAATTGCAAATGCCATGACGACACCTGCCGGCCAAAACAAATACCATGCGTCAAAATGTGCCGCTGCCGTCCAAAAACTAAACAAATAAACGATTAAGGTACCAAAAAAACTCAATGATGCCAGCATATTGTCGGTCTTTGTATACTGGCGTGTATAATGCCTTAAATCCATTGCAGCCCCTCGCCCGATGATCGAAGTACAGCGCTATCAGTATCCTTCCAAAGCGCCTAAACACGACGTATTCGTAAGATATAGCTTTACTGCATTCTGCCAAGGGTAGGTATATACAAAAAAGCCACTCCTTACAGTTGAAAGAGCGGCTTTTTGCTTGAGCGAAGAGGATTCAGCCCCGCTTGCCTTCTAAATGCTTACGCAGTCGCGAAGGTGTCGACTTCTTTTTACCCTTATATGGGTTTTGATCACCCTGTCCGCGCATGAATAAGCGAATCGGGGTCCCGGGCATGTCAAAATCTTGGCGCAGACCATTTACAAGATATCGAGAGTAACTATCCGGCATTTTATCAGGGTGTGAACACATCACAACAAAACCAGGTGGTCGGCTTTTAACCTGCGTCATATACCGCAACTTGATCCGCTTACCCTGCGGTGCAGGTGGCGGGTGTTGCTCTAACATACCAGCGAGCCAACGGTTCAAAGCGGAAGTTGGAACGCGTTTGTTCCAGACTACATACGCGCGCATAATCGCATCATGTAACCGATCTAATCCACGCCCCGTTTTAGCCGAAACTGTAATGAGAGGCGCACCACGCAATTGTGGTAAAAGACGTTCGAACGACTCCTTAAGCTGCTTGAGCTTTTCTTGTTTTTCGTCCTCGACATCCCATTTGTTCACCGCGATGATCACCGCGCGGCCTTCGCGTTCAGCCAAATCGGCGATCCGTAAATCTTGTTGTTCAAACGGGATTTGAGCATCCAGTAGAACCACAACGACCTCGGCGAATTTTACAGCACGCAAGCCGTCGGATACGGATAGTTTTTCGAGCTTTTCCTGAACCTTGGCTTTTTTACGCATCCCCGCAGTATCAAAGATACGCATGGGCGTTTCATTCCAATTCATCCGCAGAGAAATCGCATCGCGCGTGATACCGGCCTCGGGTCCAGTCAAAAGACGGTCTTCGCCCAAGATTTTGTTGATCAGCGTCGACTTACCCGCATTCGGACGGCCAACAACCGCAACCTGCAATGGCTTCGCTTCTGTTGGCATTGGGATTTCAAAGTCGGCGTCTTCGTCGTCCCATTCACCCTCTTCGTCCAAGACAAGATCGGTAACCGGTTCATTATCTTGGTTATCTTTTTCGAACTTATCCGAGATCGGCATCAAGAAGGAATAGAGATCGTTCAACCCCTCCCCGTGTTCGCCAGACAGACGAATAGGTTCACCCAATCCCAAACCATATGCTTCAATTACACCAGCATCGGCAGCAGACCCTTCGGATTTGTTCGCTGCTAGAATAACATGCGCCGATTTTTTACGCAGAATATCGGCAAAGACCTCGTCTGTAGGTGTCACACCCACACGGGCATCAATCAAGAACAGACACACATCGGCCATTTCGACCGCACGTTCCGTCAATCGACGCATACGGCCTTCCAGGCTATTGTCTGTCGCATCTTCAAGACCCGCTGAATCGATCACGGTAAACCGCAGATCACCCAGACGTGCCGCCCCCTCACGCAGATCGCGTGTGACACCTGGTTGGTCATCAACCAGCGCCAGTTTTTTGCCGACAAGACGGTTAAACAACGTAGACTTACCCACATTAGGGCGGCCGACAATCGCGAGAGTGAAGGACATAGGTCGTAACTTTCAATGATTTGAAACGCGGCCATACCTCATCTGACCGCAAACAGCCAGAGGTTTTTAAAAAACTCTTACACCGAAACCGTTAGCGATACGCAACCAGCTTTCCGTCGGTGGTAACAACATACAGCGTACGATCGACAATGATTGGCTCGGTTGTTGCACCGTCGGGAACTGGAATTTCAGCCTGCAGGCTGCCATCAATCGGATTATACAGGCGCAACGCTCCATCATTGGATGCCACGACCAAGCGTCCAGAAGCCAGTATAGGTCCGTGATGCGCAACGATCTCGCCGCGTTTGCCAGGTTTGTCTTTAATGAACTTTGGCAAAGCGACTGACCAAATAACCTCACCGCTATCCGCATCGATACGCAGCAATTTATTCTGGTCGCTAACTTGGAAGACACTCCCACCTGCGACCCACATCGGCCCTGTTGCCCCTTCTTTCGCGGTCCATACCCGTGTCCCATCCTGCACATCAAATGCAGCGGTACGTCCGGATTGGTTCGCGATATATACGCGATTGCCAACAACGAACGGTGTCGCTGTCACGTCAGTGATTTGCGCAATAGCACTTCCGTTACGCCGCCCCGAGACCGAGGCCAGCCAACGTTGTAATCCGCCTTTGCGAAATGTTGTGATCACATCTCCAGACCCAAAGGCAAAAATAGCAAGATCCGATGTCACAACCGGCGCAGGCGCACCTAGAATATTAGAGGTCGTCGGACTTCCCTTAACCTGCCACGCAATGCGACCATCATCTGTATGTAGAACCCAGCCAGTTTCATCGCCAGCAACCAAATACAAAAGACCGTCGCGGATCGTTGGTTGACCAGATCCGGTTGCCTCTAAAGACTGACGCCATATTTGCGCACCTGTCTGAGCGTCAAGCGCCGAGACGACACCAAATCCGGATGAAAGATATACAACGCCCTCAAGGTAGGCGATCCCACCACCTGTCGCATCAGACGTATCATCACTGATCGCGCGAATTTCGTATTGCCACTGAATATGCCCGTCACGTGTTACGGCTGAAATACGATCTGTACTATCAAGTACATAAATCAGTCCACCACCGGCGACAGGGGCGCTTGTTATCCGTTGGCGGCGCGTGTCACCTTCTCCAATATCAACCGACCATGCTAGATTTGGCGTCTCTGACCAAACCGGATTAGACGTTCGTGAGGCTTCGATACCAGGAGCCTGTTCCCAAGATATATTGACGCGCTGGGTAGGAGCGGAAAAGGCACGCGATTGATTTTCTGACGAAATTGCATCCTGACTATAGATGCCTTCACGTTCGCCTCTTAGAACTTCCTCAGGTTCAGCACAGGCTGATACCATTGCTACAGTCGCCAAAAGCACGCTACGAATGCCAAATACGCTTTTGTTCACCGCCATAACCTCATCCAAGTCTTCTGTGTCTTAAGTCAATCTCGTGACTCTGTGCTGGCGAATTTACGATCAAAAGTAAACGGTAATTTACATCCCAACGCCATCACAACAGGATTAAATTGCACCACCAAGCGCGACAATCAGTTGGTTTACGCGTTCTTGCATATCCCGTGAAATTTCTGCGCTTTGTACAATGTCTTGTAAGCGTGCGAGTGCAGCGTCAATATTCTCAGCTTCAACATCCAACAAAGCCAATTGTTCCTGTGCAAGCAAATTCAAAGGCGCCCCGGGCTTAGCAAGTGCTTCATAGCGAATGCGGCGCTCGTCGAGCGTCAGCCCTTCGGATGACACTGTCAAAGCTTTAAAGGCAGCGACATCACGATAAATCTGTGGCAAATCCCCATCGGCGGCGATGCTGTTTAAAACCTCAGCTGCCTGCTCAGACTTACCCTCGTCTAGTAAAGCGCCTGATTCTGCCATGCCAGCCAGAGCTCTGGCTATGGGTTGATCGCTTTTAACCTCCCCAAGTGCTGCTGCACGCGCGCTTGGGTCGTCCTCTTGTAAGGCTGTCGTTATCGCATCACCCAAAGCTTGTGCGGCTGCGTCATTTTGTGCGCGCGCATATTCACGCCAAGCTGCACCGACAACAATTGCAATGACAACAACGATGCCAATCCATCCATAGCGGCGTAACACCATAAACAACCGATCCCGACGGACTTCCTCGGTAACCTCGTCGATAAAACTATCGGTATCGCTCATGCACTCGCCCTTAATTGTCGCCCGGCTCAGCCGGAAATTTGCTGTGTTGCCATGTCATAAACCGAGAGAGATCACAAGCCAAGTACCGCCAGCCGATCTGGTATTGATTGTTTCGGCAATTTTTTGCCCCTCAATGATTAATATCAGTACTCAGATCAGCAAACACGTGCGTCGTGGAACTTTTTACCACAGCACCCTGCTGTAAAGCAGAACCGATTTCGCAGTTGTGACCATGCGTCAGTGGTGTTTTGTAATCTGTGTTATAGTATTTCCTGTAATCACGGATTATTGATCAAATTACATTCGTTTCTTGCGGAGAACCCAATGCGTCTCATTCCACCGTTGACGGCCATTGCCGTGACTGTTGCCCTCTTTGGGTTAATCATGCACCGCGAAGCGCTGGTGTCTTATGCTGGACGGACAACACCGCCTCAAACCACAGAACCGGCTTCCACAGTTCCAAATGATATCGCGTCATCGCAGAAACAATCTGATCGCATCGGGATTGTTGCTCTCAAGAGTTACGCTCAACCAATTGACAACGCGGTCATTCTTCGCGGCCAAACACGCGCTCTTCGTCAAGTTGACCTTCGGGCAGAAACAACGTCAACCGTTGTGTCTGAGCCTCTGCGTAAGGGTGCAGAGGTCAAATCAGGAGATCTTTTGTGTCAACTCGACCCTGGAACCCGACCTGCATCACTCTTAGAGGCAAAAGCCCGCCTAAAAGAAGCACAAGCACGCGTTCCCCAAACCGAAGCTCAACTTGACGCAGCTCATGCCCGTTTACATGAAATGCAGATAAACCTGACGGCTGCACAAAAATTGACAAAAGGCGGTTACACTTCGGAAACGCAGTTAGCTTCGGCACAAGCCGCCGAACGCACAGCGCAAACATCCATAGCAGAAGCAACAGCTGGGTTGGAGAGCACACAAGCCGGAATAGAATCCGCACGCGCGGTTGTCGCCGCGGCACAAAAAGAAATGTCTCAGTTGGAAATACGCGCGCCTTTCGATGGTATTTTAGAAAGTGATACCGCGGAAATCGGTAGCTTGCTGCAGCCCGGTGATCTGTGCGCAACGGTAATACAGCTTGATACGATCAAATTGGTCGGTTTTGTTCCCGAAACACAAGTGGATCGGGTGATCCTTGGAGCGGAGGCTAAGGCGCGGCTTGCCACGAATGTGGACGTTGCTGGACAGGTTACATTCATTAGCCGCTCTGCTGACGAAAACACGCGGACATTTGAAGTCGAAATCACCGTGCCAAACGCAGATCTGCGCATTCGTGATGGTCAAACGGCTGACATTCAGATCACCTCTCCTGGTGCCACTGCGCATCACTTGCCTCAATCAGCCCTCACCCTGAACAACGACGGAGCGCTTGGCGTGCGCATCGTGCGCAGCGACCAGACAGCGGGGTTCGTTCCCGTAAAACTGCTGCGAGATACTGTTGACGGTGTATGGTTATCAGGTCTGCCGAGTACCGCGAATGTTATTGTCGTGGGGCAAGATTTTGTCACTTCGGGGGTCGCGCTCGCAGTAACATATCAGGAAGTTACACAATGACTGGTATCATCGACTGGGCCGCAGATCGCGCACGCATGATCATGACGTTCATTGCCATCTCCTTACTGGTGGGGGGCTTTGCATACTCCAACCTCCCCAAAGAAGGCGAACCGGATATCGAGATTCCGGCCCTCTTCGTTTCAGTCGTCTTTCCCGGAATTTCTGCGGAAGACAGCGAGACACTTTTGGTTAAGGTCATGGAGACTGAGCTTGCCGATCTCGATGGGCTCAACAAGATGTCATCAAATGCAGCCGACAGCTATGCTGGTGTGGCGCTTGAATTTGATTTTGGTTGGGATAAGACTGCTGTCTTGGCCGAAGTCCGTGATGCAATGGATACCGCTGAGGCAGATTTTCCAGATGGCGCAGAGAAATATACAATCACAGAAATCAATTTTTCGGAATTCCCGATTGTTATCATAAACATGTCCGGGCCAGTCCCAGAGCGCACGATGGCGCGGTTGGCCAAAGATCTGCAAGACGATATCGAAGCCCTTGATAGCGTGCTTGAGGCCGGGGTCGCAGGCAATCGAGATGAAATGGTCGAAGTCGTTATCGACCCTTTGAAACTAGATTCCTATGACATCACCCCGTTAGAGGTGATCAATGTTGTGCAAAACAACAATCAACTTATTGCTGCAGGTGAGGTTGATAGTGATCAAGGTGCATTTTCGGTCAAGCTGCCGTCGTCCTTTAGCAAGGTCGAAGATATCTATGAATTACCTATAAAAACCAACGGCGACCGTGTGGTGACGTTGGGAGAGTTAGCACAAGTTAACTTTACCTTTGAAGATCCTGAGGGCACTGCACGATTTGATGGCGCTGACACGGTCGCATTGCAAGTGGTCAAACGCAAAGGCTTTAATCTGATTGATACCGTCAACGAGGTTAAAGCCACAGTTGTCCAAGCTCAAAGCAAGTGGCCTCAAGAGTTGCGCGCAGCGGTCAACGTTGGCACATCAAACGACCAAAGCCGCGTAGTTGGGTCAATGGTCAGCCAACTTGAAGGATCTGTCCTTACTGCAGTCGCATTGGTTATGATTGTGGTCTTATCCTCACTTGGCAGCCGTGCAGCGCTGTTGGTTGGTTTTTCAATCCCCACGTCGTTCTTGTTGTGCTTTGCGTTTCTAGCGCTCATGGGCGTCTCCATTTCCAATATTGTGATGTTCGGTCTCATTCTAGCCGTTGGAATGCTGGTCGATGGGGCAATTGTTGTCGTTGAATATGCAGACAAACGCATCAACGAAGGCTGCGGCCCAATGCATGCCTATGTTGAGGCCGCCAAACGGATGTTTTGGCCCATTATTTCGTCAACGGCCACCACGCTTTGTGCGTTTATGCCCATGCTGTTTTGGCCCGGTGTACCGGGTGAGTTCATGGGCATGCTACCAGTTACTTTAATTTTTGTTCTTTCTGCATCCCTAATTGTGGCACTTATCTACCTACCGGTTATGGGAGGTGTTACCGGTCGGTTAAGCCGCATATTTGCCAATACCTCTGATACGCTACGCGCGCGCCTGCCTTGGGTCGCGCGCGCTGCGTTGGTGCCTCTATCTCTTGGCGGGATGTTTGTCGGCGCAATGCAAATGTTAAACCCTGCCTATCTGCTTCCTGCGGACGCAGGCGGTGGTGCTGTACTGTTTGGTGCGTTTCTCTTTCTGGTATTTGCAATGTCAGCGTCTGTGACACTCGGTGCTGCTGAAATCCGTCGCGCACCCAAGCAAGACAATAAACCCAGCAATACCTACACTCCATTTGGGTGGGTTATCAAAGCCATCGTGGGCAATCCAGTTATGCCCCTTATAACACTGGTGGTTGTCGGTATTGGGATATTCACAGTGTTTAAGACCTTCGGTGCCAACAACTACGGTGTCGACTTTTTTGTGAACCAAGAACCTGAACAAGCAACAGCCTATGTACGGGCCCGCGGCAATCTGTCTTTGCACGAAAAAGACGAAATGGTGCGTCAAACAGAGCAGCTGATCATAGCCCATAAAGCGGTGACCAACGTGTTTTCATTTGCCGGTGAAGGAGGGTTAGATACGGACAGTTCAGGCGCGAGCACACCACCCGACACCATTGGGCAGGTACAATTTGAGATCACACCTTGGGAAGATCGCCCGACAGACAGTCAACCGATTTGGGGAGGTCTTCTTAGCCGCGATACAATCGCAGATGATTATGATGGCAATCACGTCCTCGCCGATCTGGAGAAAGCTGTCGCGACACTGCCCGGATTCGAGGTCGAAATTCGTGCTATCGCTGGCGGTCCTGCATCTGGGAAACCACTTCATTTGCGCATCAAAGGCGACGATTGGGATATGTTGACCGCAGCGACCCTAGCCGCGCGCCAAACGTTCGAGGCAACACCCGGCCTTGTTCAAATCGAAGATAGCCTTCCCCTGCCCGGTATCGATTGGGAAATCGACGTCGATGTTGCCAAGGCAGGACGTTACGGAGCCGATGTCGCGACCGTTGGTGCGATGGTGCAATTGGTCACACGCGGCGTGCTTTTAGATACGATGCGCGTAGATAGCTCTGATGAAGAAATCGAAATTCGCTTGCGTCTCCCACATGAGCTGCGCGTCTTATCGACCTTAGACACACTTAAATTGCGCACCTCACAAGGGTTGGTGCCGCTGTCAAATTTCATCACTCGCAAGCCTGTGCCAAAACTTGCAACGATCACTCGTTTCGAACAGCAGCGCTTTTTCGATGTCAAAGCCGACATCGAACCCGGTTTAAGTGAGATCTTTGTTACCCGAGACGATGTGGTCGCGCCCAAGTCTCTCGCTTTTGTTAAAGAACTTGCCGACGGTGACGAAACCGATGATCCACAATTCACACTCCCCAATGGAACCCAGGTTCGCCTCTTTCAACTCACAGGTGCCAAAGATCCGGATACCATCACATCTGCGCTAGAGTCCTCTGACGTAAAAATCGTCGCAATCAATGACAATCAACGTATTGAAACCCTTACCGCATGGCTCGACACGGATCCATTTCCCGCACAGATCGATTGGGAGTGGACCGGCGATCAAGAAGAACAAGCAGAGTCCGGCGCCTTTCTGATTAAAGCCTTTGCAGGTGCACTTGCCTTAATGTTTGTAATCCTGCTCACACAATTTAACAGCTTTTATAATGCGACGCTCGTTCTGCTGGCGGTCGTTTTATCGACAACAGGCGTTTTAATTGGAATGCTGGTTATGCAGCAGCCATTCTCTATCATTATGACCGGCACCGGCATCGTCGCACTTGCGGGAATTGTTGTGAACAACAACATCGTTTTGATCGATACTTACCAAGAGTTTTGCGAGCGAATGCCGCGGATAGAAGCCATCATTCGCACAGCCGAAGCCCGCATCCGCCCAGTCTTACTGACAACCATCACCACAATGGCCGGTCTCGCGCCAATGATGTTCGGCATAAGCCTCGATTTTATCAACGGAGGGTACACTATCGACAGCCCCACCGCCTTGTGGTGGAAACAGCTGGCCACAGCCGTTGTTTTTGGCCTTGGCGTCGCGACGATCCTGACATTGGTTGTGACACCATCACTTTTGGCGATGAGAGTCTGGCTTACAACTTACTCGGTTAAGCTTGGCCACCTATTGGTGCGTTTGAGCGTTGGGTCCAAGCCCTCTTCGAAAGCAAAACTTAGGGTGGATCACTTTCACACAACGGATCTGCCCAATTCAGACATACGCGCAGCTGAATAAGAAACATACACGCGCCCAGCCGATATTAGGATTGGGCGCTCATCCTTTGATACCTCAGTAATTGCGCGTTTGATCCGCTTGTTGCGTCATCCACAATGCACTGTAGCGCCCTGACTGAGTTAAAAGCTGTTGATGCGTGCCTGTTTCGACAATCATGCCTTGTTCCAGCACAACAATCTTGTCTGCTTGTGCAACTGTCGACAACCGATGCGCAATGGTAACCACCGTCCGGCCTCGTCCTGCACGTTCCAAAGCCTCCTTAATATCGCGCTCGGTGTTGGTGTCCAACGCAGATGTTGCCTCATCCAAAAGTAAAATCTGTGGATTCTTAAGCAACGTTCGCGCGATACCAACACGTTGTTTTTCGCCTCCTGACAATTTTAACCCACGTTCGCCAACGGTTGTCTCATACCCGTCAGGTAAGCTTACAATAAAATCATGGATCTGTGCGTCTTTGGCTGCCTGAATGACCTCATCTTCACGCGCATCTGACCGGCCATAGGCAATATTATAGCCAATCGTGTCATTAAACAGCACAGTGTCCTGAGGGACAATTCCAATGGCACCATGCAGGCTTTCCTGTGTGACATCACGAATATCCTGTCCGTCAATATAGACAGCCCCACCCGTCACATCATAAAATCGAAACAACAATCGTCCAATCGTCGACTTACCGGAGCCTGTTGAACCGACAATCGCAACAGTCTGCCCCGCCTCAACAGTCAAGTTAATCCCTTTGATAATTTCACGTTCAGGATCATATGCAAATCGTACATTCTCAAATCGGATTTCTCCGCCTTTAACTGTAAGCTCACGGGCATTTTCACGGTCGGTGACGTCTGCGGGCTGCTCTAACAGAGTAAACATCTCGGCCATATCGACCAAACCCTGACGAATTTCGCGATAAACCGTGCCAAGAAAGTTCAGCGGAACGGTAATTTGGATCATGTAGGCGTTTATCATCACAAAATCACCCACCGTCATCGTACCGTTTTCGACACCCTGCGCTGCCATAACCATAACAACCACCAAACCAGAGGTTATCAGAACACTTTGCCCAAAGTTTAAAAAACCCAATGAATACGCGGTTTTCAACGCCGCTTCTGCATAGCCACGCATAGAGGTATCATATCTGATCGCCTCGCGGTCTTCGGCCCCGAAGTATTTAACCGTTTCGTAATTAAGCAAGCTATCGATGGCTTTTTGATTAGCTTCGGTGTCCTGTTCATTCATCTTACGGCGCAGCTTTACCCGCCATTCGGTCACCGAAAATGTAAACCAAACATACAAGGCAACGGTAATGACAACGACAACCAGATACCAAATGTCAAAAACCGCGGCGAGTAAAATGGCGACCATGCTCAGCTCGAGGATCAAAGGTCCAATAGACAGCACGAGAAACCGCAACAGGAAATCGACGCCCTTAACACCACGCTCAATAATACGGCTCAGCCCGCCTGTTTTACGCGTGATGTGATATCGCATAGACATGCGATGTATGTGGCGAAAAGTTTCCAGCGCCAATCGGCGCAAAGCGCGTTGTGTCACCGGTGCGAACACCACATCGCGCAGTTGTTGAAAACCAACATTCAACAAACGCGCCCCACCATAGGCGACCGTTAAACCCACTGCGCCAAGCATTAATGGGGACACACCGTGATCTGTTAATGCATCCACAGCCCCTTTATAGAAAAAAGGTGTCGTGATGGCGATCACCTTTGCAATAACCAAGAGCGTTAGGGCAAAGCATATCCTCCACTTCACCCAACGTGGCGCCCCTGACCAAACATAAGGCCAAACACGCCGTAGGGTACGTAAATTTGCTTTGCGTTCTTGAGCCGCAGCTCGACTGTCATCTTGCATTAAAGGCGCGGACATGGCTGTATTCCTTGGCTGTGACGCGTCTCTTAAATAGGTTTTATGTGAAAGAAATCAACTCATTCAGGGAGGTTAAAGATCTGACCGGGGTAAATCAGATCAGGATCCTTAATCGTGCTTTTGTTTGCCTCAAACACGCGGACGAACAAAAACCCTGATCCGTAACGCGCGTTGGAAATTGCCCAAAGCGTATCCCCTTGCTGTACTGTAACCGCTTGAACCTTAGGAGCGGCAACACCGTTGTCTGCTGTTGTGATCGGGGCAAGAACCTCAGGGGCTTCGCGCTTAAAGGGCGTTTCAAGACGACTAAGCACTTTCCCCTCGACCGGGTCAATTTCGTCGACGCGAAGCGTATAAATACCTGGTGCGACTGATGTCAGGCTGCCATTCCAGCGCCCATCTTGCGCCACTTGGAAATCAGCAACCACAGCATTGTCCAAATAAACCCGCACCAGCGCTGCCGGGCGCGCACGTCCTGCCAGCAGAACATCGCCACTGGTGCTGTAACTAATAGTGTCCAATGCAATTTTACCAGCAAGGTCAGGTGCAACCGGCGTCGCTGGCTGGATTAAACTCACCCCGCTGTTATCTGCCCGCAAAACTGCAATACTGGAAGCGGGGTTAGGCGCCGGTGTTGCCTCGACCGCTGGAACGGGTTCTTTATCTTTCAACTGTGTGACGTTCTGAGCCTGGACGCTTTTTGTCGACACAACCGTCTCATCCGCGGATGCTGAAACACTGGGTTCATCCTTTGTTACAGCAGTATCGCGACCTAGGTCTGTGGCAACTGCGTCTTGAGCATTCGGCTTAGGGGCAGTCTGTGTTTCAACAGGTCCTGCAATTTCTTGAGTTTCTATCAGAGTAGAGGATTGCCCATCGACACGGGCAATATCTGCCGTAAGTTCATCAGATTGCGTAACAGAGGCTTCGGCCTCATTGCCTTGAGCAGGTGCACTCAGGGCGATCACATCTGGTACTATGTTGGGAGCTGGTGTGGATTGCGTGTTAATTTCCGCAGTATCCTCTGTCGCATTCCCCCCCTGATATGCTTGTATGTTTTTGACGATAGTAACAGCAGCATCGACCTTAGGTGCTGATACATCCTTGACAACCTGTACCAGAGTATCCGACACATCCTTGGCCTGTTTTGAGGCAGTAGCCACTTGTTCGAAGATCTCTGTTGCAGTCTGTTTTAATGCGCTTCCATCTTCGACGGCATCCACCGTCACGTCGATTTCTGATGCAGCAGGTGTTTGCGGTTCAGAAACAACCAAATTGGGCAACTCTGCCTCAGCCGTTTTAATGTCGGGCGCTTCCTGCGGATCATCTGCAACGATTGGTTGTTGTGCCGTAGAGACAGCTTCGGGTGTGGCGTCAACAGGCGCGAGGATAAAGCTCGCATCAGAAGCAACCGTTTGACCGTCCATATATGCGAGCAGCGAAAGAACTTGCGGCGCCTGCGAAACCTCCAAGGTTACAAAGATCACAAATTCACCCCCCGCGGCGATTTGCTGACGTGCAACCTCATCGCCATCGAGAAGGACAGCAACTTCGGACCCTGCAACCCCACGCCCTGCAACAAGCGTGCTTCCTTCGGGATCCACGCGAACAAGATCCAGTTCAGGTGCGGGTAAAACAAATAACTCTGCTGTCTCCGTGGGTGTTACAGGTGACGTCTCCAGCGCAGTCACTGTGTCCTCAAAATCTGAGGCTGTGTCATCCACTAAAATCTGCTCTACCGCTGCAGAGTTCTGAGATAATTGAGCATTACGCCACAGGTAGACACCACAACCGATTACAGTAACTGATAAAACTGCGCCAATTGTCCAAGCGGTCTTTGATATCGTATGTTCTGTTGTCTTCGCCATAGCTTTTAGCTTGTCCCTTATCCCAATCGGATATTTTCCAGTGATCGCCGCATACTGGTTGAGCGAACTTAACAATAGCGTTATCACGGGTCAAAGCATACATTCCCGAACACACCCTTGCATACGCATGATATATCCCAAGGTTACCCACAACCCACGCGATTGTGGAGCCTGCTTTTTGACTCCGAATACCAAGGTAAATCAATGAATTCTCAATCCTCAATCTCCTCCGTCTGTGTTTACTGCGGCTCTCGTATGGGAACTAATCCAAATTATGAAACCGCGGCATCAGAGCTTGGCCAAGCCTTGGCTAAGGCCAACTTGCGACTGGTATACGGAGCTGGCGATGTGGGGTTAATGGGAACCGTCGCCCGTGCCGCACAGGACGCTGGTGGCACCACATTCGGTGTCATTCCAGAACATCTGCAAAAACAAGAAGTCGGCAAGTCCGACTTAGACACCTATATCGTCACCGAAACGATGCACGAACGCAAAAAAGTTATGCTGTACAATGCCGACGCAGTGATCTTACTGCCTGGCGGTGTTGGATCTCTAGATGAAATCTTCGAAGTCATCACTTGGAGACAGTTAGGCCTTCACAATAAGCCATTGATAATATTAAATATTGATGGATATTGGGATCCACTACGCGACCTTATTGAACATATCGAAACCCAAGGATTTTCTGGCGCTGATGTCGCAAATAACCTATTTTGGGTCGATAATGTAGAGGCTGCGATAACATATCTCACATCGTATTCATGATGATTATCGGGATAAAACATAACATTTTGTGATATATGTCATCCCTTTTTCACATTTCACCTAGCTCAGATAGAATGTCTGTGTGATAATTTTCTCTCCAAAATAATTAAAAAATTAATATAGTGGAGAGAAAATGTCAGCAAAAATTGTCATCGGTCTTGACGGAACCGAGACAGGCGAACGTGCTTTGAGCTTTGCCAAAGACCTCGCCTCGCGAATGGAAGACTGCAGCCTAATCGTAACGTACATTATCGAATGGTCGCCGTTTACCTTTCAAACCGCAGAAGAAAATGCTCAGCGTCATAAACGACGTGAGCAAGAGATCGAACTTGCCACAACACGTATCGTACAGCCGGCGGTTGACTCATTAAAAACCGCAGGCTTCCAGGTAACAGGATTAGTACGGCACGGAGACGTCGCTGAAGCTCTTAACAAACTTGCACAGGAAAATGACGCAACACAGATCGTTGTTGGTCGTGTCTCGGCTGCGGGTTTTGCAAAACGTGTTTTTGGCAGCTCCACCCAGAACCTCGTCATGCATGCAAGCGTGCCAGTCACTGTGGTCGGTTAGGAAGAAATATGAATATTTATCAAAAAACAATGCTCGCTGTGACAACCGCATTCGCCACAGCATCTCCAGTTTTCGCTCAAGAAGCGCCAGGTCTCGACCAAAAAATCAACGAAGCCTTTGCCAGCGCGACAGGGCCTTTCGTTAGCTTTATCTTCGCCTCGTTGCCCGGTACAAACTTTCCATGGATCGTTTTGTGGTTGGTGATCGCAGCCTCTATCTTTACGGTCTATTTCGGGTTTGTTCAGTTCCGTTTCTTTGCGCATGCTATCAGCCTAGTTAAAGGCGACTACTCCGATCCAAACGACGCTGGAGAAGTCAGCCACTTTCAAGCTCTCGCAACTGCGCTTTCTGGTACAGTTGGGCTAGGGAATATCGCAGGCGTCGCCGTTGCGGTTGGCATTGGCGGACCAGGTGCAACCTTTTGGATGATCCTGGCGGGCCTTTTGGGTATGGCATCCAAATTCACTGAATGTACCCTTGGCGTGAAGTATCGTAATGAAAATGCGGATGGCACTGTCTCTGGCGGTCCGATGTATTACATGTCCAAAGGTTTCGACGAACTTGGCCTACCCGGCGGTAAAATTCTTGCCGTCCTATTCGCCATTTTCTGTATTCTCGGTGCTTTCGGCGGCGGCAACATGTTCCAAGCGAACCAAGCTCATGCGCAAATAACAGCGATCACTGGCGATTATCCGGGCTTTATCACCGGCATCATATTCGCTGTAATCGTATTCGCAGTTATTGTCGGTGGTATCAAATCCATCGCGAACGTAACTGAGAAAGTTGTTCCTTTCATGGGGGTGATGTACGTCGGTGCGGCTTTGATCATCTTGATCCTTAACTTCAACATGATTGGTTGGGCCTTTGGTCAAATCTTTGCAGGTGCCTTTACTGGTTTAGGTGTTGCTGGTGGTATGGTTGGTGCGCTGATCCAAGGTTTCAAACGTGCGGCGTTCTCTAACGAAGCTGGCGTCGGCTCTGCGGCCATTGCCCACTCTGCGGTGAAAACCAACGAACCCATCACCGAAGGTTTTGTCTCTCTGCTTGAGCCGCTGATCGATACTGTTGTGATCTGCACGATGACTGCGCTCGTAATCATCATCTCACAGCAACTTCTGATCGATGAAGCAACCGGGAACTACCTTCTCAACGAAGCTGGCTCAGCTATTGCAACAGTTGACGGCAACTCTGGCGTGGCCCTAACCTCCGCGGCCTTTGCATCTGGCATCAGCTGGTTCCCTTATGTACTTGCAGCAGCAGTCATCCTTTTTGCTTTCTCTACGATGATTTCATGGAGCTACTACGGCCTTAAGGCATGGACTTATCTGTTTGGCGAAGGTCAAATGACAGAGTTGGTTTTCAAAGTCATCTTCTGTATCTTCACCGTAATTGGTGCATCTGCGTCTTTGGGTCCAGTAATCGATTTCTCAGATGCTGCGATCTTTGCCATGGCGGTTGTAAATATTCTTGCGCTGTACTTCTTGATTAAGATCGTTCGTAAAGAGTTCGAATCTTACTCCGCGCGCTTGAAAAGCGGTGAAATCAAAAAATTCACGCATTAAACATTTACGTTGGCGTGTCACGTCAGGCTATAAATAAAAAAAGCCCGTTGGATTTTTCCAACGGGCTTTTTTGTAAGGAAATACGAACGCTTACAGGCGAGACGCCACGTTCTCCCAATTCACCAGATTGTCGAGGAAATTTGACAGGTACACTGGGCGCTTGTTGCGGAAATCGATATAGTAGGAATGTTCCCAAACATCGCAACCCAACAGAGCCGTTTGACCAAAGCACAGCGGGTTCACACCATTTTCAGTCTTGGTCACTTTCAGAGCACCATCGGTGTCTTTAACCAACCATGCCCAGCCTGAACCGAACTGAGCTGCACCAGCAGCAGCGAACTGAGTTTTAAATTCCTCGACAGAACCAAAACTTTCAACAAGTGCTTTTTCCAGTTCAGATGGCATCGCAGATTCACCCGCGCCCATCATTTTCCAGAATTCGTTGTGGTTCCACAGCTGAGAAATGTTATTGAAGATACCGTTTTGTGCAACAGCCGCTTTGTCGTAGGTGCCAACAATGATCTCTTCGAGGGTCTTGCCCTCCCACTCGGTACCCGCGATCAGCTTGTTGCCGTTCACGACATATGCGTTGTGGTGCAGATCGTGGTGGTATTCCAACGTCTCGGCAGACATGCCTTTGGCAGCCAGTGCATCATGAGCATAGGGAAGATCGGGAAGTTCAAAAGCCATTTGGGCCCCCTGTCATTATAGTTTCTATCCTGTCGCATAAATGCGTTCAGGAGTTGCATCGGTCAAGAGGCATCTCAGAATTTAAGTGCTATCTGTGGGGAAAGAACAAATTTCACTGATGATGTTGCCATCAAAAAAGATGGTTTTCCCCTGTTCGACAACACAGGCATCATCGCCACATGGACGGTTAGACGCGCATGGACGTATAAAGCGGGCCTGTACCTCTTAGGTTTTACTTTGGGGATCAAACGTTAGGTCGCAGCCCAGTTTTAGGTTCATATTGGCCTAGCCAGTTGCCTGAACGTACCATTTGATTTTTTGCTCACCTGCACGATTGGTCGAGAATGTTCCTGCTATAAGCTTACCATAACTCACTAGCACTCTCCCATCCAAGACGCCTGTTTAGCCTGTATCCGGATCAACAGAGAAAACCAGTCTAGAAAGTATAATATTACCCTACTCTTGGCTTTTCACGGTACTGATATAAGGAGCGACGTCCGCAACGCACGTACTGGATGTCGCCAAAAAAGCAACGACACCAATACATAAAATTGCCCTGCATCCAGATATGTACTCTCGTCGTTTATAAGCACCGTAAAAATATTATACAACTAAGCTGGTGTCTCCCGTCTCAAGGCTGCAAAACATTAATAAACACCAACACCAGCATTTGGATGGGCCGATGTTTTAAGCAGATTGAACATATACTCTGCCACAGACCTAAAACAGATGATGTGGAATGTATCAGCCTCATCTAACCAAAACGCAGCCGCGATTTGGGCAAACCGTGTACGACGGAAATCACCGGATTTAAACACAACCGGGGACAGATCAACGGGGGCAATCTTGGCTAAAACTTCACGTCCAGCCGCGCCTGTGACCGTAAAACACGCCCGCGCATCCGACACATTTTCCGCCATAAAATGCGTGCCAGCCAAAGCTAAGCGTAAGGCAGATAGCTTAGCCTCTGTTTGGCTGTAATCCACAAGCAACAAGAGCTCGTCCGGCGACATCCACGCAGCAGATCCTATTTCAGAGCGAACCAGCTTGCGTATATCAGGCACATCGCATCCAACGATGTCACGGACAGCTTGTTGAAAGACCGTATCCGTGAACGTGCCCCGTAGGACAATCATTCCACATAACCCATTTTCCGTCACCGTAGCAGACCCGCTATAGGTTTTGCCGTTCAACGCGCTTACAGGATCAGACATTTTGCTTCTCCCCTTCTTTGTCATAGAAAACCGGGTCTACAATCTTGGCCTGATAGATCTTGCCATCCAAGCCCGGGAAATCGATCACTTCGCCCATACGATCCGGGCCATGTTTTACCAGCCCCATCGCAATACCACGTTCCAGGTTGGCTGAATAATAGGTCGAAGTGACGCGTCCAATAGTATTTTGTTGGCCGTTCGCATTCACACCTTCGCCTACTGCATAAGCTCCATCCGGCAAAACTGCACCGTCAAGGGTTTCCAACCCGACCAATTTCCAGCGATCAGGGTCGGCCATATGGCTGCGGCTGTGTGCACGTTTGCCAAGATAGTCAGTCTTTTTCTTGGACAATGCCCAATGTAATCCCAAGTCTTGGGGGATAACCGTACCATCGGTTTCGTCCCCAATCATGATAAAGCCTTTTTCAGCCCTCAAAATATGTAGACATTCTGTACCATATGGCATCGCGCCAAATTCTTGCCCGGCCTCGACCAAGGCTTCCCAAAACGCCAAACCTTGGCTAGCTGGTACGGCAATTTCATAAGATAACTCGCCTGAGAACGAAATTCGATACGCACGCGCATCAAATCCACCGATTTTGCCGTCAGCCCATTCCATAAAGCCCAGTGCTTCGGCTGATAGATCCAGACCACCACCCGCTGTCGCATTCAGCTTTTCTAACACCTTACGTGCATTTGGACCCACAACTGCCACCTGTGCGAGCTGTTCAGTGGCATTGGTCACATAAACCTTCCAGTCCCACCATTCGGTCTGTAACCATTCTTCCATTTGCGCGTGGATATGATCCGCGCCGCCAGTGGTTGTGTGACACAGCCATGTATCTTCATCAATTCGCGCCACCACACCATCATCGCTGAGGAACCCATTTTCTGAGCACATCAATCCATAGCGGCACTTGCCGATTTTTAGCGTCGACATCATGTTGGTGTAAAGCATGTCAAGAAACTTGCCCGCATCAGGGCCTTTGACAATCAACTTACCCAGTGTTGACGCATCCAACAGACCAAGATTTTCACGAGTATTTTTCACCTCACGATTGACCGCTTGGTCAACGGTTTCCCCGTCCTGCACATAAGCATACGGGCGGCGCCAATGGCCTACGGGCTCCCAATCTGCACCGTTGTCATCATGCCACGCATACATCGGAGTTTTGCGCAAAGGTTGGAAAATCTCACCGCGCGCTTCACCACCAATCGCACCCATTGAAATTGGATGATAAGGTGGCCGGAACGTCGTAGTGCCAACCTGCGGTATTTCAGCACCTAGGCTATCAGCAAGGATTGCCAGACCATTGATATTGGACAGCTTTCCTTGGTCTGTCGCCATGCCAAGCGTCGTATACCGTTTGGTATGCTCTACACTCTCATATCCCTCTTGGGCGGCAAGTTGTACGTCCGATACTTTGACATCGTTTTGATAATCGAGCCATGTCTTCATGCGCAGCTCAATATCCGCATTGGCAGGCATGAGCCACACTGGCAGCATAGGTGCCTCGGAAATGACTGATGTCTTGATCTCACCCGCATCAACAGCGGTACGACCTACGGCTTGAGTTGCGTTGATGCCAGCTTTTGCAGCATTTGCCATCACAGATTTTAGATCCATTGGCCCTGACGAAGATCCAGCTGTTACAACAAAAGCTTTGCCATCTGCACCGGTTGGTGCGCGCAGTGGATCTGGTTTAAAATGCGCTTGCTCCGCATCCCATGTAAGTTTCCCGCCGCAATGCGACCACAGATGTACAACAGGAGACCACCCTCCCGACATCGCAACTGCATCCGCAGCGATTTCTTCACGTGCGCCGCCAGTACCGTTTTGAGGACAGATCGCAACCTTAGTGACGCGCTTACCGTCTTTGACTTTTGCAATGGCGCGACCGTTATCGATCCGTATCCCCAGTCCACGTACCTCTTCCGCGAGTTTACCACCGCCTTCTTCGCGTGCGTCCACGACGCGCACAACATCTGCACCCGCGTGATGCAAGGCCAAAGCAGTGCGGTAAGCGTCGTCGTTATTGGTCGCAACAACAACACGTTGCCCCGGCAAAACACCCCAATTCGCAATATAATCGCGCATGGAACCCGCCAACATAACGCCTGGAACATCATTACCAGCAAAGGACAAGGGCCGTTCAATCGCACCAGTCGCCGTTATCGTTTGTGTCGCACGAATACGCCACAGACGATGACGTGGGCCCGCCATATCTGGCGCGTGATCTGTCAGACGTTCGTACCCTAAAATATAACCGTGATCATAGACACCCGCACCCATACAGCGGCTACGCAGAATAACATTTTCCATCGCCTCAAGTTCTGCAACGGTTTTTGTAACCCAATCCTGCGCATCATCCCCTTCGATTGTGCCCCCGTCCACAGGGGTCCGCCCACCCCAATAATTTTTCTCTTCGATCAAGAGAACTTTGGCACCACTGCTGGCTGCAGTTTTCGCAGCTTGCAGACCCGCGACGCCCCCGCCGACGATCAAAACATCACAGTAAAAATAGAAATGTTCGTAGGTATCTGCGTCCTGTAGTTCTTTGTCTGGTGCTTTGCCTAGCCCTGCAGAGTGACGGATAAAGGGTTCGTAGACGTGCTTCCAGAACGGTTTGGGATGCATGAACATCTTGTAATAGAAACCCGCAGACAAGAACCGGGAAAAGAGCTTGGAGTTGATTTCGCCGACATCAAACTCAAGGCTTGGCCAATGGTTTTGAGACGTCGCCGTAAGACCCTCAAAAATTTCGGTCGTGGTCGCGCGCTGGTTCGGCTCGTAGCGTCTGTTGGACCCGAGGCCTACCAGCGCGTTCGGCTCTTCGGAGCCTGCAGCAACGATGCCGCGCGGACGGTGGTATTTAAAAGACCGACCAACAAGCATCTGATCATTCGCCAATAACGCCGACGCCAATGTATCGCCTTCAAAGCCGCGCAGGCTTGTTCCGTTAAAGGTGAATTCAATAGGTTTAGAACGGTCGATCAAGCGGCCGCGTGTCGCAAGACGAGTGCTCATGTTCGTTGACCTTCTGTGTTGGTTTCATCTGACACATTGCGCCAGCTCCAGCCGGGGCGTTTGGCTGTAATCACATCTTTGATTTCTTGTGGTGGCTCTGTTGTTTGGGCACTGTAAGTTCCAAACACTTCAAGCGTCATCGTGCACCGGGCTGCATGAAACCATTTACCGCACCCATTGGCGTGCCGCCAACGTTCAAAATGCACGCCTTTGGGGTTTTCACGCACAAACAGATAATCGTGAAACTCATCATCGCTTGAGCCCGGACCAAAACGCGTCAGATGCGCCTCGCCGCCGGCTGAGAGTTCAGATTCTTCGGCTTTGACACCGCAATAAGGACATTCAAGGATTAGCATATGATATGCTCCGTCTCGAGTATTTCAACAGTGACAGACCCGCAGCGCATATGAGTAATCCAATTTCGCCTTTGAGATCAGTCAGGTATGATGCAAAGCGCAGCCAGCATCTAAAATTTCGCCAGTTAATGCGCCACGCCAGCGGCAACACTTTCGTCAATAAATTTACCTTCACGAAAACGCGTCATCGAGAATTCTTCGGCCAGTGGCGCAGTTCCCTTAGCCATCAATTCAGCCATGGCCCAGCCGCTACCCGGAATGGCCTTAAATCCGCCAGTGCCCCAGCCGCAATTGACAAAGCAACCCTCAACAGGCGTCGCAGAAATAATCGGAGACCTATCCCCGGTCACATCCACAATCCCACCCCATTGGCGCAGCATTTTGAGACGAGAGACCATAGGAAATGTCTCGACCAATGCGCGCACGGTCTCTTCGATATGGTGGAAAGACCCGCGCTGGGTATAATTGTTAAACGCATCTGTGCCGCCACCGATCACCATCTCGCCCTTGTCAGATTGCGACATATAACCGTGGACTGTGTTGGCCATGACCACCACATCCATACAAGGTTTGATTGGTTCAGAGACCAAGGCCTGCAACGCGACGCTTTCCACAGGTAGACGGAAGCCAGCCATGTCCGACAGCGCAGAACAGTTACCCGCAACCACCATACCGATCTTGTTACAGTCGATCGCACCTTTAGTGGTGTCAACGCCAACCACGCGGTCACCGTCGCGACGCACACCTGTGACTTCGCATTTTTGGATAATGTCCATACCCATATCAGAACAGGCGCGCGCATAGCCCCAAGCCACTGCATCGTGACGTGCCGTACCACCACGTTCTTGCCACAAGCCACCCAAAACCGGATAGCGCGGACCAGCAAGATTAATAATCGGCACCAACTCTTTGACACGCGCGGGTGTGATCCATTCTGTTGGGACACCCTGTAATGCATTTGCATGGGCGGTACGTTTATAACCACGCACCTCATGTTCCGTTTGTGCCAACATGATCACACCGCGTGGGCTGAACATCACATTATAGTTCAAATCTTGGCTCATATCTTCGTAAAGCGAACGCGCTTTTTCGTAGATCGCAGCCGAGGGATCTTGCAAATAGTTGGAACGGATAATCGTTGTGTTACGACCGGTATTACCGCCACCCAACCAGCCTTTTTCTATGATAGCAACATTGGTGATCCCAAAATTCTTACCAAGATAATAGGCCGTGGCCAAACCATGCCCACCAGCACCGACAATAATCACATCATAGTGCTTTTTCGGTTCTGGACTGCGCCACGCACGCCCCCAACCAGTATTATAGCGCAAGGCTTCGCGTGCGACGGCAAAGGCTGAATAGCGTTTCATATGCGAATCCAACTGTTCTTAACTCACGTTTGGTATGCCCGACGCGAAGATTTCAACCGCGCCGTTAATCGTCGCATTCTGATATCTTTGCGACACCCAGACAAGATCTTACGATTTAGAACACAAGACTACACGCAAGAGGCAACATCCAAACAATACCACGATATGAGGACAACCGGTCGCAGGAAACAAGGTAATTTCACCCTCTTTTTTCTTTGGAATTCGGGATATACAAAAGCTGAAGTGATCGGAGCAGCTATGTTATTTGGAATTTTGATCGTCTTGATCGCCTGCGGAATCGCAGCGCTTTTGATTGCGGTTTTATATCGGGCCCCAAGCAACGCCACTCAGCCAGAGACCGGTGATATTGATATCTATCGTGCACAGTTGATTGACGTGGATCGCGACGTTGCACGCGGAATCCTAAATACAGATGACGCAGATCGTATGCGCACCGAAATCTCTCGTCGCATCCTGTCAGCGGATACTGCACTGCGCACGCGCACAGCGCCACCGCCCTCTGTGAAACGATATAACCAGATTACAGCTATGGCGATTTTTGCCCTTATCGTGCTCGGTTCAACCACATTATACTGGCAGTTGGGGACCGTTGGTTATGATGATCAACCCCGAACAAAACGTATAGCGCAAGCTCAGGATCGCGCCAAAAACAGGCCGGGTCAGGCTGAAATTGAGGCGCAAGTGCCAAGGCCTCAGATACCCGAAATCGACCCTGACTACCTCAACCTTGTGACGCAACTGCGCACGACCATGGAAAAAAGACCCGAGGATCCGCGCGGTTTTGCATTGTTAAGCGAACACGAAGCCAATCTGGGAAATTACCGCGCCGCATATCTTGCCAAGGAACGTTATATCGCACTGCAAAACGGCGATATTGACGGCTCTGATTTGTTAGATGTCGCAGAGCTGATGATTTTAGCTGCTGGGGGATATGTCTCGCCTGAGGCCGAAGAAAACTTACGCCAAGTTATTATTACTGAACGAAAAAATGCGCGTGCGCGGTATTTCTATGGTTTAACGATGGGACAAATCGGTCGTCCGGATCAAGCGTTTGGGCTTTGGTCTGATACTTTGCGTACCGGGGACGGAGATCCGTATTGGCTGGAACGGATCGAAGCCCAAATGCCCGATATGGCCGTACTTGCTGGGCAACGTTATACGCCTGCTGCGCCTCAACGCGGCCCAACCGCAGAGGATATTGACGCGGCTGCGGACCTCAGCACAAACGAACGTATGGACATGGCGCGTGCAATGGTGCAACAGCTTGCAGATCGTTTGGCTGATGAAGGTGGCGATGTGCGGGACTGGGCGCGCCTGATTACCTCGCTGGGTGTTTTAGGCGAGCGCGGCCATGCACTTACAGTCTATGAAGACGCTAAAACGCAGTTTAAAAATGACACCAACGCTCAAACCCGTCTCAGGGCTGCGGCGAAAGCGGCAGGTATAGCGCAATGATTTATGATGACTTTGACGAGTTTGCCGATACCATTCTCCCGATGACAGCCTTAGTTGGCTTGGATTTTGGCGAAAAAACCATCGGCGTTGCTTTGTCAGACAGTTTGGGAACGGTTGCCACCCCCATGGAGACCATTCGACGTAAAAAATTCGGCCTAGACAGCGCGCGCCTGATCGAGATTTGCACTGCACGCGCGGTCGGTGGGCTGGTCCTTGGCTTGCCGCGTAACATGGATGGATCTGAAGGCCCTCGTTGTCAGTCAACCCGCGCCTTTGCACGCAATCTGACCAAGGTCACAGACCTTCCCATTGGATATTGGGACGAGCGATTATCAACTGTGGCAGCTGAGCGTGCATTGCTTGAAGCCGATACATCGCGAAAACGCCGGGCAGAGTTGATTGATCACGTTGCCGCATCATATATCTTGCAAGGGGCATTAGACCGCTTGCGACATATGAAAACGGGATAACACCATGACCGATGATCTGTGGAAACGGGATGAAATTCAAAGCCCCTGCGTCAAGCTATGTTCAATTCACCCCGAAACCAAACTGTGTCTTGGATGTTCCCGTTCGCTCATAGAAATCACCAAATGGTCCCAAATGAGTGATGACATGCGGGCGGATATTATAACGCAGTTACCGGATCGGACCCCGGCACCGAAAAAGCGACGTGGCGGGCGGAGCAGCCGCGCCGCATCACAAACAACCAACCGCTAAAAGAGCGTAACGGCGCCAGAAGCTTCCAAAGAGTCCGCGCGCTGTGTCACAAAAGTCAAAGCCTCTTCGATCAGTTCGGGCCCTGCCCCTTTACGGCTTGCACCTTCGGACAAATGCCGCCGCCACTGACGCGCACCTGGACGTCCCGCAAAAACGCCAAGCAGATGCCGCGTGGTCGAATGCAATCGTCCACCTTTGGCAAGCTCTGCCTCGATAAAGGGGAACATGTCCCGCACGGCGGCAACCGGGTCGCGAACTGTGCCACAGTCATAGATCTCAGGATCCGCTGCCGATAAAATATCCGCAGGTTGATGATAAGCCGCCCGCCCAATCATCACACCGTCCAAACCTTGGTCCAATTGCGCCTTGGCCTGCGACAAAGATGTGATCCCGCCGTTAATGGAAATATGCAGATCCGCAAACTCGCGCTTCATTTGATGCACTAAATCATAATCCAATGGCGGAATGTCTCGATTTTCCTTGGGGCTGAGCCCTTTCAGCCATGCTTTGCGGGCATGAATTGTGACACGTTGACACCCCGCGGCACGAACTTTCTCAAGGAACTTTGGTAAAATCTCTTCAGGGATTTGCTCATCCACGCCGATACGGCATTTCACGGTCACCTCGGCCTTGGAAACGGCCTGCATCGCGGCAACACATTCCGCCACCAAATCTGGCGCTTGCATCAAAACAGCGCCAAAAGCCCCGGATTGCACACGATCACTGGGGCAACCGCAATTAAGGTTAATTTCATCATAACCGACCTCATCTCCCAGTCGCGCGGCTTCGGCAAGCTCTTGTGGGTCGGACCCACCAAGTTGCAACGCAACGGGGTGTTCCGAAGGATCGTAATCCAACAAATGCAAAGCCCCCCCACGGACCAATGCAGGCGCGGTCACCATCTCAGTATACAGCAAAACTTCGCGACTCAGCAGGCGATGGAACACGCGACATTCTCGTGTGGTCCAATCCATCATCGGGGCAACAGATAAGCGAGAATTGCGATACGCTTTTGATTTAAAGCTATGACGACTCATTTCCATCACCCTTTCAGCATCTATAATTATTACGCTCACTGCACGTTTTGGTATATTCCTGCATCATTCCCCAGCAGTGTTGGTTTTGTCGGAGATGTTGGAACATGCCAAATATCGCGCCTACTTCGCATAAATTCTTATCGTACGAAAGGGGGGCGCTTCAGTGATAATAGAACCTTTGACAAGCAAAGATTAGCGTAGACGTGGATAAACCGAGCTCATTGTCGACGAACAACGAACCGCTCTGCGTTCGTAGCAATCAGCGGCTAAAATCATCCGACAGCCCCTCGGTTTCTTTAAAGCCTACCCTGTTCAAATGTAATCTTTCCCGCGCAGAACGTCATGGCAACTGAAACAGCCTCTAGCGAATGTGGGGCAGTTTCCTCGATGTTCGCATCAAGAATGACGACATCTGCAGCTAACCCTTCTCTCAAACTCCCGGTGTGGTTCTCTTTAAAAGCCATCCAAGCATTGCTCGCCGTATAGGCCTTTAACGAATTTAAAAGCGATTGCCCTTGAGCGGGCCAATCCACGCCGAGATCTAATGGCGCAACAGCGCATTGAATATTAGCCAAGACGTCAACTGGAACGACCGGCCAATCCGTAGAAAAGGCCAATGGGATCCCCGCCTGCCGGATCGTTTCCCATGGGTAGGCACGCGCGCATTCATCCGCAAAGAATACGGTATCAGGTTTAGGTGGGGTGAAAAAACCTGCAAAGGCTGCATGTCGAGGCTGCATTGATGCCACCACATTAAGCCGTTTCATCCGTGTTATGTCGGCCTCAGTTATCAATTCAATATGTTCCACACGATGACGCGCATCACGTTTGCCATTTGCCGTTTGAGCGTATTCGTAGCCATCCAATACGCGTTGCACGGCCATGTCCCCCACAGCATGAACGCTGATTTGGAGCCCAAGTGCGTCGATCAGGCGACAGGATTCGTTGAAATGTGACGGATCAAATACCGCCTCACCGTGATTGTTCGGGTCATCTGGATAAGCACGGGTTTTCAATCCGGTTCGACTTTCCATCACACCGTCCATGAACATCTTGACCCGGCCCGACCAGACCATATCGCTTTGATAACTGCGGTGCATCTCTGCGGCTTCTTGGATGCGCTCTAGCGGGTCGAAATTCTTGAGATGAAAAGGGACCTGCACTCGCGCCTTCAAGTGACCCTCAGCTTCAAGCTCACTTAGGAGTTCGAGCTGATAAAAGTTCCCATCCATATTATGGAGCGTGGTGATACCATGCGCAGCAACGTGATCGAGACCTTTTCGCAGCATCACCTTGTCCGCTTCGCGTTCTGCCAGTGTTGCAGGAGGGTTAGGGTCGCCACCGGTCACATAGCCCAGCATATCTCTGCCACCCGTCCGCGACAACGCAAGTACCGGCCCAAAGGCACCCGTTTCAAGCAAGGTTCCAGTGGCAAAGCCATCATCCCCCATAACAACGGTACTGCCCTCGGGCATGTCTGCCCCGTTGAGCAATCCGCTTTGCTTCAACGACATGGTATTGGCCCAAACAGTGTGTAAATCGGCGGCCAACAGCGCAAAAGGCCGGTCAGGGATAATCTTATCCAATAACAGTCGAGGGGCTTCGTCAGTTGAAGAAAACAGATCATAAAGCGCGCCAACACCTTGAATTAAAGGCTCTTCTGGACGGGAACTGGCGTATTCTTGCGCTATCTGACGAACCTGTTCAAGCTCTGTCAGCCCCCCAACTGGCAGGAAATCCAATTCCGCCGAACCTTGGAAGAGGTGTACATGACTGTCGATAAATCCGGGTAAGACACTACGGCCACCTGCGTCGATCACGCGGGTTTGCGACGTGCTCAAAAGGCGGATGTCATCATCCGATCCAACCGCCAAAATCTTTCCATTCGCCATCGCAAGGGCCGATGCCCGTGGTGCGTCTGGCACCATGGTTAAAACCCGCCCATTCAGGATAATAATCTCAGCAGCAATCATGATTATGCGTTCCGCCCCTTTTGATAATCTCTTGTTTTTGCCCAGTGTTCCTTGCCAAAGGAACCAACCCTTATTCTACCACACAGGTCGATGAGCAGACATGTAGACACGACACAACATTCGTCAATACAGTATTGGTTACTGAGGTCAGCACGGTGGGTACCCCCTTTTGCACGCTTTCAAGTATAGATGATGTTACGAGCTCAAATCCCTGCATTTGCGACACTTGCAGCCCTCATTACTATCAATATTCAAAATAGTATCTTTTGTTTGTCTATTATTAATCCACAGCTTAACATGCACTAGACTTGTCCCAAACAAAACCTACTGCACATATTTCGCTCAAAGGACCAGCTAATGACAGCCCCAGCCCCTCGCCACCCCTTACCGCCATTCACCCAAGAAACTGCGCGGGAGAAGGTACGGCTGGCCGAAGATGGTTGGAACGGCCGCAATCCTGAAAAAGTCACCTTAGCCTACACATCAGACAGCAAATGGCGCAATAGAGCTGAATTCCCTCAAGGCCATGCGGAGATCAAAGATTTCTTGACGCGCAAGTGGAACAAAGAACTGGATTACCGCCTGATCAAAGAACTGTGGGCACACTCCGACAACCGCATCGCAGTGCGATATGCATATGAGTATCACGATGACAGCGGCAATTGGTTTCGTGCCTTTGGCAACGAAAATTGGGAATTTGATGAAAACGGCTACATGGCGCATCGGCATGCATCAATCAATGAGATGCCTATTAAAGAAGAAGATCGTAAATTTCGTTGGCCGCTCGGGCGCCGCCCTGACGAACACCCCAGCCTAAGTGAACTAGGTCTGTAATATCCTGGCCATAGCCAACAAGGCTCTTATTTTCTTTAGGGCAATAGAGGCACACCAAAGTGTATCTGTATATCAATGTTACCTATCGCTAAATTAGCGGTAGGTAACATCACATGTCTGGCTATGTGTTAGGGCCATACATTTAGCGAATATGGCCGGCTTATATATGTAACAACCGAACAAAGCGCTCGGTTGTTACATGTCATTGTGAGAATATTAACCGCGGCGACGGCGTCCACCACCGCGTCCACCACGTCCGGTCTCTGCTCCGGGAACCTTGTTCGTGCGAATCCACTCTGCGCCCCCGTCATCATTATTCGTCAGGAAGTTGGCCGCACGAATGGCCTCCATCTCCTTGCCTGCACGCGGCTTGGTAGATCCCATCCCGAACAATGTCACAAAGGTTTCATCATCGATACCCTCTGGTAGAATAATGCCCGCAGCTTCAACTTCGGCCTTTTTCGCTGCGATCTTTTTGGGACCAATCGGTAACGCAACCGGATTCATAATTGCCGATGTCATCCCCGTTGCCATCGCCATAGGCAGGAAGGCATTGTTGATCCCGTGTCGATTTGGCAGACCAAAGGAAATATTAGACGCCCCACAAGTGGTATTCACGCCCAATTCGTTACGCAAACGGCGGTTCAATTCGAACACTTGCAAGCCAGCAGTCCCCATTGCACCAATTGGCATAACCAACGGATCAACCACAATATCATGGGCTGGAATACCAAAATCCGCCGCGCGTTCGACGATTTTTTTGGCCACAGCAAAGCGAACTTCTGGATCTTCAGAAATACCGGTGTCATCATTGGAAATAGCAACAACGGGGACATTATATTTCTTAACCAGCGGCAGGACCAGTTCAAGTCGCTCTTCTTCGCCTGTGACAGAGTTCAACAAAGGCCGGCCTTCGGCTGCAGCCAAACCTGCCTCAAGCGCACCAGGAACAGACGAGTCGATACACAAAGGGCAATCGGTCACGGCCTGAACCGTTTCGACCAATTTGCGCATCAGTTCGGGTTCAACAAAATTGTTGTCCGCATAACGTGGATCCTCGGCCATTTTGCCCGAGAACACCGCACCGGAGTTGATATCCAAGATACCCGCACCCGCAGCAACCTGCGCTAAAGCATCTGCCTCAACACGCGAAAAATCATCGCGCTCCAGCTCTTCGTTCAGGATCTTACGGCCAGTTGGATTGATCCGCTCCCCTATGACGGTAAAGGGTTGGTCGAACCCTATAATAGTCGTTTTTGTCTTTGATTCAATGATAGTACGGGTCATTGCTAATCCTTAGGAAGTCACGGATGAAGTGGCCGGCTGTGCCGCAGCACCTCCGTTTTTGATCGCCCAATTGGTGTTTGTCTTGATCCCGCCTAATGGGAAAAAATGCACATTGGTAATGTTAAAATCAGGATTGGCAGCTTTATGCGCTGCCAATTCTGTCAAGATATCATTAGGTTCGTATGGCAGAAGCAGCTTACTCATGTCCATCGCACGTTTTTGCAAGACCTTCAGAGATGGGCCAACGCCGCACGCGATCGCGAACTTAATAAGTGTTTGTAATTTGGCTGGCCCAGCAATCCCAATATGAACCGGTATATCAACGCCTGCTGCTTTGATGTTATTTGCCCATTCAATGATAGGACCAGACTCAAATGCAAATTGCGTCGCAAGCGCCATTTTTGCATCCGTACGTTCGGAAAATTTTTGTTTCCAACCAAGCGCTTCACTGACGTTCTTAAAAGATCCATCAGGGTCAATATCTTTATTGCCTTCTGGGTGGCCTGCGACATGCAGATTGGTAAATCCAGCTTTGTCGAACAATCCGCTTTCCAAAAGCTGCATGGAACAATGGTAATCCCCATGTGGCTGGGCAACACCTCCTGCCAACAGCAGCGCTTGTTTGACATCGGCTTCGCCCTGATAGCGGTTAATCCAATCGGCCAATGTGGCCTCATCCTGAATGATCCGCGCAGGAAAATGCGGCATCACAGGATAACCCTCGTCATTCAGACGTTTGGCTGTGGCAACCATTTCTTCAATTGGCGTGCCCTCGATATGGGCGATATAAACACGCGTTCCCTGAGGCAACATTGAACGAAAGTCATCAATCTTGGCCGCAGTGCGTGGCATAACCTCTATAGAATACCCTTGCAAAAATGCTTCGACCTCGGGGGATAAAGGTTGCGCATCAGCTTGAGTATTCGCCTCACGTTTTTTGAAATTCAACAAAGCCATTGCGGCCTCCCAGATACTGCGGATCTTATGCCCATCCGTCATTTGCGATCAGCTTTTTTAGCGTCTCTTGATCATATTCAGTCTCAAGACGTCTCGCCTCGGTTTCAGCGACCTCATCAGGATCACCTTCAATCGAGTAAGGAGCAGCTTTGCGCCATTCTGCCAAATACGCATCTGCGTCCTTGGCATTGACCTTCATTGCCGCGCGGTCGATGGCTTGTTCAAAACGTTCTTCGAGTTGACGTTTTGAGCCTCGACGACCTTTTCCAACAATGATTTGCGCTGGGATATCACGCCAATAGACGATGGTCACCTCGGGCATAGTCACTCCTTCACTTTACGTCTTAATAAACCACTCTTAATTCGCCACTTAGCTCGCAGTGCGTCGATTTTCGACCACACATATAGACAGAGCGACGTGTTGTGTGCAGCAATACGACGCTTCTCGCCATCTGACCATGACTCAATGTGATCATAATTCTCAACAAAATCATGAACAAAATCGCGCGAGATCCGTTATTGAGCGGGTTCGATCCTTGCGCCGAGGCATTTGGACTCGTACTGTAAAGGCAACACGATAATCGGAGGGCGTGATTCATGGCGCCCAGGCGTTCCAAAGGTGCAGGAGCGTTCCCCAAAGCGGTTGAGACCCCTGCGCCGGCCCGACCCGAACCTGATGCGCTGTACGCAGCCTTAGATTTGGGTACAAATAGCTGCAGAATGCTGATTGCCCAACCAAAGGGCAGCGGCTTTCATGTGGTGGACAGCTTTTCTAAATCGGTGCAGCTTGGCGCCGGTCTGGAGAAGACTGGCCGATTGTCGCGTTCTTCAATGGCACGCACTATTCAAGCCTTGCGTATCTGCCAGCAAAAATTGCAACGCAACCGTGTTAAACACAAACGCATGCGCCTTGTTGCAACAGAAGCGTGCCGACGTGCGAAAAACGGCCGTGACTTCATGCGCCAGATCAAGCGTGAAACCGGCCTCGCGATGGAAATCATCCCCGCTCAAGAAGAAGCACGCCTCGCCGTTATTTCTTGCGCACCTCTGGTTTCCACCAGAACCGAGCAGCTTTTAGTTGTCGACATCGGCGGCGGATCTACCGAATTGGTGTGGATCGATCTAACTGCGGTCCCTCATCGCGACCGCCCTGCCGCGATCATGCGTCTGCGCAAAGGCTTTTACAATGACGACAGCCCGTTTCCAGTCGCTAAGGTTGTAGATTGGATCTCGGTTCCGCTTGGTGTCGCGACCCTACGTGATCAGTTCCATGATGTTCACGATGATGCTGGACGTTTTGCTTTGATGAGTTGGTTCTTTGAAGAAAGCCTAGCAAACTTTTCGCCTTACAACGACCAGCAAACCATGGAACATTTCCAGATCGTTGGGACATCCGGGACAGTCACCACCGTCGCCGCTTCGCATTTAGGTTTAAAACGATATGATCGAACCAAAGTTGACGGGCTGCGCATGACATCGCAACAAATCGACAAAGTTATCCGCTCGTATCTTGATCTTGGCCCACATGGCCGTCGGCACGACCCTCGGATTGGCGAAGACAGGCAGGCGCTAATCATGTCGGGCGCGGCCATTTTACAAGCCCTCTTGCGCTGCTGGCCAACTGATAGGTTATCAGTGGCGGATCGCGGACTGCGCGAAGGTTTATTATACGCACAGATGAGTGCTGATGGCATATTAGAAGACGGCCCCTTTTAACCGGGCAACACCAAAGACAGTTCGAAAGGCGCGCCACAGAGTGGGCGACGCAAGGTACATAGATGGCAAAGAAACCAGACGGTAAAAACACATCAGGACGTGGATTACGGGATCTCACAGTCAAGGTCAAAACCGCACGCGGGCGCACGATGAGCTCTACACGTTGGCTGCAACGCCAGCTGAACGACCCCTATGTGACGCGTGCAAAAGCCGAAGGTTATCGCGGACGTGCTGCATTCAAAATCATGGAGTTGGATGACAAATACCGCTTTTTGGTTCCCGGCGCGCGCGTTGTTGATTTAGGTTGTGCTCCTGGTGGCTGGTGCCAGGTTGCGGTCCCCCGCATTAATGCCTTGGGCGAGAAAAGCGGCAAAGCTCAGGGGCGCATTATCGGCATTGACCTGCAAGAGGTCGATACATTGGCCGGAGCCGAATTCTATCAACTGGATTTCATGGATGAAGGTGCAGACGATCAGGTCAAAGAGTGGCTTGGCGGTAAAGCTGATGTTGTTATGTCTGACATGGCCGCCTCTAGCTCAGGCCATAAACAAACAGACCACCTGCGCATTATGTCCCTCTGTGAAACCGCTGCTTATTTTGCTTTTGACGTCCTCGAGGAAGGCGGCACATTTGTCGCCAAGGTTCTGGCCGGCGGGGCTGAGGGTGATTTGCAAAAACTGCTCAAGCAAAAATTCACCAAAGTGATGCACATGAAGCCCCCAAGTTCGCGCTCGGATAGCTCTGAGAAGTTCGTCGTCGCCACCGGATTCCGTGGTTAAGACCTACGAACGCCTCTCTTGGCGCACGACGGCAATCGCGCCATTCAATTCGGCGCCAAAAATCAAAATGGCTGCGTTGAAATATAAGAAAATCAGCGCAGCCATAGCACTGGCCAAACCAGCATAAGTTGTCGAATAGCTAGCAAAGTGGCTAACGTATATCGCAAATCCATACACCATGCCCCACCACATACCCAACGTGAACACCGCGCCAGGTAGAATATCGGACACCCCCAAACGTTTCGCAGGTAACATCAAGTGGTATAAGAACACCGCAGCCACAGGCACACCTGCCGCAAACACTCCGTGCAACCCATCCTTCCACTGAGCGAGCGGCCAACTGTCAGGGACAAACTGCGTGAGAAACCGCGCCGCGAGGGGCAAAGCCACTTCAAAGAAGGCCGCACATAAAATGCCAATCCCGCCCAAGATCACCAACCCTGCACAGATCGCACGGCGTTTGAAATATGACCGTTCGTCTTTTTGCCCGTAGGCCCGTACCATAGCGATCCTAACCGCATCGACCCCGTTCGAGGCAAAGTACAAAGCAAGCAATCCCCCCAAGGTAATCAAACCAGTGCCAGAACTGTTTAAAACCGCATAAACTTCGGTTTTTATTGGGTCCGCTACGCTTTGTGGCCATGACGAAAACACAGGCTCAACCAGGTCTGTGATCTCTACCGACTCTGATAGGATAGCAGCCACTGTCCCGCCAAGGGCGACGGTGAATAGGACAAACGGAAACAAAGCCATCATCATTGACATGGCAATATGGCTGGACAAGACCCATGCATTTTTTTGCGAGAATTGTGCACAAGCGACACGTAAAACCGCAACACCCTTGATGCCAGCTCTCCATATCCGTTGCCTATGTCGCATAACGCCCTCTTTATATTTCCTATGATCGGCCACGACTTGCCCCAAGACGATACGCAGCCGCGATGATTTTTCTCAAGACGCATAAACTGTCCCATGATATCTTCAATCACTACTGCATGAAAATGCGCGATTACAGACAATGTCTCTGCGGTCTTTACCTCGAATCATCAAAGCACCAACCGCAAGGCGCTCATCTATTACGTCAATTTAAGCGCAAACCTGTGGGTAAATGTTACGCATCCGTCATAGAAACACACTATCCACACCTCATATGGTGGCACACTAGGGCTTGTCAGTACCCAACTACGATATATAGTTGAACATAGAAGGGCCTGTTTCCCTTCTGATGCCAGCTTGAGGTTAACAGATCGAGGAAGACGTTCTATGGACGGCGATTTTAGGTCAGATTTCATCAGAGAGCCCGGTGCTCTGAAAAAACATCCCGCGTTGGTATTAAACGCAGATTACCGGCCCTTGTCTTATTACCCTCTGTCCTTATGGCCTTGGCAAGATGCAATAAAGGCCGCTTGGCTTGATCGCGTGTCCATTGTCGCAGAATATGACGAGGTGGTTCGCAGCCCAAGTACGGAAATCCGAATACCTTCCGTTGTTGTCCTCAAAGATTATGTCCAACCTCAAAAGCGCGTGGCCTTCACGCGCTTTAATTTATTTTTACGGGATGAATTTTGTTGTCAGTACTGCGGCACCAAAGGGGATCTTACTTTTGACCATGTTGTCCCTCGGGCAGCAGGCGGTATTACATCATGGGAAAATGTGGTTGCAGCCTGTTCACGGTGCAACCTGAAAAAAGGCTCTAAGCCGTTGCATCGTGCCGGCATGTCTTTGCGCAAACCGCCGCGCCGTCCTGCCGCGACAGAATTGCATAACACTGGCCGGAAATTTCCACCGGGCCATTTGCACGAGAGTTGGATTGATTACCTATATTGGGATAGCGAGCTAGAAGCCTAGCCGCTGGCATCACCTTATTGGCCTCAGCCCAACCGATTGGATCGCGCTGCTGCAATCCATAATAAAAACAGTCCAAACGATATAACTGCATTCCAGCCGGCCATAGATAAGCCTAGCATTTCCCAAGCAATATCATCACATCGTGTAATCGGTGCCGCCAAGATTTGCGCCATCAGCTCTTGTGGCGATAAATCGTTGATCGGGCTTGAGGTACAGCTGGTCGGCCCTTGCCACCACTTCCACTCAACCCCTGCATGATATGCCCCCACCCCCGCTGTTGTTAGCGCGGCAAGAGCACCAAGGTAACGCAGAAATGCAAATGGTATAAAGGCAGCGAGTGCACCGATGCCAATGGCTATTGCGTGCGGATACCTTTGCCATAGGCACATTTTGCACGGAGCAAGCCCCCCCAGATATTGAAACCCAAATGCTCCAAGCAGCAATGCGGCAGATCCCAGAGCAGCCAATATCGTCAAAAACCGTGCAAATGCCATTTTGGCAACTCCTTATAGGTATTTAAGCAGAACAAATCCGCCCACCAATAAGGCGCAGAATATTGAAAAAACCAACCCCAGGCGTTTTTCAATAAAGTCACGCACCGGTGCGCCAAATTTCCATAAAAGCCCCGCGACAATAAAAAAGCGCAGCCCTCGGGCAAGGATTGAAGTGGCAACGAATGTCCCAACCGGCATCGCAGTCCAACCTGACATGATCGTGATCACTTTATAAGGGAAAGGTGTAACTCCCGCGATCAGTACAGCCCAGAAACCAAAGTCGTTAAACCGGGTGTTAAACTCGGCCATTTTATCGCCCTTACCCATCGCCTCGAGAATAGGTTGGCCGATGCCTTCGTAAAAAAACGCTCCGATCGCATAGCCCAACAGCCCGCCCAAAACGGAGGATATCAAAGCCACCAATGCAATCAACCACGCCCGCGACGGCCGAGCAAGGATCATAGGGATCATCAAAATATCCGGTGGAATTGGAAAGACTGAGCTTTCGACGAAAGACACAGCCGCCAAAAACCACAAGGCTTTAGGGTGATCGGCAAGTGCCATGGTTCGATTGTAGAGAGGTCGCAACATAGAAATATAAACCCAAGGCCATCAATATTCCCCTCGGGCGTCGCATGATGACGGCATCCGGTCAAGGCTCCCCACGGCCTTTGCTATTTTTTCCCGCATTTTCACAAGATTATGCATTTTAGCTCTGGACCTCTCCTTTCGGCTTATGTAGTACCGCGCCATGCCCAAGTGGCGGAATGGTAGACGCAGGGGATTCAAAATCCCCCGGTAGTGATATCGTGCCGGTTCGAGTCCGGCCTTGGGTACCATATTTTAAGGGGCAAAACGCTATTGTCGGTTTGCCCCTTAAAATTGCTAAACTCATTTACTCCCACTCACATGTTTTAGGCCAGTCAACAGGTCGCGAACCACATAGATACCCCCCAAGAAGCCGCGCTGCTCGTGACGGCGATTTACGATGCTAAGACCTTGCTTCATCCATCTCATAGGTTCGATATATCTTAGGGTCATTCACATCCAATCTGAGACGTTACATTGTAAAAATCCCCCTTAATGGACCCCCTACCCTAGCCAGTCATTCGACATTGTGGCAATGGACGGCCGCTCTGCGGGACAAACTTTCCGTTCGCGGCAGACGCACCAATGTCCGGTTAGGCCGTCCGTTGAACTGAAAATGGTTTTCGAGAAGGTCGCGAGAAGGCCGAACATACCATGATAATGCTTGTAGAGGCCGTCCAGATTCGCCAAAATCCCGGCATTGGAGAATGTTAAATGATTGAGATTTGGGGGCGAGCTTCATCGTCCAATGTTCAAGCGTTGATGTGGGCGACCGAAGAGCTTGGCTTGAAGCACATTAGGCATGACACTGGTTTTATTTATGGGGGCAATGATACTCCGGAATTTCTCGCTATGAACCCAAATGGTACAGTTCCAGTCCTCAAAGATGGGAATAGCGTGCCAATTTGGGAAACTGGTGTGATCCTGCGTTACCTGTCTGAAAAATATGGGGATGATGCGTTCTGGCCCAAAGACCTGGCTGCACGATCACAGGTTGATCAATGGGCTGAATGGGCAAAAATCAATATCACACTTAAATTCACCGGGCCAATTTTCTGGCGCGTCGTTCGCACCGCACCATCACAAAGAGATCCTCAGGCAATCGATGCCGCTATGACTTCACTGAGCCATTTTCTTGTTATCGCTGAACAGCAGCTTTCCAAAAGAGAATGGCTAGCTAGTTCTTGCTTTACGCTTGCCGACATTCAATTCGGTCACGTGCTGTATCGTTACTTTGACATTGATATCGACCGCCCGGAGTTACCCAATCTTCAGTCCTATTATCAAAGATTGAGCGATCGCAGCGCCTTCAAAAAACACGTCGCAATCTCCTACGACGAACTACGTGTTGAAGACTAGCTAAACGTAGAGATTTTTTTGAAGAACCTTTTTTCTTTCATACTTTAGCGGACATTCGCGCAAAGCGCAGCATTGGTCAAAGCGGGCTCACAGTCGACATTCGCGGCGCAATCGACGAATGTCTCCTTACTTGGACGCCCTACCCTAACCAGTCATACGACATTGTGGCAATGGATGGCAGCCATGCGGACAAAGTTGTCGTTCGACGCATCCAGCTAAAGGTCTGCTCTGTGAACAAACGCCCATCGATCAATGCGCGCGAAGCGCCGCTAGGTACAACAGCAGCAAGATAGCACCAATCGAAACGGACCAACCAACAACAAGATATATATCCCTCATTTTGGCGGAGGAATGGAGTTTTATCTCTTCTAAACGTCCGTTCGGCTCACGCCTCCAAGGCTTCAGTATCCTTGGAAAACAGGCCGCCAATCCATGGGCTATTCCAACCGGAAGCACCAATAGAATAACACTCAAACCAAATACGCTGCCCAACAACCCTGCACAGGTCCAAGTGTTCGCAGAGGCACTGACAATCACCATTAAGATTATGATCGTGCAAAAAACTGCATTCAGTGCCATTAAAAGTGCGCCCACGCGTTGCATAGGTGTTTCAGGTGCAGTTCTAGCCCAAAACGACAAAAGGCGATCAATACTCATTTTTGCGAGACCTGTTCCCTACTGGTTCTGATCCACTTATAGCGATCCTTCGAGCAAAGCGCAGCATCAGACATCCTGGGATCACAATCGATATTCGCGGGGCAATGGACAAATGTCTCCTTTGATGAATGCCCTACGCCATTCAAAACCAATTGTTCTGCGCGATCTACACGTTCTGGCGCCATTGCTCGCGGCCTACTCTGCCGCCCTCGGCAACTTATGATCACCCGCACATCGTTGCAGTAAATAACACTACCTCCTCTGACGGTTTTCTCGTATATGACTTCTTCCGTCATGCCAGACAGATCAAAGGTCAGGCACATCAAAGATAGGTCAGCTCATGCCGCGATTGATCCGCTTTAACAAACCCTTCGACGTGTTGCCGCAATTCACAGACAACAGCATGATCGACAACCCTCGCCCAACATTGAGCAATTATATTGAGTGCCCAGGAGTATACCCCGCCGGACGTCTGGATCGTGACAGCGAAGGATTGATGCTACTTACAGACTACGGCCGTTTACAATCTTGGATCAGCGATCCCGCACATAAGATGGAAAAGACCTATTGGGCGCAGGTCGAAGGCGAGCCGGATACGGCTGCTTTGGCCGCGTTACGCAAAGGCGTCTCATTAAAAGATGGGGTAACGCGTCCCGCCAAAGCCCGTATTATTGACGAACCTGCAAACCTTTGGGCGCGTACTCCACCCATTCGGGAACGCAAAAACATACCAACCACATGGATCGAACTGAAGATTACCGAAGGTAAAAATCGGCAAGTGCGCCGTATGACAGCGGCAGTGGGCGTTCCAACATTACGATTGATACGATATGCTATTGGCGCGTGGACGCTGGGCGACTTACCTCAAGGTAAGTGGGATACGCTGGAAGTTCCCGACATACCAGCGCCGCCAAAGCCGAAACACAAACCGCCGCGACGTCCCAAAGTAGAGGCTGCGCGCAACAAACCTAGATCCCCGCGCAAACCCTCATCTCATAAAAATAGCTCTAAAAGTTAAGCTTATCGCGCATAAAGGCCAATGCCACGCTAAGCCCATCCGGGGCTATGCCATGGCCGGTGCCTTTCATAACATGGGCGAAGACATCGCGAAATCCCGCCGCGCCCAATGCGTCTACCGCCTCGGGCAATGATTGCGGAGGCACCATGTCGTCCTCATCACCATGCACCAAAAGAACAGGCATCCGGCTCACCACCTCTTCCGAAAAGGTGTCAGGTGATAACAGGCGCCCCGAAAAGGCCACGATGCCCGCAATGGGATCTTCACGACGCGGGGCGACATGTAGGCTCATCATTGTGCCTTGAGAAAAGCCAAACAAGGCCACCTGTTCGGGCAGCACATCTTCGTCGACCATCAGCGCATCTAGAAAGGCGTTTAGGTCTTCAACCGCTGCCGCCATGCCACGCATGCTCTCTTCTTCGGAAGATCCATCAAGCCAGGGAATTGGAAACCATTGAAAGCCAAGCGGCGCGCCCGCACAAGCCTCGGGCGCATCAGGGGCCACGAACAGTGTGTCTGGCAGATGCTCGGCCAGCGGATCGGCAAGCCCTAATAAATCGGCGCCGTTGGCACCATACCCATGCAGAAACACCACAACAGAGCGAGTCTCCCCTGAGAGCGGTGCCTTGCGGCCAGCTGTTAATACGCGAGTCATCGGATACCTTCCCTGTCTTTTGCCACATGGTAATACGCCCACAAAGCCCGCGCTGCAACCGACCGCCACGGCGACCAGTTCTGCGCCATTTCGCGCAACTGTTTTTCCTTTGGACGTGTATCCAGATCAAACAGGATACGCGCCGCTTCTTGTAAGGCTAAATCACCCGGCGCAAAGACATCCGCCCGGCCCAATGAGAACATCGCGTAAATTTCAGCTGTCCAAACCCCGATCCCAGCCACTTGGGTCAACTCGGAAATCACAGTATCTGTAGAAGCACCACGCAGCGCTTTATAATCAATCCCTGCCTCTGCCAGGGCGCGCGCATAACGGATTTTTTGTCGGCTCAAGCCACAGGCCCGCAAATCATCATCACTGGCCCATTTGATTTTACGTGGTCCCGCAAGCTTTGCGTCCTTTAGACGTCCCCAAATCGCATTAGCTGACGCAACTGAGACCTGTTGGCTCACGATCGCACTCAGTAATTGGGCAAAGCCATCAGGCTTGCGGCGCAACGGCAATGGACCCGTCACGGCCAATGCCGTCGCAAAGCGAGGGTCATGCGTCGACAGCCATGCGGCACCCTCGGCGACACACGCTTTTGATGTGATTATCCTGCCGATTGGTTGGGCAGTATTACAGTCAGTCATAGCCATCCGATCATTTGAAACAGAAGCGCGACAAATTGTACCTGTACTCAGTGCAATCCTTGCTCTGCGCTTTATTCCACATTACGCCTTTAACTATGACAGATATCTCTCTCTCCGCCGACGATAGAATTGCCAAGCGCAACGTTTTCTTTCTTGTGCTTGCTCAAGCCTTTTTAGGCGCGCAGATGCCTATGCTGTTCACCATTGCGGGTCTTGCTGGGCAATCTTTGGCCACAAACTTATGTTTTGCGACCTTGCCTATTTCTCTTATCGTAGCGGGATCGATGATGTCGGCCTCGCCTTTATCGGCAATCATGCAGCGGTATGGGCGCGCGACGGGATTTGTTGTTGGTGCAATCGGCGGTGCAGCAGGCGGCGTTGTTGGAGCTTATGGGCTCTATCATGCATCCTTTCCGATTTTCTTGCTCGGCAGTTTCATGACAGGCATCTACATGAGTTCGCAAGGGTTTTTCAGGTTTGCAGCAGCCGATACTGCGTCACCTGAATTCCGGCCAAAGGCGATTTCCTATGTTATGGCGGGTGGGCTGCTGTCAGCGATCATCGGGCCACAATTGGTTAAAATTACAAGTGATGCCTTTGTTGTCCCATTCATGGGTACATATCTTACAGTTATAGTGATCAACCTAATCGGCATGTTTTTATTTGCCTTTTTAAAAATCCCCAAACCCAAAGCCCCTACGGCGGGCACACCAGCAGGGCGTAATTTGATTGAATTGCTCACAACACCCAAGATCGCTGTTGCTATGATCTGTGGTATGGTCAGTTACGCACTGATGAACCTGGTGATGACCTCAACACCATTGGCAGTCGTGGGCTGCGGCTTTACGCAAAACAACGCAGCTGATGTCGTGAGTCTCCACGTCTTGGCCATGTTTGTACCCTCATTTTTCACAGGTCATCTGATCACACGGTTTGGCGTCGAAAAAATCATCGGTTGTGGATTGGTGATTTTAGCCAGTGCTTCTGTTGTGGCGCTAAGTGGTGTTGAACTGTTCAATTTCTTCAGCGCGCTGATCCTATTAGGACTTGGCTGGAACTTTGGCTTTATCGGTGCGACGACTATGCTTTCGAATGCCCACGAACCGCATGAGCGCGGTCGGATACAAGGCATCAATGATGTAATCGTCTTTGGCGGTGTCACCTTTGCATCGCTGGCATCAGGTGGATTAATGAACTGTTCCGGTGGCTCTCCAGTGGATGGATGGAACGCCGTGAACATAGCGATGGCCCCATTTCTTGTTTTGGCAGGCGGGGCACTGATCTGGTTGGTGCTCAAACCAAAGCAGGTTGCGATTTAATCGGCCTATATGTCATGTGCCTACCAACGTCCGGTCATTGCGCGCAGCATTAGACTGCTGCGTTTGTGAAACTCGCTCAGCCCCAATGCCCCTTGCTCAACCCGCTCAGGTTGACGTTCGACTTGTGCTAAAACCGCATCGGCCTGCCAACCGGTCAGCAATGCAGGCACAGCCAGGCGCGTAACGCCTTTCTTACGTGCCGCCGCGATTCTGGTGCGCCCCTTGGTTGCCAGCGCCCGCAGGCCTGTATGCGTACCATCCAACAAAGGAATACGCTTGTGCGCTACCAGTTCAGGTATCGCTTGTAAGTAAGTCGCTAAACCGGCCCCATAAGCAAAATCGCGAACGGCCCCCTCGTCATGCGCAGCAGCTCCTAGCGTTGCAGCCGCCATCCACATTACGCCCCCAGCCGTCGCATCAATATAAGAGTCAAACGCCGCCTGATCTTCAAATGGATCACGATAGATATCCCAACGGCGCGCCTCGGCCATCGTATCTATATGACATGCAAGATCCGCAGGCAGCAAACGCGCCAGTGGTGTCGCCACATAATGACGCCTCACGCCTGCGCCGGCTTCGATTTCACTGCCGATGTCTCGCCACCATTGTACGCGCATTTCCGCAATCATGCTTTCTTGGCTGGCCCAAGGCGCACGGGCAAGTTCGATGTTGAATGCATAAAGCGCAAACAAAAACGGGCGCACGGCAACCGGAGATGCCATAACAGATTGAAACCGCAATGGGTCATGCGTTTGTACTGCGTCGGCGCAAGCCGTCAGGTCATCATCAAACGTCACGAATGGACCTCGATCTCACTGCGTAACAATTTCCAACGGATCGCATCCACCAAGGCATCAAAGGATGCATCTATAATGTTAGGGCTTACCCCAACCGTCGACCAACGTCGTCCGCTTGCATCTTCGCTGTCAATAATCACACGCGTTACAGCTTCGGTACCACCCTGCGTAATGCGAACCTTAAAATCCACGAGATGCATATCAGCCAACACACTGGAATAACGTCCCAGATCTTTCAACAATGCTTTGGCCAAAGCATTCACAGGTCCGCGATCACTGCCTTGGTCATCCAAGGATTCGCTGACTGACAATCGTTTTTCACCATCCACATTCACCACGACAACAGCCTCAGACATCGACATGGGACGCCCATTTTGCCCTCTACGTCGCTCTACAGTCACACGGTATCGCTCCACCTCGAAAAGCGATGCACTTACCCCCAGTTCTTGGCGCGCCAACAACTCGAACGAGGCTTGCGCCGTATCGTAGGAAAACCCTTGGTCCTCGCGCTCTTTGATCCGATCCAGGATACGCGCCAAAGCCGGATCGCCCTTTTCGACGCTCAACCCCGCATCTGCGAGACGTTTACGTAAATTAGATTGCCCTGCCTGATTTGACATAGGCACGATACGGCTGTTGCCGACCACCTCGGGGGGAACATGCTCGTAGGTTGAGGGGTTTTTCAAAATCGCACTCGCATGCAATCCTGCCTTATGCGCAAAAGCCGAAGCCCCAACGTAAGCGGCTTGTCGTAATGGCACACGGTTTAACATATCATCCAACGTCTGGCTTAGCTGCGTCACCCCTTGCAGCGCGACATGTGAAACCCCAGTCTCAAATTGACTTTTGTATGGCTCTTTCAACAACAAGGTTGGGATCAAGCTCGTTAGATTGGCATTCCCGCACCGCTCCCCCAATCCATTCAACGTCCCTTGAATTTGCCGTGCACCGGCATCAATTGCAGAAAGCGAGCAAGCAACTGCGTTTTCCGTATCATTATGGGTATGAATGCCAAGCCGATCCCCAGCGATCCCTGTCGCAATCACCTCAGAGACAATGCGATAAACATCTGTTGGCAATGTTCCACCATTGGTATCACATAACACAACCCAACGCGCCCCAGCACTGATCGCGGCATGGCAGCAAGCCAAAGCGTAATCCGGATTGTCTTTATAACCATCAAAAAAATGTTCCGCATCAAATAAAGCCTCACGCCCCTGCGTGACGACATGCTGAATAGATGCAGTTATATTTTTAAGGTTCTCTTCGAGCGTTATCCCCAAAGCCGTGGTGACATGATAATCATGTGACTTTCCCACCAGACATACAGTCTCGGTGCCAGCGTTCAAAACGGCAGCTAAAACCTCGTCATTTTCGGCCGAGCGCCCTGCCCGTTTGGTCATTCCAAAGGCTGTCATTTTTGCACGCGTGCACGGCACCTGTTCGAAAAATGCGCTATCCGTTGGGTTTGCCCCTGGCCAGCCACCTTCGATGTAATCAATGCCTAGGTCGTCTAACGCCTGGGTAATTTTCTTTTTTTCATCGGTCGAAAATTGTACGCCTTGAGTCTGCTGCCCATCGCGCAATGTGGTATCATAAAGATACAGCCGTTCCGCCATTACAGCCCCTCCAGCTTCGACACATCAAAATCGGGCGTGGGAACCAATTCAACTTCTGTCTTGGAGATACGAACTTCTAACCCGGCATCAATATATGCCGTTTTCAACCGGTCTACTTCGGAAAAGTCTTTGCTCTGCATTGCAATCTGGCGAACTTCAAACAGACGGTTTGCATAAGACGACAAATCCAAGCACGCCATCTCTTCAACTGGGGTGTTTAGTAACCCTAACAACTGTGCAGAGGCTTTTAGCTGTGCTGCCTCCCCTGAAGAGGCCAGCTTATGCATCTCCGCAATCGCCCCGGCCGTGTTCAGATCATCCGCAAGTGCGTCAACGACCGCGGCAGCCGCGTTGACCGAGGGTTCGACGCCCTCTGTCAACGCCCACCACTTGCGCAACGTTGCTTCACAGTCACGCGCTTTGACTTGTGTCCAATCCATTGGCTTACGGTAATGCGTAGACAACAACACCATCCGCATCACTTCGCCACGGTACCCCTGATCTAAAAGATCTCGTACGGTAAAAAAGTTGCCCAAACTCTTGGACATTTTCTTACCTTCAACCTGCAACATCTCGTTGTGAAGCCAGACATTGGCAAACCCTTCGCCATCCTCGCTGTGATCCGAGGCACAGCAGCTTTGCGCCAACTCATTTTCGTGATGTGGGAACATCAAATCATTCCCACCACCATGAATATCAAACTGGTCGCCCAGTAAATCTTTCGCCATCGCTGAACATTCAATATGCCATCCAGGACGCCCGCGCCCCCAAGGGCTATCCCACCCAGGTTGATCACTTGTGGACGGTTTCCACAGCACAAAATCCATTGGATCCCGTTTGTTATCTGCGACCTCGACTCGTGCACCAGCAATCATATCGTCAACAGACCGTCCAGATAAGGCGCCGTATTGAGCATAAGATTTCACCGCAAACAACACATGTCCCGCGCCATCGGCATAGGCGTGACCTTTTGCAATCAAATCTTTAATCATCGTCACCATCTGCGCAATATATTGCGTCGCACGCGGCATTGCGTTGGGTTCAAGTGCACCGATCTCCCCCATGTCCTGCAGGTACCAGCTGATGGTCTCGTCAGTGATATCCTCAATACTGCGTCCACTTTGTGCTGCACGCGCGTTAATTTTATCATCCACATCGGTGAAATTACGTACATAGGTCACATGGTCAGGGCCATAAACATGGCGCAGTAGACGAAACAATGTGTCAAAAACAACAACAGGGCGTGCATTACCAAGATGCGCACGGTCATAAACCGTCGGGCCACAGACGTACATCCGCACATTTTTGATATCAATTGGAACAAAAACCTCTTTGGATCGGGTCTTTGTATTGTGCAGTTTAATCGTCGTCATCTCAGCTCCTTAGACGGTGGATCGCCTGTCCCTCACGTTCATCAGAACACGCATAGTAAACAGCACAACAGCGCAGTTCCCATGGTGCAAGGCGGGCTTAGCAATTTGTCACAGAGAAAGAAACGACAGAAAACGGCCCGCTGACTATGTTAGCAGGAAATACAGATATAAATCTGGGACACGATCTGTTTCATAAATCCCGACTAACACGCCTGCAGATCTGAACCAAGCAGTTTATTCATCGCTTACATTTGGGAGTATGATAAACTAGAAGCGAAATGCGGCACGTAGGGAAACGCGTCCTCGATAACGCATATCCCCGCGTCCTGTAGTGCGAGATTGCTCAGCCCCGACACTGCCCATAAGCTCACTATGTTGTCCCAAAGGAATGCGAACCCCTGCTTCAAACTCCGGCTGATCATCAGCCTGCAACCCAGTACGTGCACCAAAAGGATTTTCAATAGTCGCTGACGGCCCGTGACCGCGTGTTAAAAGAACGCCTTCGGCATTACCGATCGTTTGGTCAATCCAACGTGACAAGCGATTGTCAGGTTTTGCACCAGTCGTGTCTCCCAATTGCTCGGAATCCAAACCTACAGTGGGTATACTCGCATTATCAATGCCTTGCATCGCTTGGGTTAACGTCGAGATAGACGGTGCGAAACGCATATTACTGATATACCGAGGTCGTACATCTTGTGCCGCGACAACCGTCGCCATCAAATACGTGGCACATAAAAACACCCATCCGGCACATAGGCATAAACGACGTATTTTCTGAACACTTGGCATAACAGGTGGCAACCTTCGCAAACTGATACACGCAATCGCGTGATTCATTCCCCAACGTCAGTTTCGCGCAAAGTCTTTAACAAGCTATTCACAAGTTTAAGTAAACATAGACCTAATTTGTAAGGCACGGCCTGACATAAAAATCCCTCCGATATTGCTATCGAAGGGTAAGTTTCGCCGATCAGGCTCGTTCTCATTGGACTGCCCGTTTTTATGTCTCTTGCCTGGTCCTTCTCGGCGCATGAGGCAGGCGCACCTGCCTCAGACTTCGTTCACACATCTCCGCTCATCAGGGTGTGCGATACAGTCAAATGACACAACGGTCACTTATTTCGTCGGGGAGAAAATCGACGAACTGTCTCTCTCTCCCCTTACACGCCCCCAGGTGGCGCGATCAGAATGCGGCTTACGGCCGTTTACCTTAACTGCAGCCAGATGTGCCGCCGCAGGTATTACATTTCATACAGGTTCCGTTGCGCACGAGCGTGTAATTCCCGCACTCGCCACAAGGGTCACCTTCATAACCTTGCATCTTAGCTTTGGTCCGCGCGTCTAAACCTGTTTCAGGCGCAGACGTTTCTGGCACCAGCGTTTGCAACGCTGCAACCGGATCAACACCGCCGGCCAAAGGCGCGCTGTTACCGCCCTGAAGCACCACCAAATCCTGTGGCAAACGCTTACGCAAGTATCCAGTGGATGAAATTTGCTTTAGCACTTCCAAGGACTTAGATGCGGCACTGTCACTCAGCTCGGACAGGTTAGAAAGCCCTTCCTGCGCCTCACCTTTGCCAATATCATCAAAGGCTGCACCTTCAGGTTTGACATGTGCCAGATCGGTCCGGTCCAGATAAGACACGGCCAATTCGCGGAACACGTAATCCAAAATCGACGTCGCATTCTTGATTGAATCGTTCCCTTGCACCATGCCTGCTGGCTCAAATTTGGTGAAGGTAAAGGCGTCGACAAACTCCTCAAGTGGCACACCATATTGCAAGCCGACAGACACCGCGATGGCAAAGTTGTTCATCATTGCACGAAAGCCCGCGCCCTCTTTGTGCATATCAATAAAGATTTCACCCAAGGTGCCGTCAGAATATTCACCGGTACGTAAGTAAACCTTGTGACCGCCCACATTTGCCTTTTGCGTATACCCTTTACGACGCTGTGGCATTTTCTCGCGATGATTGCGCACGATTTCTTTGACGATGACTTTTTCAATCACTTTTTCCGCAAGCACAGCCACTTTTTCCGGAACAGATCCGTTCTCCAGTGTCTCTGCTGCGTCATCATCATCTTCCACCAAGGCCGATGCCAGCGGTTGCGACAGTTTGGATCCATCACGATACAATGCATTGGCTTTGATACCTAACGACCAGCTTAGCTCATAAGCTTTTTGGCAGTCTTTGATCGAGGCATCATTGGGCATATTGATCGTTTTAGAGATCGCCCCAGAGATAAAGCTCTGTGCCGCTGCCATCATGCGAATGTGGCTGTCAACATTCAGATAACGCTTACCTTTTTTACCACACGGGTTGGCGCAATCAAAGATGGCGTAATGTTCAGTCTTCAAATGCGGCGCCCCCTCAAGGGTCATCGTTCCGCAGACATGATCATTGGTGGCGTCAATATCCGCTTTGCTAAACCCCAAATGACGCAGCAAGTTAAACGTCGGATCGTTGAGTTTACTGGATGGGATCCCCAACACGCCGGTGCAGAATTCTTCGCCCAATGTCCATTGATTAAAGACAAACCGTACATCAAAGGCGCTTTCTAGTGCTGCGTCGACTTTTGCCAATTCATTTGGGCCAAATCCGTGTCCTGTCAAAGAGGTATGATTGATCCCCGGCGCATTACCGATCGAGCCGTGCCCAACCGCATAAGCAATAATTTCAGAAATCTGTGCCGAAGAATAACCCAACCCTTCCAGTGCAGCCGGAACCGAACGGTTGATAATCTTGAAATATCCGCCGCCTGCGAGTTTTTTGAACTTCACCAGCGCAAAGTCAGGTTCAATCCCGGTCGTATCGCAATCCATAACCAGACCAATAGTGCCGGTGGGCGCAATAACTGTCGATTGCGCGTTGCGATATCCATGTTTTTCGCCAAGAGAAACAGCCTCGTCCCATGCTTTTTGGGCCAAAACAGTCAACTGTGAATCAGGGCAAGCGTCTAAATCCAACGGAACCGGCTTTACAGTCAACGCCTCGTATCCGTCGCGCGCGCCATAAGCGGCGGTGCGGTGATTGCGCATGACACGCAACATATGATCAGCATTTTTTGCATAACCTGGGAACGCACCCAATTCAGATGCGATTTGAGCAGAGGTCGCATAGGCAACACCGGTCATGATCGCACTGAGTGTCCCACACAGGCTGCGGCCCTCATTGCTGTCATAACTAAAGCCCATATTCATCAACAAACCGCCGATATTGGCAAAGCCCAAACCAAGCGTGCGGAAATCATAAGACCGCTGTGCAATTTCCTTGGACGGGAATTGCGCCATCATCACCGAAATTTCCAAGGTCACCGTCCACAAACGGCACGCATGCATATAGTCTTCGGCTTGGAATTGACCATCCTTAAGGAACGTCAACAGGTTCAGCGATGCAAGGTTACAGGCCGTATCATCAAGGAACATATATTCGGAACACGGGTTTGATCCACGGATTTCACCGTCTTCTGGGCAGGTATGCCATTCATTCACTGTGTCATGAAACTGGATACCCGGATCTGCACAAGCCCAGGCAGCGTGACCGACTTTTTCCCACAAGTCTCGCGCTTTAACAGTTTTGGAAACCGATCCATCAACGCGGTTTAACAATTGCCAATCCGCATCCTTTTCAACCGCATGTAAAAACGCGTTTGTCACACGGATAGAGTTGTTGGAGTTCTGACCAGAGACAGAACTATAAGCCTCAGAGTCCCAGTCCGTATCATAAGTGGGAAATTCGATGCTATCATATCCCTGACGCGCATAATCTAACACACGCTTGATATATGTCTCTGGAATCGCAACCTTTTTGGCGGCGCGTATCGCCTGTTTTAGGCCAGAGTTTTCTGACGGATCAAAGGCGTCATCTGCCAAACCATCCCAAGACCGTATTGCCTCGAAAATGCCATTCAGCATTTTCTCATGCATCTTAGAACCAGCGACGATGGAGGCAACTTTCTGCTCTTCCAGCACCTTCCACTCGATAAATTTCTCAATATCGGGGTGATCCGCATCCACGATCACCATTTTCGCGGCACGCCGAGTGGTACCACCAGATTTGATCGCACCGGCAGATCTGTCGCCAATCTTCAAAAAGCCCATAAGACCAGAGGATTTTCCGCCACCAGACAGGGCCTCGCCTTCGCCACGCAGATGGCTGAAGTTGGTACCAGTGCCGGATCCGTACTTAAACAGTCTTGCTTCACGAACCCATAGATCCATGATCCCGCCGTCGTTCACCAAATCATCCGAAACCGATTGAATGAAACAAGCATGTGGCTGTGGGTGTTCATAGGCACTGTTGGATTTCGTCAGCTTGCCGGTTTTATAATCCACATAATGGTGCCCCTGTGCAGGCCCATCAATACCGTAAGCCCAATGCAAACCGGTATTAAACCATTGCGGTGAATTTGGCGCGGCGCGCTGGCTGGCCAACATATAACGCATTTCGTCAAAGTAAGCGCGTGCATCTTCTTCGGTCGAGAAATAGCCACCCTTCCAGCCCCAATACGCCCAAGCACCTGCCAGACGGTCAAACACTTGTTTCGACGACGTTTCGCCACCAAACACCACTTTGTCATCGGCCGGCACTGACCGCCATAGAAACTCGGGGACATCTTTTTCACGAACTTTCTTCAGACGTGCAGGCACACCAGCTTTGCGAAAATACTTCTGTGCAATGACATCACTCGCCACTTGGCTCCAGGACGCAGGTACTTCGATATCATCTTGATGAAAAACGATTGTCCCATCAGGGTTTCGAATCTCAGACGTTGCTTCGACGAAGTCCAAAGACGCATAGGCATCCTGCCCTGATTTAGTGAATTTGCGTTCGATTTTCATGACCCGCGTGCCCCTGAATGTCCTAGTTCAACCCAATGCGCACCTTGCGATGCCAGCCCCAATCATTGCCCATGAAAGACCTGTCATGAGGCGTGTATGCACACATCTCATGGGTCCACATCTGTGGATAATCTCTCGCTCGAAACAACGATTGTTTTGTCCCGGCCGTTCGCAAATTCATACCAGATGTAGCGAACAACCTTTAGCCACATACAATTTGGCGTAAATGGACATCGGGGGTCAACGCAAAAATTTGAACTAAATCCCACTCTTTGTAGTTGACCAAATTCCTGAAACCTAGGGTCAGCGATATCAAGCGATTCAGTTTACACGCTGATACTAAAATGTACAAAAATGACCTACGGCCACGACCTCGAAATTCTCCTGAAATCCAAGGGGCTTGTCTCGCTCCGTCACCCATCGTGGGCAGAAAAACGGAACTGTTCCTCCTCTCATCAGAGCATTTGATAAAACAGCCGCAAGCACATGTGCTTTTATTTGGCACTCTCGTTTATGTGTTAATGAAAACATCAACTCAACCTATGCATTAACACTAAACTAAGGAACTGACGCCAGCACGCTACAATTCGTAAATCAAAGGTTAACAAGAAAACTGACTACGCCGAAAACCTTAAGATTCCTGACCTTAATCGATTCTCTCCCTTACCTAGAAACAGAGCATCAAATATCAAGATGTAGGCAAGCGAAGTCCTACACACCGATATAAGGTAATTTATAAATGGAGATTTATGGTCGGGGCGGCGAGATTCGAACTCACGACCCCCTGTACCCAAAACAGGTGCGCTACCAGACTGCGCCACGCCCCGGACCATGAAGCATCTTCTATATAAGTGATCTGGGAATGAAAAGCCCAAAACAGACGCAAATCCGGACGATATACATATTTCTTATCAATGATTTGACGGAAATACACAGATCTCGATTATCATCGTTCGCGACACATATATACATGTCCCGATAACAGCGTCCTGGCTGCGAAGAATGCTAATTATCTGAAATATATGAGATTTATGGTCGGGGCGGCGAGATTCGAACTCACGACCCCCTGTACCCAAAACAGGTGCGCTACCAGACTGCGCCACGCCCCGGACCATGGCCGTCTTCTAACTAAGTGGTTCGGGAATGAAAACCCTTTAACAGGGCCAAATTGCAGTTTTCTTTGAAAAAACATCGTGACGCAGTGCCGTACCTACGGAAATACCATAACGTTGCACGATACCTGCATTCACTTCCAAGACGGAAAACACCATACCTTTTCCCGGGATGGATGTTAAATCTCCCGGAATGGCATTTTCGTGAATGGAAACAACACGTCCTGTCTCGTCTGTGAAAATCATATCCAAAGGAATTAAAGTATTCTTCATCCAGAAAGCCACTTTTGTTGGGCTTTCATAAACAAACAGCATCCCTGCTGACGGCGCCAATTCGGCACGATGCATTAAACCCTGTGCGCGACTTTCGACCGTATCAGCGATTTCAATAGAAAACCGGGCATGTCCCCAATCCCCTTTGAGCTCGACATAAGATGGATGACACTCAGAAGCGACACTCTCTAGGGGAGACAAAAAAATGGCTGCCCCAATCAAACACTGCGACAGCCACTTCATTATTTGTGCTCCTTAAGAAGGCTAACTGCTGCCTCCCAAGCCATCACTTCAACTGCGATTTTTCCACGCTGCCCCGATATTTCACGAATGGCTAACGCTTCTCCTGTTTGAACATCGGCTAAACCAGAACGGCGTAGCACTTCTATGTGTAAAAACACATCATCATGACATCCAAACACATTCGCAAAGCCAAAGCCCTTAGCTTTATCGAACCATTTAACACGAGCTGGCGTCAACACTGTTGCCGCCAAATCTTCGGGATTAAGTTCCGCCAAATCACTCAAGACTGGCGAATTATCACATTCTGGGGGGGCGATCGAGATCACCTCAACAGCTTGAACACCTCGGTCAGTACGATGTGTGACCACCTCGACCACCGCGCCATCAGCCACCGAGCTTTGCCCGAAATTCCTTAAAACATTGATGTGTAAAAGTACATCGGTTCCACCTTCATCAGACAGAATGAACCCATATCCTTTTACTGGATCAAACCATTTAACTAGCCCACGGATTTGTTGCAAACCGCTCAGATCTTCTGCCACTTGCGCATTCCATCGCTTGGTTTAGTATTTTAATAGGTCACTTATTGCGCGATTCTAATAGTGACATTCAAGTGCAAACGGTAAAAAAACTAACAAAGTGTAAACCTATTGCAAATTTTGCCTAAGGATTAAGGCGATCAATACGCCACTTATCCTCGACAGAAGATCGCGACCAACGGAAGCGATCATGAAGGCGAAATGCGCCATCCGCCCAAAATTCAATCTCTACTGGCTGAATGCGATACCCTCCCCAAAACGGTGGCCTCTTAGGATTAGTCCCTTGTTTTGCAGTGACTTTCGCAACTTCTGCCATCAGGTGACCACGGCTTTTTAAAGGACGTGATTGCTGTGACGCCCAAGCGCCCAACCGGCTTTTCAATGACCGTGACGCATAATATTCGTCCGCCTGAGACCCATCTTCTCGTGAAACCGTCCCGCGTACGCGTATCTGTCGACGTAACGACTTCCAATGTAAAACAAAGGCGGCACGGCCTGATTGGTCCAATTCATTCGCTTTAACGCTCTCGTAATTCGTATAGATCACGAAACCATTACTTTCGATTTCCTTAAGTAACACCACGCGCACATTAGGCATGCCGTCCGCATCAACGGTTGATAACGAGACCGCATTTGGATCGTTTATTTCCGTTTCCGTCGCTTCTGCCAGCCAGTTGCGGGCAATTTCAAACGGATCTTCACCAGCAAAAATACCATTACGATCAGGTTCAGACATTATATATACTCCCGCTTACACCCCTTAGCTAGCGCCGCGGACCCGCATTCTCAAGTGCCTCAGCCCTTGAAGCAAAACGCAGAGCGTATTAGATGGACTGAAATTAACCGATTACGGGCGGAGAACCTGCATGAAAAGTCATCTGATGGCCGGAAAACGTGGCCTTATTATGGGCCTGGCCAACGATAAATCCATTGCCTGGGGAATTGCCAAAGCCTGCGCAGACGCTGGCGCAGAACTGGCCTTCTCGTATCAAGGCGATGCTTTGAAAAAACGGGTCGCCCCCTTGGCTGCGCGATTGGGAAGTGAAATCGTCCTTCCGTGCGACGTGTCTGATGAAGCCACTATCGACGCGCTGTTTTCAACACTGGAAGAAACTTGGGGCAAGCTCGATTTTGTTGTTCATGCCATCGGTTTCTCCGACAAAAATGAATTGCGCGGACGTTATGTTGACACCTCTCGCGCAAACTTCTCGATGACCATGGACATTTCGGTCTTTTCTTTCACAGCCGTCTCTAAACGTGCTGAAAAGATGATGTCTGAAGGTGGATCTTTGTTAACCCTGACCTACTATGGGGCTGAACAAGTGATGCCACACTATAATGTTATGGGCGTCGCCAAAGCAGCACTCGAAGCATCTGTGAAATATCTGGCAGAAGATCTTGGCAAAGATGGCATTCGCGTCAACGCGATATCTGCCGGCCCTATCAAAACTCTCGCGGCGTCCGGTATCGGCGATTTCCGTTATATCATGAAGTGGAACGAGTATAACTCGCCACTGCGACGCAACGTAACCATCGATGATGTTGGAAAATCGGCGCTTTATTTGCTATCTGATTTGTCTTCAGGCGTAACAGGCGAAAACCTGCACGTTGACGCAGGCTATCATGTTGTTGGCATGAAGGCCGTTGACGCGCCTGATATTAGCAAATCTTAAGAGCAAGAACCCGAAAAGGAACAGTTTAATGACAGATCGCCTGCCTCACGAAAAAGGCTTTCACATCTCATGGGATCAACTACACCGTGATGCACGTGCACTGGCTTGGCGGTTGGACGGCAATGGCCCTAATGAGGGTGCATGGCGCGCGATTGTCGCCATCACGCGCGGCGGTATGGCACCGGCAATGATCATCGCTCGCGAGCTCGACATTCGTGTCGTCGATACCATCGGGGTTCAGTCTTATCATCACCAGGATCAAGGCGAAGCACAGGTTCTCAAGGCGCCTGACGCTGATCTGATGGGCGCTGATGGCGAGGGAATTCTCATCATTGATGATCTCGTTGACAGTGGCAAAACACTAGAGCTTGTACGACAAATGTACCCCAAAGCTCATTTTGCCACCGTCTATGCCAAGCCGAAAGGACGGGCGATGGTTGATTCCTTCATCACCGAAGTCAGCCAAGACACATGGATCTTTTTCCCATGGGATATGGCACTACAATATGTCGAACCCTATCGTGGCAAAGAATAACCCATACGGGTGACAACACCAGTGACGATTTTTTTGGCGTGCTCTGTTAGGGCACGCCTTTTCATTGCGCGACTGCCTTGCCCCTGCCCCCTCTGATCGCGTTAATACCCCAATATCTTTTCGCATACAGGACGCCAGACATGTCGATGCCCATTTCGCGCACATCCGCTACATTCGCCTCTCCGATTGTCGAATCGCGTCGCTGGCTCGAGGGTTACACACCCACGCAACCTTTGATTAATGTAAGCCAAGCTGCACCAGCAGATCTTCCCCCCTTGGGCTTGCGCCAAGAACTCGCCCGTGCTGCGCTCGAGGATGCAGATGCGCATCTATACGGTGATGTTCTCGGACGTGAGAGCCTACGTGCTGCACTTGCTGCGCAAATGAGCGACCACTATAACGCCGACGTTGCTTCGGACCAAATCGCCATCACCGCAGGCTGCAATCAAGCTTTTGCTGCCACCATTAGTGCAATTTGCACCGAGGGCGACGAAGTCTTGCTGCCCACCCCGTGGTATTTCAATCACAAGATGTGGCTTGATATGCAAGGCGTTACTACGGTTCCACTCAAAACCGACGACGCCATGTTGCCTGACCCTGATCTGGCAGCAACATTGATCACGCCCCGCACACGCGCAATTGTTTTAGTCACCCCGAACAACCCATGTGGCATTGAATACCCTGACACATTGTTAGATCGCTATTTCGACCTCGCAAAAGCACATGGCATTGCGCTCATTGTGGACGAAACCTACCGTGATTTTGACAGTCGCGACGGCGCACCACATCAGATATTCCAACGCGAGGGCTGGGATAACACGTTGATTCACTTATACTCATTCTCCAAGGCCTATCGTCTAACTGGCCACCGTGTAGGCGCAATTTCCACCTCTGCCGCACGTCTCTTGGAGATCGAGAAATTTCTCGACACTGTCGCAATATGCCCTGCGCAACTGGGACAAATTGGGGCGCAGTGGGGGATTGAAAACCTTGGGCCCTGGTTGGCGCAAGAACGAGACGAAATCCTACGCCGTCGCGCCGCCATTGAGACGGGTTTTGCACCACTGGCCGCCAGGGGCTGGAAACTGCTTGGGCTCGGGGCCTATTTCGCCTACGTTCAGCACCCATTCCCGCAAGACGCCCAAACATTGGCGCGCAAAATGGTCCATGACGTAAACATCCTGATGTTACCAGGCACGATGTTTGTACCCGCAGGTGACCTCGATGGCCCGCGCCAATTCCGCATAGCCTTTGCCAATGTGGATTGTGACGGCATTACCGAACTTTTTGATCGTCTCGCGACTTACACTCCCAGCAGTTAAAGGGGGCGCACCGTATTTGAACGCGAACAATTCATGCCCTCTCTTGCCGGATCGCAGGACAGACCTTGCCCCGCACCAGTGAGCAGCGTATGCACATACGGCGTTCCCAAGCTTCCCGACAGGGATGACACCAAACGCACAGGACACGCCCGCGGGCACCAGACGATACGGCAAGACAGCCGCGAAGATAAAAGGCATAAGCGTATGAAACAGCTCTCCAAGACATTTATCTGGATCCTCATGGGCCTATTGATTGTTGGTCTCGCCGGATTTGGTGTTGTAAACGGATCCGGCACCAGCCGTTCTGTTGCTTCGGTCGGCTCAGAATACGTCAGCCTCGACGATTATGGTCGCGCGCTGCAACAGGAACAACAAGCGATCCAAGCCCAAAGTGGCCAGTCCGTTTCGCTACCACAACTGATTTCTTTTGGCGTGGATCGTACTGTCCTTAACCGGCTGATTTCGACCGCTGTACTTGACGATGAGATGTCGCGCATTGGTCTGTCGATCGGCGATGAAACTCTGCTTGAGCAAATTTCGCAAATCTCCGCATTTCAAGATGGCAGCGGTCAATTCGACCGCAACGCTTACTCATTTTCCCTACAAAACGCTGGTCTTAGCGAGCTTGAGTTCGAGGAAGATATGCGCCAAGAGGCCGCCCGTATCCTTGCCCAAGGCGCGATCATGAGCGGGGCAAAAATGCCTACAATTATGGCGAACACTTTGACCGATTATATTGGTGCACGTCGCAGCTTTAGCTATGTAAGCCTGGCAGCTGACGATATCGCCCTGACGCAGGTTGCACCGACGGATACAGACCTGCAGACATTTTACGATGAAAACATCGCACAATTCACACTCCCCGAAAGTAAAGAGATCACCTACGTGGCGCTGCGTCCTGAAATGCTGCTCGACACGGTAGAGATCGACGCTCAGTCTCTGCGTGATGCCTATGAAGCCCGTCGCGACGAATATATCGTCCCAGACCGCCGTTTGGTTGAACGTCTGGTCTTTTCGGATCAAGATGCTGCTGCAACCGCAATGGCCCAGCTTGAAGTTGGCGGTACGACATTCGAGACCTTGGTCGAACAGCGTGGCCTCAGTCTGTCTGACGTTGATTTAGGTGATGTGGCGCGTACGCAATTGGGCGCTGCCGCCGACGGGATTTTTGCCGCGCAGGTTGGAGAAACCGTTGGGCCACTGCCTTCTGATCTTGGTCCTGCGCTTTATCGCGTGAATGGTGTGCTCGAAGGACGCGAGACCACTTTTGAACAAGCCGAAGCCGAGCTCCGCAGTGAACTCGCCATAGATCGCGCCCGCCGTGTGATCGAGCAACGTGCCGAGGATATCGAAGACGTGATGGCAGGTGGTGCAACCCTGGAAGAGGTCGCCGCCGATGAAGAACTAGAATTGGGCTTGATCAGCTGGACGGGCGAGAGCACCGATGGAATGGCTGCATTCGACACTTTCCGTAACGCGGCAAATGTTGTCACCGAGGCCGATTTCCCAACCACGGCATTTCTAGAAGATGGCAGCCTGTTCGCTTTGCGCCTAAACGAAACCCTAGCCGCACGCCCAAACCCATTTGACCAAGCCCGCGATGACGTGTTGGCGGCATATACTCAGGATCGTATCGCCAAAGCTTTGGCAGAACAGGCCGACGCGCTGCGTCAGCAAACCAGTGACAACAACGGCACATTCCCTGAAACCTACACCGCTACCGTTGAAACCGGCCTACGTCGTACGGCCTATATAGATACAGCACCGGTAGATCTGCTGAATCAGGTATTTGAGATGGAGCCCGGCGAATTGCGCGTCGTCTCCGATGCGCAAACTGCGTTGGTTGTACGTCTCGACGACATTCTGCCCCCTGCCGAAGACGACGAAATGGCGCGCCTTTCAGACGCACTCAGCACACAGTTGGATCAAAGCATCGCCACGCAGTTGCTGCAAACCTATCTGACGGCTCTACGCGATGACGCCACGCCTCGTGTCAACCAACACACGATTGAAGCGGTCCACGCTTCTTTCCACTAAACGCAGTTTCAAGGCATCCGCATCATGGTACTTACTCCCGACTTTAACAGCTTTGCCCGCAATTATGACGCTGGCAAAAATCAGGTGGTCTATACCCGTCTTGCAGCGGATCTAGATACACCTGTGTCTTTGATGCTGAAACTCACCGGTGCCCAAAAAGACGCTTTCATGCTCGAGTCGGTCACCGGAGGAGAGGTCCGAGGGCGGTATTCGATTATCGGCCTAAAGCCTGATCTGATCTGGCGTTGTCGTGGGGAGACATCAGACCTCAATCGTGATGCGCGCTTTGATGCCGATGCTTTTACAGAGCAACAGGGAAACCCGCTGGATAACCTACGCGCACTGCTCGCCGAGAGTAAAATTGACCTCCCCGAGGATCTGCCCCAAGCCAGTGCTGGGCTGTTTGGTTATCTAGGCTATGATATGATCCGCTTGGTCGAGCACCTACCGGACGTCAACCCGGACCCACTTGGGCTACCTGATTCTGTAATGATGCGGCCTTCGGTGATTGCCGTTTTGGACGGCGTCAAAGGCGAGGTCACAGTTGTTTCTCCTGTTTGGGCAAACACTGGCCAATCTGCCAAAGCCGCCTATGCGCAGGCTGCGGAACGCGTGATGGACGCAGTACGTGATTTAGAACGCGCGATGCCTTCCGAAAGTCGTGACTTGGGCGAGGCACATGACGTCTCTCCCCCCACATCAAATTTTACGCACGAAGGGTACAAAGCGGCAGTCGAACGCGCCAAGGACTATATCCGTGCAGGTGACATTTTCCAAGTTGTCCCCGCACAACGCTGGACACAAGATTTCCCATTGCCTCCATTTGCCTTGTATCGCAGCCTGCGCCGCACAAACCCATCGCCGTTTATGTTCTATTTCAACTTTGGTGGTTTTCAGGTAATTGGGGCCTCGCCCGAAATTTTAGTGCGTGTCTTTGGTAACGAAGTAACCATTCGCCCGATTGCAGGTACGCGTCCTCGTGGCGAAACGCCGGAACAGGATAAAGCAAACGAATTAGATTTGCTCGCCGATAAAAAAGAGCTGGCTGAACACCTTATGCTCTTGGATCTTGGCCGCAACGATGTGGGTCGCGTGGCAAAAATCGGTACAGTTAAACCTACCGAGGAATTCATTATTGAACGCTACAGCCATGTAATGCACATCGTCTCAAATGTAGTGGGAGAGCTTCACCCTGATAAGGACGCGCTTGATGCGTTCTTTGCGGGTATGCCTGCCGGCACGGTGTCTGGCGCGCCAAAAGTACGCGCGATGGAAATCATTGACGAGCTGGAGCCAGAAAAACGCGGCCTATACGGCGGTGGTGTCGGCTATTTTAGCGCTGGTGGAGACATGGATATGTGTATCGCACTGCGCACCGCAATTGTGCAGGATCAAAAACTTTATATTCAAGCTGGCGGAGGCGTCGTTTACGACAGTGATCCCCAATCAGAATATATGGAAACTGTCCACAAATCCAACGCCATCCGGCGAGCCGCCGCTGATGCCGCCCGTTTTACAAAAAACGGGCACAACAGCTGAAGTATATTAAACGCCTCTGGTACATAGTCCTTCGTCACGTACCCTGCCTTGCGTGAGTTTTGAACAAGTAACCGTCATACGCCCTCTCAAGATTGAGCAACTGTACCCTACGCCGAGTATTTCAGTTGCTCATCCTGTGAGTCGAATTCATCAAAATCCGTATCCTCGTCGAAATCAGCAGCAGATGTTGGATCATTACCCTTTAGATTGAATTGCCCAACCAAACGATTAAGCCCTGAAGTTTCCGAGTTCATTGCAATGATGGACCGACCAGAACTTTCCACCATCAATGCATTTTGCTGTGTTACCTGGTCAAGTTGTCCCATCCCGGTATTGATTTCGGTCAATCCGTGCGCTTGCTCTGCCGCTTCGTTTGAGATTCCAACCATCAAAGTTGCGATTTCGTTGACATGTTCAATCACTCCCGAAAGCGCGTGGCCTGCTCCGTGAACTTTATCAACCCCATCTTGTACATGGGTTGTACTCTCGGTGATCAACTCTTTGATCTCGTTTGCAGCATCGGACGAGCGTTGCGCTAGGCTCCCCACCTCTGATGCAACAACGGCGAAACCACGACCAACCTCACCTGCGCGCGCAGCTTCAACACGTGCATTCAAAGCCAATAAATTGGTTTGAAAGGCAATGTCATCAATCACGGCAATAATTTGTGAAATTTTACCAGACGACGTCTCTATCGCAGTCATTGCGCTTATCGCACTCTCTACAACTTTTTCACTCCGTTGTACGTCTGTCTTCGCAACAGCAACCGCCTGCTCCACGTCCTTAGCATTTTGTGCGGATGTGTTAACACTGCGTGTTAAAATTTCAAGTGCGGCCGCGGTTTGTTCGAGCGTTGCAGCTTGGCTTTCTGTGCGTTGAGACAAATCACTTGAATCTGAAGATATCTTTTCGGACTGGCCCTGAAGCGTTCCACAGGACGATACGACGTCTGCAACCAACATATTGAGCCGCTCAACGGTCTCATTATAGTTCACGCGCAGCGCTTCATAATCGCCTTCAAATTGTGCTTCAATTGGTTGGCTCAAATCGCCAGCAGACAAACGTTGTAGGCCTTCGCGCAGGCGCTCAATCACTTTTTCACCTGTAAGACGCAACTGTTCTTGCTCTTCTAACGCAATCACAACTCGGGAAGAAACCGCATCGATATCCTTGGCAATATCCCCAAAAGTATCTTTGCGCATGATATCTGAAATTCTACGACGAAAATCTCCCTTTGCAACTTCCTGCAGGGCTGTGCGTAGACGGGCGATCGGTTTACTGATTGTATTCGTGATGCTTCTTGCATTAAAAATTGAAACCACAACCATCAAAAATGCAAAGCCCATATTGATGTAAATCATCATTAGATCATGATTTCTTGCATAGATTGCAGCCGTTTCGGAACGCTCTTTTATCGCTGCATCCAACGGGTGCAACTTTTTGTCCAGAATTTCATAATCCTTTTGAAATGCATCAAACCTTGCTCTGGCAGCTGAGCTATCTTTAAATGCAATATCCAAGACTTCGATGCCATGCGTTATGAACAGTTCTGCAAATGGTTTGATATCTTCGACTAAAGACGCAATATCCGCCCCGAGTTCCATGTTTTCCAATTCGGTAATAGCTTGGCGTAATTCTACAATATGATGGTCAGTTTTATCCCGAATGGACTTCTGCTTTTCGGCTTTGCCTTCTGGACCAATCAACATTGCGTAGACAACGCTTGCCTCAATCGAGTCATGCTTTAGATTGGCCGTTAATTCTGAGCGCACGGCATGCATCATGTCAATTTGGTGCTCTAAGGCCAATTCACTTTGCCACAGACTATAAAGCGACAAACCAGCAAGGCCTACAATTGCAAATACCGAAATTATTCCAGACACAAGTAATCTGGTTTTCATCGCAACTGTGCGAAATAAACTAATACGAAACATACGGGCAGATCCCTTAACATTACACTCGGCTATGACGCTGCCGGAGGTACATTAAGAAAAACCGAATACATCGTAATATTCATGAAAAACACATGCTCTTCACGATTATTTTGCGGGAAAATTACTCATTCTTAGAGTTAGATAGCAAAAACTTACTCATATAATCCATAATCTCTGTTTGGGAACAACATTCTTCAATTTTGAAATATTGAAATGTTGGCCAAAACTTAGACTCAAACGGCATAGAGGTTACAACCTCACATTATGGCGTTTGCAGTAATTTCAAACTCGCTGACACTGGTACCAAGGCAACTTTACTGGCACGATCTTGCAATCCCCAGACCAGTAAAGCTGAAATAGTGTCAGGTTTCAGGCGTCCAACCATGATCACTGCTTCTTCCTGACGTGCTCGAAACGCAGCCTGATCTAGGAAACGGCGCATCGCGCGTTCGTCTTGGCCTGCACCATCGAAATCCCGGAAAACAACGCCCGATGGGACACCGTCACGGGCTGCCAGTTTTTGAACGGTGTTCAAACCATTGTTCTGCAAAACTAACCCATATCCATCATCGCCAACAATCTCGGACACCTGATCTGCTAATGCTCGACTGCCTTGCACACCGGTTTTAACCCCTTCCAAAATACCAACCGTGTCGGGCAAGCGATCAAACCAAATGGGCAAAGCAATCTCGGCATCCTGTGGCGTGCCTTCTCGTGGCAGATCCGCCAAGATCATGACCTCTAAGCCATCAGCACGGCGGTCTTGCATGCGCTTTGTTGCATTTGCGGTTGTTGGGTCAATCGCAATCGTCAATGGATAAGGAAAACCATCAAGAGCATCCCCCCCAGCCGAGGACGCGTCTTCGATTAAGACGATCGACATATATGGTTGCCCCGGCAGAGGCCTTGCGGACACCGAATTTCGCTCAAAGGGTGTATCTTTCGCCACAGCTTCTTGGCGAGTGTTGTCCTGCAGTTCATTCCGCTTGATCAGCGGCAGCACAGGTTCCCCCGGAGGCGTTCGTGTCACAAGCTCGTTCACACCAGCCTGCGGCAAGGAAGCACTGCGGACGGATTTACCTGTGTTGGCATTTCCCTCAAAATCCGGCGCAGTAATCTCTTGCACTGGCTGTTGCGCGGGATCTTGAACGGGAACCGCAGCAATCTGTGGTGGTTGTACCACATCCGGTGCAACAACGCGAACAGGGTCGTCTCCTTTCGAAATCGCGGTCGATTGTGTTTGCACGATTTGCGGCACCACGGTTTCACCGCCTGCTTCGTCTTGGGTAATTTTGTCGCGATCACCTAGGTCTGGCACATCTTGCCCAGCCGATGGTAGGGGAACTGAAGGTGCACTGGCTGTTTCTGTAGCAATTTCTGGCGCCGAATCTGGTAAAACATCTGCCTGAGGCACAGAGACCGGTTTGGCGCCGTTGCGATCTGTGACCTCAACCGTACTGGGCAAATCGTTTTGCCTTTCAGGCACGATCGACGAACCGGCGTCAGGCAATGGTGCAAGAGCTGTACCAAGATCAATATCTGGACGGGTTGCACTTTTGGCCTCAACTTCCGCGGAGTCATCTTTTAGCGGCGCGGAGTCATCAAGGGGATTCGGGGCAAGGTTTACAAGATCTGCGTCCTGTACCGCCTCAGCATCAGGGACAGTGTTCAAAGCCGCAACGGGATCCAAAGTCGCGGTTTCTTGCTGAACCTGAGTCTCGGGCTCTTGAGACCCTTCCTCGAGCGGAGTACCAGCCGTATCCGAGCCCCCCTCCACAGGTGCCGTTGCTTCGAGTGCGTTTTGCGGCGATGCCCCCCAAGGCGCCAAGGGTACAGATAGCGATACCATTGCGGCACCGGCCAAGGCCACAATCGCTCCGGTACTTACACCGCCCAAAAAACCACGCATATTTCCGCCTCTTTGTCGTTTGATCCAAATCCTTGCAAAGCTGCGCCAAAATCATGAAAGCTCGTGACATCTTGAAACAAAGATAATCCTGCACATCGGCGCGGCGCGCCTTGAATGAGATTAATCTTTCCTGCTCTTTGCCACGCTCCATTCACCAAACTGGCCTTGACGCTGCTGCACATCCCTGAACATGTATGTTACCAAGACTATAACGCGGTGCACCCCTGTGCCGCCAGCCCCTAAAAGAGCCTGCCAAGATGTTGCTGCTAATCGACAACTACGATTCCTTCACCTACAATCTCGTACATTACCTCGGCGAACTCGGCGCTGATGTACAGGTTTGGCGCAATGATGCGCTGAACGTCCAAGAGGCTATGGCAATGAAACCCGACGGTATTTTGTTGTCACCCGGCCCCGCAACGCCAGATGATGCGGGCGTTTGCCTTGGGCTCACGGCTGCAGCCGCGGAGACAAAGACACCTTTAATGGGTGTGTGTTTAGGACATCAAACCATTGGTCAGAGCTTTGGTGGCACAGTGAAACGTTGCCATGAAATTGTTCATGGAAAGATGGGCGCGATGCACCATAATGACACTGGCGTTTTTGCAGGTCTCCCCACTCCGTTTCAGGCCACGCGCTATCACTCACTGATTGTTGAACGCGAAACACTGCCGGACTGCCTGAGCATCACTGCCGCGCTCGAGGGTGGTACGATTATGGGGCTGCAACACAAAGAGCTGCCGATTCACGGCGTGCAATTCCATCCCGAAAGCATTGCCTCAGAACATGGCCACGCGCTCCTTAAAAACTTTCTTGATGATATGCAGGCACCTGTATGAGCGATGCGTTAAAGCCCCTGATCGGCACAGCAGCTGATCGCCCCCTGACCTGTAGCGAGGCTGAAACCGCCTTTGGAGTGTTGTTTGACGGGGCCGCCACACCAAGCCAGATCGGCGGATTGTTGATGGCGCTGCGCACACGCGGCGAAACAGTGAATGAATACGCCGCAGCTGCCGCAGTGATGCGCGCAAAATGTAAGCCCGTTGCCGGCCCTGCCGATGCGATAGATATTGTGGGCACCGGCGGCTCTGGTAAAAAGACGCTGAACATTTCAACAGCAACCGCCTTTGTGGTTGCAGGCTGCGGCGTGCCCGTGGCGAAACATGGCAATCGCAAACTGTCGTCAAACTCTGGCTCTGCGGATGCGCTTGGCCAGCTCGGCATCCAGACGATGGTTGGTGCAGATGTGGTCGAACGCGCCCTCGCCGAGGTGGGTATGGCGTTTATGATGGCCCCCATGCACCATCCGGCCATTGCCCATGTTATGCCAACCCGACAAGAACTGGGCACGCGCACCATTTTTAACATCCTTGGCCCACTGACCAACCCGGCTGGTGTCAAACGCCAACTCACTGGCGCCTTTTCCCGAGACCTGATCCGTCCTATGGCACAGACCTTGGGTCAATTGGGGAGCGAAAAAGCCTGGCTTGTACACGGAAGCGACGGCACGGACGAGCTGACAATCACCGGCGTCTCATGGGTGTCGGCCCTAAACACAGATGGCAGCATCACTGATTTTGAGATCCACCCCGAGGAGGCCGGCTTGCCTGTCCATTCGTTTGACGCCATCACCGGTGGCACCCCCGAACAAAACGCCACCGCTTTGCGTGCTGTGATGGACGGTGCGGCCAATGGTTACCGTCACGCCGTCTTGTTGAATGCAGCTGCTGCATTGATGGTGGCAGACAAAGCAAGCGATCTCCGCGAAGGGGTCGCACGCGCCATCGAAAGTATCGACAGCGGTCTTGCCAAAGCCAAGCTCGAGGCACTCGCACGGATCACGTCAGAGGCCAAATGATATGGCGACCGATCTGAACTCATTAGGAAATTGGGCCAAACTGCCGTTCTTTGAAACCACCTATCCAAAAATCAAGGCCGCACTGGCGACAGACAGCCGAACAATTTTGCCTCCGCAATCACAGCGCTTTGCAGCCCTAGAGCGCACCTCTGCCGAGGCCACTCGGGTGGTTATCATGGGTCAAGATCCTTATCCAACAGCAGGTCATGCGCATGGTTTATCCTTTTCGGTCGAACCAAACGTCCAACCCCTGCCGCGTTCTCTCAAAAACATATATAAAGAATTAGAAACCGATCTGGGTCGCCCTGCCCCAACAACCGGAGATCTGCGTCCTTGGGCAGATCAAGGGGTATTGCTGCTCAACACTGTGTTGTCGGTCCCCGAAGGCGAAGCCAACGCACATAAAAACCTCGGCTGGCAACAGCTAGCCCACCAAGTTCTTGCACATGTGTCACAAACCCCAACAGCTTTTATCCTTTGGGGGAAACAGGCGCAGGCGCTAGACGTCTATATTCAACCGGGGGATCATTTGATCTTGAAATCAGCCCATCCCTCGCCTTTGTCGGCCCGTCGCGGATTTTTTGGATCTCGACCCTTTTCCGCCGTGAACACATGGTTACAAGCCCGTGGGGTACCCACGATCAAATGGACCTCATAAAGAAAGATCACATCATGTCTGAAAACGTATTGGACCGGATCAAAGCTTACAAACTCGAAGAGGTCGCCGCGGACAAAGCTGCAAAATCCCGCGCTGACGTCGAAGAGGAAGCCCGTGCAGCCAGCCCAACCCGCGGGTTCGCTGATGCTTTGCGTCGCGACAACCATGAGGGTTATGGATTGATCGCCGAGATCAAGAAAGCGTCACCCTCCAAAGGCCTGATCCGCCCCGATTTCAACCCACCCGAACTGGCCCAAGCCTATGCCGCAGGCGGAGCATCATGTTTGTCTATCTTGACGGACACACCGTCCTTTCAAGGGGCTAAAGAATTCCTTGTCGCCGCACGTGCAGCCTGTGACTTACCTGTGCTGCGCAAAGACTTTATGTATGACACCTATCAAGTCGCCGAAGCGCGCGCCCTTGGGGCCGATTGTATCCTGATCATCCTCGCCTCCGTGTCCGACGCGCAAGCTGCTGAGCTCGAGGCTTGTGCCTTTGAATGGAATATGGATGTGCTGCTCGAGGTCCACGACGAAGTCGAACTGGAGCGCGCTTGCAAATTGAAATCCCCCTTGATGGGCATTAACAACCGCAATCTGAAAACTTTTGAGACCACATTGGACACCACCCGTATACTGTCGCGGATGGTTCCTGCTGACCGTCTTATTGTCTGTGAAAGTGGCCTCACCAGTACCGACGATCTGTCGGACATTGCCCGCTATGGCGCCCGCACATTCTTGATCGGTGAAAGCCTGATGCGCCAGGACGATGTGGCGGCTGCAACCCGTGACCTATTGACCAATCCGCTTATGCCTGGCGCTATGTAAGCTTTGCCCAACATGTAAGCTCTATAAATCTACACCTGCAAAGGAACACCATATGAGCCTGACCCATTTCGACGCCAAGGGCGACGCCCATATGGTTGATGTCTCGGATAAAGACGTTACATCCCGCATTGCGACCGCTGCAGGCCAGATCAAAATGGCACAAGACACCTTTGATCTGATCGCGCAAGGCCGTGCAAAAAAGGGGGATGTGCTGTCGGTTGCACGGCTTGCGGGCATTATGGGTGCCAAACACACATCGACCTTGATCCCATTGTGTCACCCATTGCCCATCACCAAAGTCGCGGTAGAGCTCACACTTGACCCAGATCTTCCCGGCATCCAAATTGAGGCAACCGTGAAAACCACCGGGCAAACCGGCGTTGAGATGGAGGCCCTCACCGCCGTGTCAACTGCGGCGCTCACGGTCTATGACATGGCCAAAGCTGCCGACAAAGCTATGGAAATAAATAACATTCGCGTCATATTAAAAGACGGTGGAAAATCCGGTCGTTACGAGGCCGAACTATGATCACCGTCGACCAAGCCCGCACTGCGGTTCTTGAACTGGCAACGCAACTTCCTTGCGAAACTGTTCCTTTGAAAGACGCAGCCGGTCGTGTGCTTGGCCAATCTGTCGCGGCGCGACGCAATCAACCGCCGTTTCATGCCTCGGCCATGGACGGTTATGCGATGAAGTCTACCGAAGTCGAACAGCACGCCATGTTCAAAGTTATCGGCGAAGCCGCAGCCGGCCATGCGTTTGACGGCACAGTTGGCGCAGGTCAGGCTGTGCGCATCTTTACCGGCGCACCGGTGCCCGAAGGTACAGATTTCGTCGTCATCCAAGAAGACATCACACGCTCAGGCAACGTAATCACGATTTCCAAAGATCCTGGTACTAAAAACAATATCCGGGCTCTGGGGTGTGACTTTTCCATTGGCGACGAAATTTCGGCCCCTCGCCTCTTGGGAGCTTCGGATATTGCCCTGCTCGCCTCGATGAACATATCGGATGTTCCCGTCACCCGTCGCCCGATCGTGGCTGTTCTTGCCACCGGGGACGAACTGGTCTCACCCGGTCAAACTCCGGGCCCTGACCAAATCATCGCATCAAACAGTTATGGCATCAAAGCTATGCTGGAACAGGTTGGTGCAGATGTACGCCTGCTCCCCATCGCACGCGACACGATCGCCTCCTTAAAGACCACCTTTGATCTCGCCGCAGGTGCTGACCTATTGGTCACCATCGGGGGGGCTTCGGTTGGCGATCATGATCTGGTCTCAAGTGCAGCTCTCGAGCTTGGGTTGGAACGCGTGTTTTACAAAGTGGCGATGCGTCCAGGAAAGCCCTTACTTGCCGGACGTTTAACCAAAGGTGCGCAACACGGCATGGCTATGGTCGGCCTGCCCGGGAACCCTGTCTCATCAATGGTTTGCACCAAATTGTTCCTTGTGCCAATGATCCGTAAAATGCTGGGCCTGCCCGCTGATATCGGACCTATCGGTCAAGCACGCCTGACCTGCGACATTGCCGCCAACGGGCCGCGCGAACATTATATGCGGGCGCATGTCACATACGATGGTGCAACCCCGGTGATTACACCAAGCGACAGCCAAGACAGCTCACTGCTGGCCACACTTGCACAGGCAAACGCACTGCTGATCCGCCCCATCGAAGACCTTGAACACAAAGCCGGTGAAACCGTCAATTACCTTTGGTTTTGACATATATGTTGCTGTTTTAACGTATGGCTTACGTCTGCGCACCAGAACGATCGTTGACACAAAACGGGAACATGTATAGAACAAACAAAACACATCAAACCTGAGGCAACAGTAATGCTGACCAAAAAACAGTTACAACTGCTGGAATTTATTCACACACGTGTTCAACGCGATAGTGTATCACCCAGTTTTGATGAAATGAAAGTCGCACTCGATTTACGATCTAAATCTGGCATCCATCGCCTGATTACCGCGCTCGAAGAACGCGGATTTATTCGTCGTCTTGCACATCGTGCCCGCGCGATTGAAATTTTGCGCCTGCCCGATAGTATCGGTGAGTTGGCAACCCCTGCAGGTTTAGAGGCCTCAAAGCCCCCATCTGATCAAGGGTTTGAGCCACAGGTGATTGAGGGTGGAAAATCCTCAGAGACACAACCGCCTGCCTCAGCCGCGGTTACTGAGCTTCCATTGATGGGGCGTATTGCTGCTGGTATCCCAATCGAGGCGATTGGAGATGGGGCGCAACATGTTACGATTCCAAATGCGATGCTATCAAACTCGGGTCAGCACTACGCGCTTGAGGTTAAAGGCGAATCTATGATCGAAGCAGGTATCAACAACGGTGATGTGGTTGTAATCCGCGAGACAAGCGTTGCTAGAAATGGAGACATCGTTGTCGCCATGGTGGAAGGCTATGAGGCCACTCTCAAACGATATTTTCGCACCGGCGATACTGTCGAACTTGAGGCTGCAAACCCCGCCTTTCCCACACGCAGCTTCCCTCTTGGCCAAGTGCAAGTTCAAGGCGTTTTAGCAGGGCTAATTCGCACCTATTGACCAAAATCCTGTCCAGATATTGATGACTGAAATGTCCACTCGCGTAAACCACGTGATGTCCAGAACCGGTCACCTGCTATATCTGCCGCTGTGACCAGTTGCCCCTGACCACGATATGCGACACTGCCTGACACACGTAGGCGCGCGGGATCAAAGATCTCGCAGTCGCCCGCGATATTACTAGGCTGGTTCGTTACAATAATCTGCCCTTTCGTACAGTTCGTGATCTGTGCAGCCCCACGCTTTCCGATCACATGTATGATTTCGCCAGCACCATAGGGAATAGTACGTAAAACCTGTGTCGCACCCACCGGCCATCGTTGTGCTGCCACCTCTTGTGAGGCCGCATCTCCATCGTGGCGCCGCCAGGCATCTGCCGCAAATGCCTTTGTTTTAGCCCGAGACAGGGCACGCCCTTGGGATGTCATAACACCAACGAGGCCTCCGTCTTGAGCAATCAAAACCTCGGGACGGCTGTTCATAGTTGCCCCCGCAGCCGTCCAAGCAACGCATGCGATGGCAACAGGCAGCCCCCCCAACCATCGCAACCGCCCTTGCCACAACACGACAAACAAAGCCCCAAGTGACATAACAGGCAAAACCCAAGGAGGAGGTATCACAACAGCTGCCTGCGCACCGGTCCAACCGGCGACCCAATCAGCAACCCATATAATATAGGATATCCCACCTCCGACGATCCACAAACCTAGGCTTTGCAAACCGATCGCTGACAACACAAGGCTCAAAACTGCGGCAGGGGCCACGGCGCCCCCCATGACAGGCACAGCCAATAGGTTTGCAGCCAAGCCATAACGTGACACAACATTGAAATGCGCCGCTCCGAAAGGGGCTGTCGCCGCCCCCGCCACCAAAGACGATATAAAAACGCCCGCCCCCCATATGACAATCTTGGGCACACGTGGCCATTGTGTTTTTGCCCGCCAGTCACGCAGCGCCCCAAATACAAAGATCAATGCCAACGTTGCAGCAAAGCTCATTTGGAACCCTGCGTTCAACAAACTCTCAGGTCGGCGCAACAGGACGATCATCGCAGCTAAAGCCAAGGCGCGCACAGTAATCGCCTGTCGGTCCATCATGGTTGCAATCAGCATCACCGCCACCATGACGAAAGCCCGCTCAGTCGCGACTGCGCCCCCGGACATCACCAAATAGCCTCCACCAGCAACCAAAGCACCTGCCGCAGCCCAACTTTTAACGTTCAATCGCAACGCGAGGCGCGGCCATAGGGACAAAAACACCCGCAAACTGCTGAACACCACGCCCGTGAACAACCCCATGTGCAGCCCAGATATGGCCAACAAATGCGCCAGATTGCTACGGCGTAACGTATCCCATATATCTTGTGTGATATAACTGCGATCACCAACGGCAAGGGCAGCGGCGACAGCCCCGACATCTCCTGGTAAGGCTTGCCGTAGATAGGCCGAAACTCGACCGCGCAGCCGTTGCACCACCGTGGTGTCAGCCTCTCCACGCAAGACAACAGGTACACGGCTATACCCAATCGCGCCAAGTTGCTGAAACCAAGCATAGCGACGAAAATCAAACGCACCCGGCTCAACCGGACTGGAAGGTGGAGACAGATGTGCCGTCGTCATCACCAGTGCTCCGACGCCAAGCCCACCTGCTGCGACGGCCGCGTCCCCTAACAGCGAAATCCGTACATGAGTCGGCCTACGCTCAGAGGGCACCCCGTCCAGACGGACCTGATCCAATGTTAACCGAATGCGATCACTGGATGACCGATCTCGTAGGATCACGCGTCCTTCGACAGGACCGTAATAACGAAACTCCAACACGGGTGCCGCGATATAATGCGCACGTGCCCCCATATAACACAGGCCAAAAATCACCAAAATACCCGCGAAAGCAAAGACATCCAATGGCGATGGGGCGCAATATACGACCACAGCTAAACCACAGGCCGTAAGGATCAGCAGACAATACACCCATAAATCAGGTTCGACTAAAACGGAAAAATACAGCCCAATGCCCAAAGCAAAGCAAACAGGCACCCAGGTGAACAGATGACCGCGCTGTGCGTCAAACACGTTCGTCCCCCAATTGATGGCTCCCATGCTTGCTCCTGACCCAATGGCTCGGTAGACAGTGGTTAAATCAAAACCAAATATGGTTTCTAAAAGGTAAACGCTACTTATGTCCCAAACGGTTGTCACTCGCTTCGCCCCCTCGCCTACCGGTTACTTGCACATCGGAGGCGCTCGTACGGCGCTGTTTAACTGGCTTTACGCCCGTGGGCGTGGTGGTAAATTTCTGTTGCGGATCGAGGACACCGATCGCGAACGCTCAACACCCGAAGCCACCGACGCTATTTTACAAGGCCTGTCATGGTTGGGGTTGGATCATGATGGCGATGTCATCAGCCAGTTCGATCGCGCCGACCGCCATGCCGAAGTGGCCCATCAGCTGATGTCTGAGGGCAAAGCCTATAAATGTTTTGCAACACAAGACGAAATCGCTGCTTTCCGCGACGCCGCCAAGGCTGAAGGCAAATCGACACTCTACCGGTCCCCATGGCGCGATGCAGATCCTGCAACCTATCCGGATGCGCCCTATGTTGTGCGCATCAAAGCACCACAAGACGGTCAGACAGTCATCAATGACGAGGTCCAAGGTCAGGTTACGATAAAAAATACGCAACTGGATGATATGATCCTGCTGCGTTCAGATGGAACGCCGGTCTATATGCTGGCTGTTGTTGTGGATGATCATGACATGGGCGTCACGCATGTGATCCGCGGCGATGACCACCTCAACAATGCTGCACGGCAGATGATGATCTACACAGCAATGGGCTGGCCCTTGCCCGTTTATGCACATATTCCTTTGATCCACGGCCCGGATGGCAAAAAACTTTCCAAACGCCATGGGGCTTTAGGCGCTCAGGAATATCAAGCCATGGGGTATCCAGCGCCTGGTATGCGTAACTATTTGGCGCGTCTGGGTTGGTCGCATGGAGACGATGAATTCTTTACAGACACCCAGGTAAAAGAGTGGTTTGACTTGGGTGGAATAGGGAAAAGCCCGGCTCGGTTTGACACCAAAAAACTTGAGAACATCTGCGGCCAACACCTTGCAATCATGAACGATTCCGAAATCGTATCGGAAATCGAAGGCTATCTTGCCGCTGCGGATCTCACCCCCTTGACGGACACGCAAAAACAAAGCTTACAAAAGGCAATGTATTGCTTAAAATCCAGTGCACGTACCCTGCCGCAACTGCTGGAGAAAGCACAATTTGCACTCGCCGCACGCCCGTTAGAATGCGACGCCAAAGCCCAAAAAGCACTGGATACAGTATCCGAAGGTATACTGGACGAATTGACGCCGCACCTGCAAAATGCTAGCTGGACACGTGAGGAGCTAGAGGCCACGCTAAACGCATTTGCGGCGGCCCATGAGACTAAGTTTGGCAAGCTCGCAGGCCCTCTTCGGGCCGTGCTGTCCGGTCGTGCTGTGACGCCGTCGGTATTTGACATGATGATAATTCTGGGCCGTGATGAAACTGTGGCCCGGCTTAAGGATGTAACGGGCTGAAATACACGTTAAGTTGTAAGTAAGCCCATTACGCTAGGACTTCGCTTGAGCCACATACTGTGGTCAGGTGGTCCGGCTGCGCAGGTGGCTAAGCCACCATGCGCCTGTAACAGGAAGGGACTTAACATGACCGACACCCAGAAATCCGCTCAGCTCAGCCTGAACGGTGAGACCTATGAACTCCCCATTTTCTCACCAACTGCTGGTCCTGACGTTCTGGACATCCGCAAGCTCTATGCCCAAGCGGGTGTGTTTACATATGATCCAGGTTTCACCTCAACCGCGAGCTGCGACTCGACCATTACATTTATTGACGGCGGCAAAGGTGAACTTTTGCACCGCGGTTATCCAATTGATCAGCTCGCTGGCGAATCTCATTATCTCGAGGTCTGCTATCTGTTGATGTACGGTGAGCTACCGTCGCAGACACAGCTTGATGACTTTGAAACTCGCGTGACACGTCACACGATGGTGCATGAACAGATGCACAACTTCTTCCGTGGCTTCCGCCGGGACGCACACCCTATGGCGACCATGGTTGGCGTTGTAGGCGCAATGTCCGCGTTCTATCACGATTCCACCGACATCACCGACCCTTGGCAGCGTGAAGTTGCAGCAATTCGTCTGATCGCGAAACTGCCAACAATCGCGGCGATGGCTTATAAATATTCTATCGGCCAGCCATTTGTATATCCACGTAATGATCTGGATTACGCAGCCAACTTCTTGCACATGTGTTTCTCGGTGCCCGCCGAAGAGTACAAGGTAAACCCAATTCTGTCGCGTGCGATGGACCGAATCTTTACTCTGCATGCAGATCACGAACAAAACGCGTCGACCTCGACTGTACGTCTGGCGTCTTCGTCTGGTGCAAACCCATTTGCAAGCATCGCCGCTGGTATCGCGTGCCTATGGGGTCCTGCGCATGGTGGCGCAAACCAAGCTTGCTTGGAAATGCTCAAGGAAATCGGAACAGTCGACCGTATCCCTGAATTTATTGCACGCGCCAAAGACAAGAACGATCCGTTCCGTCTGATGGGCTTTGGTCACCGCGTTTACAAAAACACGGATCCACGTGCAAACGTTCTCAAGAAATCTGCGGACGAAGTTCTGGAGCTGCTGGGCGTCGAAGACAACCCACTCTTGCAGGTCGCAAAAGAGCTGGAACAAACAGCCCTGAACGATCCATATTTCATCGAGAAAAAACTGTTCCCGAATGTTGATTTCTATTCAGGCATCATTCTCGAAGCGATGGGCTTCCCAACATCCATGTTCACACCGATCTTTGCGCTGTCGCGTACCGTTGGTTGGGTGTCACAGTGGAAAGAGATGATCTCGGATCCAGCAATGAAAATTGGCCGTCCACGCCAGCTGTACACCGGTGAAAGCGCCCGTGATTACGTCAAGATCGAAGATCGCTAGACGCTTTTAAAAATCTTCAAAAGGCCCTGCATATCTGCGGGGCCTTTTATATTTGTGGTTATATTTTCGGCGAGTGTTGTGGGATTTTAGAATATACTGAACTGCAGAATTTGACCGCATAACGGTTTAAAGCTCTGCCCTAAGTTCACGTCTCACCGTTTAGAATCTCATCCAACCTTGCTTGCTCTTGTGCGCTCAATGCGGCTGCCTGAGTGGGCTTATCTCGCCCGCGTACGTAGACAATACCAACCCCGGCTGCGATCAAAAACATGATCGGCCCTGCAGCCCACAACAACCAATTAACACCAGTGGTGGTGGGGTTGAGCAAAACATACTCTCCGTAGCGATCGACCACAAAGGCGACCACTTCGTCATTGCTGTCCCCTGCCACAAGGCGTTCCCGGACCAGCAAACGTAAATCACGGGCCAACTCTGCATGGGATTCATCAATGCTTTCGTTGCGACATACCAAACAGCGCAAGCCCTGTGAAATGTCACGCGCCCGATTTTCCAACACCGGGTCGCTCAAAATTTCGTCTGGTTCAACCGCAACTGCAAATGTAGCGGGAAGACACAGACATAGCGTTAACACACAACGCCGCACAAAACGCATCATACCGCAGACCTTTCCACAGGAGGAGGCGCACCTGTCTTTCCCGTTTTCCGTCCAGGGGCCGCAACACGGAAACGACGATCACTTAGGCTTAGGAGACCACCAAACGCCATTAACAAACACCCACCCCAAATCCAATTGGCAAAAGGTTTGATATAGGTCCGAATTGCCCAGCCCCCACCATCCTGCGCGTCCCCCAAAACGACATATAGATCCCGGGTGAAACGGAAATCAATCGCGGCCTCGGTGGTTGGCATCTGTGCAACGGGGTAGATGCGTTTTTCTGGATGCAGCTTGGTAATCAATTGCCCGTCCCGGGTAACAGCAATCTGCGCCACGGTACTGCTATAGTTGGGGCCAGGTTCTTGGCTCACATGCTCTAATAGCAAATGATATGGGCCAACCTGAAACGGCTCATTTAAGCGCGCAACGCGAATGTCCTCTTTTTGCCAGGCCAGAAGACCCGCAATGGCAAAGACTGTCACCCCAAAGCCCGCATGCGCCACGGCCTTACCCCAATCCGCACGTGGCAACCGCCACAACCGCGACAAGCGCGTCCAGCTGCCGATCCGCAGCGACACATCGACAATGGCCCCAAAGACGATCCATGCCCCCAGCAAAAGACCCACAGGCCCCAGCAAGCTTTGACCACTTTGCATTGCCCATGCCAATCCCGCGAGCGCAACGGCCAATGCTGCTGCATAGCGCAGGCTCCACAAACTGCGGCGGACCTTGCCGCGTTTCCAAGGAATGATACTGCCAATCGGCAACAGCAGACCAAGCAGAACCATAAACGGAGTAAAGGCGGCCTCGAAAAACGGAGGTCCGACCGATAATTTGCGCGTAAACAGCATCTCAGCAACCACGGGCCACACCGTGCCAACAAAGACGACAAAGCATCCAACTGCCAACAGGATATTATTCGCCACCAAAGCGCTTTCCCGGCTGACTGCTCCAAAAACGCCTTTGGCCTCAAGCGCCTGCGCCCGCAGTGCAAACAACATAAGCGCACCGCCCGTGAACAAGCTCAGGATTACCAAGATCACGATGCCACGTTCGGGGTCATTCGCAAACGCATGGACCGACGTCAGCAGCCCCGAGCGAACAATAAACGTGCCGATCAAAGAAAAGCCAAAGGCCAAAATTGCCAACAATACAGTCCAGCTTTTGAGAACTTCGCGTTTTTCGACAACGATCGCGCAATGCAATAGCGCAGCAGCCAATAGCCAAGGCATCAGCGACGCGTTCTCGACTGGGTCCCAAAACCAAAAACCACCCCAACCCAGTTCGTAATAGGCCCACCATGATCCAAGCCCAATACCGATGGTTAAGAACACCCAAGCGGCCAAGGTCCACGGCCGCACCCAACGTCCCCATGCGGCATCCACACGCCCCTCAATCAGGGCAGCCACGGCAAAGGAAAACGCCATGCTCAGACCTACATAACCGAGATACAAAAACGGTGGATGAAAGGCGAGGCCTGGATCTTGCAACAACGGATTTAAATCCTGCCCATCAAAGGGGGGAACCGCCACACGCACAAACGGGTTAGATGTAAACAGAATAAAGATAAAGAACGCCACCGCAATCGCTGCTTGAACGGACAGAACCCGCGCCTTAAGCGTCGGTGGCAAGCCATTGCCACCAAATGATGCCACCGCCCCAAACAGCGTTACAATAAGCACCCACAGCAGCATGGACCCTTCGTGATTGCCCCAAGTCCCCGCAAGCTTATAAAGCATCGGTTTCGCCGAATGGCTGTTTAAGACAACCAATTCCACCGAGAAATCCGAAGTCGCAAAGGCCCACATCAAGGTGCCAAAAGCAAAGAAGGTGAACAAAAACTGCCCCTGGGCAGCTGGTTCTGCAACGGCCATCCAGCCGTCCCAGCGTTTATATGCACCAATCATCGGCACCACCATTTGAACGACGGCAACCATAAAGGCGAGGATCAGGGCGAAGTGGCCAAATTCTGTTATCATACCCCCTGTATATCCCTGTAAGCCTCAGCAGCCAATCGCAATCACCCGCGTCGTGCCGCCGCAGCCTTGCGGGTTTGCCATTGGGCCAATGCTGGATTGTCTGGTTTCGCTTTTTCGGTGCGCGTTAGGTTATTTATCCGTGATACAACCTGCTGTGCATTCACATAGGTATTCGCCATACTGCTTTGAAATTCCTGAGACTTCATTTGCGCACGCCCTCCAAAGTAAAAAGACACAACGATGCCCAACAACCACCAAAGTGGCTCTGGCACCAAAGCAATTCCTTGCATGCGCGCAGCAAACCATAGCGGATCAACCATAGCCGACACCATCAACCCCAACGTTCCCAACGCCAACATCGGGCGTGGCAGGCGATTCAACCCATCCATTACCCGTTCGAACCTGCCTTTGGGCGATTGGAATTCTTTTGCGAACTGGGCCAAAGCTGCCTGTGTCAACGAATTATCACGTACGGCACTTGCTTCGGCATTCTCTTGGAAAACTTCAATTGTTTCTCGTAACACATTACGATTGTTTCCAAAAAACGAACTCACCAATGGCATTATCATATATTCGCTCCCCATGTCTGCACCCGTGCAGCAAAGTCTGCATTACTGAGATGAAAGGCTGGCGAAATGAACTCTTCTGCGCGCTTGATCCACCCTCCTTTATCGCCTGAACGGCTACGTGCGTATTTCCGGCTGGCGGGACGTCGATCAGCGAGGTCGAAATAATAGTTGCGCCGTGCGATCCCATACGCATCCACGAGTGCAGCCACATCCACTTGGGCTGCAGCATGCGCGCTGCGTGCGGTTTGCGGCCCAAGCGCACCATCCACACGCAGATCATACCCCATTTGCCGCAACAATCGTTGTAAGATACGCGCCGCGTTGCTGCCCGAATTCACATACATATCAAAGACACTTGGCTGAAGTTTATCTGGTAACAAATTGATTTTAGGCTCATAATAATAATGTCGCAGAAAAATATTTGCTGCCTGTTCGCGGGACAACTGGCGCACATCTTGTATATTCACCTGCCCATCGGCGTTCACATCCAAGCCCAACCGCTGCAGGGTGCCAAGGGTCACACCATGGTTTGTCGCCCCACCCGGATCGTCTGGATCGTTTACATAGCCGCCTTCGCGGGCAAGGATTTCATCGGTGATGTGGTGAATATCTAACATCGGACACTCCTGACCAGTTCTTTAGGTCAAGGTGCCATAGTCATCCTAATGTTGGCTCATCTAGGCGTGCGCATGCTCTGCAACACCTTGCAGAGCATGCTAACTATCTGGTTTGTAAACGCCTTGTTCCTTCAGCGCGTCCATGACTTCTTTTGGCATGTATGTTTCATCATGTTTTGCAAGAATTTCAGAGGCTTGAAAGGTGCCATCAATGTAGCGACCGGTCCCGATCATACCTTGGTTTTCCGCAAATAAGTCCGGTAAAATACCGGTGAACGTCACGTTAATAGACGCACCGCCATCCGTCACAACAAAGCGCACAACCTCGCCTTGACCACGTTGGATACTGCCGTCTTCAACCAAACCACCAAGGCGAAACACCTCGGTTGCAGTTGGGTGGTCTTCTAGAACTTGTGTGGGGCTGCGAAAGAAATTGATCCCGTCACGCATCGCATAACCAATCAGCGCCGTCGACGTGACCAAAGCCACGGTCATCAATGACAAAACTTGAATACGGCGTTGTTTCTTAAGGGATTTCATCGCACGCCCCTGCGTCAAACTATGGGAATAGCGGAGCCATCATAAGGCCTGCTGTCTCCGGTAAGTCTAACATCAGGTTTGCATTCTGCAAAGCCTGTCCGCTGCTACCTTTTGTCAGGTTATCCAGGGCTGCGATTACAATTGCACGCCCTTCGGTACGATCTGCGACCACTCCGATATGCACAAAATTAGATCCGCGCACATTGTGCGTTGACGGCCCCTGACCCAGTGGCAGCATTTGAACAAAGGGTTCATCCGCATAGGCGGCCAACAACGTATCATGGATCTCCTGCGCATCGCCTTTGACATAGGTTGTCGCAAGAATCCCCCGGTTTACCGGCAGCAGATGTGGCGTAAACTGAACCTTGACCGGACGTCCGGCAATGGCTGAAAACTCCTGATCGAATTCCCCCAAATGGCGGTGCGTACTGCCAAGAGCATAGCCGTGATACCCTTCGGACAATTCGGCGTGCAGCAGGTTTTCCTTAAGCGCACGACCAGCACCTGAGACGGCGCATTTCATATCGAGAATAATATCGTCCAAATCGATCACCTCAGCCGCGATCAGCGGGCGCAGTGCAAACTGTCCCGTCGCTGCATTACAGCCGGTTCCGGCCACAAGACGCGCGGCTTTGATCTCTTCTCGGTAGAATTCGGTCAGGCCATACACGGCCTCTTTTTGGACATCGACTGCCGAATGAGGGTTACCATACCACGTCTCATAAGCCTGCGGGTCCCGCAGACGGAAATCAGCAGACAGATCCACGACTTTAAGTGACATAGGTAATTTAGAAATCACCTCTTGGCTGGTTTTATGCGGCAAAGCACAGAAGCATAGGTCGATCTTTGAAAAATCAATTTCACCTATCTTACAAAGGGTTGGAAGGGTTAAGTGGCGTAGATGTGGAAACACATCCGCCATCTCCATCCCTGCCTTACGTTCCGCCGCAAGGGCCGCGATTTCAATGTCTGGATGCTGAGAAATCAGCCGGACAAGTTCTGCACCTGTGTAACCGGATGCGCCAAGGATAGCCACGTTTTTGGGCATGAGAGAACCTCGAAGGAATTATATGGTGTGTTATGAATATATGGGACAGCGACAGCGGCCCGAGATCTAGGTAAACTAAGGGGCCTAGACGGCCTGAAAGTTGACTTCTCGTCGCAAAAATTGGGTGGCATGTCGGCTCACACGTTCTGGTGTTCCGGTGGTGTAATACCCGCCCGCACCACTGCCGTGCATGTCGGTGCGACGTTGCAGGTAATCGGCCAAACTGTCCGCCACAAGATTACCTTGGCTGAACACTTTGACATCCGGTCCCAAGGCCGCTTGAAAAATATCCTGCATCAAAGGGTAATGCGTGCAGCCCAAAATCGCAGCCTGAGGTGACGGCAACTTGCGCAGCAACGCATCCACATGGCTTTTGACCAAAGCCTCTGCCAGGATCATGTCACCGTCTTCGATAGCATCCACGAGCCCGCCACAGGCCTGCGCCTCGACATCGACACCAATCGCGCGAAACGCCAATTCACGCTGAAACGCACGGCTGGCCACGGTCGCTGGCGTGGCAAACAGGGCGACGTTTTTAACCTCGACCTCACGTGGCGGGGAATTATCCCCCCAGTGGCGTTCTGTCAGGGCCTCGATCAGTGGTACAAATACGCCCAAGACGCGTTTACCCTCTGGTACACCAGCCTCTTGCATCCGGCGCAGCGCTGCGGCCGAGGCTGTGTTGCAAGCCAAGATCACCAGGTTACAGCCCATATCCCACATGTTGTGAACGGCTGTATTGGTCAGTTGAAAGACGTCCTCAGCATCACGGACACCATAGGGGGCACGATCGTTATCCCCATAGTACAGAAAGTCTACATCAGGAAGGCGCCGCTGCGCCGCGTCTAGAACAGTTAAACCGCCTAGACCTGAATCAAAGATGCCTACAGCCATTGCGTTGCCTTTAGGTGCGATATTTCTCGTCAAACTCAAACCCGTATTTATCCAACTGGAGAGGGTCTGGGGACAGCTTATACGTTTCTTCGCGCAGGAAATCCATCATCGCTTTGGAATCACCGCCAAGCGCGTCTAAAACGTCACGTTCAATAGGCTCACCAACAACCACACGTATCGGTGTCCCGATCCGCTTTTTAAACTCTTTGATATAAAGCCCCATACGCAGCGTTACATGCAGATGTGACGCAATCTGGAACAGTCGTGAGTTATGGCCTTCAAAGAAGACAGGCACAACAACCGCATTCGATTTTGACACCATGCGCGCCGTAAAGCCACGCCAGCCCGGATCCATGGGTTGCTCAAACGGTTTTGCCGCAGTCGAGACAGTACCACCGGGAAAAATACCGATTGCGCCGCCCTGTTCCAAATATTCCAGCGCCTCTTTGCGGGTTTGGATGTTGGTACGTACGGCCTCTTTGGTTTCATCAAAAGAGATCGGTAAAATCACCTTTTTCAAATCATCCGCTTTGCGAAAGATCTGATGCGCCAAAATTTTAAAATCGCCACGTGCTTTGGACAGAATATAGCCCATCATCATGCCATCCAGCATCCCATAGGGGTGATTGGCAATCAGGATCACCGGGCGATCTTTGGGGATATTATCCAAACTACCGCTCGTGACCTCAAGTGACATGCCGTAACGTTCGACAATCACGTCCCAAAAACTGCGCCCGGCGGCGACCTCAGCCTCATACCCTTTGGCGCGTTTTATCAAACGCCACCGGCCGGTCGAGTTTTCGATGAGACGGATCATCATACGTCCAGGCCGGGTTACAGCAGAATGTGCGTAGGAAATATCTCGAGCAGTACGAGGGCGCGCTTTCATCTTTGGGGGATCTCCATCAGACTAAGTAGAACACGATGCATGCGCTTCACATATATAGGAATTCATCAAATCTTAGACGGCACAGTGTTCAGTCCACCCAATATATGGAGTTCCGTTTTGAGAGTCCACACTGCCGCCCTGCCTGCGTAACTATTTCGCAGGGCATTTAGTCTAACATTCAGGTAATCGAAGCCGGTATTGGGTTGATAAGAAGGATCAGAAACATCGTATAACAGATTGATGACACTCAATTCACTGCGATTTCACTGTTACTTTGCGGAAAAACAACGCAAACAGCGGAAACGATGTCACAGCACCGGGCATTTATGCGAGAAAACGCTGAAGGACCTGCCTTTCCTTTGTCTGTCCCGCGAAAACAATATAAGATTCAACCAATGACAAAAAGAAACATGAGGCCGATATGGATTGGGATAAGCTAAGGATTTTTCACGCCGTCGCAGACGCCGGAAGCCTGACCCATGCGGGTGATAAACTCAATTTGTCACAATCAGCGGTTTCTCGGCAAATCCGAGCTCTCGAAGACAGTTTGAACGCCACCTTGTTTCACCGTCACGCGCGTGGCCTGATTTTAACGGAACAGGGCGAACTGTTGTTTGATGCCGCCTCAAGCATGTCAAAGCGCCTTGAATCCGCATCCGCGCGCATTCGAGACAGCGAAGAAGGTGTGTTTGGTCAGTTGCGCGTGACCACCACAACCGGTTTTGGCACGCTATGGTTGGCGCCGCGGCTCACTAAGCTGTACGAGCAATACCCAAACCTCAATATTGATCTGATGCTGAAAGAACGTGTGTTGGATCTGCCCATGCGCGAGGCCGATGTTGCCATTCGTATGAAAGAACCAAGCCAAGCGGATTTGATTCGCAAACGTCTCATGTCTGTTCAAATGCGTCTCTATGCATCACGCGGTTACATCGCCAAACACGGCACCCCCAACGAAATCGGTGAAATTACAGAACATCGCGTCATCTGCCAAAGCCTGCAATCTGCGCAGGCCGGGTCGGCGGCTGTGGTTGTGCAAAAACTGCTGGCGCATAAACCTGCGACCATGTTGACGGTAAACAACTACTTTGGGGTGTTACAGGCTGTCTTGCACGATTTGGGCATTGGCGTCTTGCCTGACTATGTCACCGAAGATTTCCCCGACCTTATACAAATCCTGCCGGAAGAGGACACAAACCCAGTTCCTGTATATCTCGCCTACCCCGAAGAATTGCGTCAATCACAGCGTATTGCAGCCTTTCGTGACTTTGTACAAAACGAGATCATCGCGCACCGGCGCCACATGAAAGAGCTAGGCAAACTCTAAAGGTGATTCGAAATCACCTCATGCAACCCAAGGAAAAATTACACTCATCTTCAAGGTGATGTCGCCTTGTAACCTCTGGGCAAAATTTCACCACTCTTTGATGAATTAGGCTAAAAGCGGGATAACTTACGGTGTCACAAAGATATTCCGCAGGCGCAAATCGGTATGCATAAAATACATAGCGGATTTGTCTCAATCTCACAGGTGTAGGTCTTGCGTAAAGCTGAGTGACTTCCTAAATGATAGATATGAAGAGAGCGCATCGCGCACTTCATACCTCCCTGTTGGACTTAGGCCGAGCTTAGTGCTCGGCCCTTTTTTTTGTAAATCCGCTTTCTCAATCCCCAATGCGATTTTCCGCTAAATTTATTTAGCGCCGTTAAGTTCACCTATTTACACCAGCCTCGGTCTAATTTTCATACAGTTTGCAAATTCCGCCAATTCACGTTGCAAACTGTCTCATCTAAGATGGCTAAGAGATCTTCCCCTAGCGTCGCGCATGCTTTAGAAGGCGCGCAACCTTATATGAATTTTAAGACATTCGCCAAGACAAAGGGGCCTCTCGCGCCATGACCGATCCTGCCATCACGCCTGAACTCATTGCAAATCACGGCTTGAACCCAGAAGAGTACGACATGATCCTCGAGATCATCGGCCGCGAACCAACCTTTACCGAACTCGGTATCTTCTCGGCGATGTGGAACGAGCACTGTTCTTATAAATCGTCCAAAAAATGGCTACGCGGCCTACCGACGTCTGGCCCCCAAGTTATCTGCGGCCCGGGCGAAAACGCGGGCATCGTGGATATTGGCGATGGCGATGCGGTCGTGTTCAAAATGGAAAGCCACAACCACCCATCTTATATTGAGCCTTACCAAGGCGCGGCAACCGGCGTTGGCGGTATCCTGCGCGACGTGTTTACAATGGGCGCTCGTCCTGTGGCCTCCATGAACTCGCTGTCTTTTGGAGAGACCGCGCACCCGAAAACGCGCCAGCTGGTAAATGGCGTCGTCGAAGGTGTTGGCGGCTATGGCAATTGTTTCGGGGTGCCTTGTGTTGGCGGCGAAGTGCGCTTTCATCCGGCCTATAACGGCAACTGCCTTGTCAACGCATTTGCGGCGGGCTTGGCTAAAACGGATATGATTTTCTACTCGGCCGCGTCAGGTGTTGGCATGCCAGTTGTCTACCTTGGGGCCAAAACCGGCCGTGATGGTGTTGGCGGCGCGACTATGGCTTCGGCGGAATTTGACGACACAATCGAAGAAAAGCGCCCGACCGTTCAGGTTGGAGACCCTTTCACCGAAAAACGCCTGATGGAAGCAACCCTCGAGTTGATGCAAACCGGTGCTGTGATTTCGATCCAGGATATGGGCGCGGCCGGCCTGACCTGTTCTGCGGTTGAAATGGGGGACAAAGGCGGCCTTGGCGTGCGTCTGGATCTGGAAAAGGTCCCGCAGCGCGAAGAAAACATGACGGCCTATGAAATGATGCTGTCGGAATCCCAAGAGCGGATGTTGATGGTTCTCAAGCCCGAACTCGAGGCCGAAGCCAAAGCCGTGTTTGAAAAATGGGATCTGGATTTTGCCATCGTTGGTGAGACCATTGCCGAAGACCGCTTTCTCATCATGCACAACGGCGAGATCAAAGCCGATATGCCACTGTCGAAACTGGCGTCCTCTGCGCCAGAATATGACCGCCCATGGGTGCCAACCCCAACGCCTGAACCGCTGACAGATGCCGATGTGCCAAACATCGACCCGATTGACGGCCTCAAGGCCCTGCTTGCGACGCCAAACTATGGCAGCAAACACTGGGTTTATGAGCAATACGACACCACTGTAATGGGCGACACTGCACGTCGTCCCGGTTTGGGTGGCGGCATGATCCGCGTTCACGGCACTGACAAGAAACTGGCCTTCACCTCGGATGTAACGCCGCGCTATGTCAAGGCGAACCCTGTTGAGGGCGGCAAACAAGCCGTTGCCGAAGCCTATCGCAACCTTTGTGCTGTTGGCGCAAAGCCGCTTGCAACAACAGACAACCTGAACTTTGGTAACCCAGAAAAGCCCGAAATCATGGGCCAGTTTGTCGGTGCACTCGATGGTATCGGACAGGCGGTGTCTGCGTTGGATATGCCAATCGTATCCGGCAATGTGTCGCTTTACAATGAAACCGATGGCCAAGGTATCCTGCCAACGCCAACCATTGGTGCCGTGGGCCTCGTGGCTGCAGGCGAAGAGCCCATTTTGGGCGAAGCACGCGAAGGTCATGTACTTTTGTTGATTGGTGAAACAACAGGTCACTTGGGGCAATCTGCTCTGCTGGCCGAAGTCTTCAACCGCGAAGATGGCGATGCTCCAGCGGTTGATCTGGCTGATGAAAAGAAAAACGGCGAATTTATCCGCGCCAACCGCGACCTGATCAAAGCCTGCACAGACCTCAGCGACGGTGGCCTGGCACTGGCGGCTTTTGAAATGGCCGAAACCGCAGGCGTCGGTGTTCAACTGGATGCAAGTGACACGCAGACACTGTTTGGCGAAGATCAAGCCCGCTATCTGGTGGCCTGTAACTTTGACCAAGCCGAAGGTCTGATGCTTGCGGCCGGTCAAGCAGGCGTCACTCTCACATCTGTTGGTCGGTTCACCGGCACCTCTGTACGCATGGGTGGTTCTGAAGCAGAGCTGTCCGAACTGTCTGCAATCTTCCGCAGCAGCTTTGGCGAAGCTGTCGCTTAAAACTATGCAACAGGGGCCTGATCTGCCAGATTTGACCCCTGATTGTGCAAGCTGCGCAGCGCTATGTTGCGTGGCCTATCCCTTTGATGTCGGCGCAGAGTTTGCGTTGGCAAAAGCAACCGACAGCCCCTGCCCCAATCTCTGTGCGCACAGCTGCTCTATTCATGACACCCTAACACCAGATGGATTCGCGGGTTGTGTTGCTTATTCCTGTGCCGGTGCTGGCCAACGCGTCACACAGGTGCTGTTTGACGGGGAGAGTTGGCGGGATGACGAAGATCTTCTGTCGCATATGACCTACGCCTTACGGGTCCTACGTCCCATTCACGAGGCTCTATTGATCCTACGAGAAGCCTCAAATCTGCCCATTCCCGCACCAGTACGTGCGCGGTGTGTGGCGCTAATGGCCGCGATGTGTCCACAAGATGCAAAATCCATCTGGGATTTCGAAGCTCATGAGGTCCAAGATGCTCTCGCTGAAGTGCCACAGTTCATCCCCAGCCTTGCCTCGTATGTGACCGCACCGCATTAATCCCGCTTGCGCGACTTGGCCTGTCGTTTTACATTTCCGACAACACAGGAAAGGATCCTCTCCCCCATGCCAATGCAACCACACGAAATCGAGGCGCTTTTACGCGAAACCTTCCCCGACGCGGTCATCGAGGTTGGCGGTAACGATGGCGTGCATATGTCTGCGATGATCACCGACGAAAGCTTTCGCGGCAAAAACCGCGTCCAACAGCAACGCGCAGTCTATGCCGCACTCAAGGGTAAGATGGATGGCCCCAATGGTGACCTTCATGCTCTTGCGTTAACGACTAAAGTTCCTGAATAATCTAAACAATTGTGATCGGATGTCTCTGGGCGGTATTGAGGTGCGTGAATGCCTCTTACATTTTTCAATTTACGCCCTATATCCGCAGCAATGACCCGACATTGACCTACCACCTCCCAAGGTAGCACCCGCCTGAAAAAGGACGAGAATGATGACTGACGTAAACGCCCGTATCGACGAGCTTGTAAAATCCACCGACGTAGTGCTGTTCATGAAAGGCACAAAAGAAATGCCACAATGTGGTTTCTCTTCACGCGTGGCTGGCGTGTTTAACTATATTGGCTTGGACTACAGCGATGTGAATGTTCTGGCTGACGACGAACTGCGCCAAGGTATCAAAGAATATTCTGACTGGCCTACAATCCCGCAGCTCTACATCAAAGGTGAATTTGTTGGCGGATGCGACATCATCACCGAGATGACCCTGTCCGGCGAGTTGGACGGTATGTTCGAACAAAACAACATCGCATACGATAAAGACGCTGCGGATAAAATCCGCGAAGCCAACGGCTGATAGGCGCTGTTCCCTTATCAATTGTAAGCCAAAGGCCTGCCGAACAAAACCGGCGGGTCTTTTTTGCCTACTTTACCACAGTAAAATCGCAGATCTTTCTAGATCTAATTCTCATCAGGTCTCTGATACGTTTATACCCAGAGCTTTTATTAAATGAGTTTGGTCATCTGAAAATTTAAGATCCAATTTAATTCATGACTCTTAAATGATTAAGCGAAGCTTTCGTAACAAGTTACGGCACAGTTCACGTAAAACGTAGAAATTGTAGCCGAAAACGAATTAATTAACTCCCGCCACAAACGCGACGGGAGTTAAAGAGCAGACGTTACCAAAATTGTGAATATATTGATCGAGGCCTAAACGCCGACGGTCTCGTCAGGTACATTAGGTTCGGGTGCCTCTGGCGCATCACTATCGCCCGGAGAAACTGCGAGAACATCCGCTTCGTCAGTTACATCAGCCATAGGCGAGGCTTCGGCGTCAACGGATGTGTCCCCCGCAAGGCGCGCGTCTAGGTCATCTGCGAGGGCCTCCGCTTGTGTGGCAAGAACCTCCAGTGTTTCCTGGACTTGGGGTGGTATGATTTCAACTTGCTCTGGTTCTGGCGCAGGCGCGGCCCGTAATTCTTCGATTTCAGCAACTCGCTGAGCAAGCTCCACCTCTAGCTCGCGGTTTCGGTCGTCTGCCGCCGCAGTTTTATCCGCCAACATAAGGCCAGCCATCAACAGCATACGCGCCTCGGGCACGCGACCAATTTGGTCGGAAAGCACCTGCGCTTCGTCGTCTAACATCTTTGACGCCATCTGCAGAAAGCTCTCTTCGCCTTCTTGGCATGACACCTCAAAGGCGCGGCCACCAATATGAATAGTAAGTTCGGGCATTACGCGTCTCCCTCTGGGGTTACGGCTTGTAGCGTCGGAGCCTCGGGCAGTAGCATCTCAAGGCGCGCAAGGATCGCGTTGACCTCGGCCTGGTCCGCATCACGAGCCGCATTGGCAGCGGCCAATTCGGCCTCAAGACCCTGATTAATCAAACCTGCGTCTCCCAGACCTTCGGAAATCGCCTGACGCAGGGCCGCATTGGCCTTTGTCAGTTCATCATTGGTGGCACGTAACGTGTTTAAACGCGCGTCCAACTCCTGCAGACGTGTTTCTAGGCTCGTAACCGTCAATGTCTCATCTACGGCGGTTTCGGCTGGTGCTGCTGCCTGCGCCTCTTCGGCTTGAAGGGCGCGTTCTTCTGCCTGAGCAGCCAGCTGTTGTGCCTGCGTTGCGGCGCTTTGTGCCTCAAGCGCTGCATCTTGCGCAGCTTCGATCTCGGATTGTGAAGAATTTTGCAATTCAGCTAGAGCCTGCGCGGTCGAAGTGGCTTTCGCCTGCGCGTCACTCAGTGCCTGTGTCCCAGCAGCAACCTCTTGTTGCGCAGTCGCCAATGCTTTTTCTGCGGCTTCGGTCATCGCTTTAGCTGCAACTTCTGCTTCTTGCGAATCCACGGCTGCCTGCGCAAAGGCCTGCGCATCTGTCTGTGACTTCTCAAGCTCAGCCTTAAGCGCGTCGACCTCTTGTTGTAGCGCCGCAGTTGCTGCTTCAACCGCAGCGGTGTCCGCGGCACTTGCATCGACAGTCGCGTCCGAGACGTCACCTTGAACGGGCGTCTCAGTCTCCGAAGAATCCGTCACCGAAGGATCAGCCGCCGTGCTTTCAGCCGCCTCTTGCAAATCAGTAAGACGGTTTTTTAGCGCTGCGATCTCGTCTTCAAATGTTTCTTTTTCGCTCGCAAACTCGTTACGAGCCCCCTCAAGTTCACCTTTGAGACGGTTTACTTCACTGTTCAGCGCCTCAATTGCGCTTGTGGCAGTTACAGCACTATTGGCTTCGTTGCGCAAAAGCTCCAACTCGGCCTCAAGCGCGACCACATGGTCGACCTTGTCGACAGCCGCGACCTTTTTTTCCATTTCAACAATACGGCCATGCAGCTGCGTATTGCGCGCCTCAAGCTGAGCATTGGCGGTTTTTTCATCCTCCAGTGCCTCAAGCAACGCAGCATCCGCGTCCGCATTAGACGCTGCGGCAACTTCGACCACCTCGGGCGGACGATTGGCGTATTTTTCATCCAAAGCCCCAACGCCGGATCCAATACGATCCAGCGCGGCCTTTATACGGCCCTGCAATTCTTCGAGATGCTCCATCCGCTACCTTCGCCTCACTGTACCTTCTGGCACTTCACATCAGGGCGATCCCCAAAGCGACACAGCCAGTCGGCCAAACCTGTTTTTTCCGCACGACCCATAAGTCACAATCAATTGGTCCAAAATTCGAACCCAAAACCGATCGGTTTTACCCCGAATCAATCTCATTGATCACAATTTGCCGTCATTTATACACAGAAGGATTAAAACACCCTCCCTGCGCTTTCAACCACTTGCACGCGAGACTCCGCATGAAGCAACAAGTTGCGTGCGCAAATACTTGAATTCCTGAGCGACAGTGGTATCCAGCCCTCACCCCTGCGAACCCAAAGAGGATACATTCAGTGGATCTGACCGCCCTGCGCACTGACAACCCCGATCACTGGTACAAAGCCACCGCCATCCGCGCCTTGACGTTGGATGCAGTAGCCGCCGCCAATTCAGGCCACTCTGGCATGCCTATGGGCATGGCTGATGTGGCCACCGTGTTGTTTGAAAAACACATGAAATTTGACGTCTCCGCCCCTAAATGGGCCGACCGTGACCGGTTTATCCTGTCTGCGGGCCACGGCTCCATGTTGGTGTATTCCTTGCTGTACCTCATGGGTGACGCGCAGGTGACACACGACCAGCTGGTGAATTTCCGCCAAATGGGCGCGCTGACAGCCGGACACCCGGAAAACTTCCTTCTGGATGCTGTTGAAACGACAACTGGCCCGTTGGGGCAAGGGATTTCCAATGCCGTGGGCTTTGCTATGGCCGAAGAAATGCTGCGCGCACAATACGGCAAAAAGGTCGTCGATCACTATACCTATGTGATCGCAGGCGACGGCTGCCTGATGGAAGGCATCTCGCAAGAGGCCATCGGTCTTGCAGGTCGCCACCAGCTAAGCAAACTGGTTGTGTTCTGGGATAACAATAACATCACCATCGACGGCAGTGTTGACCTGTCCGATCGCACCAATCAGGTACAACGCTTCAAGGCGTCTGGCTGGCATGTTCAAGAGATCGACGGCCATAACCCGGCCGAGATTGATGCCGCGATTACAGCTGCAAAGAAGACCAAAAAGCCATCGATGATTGCCTGCAAAACCCATATCGCACTGGGTCACGCAGCGCAGGATACCTCAAAAGGTCACGGTGCTCTTACGGATGCGGACCAACTGGCCGCAGCCAAAGCAGCCTATGGCTGGACCGGCGGCGCATTTGAGGTTCCCGCCGAGATTAAATCAGCATGGGAAGCGATTGGGACCCGTGGCGCAGAAGAACGCGCCGCTTGGGAAGCGCGCTTTGCTGAGATCTCTAAGCAGAAACAAGACCGCTTTAACCGCGCCTTTGCTCTAGAGGTGCCAAACAAGCTCTCTGCGACAGTCAAGAAACTGAAAAAGCAGATCTCCGAAGAGCAACCTTCGGTGGCGACCCGCAAGGCGTCCGAGATGGCACTGGCCGTAATCAACCCGATCATGCCGGAAACCGTAGGGGGCTCTGCGGATCTCACCGGTTCGAACAACACCAAAACCGGTGATCTTGGCGTGTTCGACACAGATAACCGCGCGGGCCGTTACGTCTATTGGGGCATCCGTGAACACGGTATGGCCGCTGCAATGAACGGCATGGCACTGCATGGTGGTCTGCGTCCATACTCTGGTACATTCTTCTGCTTTACCGACTATGCCCGCCCCGCCATGCGTCTGGCAGCATTGATGAAGATCCCTACCGTCTTTGTCATGACACATGACTCTATCGGTGTGGGCGAAGATGGCCCGACTCACCAACCGGTTGAGCATCTGGCGATTTGTCGTGCGACCCCCAACAGCTATACCTTCCGTCCCGCAGATGCTGTGGAAACGGCCGAAGCCTGGGAAATCGCACTGTCCTCCAAAGAGACACCCTCGGTTATTGCTTTGACACGCCAAGGTCTGCCGACCCTGCGCAAAGAGCACAAGTTGAACAACCTGACCGAAAAAGGCGCCTATGTTCTCGCCGAAGCCGAAAGCAAACGTCAGGCGATCCTGATTGCCTCCGGCTCTGAGGTCTCGCTTGCGATGAAGGCCAAAGACCAGCTTGAATCTCAAGGCATCGGTACCCGCGTGGTTTCAGTTCCTTGTATGGAGCTGTTCCTTGCCCAAGACGAAACCTATCGCCGCAAGATCCTGCCTGCAGGGGCTGTGCGCGTTGGCATCGAAGCCGCCGTACGCGATGGCGGTTGGGATCGTCTGTTGATGGGTGAACGCGGCCAAGAGAAAAAAGCGGGCTTTGTTGGCATGACCGGATTTGGTGCCTCTGCCCCTGCTGGTGAGCTCTTTGAAAAATTCGGCATCACTGCCGATGCAGCCGTCGCCAAAGTCAAAGATCTTCTCGGTTAAGCTCCAACTGGGGGCGCTCGCCCCCATCTTACATATATGTAAAAGCGCCGCTTGGTTTATCCAAGCGGCGCTTTTTCCATTTACCAACAGTCGCGGCGCTTAATGCGCGGCGCTTTTACCCAACAAAGGCGCGATCAGTTTGGTCACCACAGGAACCAACACAAGACCGACAACAAACCCAAGCACACCATCAATCACTGCTTTAACCAACCACTCTAAAAATGCGTCAGCCTGACCAAGGCTATGTGCAATGCTGTGGATCAGATCTTCGGGGCCGTGCCAGCCCATTTGATGCAGTGAATGCACAATGATCGAGCCGCCAACCCACAACATCGCAGCCGTGCCAATCACGGAAAGAGCGATCAGAAACCACGGCATAAACGCCACAATGCCACGGCCCGTTGCACGGGTGACCTCGGTTTTACCGACACGCGTCAGCCACAAACCAATGTCGTCCATCTTTACGATAATCGCCACCACGCCATAAACCGCGATGGTGATCCCTATCCCAACCACAGCTAACGTGAATGCGCGCACGAACAAGCTGTCGCTGTCAATCACCGACAGCGCAATGGTCATGATCTCAGCCGAGAGAATAAAATCGGTTTTAATCGCCCCTTTGACCTTTTGCTCTTCAAGATGGGCGACATCGCCATCTGATGCTTCCTCAGATGTATGGGACGCATGAGGTTTGAGGACATGCAGGATCTTTTCGGCCCCCTCAAAACACAGATAACACCCCCCCATAATCAACAATGGCGGGATCAGCCACGGTGCAAACTGCGACATCAGCAAGGCCACCGGCAGCAAAAACACCAATTTGTTGATGAACGAGCCGCGCGCAATGCGCCAGATCATCGGCAATTCACGCGCTGGCTGTAGTCCTGTGACATATTTTGGCGTCACTGCGGCGTCATCGATCACGATCCCCGCCGCCTTGGACCCCGCCTTAAGCGATTGCGCCGCAATATCATCCACCGAAGCCGCTGCAACTTTGGCAATCGCTGCCACATCATCCAACAGCGCCAAAAGTCCGCTCATTTATCCATCCTCACGTGGCTGTGTTACATAGGCTTTGTGCCCGAGGGGTGCGCTGCGATCAAGAGCCCCAACAAAGGTGACACCAATTGATAGATTTTCCCCCAAGCGTCACCACCTAGGATGTTGTTGCTGTTAAAAACATCGTTGTTAACGCAACCATTTTAAAACCGTTACCGCAAACATGAATATTTTGCGCTAACATCCTGTGTTTAATAAATTTTTCCCTTTTACCGATTGTCACCACCCTCTATGAGCAAGTTAAATTATCGTTCGGACACGAGGCACATTATGACCATCAAAGTTGGCATCAACGGATTTGGGCGCATTGGCCGCTGCACATTGGCCCATATCGCAGGATCACTGCGCAATGACATCGACGTGGTTAAAATCAATGCCACTGGCCCCATTGAAACCGCTGCACATCTGCTGAAATATGACAGTATCCATGGGCGCTTCCCCGGCAAGGTTGATTACGGTGACCGCCACATGAATTTAGGGCGCGGAGACATTCAGATGTTTTCAACCTACGACATGTCCGAACTGGACTGGGATGGTTGCGATGTTGTCTTAGAATGCACCGGCAACTTTAATGACGGCCTCAAGGCCAAAACCCACCTTGAACGCGGCGCAGGTAAGGTTTTGTTGTCAGCGCCCGGCGTCAATGTCGACAAGACAATTGTCTTTGGCGTGAATGATGACCTGCTCACTGCCAATGACACTATGGTGTCCAACGGATCCTGCACCACCAATTGCCTGGCGCCGCTTGCCAAAGTCCTTGACGGTGCTTTCGGTATCGAGAGCGGTATTATGACCACGATCCACTCTTACACCGGCGACCAACCTACCTTGGACCGCCGCCACAACGATTTGTACCGCGCCCGTGCTGCGGCAATGTCGATGATCCCCACATCCACGGGCGCCGCAAAAGCACTTGGTGAGGTTTTGCCAAATCTCAAAGGCCGCCTAGATGGCTCTTCTATCCGTGTTCCAACACCAAATGTTTCAGCCGTCGATCTGACGTTCCGCGCGGGTCGCAATGTCACCGTCGCAGAGGTCAACGCCGCGGTTGCCGAGGCCTCAACAGGGCCGATGTCGCGTGTCTTGGGATATGAACCTGCCCCGTTGGTCTCCACTGACTTTAACCACACCGAAGAAAGTTCGATCTTTGCACCAGATCAGACCCGCGTTGTGGGCGACCGTATGGTGCGTGTTCTTGCATGGTACGATAATGAGTGGGGCTTTTCTGTTCGCATGGCTGACGTGGCTGCTGCCATGGGGCGTCTCAACTAACTGCGTTGCCAAGCTATTATCAGACTTGAGATTTTTTCACCGCTCGGGCACAGTCCAAGCGGTGAATTTATGTCCAGACAGGCAAACAACAGACTATGACCAATAAAACCGCACTCGGCTTTGGCCTCGTACTTTTGCTGATCGGTGGTGTTGATGCGATCTTTTTTGGCAGTGAACATTTCGTGTTCTTGGGCAAGCGTTTTTATGAGCTCATCGAATGGATGGCCTTCTGGCGCTAAGCTGCCCTGCCCTCCAAACCATTATCCAGTCTAATCCTTTAGGTGACCTGCTGCGGATCCCCGCAACAGGTTCTACGTAAGACGATACGCTTACTGCGCGCCGTCCAGCATCCCTGTCTTAAAGACAAGACCTGCAGCAACTGCACCAAGGATCGGTGCAACGATGAACAGCCAAAGCTGTGAAATCGCGGTGGTACCTGCAAACAGCGCCGGACCAACCGAACGTGCAGGATTGACCGAAACGCCTGTGATGTTGATACCCACGAGGTGAATCACAACCAATGTCAAACCGATTGCAAGACCAGCAATCGCCGGCGTCCCAGCAGATCCAGTGGACCCAAGGATAACAACCATAAAAATAAACGTCGCGACGGCTTCGAACATAAAGGCCGCGCCCATGGTATACTCGCCCAGATATCCAGCGCCCCAACCGTTTTGACCAAGCCCATTTACAGCAACGCTATAATCCGCCTTGCCAGAAGCAATGATCAACAGAACAAATGCAGCCGCAATGCCGCCTAGAAGTTGCGCAACAATATACTGGATGGCCGAAGACAGTGACATACGACCTGCGGCCCATACACCCAGAGAAACTGCAGGGTTAATATGACACCCTGAAACAGGTCCAATCCCATAGGCCATGCCAATCAAGGCAAGGCCAAAGGCAAAACTAATGCCAAACAGACCAATATCAGCCCCTGCAATCACGGCCGAGCCACAACCAAACAACACTAACGTAAATGTACCAATAAACTCCGCGAGCGATTTACTCATTTCAGACCCTTTCTGGTTAAACATATCGCCGCAGAGCCTTAGTCTGTTCCAAATCGGCCGCCATGGGAAAAATCAGCAGGACACGCCATATTAGGATCCCGAGTTCCAAAGAGGTTCGGGATTTCTTGGCGCCCTAGGATACGCACCTAGGGTCGTGTCAGGTCCTCAAAAGCTTTGGTTCCAAACGCTTTTGGCTAAGACTTTCCAAGCTTCTTCAATAATCTCTCCTGAACCAATGGCGTCACAAAACCGGATACGTCACCATCCAAACGTGCGATTTCCTTGACCAGCTTCGATGCGATCGCCTGATGTTTGGCTTCGGCCATCAAAAACACAGTCTCAACCGTATCATCCAACGCGCGGTTCATTCCAACCATCTGGAATTCATACTCAAAATCCGACACAGCCCGCAGGCCGCGTACGATGATTTGGGCACCGACGTCGCGCGCGCAGTTGATCAGCAGGTTTTCAAAAGGGTGCACAACAATTTCAGTGCCAGTTTGCTCACACAGCATGGCGCATTCTGCTTCCAGCAACGCAACGCGTTCCTCTAGCGAAAACAATGGGCCCTTATCACGATTGATAGCCACCCCAACCACAAGCTTATCCACCATCGCACAGGCGCGACGAATAATATCAATATGACCCAGGGTAATAGGGTCAAAAGTTCCGGGATAGAGACCAATCCGCATGGGGGCACTCCTGATTTCGTTAACAGGCAATTAATGCGCGCACGCAAACATGTTGATCTCAGGTTTGCAAGAGCAGAGCCACATAGAACAGCCCCAAGACCTTGGAAAATGACAAAGGTAAAGACGACAAGAGGCCTAGTGCCCCATGATCATCCCTTCCAGCGCCGTTTTCTCCATTTCCACATGCGACAATTGCGCTTTGACCACATCCCCCAGCGTAATAACACCTATCAACTTACCATCATCTACCACCGGCATGTGGCGGAAATGGCCGCTGGTCATCTGCTCAAGCGGCGTTTGTACATTCGCATCAGATGTACATGTCACCAGTTTCGTTGTCATATATTCACTGACAGGTTGCGACAGGCAGTCCGCGCCAGTTTTGGCAAGTTGTCGCACGATATCACGCTCGGATAAGATACCATCCGCAGCCATCCCATCCGTTGAAACCACAACCGTCCCGATCCCGTTCTGTGCCAACAGTGTCGCGGCATCGGCAACTGTGGAATTCGGCGTGACGGTCACAATCTGTTTCATCGCTTTGGAGTTCAAAATCGTTTTAACAAGCATACCTTCACCTCAGCAATTTTACATCGACATCCCAAGGCTTGCCGCAATGCGATATCAAGTCAAGCCTTCCAATCGCGCAACTTCATTTCGCAACCCTCGCGTCAACGCCAAAGCAAAGCGGTTCAACCGCTCACTGCGGTGATCTGCCTGATGACGCACCAAATAGAAACTACGAGTCAAACTTATCTTATCTTTCAAAACCTTACGCAGCACACGATGTGCAGGCAAAGCAAAGTCATGCATCACACATAGGCCCGTGCCTTCGACCGCGATTTTCACCTGAACCGAAACCGAATTTGACGCCAATTTTACGCGTTCCACCCCCAAATCAGAGAGGTAATCCAGCTCTCGATCAAAAACCATATCCGGAATATATCCAATGACAGGGTGCTTTTTCAGGTCCGAGAGACGGATAATATCGGGATTATCACGCAGGTAATACCGCGACGCCGCGAGATGTAATTTATAATCTGTGATCTTTTGCACCAGCAAACGTCCCGCTGTCGGGGCACTGACCGACACAGCCATGTCGGCCTCGCGGCGGCTCAGATTGATTGTACGCGGCAAGGCAACAATCTGTATATCGAGATCCGGGTTTTCCTTGGCGATCTGGGCACAGACCTGCGGCAGCAAATAGTTCGCACAGCCATCCGGCGCACCCAGACGGATTTGACCCGACATCGTGTCGCTCACCCCCATCAAGGCATCTTGACCTGCACGCATGGCCTGCTCGGCTTCTTCGGCGTGAGACAGCAGACGATCACCTGCAGGAGTAATCGCATAGCCTTGCGGTGACTTTATGAATAATGTGGTTCCAATCGCCTCTTCGAACCGCGCAATGCGCCGTCCAACCGTGGCGGGATCCATTTTCAACACACGCCCCGCCCCCGACAGGCTACTTTCTCGCGCCACGGCGAGAAATACTTTCATGTCATCCCATTGCGCATCCATTGAAATGGCCCTGTCTTAATTTTTGTTGTCTGTTGTTATCTGCTTCGTGGTTAATGGAAGATTAACCATTGCGTTTATGCAAGTCCTATTTGAAATATTTCCTCTTGGCGCTGGTATTTTGCAAGATTAACTTGCACACACCTTGACCCCTGCGGAGACTTGCCATGCAAGAGCTAACCCATTTCATCAACGGCGAAAAAACCACCGGTACCTCCGGACGCTTTGCGGATATCCAAAGTCCCGCCACAGGCGAAAAACTGGCCACAGTGCCTCTCGCCACCAAAGACGAGATCGACGCTGCCGTGGCCAAAGCCGCTGAAGCACAAATCGGCTGGGCTGCGACAAACCCTCAAAAACGCGCCCGTGTCATGATGAAATTCGCTGCATTGATCAACGAACACATGGACACACTGGCCGAATTGGTCTCGCGCGAGCACGGTAAAACCCTGCCCGATGCCCGTGGTGATGTGCAGCGTGGCCTTGAAGTGGTCGAAGTCTGCATGGGCGCGCCACATATGCTCAAAGGCGAATACACTGATGCAGGCGGTCCGGGTATCGACCTATACTCCATGCGTCAGCCTTTGGGCGTCGTTGCAGGCATCACACCCTTTAACTTTCCGGCGATGATCCCGCTCTGGAAAATGGCACCTGCCCTGTCTTGCGGAAACGCAATGATCCTCAAACCATCTGAACGCGTCCCCTCAACCGCGTTGTATCTGGCTGAATTGCTGCAACAGGCTGGTCTGCCTGATGGTGTTCTGCAAGTTGTAAATGGGGACAAAGAAGCCGTGGATGCCCTGCTTGACAATGACACCATCCAGGCCGTCGGCTTTGTGGGCTCCACTCCGATTGCGCAATATATCTATGGCCGTGCCGCCACCAACGGAAAACGCGCACAGTGTTTTGGCGGCGCGAAAAACCATATGTTGATCATGCCCGACGCAGATCTGGACAAAGCCGCTGACGCACTGATGGGCGCAGGTTTTGGTGCCGCAGGCGAACGCTGCATGGCTATTTCGGTCGCCGTCCCTGTCGGGCAGGAAACCGCGGATCGTTTGATTGAAAAATTGGTCCCTCGCATCGAAAAGCTTAAAGTCGGCCCTTACACCGCCGGCGAAGACATCGACTTTGGTCCCGTTATCACCCCTGCGGCCAAATCTCGTATCGAAGGCCTCATTGACAGTGGCGTGGCTCAAGGCGCGAAATTGGTCACTGACGGGCGCGGTTTGACGCTTCAAGGGTATGAAAGTGGTAACTTTGTCGGCCCGACCCTGTTTGACAATGTCACAGCCGATATGGACATCTACCAAGAAGAAATTTTTGGCCCTGTCCTGTCAACCGTACGCATGGACACCTATGAGGACGCCCTCACTCTGGTGCGTGACAACGCCTATGGCAACGGCACCGCCATCTACACCGCAGACGGAGACACAGCCCGTGACTTTGCCCACCGGGTCAATGTGGGCATGGTCGGCATCAACTTCCCAATCCCTGTGCCCCTGTCCTACCACAGCTTTGGCGGCTGGAAAAAATCTGCATTTGGTGACCTGAACCAATACGGTCCCGACGCGTTTAAGTTCTATACACGAACTAAAACAGTCACTGCACGCTGGTTCTCTGGCATCAAAGACGGCGGTGAATTTAACTTTAAGGCCATGGATTAATCCACAAGCGCGCCATTAAACCTATCGGTCGCGCCGCAATGCCAAAAACCTGCAAAAGCCCCAAATCCTTGGGGCTTTTTCTATGTAGCATCGGCTCAGCTTTGCGTTTCAGGCACAACTTTGCTGTCAAAGGCTTGCCGTATGCGCTGTGCCACAAGCCCATGGAATTTCTCATCACCCCAATAGGCGTTGTGCGACACAGGTGTTCTCTTCACCAATGGTCCCCCCACATCCATCGGCAAATCACACAGCATACCATTTCGAGACATTGCTTCATAAGCAGGTGCAGATGGCCCAAGAGGCATGCCCAAAATATCTGTAGACGAATTGACGTTATACCACCAAGGTCGCGCACGATCGTTTGCAGCGATTTGTTTCCCCGGATAGCCAATCGGCGCAATGTTTTGGCTGGGAACATTGAAAGAAAACACCGGAAGGTTACAGCCAAATGTCACAAAAGACGACAAGGTCTGAAACGCTTGAAAACCGCTTTGCGCCGGATACACGGCCTGTCCGTGTTCCATATCATACATGTAATTCGACATCACATGCCCCCCTAAAGAGTGCGCCAACACAATGAGCGGCGTCTGTGGTCCCGTCAACGCCTCTAGGCGGCGTAATGTACGCGCCACACGCGCATGAACGCGGTGATAGGTATCTGTACGCAAAGGCGCTTGCCCGCGATCAGGATCCGCTGGGTAATGGACCCTCCGATAGGACGCGGCGTCCGCCAAACGGTGCATGACAAACTCTCGTGACTTTGGCCATTTCGTCCCAAATTCAGTTATGTCATCTAAATAGTCTTGCTGGCGCGTCTGTAAGATATCAGCCCAAAAAATCTCTCGCCAACCAACACGGCGGAACAGATCTTCACCTAACTGATGCCTCACTCCCCAAAACAAATCTTGCGAAAAGTATAGCTCGTCTGCCTTTGGCTTTTCATGTCCTTGACTGCCCATACCGTGAATAACAGCCACTGCAATTTTTTTTGCCATTGTATCCCTATCTAACAATTAACTTTAAATTCCAAAAACATATGTATCATGCACACTCGATCAAAGGCCTTCGTGCAAAGGTATAAATTCAAATACATGATTGTGAACGCTGTAGATCTGGTATTATGCGGGCTGCAGGGTTAAATATGAATATAATCATCTAGACCGTTTGCTCATCAAGGCCATTTGCAATGGGTCACCTCAATAGAATACGTTATTAGGCAGTTATCATGAGTAGCAACACACACACCCGCCGACATTTTATTCTTTCAAGCTGCGCCAGCGCCGTGCTGCCATTAGCAGCCCCAAGCGTGCTGCGTGCGCAACAATCAACTGACGCTTTTCCTCAGAGCGAACCGGCAATCAGCACACAAGTTCCGGTGCAGCGCAACTTATCTGCATTTCAACAGCAAGACTGGCGCGACCATTTTGAAAGATTGGGCGACGGGTGTCTCCTCGCCGATATTTCCAGCCGTGCGTTGCATTACTGGGGTCCCGATGGAGAAACCTATCGCCTGTTCCCCTCCTCCGTTCCATTAACCGAGGAGCTCACCAAGCGTGGATACACTGAGGTTGTCCGCAAGCGTGAAAATCCGAGCTGGACACCGACCTCCAGCATGCGCGAGCGTGATCCTACGCTTCCACAGAGAATTGAAGGCGGTGCTTTCGGAAACCCTCTTGGCACGCGCGCGATGTATCTAAGCTGGCCTGCGTATTTGGTCCATGGCACACATGACACCCGCAAAATTGGCCGCCAAAGCTCTTCGGGCTGTATCGGTCTTTATAACCAACACGTCGAAGCACTGTACCCAATCGTCAAAATCGGCACACAAGTACGCGTTCTGTAACAAGAACGCGCACTCCAAATACTTAAACATCATCAATCGACAGGTTTTTCGGTTTCTTACCCTCAACCTGTCGTGCATGTGCTTTGCTCAACAACGCCTCAAAATCGCGCGTATATTGTTCTGTGTTAAACAGTGCTGTTGTCAGTCGGTTTGCTTCAAGGTGCTTGCGTATCATGTGTCGAGTTTGAGGTGATACCCCAAGATCGACCGCCAGATCGCAATAAGCTTCACGGGTTTTGGTAACCAATTCCGCAACACCGGCAGCTGTTAAAATACTGGCTGCGGCCCGTGCTGCAAATTGTTTACCTTCCAAGGTCACCATTGGAACCCCAGCCCAGACCGCATCACTGGCTGTCGTATGCGCGTTATAAGCAAAACAATCTAAACATACATCTGCAAGCTTCATCCGCGCCAAATGCTGTTCCTGAGGGACCTGTTTAAACTGGATAATTCTGTCGGCTGAAACACCATGGGCCTCGGCAAGTTTTGCCAAACGGGGGCTCAAATCTCCCTTGCCACAATAAAACCACAACACACTGCCCGGAACACGGCGCAAAATTGTCATCCAACATTCAAATTCGACAGGGCTAACCTTGTGTTGATGGTTGAACGAGGCAAACACCACAGCCTCTTGTGGAAGACCATACTCTTTGCGAGTTTCACAAAGTTTAGGCATTGCCCTTTTATTGTCATTGGGCTGATAACATTGCGGCATCCGCAAAATCTTTTCGCTGTAATTAACCTCAGCTTCTGGCGGTAAGATAACCGGATCGGCCAAGATGTAATCCATCGTCTCCATCGCAAGCGTGCCAGGAAAACCAAGGTACGACACCTGAACCTGCCCCACCCGCGCCGCAAAAATTTCAGGTTTCGCATACTTCGTGTACCCTTTCAGGTCCACCACAATATCCAAAGCATCTGCGCGAATGCGGTCCACGGTTTCGGCACCGGTCAAACCTGTCAAATCAATATAGGCATCTGCCGCATTAATCGCGCGTTGCCGCTGTGGACTTGGTTCATAGGCTTTAAGATCGTAGAGAAAAATCTCAAACAAATCATGATCATGACTTTCCAATACCCCATTGAAAAGATGCAAGGTCGCATGGCATGTGAAATCTGATGACACATACCCAATGCGAATTTTACGGCGATCTGCCGGACGCGGCAAAAGATCTGTTTGTGGTATGATGTTCGGCAGTGAACACGCAAATTTTTGCGACATCGCTTGCTGTAAATTAGGATCATCACATAGCGTCATTGCAATCAATGGTTCAACCACCCCACCACGCGAGGCGAGTTGCTCAATCAGCTCAGCTTCTTGCGCTTCACTTTCCCAATTCAAAGTCCATCGGTTAAGCCGTAAAAGCCACATAATGGTATTAGAACGTGATTGATCCAAGGCATAGGACTGCGCATAACACATCTGCGCTGCCTCTTCTTGCCCTATGCTTTGCAATTTTGCACCTAATAGAGCATGTTGTGCCGCATCCTGTGGGCGAAGCTTTAAAGCTTTTAATTGTAACGCAATCGCCTCATCATATCGACCAACACGAAAATAAGCTTCAGACAACACCGCATAGGCCCCTGCATTGGGGCCATATGTTTTTAAACCTGCATGAATAATCCGCTCAACCTGATCGAGTTGATTGGTACATAAAACACTGTGAGCGGCAGATATATAGGATAGTTGGTTCACGGTTTCGACACCTCCTAAACCAAACCGCTTTAGTGGTCCTCTAAAAACTGATGAGCTGGCTTTTTCCCTGCATGCTGCGCTTCAAAGACTTGCTTAAGCAGATCTTCGAAATCACGCGTGTATCCGCGTGTGTCATACAGAGGGCTATTATCATGACTGGACATTACGCGCGCCTTCACATCTGCATAATACGTCGAGTCAGTTGCCATTTGCAGCGCCTTTGCTTTGTAAGCTGACGCAGTGGTGGTGACCAAATCAGTCAATCCTGCTGCCGTTAAAATGCTGCCGGCGACACGGGCCGCAAATTGATCACCCAGTTTTGTAACAACAGGTAAACCACTCCAAAGCGCATCTGATGCGGTCGTGTGTGCGTTGACCGCAAATGTATCCAAAAACAAATCAGCAAAGCGTAATCGGGCTAAATGCTGTTCAGGAAGCATTTTACCTGCAGGGATGATCCGCTCAGCGTCGACACCGCGTGCCTGCGCCTCTTTACGGAAGTTTCCAATCACATCACTGCCAGCTGTGTAGATCCACAAAACTGAATCCTCGACCTCTTTCAAAAGTTCCATCCAAATGGAAAACTCTTTCGGCGTAACTTTGTAGGGGTTGTTAAACGAACTAAAGACAAAACCTGTTTCCGGCAACCCGAGGCTTTCGCGTGTACTGTCAATATTCGCAATCCAACGACGTTCATCATTTGGTTGATAAGAATGCGGCATATACAGGACTTTTTCACTGTAATGTCGACGCTTTGACACAGGGATAACGACCTCATCTGCAATGATATAATCCATTGCCTTAAGGCCCGTTGTCCCCGGGTACCCAAGATAGGCGATTTGCAAAGGTGCCAAGCGTTGCGCGAAAATATCGTACCGCGTGCCCTGTGTGAACCCTTTCAGGTCAATTGCAATGTCTAGCTTATCTTCGCGCGCCAGCGTTTTGATGTCAGCCGATGATCTTCCACGAATATCGCGAAAGACATCAGCACACCCCTTGGCACGTTCGTGCTCATGATCGTGCTTTTTAGACCCATAATCATAGATATAGATCTCAAACTCTTCATGGTCGTGATTTTCCAGAACACCGCCCATCAAATGCATAGTAGCATGATCATAAAAATCGTTAGAGAAATACCCGATGCGAATTTTCTGCCCCGGCGCGCGATCTGTATACGGAGAGAGCAAATTTACTTTATTTGATGTGTTCGAAGTCACGAGATGCGTAGATCGTGCACGTTGGTATTGCCCATCGTCCACCAAGGCCAAATGCGCAAAGGGGTCAGTGGCAACCTTAGACTTGGCCAACTGCTTTAAATTTTTACCCAATTCGTTTTGTTTGTCCCATTTCACCTGCTTGCCCCGCAAGTGCAACGCACGTGCCAGAGCAATTGTATGATTGGGATCAAAGGTCAACGCCACTTCAAAATACTCGAGCGCGAGAGACGTATTGCGCATACGCAATAATAAAGATGCAATACCAACATATACATATGCAGATTTTGGCACGAGCTGAACACAACGCATATACTGTTGCAAAGATTCATCCCATCGGCTTGAATCGTTAGCGTAAAGCTCTGCTAATTGTAAAATCAATTCACCATTTTCTGGATCTAGATCAATGGCTTGTTTCAGTATTTTCTCCGCAACCTCACTCTCATGTAATACTAATTTTTGCCGCGCGGCTGCCAGTAATGCAGCAACCTTCTGTTTTGGATCTTCCAGTTGTGCAGCAATATTTGATAAATCTTGACTGTATTCATATGCAAGACTTGCGAGGTTTTTATTCTCAACATCTGCCGTAAATTTCAAAAAATCAGCTTTTACATTATGATGGGGTTTCGCCTTGGCAAATGGGGGCACAGAATTCAATTGGGGCACGGATATCATCCCTTTAAGCTTTGCTATCACAAACGGCCCATGTTCTAGACCGACGATTGTTGACCCAAGCTTTGCCCTATAGTGGTTAAAAATCTCTCAAACTCAAAGAGTTTCGTGTTAATCTCAGACATCTACGGACACGGGACATAGCCCGTGTCTAGATAAAACAGTTATTCAGCTGCCACCTGGCGTGCCTCAAGCATCGGTTTGAGATAACGCCCCGTGTGACTGCGCGGTTCCTGCGCGACTTTCTCGGGTGTGCCTGCGGCGACGATTTCACCACCGCCATCGCCACCTTCGGGGCCAATATCAATGATCCAGTCTGCGGTTTTGATAACGTCAAGATTGTGTTCAATCACCACAACCGAATTGCCTTGATCCACCAATTCATGAAGAACCTCTAGCAACTTACGCACATCTTCAAAATGCAGACCTGTCGTCGGCTCATCCAAGATATACAGTGTCTTACCTGTCGAGCGTTTGGCCAGTTCCTTGGACAACTTCACCCGTTGCGCCTCACCGCCGGACAGTTGGGTCGCCTGTTGCCCAACCTTGATATAGCCAAGACCCACGCGCATCAGCGCATCCATTTTATCGCGGATCGACGGCACCGCAGCAAAGAACTCCTGCGCGTTTTCAACTGTCATATCCAGCACATCAGCGATGGATTTGCCTTTAAACTGAATTTCCAGCGTCTCGCGATTATAGCGTGCACCGTTACAGGTTTCGCAGGTTACATAGACGTCCGGTAGGAAATGCATCTCAACTTTAAGAACCCCATCCCCCTGACATGCTTCGCAACGCCCGCCTTTGACGTTAAAGGAAAACCGCCCCGGTTTATAACCGCGCGCCTTGGATTCCGGCAGGCCTGCGAACCATTCGCGGATCGGCGTAAACGCACCGGTATAGGTCGCCGGGTTCGATCGCGGCGTGCGACCAATAGGACGCTGATCAATGTCGATGACCTTATCCAGGTGCTCCAACCCTTTGATGGTTTCACAGGGGGCCGGTGTCTGGCGTGCGCCGTTCAGGCGCATCGACGCCGTTTTGAACAGAGTTTCGATTGTCAGGGTTGATTTACCCCCACCAGACACACCACTGACGCACACGAATTTACCCAGCGGGAATTCAGCCGTGACGTTTTTCAGGTTGTTGCCCGTGGCTTTGACCACCTTGAGCTTTTTCTTATTCCCCTTACGGCGCTCACTGGGTACCGCGATCTCGCGTGTTCCAGCGAGGTATTGTCCCGTAACCGATCCCTCGTCCGCCTCAACCGCTTGCGGCGTGCCGTGGCTGACAACTTTACCACCATGAATGCCCGCGCCAGGGCCGATATCAAAAACATAATCCGCTTGACGGATCATATCTTCGTCGTGTTCCACCACGATCACTGTATTGCCTTGGTCACGCAGGTTTTTCAACGTGGTGATCAACCGGTCATTATCGCGCTGGTGTAACCCAATCGAGGGCTCGTCCAGCACATATAACACCCCCGTCAGACCCGAACCAATTTGGCTGGCAAGGCGAATACGCTGGCTTTCCCCACCTGACAATGTGCCCGCATTGCGTGACAGCGTCAGATACTCCAAGCCGACATTGTTCAAAAAGCCCAGACGCTCGCGGATTTCTTTGACAATTGCGCGGGCGATTTCTTGTTTCTGGTTTGTCAGATGGTTCGGCACATCCTCGATCCAAGCCAATGCCTCGCGGATGGATTTTTCCACCACCTGCCCGACATGCACACCGGCGATCTTGACCGCCAGAGCCTCTTCGCGCAGACGATACCCACCGCAATCGCCGCAAGAACGGTTGTTTTGATAGGTCTCAAACTCTTCTCGGATCCAGTTTGAATCTGTTTCGCGGTAGCGACGTTCCATATTGGGGATCACACCTTCGAACACCCGGGTGACCTCGTAGACACGGCCGCCCTCATCATAGCGAAATGGCAGCTCTTCTTTACCGGAACCATACAAAAAGACCTGTTGAATATGTTTTGGCAGATCTTTCCATGCCGTGTTTTTGTCAAACTCATAGTGTTTGGCAATGGCCTCAATGGTTTGCAGAAAATAAGGCGACTTGCCTTTGCGCCAAGGGGCCAATGCGCCGTCGTAAATCTTTAGGGATTGGTCCGGCACTACAAGACGTTCGTCAAAGAACAGCTCCTTGCCCAGACCATCACAGGATGGGCACGCCCCAAATGGCGCATTGAAGGAAAACAACCGTGGCTCGATTTCGGGGATCGTAAACCCACTCACGGGACAGGCAAATTTTTCCGAAAACGTCATCCGCTCAGGGTCGCCTTCGCGTGGGGCGGTTTCCAAAATGGCAATGCCGTCGGCTAAATCCAGTGCGGTGCGCAGACTGTCGGCCAAACGGGTTTCGAGCCCCTCTTTCACGACCAAACGATCCACCACGACGTCAATGTCGTGACGATATTTTTTATCCAAGGTTGGCGGTTCATCCAGCTCGTAGAACTCGCCATTCACCTTAACCCGGGTGAAGCCCTGCTTGCGCAGTTCCAGCATTTCCTTTTTATATTCGCCCTTGCGATCCCGTACGATAGGCGCCAGCAAATAGCCCCGCGTACCTTCGTCAAGTTTCATGATCCGGTCGACCATATCTTGCACTTGCTGGGCTTCGATCGGCTGGCCAGTGGCAGGGCTATAAGGCGTGCCTGCGCGGGCAAACAACAAACGCATATAGTCGTAGATTTCAGTCACAGTGCCCACTGTCGAGCGTGGGTTCTTTGACGTGGTCTTTTGTTCGATCGAAATCGCGGGGCTCAGACCAGAGATGTGATCCACATCCGGCTTTTCCATCATATCCAAGAACTGGCGCGCATAGGCAGAGAGGCTTTCGACATAGCGGCGCTGTCCCTCGGCATAGATCGTATCAAATGCCAACGACGACTTACCCGAACCCGACAGACCCGTGATCACCACCAATTCATCGCGTGGAATATCAACATCAATATTCTTAAGGTTATGCTCGCGCGCGCCGCGTACCTCGATGTTCTTTAGCTCAGCCATAATGCCCCCGTCTGTTGTCTCAGACATAGGGTGCTTGGGCCGAGTCTCCAAGAGAAATTACAGAACATTTCACGAACATGTGGTGTTTATACGCGCCTTGCTGCCAAAATCTGGTGCACCGCACATCCCGCGATCATCAACAAGACCACCGTGATCGCGATGCCATCAAATCCGGCCAATGCAATCATTGCCACCAACAGTGGCGTGCCAATGGCGTTGCCAAGGTTACCCGCTTGCGACATGACACCATTGGCTTCGGCCTGCGCCTGAGGTTGTCCGTTTAATTGCGGTACCACGGCAAAGCTTGCACCCTGTACCAAGCCAAAGGCCGCAGCCAATCCCAGACACGCCAACCAATAGGCTGGCATCATCCACAGCCACACCATTGCACAGGCTGAGAGCATAAAGCCCAATTGCACCACACGTACCGCAGCCATTACACGCAGCAACATCACCCCTAGCGTCATCGAGGTGGCAATCGCAACCAAAGGCATTGCCCCCATAATTGCAGCACGGGTCTGATCGGGTAAAAACGGCGGCAGCACCGTCAACACTGCAACAAAACAGCAGGTGTAAAACAACCAACCTGCCCCCGCGGCGGTTTTGTCGCTTGAGCGGTAAATACTCAAATGCAGTGCAGGCAAAGCGCGCACATCAGGAAATTCGACACGCGCCGGCACCGCAACAGATTTCATCGCCGCCCCCAAGCCCAAAGCCAACACCGCCATCACAGCGCCATGCGCGGCAAATAGCGCCAAAACACCGGCACTCTCTGTGTTAAATGCCAGTACCAACGGCAGGCCTGCCCAGTTGAGAATTGCGAAACTCACGCCAAAGAACGTCGACCAAATCGTCAATGCAACGCCGCGCGCTTTTCCGTGCGCAATCAACGCCATCAACGTGGGTCCCGCAACAACAATCCCCAGATGCGATAGACCTTCAAAGAGACGGGTGAGCAGAAACAGACCAAACGGTAAGTGCAGAGCTTGCAAGGTCGACATCGCGGCGCCCAACCACAACGCCCACACCAAAGTGCGACGATACCCAAAGCTTGCCACAAATCGTCCGGCAACAATGCCCAACACGATCCCCATCAACCCAACCAACGAGACGCTTAAGCTGATCGAAGAGCCAACCAGCGGATAAAGCTCCGGCAATTGGTGAAACACCACCGAGATTTTACCATATTGTGCTGCCGCCCCCAGGCCTGCAGCCCAGATGACGAACACCAATCCCCAACGTGTCTCAGTCATCGTGGCGCTCCCTTGTCTTGGGCCCTTACAAAGCCGCAGACGGGAATTGTCCAGAGAAAAGACCACCCACAGGCGATCTTTTCATGCGCAATCAACCTGTTTTATCGCTTGCGGCGCAGGCGCAGTGCCCCAAGACCGCCAAGCAATAACAAACCTGTCGCTGGCAAAGGTACAGGGGCAAGTGTTTCGTAAAGCCTGATATTATCTAACGCGACACCAAAAGCGCCATCCTGTGTCGACGCAAAACTAAGCAAGGTTGAGGGGGTCGTCGCCGTAAACTCAAACGATTTTTCCTCCCAGCCCATGTCAGTAACCGTATGCCCCGTGCTATCAAAACTAAAACGCGTCATGACATCTGCTGCGTGAACAATAACGTCTTTTAAAAGACTGCTCGGTGAATAGACATTCGCCGCCATATCAAACGCAAGCGTGTAGGTTTGCCCAACGGTCAAACCCGTTATAACTTGGCTAATCTGCCCCCCAGTGTCGCCGTTAAGATCAAGACTGTAGCTACCCTGGCTCGATTGCCAATAAGTGTAGATCAAATCAACAGACCCACTGTCGATGCTCCACCCCGCCAAATCAGGCGCTCCAGCCGTATATACTGTATAAGGGGCGGTTGCCGTACCTGGTTGTTCGAAACTCCCGTTCACCAAGGTCGCAGCCTGTGCACCACAGGCCCAAGTTGTCAAAACTGCAGAAAGAATAAGTTTTTTCATGATATGTCCCTAACTCACAATAAATCACGTATTTGTGATAATTTGTCTAAGTGACTTAACATCCACGCTCTTCCCCTTTTGAGGGGAATAATTTCGCACCCAGCCCATAAAACAAAAACGCCAGAGGGAAGCCCTCTGGCGTTTAGATTTTTCGATCAATTTGGTCAGATCAAATATGTATCGCGCGCCCAAATGCGTCCAGAACACTTTCGTGCATCATCTCGGACATAGTTGGGTGCGGGAAGACCGTCTCCATCAGGTCTTCTTCGGTGGTCTCAAGCTGACGGGCAATGACGTAACCTTGGATCATCTCGGTAACCTCGGCGCCAACCATATGTGCCCCCAGCAACTCGCCGGTTTTCTCGTCAAAGACGGTCTTGACCAGACCTTCGGCCTCGCCCATCGCGACCGCTTTACCGTTGCCAATAAACGGGAATTTCCCGACTTTGACCTTATACCCCGCCTCTTTGGCTTTGGCTTCGGTCATGCCGACGGACGCCACCTGTGGGTGACAATAGGTACAACCCGCAATGGAGCCTGGCTTGATCGCGTGCACTTTCTTACCTGCGATCAGTTCAGCAACCATGATGCCTTCGTGGCTGGCTTTGTGCGCCAACCATGGTGCGCCCGCGATGTCGCCGATGGCATAGACGCCCTCAACTCCGGTGCCGCAATATTCGTCAGTGATGACATGGGTGCGGTCGATTTTCACACCCAGTTTTTCCAGCCCCAGACCCTCAGTATTACCAACAATACCAACGGCTGAGATCACGGTGTCGAATTCCTGTGTTTCAACCTTACCGCCCACTTCGATATGTGCGGTGACTTTGCCCTTGGCGCGGTCCAGTTTTTTGACCATGGCTTTTTCCATGATCTTCATACCTTGCTTGACGAATTGTTTTTTCGCAAAGCTTGAGATGTCTTTGTCTTCAACAGGCAAAACACGGTCCATGACTTCGACGACAGTCGTATCCGCACCCAGTGTGTTGTAGAAGCTGGCAAATTCGATGCCAATCGCACCAGAGCCGATCACCAAAAGCTTCTTAGGCATGCGCACAGGCTTCAATGCGTGGCGATATGTCCACACCAGATCCCCATCCGCTTCCAGACCAGGCAATTCACGGGCCCGCGCGCCGGTGGCGATGATGATGTTCTTCGCTGTCAACTCATCGGTGCCTTTGTCGGTTTTCACAGAAACCTTGCCTTTGGCAACAATCGTCGCCTCACCCATGATCGAGGTAACTTTGTTCTTTTTGAACAAGCCCTTGATACCGCCGTTCATCTGCGACGCAACTTTGCGAGAGCGGTCAACAATGGCGTTCAGGTCGAATTTGGCGCCCTCAACACTGAGACCAAATTCTTTGGCGCGGTGCATCTGATGATACACCTCAGCCGAGCGCAACAATGCCTTGGTTGGGATACAACCCCAGTTCAGACAAATGCCGCCCAGATGCTCCCGTTCGACACAGGCCACTTTGAGCCCCAGTTGCGCAGCACGGATTGCTGCGACATAGCCGCCTGGACCTGCACCGATTACGATCACATCATAGGTTTCTGCCGCCATGTCTCATCCCTCGCGCCAAAATTTCAAAACTAGTTTAGTGCTAAACCAATTTCTCCTACACTGCAATCACCCTACACAGGATGGTTATGAATTGGCCAATACCTCGGCCTCGTGTTCAAGCTTGCGCACGGTTGACCCATAGGCGCCTGCCTCAAGATAGGCGCGTTCAGCCGCAGTGGTTTCACGTCCCAAAGCCGCGTTGCGATAGGGAAAACGACCAAAATCGCGGATGACATCGCGATGCGCACGCGCATGTAACAAGTTACTTGCACTCTCCATTCGGGTTTCAAATAGGCTGACACAAAAATCTTGGTCCTCCAGATCTTCGCTGTGCATCAACGGCATATAGAAAAATTGCCGCGCGGCCCCATCGATCTTTAGGTCCCAATTCTTGGAGATTGCCCCAACCGCCGCCGCCCGCGCCGCCGCATCCGAGGCAAAGGCACGCCCGTCCTCACGAAACATATTGCGTGGAAACTGGTCTGTTAGAATAATATACGCCAAGACCCCAGATGGATAAGTCAGCCACAACGAGAAATGCCCCTCGCAGGCCATTTCCCATGTTTTGCCAAACTCTTTGCGGATCGTGTCATCCAATGTGTCAGACTGTACATACCAGTCCTTGGGCGACAGCTGATCCAACCAAAAATCAAGTACCGCATCTACGCCGTGCATCGCTTATATCCTGTACTTATCCTGCCACGCGCTCTTCGGCTTCGGCAGCTTCTTGTTCCTCTAATTCGGTCTCGATAACATATTCCTGCGCAAATTCCATCGCCACAGGAGACGCAGACATGGCGACAACAGTCGAGACGCCGGTTTCGTCCACAGGAACCGAGGCCCGCTGAGTTATCCGATACAGCGAATATCCGCCAAGCGCAAAAAGAAGCACGGCGATGTAATAAAAGAATCCCTGCTGCCCCATGACGCCATCAGACATAAACCAACCGATGAAAATTGGCCCAACGGACGAGCCCGCGCCAGCAAGCAAAACCAAACTCCCCGAGGCAGAGGCCATATCATCATGGTCCAAATGGTCATTGGTATGTGCAATCAACAATGAATACAGCGGGTTAATCAGGCCGCCGCATATAAACACAGCCGCGACCAACAGATAGAAATTCCCACCCAAGACCGATGCAAAGAGCCCCGCAAAGCCAGCCACCCCAGCCGCCGCCGCAACCAGAATGCGTCGATCCATCCGGTCAGACATCCAGCCCAGCGGGAACTGGAACAACAAACCACCGATGAAAAAGCTACTCGTGAAAATCGCGATCTGCCCATCCGACATGCCAACGGCCTTGGCGTAAACCGAGGCCATGCCGAACTGCGCGGCAAAAAGCCCCCCGAGCACAAACATACCCACACACCCCAAAGGAGACGAATGGAACAGTTGCAGCATCGTCATCGGCTTAGAGCTTTCAAACGCAGGCGTCGGAGAAATAGATAGCAAAATCGGGGCAAACGAGATCGAAATCGCAATGGACCCAATCACAAACGGCAAATACCCCCCGCTGTCATCGACCAGCAGTAGCGCAGGCGAAACCGTCAACCCCAATGTCAACACGATCATATAGGCTGACAGCGCCTTGCCACGGTTTTCATTATCTGCGGCGTTGTTCAACCAGCTTTCGGTCGTGACATAGACGCCCGAAAAACAAAAACCGACCACAAAGCGCCCCAACGCCCAAGCGACGGGATGCACCAGCGCCGGGTACAAGATCATCACTGCTGAAATCAGCGATGCCAGCGCGGCAAAGACCCGCACATGGCCCACACGCCGGATCATCCCCGGCGCGTACCAACCACCCACCAGAACGCCTACAAAATATCCCGATACGACGATCGACATGGCCAGTGTGGAAAACCCTGCCCGCGCGCCAAGGTCACTCAGCAACGGGCCTTGCATCCCATTGCCCATCATCAACAAACCAAACCCTAATAGCAGCGCCCATGAGCTGGATATAACTTGTAACATCGCGCGATCCTTTTGCGATCTATGTCCCGCGACTCTCACGGCGCAGGCTGTCATTTTTAGCGAGCCTAGCAAACACAATACACACAGGTGTGACGCAAGCGACATAGAGTGCGTTTTATGTCGTTCCTGAACAGATACGCGAAACGTTATTTTTGAAATATAGTTTAAAGTCTTACGTAACGCTGCACGCGCAGTTACGTGCGGGCGGGCAATAACAACGAGGCGTCACCGTAAGAGAAGAACCGATACCGCTGCGCCACTGCATGGGTATAGACTGTGCGAATTTCCTCGGCCCCCAATAAAGCCGACACCAACATCATCAGGGTTGATTTCGGCAGGTGAAAATTGGTCATCAGCGCATCCGCCACGTGAAAGGTAAAGCCCGGGTAGATAAAGATATCCGTCTCGCCTTCCCATGCCTGGATCTGACCATCGCGCGCCGCGCTCTCGATCAGACGCAGCGCAGTGGTGCCCACGGGGATCACCCGCCCACCTGCGGCTTTGGTGGCAGCAATCTCAGCTGCGGCTGTGGGGCTGACACGTCCCCATTCCGCGTGCATCTTATGGGATGTGACATCCTCGACCTTGACCGGTAAAAACGTACCCGCGCCCACATGCAACGTCACATGTGTAAACTCCACGCCCTTTGCCGCCAAGGCCGCCAGCAGTTCTTGGTCAAAATGCAAACTTGCCGTTGGGGCCGCCACCGCGCCAGAATGTTTTGCCCATACCGTTTGATAGTCTTGCTTATCCTGCGCATCAGCCGGTCGTTTGGCAGCGATATAAGGCGGCAAGGGCATTGCACCAGCCGCGTTTAAGGCAGCGTCAAAATCCTCACCTGTGAGGTTGAACTGTAACCGGCCTTGGCCGTCGACAACGTCAACCAGTTCTGCCGACAGATCCGCGGCAAAGCGGATCACCTCGCCCAGTTTGATCTTTTTAAGTGGTTTTAACAATGCAGCCCAAGTGCCATTGGCCTGAGGCTCCAGCAATGTGACCTCAATCTTGGCCGAAACCGGGCCCTGCGCAGAATTGCGATGCCGTTGACCGCTTAGACGTGCGGGAATCACTTTGGTGTCGTTCAGAACCAGCCGGTCCCCAGCAGACAGCCAATCGACCAGATCACCAACATGTGCATCGGTAATCTGCGCGCCCTGCGCCACCATCAACCGTGCCGAACTGCGCGGCACAGCAGGGCGTGTCGCAATCAGATCATCGGGCAGCTCAAAATCAAAATCACTCAGTTTCATGCGCGCGCCTTACAACCTCTGGTCCCGATTCACCATGGAAATTATTCAGCCACCCCGTCAAAAGATCGCGCGATTAGCGTTCTTCGCCATCCCGCCACGATCCTCGTGGTTCAGGTGGCTCTTCGCCCGGCTTTAACGGTTTTCTACCACGAAACGCCTCGCGCAGAAATCCTGGTGCCAGGGCTGATAATGGATTGACCGAAACCTTTGGATCCGAGCTGTCGCCGCCGATGCGGAATGCAAACCCCAACAGCCCCTCACCTTTACGGGTAAAAATACGGCCCACCGAATTCAGCAAATAAATCGGAGATAAAACCCCCCGCATATCCAGTGCATTCGTATTGAGATTGTACAGCCCTTCCAATGACACCCCAATCGACGCCCCCACGGCCGACATGGATTCCAGCGTCATATACTCGGGCCCCAGAACGAAGTCCGCCTCAACCTCCGAGAACAGTAACCCCTGCCCCGTCAACTCATCCACCAACCCCACAAGGCTTACACCGTTAAGCAACCCTAAAATGGCAGGCCCGCGTTTGATACGGATGCTTTCAATATCAAGCTGCCCTTGATAGTCCCCAACCTGCGCCGCGGGAACCAAAGTCATCTCGAAACTGCCGCCATCACCATTGTCTAGAATTCCCGCCGAGCGCAACACACCGCCCGCGTCCTTTGACCGTACGCGCATCGCCAGACCTTCGCGTTGTGGCACCACCACACCGGTGATCGCCGTATCGCCGTTCAATCGCCCCGAAAATGTGCCATTAAATCCACCCGTAGTGGAGAAATCACCGGAAAACCCCGACAGGGCAATCGTGTCTGTTACCTGCAACTGCGACAATCGCAGCGAGATGGGCGTGTTGCCGCCAGTGCTGCTGCTGGTGCTGCTGCCGCTCTCAAAGGGGATACGACGCAGATCAATGCGACCGCTGGTCATGCTCACCGCAGGCGTCGCATCACCACGGCCTGTCAACTCGACCGCGCCCTGCAACCACCCAGCCAACGAGACATAGGACAAGTCAGCACGGTCCAGTCCTCCGCCTGCTTTGGACTGTATCGTGCCGCGTGCTGTCAGACTGGGGGCGTCAAAGTTCAGATCATTCACAACCGGAGCCTCTTGCAGCAGCGCAGTCAACTCAAGCGTGCCGCGGCTATCCTGTGTTTTGCGCCATGCAAGATCCGGCAGATTAATCCCAACACCGTGCAGATCGCTGGAAAACGTCAGCTCAGGCGTCCCACTCGGCGGTAAAGAAACCGTAAATTCACCCGTGCCCTGACCCGAGACCGTATCCGGGGCAAAGTCCAACCCCAGCGCCTCAATGGTTTGGGCTGAAATCTCAACCTCCCCGCTGATCCGCCCAACCGCCGCAGGTGTCTGGCCCAAGTCCTGATGCCATGTGGCTGTGGCCTTTGCCCCGCTCAGACTTCCGTCACCGGAAATTTCCACATAGGTCTTATCCCCTTTGACCAACAGCTCACCCGCCTCTAACACATGGCCAGGGATCAATTGCGCGGTCTTAGCCCCGACAATAACCCCCTCATAGTCAAACGTCAGATCCGCATCGGTGACCTTGTCCTGAAGTGGAAAGCTTAACGTTCCACGCGCGGTCGCCTCTCCCTCACCCAAATCGACAGGCAATCCCACCTTTTCCATCAAAGACAACGGCGCAGTGTCGAGCATAGATAAGACAGCTGTCACCTGTCCGGCGGCGCGGGCCCGGACAATGCCCGTCCCTGCGCCATTTTTCAACGAGGTGTCAGGAATGGTAAATGTTGTCCCCGACACATCCAAAGAGCCCCCAAAAGCAGGCGTAATCAGGCCCTCATGTGCGGCGACGCTCATCCGGTTTCCATAAAGGCTAAAATGCCCAGACGTCTGTGTCAGATGCGGCAACGTCGGCAGATAACGCACTTCGCCTGCATCAAAATCCGCGTCAATGGCTACAAACGGCTTGGCGCCGTCACGACCGCGCAGCGCAAACTGTATATCCGAGAACGCCCCCGCCAACAGGTTGTCCTCGATCCAGACGCGTGGCTTAGAGGAGGTGTTTGTCGGCCAAAATGTCTTGAGCGTGGCAAGCGACATCGCATCGGCACGCCCTGTAAGATCATAATCCCAGCCTTCGTTACCGCCGCGAACATCGCCGGAGAAATACAAATCCGTATCCTCGCCATGCACGGACAACTGCCCCAGCTTAAGCCGAAACGGCGCAAGCTCAAGTTTGAAATCTAGCGTCACACCACTCAGAGCCAAGGGACTCTCATAAAACTCAAGCGGGTTGAGCTGCAGGTCACGAAAGCTCAGCTGGCCCACCAAATCGGTCAATTGCCCATTCTCGACCCCCTCTAACGAGGCGCGCCCCTCCATGTTTCCCGAAACCCAATCGCTTTCGATGCTAAAGCGGTCAAAGACCAGCTCGCCACGGGTCGGGAAAAACGTAAATGTACTGTTGGCCCCCGCAAGAGGCACCGGTTGCAACCCTGCTTCTGGCTGGATAACGCCCTCTTCAATGGTCAAGCTTGCCTTGAGCGGCAGCAGCGCACCGGTGGAGTCGATACGTGCATCCAGTTGACCAGAAATCGGCGCACGCAGGACATTCAACCAACCAAAGGCGCTAGATTGTGTCGCCAGATCCTCAGAAGGAATGGAAAAAATATCCACTGAAAACTGCGCCCCAAGATCCCCGATCGCCGAGCGATAGTGCCCCTCTAATGTACTGGCGTATTCCCGTCCGCTGAGCAGGGCGAACACCGCAGAGATATCAACATCATCCTGATCACGCGACAGAATGATCCGCCCCCCGTCCAAGGTCCAGCCGCGCCCCAAACGCTGATCCTCATAACGCAGGGTCAAGGCATGGGTTTCTAAATGGCTAAGTTCAGAGAGAACCGGCAAATCCAGATATTGATCCCAACGTTCCATCATGTCAGGCACGCTGCTCGCTTCGCGCAATGGCGCTGCGTTGTCTTCGAAGCGCACCGCAAGGCGGCCATCCATGTCCCGGCTGAGCACTGCAAACAAACCGCTCAGTGTCACTTGACGCAGCCGCACCTGCCCCTGCATCAACGCAGACATAGACAAGGTGGCTTGTGCATCTGCCAAACGCACAATTTGTTCCCCAGTGGGTTGGGTTAAGGTGACATCCCGCAACGACAAGCGCGGTCGCCAGCCATGACGCACAACAAAGCCAATATCCCCAAAGTCGATTTTAATCCCGCCAAGCTGCGCTTCGATGCGGTCTTTGGCTTTATCACGCACCCAATCTGGCATGTCAAAACGTTGATCCAGCGCCCAGAAAATCGCGCCGCCTCCCAGACCAGCCAACAAAACAAGTAGTGCGGCACAGCGCAACAACCAGCGAAAGCGCGACTTTTGGGCGGGTGGCTCTGGGGGCAATATGTCGGAAACAAAGGGTGCCAGATCATCCGGATCAGCTGTTTCGCCTTCGGATACAGCCGGTTCAACGACGTCAGCGTCAGAGGTGTTTTCTTCTGACGTATTTTCTTTTGAGATATCAGATGGGATATCAAGATCGACATCAGGGGTAGGCATAATATCACTGGCTTTAACATCATCGGCGTCTGGTGTCTCTGTTGGTTCTTTAACATCCTCGACAGTGTCGCCGTCTGTGTTTGTCTGGCCCAGTGCCCCCTCTGACAGATCTGGCACGATGTCTTTTTCCGTGTTTATTTCCGTGCTTATCTCAGTGTCGTGTTTCGCATATTGCGCAGCGTTATGAACCGCTTCTGGCGCAGATTTGCCTGTCACGTTCTCATCACGATCAGATCCAGTCTCAGAAATTTGGTCTTTTCCTTTGTCTGACATGATCTATGTGTGTCTCGCGTCTTATTGTAAATTTCAGGAGTTCAAAGACATGCTCGAACCAACCGACATTGCCCCCGACTTTACCTTACCTCGGGACGGTGGAACCGATGTGACCCTTTCCGCACTGCGGGGCAAGCCTGTTGTTTTGTTTTTCTATCCTCGTGACGATACGCCGGGGTGCACCAAGGAATCCATTGGATTTTCACTCGAGCGTGCTGCATTTGCGGAACTTGGCGCAGAAGTGATCGGGATTTCCAAAGACACCGTCGCAAAGCACGAGAAATTTATCGCAAAACACGAGCTCACCGTACCGTTGGTTTCTGATGCCGAAGGCTCTGTCTGCGAAGAATATGGCACATGGGTCGAGAAAAACATGTATGGGCGTAAAAGCATGGGGATTGAACGCTCGACCTTTTTAATCGATGCCGAAGGCAAAATCGCGCGCATTTGGCGCAAAGTCAAAGTCGCTGGTCATGTTGAAGACGTTCTTGAGGCCACCAAAGCACTCTGAGAATCAAAACAACACAGGAAGGGGTCGCCAAACGCCGCCTGCCACAGGCCATATTTCGCTTGCAGCGGGCGGGCGGCTCCCGCCGATTGCGGCAGCATCTACGATGCCGCCTGATCTGTTGGGCCAAGCGCCGCTGCGCGGCGGGCCCCGCAGTTACCATGCGCCATTTCCCTTGCAGCTGGTCGCCCGTAGTGGCAGGGAAAGCCTGCGCCCCCCTTTTGCATGATCACGCCCAACCATACCTGCCCCATAGATACGCGGAGTCAAAGAATGACGAACCCTGCCCTGACCCTTGCTGAAATGGCCCGAAATGTCCTGACCACCGCTGATGGGCGCGAAAAGACCAAACTATCACGCCACTATGCCACCCAATGGCGCGCCGCCCGGGCAGGTGACGCAGACCCCATTGACGTCGGCATCACAACCCCGCCGCTGCATCCTGCGCGCCCTGCCGCACCTGCCTTACTGGATCCGCGTGACGTCCCCAAACGCAAGCCCGGCTCGCCACAGGGCCGCATCGCATTGCTGCACGCTGTCGCGCATATCGAACTGAACGCTGTGGATCTGCATTGGGACATTATCGCCCGCTTTTCCCATATTCCCCTACCGCTGGGGTTCTATGACGATTGGGTTAAATCCGCGGATGAGGAAAGCAAACATTTCAACCTGATGTGTGACTGTCTTGAAGCCGAAGACAGCCATTATGGTGCCCTCCCCGCTCATGCCGGCATGTGGCGTGCCGCCGAAGATACGGTTGATGACCTTATGGGGCGTCTCGCCGTGGTGCCTATGGTGTTAGAAGCGCGAGGTCTGGATGTCACACCGGGTATGATCGAGATCTTTAAACGTGCCAAAAACACAGCCGCGGTCGCGGCATTAGAAGAGATCTATTCAGAAGAGGTCGGCCATGTCGCCTATGGCTCCAAATGGTTCAACTTCTTATGTGGCCGCGACAATTTGGACCCGAAAGAGACTTTTCACACCTTGGTGCAGAAATATTTCCACGGGGCACTCAAACCTCCGTTTAACGAAGAAAAACGCGCTGACGCAGGGCTGCCGCCTGATTTCTACTGGCCCCTCGCGGATGGCGAAGCCCCAGCTTATGCACGTTAACCAGTGCAAGCCGGTGGCACAGATGCGGAAATGGTCAGGATTTCGGCATTTTCCCGCCTAATATCAGTACATAACCGCCCTCACCTCGGGGGTCTTGCGAAAAAGGTTGCGCGAAAAACACAGTCCCATTATTTAATGCGTTAAGGATTGAGAGATCTGTCGCAATGCGTTTGCGGCGATCCTCCAACAACATGGTCTTGTTTGCGCACGTTAACAATGGTGCACGGACAAAGAGGCTGCACTAAAGTAAGGGACTGCAATCGTGCGACTTGGTTTGGCCAGAAAGGTCCATGCGCTTTTAGAACGCAAATTTCCAGAACGCCGGGTGTTCCTGAAATCAGATACGGACACCCGCTTTATCCGACTTAGCCCTGAAAGTCAGCTTTTGACGCTATTGGCTGTTGGGGTCATCGTATCTTGGTCCATCGTCGCCACCGCAGTTGTGCTGATGGACAGCATTGGATCAGGCAATTTTCGCGAACAAGCCAAGCGTGATCAATCCATCTATCGTGACCGGCTAAACGCCTTATCCATCGAGCGCGACAACCGCGCCAGCGAGGCCCTTGCGGCGCAGGATCGTTTTAACGCTGCACTTGCCCAAATTTCCGTAATGCAATCCGAGCTTCTCGCCTCGGAAACGCATCTGCGTGAATTGGAAACCGGCATGGAAATCGTGCAGACCAATCTGCGCAATACATTGAAGAATCGCGACGCGTTACAACGGACCATCGTTGAACTGCGCGCCCAGACTGCCCCAGAAGCGCGCGACAGCCTGCGTCTGGCCACAGCCCCTCAACAAGTGGACATGATGGCAACTGTTCTGAAAGACACTGCCAAAGAACGTGACCAGATTCGCGCCGATGCCCAAGACGCACTTGAGGCGCGGGACGCACTGGAGCTGGAACTGCGCCTGACCGAACAACGCAACGACCAAATTTTCCGCCAACTCGAAGAAGCCATGGCCATATCTGTTGAGCCACTGAACAAAATGTTCAAAAGCGCAGGCCTGCCCCCCGAACGTATCCTAAAACAGATTCGCAGCGGCTATGACGGCCAAGGTGGTCCACTTGAGCCGCTCTCATTTTCGACACGAGGCCAAGAACCCACCGCCGACGAGACCCGCGCCAACGCGCTGTTGCGCCAGATGAGCGAACTAAACCGCTACCGCATCGCCGCAGAGCGCGCCCCGTTTTCAGTGCCCGTTAAACTCAACCAAGTGCGTCAAAGTTCAGGATTCGGGTATCGCCGCGATCCCAAAACTGGCGGCCGACGTCTGCACAAAGGCACCGATTTTGCAGGCAGCACCGGCACCGACGTTTTTTCGACCGCTGATGGCATTGTCACCCATGCGGGGTGGCAATCTGGCTATGGCAAGCTGGTCACAATCCAGCACGACTTTGGTATCGAGACCAGATATGCCCATAATTCCAACATCCGCGTCAAGGTAGGCCAAAGGGTCTCGCGTGGCGATCATATCTCTGATATGGGTAACACCGGACGGTCTACCGGAACCCATCTTCACTATGAGGTGCGGGTGGGCGGCAAACCAGTTAACCCAATGATCTATATCAAGGCTGCGAGAAATGTTTTCTAAGAGCAAAATCAATGAGCCAGGCGCGAAACCCGCAGACGCAGGCGCACCGTCTTCATCCGCACCAGCATCCAGCCCGATGCCTGCGCCAGCTGGCGCACCGTCGGCTGCGGCAAAGACCGCCCCAAAGGCGAAACCGCCAGCGTCAACGCTTAGCTCGGATCTGCACATCACCGGCAACGTGAAAACCACCGGCGACATTCAGGTCGAAGGCACAGTCGAAGGCGACATCCGCGCGCATCTGCTGACCATTGGCGAAAGCGCGACGATCAAAGGTGAAGTCACCGCAGACGATGTTGTGATCAACGGCCGTATTATTGGCCGTGTACGAGGTCTCAAAGTTCGTTTGACCGCCACTGCCCGCGTCGAAGGCGACATCATCCACAAAACCATCGCGATCGAAAGCGGTGCGCATTTCGAAGGCTCTGTTCAGCGTCAAGACGATCCGCTGACACCTGGCAAATCCGCCCCTGCCCCAGCGGCGCCTATCCAAGGTTAAACCCGCCGCCAATACGGCCCGTTTGACAAACGAATATAAAAAAGGGCGCTCAATTGGGCGCCTTTTTTATGGGGCCCTACTGTAATGCGTTATGGCGCGAATTTACAAAAAAGCCGCGCCCAATATTTTGGAAGCGGCTTTAGATTTTACGATAACTCAGCAGAATTATTCGGTTACAGTGACCTTTTGCATAACATCCGGCGCGCCGATTACAGCGCCATTGCTACCTGCGCCACGTTTGATCTGGTCGACAACATCCATGCCTTCGGTCACATGACCAACAACGGTGTATTGACCGTTCAGGAAGGGACCCGGCTCGAACATAATAAAGAACTGCGAATTGGCAGAGTTCGGGTTTTGTGACCGCGCCATGCCAACAACACCGCGTTCAAACGGCACATCCGAAAACTCTGCTACGATATCAGGAAGATCAGATCCCCCCCGACCCGCGCCGCGCAAATCATCGCCCAAGCGGCCATATTGCACGTCACCGGTTTGCGCCATAAAGCCATCGATCACACGGTGAAACACCACGCCATCATATTTGCCTTCGCCGGCCAATGTGGTGATCTGCTCAACATGTTTGGGAGCGACATCGTCCAGCAACTCAATCTTGACAACGCCATTGGCCTCGCCTGCGATCTGAATTTCCAGACCGGTGGCAAAGGCTGGCCCCGCTGCAAGCAGCGCAACCAGTGTCAAAGCCTTACGCATCAGCGGCAACCTTAACCGAAATCATGCGATCTGGATTCGCAGGTGGCTCACCTTTGGTGATGTTGTCCACCAGCTCCATGCCCTCAATGACACGACCATAAACAGTGTACTGACGGTTGAGGAAATGGTTGTCTTTAAAGTTGATAAAGAACTGAGAATTGGCAGAGTTTGGGTTCTGCGAACGCGCCGCGCCCAATGTACCACGATCATGTGGAATGCCAGAGAACTCCGCTGGTAGGTCTTTTTTGTCTGACCCGCCGGTGCCGGCTGCGCGCAGGTTAAACCCGTCTTCCATGTCACCATGTTGAACGTCACCGGTCTGCGCCATAAAGCCGTCGATCACACGGTGGAAGCACACATTGTCATATGCACCTTCGCGGGCCAGCTCTTTCATGCGGTCACAGTGCATTGGCGCAATGTCCGGCAGCAGTTCGATAATGACATTGCCGTCTTTCAGTTCGACGATGACGGTGTTTTCTGGATCTTTGATCTCGGCCATAGGGCCCTCCTGTCGTGTAATCTTGCTCGTTATCTAAGACCTCCAGAGGCCCTTGCCAAGAGAGCAGTACAACAGCCGCGAAAAACTCGGCGTGTCACGGCTCAAACACATCATGCCCTGCGGTCAACGGATGACCCCAAACCCCTCTTGACCCGACGCGCCAAAGACGGGACACATGCGCAAGCGTGGTCCACAGGCGGCCGCATCGTTTTAACAGGAGAGCACATAGATGAGCTGGAAAACACTGGATGATTTGGATCTCGACGGCAAAGTCGTTCTAACCCGTGTCGATATCAACGTGCCGATGGAAAACGGCACCGTGACCGATGACACCCGTATTCAACGCATCGTGCCCACCATTCGCGACATCCTCGCCAAAGGCGGCAAACCGGTTCTGCTGGCGCATTTTGGCCGTCCCAAAGGGCAAGTTGTCTCTGAGATGTCGCTCCAACAGCTGGTTCCCGCGCTTGAAAGCGCACTGGGCACAAGCGTCTTGTTTTGCGCCGATTGTCGCGGCCCGGCTGCAAAAGCTGCGGTAGATATCCTTGACAAAGGGGCTGTGCTCTTGCTGGAGAACACCCGCTTTCATGCCGGTGAAGAGAAAAACGATGACGCTTTGGCGACGGAAATGGCCGCGCTTGGCGATATTTACTGCAACGACGCCTTTTCTGCGGCGCACCGCGCTCATGCCTCAACCGAGGCCCTCGCCCGCAAGCTGCCCGCCTGTGCCGGTCGCCTGATGCAGGCCGAACTCTCCGCACTTGAGGCCGCGCTTGGCCAGCCGACCCGTCCGGTTGTTGCCGTGGTTGGCGGGGCCAAGGTTTCAACCAAGCTGGATCTGCTGGGCAATCTGGTCTGCAAAGTTGACACATTGGTGATCGGCGGCGGCATGGCCAACACGTTCCTTGCCGCTCAGGGCATCGATGTGGGCAAATCGCTATGTGAGCACGATATGGCCGACACCGCGCGTGATATCTTGACCAAGGCCAAGGCTGCGGGCTGCACCATCCTCTTGCCAAGTGACATTGTTGTGGCGCGAGAATTCAAAGCAGGGGCAGACAACGAGACACTGCCCGCAGATGCCTGCCCGGCAGATGCCATGATCCTGGACGCAGGCCCCGCAACCGTCGAAGCGGTCGGTGTGGCATTGGACAATGCAAAAACCCTGATCTGGAACGGTCCTATGGGTGCGTTTGAAATTGCACCTTTTGACACGGCCACCAATGCAGCCGCGCTCAAAGCGGCAGCAGCCACCAAAGCAGGCACGCTGACCTCAGTGGCAGGTGGCGGCGACACCGTCGCGGCCCTGAACCAAGCCGGCGCAGCAGCAGATTTCACCTATATCTCCACCGCAGGTGGCGCTTTCCTTGAGTGGATGGAAGGCAAAACCCTGCCAGGCGTTGCGGCTTTACAGGCTTAATCTGACGCCAGAACAGGACCAAAACCAGAACATTAATCAAAATGAGTTCCGTCTTCTATCTTACGGGACTCATTAACCATTTTGGGAATTCACATGTTCTCAGAACTGTGCCACAGTGCCTGTAACGCCAAATATATGGTGACAATAAAGAGCAGGCTTTTTCAGTGACACGCAGCAATACGCCTTCGATCGGCGTCCTCTTGTTTTTCGTTCTCGCATTTTTGCTAAGTGCCTATTTCGCTTTTGCTGCCGTGCAAGGGGATTTTGGACTGTTCCGCCGTGTCGAAATTCAAGCTGAATCGACCGAGTTGCGGCACGACCTTGAACGTTTACAAGGCGAGATCCAGCAAATGGAAAACCTCACCCACCGCCTGTCCGATACCTACCTCGATTTGGATCTACTAGACGAACAAGCTCGTGCGGTGCTTGGCCTAGTGCGCGCGGATGAAATTGTCGTGCAATAAGGTCACGTCATTCACAACCTGCGCTCACCCCTTCGTCAAAACCTATTTTTCGGCAAAAACCTACGCATTCCGTGTTCCAACTTGATTTACGGCAATTTATCGTTCAACCTTGATCGGACATATATACCTGTATGGGCTTAATCATTGTTTCGATGTAAGAAACAATGATTGACCCATGCCGATCAATTTTATTACATACGGCCTACGTTAAAATATAAATTATTACCTAATTGCGCTCAGCGACCAGGCGTATCCGCGTACATTAGAAACATGCCTTCACATAGTAACCAATAATCGAGTTAATTAGATGCGTATTAAGTCTACAGTCAAAACTTTACTAAGCGCGACATGCCTCAATATATTAACATTAGGTGCAGCTCACGCAGCGACAGTAACCTTTGACTTCACCGGCGAGGCACCAACCGGCGCTTCTGAAATCTACACATCTGGTGGCGTCGATGTGCGAGTTACCGCCTCAAGCATCGGCCGCGAAGCAACGCTCGCACGGTTCCCAAATGACGCCATCGGTGTTGGAACGGACCTGACCGCAGACACTATAGACGACTCTGCATTGATCGCAGCTGGCGAGTCTATACAGTTTGATTTCGATACTGCTGTCACCCTCGAACGCACGTTGATTTTTGAATCCGGAACCGGCTTTGACGCTGTTGAAATACTTAACCTCAGCACAGGTATTTCTACGATATTTACCGTGTTCGATGACGAGTCTGATTTGGGGGCTGATGGCATCAGTACAGTTGTTATTGATCTTATCCCTGGGTTCGGTACAGCATTTGACCCGGTTGGCAGCTCGTTTTTATTTACAACTGTTTTCTCTGTGGGAACAGGCCCGGGTGTCGCGATTAAGAACATCACGGTATCTGGCGTAATCGCACCGGTTCCACTGCCGGCCTCCTTTACGTTGCTCGCCACACTCATCGGTGCAGGGGCGCTGCGACGGCGCTATAAAACACCTAAGACGTGACTTAAAACGCCAGCGGGCTTATGCTGCGTATTCTGTTAGAACTCTGCAGGCTTATCTTCCTTATTGATACCGGTGAGGGCACGTGATCCTTATGATCACATTCGTTAAACTTCCCGTATAATAATAGTCCTCGCCAGCTTGGATAAAATGATTTAAAAGATAGTTTAGCATTAAACTATATGGTCCATCAGATCACTTAGTGGATCACTCTAGAGGGAGCGACGCAATATGGCTGCGAGAAAAAGCGCCCAGAAATCAAACGTTTCTGGCGAAGAACTCACAAGTTATTACAAGGACATGCTACTGATCAGGCGATTCGAGGAGAAAGCCGGTCAACTCTATGGTATGGGCCTTATCGGCGGTTTCTGTCACCTTTACATCGGCCAAGAAGCCGTGGTTGTCGGCCTTGAAGCTGCAACAAAAGAAGGCGACAAACGCATTACATCTTACCGCGATCACGGCCATATGTTGGCCTGTGGCATGGACCCCAAAGGGGTTATGGCCGAACTGACCGGTCGTGAAGGCGGCCTGTCCAAAGGCAAAGGCGGCTCGATGCATATGTTCTCGAAAGAGAAACATTTCTACGGCGGCCACGGCATCGTGGGTGCACAGGTTCCCCTCGGCGCGGGTCTTGCCTTTTCTGATAAATACAAAGGCAACGACAATGTGACCTTTGCCTATTTCGGCGACGGTGCGGCGAACCAAGGTCAAATTTACGAGACCTATAACATGGCGCAGCTGTGGGAATTGCCGGTCGTCTTTGTGATCGAAAACAACCAATATGCGATGGGCACATCTGTGCAGCGCTCGACCAAATCTCCAGCGATCTGGAAACGCGGCGAAGCCTATGGCATTTCCGGCGAAGAAGTCGACGGCATGGATGTTCTGGCTGTTAAAGAAGCCAGCGAAAAAGCCATCGCACACTGCCGCGCAGGCAAAGGTCCTTATATTCTTGAGGTCAAAACCTACCGCTACCGTGGCCACTCTATGTCGGATCCGGCAAAATATCGGACGCGCGAAGAAGTCCAGAAAATGCGCGACGAACGGGACCCGATCGAACAAATCCGTGACATGCTGCTGACCGGCAAACACGCCACCGAAGACGACCTGAAAGCGATCGACAAAGAGATCAAAGCTGTCGTCAACGAAAGCGCTGAATTCGCCAAAACCAGCCCGGAACCCGCGCTCGAAGAGCTGTGGACCGACATTTACGCCTGATAAGAGACAAGGGAAGAACAACCAATGGCAACTGAAATCCTGATGCCCGCCCTGTCCCCCACGATGGAGGAAGGCACACTGGCGAAATGGCTAGTGAAAGAAGGCGATACCGTATCCTCTGGCGATATCCTCGCCGAGATCGAGACTGACAAAGCAACCATGGAATTCGAAGCGGTTGACGAGGGCGTTGTTGGCGCCATCCTCATCGCCGAAGGATCCGAAGGCGTGGCCGTAAACACTCCTATCGCTGTTTTGGTCGAAGAGGGCGAAACCTATGACGCCTCAGCCGCGCCTGCGGCGAGCGAAGAAGCGGCTCCAGCAGGGGCACCTGCGGCGCCCGCTCCTGTCGCAGCTGCTGCCGCGGCCCCAGCTGCACCTGTTGTGGACGAAAGCCCCGACTATCCAGAAGGTACCGAACTGGTCCCAACCACAGTGCGCGAAGCTCTGCGGGATGCGATGGCCGAAGAAATGCGTGCGGATGAAAACGTCTTCCTCATGGGGGAAGAAGTTGCTGAGTACCAAGGGGCTTATAAGATCTCGCAAGGGATGCTGGACGAGTTTGGCTCCAAACGCGTGATTGACACGCCAATCACCGAACACGGGTTTGCGGGTATTGCGACCGGTGCAGCATTTGGTGGCCTGCGTCCGATTGTCGAGTTTATGACCTTTAACTTTGCCATGCAGGCGATGGATCAGATCATCAACTCTGCGGCCAAGACGCTTTACATGTCTGGCGGTCAGATGGGCGCCCCTATGGTGTTCCGTGGTCCAAACGGCGCAGCTGCCCGTGTTGCGGCGCAACACAGCCAAGATTACGCCGCATGGTTCATGCAGATCCCTGGCCTGAAAGTGGCAATGCCCTATTCAGCTGCTGACGCCAAAGGTCTGATGAAGACTGCGATCCGCGACAACAACCCTGTGATCTTCCTGGAAAACGAGATCCTCTATGGTCGCACGTTTGACGTGCCCAAACTGGATGACTTTACTGTACCGTTTGGTAAGGCAAAGATCTGGCGCTCTGGTACGGATGTGACCATCGTGTCATTCGGCATTGGCATGCAATACGCGCTTGAGGCAGCGGACAAGCTGGCCGAAGATGGTATCAGTGCCGAAGTCATCGACCTGCGGACATTGCGTCCGATGGACCTGCCAGCTGTGATCAAATCAGTGATGAAGACCAACCGTCTGGTCACTGTCGAAGAAGGCTGGCCACAGGGATCTGTCGGCAGCTACATCGCCTCCGAAGTGATGCAACAGGCGTTTGATTATCTCGACGCGCCGATCATCACCTGCACCGGTAAAGATGTGCCGATGCCCTATGCCGCCAATCTTGAAAAACACGCGTTGATCACCACGGATGAGGTTATCGCCGCTGTGAAACAAGTCACCTACCGTTAAGGGAGCAGATGGATGCCGATTGAACTACTCATGCCCGCCCTCTCTCCAACAATGGAAGAAGGCACATTGGCAAAATGGCTGGTCAAAGAGGGCGACACTGTCGCCTCTGGCGACCTTCTGGCCGAGATTGAGACCGATAAAGCCACCATGGAATTCGAAGCCGTGGACGAAGGCGTTGTTGGTAAGATCCTCATCGCCGATGGCACCGAAGGCGTTGCGGTCAACACTGCAATTGCAATCTTGCTTGAAGACGGTGAAACCATGGATGACGTCGCCGCTGGCGCATCCGCGGCCCCTGCCGCCGCGGCGCCCGAGGCAGCTCCCGCAGGGAGCTCCGAGACAGCCGCTGCCGCGCCAGCGGCCACCGCTGCGCCAGCAGCTCCTGCAGCCGCAGACGGGTCACGTATTTTTGCGTCCCCTCTGGCGCGCCGTATCGCAGCTGACAAAGGTCTCGACCTTGCAACACTCGCGGGTTCCGGCCCACGTGGGCGCATCGTCAAAGCAGATGTCGAGAATGCAACAGTCGCTGCCCCAGCTGCGAAAGCCGAGGCTCCCAAAGCCGCTGCGCCAAAAGCTGCCGCACCCACTGGCGCCACAGCCGAGGCCGTTGCCAAGATGTACGCCGACCGCACCTACGAGGAAGTCTCTCTCGACGGTATGCGCAAAACCATCGCCGCACGTCTTTCCGAAGCAAAACAGACCATCCCGCACTTCTATCTGCGCCGTGACATCCAGCTGGATGCGCTGCTTAAGTTCCGCTCACAGCTGAACAAACAGCTTGAGCCACGCGGTGTGAAACTGTCGGTCAATGACTTTATCATCAAAGCCGTCGCTCTGGCGTTACAGGCTGTTCCAGATGCAAACGCTGTCTGGGCGGGTGATCGTGTGCTCAAGATGAAATCCTCTGACGTGGCGGTTGCCGTTGCGATTGAGGGCGGATTGTTCACGCCAGTTCTGCAAGACTCGGACATGAAATCACTGTCGACCCTGTCTGCAGAAATGAAAGACCTTGCCAAGCGCGCACGCGATCGCAAACTTGCGCCGCATGAATATCAAGGCGGTTCTTTTGCGATTTCCAACCTTGGTATGTTTGGCATCGACAACTTTGACGCCATCGTAAACCCACCACATGCCGGTATCCTTGCGGTTGGCTCTGGTGTGAAGAAACCTGTGGTTGGCGCCGATGGCGAATTGACCGTAGCCACCGTAATGTCTGTGACCATGTCTGTTGATCACCGTGTGATCGATGGCGCAATGGGGGCCGATCTGCTCAAGGCTATTGTCGACAACCTCGAAAACCCGATGATGATGCTGGCCTAACAGCACCCTCTTCTAACGCACAAAAAACAGGCCGGGGTCATCCCCGGCCTGTTTTTGTATAAAGGTATAGTTTTAGTCACGACCAAATAGGCCGGGCAGTTATGCCCGACGCCGTGATGACGTCAAATGAGCCCGTGCCACACTTGCCCGCAATGATCGCTTCATCGCGGCATCTAGCATCTTTGTCGTTGCAGGCATTGTGGCCCATTGCTCTCGGACGATTTCCTGCGCTTCATCTTCAATCTGCATCCCTCCAGGTACAAGAGATCGGCCTTGCGCAATAAAATCCTTCACCCGCTTTTCAACATAAGCTCCGCCCAGGGCGCGCAGTGGCGCAAATTGTTCAGCCAATTCATCCATGGCGTGTTCGGGCGTGTGGTTGACTTTACTGGGTAAAATCGGCGCGTGGGAATACCCCAGCTGCTCTAACAGCGCCCTAGCCCCCAAAGCTGTCGTAACGGTTTCAAGCTCCACTGGAATGAATTTCAGATAACTCGCATAGACCGTCTGATAGTAATATTGTCGGCACGCCATTTCACAGGTGTACCACATTTCAGCACCAAACCGGGCCTCTCCTCCACCAAAGGTCTCAAAAGGAACAATATTGTTAGGATAGGTCTGAGATAGATACCATTGCCATACCGACGTGAGATGGCGAAAATCCCCACGTCGCACATAGCTGGCACATTGTTTGGCCATATCACGGCGCAGTATAAAAATACATGCATCCTGTGCGCGTTCATGGGTCGCGAGACTTTCGATCAGCCCACATTTCCCAAGCGTATGATTGGTCTCGGCATAAAGAGCATCCTGCGGCAAAAGGTCCAGCTTGCGTTGCCAAAATTCGCGAACATCGCTGTCTAAACCAAAAGTGTTAAAACTGCGCATGATCCGAATATCGGGCATATGAACGCCAAAATCCTTGATCCCACGGCGTTCATGAAACGCCTCAGTTGGCGTATTTGCGGTGAGGAAATCCGCGAGCCAGTTCGACCCCGTCCGCCCCGCCGTCAGAGTAAAGTACAGCTCACCCATTATCGACCCTATTGCTTCTGCATATATGGCAAAAGCTTACGGCATCGGTCTTAAAAAACGATAACCGCTGCGCGTCAATTGTCGCTGCGGTGCCCGCTCATCAGGGTTGTTCATCCGAAAGCACTTGGATCATCGAGACGGATGGTTGCGAACAACCTGCTTCGCCTACGATTTTCGCAGGCACCCCAGCCACCGTTTTACAATCAGGCACCGGATGTAACACCACCGACCCGGCCGCGATACGGGAACAGTTGCCGATACGGATATTGCCCAGCACTTTGGCGCCTGCACCGATCAGCACCCCATCTCCGACTTTGGGATGACGGTCCTCTTCTTCTTTTCCTGTTCCGCCCAGCGTCACCGAATGCAGCATCGACACATTGTCACCAACCACAGCCGTTTCCCCAATCACAATGGAATGGGCGTGATCAATCATTATACCTTTGCCTATTTTCGCAGCCGGATGAATATCAACGCCAAAGATTTCCGAAATCCGCATCTGGAAGAAATAAGCAAGATCATAGTCGCCCTGCTCATACAGCCAATGTCCAACCCTATAGGCTTGTATCGCCTGATACCCCTTGAAATAGAGAATGGGTTGCAACAGGCGGTGGCAGGCAGCGTCGCGTTCATAAACCGCAACCAAATCGCTACGTGAGCATTCAACCAACTGGGGCGCGACTTTGTAGACGTCGTCGACGATTTCGCGCAGGACCACCATCGACATCTCGTTCGAACATAATTTAGCCGCGATACGATAAGACAGCGCCCGCTCCAGAGATTTGTGATGCAGGATACAGCTGTGGATCAATCCACCCATCATAGGCTGGCGTTGCACCGCGTCTCTGGCTTCTTGGGTGATTTTTCCCCAAACCGGATCAATTTGGTGCAGGGCTGTTTGTGTATCGACCATTGCGTTTATCCTTAATGCGCCCCACGGCGAGGCGTTTTGCGCGCATACCCTTAAAAGTACGAAAGGGCAACATCGCGTCTTATCCACCATTTAGACATCTAATCGAGGATGTGCCAAACGCAAATATGTGATGACCTTGTACACATACTTAAATAAATCGATGCTTACACAACCTAATCATGCAGTGTCAGGCGAGGCATAAGGGAAACGATCCGGCGGCGAATCTACCATAGGATGAATGACGTCCCCCCATATAAATCTCTGTCCAATGATGCCCATGCAGCATTTTTTTGGTTAACGACAACACAATTTCAACAGAAATCATCGCTGTCATGCAATATTTACTTGCCTTTCGCGCGCGTAACCCGCAGGTCTAAGGGGCAACATGACCATCGAAATTCTGCTTCTACTAAGACCAGCTTTCGACGTGAGGGCTGCCAGTTCGTCGCAAAACGTGGACGATACTTGCCAATAGAAGGAAAATTTCCATGGCTACAGGTACAGTTAAGTGGTTCAACACCACCAAAGGTTTCGGCTTTATCGAAGTTGACGGTCGCAATGACGTTTTTGTTCACATTTCAGCTGTTGAGCGTTCCGGTCTGACCGGTTTGGCCGACGGTCAAAAAGTGTCATTTGAACTGCGTGAAGGCCGTGACGGTCGTGAATCCGCGGTTGATCTCGAAGTAAACGACTAAACCGATCGCACTTTGTGCGCCAGATGATGTGAAAGCCCGGGGTTCTGCGCCTCGGGCTTTTGTTATTTCCGGCTATGCATTCTTATCTTACCCGGTTCACCTCAACCTGTGGTCCGCACCTTCAAGCCCGCAACCTCCGGGATAGTGCCGCAACAACAACCTGAAGCGCCGCGAGGAAATCTGGGTCGTCCCAGAATGGTTCCGGATGCAATCCCATCCGCCGCGCAGCCGAATCCAGCGATCCGTCCCCCCAGCGCGGATGGCACCGCCCCACAAGCCGTGCGTAGACCGCCGCGCGCGTGGCCCCCGCCAATATCCGCACGGCCTGCTGTGGTTGCGCCTGTGGCGAATGACGCATCACGGCCCGCGTCAGCGTGATGACATCCTGTGGCAACAGCGGCTGTCGCATGCCATCTCTCCCCTTAGGTTAATATCAGACGAGCAACGCGCCCTGCCCCATATCGTGCCGAGATCTGTGCCACGGTGATGTGATCCCCCACGCGCACGCCATCTGCAGCCTGCGCCGCCGCATTATACGTCCATGTGGGCGAATTCACCGTCTCGCTGCGCAACACCTGAGCACCTGAGACGACCTGCACGCGATAGGCCTCGCTGTCTTCGCCCAGCGGCACCTCTTCGCTGTCCCAGCTGTCGCCATCAACCCGCGTGCGGCGGATCCATGTTAGGTCAAGCTCTGTGCCCAGCGCCCCTGAAGACGATAGATGTACCGGTGCAAAGGGACGTAGACCAACCCCGTCAAAAGCCTCTTGGCGCGTAACATAAGACGCGTCCTCGTGACTGCGCAGGGCGGGACCTATGCGGTAATCCCGTGCCACCCGCCGCAAGCTTGCCGCAAGTTCAATCTGCGCCACACGGCTGTCTAGCAACACCACATAGGATCCCGCAGGCCAGACATCCGGCACGGGTGTGCCATACTGCCCCCGCAACCGTCCGCGCAGCAGATAACGCCCAGCGCTTGTTGCGCCGCTTGTCCCGCCTGTGCCGATCAACTCTGCCTCTTCAAATTGGAGCACCTCCCAGGTACCAGAGGTGCCATCCCCAATCGCCAAACGGTTTGCACCACTGAGAACGGCCAGTTCTGTACGGCTCTCGAGCGTCCCTGCGATCAGATCGACCACAAGATCCGACCCTCGATCCCAGCGCCCGATCGGGGCCGCGGCAAGATCTGTCGCCGTCACCCCTACGGTCGCGCGGGTGACAATCAGATCATCCAATACATAATCCCCGCCCAGATCCGCGCTATACAGCGCCACACTGCCCGGCCATGTCCCACCTGTGACCGCCAAATGTGGCGCATGGGGCACCTCGTCTCCAGTCATCAGCGGCAGGTCAAGAAACAGCGGCAATACAGGTACCGGCGCGACAAAGCCACTGGTCCCCGGCAGATCTTCTGCAAGCACCGCAGGCACATAGGCCTCGGGTTCGATCCGCTGTGCCTCAATCAACTGGCTGTCACCCTGTTCCTGATTATCAACCCGGTAGATCGATACGCCGCTTTCATCCTCAAGCGACACAATATCCCCTGCGCCAATCCCCATCTTGGATGGTGGCAAGGCAAAGCTTACGTGATCACGACCTATACGTGCCTCTGCAAGCCAGCGCTGTACACTTTGGCGTGCCTCAGTGTCTGTCAACGCAAGCGGGAGCTCGTTTTGGCTCACTGCGTGGGTTGCCTCGTCTGGCAGAACCGCCTCTTGGCTGGTGACGGTGTGGTCCCCCCCCGCTTGGACATATCGCAGACGAACACGGCCAGTCAGTTCGGCCTCGGGGTCGCGCAGTTTCTCAACCGTCCCACTCAGATCGGCATGTTCAACCAGCTCGTCCTGCGAAAGTGCGACAGCCCCCAGACCATCGCGTTTGAGAAATATCAACTGCCCAGCGCGCTCAATCGCGTCAAACCCATGTTGCAGCATCAAAGGCTGCAGCGCCGCACGGGCAGCATCGATGTCTTGGACGTTATACCCCCGTACAATCCCCCAAAGGTCACTCACGTCGATCTCAGCCAATCCAGCATCGGTACAGATCTCCTCGACGACGCTGGCCAAGGTACGTTGCCCCACACGCCCGTTTAACCAATGCCCCCGCAGGTAGTTGTCTCCATCACTCCACAGATCACTGCGATTGGGAAAGGCGGGATAAGGACGCGCATCCCAAGCCCAGACATAGGCGTTGTCCATATCCAGCATCCGCCCGTCATATTGATCCGACAGCGGATTGGTGTCGTCATCCCAATACAACATCTGCGCCCGCAAGTACTGTTGTTGGATCAGATCATCCCGCGCCCCCGTCGAGTAATGCGGCAAGGTCGATTCCGATGATTTTGGATCAAGGAACTTATTGGGCTGGTTGGTTCCCTTGTCTATGGCAGCACAGCCCAGTTCGGTAAACCAGATCGGTTTGCTTTTGGCCTCCCACGGCGTGGGGGTGCTTTGGCGAATGCCGTCTATACGCTCATAATGGTCATTGCTCCACCAACCGCGCAGATCCTTATAACGCCAGATCCAAGGTTCGTTATATGCGCCATCGGTGATTGGCGTGCGAATTTGCGCGGCACGGGCCGTATCCGAGTGGTAGAACCAGTCATAGCCTTCACCGCCTTCGATATTGCCCATCAGATAGGGCAACTCATAGATCGCATTGGCCTCGGCCGCATCCAAATGGGTCTCGCCTGTGCGCCAATCGGTATCCCGCCAATCCGACAGGGGCATATAGTTGTCGATCCCGATGAAATCTATCGCGTCATCTCCCCACAGCGGATCAAGATGAAAATACCGATCCCCCTCAGGGCTGTTATATCCCCAGTACTCGGACCAATCCGCCGCATAGCCCAGTTTGGTGTCCTCGCCCAACAGCAAACGCACCTGTGCTGTCAGGGCACGCAGACCCTCTACCACGGGAAACCCATTCGCCCCACGGATTTGCGTCAAAGCACGCAGCTCTGATCCCACACAAAAGGCCTCAACCCCGCCTGCAGCCGCACATAGCGCAGCGTAATGCAGGATAAACCGGCTGAGCGACCACTCCTCGGGGCCATCATACCGCACTGCCCCATCCTCTATGGTGAAATCCGCCGCCGTCACCGTCCCCAAAAAGGCAGCCGCCTCTGTATCAGCTTGTGCGGTCCCATCCGGGCTGCCTACAATCCCCGGTGCAAGCGATGTTGTAATCCGCCCACGCCATGGCAAAGCGGGCTGCCCCTCGTTTCCTGTCCACGGATCGGGGAGTGTATTGTCCGCAAGTTGCTCCATCAGAATAAACGGATAAAACATCACCCGTTGCCCGCCGGCTTTGATCGCCACAATTGCCTCGATTACAGCCTGATCCGTCGGGGTGCCCCCATAGACAGGCGCCCCCTCGACATTTGGCACCACCAATGCGCCCTGGCGATCCACCCCCGAGACCTGCCACGCCAAAGTTCCATCGGCTTGTGCCTGTTCAACCTTGGGCCGGATGGTGCATTGGGCACAGCGCAGATCGTCGCCAAACCAACTCACCACAAGTGACACGGCATTGGCGCTTGGCAGTTCAGAGGTCAATGCCTCTAGCGAAGTCTCAAGGTCGCTCAGCCCCGAAGCCGTCGACTGGTTGGCCGCCACCATGACGCCCGCACCCTGGTCCAAATAGACCGGCGTGGTGGCAAGGCTGTACTCACCCGTGCCGGGGATCAAGGCGACACCGGTGACAATCTGTGCCAGATCCGTGTCATAGCTGCTGCTATCGGGCTGCTCGGCGCGGATAACCTCAAAAGAAAACGATGGGACACGGTTGCCGAACGGCTCAAGCGCCAAGTCTTCAAACACGGCATAGGCCGTGCCACGATAGGCAGGGACCGCGCCTGCGCCCTCAACCGCCTCCATCAACGGGTCGGGCAATTGATCATCACTGCCCGTATAGGTGACCATCGATACGGTGCTGAGGTCCAACTCCTCACCATCCGCCCAAACCCGCGTAACACGCGTGATCTGGCCCGTGCAGATTGCCACTGCGATCGAGACGCTATAGCTGTAACTGGTCGCCGTGCTGCTGCTGCCACCTTTGCCCCCGTAATTCGTGGTAGAGCTGGCCTCCAGAAACTGCGTCGCCCAAATCACCTGTCCCCCAACGCGCATCCGCCCATAGACCTGCGGGATCGGCCCGCCCTCGGTGGCGTTGCTTAGGCGGAACTGGTCAATCTTACCCGTCTCAACCGCGGTCGAGCCCCCCATCAACCGTGCGTCAATTGCCCGCCCGATCGTGGCCCCCACAGCACGCCCAATCACAGCCGCAGACAATCCTGCCACGGTGCCCCCAATTGCACTGCCTGCTGCCGCACCGGCTGCGGCCAAAACGATCGTCGCCATTGTTATCTCTCCTTTGAAACTGGGGGAACTTGCGCGGGAAAACGAAACCGCGCCACTGCGCGGCGTGCCCATGCAGGGCCAAAGGCGCTACAGACGACGCCGCGCCCGCTCATTGCGTGCACAAACCGCGTCGCATCCACCTGAAGCCCCAAATGTTTTGCGACACCCTGGCTGCGCATTCGAAACAAAACCACATCACCTGCGGCCACATCATCGCGCGCCTTGGGCTCAAGATGGCGCAGGGCGGCCTGCCACAAGGCCTCATCTTGACTGCGTTCCGCCCAATCGCGAGTATAAGCGGGCGGAATTTCTGGCTCTGCCCCATAAAGGGTCTGCCAAATGCCACGCACCAGTCCCAAGCAATCACAGCCCACGCCGTGCGCGCAGCCTTGATGCCGATAGGGTGTTCCCAACCAACGTTGCGCCTCATGCACAACCGCCGCACTGTCGATCTCCCTGCGAACAGATCCACGCGTCATCGCAGGCTCCCTCCTATGTTTCCGCCCGTCGCGCGCGGAACCGAGGCCATCCAATCTTCGCCTGGAATATCGGGGAACCCTTGAAAATTCAGCAGGTTGTTAAACTTCAATCGGCACTGCGTCATGGTCTTGTCACAGCCCGCAGTCAGGCGCACCAGATCCCCAACCGCCACATCGCCCCGGATCGGCTGCCAAAGGGTGATCTTGCGTCCCTCTGTATCGCTATCATCGCGTTTGATCGCAGACCATAACCCCGCCGCCGCACCGCTAAGCACTGTCAAACGTCCGTGGGTAAACCAACTCTGCGCGTAACCCGACATCACATCAAAGCCAAACACATCGCTGTCGCTTCGTGTGACAGCAACCTCGGCACTATATCCCGGCTGTGTGGTGTCAGATCCACAGCCTTGCCCCCCTAACACGGCCGTGCAGGGTTTCTGAAACACACGACCTTGGGGCTGGTTCAATGCTTCGGTTAGCCCGCGCAACTCGGCCTCAAATGCGCCACCAGAGCGGCGAATTTCACCCAGCGTGCCGCGAAACAACAGCTGCCGCTGGCTTATATCGGCCCAATTGACCAACCAGGCCGTCACCTCGGCGCTGTCAAACCGGCCCGCATCGATATCGCTTTCGCGCACCATCGTCGAACTCAGCGCACCCAACGCTTCGGAATTGTCCACGGACAGGCCGGTGCTTTGCGCCAATCCTTTGGCCGTCAACCCCGTGCCGGCAGCAAAAGTCACCCCGTCAAAGGTTAAATCCATATCGTGATCCGTGAACCCATAGACCACGTCATCCCTGCGCGTCACCAACCAGCACCGACACAGAGTTGTCGCGCCACTGTCCAAATGCGCTTGCAGCGCTTCGCCCAGCCCGACCATCACACGCGGACCTCAACCACTGGCACATCCGGTGCCTCGCCTGCTTGAAACGAGGCCACAGAGGTTTGGATTTGGTCCGTGTCAAAGCGCACAGGCACATCAAATTCAAACCCCGCAACCACCTGTCGCCCCACCTCGGGTGCATAGGCCAGCGTCACCAAACCTGTGCTGGCGTCAAACGTGTAATCCACATCCAGCAACAGCTCTTCTTGTTCGATGCCCACCTTAACCGTTGCCGCCACTGGCTTGCTGATCGGGCGGATATAGCTATGGGCGCCCGAGCGGTAGGTTTTCGACAATTGAAAAGCAACCGTCGCCCCGTCACCGGTGCCGATCACCTGATCTTCAAACGTGACCTCACCGCTGGGCAAACACGATCCGAAATCCGCCCAATCCTTCCAACGAAACCCATATAACTTGCCTTGGCGCGCCTCGAAAAACGCAATCAACGCAGCGATATCATCTAATGATCGCATACCAAGACCGGCATCATAACTGCGGCGGGCATGAGCCCAGGGCGTGTTGCGTTCTTCATAGCCATTGGCCAGCGTCACCACATCTGTGCGGCGTTGCGGCCCCCCGACCGAACCAAAGCTCAGGCTTTCAGGAAAGCGGACCTCATGAAAATTCATATGTGTTGTCATAACCTTACCCTCCTCAGGTGTTGCGGTTTGCCCGTGCCATTGCGCGTTGCATCCGCGTGGCAATCTGCCCACGCGACCGTTCGAAACTGGCTGCATCGGTGGCTGTGACATTCATCACCACCGTCGTGTTCCCACCGCCGCCAGAACGCACACCAAGGCTGCCATCCGCCCCACGTGCCAAGGGTAAAATCGCCTCGGGGCCCGCTTCGCCCATCAATCCTGTTGCGCCGCGCATGGGAAAATGCGTCGGGCTGGACACCACACCCCCGCGCGCAAAGGGCATCACCTTACCACTGGAAAAGGCCGCGCCATCGGCAAAAGGCAGGATCGAACTGGTCAGACTGTTTAAACCACTGCTCAAAAGGCCGCTCACCTGATCGGTCACCGGCGACACAGCGCTTTTGAAGCTTGCGTTGATCATCGACGTCGCCAGCCCCTCCAACACGTCGGACAGGCTATCGCCATCAACCACCAGATCTTTCATTGCGCGCCCCAATCCCCGTGACAGGGATTTTTCCAGACTACCTGTGCTGGTGCCAGCGCTGGACAGGCTGCTGCCCAACTGCTCCAATTCACTGCGAAAACTCGCGGCCATGCGGCTGGTCTCACTGAGGGATTGCGCCACATCGGTGTCGCCCAATACGTCGCCTTTGCCGTCACCCAAACCGTCAAAACTTAGCTCATCCATGATCTACTCCTGTGAGGTTATGTCGGGGAAGTTGCATCGGCGGATACCGCATCGGGAAAATCACGCATCAACGCGCTGAGACGGTTGCGATCCATGGTGGCGGCAGGCTGCTCTAGCCCCAGCACCAATCGCAGCTCATAAGGGGTGAGATCCCAGAACTGATCCGGTGGCAGGCGACGTAATCCAACACGCAGCAAGCCCTGCCAATCCAACGCAGCCATTATGGCGCACCCGATTTTTGACCTAATTCTTGGTCAGATCCATGACCTGTTTCCGGGCCTGCAAAGCTGAGTGCGAGCAGCCGCGCCGCGACCCGCGCCGCCTGCATTGCGCCGCCCTCAATCTCTGCCTTAGACAGGTCCTCGACCGACAGGTCAGACCCGCCACCGCGCAGACCAGCCGCCAATAACGCCAATAGATCACTGGCAGAAAACGCATTATTTTCAAAGCGCTCCACCAAGGAAACAAGCCCCGTGCTCTTTAATACCTGTTCAAGCTCGACCAGCGCACCAAGGGTCAAGCGCAGACAGTAAACCTGCCCGTTGATGCGCAACTCTGCCTCGCCACGATAAGGGTTTGCCATAACCGCTGCCCCCTATGCCGCGCTAAAGCTCAGCGCGCCGGCGCTGGCCAGAGACAGCTCATACGTGACCTCGCCATTGTAGCTGCCAGCATATTCCAGAGCCGTGACTTGGAACGCGCCTTGGACGGTGCCAAAATCGGGGATCACCACCTGAAAATCAGGGGTCAGCCCATCGAAAAACAACTGGCGCGCGCGCTCGTCCGTGTCTGCATCGCGAAACACACCCGAGCCAGACAGGCTGGCCGATCGCATGCCCGCGCCCCCCAGCAACTCCCGCCAGCCCCCAGAACTGTCGAGACTGGTGACATCCACTGTTTCCGCGTTAAATGCGATCCGCGTGGCGCGCAGCCCCGCGATGGTGGTAAAGCTGCCGTCGCCGATCATATCCACCTTGATCAACAGGTCTTTGCCGTTTTGAGCTGTCATAATCTCATTCCTTTCAACAAATTAGTCATCCGCAAGACGCGCGGCGAAACGAAGGGTGATACGGCGACTGCCATTGCTCAGCCGTTGAGCGCGAGCCTTTTCAAACCACAGGCCCACCAATTGACCACGCGTCAGCGCAAGATCCGTGGACAGGTCTGCCGTCAGCAGCGCGTCACACACGGCGCTGGCGGCCTGTTTGGCTGCGTAAAACCCCGCAGTTTGCGCCAGCACCTGCACGATAAACACATGCCGCGCCCCGGCCCCTGTCATGTCTGACCGATCGGTGACATCCTCTGCCCCCAAGGTCACATAAAGATCCGGCAAAACACCGCTTGGCAACGCGTCGTAAACGGCGTCTCCGACCAAGGCGACCAGAGAGCTATCGACACTAAGGCGTTGATAAACCGCCGCTTGTAACGCAGCAGAAAGCGCATAGGTCATGTGGCTGTCTCCTCGGTGGCGCGACAGATCAGATAGCGCCCGTCTGCACCCGCTTCGGCCACGGCGGTGATGCCATAGATCCGGTTGCCGTCACGAAATCGCTGATCTGCGCTGGGGCGATCGTTTTGCCCAACAGGGCTAGCACGCAGGGTAATCCGGTAACTCTGTGTCGAATAGCCGACGCCACTGCGTGCGGTTTCGCGCCCCGACAGCGGTTTGACCTCGGCCCAAAGAACCCCCAAGGGATGCCAGGTTTGGCGAAACCCGCCTGCGCCATCTCGTGTGCGAATACGGGTTTCCAACGTCAATTGACGGTTCAATCGTGGCGCAGTCATAGCCGACGCCCCCCAATGGCAAGGCGTGGCATGCGATACCGTTCCAACAACGCCGACGCCCCAAATGGCATGCAGCGCGCATCCAGTGCCGTGTCGTGGCGGTATTCATAGTAATGCGCCGCTAACATCATTACAGCTTGGCGTAGATCCGCAGGTAATGCCTCCCATGTGGTGGCAAGGCCCGCGTCAAACGCAATCACTGCTGCGCCCCCTTGGGGGATCGTCGGCAAGGCGGCCCCTGCCGGTTCCAATATGGGTGTGTGTGTGTCTTTAACTAACCGGTAGGCGCCGGGGTCTATCACGGTTTCGGTGCCATCCGCAGTTTCGATTGCAATTGAGTGGATCGCCGTCACTGGTGCCGCAGGAAGCGTCGCCCGGCCCCAGCGGGAGGTTCGCCACACAAAGCTGCGCTGTAACAGCACCTTAGCGATGCGCGCCTCGACTGCGGCGAGGCTGGCACGTAAATAGGCCAGCAAGACCTCGTCCTGCAAAGTTTCGACACCAAACCCGGTGCCCAAACGCAGGTGAGCCTGAAAGCCGGTCAGCGGCAACGCAGCATCCGTTACGTTTGTGGTTTCCGTCAGAATCATACCCGACCTCCGCAAAAATTATCCATCCCCTCCCAAGCGGTCGGCCCATGTCATGATCTGCAGCACATCGGAGAGGAGAGCAGTAGGACAACAGATCATATAGCGACACAGGCCAACCGACGGTTCCGGGCTGCCGAAACCGCCATTCGTACCGGCGTTTAGCTGGCGGCGAATTTCAAAAGCTTGATCGCGGCAAAATCGCTAACGTCCCCGCCCACACGTTTGGTGGCGTAAAACAGCACATGCGGCTTGGCAGAAAACGGATCACGCAACACGCGTAAATCAGGGCGTTCAGCGATGGTGTAACCCGCCGAGAAATCCCCAAATGCAAGGGAATAACTGTTGGCAGCCACATCCGGCATATCCTCAGCGACCAGCACTGGATACCCCATCAAGCGCGCCGGCTCACCGGCTGCCAAACCATCGGACCACAAGAAACGGCCATCCGCATCTTTGAGTTTACGTACCAGACCCGCGGTCTTGGAATTCATCACAAAGGTTGCATTGGCACGGTATGGCGCATCCAGCGCATAAACCAGATCGATGATAGCATCGGCGCCGCCGAAATCACCCTCTGCACCTGTTGCAACATAGCCGATATTGCCCCAACTCCAGCTGTCATTTTCGACCACAGGATGGGTCAACAGACCGGTTGGTTTGTTGATGCCATCCCCCATGATAAAGGCTTCGGCTTCGGCGCGGGCAAAGCGGTCTGCGATACGTGTCGCCAACCAGCCCTCGATGTCAAAGGCACTGTCATCCAACAACCGTTGCGACGCCTTTGGCAGCGCTGACAATTCATGTAGCGGAATGGAAACCCGGTCGATCTGCGGCGTCGCGGTTTCTGTCAGTGCTGCCGTCTCAGACGCCCAGCCGGTGCCCAGATCACTGTGATCGATCAAAACGTCATAAGATGTCGCCTCAACCGTCACAACGCTAGCAATACCCCGCAGCGAAGCAGTGGAATTCAGCACCGACTGTACATTTTGCGAGGTCATAGGATCAACGAGATACCCCCCGTCCGTATTCACACTTGTGGACAGACCCTTGGCCTCCACATCCAAATCGCGCAACGCGCTGTCATCGCCCACCCGCAGATAAGAATCAAAAGCTTTTTGATGAGGGGCGATCTGTGTTTCAGCCGCGAGATGCGGACGAGCCGCGCTTAGGGTTTTACGATCCAGCATGGTTATACGCTCTTGTGTTTGTTGCAGTTTACGGGTGGTTTCGTCTTGGAAGGATTTGAAATGGCTGACAAAGTCTGTGACAGCTTGATGAACCTCCTGATGGGCATCGGCGGAACTATGTGGGGTTTCAGGCATTGTGTGGCTCCTTTGGGACGACTTATGAGGAAAGCGATTTGGTGGCAGCGCGCAGGCTATGGGCCAAGGCGCGCAGGCCGGTGTCTTGTGTTTGTGTCTCGTCAGATTTCGCGTTGCTCTGCGCATCCAAACGTGCGGTGGGCAGCATCGGAAATGTCACCAAAGACACCTCCCACAGGGTGAGTTCATGCAGCAGGCGTTGACCTTGGGCATCACGGCTGGATTTGACCGTACGGTAGCCGATAGACAGCCCTTCGATTGCGCCCGCTTTGATCAGCGCTGCCGCTTCGGCCCCTTGCTGTGTTTCGGTCAAAATGCGCCCTCGGACTTGCAGGCCGCGCGCGTCCTCGGTCACCGTATCCCAGACACCAATCGGGCGGGTTGGATCGTGTTGCCACAGCATTTTAATCCGCGTGCCATTGGTTTTGTGGCGCGCAAGCGAGGTCGCATAGGCCCCCGGCTGCACCACATCTCCGCCTTGGTCACTTTGGTTAAACAGGCTTGCGTAGCCTTCGATCTGCGCGTCTTGACCGAGGTTGAGCAGATCCCCAAAGCGGGCGAACTTGACCTCTAATCGTGGTTGACAATAGGTTAACGTCATCATCTACCCTTTTATTTTTATGGAATTTGTGTGGTGAGAAACGATTGAAACGCTTGAGCAAGGATCACGGCGGCGACACCGTAAACCGTGAGCCAGAGACGCCGCTCCAGACGTTCCATCATCTGCTCGATCCGATCCAAGCGGCGGTTCAGGTCTTCTTGTCGGACTTCGGAAATACGTTCCTGTGCCGACAACCGCAGACCCGGACCGCATTCAAAGGGGACGCGGTCATAGTCGCTCATCCTATAGCCTCCTCCGTGTTACGCGGCGGTAAGCCCAGCAGGCGACGTTTTTCATCATCACTCAGGAAATCTGCCTCGGACACGCGTTTCCACTGGGCGTCACGTTCACCAGACAGGGCCTGGATTTGGTCGAGATCAGGTCTTAACGTCAGCAGTTCATCGTTATACCGGGTCAGCCATTCACACAGGGCACTGGTCACACGCGCCGCCATCGGCAATACAGTCAGGCGGTAGAACGCGCGGTTGGCTTCTTGGTAATTCGCATAGGTCGCATCGCCGGGAATGCCCAACAGCATAGGCGGCACGCCAAAGGCCAAGGCGATATCGCGGGCACTGGCGTCTTTGGTGGTGTGAAACTCCATATCCGAAGGCGAGAAGCCCATGGGTTTCCAGTCCAAGCCGCCTTCGAGCACCATAGGCCGGCCTGCATTGCGCGCCCCTTGAAAATTGGCTTCGATTTCGTCCGATAAACGCCGGAATTGATCATCCCCCATCAAGCCCTGTCCGTCGCTGCCACGCCAGATCAGTGCACCAGAGGGACGCGCGGCATTATCAAGCAGGGCTTTGGACCAACGTGCAGCCGAGTTGTGCACCTCAATCGCAGTAGCCGCGGCCTGTAGAGGCGCGAGGCCATAGTGGTCGTCCAACGGGTGAAAGCTGCGCAGGTGGCAAATCGCGGGGCGTTGTGGGTCATGGGCAAAACGATGTGTTTTGGCGCCGACTTTATAGTCATAACCCAATGGCCAACCATCGCGGCCCGGCACCACATGCATCCGATCTGGACGCAGCACATGAAGTTCGTACGGCAGGCCGTCATCCCCTGCCACAGCTTCGATATAAGCATTGCCCGAGAGCATAAGATGGGTAAACAGCGCCTCAAGCAAGTCTGCTTGACCTTGGGCGGCATTGGGCCGTGTGAGCAATCCCAGCACAGGATGACTGTCAAAGCGTTGCTGCGCGTTTTGCAAGATCAAAGGCAGGCTTGCGGCGGCCTCGGCGATCAGTTTGACCGCACGGTGTGTGATGGGATTGGCGATAAAACCTGCACGTGTGAGAGCCTGCGTATCCCGAGGACCCGAGGTGCCCCATGTGGTCGTGGACTGGCTGGCCATGACCCGCGCCGATGCGCTGGCTTTGCGCGCGGGGGCCACCGGTGCGACCGGCGCTGTCTTATGGTCGGGCTTGGCGCGTAAAAGGTCAAAGACCATGGGGATCTCCTCGTGTCTAATCATGTGTCTGATCCTTGGAAGGCGGTGATCTGCACCCAAGGTCTGAAGCATGGAAACAAGATGCCATTTGCAACTGAAGATCACACAACCAAGGCGTGCGCACAGTGCGCAACACCCCGAAAGCTAGGCACCTATCCTTTTGTATTTGTGTGTTTAATCCTCCTATTAAACGGAAAAACACCCGCCAAAGCGGGTGTTTTACAGAATGTTTGGTTGGTCTACAGAACCCGTGCGCGTGGGATCAAAGGAGTGGCGTGATGCGTCAACATCAGCTCACTCAGCCCCCAAACCAGCGCGTCAACCCGATCAGGAGACCCTGCGCCTTGGTAACCTTGCGGTGTCATCAACACCATTTGATCTTCAAGCGCGGTGAGATCTGGCAAGTGATATACTCGGCCCTGTTCATAAAGTGCTGCCACCGGTTCCGCGCGTGCCTGTTTGCTGCGGCCTGCGTGGACCATGCGCACAGGCACCAGCGGATCGACCTGTCGCAATAAGGTCTCAACCAGCGCCCCGCCTTGGTTCCCTTCGGCCACGATGCGATCTGCGGCGGCGTCGTGATACGCTGCCACCGCAGCCTTGGCCCAGCCCAGTGGACTAAGACCATGCACCGTGCAGTCGGCGAGCACATAGGCGCGCCAGTGATCCGCGGTGCCCTGCGTCTGCGCCCCCACCACCACAATTCCGCACGCGTCGCCTTGTCCTTGACTGGCCACACTCGGATCAACGGCAACCACAACACGATCCAGTGCAGGCGCTGTGGCACGGCGCGTTGCCGCAAGCATGTCACTGGACCACAGCGCGCCCTCGGCATCGGCAAGCATCTCGCCATCCAGTTCTTGGCGCGCCAATCGAGAGCCCCCATAGCGGGCGCGGACCTCTGCGAGATAGCTGGGCGCAAGATTGGCGCGGTTCGCCTCAGTCGGGGCGTGGGTTGTTACGGTCGAGGGGGACGCAAGGATTTGTTTCAACACAGCCGAATTGCGTGGCGTCGTGGTGATACAGACCTGCGGCTGCGCGCCCAGACGCAGCGCGAATTGCAGCATATCCCATGCCTCATCGCCGCGACGCCATTTGGCCAGCTCGTCCACCCAGGCTGCATCAAACTGCGGGCCACGCAGAGCTTCGGGATCGCTGGCAGAAAACGCCTGCGCCTCAGCCCCGTTTGGCCAGACCAGTCTACGTTCGCTGGCTTTCCATAATGGGCGGCGATCCGGAGGCGAGCAGGCCAGCAAACCACTGTCACCGCGGATCATCACATCGCGTACCTGATCATAGGTTTCCCCCACAAGCGCAACACGGCGGGCCCGACCATGCGCATGAGGTGTGGCGCCTTCGACCTGAGCACGCACCCATTCGGCACCGGCGCGGGTTTTTCCAGCCCCACGCCCGCCTAAAATAACCCATGCCCGCCACGTCCCTGTTGGGGCAGTTTGATGCGGCAATGCCCATAGGTCGAACAACCATGGCATCGCCGCCAATGCCGCATCTGGTGTATCATCCAGCAGGAGAGTCCGCCAAGAAGAGCTCATGGAGGCTAGCCAAGCGGCGTTCAATTTCCGCGCGGGCGGCATCAAGGTCGAGGGCGTCACTGGGCTGTTGGGTGTGTTGTTGCTCGACAAGGATACGTTCCACTTTTTGCAAGTCACGGATGACGGATTCAAGTTTGCTGATCTGCGGTTTAAGGCCTGCGGGATCTGGGCTCGCCGCCTCTTCGGCATCAAGGTCCGCAAGATGCGTTTCACAGGCGTTGCGCAGGCGCAGAATACTGGATTGCAAAGAGCGCAGCAGATCCACGGTGTGATCCACCCCCTGAACAGGTGGCGACGAAGACGGAGACAAAGATGGTGAAGACATGAGAGGGGAGGCCTGTACAAGAGACGCTCCGAAGATACGGTGGCATAGGCCACTGTCCGACTGCTGCGATTACACTATCAAGAGCAGCTTAAATCCACACTAGACCCGCGCGCGCTTGCCCCGCAACACCTGTTGGCCTGAAACGCTTGACCTATAATGCTTGTCCCGAACGCATATCTTGATGTGATCGTCAGACCTAACGTTTAAGGTCGATGACCTCTCGTTCGGTCACAATCAAGTCCAAGGGTTGATCCGTGGCCTCAAGAGGAAGAGTATCCGCCTGCTGTGCTGCAAAGGCAAAACCGATAGCCAGCGTCGCGCGCTGGGCGCGCAATTGTTCCAATGTGCGGTCATAAAAACCACCGCCATAGCCAAGCCGCCCGCCTGCGCGATCAAAGGCCACCAGTGGCACGATCAGAATTTCAGGATCCAGAAAATCATCAACTTCGGGCACCTGCGCCCCAAAAGGGCCCGCGCGCAGCGGAGCATCGGGGTTCCAACGGCTGAATTTCAACGGCTGCCCCTCGCCTTGGATCACCGGAACGGCAACGGGACCATGGGCGGCAGCTTCGGCCATCACCGGTAGCGGGTCGATTTCAGAGCGAATTGGCATATAACCGGCCAGCGGCACGCCGCGATATCCGGCCAGCACCTGCGCCAGATGTCCAGCAGCGCCGGGACGCTGACTGTCAAAGGCTGCTTTGCGTCGTGCAAACGCCGCCTTACGCGCGGCAGCTTTGATCGCAGTAAGGTCAGACATGTTACGCACCCCATGTTACATATTTAAATCAGCAGCACACCAGCCAACCCAAGAAACGCAAAAAAGCCCACAATATCCGTCACCGTGGTCACAAAAGCCCCCGAGGCCAGCGCCGGATCAACACCTAACCGATCCAAGATCACCGGCACCACAGTACCCGCAAGCCCAGCCACCACCATATTGATCACCATGGCAATGGCAATCACCACGCCCAACATCGGCGCGCCAAACCATATGGTTCCGATAATGCCCATGACGATAGCAAAGATCCCACCATTGACCAGCCCCACCAGACATTCCCGCCGGATCACCCGCCAGACGTTTGCGCCGGTCAAATCCTTGGTCGCCAAAGCCCGCACCGCGACGGTCAGCGACTGGGTGCCTGCATTGCCCCCCATCGAGGCCACAATCGGCATCAGCACTGCGAGCGAGACGTATTTGGCGATGGTCTCATCAAATTGCGCGATCACCAGCGACGCCATGATCGCCGTCAACAGGTTCACAGCCAACCAAGGAAACCGCTGTTTGGTGGTTTCGGTGACCTTATCGGACAAGCTGCCCTCGCCGACACCGGCCAAACGCAGGATGTCTTCTTCGTGTTCCTCGTCCAGAACGACCATGGCGTCGTCGATGGTGATCACCCCCACCAGACGACCTTGGTCATCAATCACCGGTGCCGAGATCAGGTGATATTGGTTGAAGGCGTAAGCAACCTCGCCCTCGTCTTGGTCGGCAGGAATGACCTGAAACGTCTCTTCGTAGATCTCTTTCAACAAGGTGGTGCGTTTGGCCGCCATAATACGGCCCAACGTCACATTGCCGATTGGGTGCAGACGTGGGTCAACCATGATCACATGGTAGAACTGTTCCGGCAGGTTCTCTGCTTCGCGCATGAAATCAATCACCTGCCCGACGTTCCAATGTTCAGGCGCCATGACAAATTCGCGCTGCATCAGACGACCGGCAGAATTTTCGGGAAAGCCAAGCGACTGTTCAACCGCGACCCGGTCTGCATCCTCTAGCGCATCAAGGATCACCTCCTGCTGCGGCTCTTCCATGTCTTCGATCAGATCGACAACATCATCACTGTCGAGATCACGCACAGCTTCGGCCAAAACGGCAGGGTGCAGAGCAGAGATGACCTCTTCGCGGATCGATTCATCCAATTCCGACAGGATATCGCCATCGAAATCTTTGCCATAGAGACGAATCAGCCGTTCACGATCCTGCGGGTTAATCTGCTCTAACAGGTCGGCGATATCGGCGGCATGCAACGGATCGATCAGATCCATCAAGGTATCGCGATCTTGGTGTTCGACCGCATAAAGAATGCGGGATACGCGTTTGCGATCCAGATCGTAGGTATCTTCGGCTGTGGGGTCGTTCGCGACGTCTGTCATACGGTCGGTCATGCGATCTTTCCTGCAGGTTTATTGCGTCATTTTAAGAGGTCACAGCCCCCTCGCACGGTTCGTTTTTTGGCGTAAAACCCCATGAAAAACGGCGATCCGACAACCAAGCGCACGGCAATCTTCTTAAATTACTTTCCATTTCAGAAACATACCCTAGATACAGTAAATAGGTATGATAAATGTATGTATAATATTGTTTTTTATAAAAACAATCCGTGCCACTTATTTACCTCTCACTTGCAAAGATCTATCCTAAGCTCAGCTATTTTGACAACAGAAAGCACGCCTCTTATGTGCCAAGACACCCTGTTACTGGGCCATGTGCTCAGCTTTGTCGCGTCGCCGTTTGAAACCGCCACCCCTGCGGATGCGGTACAGTGGCACGAGGCCGTGCTGCTGCGCGCTGGGCGTGTGGTGCAAACAGGCAGCCGCGCAGAGCTTATGACACAGGCTCCACAGGCGCAGGTGGTTGATCATGGCCAAAATGTAATCTGCGCAGGCTTTGTTGATGCCCATGTGCATTACCCGCAAACCGCAATGATCGCCAGTTGGGGGAAACGGCTGATTGATTGGCTCAACAGCTATACTTTTCCAGAAGAGCTGCGCTTTGAGGACCCTGACTATGCAAATCAAATTGCCAATCGCTATCTGGATCTAACCATCGCCGAGGGCACCACCACGGTGGCCAGCTATTGCACCATTCACCCTATCAGCGTGGATGCGATTTTCACCGCCGCTCAGACACGTGGGCAACGGGTGGTTGCTGGCAAGACCTGTATGGATCGAAATGCCCCTGACGGCCTGCGGGACACGGCGCAATCCGCCTATGATGACAGCGCCGCGCTGTTGGCCAAATGGCATGGGGTGGACCGCTTGTCTTATGCCATCACACCGCGTTTTTCACCGACGTCAACGCCGGAACAACTCGATGCGATGGGGGCGTTATGGGCACAGCACCCTGACTGCCTGATGCAAACCCACCTCAGCGAGCAACGGGACGAGGTGACCTGGGTCCAAGAGCTCTTTCCACAAGCCCGCGATTATCTGGACACCTACGAACAATTTGGCCTGCTGGGCGAAGGTGCCCTGTTTGGGCATGCGATTTATCTAGAGCCCCGAGAGAAAGACCGCCTGCGCGAGGTCAAAGCCAGCCTGATCCATTGTCCCACCTCCAACACGTTTATCGGATCCGGAATTTTTGACATGGCCGGATTGATGGCCGCAGGGCAGCGCATTGGTCTGGCGACGGATACCGGCGGGGGGTCCAGCTTTTCAATGCTGCGCACTATGGCAGCGGCTTATGAGTTGGGGCAGTTGAACGGCACCCCACTGCACGCAGCACAGCTGCTATGGCTGGCAACCCAAGGATCTGCACAAGCGCTGCGATTAGGGGATAAAATCGGCAACATCGCCGTTGGTCACGAGGCTGATTTGGTCGTATTAGATCTGGCCTCGACCCCTGCGATTGCACAGCGTCATGCCGAAGCCAACGATATTTGGGAGGCCATTTTCCCAACCCTGATGATGGGAGATGACCGCGCGATTTCAGAAGTCCGCATCGCGGGGCGCAAAGCGGTTTAGCACCGCCTTGCCTGTTTATCTGCGCGTCAAATCCGGCGCGTTTGCTCAACTTGCGTTTAACAATTCCAACGCCGCTGCGTGAATGTCTGCATTCGCGGCCGCAATAGCCTGGCCACCGTTATGGGCTGGGCCGCCTTGCCAATTGGTCACGATCCCCCCCGCGGCCTCGACCACCGCAATGGGAGCTTGAATGTCATAGGGGTTTAAGCCAGCTTCGATCACCAGATCCACTGTACCAGACGCCACAAGCGCGTAAGCATAGCAATCCATGCCATACCGCGTCAACTTTGCCTGCGTGGACACACGTTCAAAGGCCGCGCGTTCATCTAAAGTACCAACCTCAGGAAACGTGGTGAAAACAATTGCGTCCTCAATACAGCGCGTTGAACGGGTCGAAAGTTGGCGTGTGCCATGGGGGCCAAACATTTTTGCATGCTTTGCCGTGCCCTCGAACCGTTCAGAGGTATAGGGTTGATCAATCAGACCCAAAATCGGGCCGGTTTCGTTGGACAAGGCGATCAAAACACCCCAGGTCGGGGTCCCGCTGATAAATCCACGGGTGCCGTCAATCGGGTCCAAGACCCAAGTGCGCCCTGATACGCCCTCGGTATTGTCGAACTCCTCGCCCAACACGCCATCTTCGGGACGTAACGACGCCAAAACAGCCCGCATCGCCAATTCGCCTGCGCGATCTGCAACGGTGACCGGATCAAAGCCACCATTTAATTTATTGTCCGCTTTTGTGGAAGGATTGCGAAAATGCGGCAAGATCACTTCACGGGCTGCATCCGCCATTTTACGTGCTACGTCCAGATCCGATTGCGTCATGATTTGCCTCTCGTTGAGTGAGCCAAGCAAGGCCCCAGGGGTCACGGCGCTCTTGGCGCGTCTGCAGATGTCCGGTGCCATGACACGTCCCTGCAATCAAGACAAAATAACATCTACATCTCAATCAGGTAGGTCAAACGCAAAAATGCGACACGGAAGGCCATGTCGCACTTTTTTGCACCACACTGATGGAACACGCAGTTTTAATCCTGCATGTCACCTTAGCATATCTTGGTATATCTGACTGCATATTAAGGAAGAGTGGTGCCTAAAAACAAAGTCAGTTCCAGAACAGAACGTACGGCGTGATCACGCAACGTCGCTTAAGACACGCGCCAATTCAAACAAACGCCGGCGTTGGTTTTCTGGGATTGCATAGTAAGAACGCACTAGATCCAAGGCTTCTTTGTCGCCTAACAAATCATCTGGAACCGATACAGCCGCATCAGATTCGACCTTCTCACCTTCATTGATGCCTTCAAAGAAGAAGCTCACATCAACGCCAACTGCATCTGAAATATCCCACAAGCGAGACGCGCTAACGCGGTTTGCACCTGTTTCGTATTTTTGAATTTGTTGGAATTTAATCCCGACTTTCTCCGCAAGTTGCTGCTGAGTCATACCAATCAACCAACGACGGTGGCGAATACGCTTCCCAACATGCACGTCTACAGGATGTGCCATATAGTACCTCTCTACGATTTCTCGCGATGTGTCACCACATACCGGCAACCTCGATTGATTACCCCCCATAATCGACGCTTCTAGCATTTCTTTCAAAAGACCCGAGTGAAGGTCACATCTAGAAATACTGCGAGGCAATCAGGGTTTAATCAATTTACACCACGAGTTTTACGCTGAATTTATTTACGCATATTTCCCATCGTTCTGACGAGAATCTTCATGGGGCGACCCCAGAACCTCCCGAATAGTCATCGGGGCAGTCCTCTGCGCGTAGAGTTACGCCCTTTTTGGTTGAGCGCAAGATGACAAACACGCGCAACTGTAAGAGTATTTTTAATACCTTGTTTCACAACAAAAAAAACAAGGTAACAGTATTGTTATACCTCAAAGCGATCGCAAAATGAATGTGTTTAGTGCCAAATTATGGCGGATATTCGCAACCATAGATCGAATCACTCTACTTTGCGTCATCCTTTTACGAGGGATATCGCCACATAATCAAGCCATTCAGACTTTCTGCACCTCAAAATAGACACCCCGTACAAAACGCAGGCGATGCTATTTAACGTCACCTCCTGTGAAAGCTGTTGATTTATCCAAATGCACGCAAGGCAGGGCGTGATACGCTCGCGTAGCTTTGCCGCAGCAGATCCGCCAAGGTCGCGACGTATTGTGTGCGAATGCGCTCTGCCCCATACATGTTAATATGTTGAAGTGGCAATTCAGGCAGTAGCCCCCCATGGGCAATTATTTCCTGCCCTATCGGCTGCACCCCGTCCAGCACGACACCCACTGCAAGATCCGCACTCACCGTTGCTTCGATTGTGCGGTCAGAATCGGTCTCGACCGCCATGTCCCAAGTGATCCCTGCAGCATCAAGCGCCTTGATTGCGACTTCGCGGAAAATGCAACTGCGCTCAAACCCCAGTCGAAGCGGACGTTCACGCCACAAGACGCCATCAACAGACCCAACCCAAGCCAGCGGCATTTCATGCAGCAACTCGCCTTTCGTCGCGCTGCTGGCAGCTGTGGTCTCTGTCGTTAGGATCAGGTCGAATTCACCCTTATCATAGGCAGTCTGCAGATCGCGTGTGTTGGCAGCCACAAGGTCAACACGCACACGGGGATACATCGCGTTGAACCGTTTCAACACCTGAGGAATTACTGGCGTGACAATGTCATGTGGCACCCCCAGTGCGACAGATCCTTCAAACGCCTGATCCGTTAGTCGCCCAACCAGCTCATCATTCATGGTGACCATTTTGCGGGCATAGCCCAACAACAGCTCTCCGTTGGCCGTTAACGCAATTCCGCGCCCGCTGCGGTCAAGTAATTTGACGTCAAGCAACTCTTCCAAACGCTTGAGCTGCATCGATACGGCCGACTGCGTCAGATGCAACAACGCGGCCGCACGGGTCACGCCACCGGTATCCGCCACAGCAACAAAAGAGCGTAACGTGGTAATGTCCAAATTTCGCATCATCACATTCCTTGATGTATCAATTCAAAATCATTCGTTTTTAATGTTGATCATAAACTGCCATATACATCAACATAAATGATGCACACCGCATAAAGCATCGCCATTTGAAATAAAGGAGCATAGCAATGACCTACCAAACAGAGTGTTTGTCACACCGCGGCACCGCCGCAGGTTCTCGGGCCGTACGGTTTTCAATTTGGAACCTGCTGCGCCTGCACCGCCAACGCCGCAGCCTCGCACAGATGGATACTGCTGCCCTCGAAGATATGGGCATCACCCGTCGCGAAGCCCAAATTGAGGCGGCACGCCCATTCTGGCAGATGCCTCACAACTGGACCTGTTAACTGTAAGACCTGTGAGATGATACAGAATGTATCACACCTCCAGCACAGCTGTCGGCCCCCTCTCACCCGGTCTGTCCTGTGTCTGATCCTATCTCCAGTTCCCTGTCTGAGCTGTCTCTGGGCGACCATCGAGCTGAAAACCAAAGCGCTCCCGCGAATTCGAGGCATTTTGTCGCGGATTCATAGGCTTTGTGTGTAAGAAACACTTGAAACGCGCTCCACAAACACCAATATCTACGCCAACAGGTGGCACCGCGACGGTGCCGTTCTGAAACAGAACACTTAGATAAGTTCAACGACGGAGATCTTGTCACGATGGCACAGTTCGACACCATTCGCACTTCCGCTGGCGCACGTAGCGCCGAAATCGATGCGGGCTTGCGCGCGCACATGAATAAAGTCTACGGCACAATGTCCGTAGGCATGCTGATCACCTTTGCTGCGGCATGGGCGATTTCTGGCCTTGCTGTCAGCCCAACCGGAGAGCTGACACAGCTGGGTTACGCCATTTACGCCTCTCCACTTAAGTGGGTGATCATGTTCGCCCCCCTCGCTTTTGTCTTTGGCTTTAGCGCAGGCATCAACCGCATGTCCGCCGCCGCTGCACAGCTGGTGTTTTACGTCTTTGCAGGCGTGATGGGTGTATCTATCTCTTGGATCTTCCTGACCTTCACTGGCGAAAGCATCACACAGGTCTTCTTGATCACCTCTATCGCCTTTGCAGGTCTGTCATTGGTTGGTTACACCACCAAGAAAGACCTCAGCGGTATGGGATCTTTCCTGATCATGGGTGTGATCGGTTTGCTTGCCGCCTCTGTAATCAATATCTTCTTGGCATCTTCGGCGCTTGCATTTGCTGTTTCGGCCCTTGGTGTTTTGATCTTTGCTGGCCTGACAGCGTATGACACACAGAACATCAAGAACACCTACTTGCAGATGGCACACTCTGGCGATCAAGAGTGGCTAGGCAAAGCCGCTATTATGGGCGCGCTGAGCCTGTATCTGGACTTTATCAACATGTTCATGATGCTGCTGCAACTATTGGGCAACCGCGAGTAAGGCACCCCCTTACAGCGCTTACCAGAGCAATCACACAAAAAGGGCGGGTCTGAAAAGATCCGCCCTTTCTCGTTATTCAAAGCCTCCACACGCCGCTCGTCACCGATCCGCATTTAGGACAACGCGAAACAAAGTGCCCATCCGTGATGCGCTGAGCCAGAACAACATCAGGAGATATCGTCGAAACCTGTTGAGTGGCTGCAGAAATCATGAGACCTTATCACAGTAACGCCCTGGGTGGCTCAGGTTCGCCACCAACACGTCCCTTGCGTGCCACAGCCACCTTACCCTCAGTGTGATGCTGGCTGAGCCCCAACCGTCCCAAAAGGAGCCCTCCATGTCCAACGCCACACATAAAGCCGCCTGTCATTGTGGCTCTGTCCAATTTGAAGTCACGCTGAGCGATGGCTTAAACACGGCCCGCCGCTGCACCTGCTCTTTGTGCGAAATGCGCGGGGCAATTGCCGTTTCGGCGCAGCTGGATGGCATCACAATTACACAGGGCGAAGATCTGCTGAGCCTGTATCAATTCAACACAGGCACGGCCAAGCATTACTTTTGCTCGAAATGCGGCATCTATACCCATCACCAACGCCGCTCGAACCCTAATCAATATGGCATTAACGTCGCCTGCCTTGAGGGGGTAAGCCCGTTTGATTTCCCAGCTGTCGTGGTCAATGATGGCGTCAATCACCCGTCTGATGGTGGCTCCGCCGATGGGACAGTGGGTGTGTTACGTTTTGAGCGCCACGAACACGGATAACACGCCTAGTGGGCGATCAAAGCGGATACTGTAACAGCGCTGGGGGCCGCGACAATAATGCCCCCTGCCCGGTCATGGCGATCGCCAGTTTCAACATCAAAAAACGCAAGCCCACCACTGGCAGAAACCAACGCAGGCAACACAAAAAAGACGGCCGAGACCGCAACTATTCTAACCATACCAAACCATTCCCAGAGCCTCGCTTTGGGGCAAGTATCGACAGTGATTATGGCGGCAATATGCGGTATAGGTGAGGTTGGCCGTGAATATAGTTCCGATTTAATAGGAATTAGATCTGCTGATGAGAGTTGAAGCCACATCGACAAAACAGCCCACGCGCCTATGGCCTGATACAAAGTCTTCAACCACAAACTCAAATACAGATCTTCAGACACAGATCTTCAGACAGAGGTTCTAAAACGTAAAAAGGCCCCACCTGAGGTGAGACCTTTTTAAAATGATCCAAAGATCAGAAGGCTTATTTAATTTTGCCTTCTTTGTACTCAACGTGCTTGCGCACAACTGGGTCGTACTTGCGAACAACCATTTTCTCGGTCATGGTGCGTGCGTTTTTCTTGGTCACATAGAAGTGGCCCGTGCCCGCGGTCGAGTTCAGGCGGATCTTGATTGTGGTAGGCTTCGCCATGGTGCTTCTCCTGCGTCCGAAAAGGCAGGGGCCTCTCGGGAGTATTCATATATTAGGATGCGCTTTTACCTGCCTGACGCAGGGTGTCAATAGGATTCGAAGCACCTATGACCGTTATGAGCGCTCTGGGGTAAGCATTTACAAAAATCGCCCCCGTCACCTGTGTTTTCTGATAAAAATCGCGACGTACTTTGTGTCAAACGCGCTTATCACCTGAACGTCCAGATCCGGTTTTCCCAATCTTATTTGCACAGAGGGCCTATAAGCCGGATCTTGTCCTCCCCGAAGGGATGGATGACCATTCATCTGCGACGCCTGTTACCAGACGCCTCTAGCTGCCAACCCGACCCCTCTTGGTTGAAGCGTACCTAGCGGCGGTATCGGTTGCCCGACCTGCCCGCGCGGGGGTCCTATTTGGCATTGCTCCCGGTGGGGCTTGCCGTGCCGTCCCTGTTGCCAGCGACGCGGTGGGCTCTTACTCCACCGTTTCACCCTTACCCAGTTTCAAACCAGCCTAAGCCTGCCTGATCTGGGCGGTCTGTTTTCTGTGGCGCTCTCCGTCAGGTCGCCCTGCCCGGGCGTTACCCGGCACCGTTGCTTCATGGAGTCCGGACTTTCCTCGCGTGGGGGGCAAGCCCCCAGTGCGCGGCCATCCAGCCCTCTGTGCGAGGACTGCCCTAGGCGCATGTGACGGGCGTGTCAAGCGGATGGCAGCAAGGCAATATCTGCGTATGTCAGAGGGGGTGTCTGCCCTTCTAACTGGCCTTCTAACTGGCCCTGTATCTGCGCCTGTGTCCGCCAAGGCGCAAAGCGCAAGCGCACCGTGTGCAGCAGCAACGCATCAGACACATCCGCAGGGAAACCATAAGCACAGGCAGCCTTACGAAATGCAGCTGCCAGATCATCAACCCGGACATTATTTTTGTCTTCAGCATCCCTGACGGCATGTGCGCTGCCTCCTGGCTGTGCCAACCCCTGCCGCGCAAGACGTTGCCAATCAAAACGCGGGCCGGGATCGTGTTTACGCCCCGGTGCCATACAAGAATGACCGATGATATTTTCCGCCGGAATAGACCAACGCCGCATGATCTGCCCCAACAGCCCCTCGAGGCAACGCATCTGCGGTTCAGAAAACGGGTGCATACCGCGATTGTCCAACTCAATCCCGATAGAGCGCGAATTGAGATCCTCCAGACCACGCCACTGCCCGGCCCCTGCATGCCACGCCCGCATGCTTTCCTCAACCATCTGCCACAGATAGCCTGTATTGCTGATCAGGTAATGGGCCGAGACCTCAAATGCAGGATCGCACAGACGCTCAAGCGCCGCCTGACCACTGTCCATCGCCGTGTAATGCAAAACCACGAACTGTGGCTTTAGCCCATCCCGACGCGACCCAAAGTTTGGGCTCGCCTGCCAATGGGGTACATAGACGTCAGACGACATCCGAGATTAATTCTTGATAGTTGGCCCACGCAAACTGGCGCGGATCGGACGTGGGTCCCATGTGCAAGCGTAACCATCCCCATCTGGGTCCAGTGCTTTACGGTCTTTAAGTGGGCCACCTGCCTCAAGAAAAGCGATTTGTGCCAGTTCAGGAGAGCTAAAGGTCGCACAGTTTTTGCGAGAGCGGTTTTCCAGATTGATCCCGATCCGGCGATACAGGTTCTGCCCATAGGTGTTATTGGTGGTCAGGGCATATTCAACGATATTAACGCTCGACCCGACTGTATCGCGTTGGGGCAATGCGGTGGGGGCGACCTCGACACGCTGCGCACTGAGTTGACGCAACCGTTCTGCATCGCTGGCAATGGATTCCCGAGAGGCAACAGCCGCAAAATCGTTTTCATCCGAAATGCTGGCATTGCCCGCGCCAAGCAGTTGTGGTGCCGGGTTAGAAGGGCTTGCGTTCACAGGGGCCACGCCAGAGTTGCCGCCCGACGCAGAAAGCGCCGCAGCGGTTTCGTTTGCAATGTCCGTGGCAGAGCCTGTCGCCTCATCATAGGTCCGACTAACGCGGGCACCGGTGTTGGTTTCTAACTCAGTGCTGCGCCAAACGATGTTATCTGGCGTACGTCCCTCGTTCGAGATCTGCGCGCCTTGGATCAAAGGATCCCCCGTAACAGTACTGCCTGCGGCCACACGTTGCGGTGCAGAATTAAACGGACTGGTAGCATCACCAATCCCCGCAGCGCTGTTCGGCACCTGAGGTTCGCAGGCGGCAAGGCCAATCAGCCCTGCTGCACAGATCAATGGTTTCACACCCAAATACCCGATTACCCGCATCTCAATTCCCTGTCTCTTTGTCGCACTGCGTCTGATAGCTTACGTCCTATATGGGGCGTAAACTACCACCACTTTCCTGGCTTCGCCACAAAGCCTGCTGATTGCTCAAGCGCATAAGCGGTATTTAGCAAATCACCCTCTTCCCATGGCTTGCCGATCAATTGCAGCCCCAGAGGCAAGCCTTGCTCATCCACGCCCGCTGGCACAGTGATGCCAGGCAGGCCCGCCAGATTGACGGTCACGGTGAAAATATCATTGAGGTACATCTGCACCGGATCCGCTTCGGTCATTTCGCCAAGACCAAAGGCCGCCGACGGGGTCGCAGGGGTCAGGATCGCATCAACACCGGAGGCAAAAACGTCTTCGAAGTCCTTTTTGATCAAGGTCCGAACCCGGCGTGCACGGTTATAATACGCGTCATAAAAGCCTGCGGATAACACGTAGGTGCCGATCATAACACGGCGCTGCACTTCTGAACCAAAACCAGCCGCGCGGCTTTTTTCGTACATTTCAGTGATGCCATCACCTGCGTCCAATGTGACACGTTGGCCATAGCGCACCCCATCATAACGCGCCAAATTCGAAGACGCCTCGGCCGGAGCAATCACGTAATAGGCTGGCAGCGCGTATTTGGTATGCGGCAAAGAGATGTCAACAATCTCGGCACCTGCAGCTTTGAGCATCGCAGTGCCTTCGGCCCAAAGCGTTTCGATTTTGGCTGGCATACCATCCATACGATATTCTTTGGGGATACCAATCTTTTTACCTTTGACGTCGCCCGTCAGCATTGCCTCAAAGTTAGGCACTGCCAAATTAGCAGAGGTCGAATCCTTGGCGTCATAGCCGCACATTGCCTCAAGCATAATCGCCGAATCGCGCACGGTTTTGGTCATCGGACCCGCTTGGTCCAGTGATGATGCAAAGGCGACCACCCCCCAACGCGAGCAACGCCCGTACGTTGGTTTAATTCCAACCGTGCCCGTAAAGGCCGCAGGCTGGCGGATTGACCCACCCGTATCCGTGCCGGTTGCAGCCAGACACAGGTCAGCTGCAACAGCCGATGCAGAACCACCAGAGGACCCACCCGGTGTCAGTTGTGTATCAGATCCCTCGCGTCGCCACGGGTTCACAGCATTGCCATAGACTGAAGTCTCGTTCGAGGACCCCATGGCAAATTCATCCATATTCAGCTTGCCCAGCATAACCGCACCAGACTCTTGCAGCTGCTGCGAAACGGTGGATTCATACTCGGGCTTGAACCCTTCGAGAATGCCCGAAGCCGCCTGACTGTCGACACCTTTGGTGCAAAACAGGTCTTTGATCCCGATGGGCAACCCACACATGGCAGGTGCATCCCCTGCTGCAAGACGCACATCCGCAGCTTTGGCACGTTCAAGCGCGATTTCAGGGGTTTTATGCACAAATGCGTTTAACGCATCCGCAGCATCAATAGCTGTCAGACAGCTTTGCGTCAGTTCAACCGAAGTGGTGTCGCCTTTGCGCAAAAGGTCACGTGCCTCAGCCAGGGTCAGTTTGTTCAGATCGCTCATGTCTTACTCCACGACTTTGGGCACAGCAAAGAAACCCTCACGGGCATCTGGGGCATTGGCGAGAACTTTGTCCTGCTGATTGCCATCCGTGACAACATCTTCACGTCGTGTCAGGCGTTGTGGAGTGACAGATGTCATGGGTTCGACACCCTCAACATCGACTTCGTTCAGTTGTTCAATGAACCCTAAAATCGTGTTGAACTCCTCTGCCAAGGCAGGCAGAGCAGCGTCTTCAACTTTGATACGGGCGAGTTTAGCCACTTTGGCGGCGGTGCTTTGATCAATCGACATGGAGGTCCTCATCTCGTGTTGCTTTCGCATTTACCGTCCAGCGCGCCGGGCCGCAAGCCAGAGCCGTGCAATTCTGCGCCAATTCTCGGCACCCCTTCAAGGAAATGCACAAATTGCGCATGACTTTATCAACCAGACGGCCATCAAAACCTGTCGTTTGGGAGTTTTCAGATGTTTATAACCCCCTAAAAATTCTAAGCGGTCCTGTTCCCAAGGTGTTTCGCTTCGGGCTTTGCCCGAAGCGACCGGCGCGGGGGGGGGGGGGGGGGGGGGGGGGGGGCCCCCCGACGGGTTGCAGGCCAACAAAAAAGACGCACCCAAAGGGTGCGCCTATTCATCAAGAGACGGACAATCCTATTCAC